>CAVWLW010000028.1:0-40520 GCA_963755715.1 uncultured delta proteobacterium
CAAGTGCCGCGCTCGTCATCGAATTGCCGAGGATCATGCCCGCGATAGGAATGATGTACCGAGGTTCGTACCAAGGGTCCACCCGTACGACAACACCGATCACGTACGCGAGCGTCGCGGCTGTCGAGACAGTCAGCGCCATCGCGGCAATCCACGCTCCGCCCGGCAGTGGCTTGCCGAGACGAGACACCGCTGCCTGCGTGGCCACCCCTGTCATAACGCCAAGGATCAAGAGGACCCAATACCAACGTGCGGCCGCGAACACCGCGGCAAGGATGAGACCAACCACGTAGAGCTGAACGATAGCTCGAACAGTGCCGACCACGAGATCGCGCTCGAGTCCGAGCGACTGGCGAATCGACACCACGACGATCGCGGCGACGAGGAGGAGCGCCATCGCCAGTTGCCCAACCGACAGATCGATGATCGGGCTCACGTGTGGCCGCTCCCGCCGGCGATCTTCTCGCCCGCCAGAAAAGCCCGAAGGCGCGCGTCCATTGGAGCATTGGCGTCTGGACCGTCCAGTGACTGGAACGCTTCGATCCGCCCCTTGATCAGATAAAGCAATCCGCCGCCGAGTCTGTGGACGAGATCAGGCTGGTGCGTCACCGCGATGATGCTCAGGCCACGCGCCGCGCAAAGGCGCGAGACGGTCTCAACCACAAGAAGCGCGTTAGGTGGATCGAGCGCCGATGTGGGCTCGTCGAGGAGAAGCGCCTGCGGGTCGCGCAGCAGTGCCCGCGCGATCGTCACGCGCTGCTTCTCGCCCCCGGAGAGCGTCATCGCTTCACGGTCGAGAAGCGTCGACTCAAGTCCGACTTCATCGAGTGTCGCTCCCAGTCGCTCTTCCGAGAAGTCGCCTCGTACGCCGGCAGGGCGGATGCAGAGATTGTCGCGGACCGTTCCTTCGAACATCACGGGTGTCTGCATGACAAGCGCGACGCGACACCGGAGCTCACGGGGATCCAACGATCGGGTGTCGCGCCCGTCGAATCGCACCGTTCCCGACGACGGCTCGACGAGGCGGTTGAGACAGCGAAGCACAGTCGACTTCCCGGAACCAGACGGGCCGACAAGCGTGAGCGCGCCCCCACGCTTTACGCTGAAAGAGATATCATTCAGGATGTCAATTGCGGAATGCCCGCGACCCCCCGGATAGGCGAGGGAAAGATGGTCTATCTCGAAAATCAGATCGTTCACCTTATGCTCTCGTTCGTTGTTCAGAAATCCCATCCGGTGAAACTTGTCATGAGAGAATAGTACTCGCTCCGTACCTTTCATCGGTCAACAGGCTCGGTGCATGATTGGCGGCGCAAATACTAATCGTCTCCTTGAGCGTTCCTCCCGGTCGCTCCTCCGAGAAATCGCCTCGTACGCCGGCAGGACCGATGCAGAGATTATCGCGGACCGTTCCTTCCAACATCACGGGTGTCTGCATGACGAGCGCGGCACCGGAGCTCGCGGGGATCTAGCGATCGGGTATCGCGCCATCGAATAGCACCATGCCCGACGACGGCTCGACGAGACGGTTGAGACAGCAAAGTACGCTCGACTTCCCGGAATCAGACGGGCCGACAAGCGTAAGCGCACGCCCCGCGCGTCAATGGGGGCAAGTACAAAATCGATGTGAGGATGCCCCCCGGCGAGTAGTTACGGTTCTATTGTCCTCAGCTCCGCGAGAAGAAATTCCCGACTTGGCAATTCCCGGCCGTCCTTAAAACGAATGAGGTAGGGTTTGCCGGATGTGCCGGAGATGCTGGCGACCTTATCTATAAAGTCGCGCGCGGTTTTTATTTCAGCGTCGTTGGCTGCCCATTTACCGCGCAGAAAACGAGCGGCGGTCGCGGGTTCATAGGACCAGCCATTCCGAATGATTTTTACGTCTTTAAGTTGGCCTACCCGCCCAATCAATGCTTCGATTTTCTGCTTTTCAGGAGCAGGCGCGGTTTGTGCGGCTGTTAGACTTATGCAGGTTGTCACCAGGATCGATACGCACATAAATATTGCTGGATAAATCGTCCTGATTTTCATAAACCAACCACCGCTAATTTAGACATTAAGTGGAGAAAAAGGCCTATTCAAGATCGCGCACGGCTTTTCTCCTGAAATTTGCCACAGATCGCGGAGAACGGGCGACTTATTAACCGATGTTGCCCAAACTCATCGAGACCAGGTCGACGCCTCTCCCAATCCTGCCGGGGGCTCCGTTTTCGCGCTCTATTTGCCGCTTAGCCACGCCGCATAATAAGCCCCGGTCTCCGCCTTTCAGGAATGTAATCTTTGCGAAATCTTTAGGTAATCCTTCGGCATTGCTTCGTTGTCCATCCGGCGCAAAAATGATTTATTACTTTCATCGGAGGATTGTGAGTGACAGTGACCGGCGAGACAAAGAAGGCGTTTCGTTATCGCTTGGATCGAGCGACACGCGGGTGCGTCATGCGGGTGATGAATTGGTTGACTCCGGCGGCGCCCGAGCAGCGGGCCGATTTTCGTCAAACGGAGATCCAAAGAATTCTCCTGGTGCGAAGCCTTTTTCGCATGGGCGATTCCATACTCGCGACGCCGGCGATACTGCTCTTTCGGAAAAACTTTCCCGCGGCGCGGATCGACTTTGTCGGGCCGCGCATCTCCAAAACTCTTTTTCGAAACTTGCCCATCGACCATCACTACGAAGCGGCTCGGAGTTTTCCCAAAGTCTGCTGGTCCTATCTCGCGTTACTGAAAAGAATTCGCAAGGCAAAGTATGATTTGGCCGTCGACGTTAGCGGCTCGAGCGCAGCCTTGGGTTCGTTCATCGTCGGATTTTCCGCGGCGCGTTTCCGGGTCGGATTGAAAGGGCAATGGGACCGCTGGTTCAATATTCGACTTGTCAGATCGTCGCCGCTCAACAAATATGCCGTCTTACCCGAGTTGGTTCGTTCCATGGGACTGGAAAGCCCACCGGTTTATCCGACATTGATCCTGTCGGCTGGGGAAATCGCGCGAGGCTGGCCGGCGCATCCAGGCTCTTATCCCCGGCGCCGCTGCTCCGGTCCTCGGCGTCTTCGTCGGCGGACGAAAGGCTCGCGGCAAGCGCTGGGCCAAAGAAAACTTCCTGGAACTGGCGCGGCGACTGCGCGCAGAGGGGATGCAGCCGATCGTTTTTATCGGCCCGGAAGAGAGCGATTTACTTGGCTACTTCTCTGACGCGCTCGGGCCCGGCGTGCCGGTCCTACTCGAGCCCGACGTGCGCGCTTTTGCCGCGCTCGTTGCCAATTGCAAACTCTTCGTCGGCTGCGATAGCGGCCCGGTTCATCTTGCTTGCGCGCTCCGCGTAAGAACGATTGCAATCTTTTTGCAGGCGAATTTCGATCATTGGGGACCACCCGCCGAGCTCGCCCGAGTCGTGTTCCGGCCGAACGGCGTGCCGGTCGACCTTGTCGTCGACGCATGCCACGACGAACTGCGGCATACTTCAGCCGGCCAAACGAGCAGTGTCGCCGCGTTTGATCCTGGTTTATCCAGCACGCCATCGTGAAGCGCCGGACAACGAGCCTTATTACGGTCGCGCTATTTATTTTCGTGTGACTTGTGTGCAAATGGCGCATGAGTGGAGCCCGAAGCTGAAAGAAGGAGAATTCGTTTTCTTGTTCGCGCTTTCTCGGGGCTCGCGAATAACCGGGGAGCAAACTCGATGAACGTACGTCGATCGAGAAAACACGCCAGCTTGCTGATCCTGTTTATGGGCTTGGCGCAAAGCTGCGTCGGTTACACAGCCAAGCCTCTGGATAATGAGGTCAAAAGCGCTCTTACGGCGCCGGATATGGCGCAAATCCGCATCGAAGCGCGACAAATCAAGCATCCGATATTAAAACCGATCGAACTGGATATGAGCGATGGGTTGTCGGCCGACGAAGCGGCGATCCTAGCTGTCCTGGCTAATCTTAAGCTTCGTTCCGTGCGCGACCAACGGGGTATTGCATCTGCCCAGGTCCTTCAGGCGGGCATTCTCCCCAATCCGCAGCTCTCCTACACGCGGGACATTCCAACGGGAAATGCCGAGCAGGGTTTGGTTCCGGGATACGGCATTAATCTAAACTGGGAGGTGACGGCGTTGATCTCTCGGAGCGCCAAGATCGCTGCGGCGGCTTCCGATGCGGCTGCCGTAAATCTCGACGTGGCCTGGCAGGAATGGCAAACAGCCGAAGCGGCGAAGTTGCAGGTTCTGCACCTTCATTTTCTCGACCGTCAATTAGAGATTGCCGGAGCCGAGGAAGAAGGCTTGCGGCAAAATCTCGATGTCGTTAGGCGAGCGTTCGATCGCGGCTTCGTGACGACGATCGAGGTTGCCGCCGCGGAAGCGGCGTTGAACAAAACGCGCGCCGACGTGCTCATGAAGAAGCAGCAACGGGAACAAGAGCGTCTGACCCTCAATGAGTTGCTCGGCTTTCCACCGGAAGTTATTTTGCAATTACAGTCACAAGACGAGATTTCCTGGACAAAAGCGCTGCCGCCATTGCAAGAGTTCACCGACGAGATCGAGGACCGGCGGCTCGACTTGTTGGCGCTTAAAAGCGGCTATCAGAGCCAAGAGGAGCGGCTGCGTGCCGCGATTCTGCAGCAGTTTCCGAAAATCAGTCTCGGCTTCTCGCGCGCCAGAGACACCACCGACGTCGTCTCGACCGGCTTCGGCATTACTATTGACCTGCCGCTTTTCGACCGAAACCAGGGCGGTATTGCTCTGGAAAGCGCAACGCGGTCCAAGCTTTTCGACGAATATATTGCGCGCGTGTTCGAAGCGCGCGGCGAGGTGGCGCACATTCTAGCCAACGTCGAGTCGCTAAGGCGCCAGCGCGAAGTTGCCGAAAGATCGATTCCGACAATGCAAAAAGTAGTCGAATCTTACGGAGTCGCCCTGCGGCAGGGTAACGCCGATGTCGTGACCTATTACAATGCCAGAGCCGAATTGACCGCCAAACAATTGGAGCTGATCGATCTCAATCATCAACTCGACGATCTGCGCGTCGGGCTTGAAATCGCGAGCGGAGGTTATTTGGCACAAGGAGACAAGAAGGGAGCAATCCCATGAAGCGGATGTTATCGATCGGTTTCAGCATTGCGCTCGTCGCTGGCGCTTTGGCGATCGGTTACCTGCGGTTTTCTTCTAACGGACAATCGCATGCCGAAGATGCGGGGTCGGTCTCAAAGGCAGGATCGTCGTCGGACGTCGAAGCGCCCGTGAAGGTTGCGCCGATTCGGCAAGGCGCCGTTACCGAGGAGATCACAGTTTACGGCACGGTGGTGCCGGCAGCCGGCGCCGTTCAAACGGTATCCGTGCCTTTTGAGAGCCGGGTGCGCCGCATTCTCGTGAGCGAATCACAACGCGTTTCCCAGGGCGATCTTCTGTTGGAAATCGAGCCGAGCGCGGATGCCAAGCTTCAAACCGATCTCGCCCGCAACGAATTCGAATCGGCGCAAAAGGCGCTCGATTTTCTGCAACAGCGCTTCGATCTCAAGCTGGCGACCAATGATCAGCTGCTGCAAGGAAAGCAGGCTTTGGAACAAGCTCGCGAGAAGCTCGAGAGTCTGCGGCGCCGAGAGCTTGACGGCACGCGCGCTGTTCATGCCGGCGTTCACGGGTTGATCTCGAAGATTTCCGCACAGGAAGGCGCCATTGTCCCGGCCGGGAGCTCGATGATCGAAATGGTCGCGCAAAATCGTCTCGAAGTGCGGCTGGGGATTGAGCCGGAAAACGTCGACAAGGTGAAACTTGGCCAGGCAGTATCGCTGGCGCGCGTGAACGCGCCGGCTGCCAAAACTGTTTCCGGTCTGATCCGTAAAATTTCCCACGCCGCCGATCCGACGACTCGTCTCGTGCAAGTTTTTACCGCGCCGCCGGCAAACGCCAACTTTCTCTTGGGAGAATTCGTTGCCGGAAAAATTGCCATCGCCTCCGAACGGGGATTGATCGTTCCTCGATCCGCGGTCCTTCCCGAAGAAGATCATTTTATTCTTTTCACGACCAAAGAAGGTCGGGCTCAAGAACATCAGGTGCACGTCGGCTTGCAGGATCAGAACGAAACCGAAGTCATCGCCGATGATCTCCGGCCGGGCGATCTGGTGGTTACGGTGGGAAATTACGAGCTAAAAGACGGGATGACAGTCAAAGTCGACGCATCTCGATGAACTTTGCCGGTTGGACACAGCGACATCGGTCTTCGCTCTTGTTCTTGATTGCGGTGTTGGTCGTCGGCGGCGTGGCGGAGATCCGCAATCTGCCTGTGGCGCTCTTCCCGTACATCAGCTTTCCGAGAGTCGTCGTTAGCCTCGATGCCGGGGATCGTCCCGCCGAACGGATGATGATCGAGGTGACCTTGCCGATCGAACAGGCAGTTCGAGCGGTCCCCGGCGTGCGCAATCTGCGCTCGACGACGAGCCGCGGCAGCGCGGAAGTATCGATCAATTTCGCTTGGGGCGAAGACATGGTGGCGGCCCTGTTGCAGATCGAGTCAGCAATCAATCAAGTCATGCCAAACTTGCCGTCCGGCACCACTTCGAATGTTCGCCGGATGGATCCGACGGTGTTTCCCGTGCTCGCCTACAGCTTGACCTCTGACAGCCGTTCTTTGGTCGAGCTTCGCGACATCGCGTTGTACCAACTGCGGCCTTTGCTTTCGACGATCAGCGGAGTCGCCAAGATCGAAGTTCTCGGGGGTGCTCAAAGAGAGTATCAAGCGATCGTCAATCCGGCGCGTCTGGATTCTTACGGTCTGGCTTTGAGCGACGTCGCCAAGGCGCTCTCGGCCGCCAACGTGATTCAGGCCGTGGGTCGCCTGGAAGATCATTACAAGCTTTATCTCGCCATGTCCGACACGAGGCTTGTGAGCCTCGAGCAGATCCGCAACACGATCCTCCGCTCGGGTCCCGCGGGTTTGGTGCGGCTCACAGACGTAGCCACGGTCAGCGAAGGGACAGCGCCGCAATGGGTGCGCGTGACCGCTGACGGCCACGACGCGGTGATTTTTCAAGTCCATCAACAGCCCGGCGGCAATACGGTGCAGATCGCCCGCGATATCAAAACCAAGCTCGCTGAATTTCGCAAACAGCTGCCGGCCGGCGTCAAGGTGGCCAACTGGTACGATCAAAGCGAGCTGATCGTCTCCTCGGCGCAGAGTGTGCGCGACGCGATCATCGTCGGCGTTGTTTTCGCCGTGCTCATTCTTCTGCTGTTTCTGCGCAATTTGAAAGTCACCTTGATCGCCGCGATTGCCGTGCCGAGCGTGCTCGCCGCCACGGTGCTGCTGCTTTACGTTTTTAACATGAGTTTTAATATGATGACTCTCGGCGGCATGGCGGCCGCCGTGGGACTCATCATCGACGATGCGATTGTCATGGTCGAGCACATCGCGCGCCGGCTGGGCGAAGGCGGCGCGCTGCGGGGGCGCGCGCTCCGAGCGGCTACGGAATTTACCAAATCCCTCGCGGGATCGTCGGCCTCGACGATCATCATTTTTGCGCCTTTGGCGTTTCTGTCCGGCGTCACCGGCGCTTTTTTCAAAGCGCTATCTCTGACGATGGCGGCCAGCCTGGTTATTTCTTTCGTGGTGGCGTGGTTGGCGGTTCCGCTGCTGACGGATCGTTTTCTGAACGAGCAAGACGCGGGACAAGAAAAACAGGGCCGTTTTACCGCGCGAGCGCGCCGGACTTATGAGACGCTGCTCCGCCGAGTGCTCGTTCGCCCGGTGGTCGTGTTGTTCATCGCAGCCGTGCTGATTGCCGCCGGTTGGCTGTGCGAGCGCAACCTCGGCTCCGGTTTTATGCCGTCTATGGACGAAGGCGGCTTTATCCTCGATTACCGCTCTGAACCGGGTACGTCGCTCACCGAAACAGATCGCCTGTTGCGCCGGGTCGAAGCAATTCTGCGCGCGACGCCTGAGGTGGAGACCTATTCGCGGCGCACCGGCTTGCAGCTTGGCGGCGGATTGACGGAGGCCAACATGGGCGACTTCTTCGTGCGCCTCAAGCCGCTGCCCCGGCGCGACATCGAGGCGGTCATGGACGAGGTGCGTAAGAAGGTGGAAGGGCAGGTGCCGGGGCTGGAAATTGAGCTGGCGCAGTTAATGGAAGATCTGATCGGCGATCTGACCGCGGTACCGCAGCCGATCGAAATCAAACTTTATTCCGATGATGGCAACCTGCTGTTGAAGCTCGGACCTGCAGTCGCCAATGCTATCGAAAAAATTCCCGGCGTGGTCGATGTCAAAAGCGGCATCGTGCTGGCGGGTGACGCACTGGACATTCAAATCGATCGAGTCAAAGCCAGCCTGGAAGGCGTCGATCCCGATGCGGTCACGCAAATGGTGTCAAACTATCTGACCGGAGTCGTTACAACTCAGGTCCAGAGCGGGCCGAAGATGATCGGCGTGCGGGCGTGGATACCGCATGGCCTTCGAGCCACTCAACACGACCTCGAAGACTTGCGCATGCGCGCGCCGGACGGCCACTTATTTCCATTGAAGAGGGTCGCAAATCTCACAGCGGTGACCGGGCAGCCGGAAATTACCCGGGACAATCTCAAGCAAATGGTCGCCGTCACCGGCCGAATCAGTGGCCGGGACATCGGCTCGGTGATTGCTCAAGTTAAGCAGGCATTGGCTCGTCCGGGAATCGTGCCCTCAGGGGTTTACTACGACTTGGGCGGTCTCTACGCCGAACAGCAGGACGCCTTCGCGGGCCTCGTGGCGGTTTTTTTTGGCGCCGTCGCTCTGGTTTTTTTGTTGCTGCTCTTTCTGTTCGAAAGCTTTCGCGTGGCCTTTGCGGTGCTCGTGACGACGCTGTTTGCGATGGCCGCAGTCTTTGTCGGGCTGTGGCTGACCGGCACGGAAATAAATGTATCATCGATGATGGGCATGACCATGATCGTCGGTATCGTGACGGAAGTGGCGATTTTTTATCTAGCCGAATACGCCGATCTCAGCGGCGAACGCGATCCGGTGGCGCGGCTGATCCAGGCCGGCAACAACCGCATGCGACCGATCGCCATGACGACCCTGGCGGCGATTTTTGCTCTCCTGCCGCTCGCGTTAGGCATCGGCCAAGGGGCCGCGATGCAACAACCGCTGGCTATCGCGATCGTCTCCGGCTTGATGATTCAGTTTCCTCTGGTATTGATAGTGTTGCCCGCGCTCCTTTTGTTGCTCGGCGCGCGTCCCGCCGAAGCCCGAGAGCCAATCTCTTAAATTTACAGCCTACGGACTGATAATGTGGCCCAATTGAATTGCGGTGTTTCTCGACGACGGCATTTTATATGCGTTAATTAGAAGAGCAGGCCGGCAATAAATGTTAAGGAAAGAAAGATGAGTGATCGGACTAAATTGACCTCGCACCTTGTCCTGCTCATTGCGCTGTGCGGGATCTTGTATTTTCCATACCTCGGCAACGTTTCCTTCTTTGACAAGGGCGAACCGAGAGAGGCTTTGGCTGTGCAAGATATCGTGCAGCGCGGCGAATGGCTGTTCCCACTCAAACGGGCGACGGCGATTCCATCCAAGCCGCCGCTGTTTCACTGGTCGGCGGCGTTGGTTGCCAAAGTCACAGGTAAATTGGACGAGACCACTATCCGGTTTCCGTCCGCCCTTTACGCCACGCTCGGTGTCCTCTTTGTCTATGTTCTCGGCAGAAAGTTATATGGCGGGGCAATCGGACTGCTTGCCGGGGCGATACTCGCCACGACCATGGTTTATAACGATCAAGCCTTGAGCGCGCGGGTCGACATGACCCTGTGTTTTTTCGTAACCCTCAGTTTAGTTATTTTCTATGCGCTTTATCGCGGCTTTCTAATCCATTCCCTGTGGTATTTCGCGTTGTACGCGCTGGTTGGCATCGGCACGCTGGCAAAGGGCCCGCTGGGAATACTTTTGCCGGGACTGGTGATCGCGGTGTTTCTCGCCGTAAAAAGAAAATGGGATTTAATCCTAAAGTTCGCCTTCCATCCGGGTGTGATCATAACTCTCCTCCTCGCGGTCGGATGGTACGGGATGGCGTTTACCCGGGGCGGCGAAGGATTCGTCGATCGCCAACTGCTTCAAGAAAACCTCAAGCGCTTTTTCGGCGGTTCCGGGCACAGCCATCCAGTTTATTATTACTTCTCCTATCTTTTCAGTTTGGGATTGCCGTGGAGTCTTTTTTTGCCGTTCATGCTTTGGGACGTGTTTCAGCCGGGTGCACGCGGCGACGATGATCGGCTGTTTTTCAAGTCGTGGTTTCTGGTCATGTTCGTTTTCTTTTCGTTGTCGGCGGGAAAACGACCCGTCTACCTCTTGCCTTTGTATCCGCCGCTGGCGCTGTTACTCGCGGCCTGGGTTTATCACCATGGCGTTTCAACCGGCGCACGACTGATTCTCTATCGCATCGTTGCCGGCATCGCCGTTTTGACCGGTGCGCTACTATTGGTCATCACCATCGGCGCGATTTGGAATCATGAGCCGGGCTGGTTCTTCGGACCGATCGCCGGTTTGCTCAAACCGAAGGACCGCGCCAATCTGTTGGTCGTTCAAGATGCCTTGGACACGTTTGGCGCCGTATTCACCGTGGTAGCATTCTTATCCGCTGTACTCTGGTTGGCGCTCGGACGCGCCTTTTGGCACGGCAAGATCCGCCAAGCGGCTCTGCTGCTCGTATTCATCGGCGTGTCGCTTGGATTCATCAGCCGGGCCGTCGTTATCCCCGTGATCGCGACGAGCAAAAGTTATCGCGACTTTGTCATGAACATGGAGCGGCGAATAGGGCCCGAAACGGCGGTCTATCTTTTCGGGGAATTCAACAGCGACCCCGTAGTGTTTTATCACGGCAAGGTGATCGAGCCGCTAGAGCGGCCGCTCGCTGAAGTCGCAGCTAAGATCGGCGTGGGCAAAGATTACCTCATCATGCCGGAGCAGACCTGGAAGAAGATTGAACAGATCCGACCGGCTCTGCCGGCGCCGCTCTTACAGAGTGAAGGCAAAGGCGCGGAAGGCGATGCGCCTTTGGTTCTGGTACAGATCAATCTGTCTTAGCGCTGCTACTTGAAAAATCCTTCTTTCTCCAGTTCTCTGAGTGCGCGCATGTCGACGAAATCGTCGAACTTGATGGTCTTCCCCTTGGCTTCTTTGCCGATTTCATCGAGCACGGTTTGAATACCGGCGACAGTGGGAAACGGCCGCGGATCCAGGACACGAACGCTGCGCGAGAGCGCATAATCAATGGTTTCCACGTCGTCGGTTTTCAATGCCGCGCGGATCGCTATCTTTGCGTTCGTTGCGTCGGTCTGAAGCGCTCGGATCGATTCGGACATGCTCTTGATCAGCGCCTTGGCCAGTTTCAAATTGCGGTCGATGTATGGGCCCATCATGTTGAGCGAGAGAAACGGATACTCGATTTTCGTATCGGCGAGGTCGGTCAGTATGTTGAATCCTTCTCGTTTCGCCTTCGGGACGAAGTCGGCGGCCATGATGGTGCCGTCCACTGTGCCGCTCAGGATCGCTGCCATGCGCGCGCCCGAATTGCCGATTTGCAAGAGTTGTGACGTCCTTGTCCGGATCCAGGCCGCCGTCTTTGAGTGCTAGATTACTTTGAAAGTGCGATCCCGAACCAAAGCGGCTGACCGCGATCCTTTTGCCTTTTAACTGTTTCATGGATGTGATCGACGGCGCGGTGATGTAGACGTGATTGAATCGATTGGCGATGACGGCGACGATGCGCATGTCGGCACCGCGCATTTTCGCCAGCATAGCTTCCGAGCCTTGTGACAACGAAACGTCAAAGGTGCCAGAGATCAGCGCTTGATTGAGCAGCGAACCGCTGTTGACGTAGACGACCTCTACGTCGAGTCCGTTGCGTCGGAAAATACCCAAGCGTTTGCCGATTTCCAACGAATAACTGCTTATTCCCGTGCCGCTATAGCCGAGGCGAATCTTGTCGAGGGTTTGCGCCGGCGCCTCAAGCGCGCCAATGCGAACGATCAAAAGCAAAGCCCCGAGAACGATCATGGCGCGGCCTCGGCATGAAATCTTCATGGGCGGCTCCTCTTCTTGGGCATTCATGACGGTGATCGGTTTCAGAATAGTTGATATAGCCTTTGCGAAGGCTTTCGACAATCTATTTTTGGCGGCTCGGTCAAACGAGCCATGCGGCTAAGTTCATGATAAAGTCGCGCCGGTTTCCAATTACCGGAGATTTTCATCGACATAAGGAGGACAAGTGAAAACCGATCTCGCTTTAGCGCGCAAGGTGGCGTTGTCGTGCCGCATACTCGCCAAGCTCGGCATGTTCAAAGAAACCACGGGCCACGTCAGCGCTCGCCTCGATAAAGAGCACATGCTGATCCGCGGCCGCGGACCGAAAGAAACCGGACTGCTTTTTACCAAGCCGAGCGATGTTATTGTCGCCGATCTCGACGGCCGCAATCGGGACAAGAAAGCCGGGCTCAAGCCGCCCAACGAAGCGGTCATCCACGGCGAAATATACAAGGCGAGAGCGAATGCGGCGGCCGTCGTGCATGCCCATCCGCCTTCGGTGGTGCTTTGCAGCATGGCGGGAATCGAGCTCAGACCGATCTTCGGCGGCTACGATCCGAGCAGCATGCGGCTGGCCTTGAAACCCATTCCGGTCTATCCACGCACGCTGACGCTGAACACGGTCGAGCAAGTCCACGCCATGCAGGCGGTGATGGGCGACCAGGATATTTGCATCCTGCGCGGCCATGGCTTGATCGCAGTTGGACCCAGCGTCGAACAGGCGACGCTCACGGCGATCAAGCTCGACACCTTGGCGAAGATGAATTTGCAAGCGGCTTCGCTGGGCAAGGTTCCGTCGATCCCCGACGAAGACATCGCCGCATTCCAAAGCCGTTTGAGTAGAGGCAACAGCTCGGTGGACGCGCTGTGGCGATATTATTCCGAATGGTTGGTCAAAGGCTGAACCGGCCGGCTTGTAACCCGTAATCGGCGGTGCTTATCTATCGAAAAACCTCGCGCCCTGAGGAGTCATGACTATGGATATGGATCGTCGAACCGTTATCAAGGCTGGACTTGGTTTAGGCGCTTCGTTGTTGCTTCGTCCGGCGGACATTTTCGCGCAGACCCAGCCCCTCATCCAAAAACAAATTCCTTCGTCGGGGGAAAGCATTCCCGTCATAGGAATCGGCACGGCGCGCCGCTACGAAGAAATTAAGAACGACTCGGAGAAAGCGCCGCTGCGCGAAACGATCCGGCAATTTCAAGCGTTGGGCGGCAAGGTGATCGACAGCTCGCCGTCTTACGGCACGGCGGAAGCCGTGGTCGGGGAGCTCGTCGACGAGCTCAAAGTGCGCAACTCGCTGTTTCTCGCCACCAAAGTGAGCTTGCGCAACATCGGGCGTGAAGAAGGAATCAAACAGATCGAGGAGTCGTTCAAGAAATACCGCACGAACAAGCTCGATCTGATCGCGGTGCACAATTTGCGCGATACCGACACGCAGTTGGCCACGCTGCGCGGCATGAAGCAGGCGGGGCGCGATTCGCTACGTCGGCATCACGACCTCATTCGATAATCAGTACGGCGAGTTCGAGCAGACGATGAAGAAGCAAGCTCTCGACTTCATTCAAGTCGATTACGCTCTGGATAACCGCGACGCCGGCGAGCGCATCATTCCGCTGGCGCCCGATCGCGGCATGGCGGTGATGATCAATTTACCCTTCGGGCGCGGGACGTTTGTTCAACGCGGTGCAGGGCAAGAAGTTGCCGGAGTGGGCGAGCGAGTTCGATTGCCAATCCTGGGCGCAGTTTTTTCTCAAATACATCGTTTCGCATCCGGCGATCACCTGCGCGGTGCCCGGCATGGCTCAGGCGAAATACGTCGTCGACAATCTCGGCGCGGCGCATGGCCGCCTGCCCGACGCCGCCATGCGGCGCAAGATGGAACAGTTCATCGACAATGTCTAAATAGCCTGAGCGAAGGGTAGGGGATTAGGGTTGACGGAATCCGGCGCCACGTTATCGAGCGGCTTTTGGCAGCGCTTGCTTCGGCCGGTGATCGACGTCGAACCCGCGGAGATGCGCGCACTCGGTTGGTCATGGCTTTATATCTTTTGCGTTCTTTTCTCCTATTACATTCTGCGCCCCATCCGTGACGAGATGGGCGTTGCCGGCGGTGTGGAACATCTCCAGTGGCTGTTCACCGGCACACTGCTCGGTATGATCGCCGTCAATCCGGCGTTCGCGGCGCTGGTCGCGCGCCTGCCGCGCATCAGATTCATCGCCATCAGCTATCGGTTTTTCGTCGTCAACCTGCTCATCTTTGGACTTGCTCTTCATTGGGCCAGCGCGGCCCAGAACATCTGGATCGGCCGGGTGTTCTTTATCTGGACGTCGGTCTTTAATCTATTTGTCGTTTCGGTTTTTTGGGCGTTGATGGTCGATGTGTTCGACGCCGGGCAGGCCAAGCGGCTCTTCGGCTTTATTGCCGCCGGCGCCACTCTTGGCGGTATTTTCGGGTCGAGCCTGACCGCATCCCTGGCGCCGCACGTCGCGCCGATTTATCTCTTGCTGATTTCCGCTGCGCTGCTGGAACTCGCCGTGTTCTGCGTGCGCCGCCTGTCGCGGTTGTCCAGCGCGTTGCTTCCAAGTTCCGTTGCGCCAAGGGATGAAACCGTGATCGGCGGCTCCATCTTCGGCGGTCTCCGTCACGCTCTCAGCTCGCCGTATCTGATCAACGTAAGCGTTTACATATTGCTCTTTGCGACCACGTCGACGTTTCTCTATTTTCAACAGGCCGAAATAGCCAGACAAAGCTTTGCCGAGCGCGGCGCGCGCACCGCTTTCTTTGCGCGTGTGGACTTGTGGGTAAATATTCTTACGCTCGGCGCGCAGCTCTTTTTGACCGGGCGCGTGTTGCGCTGGATCGGCGTCGCGCTGACCCTCGCGCTATTGCCGCTGATGAGCATCTTAGGATTCAGCGCTTTGGCGTTGACGCCGACGATTGCGGTCTTGGTAATCTATCAGGTGATTCGCCGCGCCGGCAATTTTGCTTTTGCCCGGCCCAGCCGCGAGGTTTTGTTTACGGTCGTGCCGCGTGAGGACAAATACAAGGCCAAAAGTTTTATCGACACCGTGATCTACCGTTTGGGCGATCAGGTCGGCGCCTGGTCTTATGCCGGCTTGGGATTGTTGGGCATCGGCATGGCAGGGATTTCGCTGGTTGCGGTGCCGCTTTCTATCGCCTGGCTAATTAACGGGCTTTGGCTTGGGCGCAAGCAGAAAATTTTGGAAAGCGCGGAAATGCCGGCTTCGAGCACTGCTTCAGCGCTGCACGTCAGCCGCTAGTTTTTCGCCGCGGTCAAGTCGATGTCGATGTTTTCTTCGCGTTGAATCTCGGCGAAGCGCGCGCGCAATTGGTTGATGTTGGTCCGCACCGGAATCGCAATATTCGCTTCGAGCTGAAAAATCGGCGTGCCGCTGACCGGCGCCGCGTAGGTTTTGGTTTCCATCGATTCGATATTGATCCCGAGAGCGCTCAGCGCGGCGCTGATCTGATAGACGATGCCGGGATGGTCCATGCACGAGGCGGTCAATTTATAGGGCAGAAAAGATTCCGGCGTTTTTCTGGTCGACGGCGTCTTGATGGATATCGCGAGACCGGTCTCGGTTTCGATCTCGCGATAATCGCGGCCGATCTTCACCAGATTTTACCCTCGCCGCTGATCAGCACGATCACGGCGAATTCGCCGCAAAAAACCGCCATCTTGCTGTCTTCGATGTTACAGTCGTGGCGCGAAATAAATGCCGCGATGCGTTGAACCAAGCCGACTTGATCCGGTCCGATCGCGGTGAGAATTAAATGGTCTTTATCGGCCATGACAATACCCTAGAAAATTCGTTCAAATAGTTCAAATCGTTCAAGCCGTTCAAAGCGTATGATGGCTGAGCTCTTCGATGCATGCGGGACGGGCCTGCCGACGCCTGTAGTTTTCTCTAGGTCAGAAAATATCCGTTCATGATCGCGTCGTGCCAGAGCTTGGCGACCGGGGGCACGATGCCTTGCGGCAGTTGTGTATGCGTCCAGCCCCAGGAGTGGATGCCGGCGCCGAGGGAGATGCTTTTTACCTTCGGCGCGGGATCGAGCTTGGCGAATAGCGGCAGTGATCTTTCGCAGCGCTGGAGCGTCACCGTGTCATCGTCGATGCCGTGGATCGAGAGAAAATTCGGCACGGGTTTTATGCCGGGGCCGCTGAGCTCGCGCGTGTAGCCGAGATAGCGCTGCACCAATTTCCCGGTCTCATCGTGTGAAAGCTTCAAGCGTTCGGCCGCAACTCGCGCGGCGGCTTCCAGCGCTTTGGTTGAATTTTTGTGGACGAAATCTTCGGCCTTGAAGTTGGGGCGCTTTTTCGCTGTTTCCCAGCGTTCAAAAGTGAGCTCGATGAGCATGGGTAGGCCGATGTCTTCGTTTTTCATTCCCTCGTACATGTAGCGCGCAGTGTCGCGCCAGGTGCGCAGGCGCAATTGATTAAACGGAAATTCCCAGTCATCGCCGCTGATCAAGGGATACATCCAACCGAAAGGCGAGCTGCCGTAACCGACCAGGCCGGCAATATTCGGCACTCGCTGCGAGGCCATCATGGCGAACGGGCCGCCGGTGGAGTGGCCGTGAATGTAGATAGAGAATTCGCCGTCGGGAAAATGGCGTCTGGCGGTTTCCTGGATCGCTTGTTCAAAAGCGGCCGGCCAGGCGGCCATGCGCTGGAAAAATTCCGTGCCTTCCTTGGCCGAAAGGGAAATCAGCGTGCCGTAATCTTCGCGCTTCGAAGTGTCCTGGACGATCGTGTACTGGTCCGGCGTGATGCGCATTTCTTTGGTCCAGAGCGGCGTGCGCGCCGTGCCATCGCCGTTTTCGACGTCTCCAGGCCAATCCCGATCAGGATCGCGAAAATAGAATCGTCCGGGAAAAGTCATCGAAACGACTTTGATGCCAAACTTGGACGGCAGGGTGCGCGCGATGCGCTCGACGGATTTGAAATCGGACACGCCGCCATGCAGCAAGAACACGCCGGCTTTTTTGCCGTCGGCACCACTCGGAATGCGCTTCGCATCTTGCGGCTGATAGATCACGGCGCCGATGTCCCAGTCCATTTCCAGTTCCCTGATGCGAAAAATATCTTCACGCACGTCGATGGCGATATCCGGCATGGCCGTGACTTCATGATGCAACTTGATCACATCTTCGAGCGCGACGGCGGACGGCGGGTGCCAGGCGGGTTGGGCAGTCATGGCAGGCTCTCCTGTGAAGATTTTTGTCGTTGCTCCAAAGGCGGCGCGCCGATAATTGACGGCGCGAGGGCCTCGTTCAGCACCCGGCCGGTTGCGTCTTTCGGTTTGGGAATACCTATGAGCCGGGCGAGCGTCGGCGCGAAATCGATAATGCGCACGTTGGCAAGCTTCTGTCCGGCGCGCACGCCGGGGCCGTTCAGCACCATCAGCGTACGCATGGAGGCTTGCATCGGGTCGGCGCCGTGGGTGCCGTAGGGCTCGGTGTCGGTGATGAGCGGGCCGGCGCCGAGGCGCGGATCAAAATCGTAACCCGGCGCGAGATCGACGTAGAGATCGCCGCCGACTTCGCCGCCGAGCTCTCGGCTTGTTCCCTCTGTTTCCGCATCGTAAACCGATTTGACGACGGCGCGCTCGCCGTCGCGAATGGCCAGGAGTGCGTCGCGCGCTTTGGCGATCAATGCCGCGCGCTCTTCCGGCGCCACAATGCCGCTCTTTCGATCCGTCGAATTGATCAACAAATAGCCGTTGTTCACCGCCGGATAGAGAATCCGGGTTTTGCTCAGGTCGACTTTGCCTTGCCCGTCGAGAAACAAGAGCCCGGCTTCCTGGAGCGCGCGATTGAGCGCAACCCGTTTGTTGATGCCCTGCATACCGTGATCGGAGATCACGGCAAAAAGACTATTCGGCGGACGGCGGCTTAGAAGTAAACCGAGATGGTCGTCCGAGGTGCGATAGACCTTTTCTAAAAACGGGCGGAGTTGGTTGGCCAAATCTTGACGATAGCCGGGAAAGGTCGTGTCGAGATAACCACGCCACACGTGCTCGGCTTCGTCGGGAAACGGCGTGTAAGCTAGGTAAAGATCCCAAGGCAAGTTTTCCATCGCCCAGCGATTGGTTTCCATCAATTGATGCTGCGCAAAGACGACTGTTTCGAGATAGCGACTTTCTGCGCCGCCGCTGCCGCCGTTCGGAAGGGTTCGACCGAATGCGCCTTGATTGTAGAGAAGACTGGCGCCGTTGCCGATAAAAGTCCGCACCGTGGCGCCGGGAGGAACTGCCGTTTCCGGTACGGTTAGGTCGCGCGCCGGGCGTGTGTAGTAAAGAAAAAAATCGCTGCCGTCGGGCTTGAGATCGAACAGACGAAAGTAGGTTTTGGTGTCTTGATTGCCGCTCGATTTCACCGCGATCGGTTCGCTCCAAAATAGTTCTCCGCCGGCGCTGGCAGGCGCCGGCTTGAGCTTGGTTTTGATCTCCCGGGCGTCGCGCCCGGTGGCGATGAGCAGTGTATCGTAACCGATTTGAGTATCGATGGGATCGTCGATGAGGAGTCCGTAAAAACGCGTTTCGCCCACCGTGAAAGCGATCTCCACCGGCGGCGCTTCACTGGCGGGTGAATCGATCCATATCGCGGGTTCGTTTTGGATCGATCGTTTGGTCACGATCCCGTCGCGGCCGGCGGTCAGCGTGTAGCCGGAAAATCGTATGACTTGCTCGGAGAGCTCGCCGGCAAACGCCGGCATATGCGAGACCACCACTTTTTTCCCCGCGCTCTCGGCGGCGGACCAGATTGGCTGAGCGCGCAAAGGCGCCTCGGCGAACCCGGCGAGGCTGTCGAGGATCGTGAACTGGGCGCGCGGCGCGCGCGGCACGCGATTGCCGGTGATACCGGTGATGCGCGGCGGCGCGCCCGTCATGAGCGAGGCAAAGCCCGGCGCGGTCTTCGATGGAAATCCGGCAACGACGTCGTCGGCGAAAACGCCGCTTTCGATCAGCTTCGAGAGATGGGGCAGCTTGCCCTGCTTGAGCATTTCACTCACGAAAGATGGGACGGTGCCGTCCCAGGCGAGGACGATCGCTTTGCTCGCGCTCTGGCCGAAGACCGGGCGCGGCTCGCCGTGGAAAGAGACGGCGAGCGTGATCAGCAGGACGAGAAGCGAACGGCGGCGCGTTATCATCATTTGGAAAATAGTGCTGTGGCGGGAAAGAGGCCCAGTGACAGGGTCATTGCGCCGTGCGCCGCGCTTCGTCCAGGTAAGTCATGTCCATATATTTGTCCGTCTTGGGCAATGGCGGCCGCATGGTACCGTCCTCGACTAGCAACTGTAAAACTTTGTCCATGCCTTTAGCGTTGACTTCGCCGTCTTTGGGAATCGCATTGTTCGAGATGAAGTAGCGCCATGCCGCTTCGGAATGCTTTTCGCTGAATTTGAATCGCTTGGCGATGATGCGCACGGTGTCTTCCTTCTGCGTATAAATCCAATGCGACGCGCGCAACGTCGCGCGGAGAAAGCGCACGAGCACGGCTTTCTTCTCCTGCGCCCATTCCGCGCGCACGTTGAAGACGGTTTGGGTGAAATTCGGCGTGTATTTCGCGGTGGAGCCGAGATTGGTGAAGCCCGCCTCGTCGGCGACGAAAGTATAGGGCGGGCTCAAAATGCCCGCAGCGACGTTGCCCGTCTGCATGGCGAGCCAGCGTTCCGGTGTGCCGCCGATGGCGAGCATCGCGTAGTCGCGCGGGTATTCCAGCCCGTTAGCCTTGAGCATCTCCTTCATTAGCACGGTATCGCTGGTAATCAGGCCCGTCACGCCGATCGTCGTGCCTTTTAACTCTTTGATCGATTTGTATTTCGCCGGCGCGTAGAGATCGTAAACCGGCGCGTTGATCAGGCCGCCGACGATTTTAAGATTGGCACCTTTCTCTACGGCTCTGATGGTGGTCATGGCGGAAGAGGCGGAAATTTGCGTCGAGCCGCCGATCAGCGCTGGAATCGCCCGCGTGCTGGCATTCAGGACCACCGCTTCGACGAACAAGTTCTCTTTGGCAAAGAAACCTTTGTCCTGGGCCACGTAGATCGGCAAATTATTGAGCGAGAGCGTGATCGTGCCGAGGGTGATTTTGTCAGGAGACGTTTGCGCGCTTATGGATTGTCGTAAAGCGCCAAAGGCGACCACGGCGCTCAAGAGAATTATACCGAGTCTGTGCATCGAATCTCCGTTCGGCGTGCTGATCGTTAGCTGCGGAGTTGAGAGTAGCCGATGCGACATCGACGGTCAATGCGATTGCGTCGCGCGGCTAAAGGTTAGACAGAACGGCGCGGATTCGATATGAGCCTATCCAATGATTCGACGTGTCAAATGGGAGACGCCCAATGATCAGAACCATCGGCAAATTCAAAGAAGTTAGTATTGTCTGCCTGGCTTTGGCTGTGCTGGCACCGGGATTTGCGGCTGGACAGCAAGGTAAGGGCGGATCCTCGACCGATGAGCTGCTCAAGTCAATCGGCCTCGCCAAGCCGGCATTTGCGCGCGCGCCGGATTTCAATTTAAGAGACGGCACTGGTGGCATGGCCAGCTTGAGCGGCAATCGCGGCAATTTAATACTACTCAATTTCTGGGCGACCTGGTGCGGACCGTGCCGAGAAGAGATGCCGTCGATGGAGCAATTGAGCCGGTCATTCGGCGGCCAAGGATTCACCGTACTCGCCGTCAACCAGCGCGAAAGCGCGGCGCAGGTCGAGCGCTACATGAAAACCAACGGCCTAAATTTTCGCGCGCCCTTAGATACCGATGGCCGGGTATCGGCCTCCTATCGTGTCTACGGCATTCCCGCGACGTATTTGATCGACGCCCATGGTCAGGCGATCGGCATGAAATCCGGTACGCGCGATTGGGCGGCGCGTGAAGTGGTCGATGTTTTTCGCAAGCTCATCGCTGACGGCGGCGGCAGCGGTTCGGTGGGCGGATCGATGGAACTCGAACCGGCGGCGCCTCTGCCGAAAACGCTGCGCGCGAAAGGCACTGGAGTTTTGGTGCATGGGCAGCAGGACGCGCAATCGGAAATCATCGGCAAGCTCGACCGCGGCGACGACTTGGTCCCGCTCGGCAAAGTCTCCGGCGCCGGCGAGTTTTGGTACATGGTGAAGACCAAGACTGGTGCGATTGGATGGGTGAGGGGGGCGGAGGTGGAGGAATTAAGGAGCCAAAAATAAACTTGCGTCGGTCGTTTCGACGGGTTAATTAAGGGTACAATATCAACAGCGGCCGCATGGCCGCACTATCCTCCTTATATTTTTCGTTGCGCCAAAACTCCTCCTAGAGTTCGCCGCCAAAATTATCTAAAATCGCCGCTTATGGTGCGCCGGCTGGAAGGAGGCTCGCATGGTCAAAAAGATTCCCACAAAGATCGAGAAACACGGTCATGTGCGCGTTGATGATTACCACTGGCTGCGCGAGCGGGAGGATCCCGAGGTCATTAAATACCTGAACGAGGAGAATGAGCGCGCGGCCAAAGAGATGGCGCATACGGGCGATTTCGAGGAAAAGCTTTTTGAGGAGATCAAGGGGCGGTTCAAACAGACCGACATGTCGGTGCCGTACAGGCGCGACGACTACTTCTACTACACGCGGTATGAGCAGGGCAAAGAATATGCGATCTACGCGCGTAAGCGCGGTGCGCTGGATCAGCCAGAGGAGATTATGCTCGACGCCAATATACTGGCGGAGGGGCATGAGTTTTTTTCCATCGGCGGCTCGGCGGTAAGCTCTGGCCAGGACATTCTTGCCTACGCCATCGACACGCAGGGGCGGCGTATTCATACCGGTTACCTAAAAAACCTAACCACCGGTGAGATGCTGCCGGATGTGTTGCCCAACGTAACGGAGAATCTCGCCTGGGCGAACGACAACAAGACTTTATTCTACGGCAAGCAGGACGAGATCACGCTGCGCCAATATCAAATCTACCGCCACGTCGTTGGCACCGATCCGGCGGAGGATCAACGGGTCTACCAAGAGGACGATGAGACCTTTGTCGCTTACATTTTCAAAACCAAGTCAAAGAAGTTTCTGATGATCGTCGCCTCGCACACCAACAGCCAAGAATACCGCTATCTCGAAGCCGATCGTCCGTTCGGTGAGTCTAAAATCTTTCTGCCGCGCGAGCGCGAGCATGAATATCACATCGATCATTTCGACGATCGGTTCCTGATCCGTACCAACGATCATGCGAAAAACTTTCGTTTGATGTGGACACCGGTGGAGAAACCAGAGAGGGAGCATTGGCAGGAAATCATTCCTCACCGGGATGGTGTTTATCTCGGCGATTTCGAGCTGTTTAAAGAGCATTTTGTTTTAGAAGAACGCGCGCGCGGGCTCACGCAGATCCGGATTGTTCCCTGGTTCGGCGGCGCAGGGCATTACCTCGAGTTCGACGAGCCCGCGTACCGCGCCAATCTCAACGTCAATTTGCAGTTCGACACGACCACGATGCGCTTCGAGTACACGTCGATGAAAACGCCGCTCTCGATCTACGATTACGATATGGCGACGCAGCAAAGAACGTTGCTCAAGCGCGAAGAGGTGCTGGGCGGCTTCGATACGGAGCGTTACGTAACCGAGCGGTTTTTTGCTGCCGCGCCGGATGGCACGGAGATTCCGATCTCCTTGCTGTACCGCAAGGGCACGGTGAGAAACGGCGACAATCCGCTTTTGCTCTACGGCTACGGCTCCTACGGCTTCAGCATCGATGCGTCGTTTGCGTCGCCGCGCCTAAGTTTGGTCGATCGCGGTTTTGTCTACGCGATCGCGCACGTGCGCGGCGGGCAGGAGATGGGGCGACGCTGGTACGAGGACGGCAAGCTGCTCAAGAAGAAAAACACATTTACTGATTTCATCGCCTGCGCAGAATTTCTTATCCGGGAAAAATTCACCAAGCCGGAGAAGCTGTTTGCCATGGGACGGAGCGCCGGCGGGCTATTGGTGGGCGCGATCAGCAATATGCGCCCCGATCTATTCAAAGGGATCGTCGCCGAGGTGCCTTTCGTCGACGTGATGACCACCATGCTCGACGCTTCGATTCCTCTCACGACCGGTGAGTACGACGAGTGGGGCAATCCCAATCAGAAAGAATATTACGATTACATGCTTTCTTACTCGCCCTACGATAACGTCGAGAGAAAAGCTTATCCCGCCATGCTGATCACCGGCGGGCTGCACGATTCTCAAGTGCAATACTGGGAGCCGGCCAAATGGGCGGCTAAATTGCGCGAGCTCAAGACCGACAAAAATCGCTTACTGCTCAAAACCAACATGGAGGCCGGCCATGGCGGCGCTTCGGGCCGCTTCCGCCGCCATCATGAGACCGCGTTCTCGTACCTGTTTTTGCTGGATCTGGCGGGGATTAAAGAATAGTCAGCGCAGAATAGGATCGCGGGCGTCTTAGTGTTTTGAGCTTTTCTTTTTTTCTTCCCACTCTTCAAGGCGCTCCTTGATTTGCTTTTCCTGCCCCGACTCCGACGGGGCATAATAGCGTTTGCCGAGCAGCTCCTTTGGCAAATGCTCCTGCTCGACGAAGTGGTCTTCGTAATCGTGCGCATACTTGTAATCTTTGCCGTAGCCGAGATCTTGCATCAAAGGGGTCGGCGCGTTGCGCAAGTGCAACGGGACCGGAAGCGCGCCATGTTGGCGCACATCTTCGGCGGCGGTGAGCATCGCCTTGTAGGACGCATTCGATTTCGGCGCGCTGGCGAGGTAGGTCACCGCCTGCGCCAGCGGAATCCGTCCTTCGGGAAGTCCGATGAAGTGAAAAGCGTCTTTAGCGGCGACGGCGACTTGCAGCGCTTGCGGATCGGCGTTGCCGATATCTTCCGCCGCGAAAATCACCATGCGCCGGGCGATAAAGAGCGGATCCTCGCCGGCCTCGATCATGCGCATCATCCAATAAACCGCGGCATCCGGGTCGCTGCCGCGCATGCTTTTGATGAACGCCGAGATTACATTGTAATGCTCGTCGCCGGCCTTGTCATAACGGAGCGGGGTTTTTTGCAAGGCCTCTTGCAAATGCGCAAGCCCGATCTCCTTTTGGCCTTGTGCTTGCGCGAGTGCGGCGGCTGCTTCCAAAGCGTTGAGCGCGACCCGGCAATCGCCGTGGGACTGCTCGATTAGAAACGACCGGCCCGGCGCGGTAATCTCAAGCCTCAACGATCCCAGTCCCCGGTTTGGGTCGTGCAGCGCGCGGTCGACGATCGTGCCGATCTCCGCCGGTGAAAGCGCTTTAAGCACCAACACCCGGCAGCGCGAGAGTAGCGGCGAAATGACTTCGAAAGAAGGATTCTCCGTCGTAGCGCCGATCAAGGTTAAGGTGCCGCGTTCGACGTGGGGCAGAAAATTATCCTGCTGGGCTTTGTTAAAATGGTGGATCTCGTCGACGAACAGCACCGTCGCTTGGCCGGCTCGTTGTAGCTGCTCGGCCTCCTGGATGATTTTTTTTAAATCTTTGACGCCCGAAGTTACGGCAGAGAAATGCACGCAGACCGCGCCGGCTGAGTCGGCGAGGATTTGCGCAAGCGTGGTTTTGCCGCTGCCGGGCGGGCCCCAAAAGATCAACGATTGAAGCTGGCCCGTTTTGGCCGCGCTAGTCAGAATCTTACCCGGACCGAGCAAGTGATCTTGGCCGACGAATTCCTCGATCTTGGCCGGCCGCATGCGCTCCGCCAAGGGTTGCGACGACTTGCGTTGCCGGGACGGCGGTGGCGCGAACAGATCCATGATTTTATGCTAGCACAGCTCGCCGGCTTGGTTGTAGGCCAAAGTATTGTTAGCGGAGCGACAAAGTTGTGTGCTAAAATCAACTCCAATGACGAGACCCTTATGATCACTGGAAACGACAGAGAAAATCCTTCCTTTATCCACGGCGCGACGCCGCGCACGGTGTTGTTTGCGAACTCCTCGATCTCCGGCAAGCTGAGCTATAATCTGCCGGTCAAAATCGACGGCCATTTTACCGGAGAGATCAAATCGACCGAGCTTTTGGTGATCGGTGCCAATGCGCAGGTCGACGCGCATATTTCGGCCCGCCAGGTCCATTTGGAGGGCCGGTTGGTGGGATCGGTGCAGTCGATGGGTTGTTTTGAAGTGATGCCGGGCGGCTATTTCAAAGGCGAAGCCCGAGTCGCTGAGTTGCGCGTTCACCCGGGGGCGATCTTTGACGGGAACGGCAACGTTTTAGGCGGCTAAAATGCGGGTGCTATTCTTCGCCCTGTAGCCGTGCGGCCTTCCCCGATCTTTCACGAAGATAATAGAGTTTGGCGCGCCGTACACGGCCGCGTGATACGACTTCGACTTTGTCGATACGCGGCGAGTGAATCGGAAAAATGCGCTCGACGCCCACGCCGTACGAAATCTTTCGCACTGTGAACATGGCGCGGTTGCCGCTGCCCGACATCGCGATCACGATGCCTTCAAAGATTTGCGTGCGTTCTTTTTCGCCTTCGACGACTTTTACATGGACGCGAACAGTCTCGCCGGGGCGGACCGCGGGCGGTTCTTGTTTCGTTTGCTGTGCTTCCAGTTGACCGACAATATTCATGATTGACTCCTGTTTATCACCGGCATCCTAACAGGCGATCCAAAATAATGGCCGCCGCCGAGCGCACCGATAGGTGATTAAAATCGGCGCTCCCCTCGATCGCTTCCAGCGTGTAGTCTGCTTGTGAAAGTATGGTTTCCGTCAGGCCCCATCCGGTACCGAAGAGCAGGAGAAAGGGCCGAGTCTGTCTATTTAACATGTCTTTTAAGGCGACGAAAGAGGTGCGCTTTCCCGCGGGCCGTGCCGAGGTGGCAATCAAAATCGGCTTGGCGCCGGTTTCACGCTCGATCGCGATGATCGCGTCGTCGAGAGCGTCGCAAATCCGCGCGAGCGCAAGCGCTTCTTTGCGCGTCGCGTTGTACTGGCTGCCGTATCCCGTTTCCCAATGATCGATGATCTTGAGCGCGAGCTTTTGCAGCGGTTTGACCGGCGTCACGACAAAGAGGCCGCGGACGCCGTAGGTGCGGCCGGCGCGGCAAATATCATGAATGTCCATGTTGGTGACCGCGGTGGTGACCACCTGACCGTTCTTGTCGTAAACCGGATAATGCAGAAGCGCGAGATAGACTGCGGTGCGCGCGCGCGATGCGCCGCCGCTCATCAATATCCACGCCGGCCTTGGCAAATAAATCCGGACGACGCTCACGCGTGACGGCTAAGCTCTGACGGCGACGCCATTGTTTGATGCGCTCATGATCTCCGGAGAGTAAGACTTCCGGAACCTTCATACCGCGAAACTCTTCGGGCCGTGTGTATTGGGGATATTCCAGTAAACCGTCGGTAAAAGATTCCTCCGCGGCGGAATTTTCGTTGCCTAATACGCTTGGCACCAGGCGGGCAACCGCATCGATCAAGACGATCGCCGCCGGCTCGCCGCCGCTTAGCGTGTAATCGCCCAGAGAAATTTCTTCGTCGACAAACGCGCTGACTCGTTCGTCGACGCCTTCGTAACGGCCGCAGATGAGGACGACATTTGGCTCTCGCGAAAGCTGCATCGCGGTGTGCTGGTCGAAGACTCGGCCGCGCGGCGTCAGCAGGATCACGCGAGCCTCCGGCGCTTGGCTGCGCGCGCTCTCGATGGCGGCGACCAACGGCGCCGCCTTCATCACCATGCCCTGGCCGCCGCCGTAGGGTGAGTCATCGGTGGTGTGATGCCGATCGCTGGTGTAGTTGCGCAAATCGACGATATCAATTTTGATTAGACCGTTGTCCTGCGCTTTTCTTAAAATGCTGTGGTTGAGAGGAGAGCCCAGCATCTGCGGAAAAATCGTGATGACGGTGAAATTAAGCATGGCCTGAAAGCGACAGCGGGATTTGCTGAAATTACAGATCCAGCAATCCAGGCGGCGGATTAATCGTAACAGCGCCGGCGCTGAAATCGACTTTTTCGATGATTTCCTTTACCGCCGGAATCAAATGCTCCTTGGTCGGGCCTTGCACCACGTAAAGCTCACCGCCGCGGGTGGACAGCGTCGATGAGATCGTGCCGATGCGTTCGCCGCTCACTGAAAAAACATCGAAGCCAACGACCTGGTAATGATAATACTGACCCGGCGCAAGGGCTTCGAGCGCGGCTTCCGCCACGGCAAGAGTTGCGCCGATGTAAGGTGACGCCTCGTCGATGCTGTTCAGATCGCGCAGTTTAATGAGCCACTGATGCTTGTGCGGGCTGCCCGCTTCGAGCTCGTGGACCGATTGATTGCCGGATTTTTCGACGATCACTTCGCTGCTAGAAGACAGCGCGGTGGTAGCCGGATTAAAGGGATTGAGTTTCAGCCAACCCTTCAGGCCGTGCGTGCCAACGATTTCACCAAGGGGAACTAACGGTTCAGCCATCGGCGTACACACCGAGGCCCGCTACTTTTCCTCGACGATTTCCAGGACGACCTTGCGATTGCTGATCGTGGCAGCTGCGTTGAGCAGGGTGCGGATCGATTTTGCCGTGCGTCCTTGCTTGCCGATGATCCGTCCCAAGTCTTCCTTCGCGACCTTGATTTCAAATACCGACGTGTCGTTGCTGGTCGTCTCTTTGATCTCGACCGCATCGGGATTGCTGACCAAGGATTTTGCGAGGTATTGGACCAAATCCTTCATGAAAAACCGCTTAGCTGGCTTTTTTCTGTTTCTTGATCAATTCGGAAACCGTCTGCGATGGTTTGGCGCCCTTTTTGATCCACGCGTCGATTTTGTCTTGATTGAGCTGGACGCCGCCCGTTTTGATTCTTGGATCATAGGTTCCAACCTGTTCGATGTAGCGACCGTCGCGCGGAAAGCGCTGGTCGCTGACGACGATACGGTAAAACGGTTTTTTCTTCGCCCCGTGCCGGCTCATACGAATAGTTACGCTCATACTTGTATTTCCTTCTCCTTAGTTGAAAGGGTTGGGCATGCGGCTGAAGAGCGATCGCACGCCCATCTTGCTCACCCGTTGCATCATTTTTTTCATTTCCAAGAATTGTTTCATTAGACGATTGACGTCGGTGACAGTGGTGCCGCTTCCTTGAGCTATGCGCCGACGCCGGCTGCCGTTCAAAATCGCCGGATTGCGGCGCTCTTGAATGGTCATGGAATTGACAATCGCTTCGACTCGCTTCAGCTCTTTTTCCGCCTTCTCCGGGTCGACCTGCGAAGCCAGCTTCTTGCCTCCCGGAATCATTTCCAGCAAGCCGCCGACGGGTCCCATTCTCTTGATTTGCTGGAGCTGTAATTGAAACTCTTCCAGCGTGAATTGCTGTTTCTGAAAGGCCTGTTGAAGGCGCGCGGCGTCTTTTTGCTCGACGTTTTGTTGGACTTTGTCGATCAGCGAGAGCACATCGCCCATGCCGAGGATTCTCGATGCCAGCCGGTCCGGGTAGAACGGTTCGAGAGCGTCGAGTTTTTCGCCGATGCCGGAAAACAGGATCGGCTTGCCGACCATCTGGCGAATCGACAGCGCCGCGCCGCCCCGCGCGTCGCCGTCGAGCTTGGTCAGAATAATTCCCGATAAATCCAGTTTGCCGTCAAAGCCGAGCGCCTGATTGACGGCGTCCTGGCCGGTCATCGAGTCCGCGACAAACAGGATCTGATGCGGCCGCACGGCATCTTTGATCGCAGTTAGCTCGTGCATGAGCTCTTCGTCGATGTGCAGCCGGCCGGCGGTGTCGATCAACAAAACATCGTAGAATTTTTTCTTGGCTTCATCCAAGGCTTGCCGGCAAATCGCCACCGGCGAATTTTCCGGATTGGAGTCATAGACCGGCAGCTCCAGTTCTTTGCCGAGGATCTTTAACTGCTCGATCGCCGCAGGACGATAGATATCGGCCGGGACGAGGTATGGGGAGCGCTTCTTGTCTTTCTTGAGATGGCGCGCGAGCTTGGCCAAAGTGGTGGTTTTGCCTGAGCCCTGCAAGCCGACCAGCATGATCACGACAGGCGGCGCCGCTTTGAGATCGAGCTCATGAAAGTCGCCACCAAGCAGGCCGACCATTTCGTCGCGAACGACCTTGATGAATTGCTGCTCCGGCGTGAGGCTTTGCAGCACTTCCTGACCCATCGATTTGGTTTTGACCGAGTCGAGGAAAGTCTTGACGACTTTAATGTGGACATCGGCTTCGAGTAGGGCGAGACGGACCTCGCGCAGCGCATCGTCGATGTTTTTCTCGGTGATTTTGCCTTGACCACGCAGCCGTTTGAAGGTCAGCTCGAGCTTGTCAGTTAAAGATTCGAACATGAATACAGACGCTAAATTGCGATATTTTCAAGGAAAAGTTCAAAGCAAAGTAATATGAAATATTTCCGGAGTCAAGGTAGGAAAAAATAAGAAGGCCCGCTACATGCCTCAATCATCGCATGTAGCGGGCCGTTCTACTCAATTTGGAAAGCAACTTACATCATGCCGCCCATTCCACCCATGCCGCCCATTCCACCCATGCCGCCGCCTGGAGGCATCGCCGGCATAGCCGATTTGTCTTCCGGCTTCTCGGCGACCATTGCTTCAGTCGTGAGCAGCATGCTCGCGACCGAAGCGGCGTTTTGAAGCGCCGTCCGAACGACCTTGGTGGCATCGATAATACCGGCCTTCATGAGGTCTTCGTACTCTTCATCCGCAGCATTAAAACCAAAAGCGCCTTTGCCTTCTTTGACCTTTTGCAAGGCAATGGAACCCTCGACGCCGGCGTTGATGGCAATGCGGCGCAGCGGTTCTTCCGAAACGCGCTTGATTATGTTGACGCCCCATCTCTCGTCTTCGGAGACTCGCAGTTTTTCCAGCACCGCTGCCGAGCGGAGCAGGGCCACGCCGCCGCCGGGAACGATGCCTTCTTCGACTGCCGCGCGGGTCGCGTGCAGCGCATCTTCGACGCGCGCCTTCTTTTCTTTCATCTCCACTTCCGTGGCCGCGCCGACGTTGATGACCGCAACACCGCCGATCAATTTGGCCAAGCGCTCTTGCAGTTTTTCGCGGTCGTAGTCGGATGTCGTTTCGTCAATTTGCGCCCGGATCTGTTTGATGCGGCCTTCGAGATCGGACTTTTTGCCGGCGCCGTCGACGATCGTCGTGTTGTCTTTGTCGACGACGATTCTCTTCGCGCGGCCGAGGTCCTGCAAGCTGATGTTATCGAGCTTGATGCCCAACTCTTCCGCGATGAGCTTGCCGCCGGTGAGGATCGCGATGTCTTCGAGCATCGCTTTGCGCCGGTCGCCGAAGCCCGGGGCTTTGACGGCCACGCAACGCAGCGTGCCGCGAATCTTGTTGACGACTAGAGTGGCGAGTGCTTCGCCTTCGATATCTTCAGCGATGATAATAAAGGGTTTGCCGGATTTGGCGATTTGTTCGAGGACCGGCAGAATTTCTTTCATGTTGCTGATTTTTTTCTCATGGATCAGCAAGTAAGCATCTTCGAGCACGCATTCCATTCTCTCTGGGTCAGTGACGAAGTAGGGCGAAAGATAACCGCGGTCGAATTGCATACCTTCGACGACATCGAGCGTGGTTTCGAGCCCCTTAGCTTCCTCAACGGTAATGACGCCTTCTTTGCCAACCTTGTTCATCGCGGCGGCGATCACATCGCCGATGGTGGAATCGTTGTTCGCGGCGATGGTGCCGACCTGCGCGATTTCTTTCGGATCCTTGGTCGGCTTTGATAGTGTCTTGAGCTCGCCAACGATCGCTGTCACGGCTTTGTCGATGCCGCGCTTCAGGGTCATCGGATCGTGGCCGGCGGCTACGAGCTTTACGCCTTCGGCGAAGATTTGCCGCGCCAACACGGTTGCGGTCGTCGTGCCGTCACCGGCGACGTCCGAAGTCTTGCTCGCGACTTCCTTCACCATCTGCGCGCCCATATTTTCAAACTTGTCTTCGAGCTCGACTTCTTTGGCGACGGTCACGCCGTCTTTGGTGACATTCGGCGCGCCGAAAGATTTGTCGAGCACGACGTTTCTTCCCTTGGGACCGAGCGTGACTGTCACGGCGTCGGCTAAAATGTTGACACCTTTCAATATCGCGTCGCGCGCATCCCGATTAAATTTAACTATTTTAGCTCCCATCTTTTCCTCCTCAGAATTCTCTTGAAAGTGTTGCTACTCGATAACGCCCAGGATGTCGTCCTCGCGCATAATCAGGTGCTCTTCGCCGTCGATATTGATCTCGGTGCCGGAATATTTTCCGAACAGGATCCGATCGTTCACCTTAATGTCGAGTGGAGTGATCTTGCCGTCGTCATTTACTTTTCCCTTGCCCACCGCCACGACTTTTCCTTCCTGCGGTTTTTCTTTGGCGGTGTCGGGAATGATGATCCCCCCTTTGCTCTTTTCCTCTTCCTCGATGCGTTTTATAATGACCCGGTCTTGCAAAGGCCTAATTTTCACTTCCTGCCTCCTTTCAGATTTTGGCTTAACTCACTAATTTTTAAGGGATTTGCCTCGAAGCTACGTCGGCGCCAAAAACGCGGTAGTCTGAAGCAAAACGAATCTAAGCATCAAATGGATTATGTCAAGGCTTTTCCCATGAAAATTCGTTTTGTCGCGCGCTTTTCGCGACCTGATCAGCGGCGCTGCTTGCGCGCCTCTTCCTCGAAATATTTCCGGTACAAGATATCCCACTCGCGGCTGCCCGGCGGGACGCGACGCGACAGAGAATCGATTTTCTGGCGCACGATGTCATCGATCTGATCCTCGCGCTGAAAAAACCCATGCAGCACTTGTTTGGTTTGCGTCAGTGCCCGCCCCTCATTCGGAAAATCGCCGAGATTCGCTTTGCGCAACCCATCCATGACGAGGTGAGCGAGATGCGAGATGCGGCTTTCCGACAGGCGGTTCATAAAATAAACCCTCTCTTGGCGGCGAGCTTTTGCTTTGCCAAGAGAAACATTTTGTACGGATCCAAATCCCGCGCGCCGGTGCTGTGCGATGCGAGCATCTTGCGGGCTTCCTCCTCGATCGCTTCTTCCTCGGCAAAGTTTTTTGCGATGACCTCGATAATCTTAGCCTTGAGCGCGCCGTCGGCGGCCTTGGCGACGATCAAATCCTGGTCATGATAGTTGGCCACGAGCTGGCTGGCGATGCGTTCAATTTGCTCTGGCTTGATTTTCATGAACTGTTGAAAACCTTGTGGATAACGTTTCGAGAACCGGTGTGAAAGCTGGTAAAAATTGTGGGTTCTTTTGGATTTCTATCCGGCTGACAATGCGAAGTCAATCACTCCGCGGCAACCCCGACAGGTTTTCTCGAGCCTGCCAAAGGCGAAAATTTCTTGTACATATCGCGCTTTTTTGTCAGTATAATAGCTTCAAAACATCGGTTACTCGGCGTCGCTTCATAGAAGTTATCCACAGGTAAACCGAACGGCCGGCTTGGTTAGATTTGCAACACCCGAGAAAGAATCGCTTGACTGTGCATAAACCGCCGCGCTTGAGGCCTGGCGCGCGCATCGGCGTCATGGCGCCGGCCGGGAGCGTAGACCGACAAGCGGTCCAGTCCGGCATCGCGGCGATCCGCGCCGAAGGGTTTGAAGTGGAATTGGCGCCGAACTTATTCGCAAGCAACGGCTATCTGGCCGGCGATGCCAGGCTGCGCGCTCAAGATCTGCTGGAGCTTTTTCGCCGCCCCGATATCGATGCGATCTTTTGCGCCCGCGGCGGCTTTGGCTCGATTCAATTGCTTCCTTATTTGACCGTGGAGGTGGAAAAGTTCCCCAAAATTTTTGTCGGCTATAGCGATATTACTGTTTTGCTCAATTGGATCCGCCAATTTTGTGGAATCGTGACATTCCATGCGCCGATGGTGGCGATGGACTTAGCGCGCGGCTTGAGTCAGCAGAGCAAAACGCATCTCTGGAGCGTGTTGACTGGGGAAACGGCTGAATGGAAACTCACTTTGGGAGAAATGATCAAACCCGGCAGGGCCGAAGGCGAAATGATGGGCGGCTGTCTGTCGTTGTTGGTAACCACGCTGGGGACGCCCTACGAGATCGATACGGTGGGGAAAATATTATTTTTGGAGGATATTGGCGAGAAACCTTACCGCATCGAGCGGATGCTCACCCAGCTCAAAATGGCCGGCAAATTGGCCCATGTGGCGGGTGTTCTGTTTGGCGATTTTACCAACTGCGAAGACGACGGACCGAGGGGCATCAGGCAGGTAGTCGAGGAGCTTTTCAGCGACTGCGGCCTATCCGGTGGTCATGGGAATGAAAGCCGGTCATGGCCAGGAGAATCTCACGTTGCCTTTCGGCGCGACGATGGCCCTGGATGGAAATAGTGCAAGCTTGGAGATGCTTGAATCACCAGTGGCTTAGCTCAAAAAACGGACTCGCTGCCCGACCCATCGAACTATCTCCGCCGGCTCTTTGTTTATTGCGATCATGAAAAAGTTGCAAAAACTCAGTTCGGCGGCGCCGCAGATTTGTTTTATTCATTGGCGTTTGGACCGTTGATCATGGATTTTCACGGAGTCGCAAAATCGTTTGACGAGGCGGTGGCGGACGGCGTTTTCCCAGGGGCGGTAGTCCTGGTCGGAAAAGACGACGACGTCGTTTATGAACAGGCCTTCGGCAGCCGTTCGCTTCTGCCGAACAAGACGCCAATGCGTTTGGATACTATTTTTGACTTGGCGTCCTTGACGAAGCCGTTGGCAACCGCCGTAGCGATCATGCTCCTTATCCGCGAGCGCAAAATGCGCTTGGATGATCAGCTCACTCGTGTCATTCCAATGTATGGCGTTTTAGGCAAGAGTCTCACGACTTTTCGTCACCTGCTCAATCATTCGGCCGGATTGCCTGCCTGGAAGGCTTTTTTCGAAGACATCATCAAAAATGAAAAGTCGGGTCGAATCAATTTCATCGCGAGCCGGGCGGCGAAGAATTACGTCTACGAGCAGGTTCATCGCGAGAAGGCGGTCACCCCGCCGGGGAGTCAAAGCGTGTACAGCGATCTCGGTTTCATAATTCTCGCCGAAGCCGTGGAAATTCTCACCGGCAATAGCTTTGACCGCTTCTGCCAGGAACGGATCTTCAAACCGTTGGGACTTCGTTCAACCGGTTTTGTCGATCTGACTCAGCTTCGAACGCGGCGTCTGCAACCGGTCGAAGAGGTCATCGCGCCGACGGAAAATTGTCCGTGGCGAAAAAAAATTCTCTGCGGCGAAGTGCATGACGACAACGCCTACGCCATGGGTGGGGTGGCGGGTCACGCCGGACTGTTTTCTTCGGCACACGAGGTGCACGCGTTTTTGGTTCGAATGAGCCAGTGTCTGCACGGCAAGGACAGTTTTTTACCGCAGGCGGTGGTGCAAGAATTCCTCACTCGCGGTAGCTCGCCAAAGGATTCGAATTTTGCGCTTGGTTGGGATACGCCGACTGCGGGTAAATCCGCCGCCGGCAGCTTTTTTTCGCCGCGTTCGGTCGGACATCTCGGGTTCACCGGCTGCTCGATATGGTGGGATCTGGAGAAAAATTGCCACGTTGTGCTCTTGACCAATCGGGTTCATCCGTCGCGAAAAAACGATAAGATCAAAGATTTCCGGCCGCATATCCATGATCAGATTATGAAAGTACTCTTCCCATGAGCGATCTCCCGCGCGCGGGCAGCCACATTCATTTGATCGCGGTGTGCGGCGTCGGCATGGCCTCGCTTGCGGGTCTCTTGCAAGCGCGCGGCTATCGGGTCACGGGCTCCGATCAAAACATCTATCCACCGATGAGCACCTATCTGGCGGAAATCGGCATCGAAGTACTTTCCGGTTACCGACCGGAGCACGTATCGAACCGTCCGGACTTGGTCGTCGTCGGCAACGCAATTTCGCGCAACAATCCTGAAGCGCAAGCCGTGCTCGGTCAAAATATTCCCTACATTTCTTTTCCGCAGGCATTGGGCAGGTTTCTGATCGGGGCGCGAACTTCGCTGGTGATCGCCGGCACGCATGGAAAAACTACGACGACGGCGCTGGCCGCCTGGGTATTGACTCGCGCCGGGTTGGACCCGGGATTTTTCATCGGCGGCGTGCCGCTCAATTTCGACAGCGGATGGAAAGTCGGCACAGGCGATCACATTGTCATCGAAGGGAGATGAGTACGACACGGCATTTTTTGACAAGGGTCCGAAGTTTCTTCACTACCGGCCGCGCCATGTGATTCTTACCGGCGTCGAGTTCGATCACGCCGACATCTACCGCGACCTCGACCACGTGAAGACGGCCTTTGGCCGCTTGGTCGATATCATCCCCGCCGACGGTTCGCTGGTTGTCTGCGCCGACTATCCGGCGGCATTGGAAATTTCCAGCGGCGCTCGTTGCGGAAGCGTGACTTACGGCGACTGCGGCGACTGGACAGCGGGCGATATCCGATTCGATCAAGGGCGGACCTTTTTCGAGCCTTGCTATCGAGGCAAGTCCGAGGGCCGGGTCGAAGTCAGCCTGATCGGCCGGCACAATCTCAAGAATGCTCTGTCGGTTTATGCGATGGGTCGAGCGATCGGCTTTGAGAGGGAGCAATTGCTCGATGGGTTTCGCACCTTTCGTGGCGTCAAGCGGCGTCAAGAGATCCGCGGCGAGCAGCGCGGCGTGTTGGTCATCGACGACTTTGCCCATCATCCGACCGCCGTGCGCGAGACGATCGAAGGAGTCAAGGCAGCCTATCAAGGACGGCGGCTCTGGGCCATCTTCGAGCCGCGCAGCAACACCAGCAAACGAAACATATTCGAGAAAGAGTTTGCCGGCGCGCTGGCGCTGGCCGATCAGGTCATCATCGCAGACGTCTATCAGCCGGAAAAGGTTCCCGAGAATGAGCGGATTTCCGTCGAAAACGTCGCGCGCGAGATCAATCAGCCTTTCGCTGAGCCGCGCGCTCGGGTCATTGCCGGCGCGGCCGAAATCGCGTCTCACGTGGCGGGCGCGGCCCGTTCGGGCGATATCGTTTTAGTGATGTCCAACGGCGGCTTTGACGGCGTGCAGGAGAAAATCTTGCAAGCTCTAACGAGATAAATAAATCCGCGCGCATTCCTGGCTGCAAAAATATTCGCCCGATATTGCCAACGCTGCTGATTTGGGCACATAGCTATGGCACTGCGGGTCGAATACCATCTCTTCCCCCTCAGCGGTGGATTTTTGCCGGGTCGACAACTTGCTTTTGCCGCCTTTGAGAAAAGACTTCAGCGCCGAAATGGCGATATAGCAAATAAGTAAAATCAGAATGAGACGGAGCAGCAACATTGGCGCTCTCAGGCCAGGCAGACGGGGGGTTAGGCGTGATACAGATGAATCTTTTTGTCGTCCTTCACGTTGATTAAAAGCTCGGAGATGGTCACGCCGAGCTCCGGGTGAATGACTTGCGGGGCGATTTCGCTCAAGGGGATGAGGACAAATTTTCGGTGGGGCATTTCCGGATGCGGGATCTTGAGATTTTTCTTTTTTAGCACCGCCGAATCATAAAGGAGAATGTCCAAATCAATGATCCGGGATCCCCAGCGCTTTTTGACTTTTTTGCGGCCCATCACGCGTTCGATATTTTTAAACTTCTGGAGCAACACGTCTGGCTTGAATTTCGTTTCGATCTCGATCGCGGCGTTGACGTACCAATCTTTGGCGTCACCCAACGGTTCGCTCTCGTAAAGCGAAGATTCTTTGAGAATCTTCGTGTCGGGCAGCTTGGCGAGACGGGTCACCGCTTCCAAGAAGTTTTCCTTTTTGTTGCCCACGTTGGAACCGATACCGACGTAGACTTGGTGCGCAATCGCGTTCGCCATGCTGCCGTTTAAGGGAAAGAGTTTTAGAGTTTGACCCGTCTAATCCTTTCCGCAACCTCCCGCAGTCGTTCCTTATCCACGCACACGGTAAAACGGACGAAACCCTCGCCGGCATCGCCAAATCCATTGCCGGGTGTGGTCACAACTCCGGCCTCATCGAGCAGCTTGGCCGTGAAGTCGGCAGAGGAAAGTCCTTTGGGACAGGAGACCCACACGTAGAACGTGGCGCGCGGCTTCTCACACTCGAGTCCCACGGCGCGTAACCCGTCGACCAAAATATCGCGTCGTTCTTGATAGATTTTGCGCGACGGCTCGACGATTTGATCGCCCAGGCGGAGCGCTTCGATGCCGGCTTCCTGGACCGCTTGAAAAATCCCGGAGTCCAAATTGGATTTGGCCTGCGCTAGGCCGCCGACCAACTCGGGGTTGCCGACGGCCATGCCGATGCGCCAGCCGGTCATGTTGAATGTTTTCGACAAAGAATGAAACTCGATCCCGACTTCGCGACTGCCTTCGACTTCGAGAAAGCTCATTGGCCGGTAGCCGTCGTAACCCATTTCGGTATAAGCCGCGTCATGACAAACGATGACGTTATACTGGTTGGCAAATTCGACTACCCGTCCGAAAAAGCTTTTGTCCGCCACTGCGGCAGTGGGATTGTTCGGATAGTTGATCCAGAGGAGCTTTGCCTGCTTGGCAATGTCCGCCGGGATTGCGTCCAAATCCGGCAAAAAATTATTTTCCTTTTTCAAAGGCAGGAAATAATTTTTGCCACCGCTGAAAGCGGTGCCGATGTGGTAGACGGGATAACACGGACTCGATACCAGGACGACGTCGCCCGGGTCGACGAAGGCCACGGCCATGTTGCCGATGCCTTCTTTCGAGCCGATCAATGATACGACTTCTTGCCCAGGGTCCAAATTGACGTTGAAGCGGTTCTGATACCATTTGGCGACGGATTCTCGGAATTCCGCCATGCCGGAGCTGTTCGGATAGCGATGGTTGACGGGTTTACTGGCGCCTTCCAACAGCTTTTCGACGATAGCCGATGGGGTGGGAATATCGGGGTCACCGATCCCCAAGTCGATCAGATCAACGCCGCGCGCTAGAGCGGCGCGCTTCCGGCGGTCTATTTCGGCGAACAAATAGGGCGGCAACTCATTGATTCGTTTTGCTTTTTTAATGCTGAGGGACAACTCGGTAATACCTCCGTGACAAAATCGCAACGGTTGTACCTGTTTTTTTGATTTTTGACAACCGGCGGTGAAAACCGCATGCTGAAAATTCTCTGAAAGAACGCGGCAAATGGACATTGTGATAGACGGTTACAACTTGATCGGGAGCGAAAGCGGCTTGAGTGGAGCTCTCGAGCACAAGCGCAATTGGCTGATAAAGCAGTTGGTCCAATACCAAGAGATTAAAAAATTCAATTTAACGGTCGTGTTCGACGGCTGGCGCTCCGGGCAGGCGCATGAAGCAGCCGAGCGCGTTGGCGGGATTGCAGTGGTTTATTCTCGGCTTGGAGAAAAGGCCGATGCCGTCATCGTGCGCATCGCCCGCGCCCAATCCAGCGGCGCCGTGATTGTGACGTCCGACCGCGAGATTCGCAGCGCGGTTGAAAAATTGGGCGCGGTCACGGTCTCCGCGGCTGAATTTAACCAAATTCTTCGCTCGCTCGACGGATCGTACTGCAGCGACGACGATGATGATCAGTCGGACTTTCGCACCGCAAAAAAGGGCAATGCAAACCGACTCTCGAAATCCGAGCGCCGGCATAACGACAAGTTGAAAAAATTAAAACTTTGACCGGAAGAGATTTCTTCGAGCGATTTTGCGCAGGTTAGAGGCGAAAGGCGGTGGAAACCGAGTTATTTATTTTGCGTTTTTTCGATTCTACTCAACAGACCATTGTTAAAAATAAGCACTGAGCCGTCAGGGTAGAACCAATGTTCTTCGGAGACCTTGATCGCACCGCGCACCTTCATGACCCGTCGAGGCGGGCCCAACACTCGCTTTACTTCCGCGGCATCTAGTCCTGGCGTTGCTTGCTTTTTGATCGCCGCTTCCTTCACCGGCAGAGACCAAGGTTGCGCGTTAATCCAATCGATTCTCTTCTTATCCTCGATCGATTGCTCTTCGGCGCGCTTTTTCTCGTCGGCCAACGGGTCGGCGCTTAAGATGGTTGCGTTAAACTCCTCGAAAAACATTTCCGGTCGAATGTAGCCGACTTTGCCCGACTCGAACTTGACCTTATAGTACGGGTCCTTGGCCGCGCGTCCGGCAAGCTCAGTGATTTCAAACGATTCGTTTTGTGCTGGTCTGAACGTAGCCGCGCTGGGTGCCGGCGCGCTTAGAAAAGCCGGTGTTTTTTCATTGCGCGGGTTAAGCCAAAATATTTTTCCGACGCGAGCTTCCAGCGCATCGAGTTGTTTATCCGTGTAATGGTCGGAAGAAAAAACCTTCGAGTGCATGAACAAGAGAGCGAGTCCTAGGATGACGCCGCAGGCGACGGCTTCGTTCCTGACCATAAGAATTTTCGTGCGTTTCATATGTCGCGGGCTCACCCAGGTTTGACGCCGGTGTTTCAATGGCGCCCTTTATGAGCGTTAACTTAACACGTATGAGGCGTGACGCAATATTGTTTAGACGCGCGTGTGGGCGAAGCATGCCGAGTTAATTTTATCGATGCGCGTGAAGGTGAGAGAGTCATCGCCGCCAAATAAAAAAGGGGTCGTTGAGACCCCCTTGGCGGTTTGGTTGCGGGGCCGGGATTTGAACATATCCCCCTCACGTCCAACAAGTTTCATAAACTTCTAACTACGCGGAAAGACAACACGGTGAAAAGTCGCAAAGCCGGCTAATGTCGATCTTTATGCATTAACTATCGTGAAGTTTTCGAGAAGTCCGAAGGGGCTCGCTCGAAAAAAAAGGCCGCCGAGAGCCTGGAACTCTCGAAGGCCGGAAACGTTCGACGTTATGGCAAGGATTGTTTCCGCATGGGGCGGAAATAGCGCGATGAGACACTGGCAAGGGGCGCCCGGATGCTTCAGCGGTCGCTGGGAATTATTTGTCGGAAAAGCGCTGTCCTATAGTTCACGGCTCCGCCTCGCACTCATCAAACTGCGCATTGGTATGCCCGCCTAATCCAAAATATCCGCGAGCATTGAGACTCTTCTGAGGAGCGAACTGTATTTCATGCGGGAGTGCTACTCTTTCACGCCTACGCCGCTTCTCTCGATGCCTCGTGCTCCTCGTACGCCCTCTGCCGCCAGTCCGGCACGTAGCCGCAGTTGCGGCAGTAGAACTCCTCGGGAATGTGGTCGTGACATCGTGGGCAGCTACACCCATCGTCGGTTTCTGCTTTCATGTCCGGCCCTCATTTCCAATTTGTTTGCATGCGTTATCCGCAGTCATCATTGCGAAGTAGGCAACCTCGGCACACAAGGCGCAACTAAGGCGCACGGCTAGTTGACTCATTTACGTCGGCGACGCATGGCAAGGGCCAAACCTATAAAGCCAGCGCCGAGCATTAACCATCCGACCGCAACCGGGGTCGCATGAGCCTGCTGGGGCCCAAGCGAGACTAGCGGAATAGAAATAAACATTGCGCCTACAACGACTGCGGCAACCACCAGAAAAATGATCTTGCGCATTAACAAATTTCCTTTCGATGGTTTGCTAAC
>CAVWLW010000029.1:0-60698 GCA_963755715.1 uncultured delta proteobacterium
AAGGTGAGAGTTGTGCCAGTGCGGAAGACTGTGGCCGGGAATCCTGACGCGCGAAACGGAAAAATGACAAAGGCAATTAAAAGGTTGGACTGGAGTGTCGTTCTGTTATGCGCCGCCTTATTTGGGTTTGGCTGCCAGACCGTGGAATACACCGGTCGTACCCAGGTTAATCTCATACCGGAGAGTGACGAAAGGAAACTAGGCGTAGATGCGTACCAGGATATTCTCAAGAAAACTCCTCTTTCCGAGAACCAGGCGTGGCAAGCGCAGTTGAAGGGAGTCGGTCAAAGGATTTCCTCCGCCGCAGCGAAACCCGACTATCAATGGGAGTTCAATGTTTTGCAAGGCAACGAAGTCAACGCCTTCTGCCTTCCCGGGGGCAAGGTTGCGTTTTGGGAAGGGATCATGCCGGTTGCTCAGGACGACAACGGCATCGCCGTCGTGATGGGGCATGAGGTCGCTCACGCGCTCGCCCACCACGGCGCGGAGCGCATGACCCAAAGCATGGGAGCGGCGGTAATCGGGGAGATTCTCAGCGCCGGCATCGGTAAGGTCAATCCAGCATACAGCGAAGCTTTTGCTCAAGCATACGGGCTGGGCACCAACGTTGCAGTGATTCTTCCCTGGGGCCGAGCCCAAGAATCCGAGGCGGACCACATTGGCCTCATCTTAATGGCGAAAGCCGGCTATGACCCTTCCACGGCGGTGACGTTTTGGGAGCGCATGTCGAAGATCCAACAAGGCGGCACCCCTCCCGTGTATTTGTCCACACACCCAAGCGACGAGACCCGCATTGCGCAAATCAAGAAGTGGCTTCCTGAAGCCATGACATACTACAACAAAAAATGATTTGGTGCGGAAGCAGCTACTTCCGAAATTCGTTGACTACGAAGATCATGCAGGCGGCGCAGTTTGGAGGTTAGGCGGAGTCGCAGCTGCAACAGGACAAATGAAGTCTTTAAAGTGATCAAGGGAGTCTTGCATATGAACAAAATCTTCGCGCTCGTCACGTTATTGATCTGCATAATCAGTGGGTGCGAAACGATCCGGGAAAAAACTTCGGGGCCGGAATTTGAAGACACCAAATTGACTGCGATCATCAAAGCTCAGCTGGCACGAGAGGACACAGCGAGTGTGCAGGCGATCACGGTCAATGTCGACAAAGGCGTTGCCAAGCTCAAGGGCACTGTGAATTCACCGGAAAAAAAGCGAAAGCCGAAGAAATCACGCGCAAGGTAAGCGGCGTGAAGGATGTGGTCAACAACCTGGAAGTAAAGCCTTAATACTCAGCTGGCATCTTTTTTCTCGCAAAATGGACCGTGGAGAAATTCACGCTGGTGTATAGTTGGTAGAGAATTCCCAATCATCGGATCGCGTCGGGTTCAATTTGAGCCTCCATGGCTGCCACTTCGGCCCGTACACATATCGTCGGTGTCCTGTTTAGCTACTAGAATAGTGCCTGGAGCGTAGTTAAGGACAAGACTGTGGGAAAATTCTCTTGCTGCCCTCGGGCAGTTTCAGGGTTGGAAAACTGTGACTTGTTCGGCGAGAAGCTCATCGAGTTTCTGGCGCTGCTCTAAACTGAGCTGCTCTTTCGCTTTTTGCGCCGCGCGAATGCGTGCAAATTGTAAATCCGCGCGCAGGCGTTCGATCTCGTGCACTTTCGCTTCCACCTTTTTCATGTCAACGGGCTGAGTGTCGAGTAAAGCGTGGAGATCCAACTTGGCCACGCGGATATCGGCGTCCTTGCGAATCGATTGCTTCTCAAAATCCTTTCTCAATCGCTCAAGATTTTTAACTTGGTCGCTGGAGAGGTCGAGCTTCTCCCGATTGCGAATTATCATAGAAATGGGCGGCCCCTCTTCTCTTGCCCCCATAGAGCCGAAGTGCTCCTGCCAGCGGTCAAACAATCCTTCCAGCTCGCGTCCAAGAACGCTCCAGGCTTGCCCCAGTTCTTCATGAAACGCCGGTTTGATCGGGTCTGCGGCCAAGGCCGCTCTTGTCATAAACAACCACACGAAGCCCATTAAAATTAACCACAAAGCTCGTTTGATCATATTCCCTCCTTTCGGACGTTAACTTGGGTGGTTCCGCAATGTCAATATTCGAGTAGAGGCAGCTCAACTATTATGTGGTTTGGAGCACTGGCCTCGAGGGTGGGAAGAAGGCCATTTAAAGTCTCTCGCTTTGCAATTTCGCAACGGGATAGACCTGGACTTTGCCCGAACTATATGTCACTATGTGTTCGAATCGGTAAATCGACCGGCTCAGAGCGCCGTTAAACACTTGAATAATTCTCTTGCCGTAGCGGGACTATGTGACACTATCGGTCACTAACTCGTGTCTGACGCTCTCTGCCCGACCCTACAACAGTGGATTTTTCATCAAGCAGAAAAGAAATTGACGTCTCTCGCGGCCCTGCGATATAACTCCGGCCATAGAAAAGGTCGTTTGAAAATCCTAAAAAGACGGCCATCAGTTTGGCGCCGGCAGCGGCGGTCTCTTATCGCGACGCGGACGCTATGAATAAATCGCGCTCCCATTTTCTTCAGCTAGGGATTACTGTCTTCTCTTTATCATCAGTTTTTCAAATCGAGCTTGGAGCACCGACCTTACGGTGCAAATTCGCTCCCCGAAAGACGAGTCGACGATTACACAGGAGCAGGCTTATATCCTCGTTGGCGGGAAGGCGGAAGTCCAGACTGGACGGGCAGGATATGTAGATATTTTTCTCGTTATCGATGTGTCGGCGAGCACAGCACTCTATGCAGGGGTCGATTTCTCTGAGTTTTCTCGTCTGCCAAACTCCTACGTAACTCCACGAATGGTGACGGAGCGGAATCCTTCCCCCAACTGCCGCTCGATTGGGGGTCACAGAATTTGCGAATTTCCACTCTCGCAGCGGAGATTGTAGCTTCCCGTCGCCTATTGTCTCAGCTAAATCCGGAGACGACGCGCGTTGGCGTGATTACGTTCGGCGATGACGTATGGTTAAGACAGCCTTTGACGCACGATTTCGAAGAAGTTCGCTCTGCACTAGACTTAATCTACAAACGTGGTCCCTCGCGGCAAAACAAACATGGTAGACGCGATTCTCCTTGGGACAGAAGAGTTGTTGGGAAAAGGCGAGAGCGAGAAGTATTTAGATTCGATTAAGACACTCGTGTTCTTGACCGATGGGTTTCCGACTCTACCCTCTGGAGACTGTAGGTCTGGAACTGAGGCGGACACAGACCTGACCATTAACGCTGCCCGGCAAGCGGGCAACTTGGGAATCAGCGTCCACGTTTTTGCCCTCGGTGAAGAAGCTCTGTCCAATCCTCGCGCTGCTGTCGGTATTGCCAGAGAGAGCGGAGGCACCTACACCGCAGTTACGAGACCGGCCGATGTCTTGGCTGTGGTGGACAAACTCTCGGCGGTCGGAGTCGATTCGATCCAAGTCACCAACGAAACGATTCAGCAACAGGCGCTTCAGTCACGCTTGGCCGCTGACGGCTTTTTTGCCTCGGCTGTGCCCGTTGTCGAAGGTTTGAATCGCATTCAAGTGCTCGGTCGTGCTAGCGACGGCTCGTTGGCTCGGGACATCGTGACCGTGAAGTATCAGCCGGGAGCAAAGCGGTCCCTCGATTTAGAAATCTTTTTGGAGCGAGAAAAAAATCTCAAGTTAGAGATCGACCGTTTAGACAAAAGTCCTGAGCAAATTCAGCGAGAAGTAGAAGCTGGTCGCCGGGAGGGCTTGAAAAAATCGCTAGGTCCGTCCCCTGCAGCGGATAACATTTCTACACAGAAGTGAGTCGTGATATCAGTGCTGGCGGTCTGATGTCCTACGGCCAAAGGATCTTGAGCAATTTCGCCGAGCAGCCATGTTTGTCGACAAGATCGTGAAGGGAGCGAAGCCTGGCGATCTTCCCGTTGAGCAACCCACCAAATTCGAGCTAGTCATCAATCTCAAAACCGCCAAACAGATCGGCCTCACGATTCCGCCGAATGTGCTGGCACGGGCCGAAAAAGTGGATTCGCTGAAACAGCCAGACTGCGCGACACTTGCATATGGAATCAACTATCTAACTAACTCCAGATTTGACCCTTTGGGGTTTTCAGGTAGCAGCCCTATAACACGGAACAGGTTTTTGTTCGCCATTCACCGGAAGATCGGCACTAAGCGGAGCGCCTCGATACACCTTACTCAACTCTTGATTCCCAGCAATGAGAATGCCAACCACGAAGTTCGAAGATTTTCACGAAATACCTGGAGTGAGCAACTAAATTTTTTCAGAGCGTGTTGGTTTTTGATCTTGATCTTATAACTAAGGATGGCTTTTAGGCCATGTGGGATGGCGCAAAAGACACCATCATTAACGGTACACCGAGTGCCATTCTTTTTCACCGCCTCATTTACTCAATGACTTAGCCGTCAGTTATTCACTGGCATTGCGGTTGCAGAACACGTCACCGCAATGATTCAGACTCACACCAATCGGAAGTTGACCGAGACCGACTGAACCGTCTCTCAGCAGGGATTTGGTCGTCCCAAAGCGTGCGAAGTTTGGGAAGGAAGGATAGACGATGAACTACCTCGATTTATATTCCTCATATCCCGATCACACCATCGCCGCTGCCTGGGACTCTCAGGTCAAAGAAGCAGACAAAAATCCATGGCTCAGCGAGGCACTAAAGCAATATGGCGATGAGCTGTTCGCGCGCTTTGCCGCATGTTACGCCGACCTGCGCGCCTTGCCTCGCGGCGCACGGCGCAGCCTTCAGCGACGAATTGCACGCTCCGGGAAATTGGCCGCGATCTTGCCCGAATACTTTCAGCAGGGTGGGCGAAGATTACAGCATAGGATGGCTTGGTCGCTTGCCGGTGCCGCTTTACTGTTGGCACTCGGACGAGGAGTGGGAGCGGCGGCTACAATCACAGTTACGACAAGCAATCCTAACATCGCAGCCGATGGCCAGTGCTCGCTCATAGAGGCAATTGTTAACGCCAATAACGACGCCGCGACTCATGCCTGATTGTCCGGCAGGTAGTGGAGCGGACACGATCGTTCTACCGGCCAACGCCAACATGGTACTCAACACTGTGTCCGGTCTTGCGACAGAGGTATGGCAGGCCCGGTACCCCATCGGTCTTCCTGTGATTACCAGTCGGATCACCATCGAAGGTAACGGCTCTACGATTGCTCGCCAAGCGGGCGCACCCGACTTCGGTCTCATAGCTGTGAAGGCGTCTTTCACGGGGTCCCCGGGGATCTGACGCTTCAGAATGTGACACTAAGCGGAGGATCTCTGTCGGGGGCTTGTCTAATTGGTGGCACACTCAACATAAAAAACAGCACCATCTCGGGTAATACGGCGGCGGTGCAACAATAGGGGCGGCACCTCACCATCAAAAACAGTACCATCTCAGGCAATACCGGTGGCGGGCGTATTTAACTATTCCGGCACTCTCACCGTCGTCAACAGCACGATCTCAGGTAATACGCGGTACGGCGGTGGCAGAATTAGCTATTTACGGTCAGCGTCACAGTCCAAAACAGCACCATCTCAGGCAATACGCATCGGGGCGGTGGCATATTTAACTACGGGTCTGGTCTTGCGGCTTCTATCGGCTCGGTCCTTCACCCTGTCACGAATAGCTTGATCACCGGCAACCAGGCGGCTATCGCGCCGAAATAGAAAACGTGGGAAGTCGTTACGTCCATACCGCTGAACAACTTCAATTTGTTTGGGGCAAATGGCAATGCCGGTGTCACCGGCTTTACACCCGGGCCAACCGACATCGTGCCTAGCGTTCCGTTAGCACAAATCCTGGGTCCTCTGAAAAACAACGGCGGTCCGACCCAGACTCATGCGCTGGTCGCCGGCAGTCCGGCGATCGATGCGGGCAATCCTAGCGGCTGCCGGGACAATGCAGGCACGCTTTTGCCCACCGACCAGCGGGGTTTTCCCCGACCGGCTGACGGCAATAACGACGGCACGGTCAGATGCGACATCGGTGCCTACGAAGCTAATGCCGTCATCGACAACAACGCGACTTTCGTGTTTCAGCAGTATATCGATTTTTTTGATCGGGAGCCCGACGCTGGGGAAATTTCTCCCTGGGTGAGTGCGTTGGACAGCGGCTTGTCGAGGGCCGATTTGATTGAAGTGTTCATGGATTCCGAGGAATTCCGCTTTGAGGGAAAGTTCATTACCCAGACTTACTTGGGGATTTTGACTCGGGATGCTGATTACGCTGGATTTCGAGGTTGGTTGGGGGCCTTGCTCGTCGGGTTATCACGGGAGCAGATCGTGCAGGTGTTTTTGGACTCGGGTGAATTTCAATCCAGTTTTGGCAGCAATCTAACCAACGGGCAGTTTGTCGAGAGGATGTACAATAACATATTGCTGCGGTCATCCGATCCCGGGGGATTTAATGCCTGGGTTGGGGCACTAAACAACGGGCAATTGACTAAGGCTCAGATGGCGTTGCGTTTCTTGGATTCGGGAGAGTTTCAGGGGCTGTTTTTAAGTCAGAACCGAGTCGACATCTCGCTTTTGTATTTTGACATGTTGCAGCGGGACCCGGATGCTGGAGGGTTTTCTTATTGGGTTGAAGTATTGAGCTCAGGAGTGCCGCTCACAGCCGTGATTGATGGATTTCTAAACTCCCCTGAATATCGAGCCGGGTTCTAGGCGCCGACTGCCTTTTTAGACTGTACTCTAGAAAGATAATTCGACGCGGAGTCGTGATCCATCATCAAGCTTAAAGCATTGCGACCGAATACTGGGTTTGTCCAGGATTTCGACGAAGGGCGCACGGCATTTTCCGAGGGACTACCAGAGCCGATTAAAGACAAGCGCAGCGCTTCGCGCGCAACGTGTGCGATCGATTCTCGATCCAGCCGAGACATCCTCGCATCACCCTCCTCTTGGGCACATTGAATCTGCTCGCGCAATTTGCGGTCCGATATCGCCTTGCTCTGTCCGATGAACCGCAACGACTCGGCAACGAGGCTCACGGCCCTCCAACCACAAAACCGTATGTGTCGATCACTTTGGCGCAACGCTATTTCCGAAGGAATACCACAAAGAAATTCAAGCCGCGCCCGGCGTTTTGCGCGGGACGTTAATGCCAGGCATATCAAAGTGGTCATCCCCAAGTATTTTGAGACGTACTGTGTGGAATAGATCTGGCGGCGGTCATGGCAAGCTAATTCGTTCGCGTCGGCGCAAAGGGCATCTTGGGAAAGGACAACAGGTCCACGAAGCTCGGGTTGTTCTTCCTATGGCGACGGTTTGTAGTAGCTTCGGCGATCTTTCTGACCCAAACGACAACTTCGGGTAGGCCACAGGACCGAGAGAGGCTCAACAACCCAAAATATAGGAGGGATTTATATGTTTCGTCATTCAACCAACACTGCTTCGTTTTTGTCCGTCGTTATTGCTGTACTCATGTTCTCGCTCTCTCTGGCGGGGGTTGCTGCGGCGCAGCAGGACAACACCAGTCTGGGGACAGGCGCGCTTCAGAGCAACACCACGGGCGAGCCACAACACCGCCATCGGAGTCGAATGCGCTCTTTGGCAACAGCACGGGCAGCTTCAACACCGCCAGCGGAGTCGAGGCGCTCTTTTAGCAACACCACGGGCGACTTCAACACCGCCAGCGGAGTCCAGGCGCTCTTTAACAACACCACGGGCAACTGGAACACCGCCAGCGGAGTCAATGCGCTCTTTAGCAACACCACGGGCAGCGACAACACCGCCAGCGGAGTCCAGGCGCTCTTTAGCAACACCACGGGCAGCTTCAACACCGCCAGCGGAATCCAGGCGCTCTTTAGCAACACCACGGGCACTTAACAACACCGCCAGCGGAGTCAATGCGCTTCGGAACAACACCACGGGCAACGCCAACACCGCCAGCGGAGTCCAGGCGCTCACTAGCAACACCACGGGCGTCTACAACACCGCCAGCGGAGTCGATGCGCTCCGTAGCAACACCACGGGCGGTGCAACACCGCCAGCGGAGCAGTGCGCTCTATAGCAACACCACGGGCAGCTGCAACACCGCCAGCGGGTCGATGCGCTCCTTAGCAACACCACGGGCATCGCCAACACCGCCAGCGGATCCAGTGCGCTCGTTTAACAACACCACGGGCGGCGACAACACCGCCATCGGGGACTCTGCGCTCTTAACAACACCACGGGCAACAACAACACCGCCATCGGGGTCCGCAGCCGATGTGTCTGCTGGGAATCTGACCAACGCTACGGCTATCGGCGTTCAGAGCCATCGTCAATGCCAGCAATAAGATCCGCCTGGGAAACACTGCTGTCACGGTGATCGAAGGGCAGGTGGCGTTTACTGCCAGTTCGGACAAGACCAAGAAGGAAAACTTCGAGCCGGTGGATGGAGAAGAAGTGCTGGGAAAGATTCGCGGCTTTGAGCTAACGAGCTGGAACTTCATTGGCCACGATCCTAAAGAGTTTCGCCACTATGGTCCTATGGCGCAAGACTTCTTTGCGGCCTTCGGCCACGACGGAGTCGGACAGATCGGCACGGAGACGACGATCAACTCGGGCGACCTGGCGGGGATTCTAATGATCGCCGTGCAGGCGCTGGAGAAGCGCACGGCGGAGCTAAAACAGAAGGAGGCACAGATTGCTGTGCTGAAGCTGAAGCGAAGCAAGCCTCTTGAGACTGTGGCAGCGCGGCTGGAGGCGCTGGAGTTGCGACAGCATCAGTCTATGCAGATAACAGCCGCGAAGTAGTGACGATTCAACCAGCAGAACAGACAAACGAGGAGCATGTCAGTGGGCAAGAACAGAATTCTCTGGACTGCAAGGTATCTTAGCGTTTTCGTCTGCTGCTTTATTAGCGGGGCCTTCGCCCAGGCAGCGACCTTCACCGTTAACAGTCCATTCGATGCTGCGGACGCAAACCCCGGCGACGCCATGTGCGAGCAGCACCTGGAAACGGCGTCTGCACGCTGCGCGCAGCGATTGAGGAGGCCACTTTGGGGCGGGACAACGATCATCCTGCCCCGAACACTACCTCTGACCCTTGGAATGAGCTCACTATCACCGGCGCCGATACTGCCTTATTCGAAATCCAGAGCATATGTGAACCTTACTCTTGGCCACGCTGAATCTGCTCGCGCAGCGATTCCAGCGTCGGCGCGATCGGCGTGAGCTCTTTCTTCCGATAATGGAATCGCCTCCGGCTGCTTCAAACCGTGGCCGGTGAGATTGCAGACCACGACGTCGCCGAGACCGATGGTCCCGGCGGCGCGCAGTTTCTTCGCGACGGCGACTGAAGTCGCCGCCGCCGGCTCGGCAAAAATACCGCCGAGCGTGGCCGTCAGCGCTTGGGCTTCGATTATTTCTGCATCCGATGCTGCCACTGCCGTACCGCCGGATTCGCGCAACGCGGTCAGGGCGCGCCAACCGAGCGACGCCGGATTGCCGACTTGAATACTTTCGGCGATGGTTTCACGCGCTACTATGGGTTCGACATCGGCCAGTCCTTTTTCGAATGCGGCGACGATCGGCGCCGCCGCTTCGCTTTGCGCCGCAACGAGTTTGGGCGCGCGCTCGATCCAACCGAGCGATAAAAATTCCTGATAGCCTTTCCACATCGCATAAATGCCGGTGCCGCCGGCGGTCGGATGGATCACCCAATCCGGAATTCGCCCGTCGAGCTGATCGACCATTTCGTAGGCGTAGGATTTCTTTCCTTCATCGCGGTAGGGATTCGACGATAAGCAATCGTACCAGCCGAATTCTTGAATGGCTGCTTTGTAAAGCCTCGCCACTTCGTTATCGAAGTCGCCGTCGACGACGATCACAGTCGCGCCGTACACACGGGCCTGAATGATTTTCGACGGCGCTGTTCCCGCCGGCACCATCACGACGCTTTTCAATCCCGCTGCGGCGGCGTAAGCCGCCACCGAAGCCGCTGCGTTTCCAGTCGACATCACCGCCGCAGTGTCGAACCCCAGCTCGCGCGCAACGGAAATACCTACGCTGTTACTACGATCTTTCAGCGACCCGGTCGGCAAAACCGTGTCGTTCTTGAGAAATAAATTGTGGATTCCTAATTCCCCGCCGAGCCGCGCGGCATGAATCAACGGCGTATCGCCTTCGCCGAGTGAAACAATCGAAGCCCGCTTTGCCACCGGAAAAAATTCGAACCAGCGCCAGATCGAGCGATCGTGGTTTGCTCGCATCCGCGCGAAATCCAACCGACCCAGATGATCGATCGTAACGTCGACTTCGAGGACGCGCCGGCATTCAGGACATTGAAAAACGGTCCTTGAAGCGGGCTCATACCCACAGTTCGCACAACGCAGCTTGTTAATTACACCCATCCATCCGCTCGATCGACGCTATCGTGTTTCCGTGCATCCCAACTCGACTTCACTCCAGCACTCCGATCGATTACCCCGTCCTTCGCTCGAGCTCGGTCAGCGATTTCTCCAACTCCCCTTCCAAGTCCGCCACGTCAAATCCAACCGCCCGAGCGCCATCCAGCGTCGCAATGCAGATCATGATCAAATCTAAACACTCGCGCGGCGGCGGATCGTCAGGATGATCGTGCAAATAATGATCGACGCGCTGCTTAAGAGTATAAAAATCTCTGAGACAGACGACGGGTGGCAGATTTTGCACTGGCCCTGAATGCTCTTTAGACGGCGCGAAAGCGACGCCACCCGGATCGACCAGCGCGATTTGGGTGCCGTTCTCGAAGAGCAACACAAGATAGGAATCCTGCGTATCCGGGTGAATTTTCTCTTCGAACGCGGTTACATCACGCCAAGCGAGCGGCAAACGTTTTCCAGACGCCACATCGAGCAGAGTCGCGCTCTCATCATCGTAGAGCGCAGCCTCTTTGTGGCGCTCGCTCCAATGCCTCACCGCTGACTTGGCATTTCCAATAATTTCCACAGACACATTGTAACACGTGATGCTCTTCGCTTAGAAACCGCTCGCATTGATATTCTACGGAGCCATAGTATTCTCGACCGACCCCATGCGAGAACCTTGATGCCAGCAATGAACAATTCGGATGAAAAGAGAGCGGCGCAAGGCCTCCTGCTGGCATACTGTTTGTTTATTCTTTACGGCTCTTTTATTCCCTTTCATTTCAACTTCGATCCAAACTTCGTGCGCTGGCGCTGGTCGTTATTTTTGACGGACTCGCTTCACGAGCGCATTGCGCACGCATCGTTGTCCGACGTAGTCAGCAACATTTTGCTATTCATACCGTTCGGCATCCTGCGGATGTGGCTATGGTCGGCCAGGGTCCAAGGCAAACGGCCGCTTCTGCCGACCTTAGTTACGGCTGCCTACGGATTGATATTCGGGGTTGTTATTGAGTCCGGCCAGACACTCTCGCCAGGGAGAATCTCGTCTCTACTGGATGCCTTATGTAACGGGCTGGGAGCTTTCATCGGCGCGATTTGGGGTCTCGTCCTGGTCCGAAGCTTTCGAGGATCTTTCAAAGCAACCTTGGTTCACGTCCTGCGCAACCAACCTACCCTGTTGTTGCTCTGTTATCTCCTTCTGGGAGTTTTGGCGAACTCGTATTTCCCATTTGACGTGACGTTGGATGTCTCGGCCGTATGGCAAAACATAAAACGCAGTCAACTAGTTCCGTTCCAAAAGGGTTTCCATCAGTATTGGTTCGAATTGTTGATAGAGAAAGGAGCGATCTTTGCTGGCATCGGCTATCTTGTTTTAACTAACCTACAGCGTCTTTGGCGCAGGACCGGAGCGGGCCTCGCTTGGCTCCTGTGCTGCGCGCTCGTCTGCGCCATCGAGACCGGCAAAGTGTTCTTTGCCGGACGAGCATTTTATGCGGAGAATGTAATGATCGCCTCGCTCGGCGCGCTCCTGGGGATTATTCTGCTTCCGAGTCTGGTCGCTTTGTCATGGGTCAAACGTCGGCCGGAAGCGGTCTGGTTCGCGCTCGTGCTCGGCTTTCTAATCTATCTTGAACTTTCTCCCTTTGACTGGATAGTCCTCACAGAGCTGCCCGAGCGTTTTTCTCGGATCGAATGGCTTCCCTTCAAAGCGTACTATTCAGCCGAACCGCTAGGTGCCTTATTCGATCTTCAGAAGAAAATATATGCGTCGATTCCGCTGGGTTTCGTGGTCATGTCGCTTCCGTCGATCAAAGTCACCTCCTCGCCCCGGCGCAAGGCGGCGCTACTCTGCATTGTCGATCGCCGCCGGGATTGAATTGGCTCAAGTCTTCCTCAGCTCCCGTATTCCATCGACCACCGACGTTATCATTTTCAGCGCCAGCGCTTGGGTCGGGATTGTGCTTTTTGAGGGCTACCGTAGCTTCACCGCGAATAACCAAATCAACTCGACCGCCGAGTAGCCGGTGAGCATTGACGGCGAATAATCCGATCCCCCAATGGTGAAGGAAAGTAATGATGGCAGCAGAGAAGTGCGTGGACGCTTAGATAACTCGAACTCGTGATCGACAATGAAACAAACGTTTCGTCTCAGACCCAAGTGCCGCGGTGCTTGACATGACCCGGCCATCTTGGCTATTACCCCATTCCAACCGGGCTTGTCAGTGGATAAACGAATAGCATGAATGATCCAGACGCGCTTTCGTCGAGCAAGTGTAACAATCTATTTGCCAAAACATCAATTTTTAATAAGAGGAGGGACTCATGAATAGGTTAATCCTGGCGTTGGTTATGTGTTTAGTGCTCGCGGGTATTGCCGCCGCAGCGGTCAACATCAACACGGCGTCGAAAGAGGAACTCACGAGTCTCAAGGGAGTCGGTGACAAGCGCGCTCAGGAAATCATCGACTACCGCAAGAAGAATGGCGATTTCAAATCCGTCGACGACCTCGAAAAGGTTCCCGGTATCGGCCCGGGTATCATGAAGCAAATCCGTTCCCAGGTTTCCGTTTCGGGCAAGACGACGGTCGACAAACCCTCCGACAAGGCCAAGGCCGTCGAACAAACCAAAGCCAAAGCTCCAGACCCAGCGAAATCCAAGGGGACCGAAGCCAAAAAGGCCGATGCACCCAAGGCGACGCCATGAAAGCGGAAAAGAAGTAAGCGCCGATAGGTTTTTAAAACAACCCCGCCGGGGAGACGCCGGCGGGGTTGTTTTTTTTGTGGCCCTCGATAATGTGAGAAGCACCGAATATAAATGATCCGACGGAGGTGACCGATGCGCCTCGATAATGAACAAGAAAGCCAAAACGTAGAAGATCGCCGCGGTTTCCGCGTATCGAAGGGCGTTGCCGGCGGCGGCATCGGCAGCATTGCAATTATTCTCATCGCGCTCTTTTTCGGTGTCGATCCAAGCGTGATCCTGCAAGATAATTCACAAACCAACGTCGCGCCGGAGCCGACCAGACAATCTCAGCAGGCCGGCGCCCGCGACGAAGGGCGCGAGTTCGTCGCCCGCGTGCTCGGCAGCACCGAGCAGACTTGGGGCGAAATTTTCCAGCGTGCCGGACGTACCTACGCACAGCCAAAGCTCGTGCTCTTCAGCGGCCAAGTCCAGTCGGCCTGCGGTTTTGCGCAGGCCGCCGCTGGACCCTTCTATTGCGGCAACGACCAGAAAGTTTATATCGACCTCGCTTTCTTTCGTGAACTCCATGACCGTTTCAAAGCCCCCGGCGATTTTGCTCAAGCCTATGTGATTGCGCACGAAGTCGGCCATCACGTGCAAAACCTGCTCGGCATCATGGGTAAGGTCCAGGCGCGTCAAAGCCGCGCCCGCGAGCGTGAAGCCAATGCCCTCTCCGTGCGACTCGAGCTCCAGGCGGACTGCCTCGCCGGCATCTGGGCCAGCTTCGCCAATCGCGAGCGCAAGATTCTCGAACCGGGCGATGTCGAGGAAGGCTTAAACGCCGCCGCGCAGATCGGCGACGACACGATTCAAAAGCGCGCTCAAGGCTACGTCGTCCCCGAAGGATTCACCCACGGCAGCGCGCAACAGCGCGTGAGCTGGTTTCGCCGCGGCATTCAAACCGGTGATTTGAAACAGTGCGACACTTTTGCCACGGGCGTTTCCTAAAATCTTATTTCATCTCAAAGATTCATTCGCTGAAGTCCGCAGCCACGCTTGAAGCTTCCGGGCATTTCAAAGTTGGTTTGGTCTGGCATTTTTCTCCACGGCTCGTTTCTCTTGTGCTAAAATTCTCCAGAAAACTTAGCGCCTCTAACCCGTTTTCTTGACGCGCTACAGACGGGAGAATTTTATGGCGAAAACCTGGATTGTTTGCATCGATGGAACGTGGAACCAGCCCGGACAAAAAGACCGGGACCCGGTCACAGCCACAGAAACAGCTGCCCCGTCTAACGTCGTGCGCACGTGGGAAGCGCTCGCAAACACGCCATTAGCCACAGATTTTTATTACGGCTCCATCGCGCCGATAAAACCGAAAATTCTTTTCACTGGTGTCGAAGGTGAAGTGATTTATCTGGCCGGCATTGGCACGACCGGTACGGTGGAAACCCATATTCTCGAGGGTGCAACGGGCACCGGCACCTCGGAACGCATTCGCGACGCCTATCGTTGCCTCGCGGAACGCTACCACCAGGGCGATCGCATTTACGGTTTCGGCTTCAGCCGCGGCGCCTTCGCGATCCGAAGTCTCGCCGGATTCATCGATCTCGCCGGTATGCCGAAACAACCGCGCGCTTTGAAGGAAGAGGAGCTATTGGAAATCTACGACGCCTACATGGACGGTAAACTCGTCGATAAGGCCCGCTACGGCACCATCGATACGATGATCGATTTTATTGGCGTCTGGGACACCGTGGGCGCGCTGGCCTTCGGCCGGACCCTCGGCAACTTTCATCGGATCAATCCCGGCAACGTCAAACGCGTCGCCCATGCCCTAGCGCTCGACGAAGAACGGCAACGTTTTGAGCCCTCGTTTTGGGACGCGCCTGCGACGGCAGCGACTCAGGTCGAAGAAGTTTGGTTCAGCGGCTGTCACACCAACATCGGCGGCGGTTACGCCGATGCTAATCTCTCCAACATCGCTCTTTTCTGGATGCTCCAGTCTGCGCGCGACGCCGGACTCCCCCTCGACGCGCGTGGCATCCCCGGTTTCGATCTCAAAGATCCGCGCGGCCTTCAACGCGATTCCTACAAAGAATTCTACGACAGTATGGGCCTGATCGGCGGCATCGCCGAGTCGCTCCACCTCAAGCACGAACCGCGCGCTATCCGCGCCGGACAAAGAATCCATCAAAGCGTTTTCGATCGCATGCAAGAAGCGCCCGGCCAACAGCCCTACATCCCGAAGGCGCTGTTCGCGGGTAAATCTCTGTCGACCGAATCCAATCCCGGCATCCAGCCGTGGGGCGGATTTTAATAGTCCTGAGTAATGAGTCTTGAGTGCTGAGTATTCAGAATGGGAAACAAAGTTGCCAGGTTTGAAGATCTGATAGCGTGGCAAAAAGCCCGTGAGTTGACCTGTAAGATATATCAGATCAGTCGCCAAGGCGAGTTTGCAAAAGATTTTCGTCTGTCTGGCCAAATTCAATCAGCCGCTGTTTCGATCATGTCCAATATCGCGGAAGGTTTTGAAAGGGGCGGACTGGGTGAATTTCATCAATTTTTATCGACCGCAAAGGCTTCTTGCGCAGAGCTCCGCTCGCAACTTTACGTAGCGCTTGACGTCGGTTACATCGATGCTCAAACATTTCAAGAACTCAGAACTCAATCTGAGGAGGTCGGCCGAATTATCGGTGGACTGAGAGTCTCAATAGCAAAACAGAGACAAAACAAAGTAAGGCGAATTTAGGTTTTTCCTCACCCAGCACTCAGGACTCATTACTTAGGACTTCGACTAACAATTCCGCCGGATGTTTCGCCTTTCGTCCAGCCAAGTGCTCGATTTGCTGTCTGCACGAAATCCCCGGGGCGACGATGTCGACTTCGCCGCCGACCGCTTTGACGGCCGGCGCGAGTCGGCGGTTGCCGATTTTCAGCGACAGGTCGTAGTGTTCTTTTTCGAATCCGAAGGAGCCGGCCATGCCGCAACAGCCTGAGTCGACCTCGCTCACTTCGTAACCGGCAGCCTTGAGCATCGCGATCGTGGGCGCGCGTGCCGACCAAAGCTTTCTGGTGGCAATGGCCATGCAGCATGACTTTCTTGCCACCGGCATTTGGCTTCAGTGCGATCCTTCCCGCTTTCTGTTCGCGCGCGACGAACTCTTCCAGCAGGAAACTGGCGTCCGCAACTTTCTTCGCGGCATCTGTCCGAATGAACTCGGGATACTCATCGCGCAATGTGAGCAAGCACGACGGCTCCAGTCCGACGATCGGCGTCCCCTTCTCAGCATAGGGCGCGAGCTTATCGACATTCCACGCGGCATTTTCTTTGGCCTGGCTGAGCATGCCTTTCGAAATCATCGGCCGACCGCAGCACTTTTTGTCGACGAGCAAAACTCGATAACCCGAACCTTCGAGGAAACGGGTCGCGGCAACGGCTACATTCGGCGTGTTGAAATTATTAAAGGTGTCATGAAACAACACGACCTCGCCTTTCGAACCGTCACCTTCCGTTTTGTGCTTCCTAAACCAATCTTCGAAAGTTTCGCCGGCGAATTGCGGCAACGGTCTTCGCCGATCAATTCCGGCAAAAACTTCCATGAGCCAACGGTTTATTCCGGAGTTGGCAAGCCAATTCGAAACCGGCGCCAGTGTCGAGCCGATGCGATTCAGCGTTTCGATTCTGCCGAAGATCCTGTTGCGCAGTGGCAAGCCGTTGGCGCGATGGTAGTGATCAAGAAATTCATATTTAAGCTTCGCCATATCGACGTTGGACGGACACTCCGCCTTGCAGGCTTTGCATTCGAGGCAAAGATCCATCACCTCGTACAGCCGCTTGCCGGTGAATTCTTCCTGCGGCACTCTTCCGGCGATCGCGTTTCTGAGCGCGTTGGCGCGCCCGCGCGTGGAGTGCTCTTCGTCGAGGGTGCCCATATACGACGGGCACATGGTGCCATCGAGCTTTTTGCGGCACTCGCCCATGCCGCTGCACATTTCCACCGCGCGCGCGAAACCGCCCTGCGCGGCGAAGTCGAGGGTCGTGCGCGGTTCCCACGGTTTGTACTGCGGGCTGATCTTGAGCGACTCCGTCATTGCCGGCGCGTCGACGATCTTGCCCGGGTTCATAAGATTTTTCGGATCAAAGGCGCGCTTGACCTGGCGGAATGCATCGTAGAGCGCCGGGCCGAAAAGCTTGGCGTTGAAGTGGCTCCGCGCTAGGCCGTCACCGTGCTCGCCCGACATGGCGCCGTTGAATTCGAGCACGAGATCGGAGATCGCGTTGGCGATGGAAACCATCTTGTCGCGCTCGCTCTCTTCCTTGAGATTGATCAGTGGACGGATGTGCATGCAACCCACGGAACAATGGCCGTAGTAACCGGCGATCGTCTCGTGACGTGAAACGACTTCGCGGAAGCGCTTGATAAACTCCGGCAGTTTGGCCGGCGCCACCGCCGTGTCTTCGACGAAGGCGATCGGCTTCTTGTCGCCCTTGATGCCGAGCAGCAAACCGAGCCCGGCCTTGCGCACACCCCAGATCGCTTTTACTTCTTCCGGTTTGAATGCCTGCGTCGAGGCATAGCCGATCTTCTCGCGCTTGCGCAATTCTTCGAGCTGGTAAACCTGATCTTTGACTTCGGCTTCGGTTTCGCCGGCGTATTCGACCATCAAAAGCGAATCCGGGTTACCTTGCACGAATCCCAACTTGCGCGATTGCTCGATGTTGCCGCGGGCAAGATTCAAAACCATCTTGTCGGTGGACTCCATCGCGTAAGGTCGGGTTTGCAAAATAACCTGCGCGCACTCCAGCGCTGCGATATCGTCGTTGAAGTGAATCACGTCCATCGCCGTCCACTTGGGTTTGGGCACCAGTCGCATCTTGGCTTCGACGATCGTCGCCAAGGTGCCCTCCGAGCCGACAATCATGCGCGATAAATTGAATGGCTGCGCCTTGACGAATTCGTCTAAGTTATAACCCGACACACGCCGCATGATTTTTGGATAACGCGCGAGGATTTCGCTCTTGTACTGCTGCGCCAGACGAAATACTTCGCGGTAGGCTCTGCCTTCGATCGTGTCGGCCCGGCTCTTACTTTCCACAGTCTCCGGGGATAAATCCTTCAAGACAACTTCGCTGCCGTCGGCTAGCAAGACCGTCAGTTCGATCACGTGATCCAGCGTCTTGCCGTAGGTCAGTGAATGAGCACCGGCGGAATTATTGCCGATCATGCCGCCGATGGTGGCGCGGTTCGAAGTCGAAGTGTCGGGGCCGAACTGCAACCCCAGCGCACGGACGTGCGCGTTCAGCTCGTCTTGAACCAAACCCGGCTGCACGCGGCACCAGAGCTCTTCTTTATTCACTTCCAACACGTTCTGCATGTATTTGGAAAAATCCAGCACGATGGAGTGGCCCACCGCCTGACCGGCGAGCGACGTGCCGCCGCCGCGCGGCAGAATGGAGATGTTCAATCGGTTGGCGAGTTCGATCACGGCTTGCACGTCGCCCCTGTGGCGCGGCACGACCACGCCGATGGGTTCGATCTGATAAATCGACGCATCCGTCGAGTAAAGCAGGCGCGAGTAACGGTCGAAGCGAATATCGCCTTCGACTCGCTTTCTTAATTCCGCTGCGATCTCGAAATGATCTCTGCCCTCTTTCACGCTCATCGTAATCTCCGCAAGTTCCCTATTGAACGTTTGAACCTTGAACCCTCGAACGATTCTTTCATCCCCACCGTAACACCAAAACGCCGACGACGACTAGCGCCGCAGCAGCGCCGTCCCTGAAGGTGACTTCTTCAATGCCTTTAAGCGTGGTCTTCGCCAGGAAAAAACTGACGATCGGCTGCGCGCTCCAGATCGGCGCCACCACCGAGGCCGGCGCGTGCACCAACGCTTTCAAAGTAAAGATCGAACCGATGGCGTAAAGGAACCCCGCGGCGACGAAGCAGCACAGGCTGCTGAGCGGAATTTTTTGCCACTTCCGTTCGATCTTGAGCCAATTGCCCAGTGTCATCAGGAGCGCCAAGCCCGTTGCATGCATGACGAGCGCGCCAAGCACCGGCGGGCCGCCGTGATCCGTGCCGAATTTTTTAAGCACCGGCACCACGCCGTAGCAAAGCGTCGCCAGAACGGCGGCCAGAGTGAGCCGGCGCGCGCCGGCCTTGCCGCCCGGCGCCGACTCGGATTGAGTCACGAAAAACACGCCGGAGATAATAAACATCACGCCGATCAATGACAGCAAAAGACAGGGGCTCGCCGAGCACGGCCGCCGCCAACAGCACGGTGATCAACGGTGAGGAATTGTTAAGCGATTGCGCCCGCGAGGCGCCGATCTGATCGACGCTTCTGACGAACAGCGTGCGGCCGAGATAGGCGCCGACAACGCCGGTGCCAGCAAAGATAAGAACTGCGGCAGAAGGGATCTTACCGGCGAATAAATCGCCTTCGAGCAGCGCTGAGACGAGTAGTGTCAGAAGAATCGTTGCCTGTTGGTAGAGTGTCGCCGCGCTCACGTCGGCACCGGCGAGTCCGCGTTTCACCAGCACCGGACTGGTTCCCCAAAAAAGACCGGCGCACAGCGCGTAGACAATCCCGCTTTCCATTGCGATTGGGTCTAACCGCAGATCTATTCGCTAAGCGCGGCTTTTGCCTGATCAAAAATATCCTGGAACATCGGCCGGGTGAGCTTGCCGGTAAACGTGTTCTGCTGGCTCGGGTGATACGAGCAGATTAACCGCGGCCCGCCTGCGAGATCGACCGCGACACCGTGACCGAATTTCGGCCGCGGCTTAGGAAGCGCGCCGCCTTTTTCCTGATAGGCGGTCAGAAACGCATCGAAAGCGATCTTGCCGAGCACGATCACGACTTTAATATCGCCGAAGAGTTTTAGCTCTTGGACCAAATAGGGCCGGCAGCGTTTGAATTCGCTCAGCGCCGGCTTGTTGTCCGGCGGCGCGCAATGCACCGCCGCCGTGATGTAGCAGTCGTCAAGCCGAAGCCCGTCGTCCCGATGGTCCGAGTTGGTCTGGTTGGCGAAGCCGGCGGCGTGAAGCGCGCCATAAAGCCAATCGCCGCTCCGATCCCCAGTAAACATCCGCCCCGTGCGGTTGCCACCGTGTGCCGCCGGCGCGAGACCGACGATCAACAAGCGTGCGGCTGGATCACCGAATCCGGGCAGCGGTTTGGCCCAATAAGCCTGGCCAATATAGCGACGCGGCGGATTTTTTGCCGAGGCCTCACGCCAGCGCACCAAACGGGGACACTTGCGGCAAGCGATTATCGTTTGGTTGAGCTGTTGAACATTGCTCATGCTCTTTTCTGTTAGCACAAGGCTGATGAAAAAAGGAACCCGTGCCTCAGTCAGCTCGGTCCAATGCGGAAATCGGCGAGTACTGGAACCAGCACGACTTGAGCGACGTCTGGGGAAAGACGCGGAAAGTGAAGTTCGACGTGGTACTCGAACCGGAGGCAACCTACTATCCAATCTCAAAGAATCTATCGGACAAGCTTCAAGCGGAGGCGCACAAACAGCGAGTTTCCTCTGACACTGTCAACCTTCTATGAACGTCACCTACGCCATTGCCGGACGATTGAGTCTGCGACCGCCCCAGCGCAATTCACTGAAGATCCTCGACCGTCAAGAGATTGCTCCCCCACCGCTTCTTGTCGATCAAAATGTCCGCCCGCGCACACCAGCCGGCCGCGTGCAAACCTTTTTTTTTCTGTTATAAATTTTTTGACTTAATTACCCAAAGGGAGAATCCGTGATTCAACGCCCACAGCCTTATATCCGCCAAATTCACGTCTGCATCAACAATCGCAACGGTGAAAGCCCGTCGTGCGGCTACAGCGGATCGGAAGAAGTTGTCGAAGAGCTTAGAAAAGTCTGCAAGGAACGCAATCTCAAAGGCAAAGTTCGCGTGGTTAGAAGCGGTTGCCTCGACCTCTGCGCATTTGGCCCCAACATGATGATTTGGCCCGAGGGGCTTTGGTACATGAAGGTGACGAAAACCGACGTTCCGCAGATCGTCGACACTTACTTGAAGCTTGAAGAAAGCGGGCAGGCGAAAGAGGTTGGCGCGGCGGCAAAGTAGATCGACTTTCCGAACTCGTCGACTCCCATTTTAATTTTCTTTCAATAAAATCGCGGTTTCGCCGTAATCGGGTTACGGAGAAACCGCGCTTGTGTGTCGGGAGGGCGCGTCAATCATGCGGAATCGTTCATAACTTGACACAGAACTTCTATCCATATTAGCTGAAACTGGAACAAGCAAAATTTATAGCTAAAGGACAAACCCTCGTGGCAGACAAAACATTGACCCTGGATCAATTTCGCACTTTGCGAAAGGACAACTGGTGGGTTGAGCCGTTGCTCGTCGTCGTGGTTCTGGGCGGATTCGCCGTCTATGCGACGTGGGCCGCTCTGCAGAATGCACACTATTTCGTGGAACCGTATCTTTCGCCATTCTACTCGCCCTGCATCTCGGCGAATTGCACACACGTTAGCTTGCCGCTGATCGGTTCCTGGTGGAATCTTTCTCCGGCTTTCTTGATCTTGTGGATCCCCGGCGGTTTTCGCGCCACTTGCTATTATTATCGCAAAGCCTATTACCGCTCATTCTTTCGATCGCCGCCCGCCTGCGCCGTGCGTGATGCGTCAAAGACCTATAGCGGCGAGACGCGTTTTCCATTCCTATTGCAAAACCTGCATCGCTATTTTTTTTACCTATCGCTAGTCATTCTCGCTTTTCTATGGTGGGACGCCATACTCGCCTTCAAATTTCCCGACGGTTTCGGTTTGGGCCTGGGCACGATCGTGCTTTGCGTGAACGCCGCATTGCTGTCGTTGTTTAGTCTTTCTTGCAACTCCTGCCGGCATATTTGCGGCGGTTATTTGAATTCCTTCCACAGCGCGCCGAGCAAGTTCAAAACCTGGACTTTCATAAGCCAACTCAATGAAAAACATATGCAATACGCATGGGTGAGCTTGATCTGGGTCGCGCTTGCCGATCTTTACGTTCGCTTGCTTTCTATGGGCGCGATCTCCGATCTGAGGTTTTTCTGATGGCTGAAGCAAAGTACGAAACCCACGAATACGACGTCGTTGTCATCGGCGCTGGCGGCGCTGGCCTGCGCGCCGCGGTCGAGTCATCCGCCCAAGGCGTCAAGACCGCGCTCGTTTGTAAATCGCTGCTCGGCAAAGCCCATACGGTAATGGCGGAAGGCGGCATCGCGGCCGCGATGGGCAACGTCTATCCCGAAGACAATTGGAAAGTGCACTTCCGCGACACCATGCGCGGCGGAAAATTACTCAACAACTGGCGCATGGCGCAGATCCACGCCCAGGAATCGCCCGATCGCGTCCTTGAGCTCGAAGAATGGGGCGCCCTTTTCGACCGGACGAAAGAGGGTTTGATCTTGCAGCGCGACTTCGGCGGTCACCGCTACGCCCGGCTCGCCCACGTCGGCGACCGCACCGGCCTGGAAATGATCCGCACGCTGCAACAACACGCCGTTCATAAAGGCATTGATGTTTACATGGAGTGCAACCTGCAGCGCCTGCTGACCGACAGCGGACGGATTGCCGGCGCCTTCGGCTACTGGCGCGAGAGCGGCAAATTTATCATGTTCAAATGCAAAGCCGTCGTGCTCGCCACCGGCGGCGGCGGTAAAGCATGGAAAGTCACGTCGAACTCCTGGGAGTACACCGGCGACGGCGTCACCATGGCCGCGGATGTAGGCGCTGATCTGATGGACATGGAGTTCATGCAGTTTCATCCAACGGGCATGGTGTGGCCGCCCAGCGTGCGCGGCATTCTGGTGACCGAAGGCGTGCGCGGCGACGGCGGGACGTTGAAGAACACCGAAGGCAAGCGCTTCATGTTCAACTACATTCCTGAGTTCTTCAGAGCAGAGACGGCCGAGACCGAAAAAGAAGCGGACGCGTGGTACGAGGACAAAAGAAATAATCGTCGAACACCCGATTTACTGCCGCGCGACGAAGTCGCGCGGGCGATCAACTCGGAAGTAAAGGCCGGCCGCGGTACGCCCCACGGCGGGGTTTTCCTCGACATCGCATCGCGCCGCCCCGCCGACTATATCCAAAAGCGCCTTCCGTCGATGTACCACCAGTTTAAAGAACTGGCGGATGTCGACATCACCAAAGAAGCGATGGAAGTGGGACCGACCTGCCACTATTCGATGGGCGGCGTACGCGTGAATGCCGACACGACGGCGACGACCGTTCCCGGACTTTTCGCCGCCGGCGAGGTCGCCGCCGGACTTCACGGAGCCAACCGGCTCGGCGGCAACTCGCTGTCGGATCTTTTGGTATTCGGCCGGCGCGCCGGTCTTTATGCAGCTGAATATGTAAAATCGTTTTCCGGCTCTTTAAACGTGAATAACACTCAGGCCGAAGCGTACGCCAACACCATGCTTGCGCCCTTTGAAAGCAAGGGAAACGAAAATCCTTACACGATTCACGCCGATCTGCAGGAAACCATGCAAAATCTGGTGGGCATCATTCGCGCCGAGTCCGAATTGAAACAGGCGCTCGAGATAATCGATAAGCTGAAACAGCGCACCCACAAGGTCAAAGTCGAAGGCAACCGGCATTACAATCCCGGCTGGCATCTCGCCTTGGATCTGCATTCGCTGCTGACATTCGCCGAAGCGGCGACCCTGGCCGCGATCGAAAGAAAAGAAAGCCGCGGCGGCCATACTCGCGACGACTTTCCCAATACGGACCCCAAGTTTGCCAAGGTCAACGTGATCGTGCGGATGAAGAACGGTGAACTGGCTCTCGCGCAAGAGCCGCTGCCTGAAATGCCGGACGAATTAAAAGCACTGCTCGAGGAGAAACAGTAATGGCCGATCAACAAGTCCATATGCGGGTGTGGCGTGGCGATGCCGAGGGCGGCGAGTTTCGAGACTATCGCATCGCCGTCGGCGAAGGGATGGTGGTGTTGGACGTAATTCACGCGATCCAGGCGCAGCAGGCAAACGATCTGGCAGTGCGCTGGAACTGCAAGGCCGGCAAGTGCGGCTCCTGCAGCGCTGAAGTAAATGGCAAGCCTCGGCTGATGTGCATGACTCGGATGAACCTCTTCCAACCCGGCGAAACCATCACCGTCTCTCCCATGCGGACTTTCCCGATCATCCGCGATCTAGTGACCGATGTCTCGTTCAATTTCAAGAAAGCGCGCGATGTCCCCGCGTTCAAACCCAAACCGAAGGAAGCCGACGGCACGCGCCGAATGTATCAAGAAGATATCGACCGGGTCCAGGAATTTCACAAATGCATCGAGTGCTTTCTTTGTCAAAACGTTTGTCATGTGATTCGCGATCACGACGACAACAAGCCGGCCTTCGCCGGGCCGCGCCTTTTCGTGCGCTTAGCGGCGCTCGAGATGCATCCCCTCGATACCAACGATCGGATGGAATTGATCAAGCAAAAAGCGGGGATCGGATATTGCAACATTACCAAATGCTGCACCGAAGTGTGTCCGGAGCACATTCACATCACCGACAATGCGATCATTCCATTGAAAGAAAGAATCGTTGATCGCTATTACGATCCGATCGCGAAGCTTATCGGTCTGTTCTCGAGCAAAAATAAATAACGCGGGGGCCACGCAACCACGATGGCTAGGGTTAGAGCCGAAAAACTTGAGCGAGGAAATTGTGCTGGAACAGCAGGAAACCTACGCGTTACTCGCGGGCGCGCCGCCTCAAATACATCTTAACCCAGTAATCATAGAGTGAAGCGACCGTGAATTTTTCGACCAGCGTTCGTTTGAGAGCCGAATCGTATTCGATCGCAATGTCCTGCCCTTCGATCGTGACGCCTAACAGCCGGCCCTGTTTCTGATCCACGAAGGCGCCCACCGCGCGAAGAATCTGCGAGAGCGTATGGGCTTCCGGGCTACCGCCGGCACCTTTTCTTTTAGTTTGCCCCTCGGTGTCCATGCGCGCGATGTCATCCTGCGTGTAACGGAGCTCCAAAGTTCCGGAGGATGGCTGCGCTTCAGGTTCTGGCTTTTTGCGCCGGAAAAGTTGCCAGGTTACCCGTAGCGAAACCTCGCCGGCTGATGGCGCCGGCGTCTGCCGCTTCTGCGCACGCACTGAAACGCCTCCTTCATCGACTCGCAATGACAATGATTCGATCTGGAGCGGCTCCAACATTTGGCCAACCGGACGAAGAATCTGCGAGAAATTCAAACTGGGCGGCATAAAACTGGATCGCGTGAAAAATTGGTGATCGGCGTTAAGCTATCAAACGAGAGTTCGAACCATGATCGGCGGTGCGTTTTTATCCATGCGCACCCATTCATCGTAGAGTAAAGGACACTGTATTATTCTTCAGTTGTCTTTTTCCCACCGGCTATCGAGCTTAAGGGCGAAGCAATCGATGCGCAGCGCTTCGAAATCTGTCCGTAGTGAACTCCTGCAATCATCCGTTCCCCTTGCCTTAAAAAAACCTCCGAAGCCAGCGCCGGGGACTTACCGTTTCAATGACTCTCGCGTTCCGCCCGTTGCATGTACATGCGCACCCAAAGGTCATACATTTGACTCACCTCGAGAGTTTCCTTGTGAATGCTTCCCAGAGATGTTTCGTATTCGACGGAAACTGCTTCGGCGTTGCGCGCTATCTTAACCAAACGCGCCGCCTTCTGATTCAGATAGGCGCCGACACACCGCAGAATTTGCGATAGGCTTGAAGTATCCGGCACTCGATGCGGATCCGACCTCTTTGCTTGGCCCTCCTGCTCAAGTCGATCGACATCTTTCCTCGTGTACTGTAATTCAATCGGCGTGAGAACCGGCGCCACCTTGGTCTCGTCTAAATCGGGGTTTGCGCGTTCAGTCTCGGGGAGTTTACCCCAGACTGCGTTTAGTTTTTCCAGCGATAAGCGATCTTCCGATAATTCCGGGTGAGCCGCGGCCAAAATCCCCTTGACGTAAAAGTCCTCGCCCACCGGCTCGATCTCAAAGCTCGTGAGGTTTAGGGTTTCCAAGGCCTGGCCAATAGCTCGTAACGGTTGCGCGTAACCGATCATTCCGCTCATCACCCCTCCCCTCGTCTCCACGACTTCGTCCTGAGCAAGTGACATCTGGTGCCCCCTTTCCTTGCCATATTCGAACAACAGTATAACTGCTTTTTACGCCCGACTTGAAAAATTGTCAAGAAATTTAAGGGGCTTATCTAAGCCTAATCCCTCCTCAAGCGCTCTAAACGTCATCGGTCGATAAATTTAGCCTGGCGCGAGCGCTAGTTCTTACGCAAGCGGAACCCGGCGGCCATCTGAAGCTGCTCGGGCCCGTTGTTTTCCAGTCCCGGTGCTTGGTCTGGCACCGGTTCTTGATCGACCTTGAGCCCCGCAAGCTTGATTTTTAGCCTCAGATTATTTGCGCTATCGGCATTGATCAACGCTTGGTCCAAGTTGATAATCCCATCGCGGTAAAGCGCAAAAAGCGCCTGATCGAAGGTTTGGCATCCTTCCTGGATTCCCTGCTCCATCGCTTGTTTCAACGTGTCCACTTCGCCTTTTTTGATCAGATCTTTGATCCGCGGCGTATCCATCAAAATTTCCAGCGCCGCTACGCGCTTTCCCTCCACGGATGGAATCAGCCGCTGGGAAACAATCGAACGCAAATTCAGAGAAAGCTGCAAATAGATCTGTGCATGGCGCTCGGAGGGGAAAAAATTCATGATCCGCTCGATCGCTTGGTTGGCGTTGTTGGAGTGCAGAGTACCGAGACAGAGATGTCCCGTTTCCGCGAATGTGATCGCCGCCTCCATGGTTTCCGTGTCGCGGATCTCGCCGATCAAGATCACGTCCGGCGCTTGGCGCAAGGTATTTTTAAGCGCCGCCTGAAACGAATGCGTGTCGAATCCCACTTCGCGCTGCGTGATAATGGAGCGCTTGTGCCGGTGCACGAATTCGATCGGATCTTCGATGGTGATGATGTGGCCGGCTTCGTGGGTGTTTCGATGATCGATCATTGCGGCCAACGACGTCGATTTGCCCGAGCCCGTAGCACCGACCACCAAAACCAAGCCGCGCTTGGTCATGACGATATCGCCAAGGATCGCCGGCAGGCCCATTTGCTCCACCGATAAGACGTCGGCCTTGATGCGCCGTATCACCATGCCTACCGAGCCGCGCTGCTGAAATATATTTACGCGGAAACGCGAAACTCCGGGCAGGGACATCGCCATGTTCATTTCCATCGTTTCGGTGAATTCCTGCTTTTGCTTGTCATTCATGATCGCCTGGGCGATATCCCTAAGCTCCTCCGGCGTAAAGGGATGATCGCCGCCCACTTCGATCTTCCCCTCGGTGCGATACATGGGTGGCTTGGCGACCGTGAGATAGAGATCCGACGCCTCTATTTCAACCATCTTGCGAAAGAAGTCTTCGATGTTCACCGTTGTCTCCAAGAAAATCTTTCTTTTTCTCGTTCGCTCAGATGCGCCCGCCGGCGGCGGCCGTCGGCGCCGCGCCGAAGAGATTGGCCGTCATGCTTTTCGATTGCGCTTCCTCGCGTGTCACCACGCCGCGCGAAACCAGGTTGGTCAGGGCCATGTCCATGGTCTGCATGCCGTCTTTCTGACTCACTTGCATGGTGCCGGGAATCTGATGGATCTTGCCTTCGCGGATAAGATTCCGAACCGCGGTGGTGCCGGTCAGGATCTCCAGCGCCGCCGCTCTTCCTCCCGCTTTCTTTTTGAGCAAGGTTTGCGTCAGCACGGCTTCGATGGATTCGGCGAATTGGGCGCGAATCTGCGACTGTTGAGTGGGCGGAAAAACGTCGATGATACGATCGACGGTCTTGGGCGCGCTCGAAGTATGCAACGTGCCGAAGACGATATGACCGGTTTCCGCGGCAGTCAAAGCGAGTTGGATGGTTTCCAAGTCGCGCATTTCGCCGACCAGAATGATATCGGGGTCTTCACGCAAAGCGGCCCGCAACGCGTTGGCGAAAGAGTGAGTGTGCGGCCCCAACTCGCGCTGGTTGACCAGGCATTTTTTCGACTGGTGTACGAACTCGATCGGATCCTCGACCGTTAAAATGTGGCCCTCGAAGGTGTTGTTGAGATAATCGATCATGGCCGCCAAGGTTGTCGATTTGCCGGAACCGGTGGGGCCCGTGACTAGAATCAAGCCCTTCTCCTTTTCGCACATTTGTTTCAGAATCGGCGGCATGCCGAGCTCTTCGAGAGTCAAGATTTTAGTCGGAATGGTTCGAAACACGGCGCCCTCGCCCTTTCTTTGTAGAAATACATTGACGCGAAAACGCGCCACTTGGCCCAACTCGAATGAGAAATCACATTCATGAGTTTCTTCGAAGGCTTTTCTTTGGGCATCGTTCATGATGTCGTAAATCAACGCGTGCACGTCCTCTTTCGACAGTGCCGGATGGTCGAGTTTCTTGAGATCGCCGTCGATACGAATCAACGGCGGTTCCCCCGCGCTCAAATGGCAGTCGCTTGCACCTTGATCCACCCCAAAGACCAAAAGCTGGGTAATATCCATAAGCCCTCGACTCCTGACTTTTTATGAAAGAATTTTATTATAACAGCGCAGAAGCTGTAAAGATTATTATCGAATTGGCAGGCTTAGGCGAGCAATAAGAGGACCAGCTTACGCCTGGATTTCATACGATCCAACCAACGCTTATTTCGACGTTGGCAAAAAACTTGAATTTATCTTTAGAAGTAGATACTTGTGATGTCTTCCGGAGTAAATGAATGGCATCAGTCACAGGCAAAATCGCTTTAGTTACAGGCGGCGGGACCGGCATCGGCAAAGCGATAGCAGCCGCATTGGCGCAAAAAGGTGCGAAAGTGGCCATCGCTTCGCGGACTTCGGCTCATGTCGAAGGCGCCGCCCAAGAGCTGCAAAGCCGCGGTCTTGCGGTGCTGGCGCTGCGGCTCGATGTAACAAAAAAATCGGACATTGAGCGGGGTATCGAAGCGCTCCTGTCTCAGTGGGGCCCGCCGCATATCCTGGTGAATAACGCCGGCATATCGGGGCTCAGCATGATCGATGATCCTGACGATGGCCAGTGGTTCGACATCGTCAACACGAACCTCAACGGCCTATACCTCATCACCAAAGCCGTGCTGCGCCATATGCCCAATCAAGCCGGTGGACGGGTGATCAATATTTCATCGGTGCTGGGAAAATTCGGCGTCCCCGGTTACACGGCTTATTGCACCACCAAACACGGTGTAATCGGCTTTACGCGCGCCCTTGCTTTAGAAGTGGTGAGCCGGGGAATTACCGTGAATACCGTTTGCCCGGGTTGGGTCGACACCGAGATGGCGGCCCTCGGCATCAAAGAAACCGCGGCGCTCCAAGGTATCACGCCGGAAGAGTTCAAAGCGCAAGCGATCGCGGCCGTGCCAATAAGACGATTTCTCGAAGCCGACGAAGTCGCCGAGCTCGTTTGCCTACATTGCTTCGGATGCGGCTGCGCGGTATTACCGGGCAAGCGATCAACATTTGCGGCGGTCAAACCATGATGTGAGGCCGGCAACTTGAATTGGCTGCGATATTGATTGATCGGATAGAAACGTGAGCACTGATAAAATCATCGTTCGTAATCCGGCAACCCTCCAAGTCGTCGGCGAATTGGCGGTCGCGCAGCCTGCGGATGTCGTTGCCGCCGTGGAGCGCGGGCGCGTAGCCCAGGCGATTTGGCGACAGACCAGCCTCGCGCAACGCGCCCAAATCCTATACCGGCTAAGAGACCTGTTGCTCGACGAAGGCGAAAAGCTCGCCGATATCTTGACCTCGGAAACCGGCCGGCCACGTGCCGAAGTCTATGGCAATGAGCTTTTTTATCTGTGCGACGCAATCGGCATGTGGGCGAAAAAAAGTTCAGTTTATCTTCGGCCTGAAAAAATCCGGCCGAGCTTTCCTTTACTTAAAGCAAAAAAAGTTATTTCCGCCTATCAACCGCACGGCGTGATCGGCATCATCAGCCCGTGGAATTTCCCGTTGACCTTGACGCTCGGCGAGGCGATTCCCGCGCTCATGGCCGGCAACGCGGTGGTCATAAAGCCTTCGGAACTGACGCCGCTGTCGGCGCTCTTCGGCGCCGAGATCGCCGCAAAATCCGGCTTTCCGGAAAATCTTTTGCAAGTCGTTGCCGGTTACGGTGCCGCCGGCGAGGCGCTCATCGATTGCGCCGATATGATCGCCTTCACCGGCAGCGTTGAGACCGGCAAGAAGGTGATGCGCCGCGCAGCGGACCGTTTGCTGCCGGTTTCTCTGGAGCTCGGTGGCAAAGATCCGATGATCGTTCTCAAAGACGCCGATCTCGATCGTGCCGCCGGCGCCTGCGTTTGGGGCGCGTTGATGAACTGCGGCCAAACCTGCACGTCCATCGAGCGCGTCTATGTCGAGGCACCGGTCTATGCGCAATTTGTCGATAAGATCGTCGCGCGTGTACAAGCTATCCGCCAGGGTCCTAGCGAAAACGAAGTCGAGGTCGGCTGCTTGACGTCCGAAGCGCAACTCAAAGAGATTGAAACCCAGGTTGACGAAGCTTTGGCCAAAGGCGCAAAGGCGTTGACCGGCGGACGGCGCAATCCCAATCTACCTGGATATTATTATGAGCCCACGGTTGTGGTCGACGCCGACCATTCCATGAAACTCCTGACCGAAGAAACCTTCGGACCGATCATTCCTATTGTTAAGGTCAAGGATGCCGATGACGCCCTCCGCATGGCGAATGACTCCCGCTACGGTCTGAGCGGGTGCGTTTTTGCCGGCGACAAAGCGCTGGCGCAACGGCTCGCCGAAGAAATGAACAATGGCTCGGTCTCGATTAACGATAGCCTGGTCAGCTTTATCGTCACCGACGCGCCCATGGGCGCTCGTAAAGACAGCGGTTTTGGTTATCGCCACGGCGCTGCCGGAATACGCAAGTTTTGCCAGCAAAAAACCATCGTGATCGATCGCTTTGGGCTCAAGGAAGAGTTCCCGTGGTATCCGGCGACGAGGAAAAAATCCGTACAGATTCGCCACTTGCTCAATTTGCTCTGTCACAGCGGTTGGAGCCACAAACTGCGCGCGCTGAAGGAACTGATAAAAGCCTAGCTCCTTGAACTCGCGGAATGATTCGACTAATTAAGAGAGATATTCTAAGCGAGAAATCGATCACAGGAGAATTCAATGGCCAAAGATTTACCTAGTTTTATTGCCCAAGAAGGGGCGAAGAGAGAAGGCTCCGTTATCCGCGAGAAAAACTTCGTCGACGCCAACAATTACGAAACGGTCGCCTATCTGAAACACCTCGACGTGCGCAACGAACCGAAAATGGTCCTATTCGAGAACGTGCCGGCGCTAAATGGGCAAAAATCCGAATTTCCGATGTTTTACAATCCCTGGGTCACACGCCAGTATGTGGCCGATTCCCTCGATATGGGCGATATCAAATCGCCCATGGACGTGAGCCTTGAAGTCGCCAAACTCGAACAACAACAAGGCAAGGTCGAAGTCATCGCGGCCGAAAAGGCGCCGGTCAAGCAAGTCGTCCTCACCGGCGACAAGGCCGACCTTCGCGTGCTCCCCATGCCGATGCATCAAAAAGGCGACGCCGGCCCTTATCACACGATGACCTGCGCCATGAAAGGACTCAACGGCGATTTCTACGACATCACATTCACCAAAAATAAGTTTCATGATCCGAAACACATGAGCTTTTCGGCGCACAAGCATCACCATTTGGAAGCGATGGCTTGCGAATATGAGGAGAAGAATCTGCGCGCCCCGGTGATCGTCATCCTGGGCCACCATCCGGCGTTTTACTTGTCTTCCTGCGCTATGACCGCCATGGGCAACAACGACTATATGACAGCGTCGGCGTTCTTGAAGGAACCGCTGCGGGTTACGCCGTCGACGACTTGGGGCGATAAATTCATGGTGCCGGCCGACGCCGAGGTGATCATCGAAGGTGAAATTCTTCCCGGAGTGCGCCAATCGCAGAATCCCTTCGGTGAAATCCTCGGTTATGCCCAGCCGAAAATGGACGTGCCGGTCATCGAAGTGACCGCGATCACGCACCGGCGCGGCGGCATCGTCGAAGACTTCTGGCCCGGCCACATGGACCACTGGAATCTCGGCAGCATTCCCAAAGAAGGCAGCACGTATAACGTCATCAAAAAAAATGTTCCCGGCATCAAGGGAATCCATCTCGCGGCTTCGGGTGCGGCCGCTGCATTTGCTACATTTCGATCAAGAAAGAATTCGAAAACGAGCCCAACAAGGCCGGCATGCAAGCCTTTGTCGAGATGCCGAACTTGAAATTAGCGGTCATCGTCGACGACGACATCGACGTATTTAACGAGCGCGAAGTGATGTGGGCTGTGGCCACGCGGGTTCATTGGGACAAGGACATCGAGATCATCCGCGAAGTTCAAAGTTTCCGCGGCTGGCTGGGCGATGCCGTAGCGATCATCGACGCGACGATACCCCTGAAAATGAAGGACGAATGGCCGGTGCGCAATGAAGTCGAGGCGGCCGCGTTCGAGCGCGTCGCGAAATTCTTCAAATAGGAGAACGCAGCAATGGCCGACAAAATCAAATTCATCTACAAAGCGACGTGAACCACTTGTCGTAAAGCAAGAAGTTTCTTGCAAGCCAAAAAAGTCGACTTCGAGGAAAGAGAGTACGGCAAAAACCCGTTCACTGAGAAAGAGCTGCAGGGACATCATCGGCGACGAGCCGATCGAGCGCTTTCTCAATACTCGGACGCCGCTCTACAGAGAAAAAAACATGAAGCAAAAGCCGCCATCGAAAGACGAGGCGATCAAGCTCATGCTCAAGGATTCGAATCTGCTCAAGCGCCCGGTGATTATCAAAGGTAAGAAGAAACTGACGGGCTTCAACGAAGCCGAGTTCAAAGAACTGCTCTAGTCCGCTCGATTCCAGACGAGAATCATTTCTGGCGTCTGGATGGAATGCCGATTCAGATTTTATATTAGCAAAGGTTGGCTATGGCTGAAGACACACTTTCTGGCTTGACGTTGTTCAATCGTGGCAAAGTCCGCGACATTTACGATCTCGGAGACAATCTCCTGCTGGTCGCGAGCGATCGTATCTCAGCCTTCGATGTGATTCTGCCGACTTTGATTCCCGACAAAGGCAAAATCCTCACCGCTTTATCCGTCTACTGGTTCAACGTGATCAAGGACATCCTGCCGCACCACTTGATCACGACGGATGTCGATCAATTCCCCGCCGCCTGCCAGCCGCACAAGGCGAAGCTTGAAGGCCGCACCATGCTCGTTAAAAAGAGCCTGCCAGCGCCGGTGGAATGCATCGTGCGTGGTTATCTCGCCGGCTCCGGCTGGAAAGATTACCAAAAGACCGGCGCCGTTTGCGGCATCCCGCTGCCCAAAGGTCTGGTGGAAGCCGCCCGCTTGGACGAGCCGATCTTCACGCCATCGACCAAAGCGCCGGTCGGCGCCCACGACGTCAACATTACGTTCGACGAGATGGTGACGAAAGTCGGCAAAAAAAGAGCGGAAAAAATGCGCGATGCGACGGTCGCGATCTACAGCCGCGCACGCGCGCTGGCGGAGACAAAAGGCATCATTATCGCCGATACAAAATTCGAATTCGGCATCGAAGGCGACGAGATCATTTTGATCGACGAAGTGCTGACACCCGACTCGTCGCGTTTCTGGCCGATGGCTGGATATGAGCCCGGCAAAACGCCGGACAGCTTCGACAAACAGTTCGTGCGCGATTACCTGGTCAATCTGCCCTGGGACATGAAATCACCGGCGCCGGAATTGCCTCCAGACATCGTCAGAAAAACCCAAGATAAATATCTCGAAGCGCTCAAGCGTCTAACGAGCTGAATACAGAATTCAGCGCCTCCCTTGGCGACATTCGCCCAACTGGCGGGGCAACATTTCAAGATCCTGGATGGTTCTCTAGAGGAAACTAGCGCTGCGCCTTCAGATTAATGCGCTGGCAACGACCTAAGATCTTCGTCACCCATCCGCTCGCCTTCTTTTGTTCGTAGTCATAGGGGATGTGAATAAAACCGTAGAGGATCCGTAAGTCATGCCGCCGGATGTGATCGAGCATGACGTACATTGAAAAATTGCACACGTAGTCACCGGCGTTCCTTGACTTCCCTGCTCCCCGTCCGACCTTTAACGCTAATGTGGTTTTTATCCGCGCAGGTCCACGCGGTGAAATGCGCTTCGGTGGATCCGCCGGACGAGCCCGGCGTCGATTTGCCGCCTGCGCTTCCACATCGACTCCGCGGCGCGAGCTCTGGCCCAGGCCGAGAACTATATCTGGCTTAAACCGCTGGAGAGTGTTGACGAACTGGCCGCGATGAAAGCGCACTGGAAAGACAACTTTTTTCAACCCCCGCCGCGGCACTAAAGACTTGATGATTTTTGCCGTGATGTTATCGCGGAATTCCCGGTAGGGGCCAAACCCGTAGAGCAAAATGCGCCTGGTCCTTTTCATTGAGGACGCGTCGACACAACGGTTCGTTGCCCCAAAATAGAACTGGCCGCGCGAAGCGGCCAGTTCTGCTGAGACGGTACAAACAGCGCGGTCAGTCTTTCCCTGCCGCGCGCATGGTGACAGCAGCGCTTTCGGGCGAGCCGGTCGAACCGATCTCCTGGTAAATCTTGCCGCCGGATTGTTTGAACTCTTGCGCTTTTTCCCTCATGCCGGCTTCGATCGCAGCCTGTTCCGTAACGCCGACTTTCGCCGCGTAGTCGCGCACGTCTTGAGTGATCTTCATCGAACAGAAGTGCGGCCCGCACATCGAACAAAAATGCGCGATCTTCGCGCCTTGAGCCGGTAAGGTTTCGTCGTGGAATTCTCGCGCCGTCTCCGGGTCGAGACTTAAATTGAATTGATCTTCCCAACGGAACTCAAAACGCGCCTGACTCAAAGCGTTGTCGCGGAGCTGCGCACCTGGATGGCCCTTCGCCAAATCGGCGGCGTGGGCCGCGATCTTGTAGGCGATTACGCCATCCTTCACGTCTTTCTTGTCCGGCAACCCGAGATGCTCTTTCGGCGTCACGTAACACAGCATCGCCGTGCCGTACCAGCCGATCATCGCCGCGCCGATGGCGCTGGTGATATGGTCGTAACCCGGCGCGATATCCGTGGTCAGAGGACCGAGGGTATAGAACGGCGCCTCATGGCAGACTTCCAACTGCTTGGTCATGTTTTCATGAATCATGTGCATCGGCACATGGCCCGGCCCTTCGATCATCACTTGAACGTCATGCTTCCAGGCGATCTCGGTCAATTCGCCGAGAGTTTCCAGCTCGCCGAATTGGGCTTCGTCATTGGCATCGGCGATTGACCCCGGACGCAGTCCGTCTCCGAGCGAGAAGGAAACGTCGTACGCTCTCATGATCTCGCAAATGTCTTCAAATCGTGTGTAGAGAAAATTTTCCTTATGATGTGCCAGACACCACTTGGCCATGATCGAACCGCCGCGAGAAACGATGCCGGTCACCCGTTTGGCGGTGAGCGGCACGTAACGCAACAAGACGCCGGCGTGAATCGTGAAATAAGACACGCCTTGCTCGGCCTGTTCGATCAGCGTGTCGCGGAAGATTTCCCAGGTGAGATCTTCCGCTTTGCCGTCGACTTTCTCCAGCGCCTGATAAATCGGCACGGTGCCGATCGGCACAGGAGAATTGCGCAAAATCCACTCGCGCGTTTCATGGATATTTTCGCCGGTGGACAAGTCCATCACGGTGTCCGCGCCGCACCGCGTCGCCCAGATCATCTTTTCCACTTCTTCTTCGACCGACGAAGCGACGGCCGAGTTGCCGATATTGGCGTTGATTTTGACGAGAAAGTTGCGGCCGATGATCATCGGCTCGGCTTCGGGATGGTTGATGTTCGCTGGAATAATCGCGCGGCCACGTGCCACTTCGTCGCGGACAAACTCGGCGGTCACGAATTGCGGGATCGACGCGCCGAAGCTGTGGCCCGCATGGATCCGGCCCGATCCATTGGCGCCATTTTCCAACGCCTTCTCGCGGCCAATGTTCTCACGGATCGCGATGTACTCCATTTCCGGCGTGATGACGCCTTTGCGCGCGTAGTGCATCTGGCTCACGTTGCAGCCCGTCTTCGCGCGCAAGACCGGCCGGCGCGCCGCGTCAGGAAAGCGTTCGGTCGATGCTTGATTGCCGTTGCCGTTTTTGCCGGCTGGAGGCTGATAGCTGGGCGCTGACAATTCTTCGACGTCGCCACGGGAACGTATCCAGTCTGCACGCAACGGCTTCAGCCCGTGACGAATATCGGTGTGGCCGTCAGGATCGGTGTAAGGCCCCGAGGTATCGTACACCGCGAGCGGCGCATGGCTGGGTTCGCCATCGCCGTTGCCGTGACCGTTATGTCCACTCGATAAACTGATCGCGCGCATCGCCACCCGCACATCCGCCCGGCGCGGGCTCTGAACAAAGATCTTATGAGATGCCGGCAGAGGTTCGTTGGTGATACCGTTTGGCTGGGAGCCATTTTTGGAGTTTGACATGACAAGCCCTCCTTCGGATTCGGCCGTTGCTTATCGGCACGAATAGTTACACGTGGCGGTAAGGTTTGACGTACTCTTCGTAGAGACCTTCTTTGCCCTTTTCGGCAAGTTCCTTGGAGCGTTGCATTAAGACTTCTTTGGTCTCGACGAATTCTTTTCGTCCGAAACCGAGGTTTCCCGGATGCGTTCCGGAATCCATGCGAATCGCGTCGCAAGGGCAAGCTTCGACACAGTAACCGCAATAAATACAGCGCAGCGTGTCGATTTCGTAGCGAATCGGAAATTTTTCTACCGAATCGTTAGGATATTCTCCGGCCTCGATGTAGATGCATTCCGCCGGACACGCCGTGGCACAGAGAAAACAAGCGGTACACTGCACCGCGCCGTCGTCTTTCAGCGTCAGTCGATGGCGGCCACGAAAGGTGTCAGGATAAGGCGCGCGCTCTTCGGGGTACTGCACGGTGACCGACGCCGTGGCGTCGTGGGCCAGGCCAAACAGCTGCAGGATGTGAATGACCAAATTCCGCCAGAACCGGTAGCCGGTCACGAACAGGCCGCGCATTATTTCGGGAAAATAGAGTCGCTCCCAGAGCGTCATTTCTTCAATTCGTTTCATGAGCTTTTCTAAATGATCTGCGCGACGCAGGGGCGACTACGGCCGTGCTGTAACTGCTGCGATTACTTTCACTTATAGACCATTGCCGGGGGATGTCAAGGAATTGAAAAGACAAAAATACCTGCTAATTGCATGTTATTCCGAGTCGAATTGCAAGATGGAATAAACTCTATGCGGTTTTAATTTTTCCCGCCCTTTGAGAAACGAAAGCTCGATCACAAAAGCGCACTCAACCACGGTGCCGCCGAGCTTGGTGACCAATTCAGCCGTAGCCGTAGCGGTGCCGCCGGTGGCAATCAAGTCATCGGCGATAATCACTCGTGCACCTCGGTTAATCGCGTCGATATGAATTTCCAGGGCATCCGTACCGTATTCCAATTCGTAGCTCGCCTTTTGCGTTTCGTAGGGTAATTTTCCCGGCTTGCGCACGACGCTGAAGCCGGCACCCAATCGATACGCCAGCGCCGCGCCGATGATAAAGCCGCGTGATTCAATGCCGAGCACGGTGTCGATTTTTTGTCCCTGGTAACGTTCGGCAAAACAATCGATGGTCTTCGCAAACAACGGCCCGTTGGCCAAAAGCGGCGTAATGTCCTTGAAAACGATCCCGGGCTTGGGAAAGTTTGGAATATCTCGAATCGCCCGCCGAATATTCGCGATGTCTTCCGTCATTTAAAAGTTCCTTCCAACTAAAATGATTTAGTCCCAAGTCTGCCAGCGACAATGTTGCAACGAAGGCTAGCCCCAAACCTGCCGCGCGGTTTCGACGACGACCTCCAGCTTGCGTTTCTGGTCATCCTCATTGATCAGGTTACCCACCACGTCCGAGGAAAAGCCGCACTGGGGACTGATCGCAAGCTGTTCGAGCGGCACATACTGCGCGGCTTCGTCGATCCGCCGCTTGAGCTCATCGACCGTTTCCAGCCGCGGCACCTTCGTGCTCACCAACCCCAGCACCATGATTTTTCCCTTGGGCAAGAAGCGCAGCGGCTCGAAGCCACCCGCTCGAGGCGTGTCATATTCGAACAGGAATCGATCGTGTTTCAGCTCGTTCAACAGCCTTTCGGCAATCTCGTCATAGGTGCCTTCGCGGTGCCACATGCTGCGTTGATTGCCGCGGCAAAGATGGATACCGAAAGTTACGTCATCGAAGCCTTCGAGCACAGCATTGTCGGCTTGCAAGGACCGATTGAAATTTTCTTGCGGGTCTTCGCCGCGGCTGCGCATCGCCTCGAGCGAGGGCGCATCGACATAAGCCGTGTAACCCGGCGCATCGATCTGCACATAATGACAGCCCGCGTCGATCAAACCGCGAATGATTTCGCGCTCGATCTGCACCACGTCGGCGATGAACTCGTCCAGGCCGGAATAGACCGCTTTGGAATTTTGCCAGTCGAACCGCTGAGCAACACGGTCCGGACCGATGAGCGCAACCTTGGCCGGTTTACGCGCCGTTTGATGTAGAAACTCGAATTCCTCCGCCGGCACATTGCGTGCGAGACGGATCTTTTCCGCCGCCGGCCGGCGCTGTGCCACCGCGGTCCCTTTGTGCTCACCCTGGTCCGGAATCTCCCAACGCTGTAATGGACTACCGCCCTCGACCCGCTTTTCATAGAACTCGAGAGTCGGTCTGCCTGCGTCGTACCCGGACACCGATTCGCCAAAACTATCCTGAAAGTTCAAACGCCGGTACTCACCGTCGGTTATTACCGCCAGTCCGAGCCCTTCCTGGAGCGCGACCGCGTCGCGGACGCTTTGATCTTCAAGGCTCCGGAACTGTTCGATTGAAATCAGTCCTTGGTCGTAACGCGCGCGCGCCTCTTTCAGCTTCGCCGGCCGCAATAGGCTACCGACCACATCATTTCTGATTCTAGTTAGCAGTTTCATTCGATAGCTCTCTAACCTTTCGGGGCGACATTATCGGATGCCGGCAAACAGCACAACTGCGGCAAGTACAAAAGCGGATCTTGCGCGGCGTTGTTTTTGCGGATCTCGAAATGAAGATGCGGTCCGGTCACTCGGCCAGTGCTGCCCACTTTAGCGATCACTTCGCCGCGCTCGACCTTCTGGCCTTCGTGAACCAGATTAAGCTGATTGTGCGCATACACCGAAACGATCCCGCCCACGTGACGCACGATCACCATGTTCCCATAGCCGCGCAACTGATTGCTGTACACCACTTCACCCTCAGCGACGGCGTGAACCGGCGTTCCTTCAGGCGCGCCAATGTCCACGCCGTCATGAAAACTGCCATTTCTCGGCCCGAAGACGGAATTGATCGAACCGCTCAGCGGCGCGATAAAGTTTTCCAAAGCACTGTCCGGCGGCTCGGGCGCGCTGCGCGGCGCCGAGTTTGGAGTGATGGTTTCCACCGGCAATTGGCGCGCCCCACCGGGAATGAATATTTTCTGTCCGGCACGAATTTGGCTCGCGTCTCTGATGCCATTCACCCGTGCCAGCTCTTCGACCGACACGTCATACGCTTTGCCGATGCGAAAAAGGTTCTCTCCAGGCTGTACGACGTGGTAGATGCCTTGAGATCGGCGCACGCTTGACGGCAACTGGGAAGGCTGCCGTGACGCGCAGCCCGGCAGCAGCGATAACTGCGTAGAGGGCAAATCCGAATAGAATCCTGGATGAGAATTTCATCGGCCGGGTTATATAGCAGTCAGACCACCGTTGGAAGCGCAGAACTTGCTCGCTCAGCGCCACGACTTGCGAAAGCAACCGGCGCGATCTGAAGTTCAATCTCGCCAGCCGTATTTGCCGAACAGCTTTACGAACTTGCATTCACCCAACGGCTCTTGCTTGAAACCGGATCGGGTGCGGGTCACGCGCAGCAGCGACTGCGTCTGTTCGTCGCCAACAGGGATCACCAGGCGGCCGCGCAAGCCAAGCTGTTCGAGCAGCGGCTTCGGCGTCGCCGGCGAGCCCGCGCTCACAAGGATCGCATCGTAGGGCGCGTGCTCGGACCAACCGATCGTGCCGTCGCCGACGTGAAGCGCAATGTTTTGATAGCCGAGCTGGTCCAGCAGCGTGCGCGCTTTGCGCGACAGCGCACGGATTCTCTCGACGGAAAAGACATTGAAACAAAGCTCCGCCAGCAGCGCGGTCTGATATCCCGATCCCGTGCCGATCTCCAACACCTTTTCATCGCCGCTCAGACCGAGCGCCTCGGTCATGCGCGCCGCCATGTAAGGCTGGGATAAAGTCTGCTTTTCGCCGATCGGCAACGCGCTGTCATCGTAGGCGCGATTGACGATTCCCGGATCGACGAATAGATGTCGCGGGATCTTGCGCAAGGCGTTAATCACCCGCGCGTCCGTGATGCCACGAGCGATGATTTGCTCCTGGACCATGCGCTCTCTTGTCCAGTTAAAATCGTGTGGACTTGCTTCGGAGAGCTTCACTTTAAGAAACGAAATAATCGCAGGACGGAACCGCCACATCGCGCCCGGCTCGATCAGAAAGTTTCACGGATAAAAATATCGGCATGACCCTATGGATAATAACACAAGACCTGCCGCGCATGCCATTGACGGCAATAGTTTAACGCGCCGATGCGAAGTGGGAAATCCGGACCCGCTGTCGACAAATCGCAGCACGGAGCGGCGGCGGCGCTGGCGGCAAAATGAATCCGGCTCGCTGTGAACGGACCGGGCAGAATCATAGGCGACCCTGTTCCTTTAATTCGCGCAATCGCCAGCTGATAATATCTATGACACTTTCGCTTGGCAAAGATGCCGGTAAGACGCTCGGATCGGCGCCGAGCTGCACGAGTTTTTCGCGCATGACAGCAAGACTCGCATAGAGTCGTTGATAATCATCGATATAGGCCGAGCACTCTTCGAGTCGTTCATCAAAGTCGCTCAGACAGCGCTCAAGCACTTGCTTTTCTTCTTCGAAAACCGCCCCAAGCTGCTCGCGAATCTCAAAAGTCTGTTGATGGAGCGTCTCGGTAACATGGGCCAGGTTTATTCTCATCTGAAGTATGACATCCATCAGCCGCTCAACGGACTGTCCGCTCATTGACCTCACCCGCGTTGCCTTTCTCTGCGCCTTGTTGTCTCGATGGCAAACCACCGAGTGTATGTGAAGATTTATCCCGATCGATTATCGGCTTTGTAGTCCCTACAGGTTTACAAAGCAAGTTTGTGGCGCGCTAGCAGCGAGAATCTAGGAATACTTTTAGGTGCGAGAGCGCCCGAGTGGAGATGCGCGACAGTGAATTTTCCTGGGAGAACTCAGCAGCGAGAATATATAAAGTGGCAGCTTAGGCGGTCAGGTGAACCCGGCGTTCGCGATCTGCCGCTCGGCCGCGATCGTCGTCGACTCCGTAACGAAAACTAATGCCGTGACGGAAAGCCGCGTGGTTGAATCCAGCGCCGGTCGGCTGCCGCGAGGGAAGATCTTCGAAGCTGCGCACAACAAGCGGCGCACGCACCTCGGTGTCGGGCGGCTTCTCGGGCTGTAGACCACCGCGGCGCCGCTGCGAGCAAAATAGCCGGGCAGAGAAAGAGTTCGTGTAGCGCCAAGTTTTGGCTAGCGTGCCGCGTGACGTAATAATAGTAATGAAGCCCGCTCGTCAGCCGCACCGGAGCAAGATAATCCTTCACGGTCACGCAGACAGTGGCCTAGGTTGCGCGTTAGACGTTCTGATCAGGCGGTAAGATTGATTTGAGGTAGCGTACGATTCAGCTACTGGAGGCCGCCTAATTATGCAGGCATTTTACTTTTTTCAATCAACGTTTGAAGTCGTTCGAGAGCTTTTAACAAATCGGTCGAGGTAAGAATACCGCATAGTCCTCCGTCGGCAGCGACCACGGGCAAACAATTAATGCGTTTGGCAAGCATCTCCCGCACCGCCGCAGAAATCAGCATATCGGGCGTGGTCGTGACCGGTTCCTGCGTCATGATCTCGCTCAGTTGTTTACTGTGCCATTGTGGCGAGCGCGCCAGTACGCGCAGCACGTCTCGATCCGAAATAACTCCGCATAGGTTTTTGTCTCCGTCGACCACGAGCACGTGATGAAAAGAACGGTTGGCCATCATCGTTACGAGCTCACCAAAGGTTTGATCGGCGCTCATGGACGTCGTCTCGCTGGTCATCAGCTCGGCGACTCGCAGCGGTCCCGCCAAAATTTCACCGGCATCGGCGCGTGAGCTAAATTGCAAAACTTCCTGATCTAGGGTTTGTGTCACTATGCCTCCGCTTTTTTGTAGTGCTGGCTCGGAATCGGTCATTCACGCAGCTAATTCTATCGCACTTTCGATTGCTCTGCTTGTAAAAAATACGCTGGAGCACAATCGTATTGACAAATGCACGATTGGGGAAATATCTTATTGAGCTTTTCCCGCAGCGGATGGGCGTTTTAAAAGACTAACGATGTCAACATCTTAACAATGTGCAATTCTAGCTAAATGTTTAGACGACTACTGTTCAAATCAGGCTGATTTCAGATTTCAGCTGCGGTTACCACAGACAATGGGTGAGCTCAGACAAATGAAATCTTGAACCAGCTAATAGGCAATCGATACTCGGCGTACCGATAGGCGTAAATAGATTGTCGATCAAAGAAAGTGCGAATGGGATTTTGTCGTGGCAAGCGCTGGAATGGAAGGTTACGGCAGCGCATCAAAGCGAGTCGATACTCCATGCCAAAACAATCTGAAACGGGGGCTCAAAGCTAAATAGTTTTCCAGCGACGGGACAGCATCAATCTAATTTTTCGTTGTTCTTTGTCATCAAGCTCCGCCCATCGCTCCTTGAGGTTTTTCTCAAAACTACTCAAGGTTGTAGCGGAATCGACGTCTTGCAGTTGTTGCTTGAGTGCGTAGAAGAGCTCCGAAAATTCTCCGCAAAGCTCTCGGATGATTGGAAATGATAATCGATGGATCGGACAAGGACCCAGTTCGCGGATGGCGTTCTGGTGCTCTGACGTCCCATAGCCTTTGTGCTGAGCGAATCCATAGCCCGGATATTCTCTTTCGAGATCTTCCATAAGTCCGTCTCGATGTGTTTTCGCGACAATGGATGCGGCAGCAATCGAGAAGTTGATTCCGTCGCCTTTATTGAAAGAGTTTTGGGGGATCGAAACATCGGGGATGACTCGCGCATCGATCAATAAGTGTTCCGGTCGAAATGGAAGAACTTCGATGGCTCGACGCATGGCGAGGAGCGCAGCGTGATAAATGTTCAGATGATCGATCTCGCTCACTTCAGCTAAACCAACACCGACCGCTGTTGCGGATTGTCGGATCATTGCCGCTAATTTGGTTCGCTGCTCGGGTTCAATCTGCTTGGAATCGTCAATTCCGGCAAGCTCGGTACCTGGCGGAAACACCACAGCGGCTGCTACCACGGGGCCGGCTAGAGGACCTACCCCGACTTCGTCCACACCGGCGATGGACCGAACCCCTGACTTCCAAAGCAGCCGCTCGAAGTTCAGCATGTTCTGAATACGCAGTCGCTCGGCTCGCTCCTTTTCATAACGCTTCTTGAGAAACTCATGCATCTTCCGAACGCCCTGACGCGGATCTCGGCCTAATTTGTTCAAAAAATGAGCGGTGATGGGTTGATGGCCGTGTAGAAATTGCTGTCGGATTTCTTCAATCGATAGGTCGCTGAATTTCATTGGGTGATTACGCTTACAATTCTGAGAATTCCTATTTTTGTAGAAAATTCCTGATCAATATGCAATGACAGCGGCACTCCAGCGATAAAGCACTCGCGCGTGTAGAAAATATTAGACGGAGCCGGGGTATGTCGCGAAATTGTTTTTGCTTCTTTGTTACGCGAAATGGAGAAGACGTCGTTCCTATCGCAAAGTTGCAGCAGGTTATCACTGCCATGCCCATTGTCCTTTTAAGAATTATATAGACGCAGAAGCCAGGTTATCCTCGTGTGGTGCATCAGCTCATGCTCGTGGAGCGCCGCATTCATCTCATCGAGAATCTATGCTTAGATGAGCCTGTCAAAAATAAAGTTTATGAATTAAGAGTGGCACTGCTTTTCCAAGCGAGCCTAGTGCGCTAGTTTAAAGCTCGTCGAGACCGGATCCGGAACTTCCTGGACTGATGAAATGCTGCCGCTGTAGTTACACGGTTCAGAGACACTTTCAATTGTTATGACTAAAATCCATCTAACGCTTTCTTGCGGTGACTACGATCGCACCCGCCCGCTCATCGACGGCACGGTCTCTACACCCGAACTGGATTTAACCGTGATTCCGCTTCCGTCCGCAGAGCGTCATACGCGCTTTGTCCGCGGCTTGGAATTCGATGTTTGCGAGCTGCAGATCGCGCAATACCTGGGTTTAAAAAGCCGCGGAGTGCCGATCACTGCGATTCCGGTATTTCCTCATCGCCGATTCAATCATAGCTGCGTCATGGTGCGCATGGATTCCGATATTGCGCGACCGGAAGATCTCCGCGGTCGCCGCGTTGGTGTCCATGGGCATTTCAACCCAATCGCGCTCTGGATCCGCGGTTTGCTGCAACATGAATACGCGCTACCACCGAGCGAGATTCACTGGGTCGCGGACGGGTCGGAAGATATGCCGGGCTGGTCGCCGCCTTCCTGGCTGCGCATTGAGCGCGCCCCTGCCGGTCGAAAGATGCAAGATTTGCTGAAGACGGGCGAACTGGACGCCCAAATACTTTCAGATAGCGGGGCCGACGTCTCTAGCATCAACAAAGTCGTGCGCCGGCTCTGGCCCAATTACCGTGAAGTCGAGACGGACTACTATCGCCGCACCGGTATTTTTCCGATTCGCCATCTTGTCGTTGTCAAAGACGAAGTGCTCCAGCGCGAACCAGCCGTAGCGACACATCTCGTAGCGCGCTTTCGAGACTGCCAAGCAGCAAGCCTATCGGTATTGGGCGGACCATCGCCGCTCCTCGCTCGCCTGGTTCGGCGCCGAACAAGAAGAGGAACGCGCCCTGCTCGGTCCCGATCCCTGGGCCTATTCGGTCGAGAAAAACCAAATTGTCCTTGACACGCTGCTGGATTATGCCGCCGAACAAGGACTCACCGAGCGCCGCCTCGACATCAAGGAAATATTTGCGCCGAATACATTCGGCGCGTAAAAAGAAAGCCGTTAAGCTTGAACGTGAAAAAAGACCCGAGGAAATCCAAATGAGCCTGTATCAAGTCGACAAACTGCTGTTCGCCTTATTCAACGATCTAGAGCTGCAAGAAAACTACAAGCAGAATCCGGCCGAGGTTCTCAAACGCTATGATTTGCAGGACTCCGAAATCGAAGCGCTGCGCGACTTGAATGCCGGGGCGCTTTATCGCATGGGAGCGCATAGTTTTCTTCTCTGGCAATTCGCGCGAATGATGGACCTCAAACCGGCCGTCTACTTCAAACAAGTACGAGGAAAATAGTATGGGTAAGATTTCGCTGGGGCTCGCCGCGCCGCACAATCCCAATATCACATCGCGTCCGGACAAACTGTCGCCAGAAGTGCAAGGCAAGCTCGACTCCGCTTTCGGCCATTTGAAAGCGCGCTTGTCCGAAGCTTCTCCCGACTGTCTGCTGATTTTGACCAGCGATCACGTGACCAATTTTTTTTACAACAACGCGCCGATGTTTTGCCTTGGCATCTCCGATACCTGCACGGGGCCAGCGCCCAAGGAACTCTCGGAGCTGAGGATTGCGCGCGCCACGTTGAAAGTAGACACAACGATGGCAAAGGGATTGCTCAACTACGGCATCGAGAGCGGCATCGATTTCAGCTACTCTCAGGAAATGATTTTGGACCATGCTTTCATGGTGCCGTTGAGCTTGCTGACACCGCGCATGGATCTGCCGATCGTGCCGCTGCATATCAACGGCATGCTGCCGCCCCGCCCTACCGCCGCGCGTTGTTACCGCCTCGGCCAGCAGATCGGGGATTACGTTCGTAATCATTACAAGGGCAATGTCGCGGTGCTGGCGAGCGGCAGTTTTTCTGGTGATATCGGCGGCCCCAAGATGGGCTCCATCGACACCGAGCTGGATTTGGAATTCCTCGATTTGGTGAAGGACGGTAAAGGCCAAGAGATGGTCAAGAAAGCTACGGCGGAAACGCTCGAACGCGCCGGCGTGGCGAACGAGATCCTGATTTGGATCACGCTTCAAGGCGTACTCGGCGATCTTCGCCCTTCCTTCACCGACTACATTTGCGGCAAAGACTGGTCCACTGCGGCCACGCTTGCGACCTGGCAACCTAATATTTGCTAACCTTGAGCTAGCTGTCCTGTTCGACGCGCTTGAGATAGCTGTTGTCGACGAATTCCGCCAGCTTCAAGTTGCGCAGAGTTGGATTGGCGTCCGTCAAGTAAGAGAGAAAAATACGCAGGTCATCGATATTGGTATAGGGATAAAGCGGAATCGGCTCCACGTTTTTCCGGTACAAATGATCCATGAACGTTGGGTCCGAGCTCGGGAGATAGCGATTGTAAATTCTCAGAACCTCTTGACGGTTTTTCGGCTCCTTGACCCAACGCCTGCCCTGCACCAGGGCCTGCACCGTTCGCAATACCACTTCTTTGTTTTGATCGCGAAAACTGCGGGTCGTTAAATACGAATTGCCCATTACTTTGATGCCCATCTCCATAGCGTCGGCCAAAACATGGTAAGGGATTTTCAATTGTTCGAATCGATCGGTGGCCGTGACAACGCCCGAGACAACCCCGGATTTGAATGCCGCCACTCTCTGATTACCGCCGCCGCCAACCTGCACCAATTCGACATCACCGGTCTTCAAGCCCACCTTTTCCAGTATCTGGAGCGAGATATAGTAGCTTGTGCCGCCGACCCGATCGACGACGATCTTTTTGCCTCTCAGGTCTTTGACCGTTTTAACTCCTGGCTGCGTGATTAGCTTGTATTCGATCGGCTCTGCGGTGGCCAAGGCGACCAGATCCGAACCTCTCGCGGCCGCCAGGGCCGCCGAATCGACGCCGCCGAGATAGAACTGCAGCTCGCCAGCGATGAGCGCCTGCGTCCCTTGAACGCCCGGCGTGACGATGACTTCCGCCGCGAGACCGTTTTTTTTGAAGAAGCCCATGTCGTTGGTCGCCCAAAGCGCAATTCGACTGCTGGAAATCGACGAATAGCCCATGCGAATCCGCTCGAGCTTCTGGCTTTCAGCGCAAAGCGCATGCGAAGAGCTGCCGAAAATCAGCATTGCGATGAATAAAACAAATGACATGTACACTCCCGAAGGATCTTTTCTGCTCGCGATCCGTTTCTTTTATCCGTGCCTATGCGCTCGGTCAAGCAATGGTAGGACATTGGTTTCTAGCTTTTATCGCTCATCGGCTGGTGGCCACGAACTTTGGCCGAAACAGTTTGACCGAGGTCTAGCTAAGCAGTAAAGAAAACATTGCGGAAAGAGCCAAGCCGTGGTGCTGGGTCGAACGGACTCGCGTGATTGAAAACTGTATGAGGTTTAGCCTCAAGGCAAAAAACTCGCATCTAATATGGATCTTGGTTTTGTCTTTGGCCTCGTGCTGCCTGTTCGTCGGAGGCGCTTTCGCTTTGGACGAAGCCAAGATTCACGTGGCCGGCACGCCGAACATCACCAGCTTTGTTTATCACGTCGGCAAGGAAAAAGGCTTCTACAGAGAAGAAGGGATCGAGCTGCAACCGATCATGGCCGGGATGCTTCAGGGAATTCAGGGACTGATCGGCGGCAGTTTCGACTACAGCCAGATGCTCGGGCAAGGCGGAAGCGCCATCATGCGCGGCGCTCCGCTCAAGATCATCATGGCCTTCGACACGCGTCCTTCATGGTTCCTTCTCGGAACGAAGAATATGAAAAGCATCCAGGACCTAAAAGGCAAACAGTTGGCGGTTTCCAGTTTTGGCGCTGCGTTGGACCAGATGACCCGCGAGCTGCTGCCTCGATTCGGCCTGGAGCCGATGCGCGACGTGATCCTGCGCGCGATCGAGCCGCCGCCCAATAGACTGGCCGCTCTGTTGAGCGGCGCGGTTGACGCCGCGGTGTTGACCCACCCTGAAACGATCATCGCGCGCAGGCAGGGCTTCAATGAATTGATTTTTTTCGGCGACCACATTGACTTTGTCTCGGCCGGCGTCGTGGCGACCGAGAAAAATATTTCTCAGAGGCCGGATTTCGTGCGCCGTTTCATCCGGGGAGCGCTCAAGACTTTTTACTGGATCAAGTCTAATGAAAAAGAAGTCGTCGCCAGGCTCGCCAAAGCGACAAAGTCCTCCGAGGCCGACGGCTTGGAGCTTTACCGGACCGGGCTCAAGCTTTTTTCGCAGGACGGCACCATACCTCGCACGCTCCAGGAGAGAATGATCTCGCTCCAGAGAAAAGTTCTCCAGGTAGAAAAAGAAGTCCCGCCGGAGAGTATCTATGACTTCAGCTTTGTCCGCACGGGCAACAAAGAACTAGGAAAAGGAGAATCTCCATGAGCACTCTAAATCAACCCCTCCTCATCGCCAACGTCAACTACCACGTCGGCCACTGGGTGGCCATTTACGTCGCCGAAGAACAGGGCTTTTTCAAACAGGAAGGTCTTGCGCGCTACGAATACGAGCGCGGCGGGCTTTTGCCCGGCCCGTCGGAAAGCCAAACCCTCGGTCTCGCAATCAAGGAACATGGCGTGGACATCGCCACCGCGGTGGACACGGAGTCGGCCATTACGCAAAGAGCAAAAGGCGCCGATGTCTACATCGTCGGCGGGTGGCGCTACACGCCATTTCTCAAATGGTATGGCTCTAAACATATCACCGACATGAGCAAGCTGCGCGGCGGCAAGATCGGCGTGCGAGAAAATTCAGCGGACGGCGGCGGCCTCGTCGAGTTTTTTATCGAGGAAGCGTTGAAGGAAGCCGGCGTTAACCCGGAGACCGAAGTGGAAATGGTCCAAGACCCGGTGTTCGGCTACCGGAACAATCCCGCCCACATCGATCTGCTCCGCTCGGGAAAAGTAAATGCGATCACATCCTCGCCGCCTTTCTCCGATGAGCTGGAGAGAGAAGGATATCCGGTCATCCTCGATCCCAACGTGGTTTTTCCCAGACGTCCCGGCAAAGTCACCGTGGCGCCGCGCCGAACGGTCGAAGAGCGGAGCGAGGAACTGAAAGCCTACTTCCGCGCCATCACGCGGACGTTCTGGTTCATGCGCGATGTGAATAATTTTCAGTATCTCCACGATCTCGAAGCGCGGCTAAGAAAGCTCACGCACAACGAAGACGAGCAGCGCCTTTTCATCGCTTCGGCGCCGGATCGGGTCGACAGTTGGGCGCTGCCGATGGACGGCGGCATCGAGCGTCACGCGCTCGAACGCATCATTCAAGAGATGGTCAAAAGAGGCAGGCTCGAACGGCCGATTCCCGTCGGCGACGTCTTCAAAGACGACGCCGTGCGCGATGCTTATCGCGACGTCAGCACCCGGGCAGAGCTCAAGCCCGCGTTCAACGCAGCCATGACGGTTCTGGAGAAATATGGTTTTTGACGATTAGGAAAAGAATGAAGGTTGAGCGGTTTTTAGGTAGACCCGTGCGGCAAGTTATTTCTTGCCCTTGTCGCTGAGAATCGACTGCAAGATGGAAAAATTGAAAATTCGCTGCGTGGGAACGTCCTTGTCGATCTTAACTTCATTCTTGTGAAAGCTGATGATGCGCTCCTGCGCGGCCGGGGATAGCGTCCCATCGTCCGTGTATGCCTTCAGGGAGGCGCGGTAAACGCCGAGTGCGTCGTCCTCCGGCACTTTGCTGAAGCGCGTGAGCATTTTCACAGCCTCATTCTCATTCTTTTTGTACCACTGTAACGTTTGCAACGTGCCGGCTAAAAATCGCCGCACAAAATCCGGCCGTTCCGCCAGCGTCTTGTCCGATACTGCGACACCGCCGCTGGCATATTCAAAGTGGTCGCCATAAGCGGCGAGCTCGTTGAAACCCATTTTGCCGGCTCGGGTGCGCTCCGGGGCATTGACCACGGTCGCGGCGACGGCCCCACTGCCCAGGGCAGCCAGCCGCCCTTCCAACGGTATGACTTGAATTGTCACGTCGCGTTGCCAATCGATCCCGCTCTTAGTAAGAATCTCACGAGTCATTTGACCGCTGGCACCGCCGATAGTTTGAATCGCGACGGTCTTGCCCTTGACCTGTTGAAGAGTCTTAATTTCCGGCGCGCCATAAAGCCAAAATTGCGGTTTGCTATCGAAGACCATCACGATCTTTAGTCCGACACCGCGCATAATGGCCGTCGTCGTCGCGCCGAGGATCTGGCTGAAATCGAAACTTCCGCCGATCAATCCCTGCACGCCGACTTGAGGCTGCGCCATAATCGTCAGCGCGTCGATGCCGTTGTCTTTGTAAAATCCTTTGTCCGCTCCCGCGACAAAAATAAACGCATTGGGACTGCCGATTCCGGTTCGATGCACCTTCGCCGTGTCTGCGGCGATTGCCGCCGAAAGTGAAGCGACGCCGATCAAAATAAAAACCAGCGACAAATTAGAAAGAACTCTTCTCATACTCAACAGAGGCACCTCTACTAAGTAAATCTCCTTTCTTTACGTCGTTTCAAAGTCCGTCCTCGACAGCGTCTTCCACTGCTTAGTCGGTCGCGCTTCCGAAAGCGCGCGCAGCTCGCGTTCCCATATTTTCCGAAAGAGGATGACGACCACGTCGTTTCGGCCTAAATGGAAGTTATTCTGATCGGCCATCGCCCCCTGGCCGACTTGAGCAACGTAGTCTTCGATCCGAGTCAGCTCATAGTTATCCGCGCCGACCATATTCTTTATCCTTGCCTTGCCGTGGAGAACTCTTTCACCCAATTCGACATGGCTCGGGCCGGCCTGCTCTGTTTCCTTGGAGCGCTCGATAAATTTTTTCTTGCCATCTTCTCCTTCAAGATGCACGACGTCGACGCCGAGGCCCAAGCAGCGGTCGTTCTCGATCGGCACGCGCCAGAGAAATCGATCGACCGAGCCTTCGCCGAGTTGTTTGGCGATCAATCCTTTGATCTTGAGCGGATGGCGCAGGTGGTTCATGTTCGGCATGAGGATGTACCGCGCTTCGCTCTTCCCGGAGGGTAAGTTTCGCGTGAGCTTGATGCCGACATCGTTTTCCTCCGCAACGAGTTGATCAGGAACGACCACATCGACGCCGATCCGGCGGCGCGACTCCCGATGCGTAAACGGCACATGAACCGGATCGCCCAAATTATCGAGCCGGTTGAAATAATTGCAGGGCCATTCTTCGCTCAGCAACACGTCGACGATGCCGCCGGCATCGAGATCCGAATAGCGCGGCAACGGCGGCGCCGCGCCATCGCCGAGAAACGCGAAGATGAGCCCCAGATACTCTTCGGTGGGATAGCTGCGAATCTTGATCTTCGATTTGAACGCCGCATCCTCGCCGGGCTGCTCGACACACTGCCCCGACGGGTCATATTTCCAGCCGTGATAAAAACAACGGATACAATCGTCTTCCACCCAGCCTGCCGAAAGCTGCGTCCCCCGGTGGGCGCAGCGAAACGCGACCACGTGAGCCTTGCCGCTTTCGCCGCGGTACAGGGTAAAATCTTCACTCATGATCCGCAACGGCACGGCCTCCCCCGCCGGCAAATCTTTGGCGCGGTAAACCGGTTGCCAAAACGAGCGAAGGTAGCGCCCGGCAAGACTGCCCGGTTCGGTGCGATAAAGATCTAGCGAATTTTCAGCGCTCATGTTTCTTTCCTTTGCTATGAATCACGTTCTTGGATTGTAATCCGATCATGTAACACAATCTTTTTTCGTAAACGCTTGTCACACCGCCGCCGATGGGCATCGTCAATTACCTTTCCCATCGTGCCGAGACCGACTTTTCGAATCCCGCTTTGTTCTACTTTATCCAAAGAGAATTTGTAACGCCGTTAGCCAAGCCGACAGCCATTCTACCAATCTCAACCATGTGCTTCGATATACTCTATTTCAGTCTCTCTGATCGCTGCTCTTTTTTAAGAGCGAGCAGAAATCGACAGGACAAATTATTGGCAAGGTCTGGAGCGCACCGGACCGGGACTGATCGGCAGGGGTTTGATTCAGTTGAATTGAGTTCCTGGACAACTTCAAGGAAAGAATGGTCGGGGCGAGCGGATTTGAACCGCTGACCACACGCACCCCAAGAGTTTCAGGGCAAAATTAGTTCGCTTGGAAAATCGAAAACTACTGAATTTTCGAGAATTAGTGTGCCGTGATTCCACACAACCTAACGCAGCTTTTCGAGGAAATCATAGAAAAGTCCTCACCAAAGTCCTCACCAGATTCACAGCCAATGAGAGTTCATTCCTTGAATCATAACTACACAAACCTATCACAGCTCACAATAATTTTCCATTATTCTATTCGCTCCTGCCGGATCTCACGCTATCCGAAGCCCTCGAAACCACAAAAATTCATAGCGTCGTCGGCTTGCTCAACGGCCAGGCAATCATCACAGGCGGTCATTTCGCTCAGTCGGGGGCGGCATGCCTTAGCCGGATGAAGTTTCCCTCGCCCACAATTGGGTGCTGTTTCTCTATTGTGTGACGAGTTAGCTGGATTGTTGTGCTGTCGCGTCCCATCAGATCCGTTTTAAAATCCATTGAAGCTTTTTTGGAGTTGGAATCTTGGAAACCGTCATAATCTTTTGCGACCACTCATCAAGATGGTCCATAGGAATTGGAAATTTTGTTTCTCTTTATGCCTTGATCATAACCAGTAGCATTTTGAAATCGCTTGCGGCTTTTATTGAATGCGGCTGGTTCGCCGGCATTGTTATTGTCTCTTCCTCCTGTAGTCGGTACTTCTGCCCTGATATCTGTATCTCCGCTTCTCCCTCAACACAGATCACCAGCGCGTCGAATGCAGCGGTGTGCTCGCTAAGCCCCTCGCCGTTGGCGAACGCAAATAATGTCACCGTGCCGCTGGGATTCTTTAGAAGAACTCGGCTCACAATGGCACTCTCTTGATATTGTAACAGGCTTTTAAGGCTCTTTACCTCAGCAACAGCTTGACTCATCAGCTCGTTCTCCTGCACTGGCTACTCTTCGGCCTCACATTGGACAGCGGTCTTTTAGCCATTTTCCTGATCGAGTAGTTTCCAATTGTTCTCATATTTTTGAGCGAGTTTATAGGAAAACTCATACCATGTGTTTGTTTTCTTATGACACGATGGTGCTCGCCACAAATGCGGCAGCGGACAAAATCTATCCCCTCAATGCCGGTCAATTTGCGGACGCGACTTGTGCCCTCCCAAGCGGCGCTGCAGATACGTATTTTTCGGCCAATCCCAACTTCGCCCCGGAAAACCGTCACCGTTGTAAGTCGCGCCGTTTACTTTGCTCTGCAAGAATATCAATTGCCAGTAACTAGGTTTATCTAGGGTCACATCGTGTGCCTTCATTTTCGCTCTCCTTTCAAATCGGTTTTCCTAACTTCGGCTCCGAGCGACTAGCGCGTCCATCACCTCCGATAGATTGTGAATGGATTGTAAACAGGACCACTTTTGTTGGCAGCCAATCCGCTGTTGCCTTGATTGTAACGCTCTAAGTAGCGATTTGGATCGCTCGTCGCCTTCTCGCCGATATAAGGGTTTACGTCCCCTGGATGCGAGTAGTTATTGTAACTGTCAGGACTGCTTTGGTGATGTTCCTGGACCAGCGTCCCACCCACCCTCGTATACGGATCAACCCAAACTTGAGCATGAGCGGCTGAGAACCAACCCAGGACAAGAGCAAAAGCGAATAACGTGGTCTTCTTCATGGTCACCCTTAATCTACGTGTCTGCTCGCTCTTCGATTGAGCAACGTCTATGCCCAATCGCACGATGAAGCAATTCAACCTCTTCACCTGTTTCGCCGATGTCAGGAGATGGCAAACTGCCATTTTGTGGTACTGGAAACGCTCTAAAAACGAATTCTTACGCGGCTCTGATCACTAGATATGAGGTAATTGGCCGTGACTTGATTGACTCTGAGAGCGGTCGAATGCAATCCAGCGTATCGTTCTCGGTTGCCTTGCCACAATTCCGCGAACCTAGCACACTTGCGATGCCGATTCCTGCCGGAGTGCTGTCACCGAATTGGGACGCACGAAAATTCTCAAAACTTCGCACGAAATTTCCTTCCTTTATTCTGCTTCCGCATCGCGCAAGTCCCGAGTTATCAAATATTTACCCTCTTGGTACGGTGATTGCGGCCTTTCCTGTGAGAGGAGGAACACACAATGAAAAAATCGACTTCATTAATAGCGCTGAGTTTACTTGCGGGTGCTCTGACGATCCCGAACGGACGCGTTTATGCCGACCAAAACCCGCCGGGCAATCACGAGCAGCGTGAAGAGCTGCGCCGAGATCAGCAACAGCTCGAACAGTTAAGACAGCAACGTAATCGCGAGCGCCGCGAGGGCGATAAGGACGAAGCCCGGGAATACAATGAGAAGATACGGGACCAGAAGAGGGAAATTCGTCAAGATCGAAAAGATATCTACGGGCAAGACCGTGACAGGCATCATGACCGTGATCACGATCATGATCATGACTGATTTATTTCAAAACAAAGATCAATCGAGAAAGAAAGGTGACTTTTTATGAATTGTCGTAAAAAAATCTTTTCGGCACTGATATTAGCTTGTTCGCTGGCCGGTATTCTTAGCTCGTTCGCCTGCAATACGGTTCACGGAGTGGGAGAAGACATTGAGCGTGGTGGTGAAAAAACTCAAGATGCCGCGGATAGAGTGAAAAGACGGTTATAGGAATACATTTTCAAAGGGGTTCGCTCGACAAGTCATTTGTGGGGTCGCGCTTCCGCTGCGTTTTTCAAACTCGTCTTGCCCCTGTCGATATAATTAACGCAGTAGGAGGCGCACCCGTTCATTTTTTGATCGCTATCTGGACACCAGCCACAGGAATTTTTGCAAGCTTGAGGTACAAAAGGAGTGAAGCAACAGGTGAATTATGGGAATAATATTACTAATCATCCTAATACTTTTGCTCGCCGGAGCGTTACCTACATTAGCGGCTACTTGGTGGCATCGGTCTCACAGCCGCGATTCGTAATGCCTGTCATGTGCGTCGGTCAATGCTAAAAACTCCCGATTGAGCCACTTCAGGGCGCGAGTTACGCTGGAGATATGCCGAAGCAGCTCATCCGTCATTGCCCCAGGTGCAAAGCGCGCATGGGAATTGCGATCCTCGATTCCGTAACCAGGAACGTTCGTGCCGTCCACGGGTTCTGCATGAAATGCGGTTACGGGTTTCGGTGGGCTATCATCCGATCCTCACAGGAATTCGTCATCGGTGGCTATACACCTGGTAATTCGACGCCATGATCGTCGGATACTTCAAGCTTACGAATCTGAAGACCCTTTGTCGCTATATTGTATCTCGTCTCCGTGCTCGCTGCGACGATTTCTCCCGCTCTAGCTGTTCCACTACTGGACCGAATAGCACAACTAAAAGCCAGAGCCGAATTCGAGCCACTATCGGCTTATGCCGCACGTGAAATTTGAGAGCCAACGAATTCGAAGATAAGGCTTCTTCACCAGATCCGATCCCGACAAAATTAACGTTGCGTCCAATAATCCACTGTTGGCAACTGTCGCGTTAACTGCCAAGCCCTGTCAGTCCATTTCAGTTGGTCAGCCGCCATTTGATGCCGTAGAATCCTTTTCTAATCGAAAACAACAACCAGACGCGATTGCCGAAACGAACGATGTGTGCGCACAGCGATCTCTCGTCAGAGGGAACGGCTTTGTTAAAATTCAGGTGAGTGGGCGGCGAATTATTTCGCGGCACCCTGCAAATTGAAGGCTAACTCTGTGGGTTGGACGACTCAACCCCTGAGCGGAGTCAACGAGATAAGGAACAAACACTGATCATCTCCAGCGGCACCGAGGTCTTTCTGCACGAAAAACCGTTTTTGCCATCGTGATGATCACGCTAAGTCCTGTTCATGCCTGTGAGTTAAACCCTTACCCGTTTTAGCTCTTTAGGTTCGCAGAAAAGATCACCCAAGGCTTTTCTGCACAGCGACATTTTAACCCGATTATATTGGCCGACACTTTCAAAAGGCGAAGTTGCCATTGCGGCCACGACAATTCGGGTTTCTACACGCGCATCTGATTCCTTCAGAATTACCAAACCATCCTTCGAAAAGCAGGGGTCCGAGCCTTGCTTTGGTCTCGGTTGGGAATCCTCAACCGAATGCCACACTTCGCTAAATTTCTGCGCCGGGTGCCGGTCTTAATTATCGCAACGAACCGATTGGCGAAATCAGGACCGAACAAATTCCAACCATGAAACGATTATATTGGCTGTTGGCAATTCTTGCGCTCTTCGGCTGCGCCAGGGTTTTGGCCGTGCGAGAGATTCCTGAGATCAATCTCGGCGAAGCGAATTTTTTTCGTACCATCGAGGCGCACACAGACGCCCCTATCGTCAGCGGGAATCGGATCGAAATTTTACTCAACGGCGACGAAACTTTTCCCATGATGCTGCGGGAGATTAGAACAGCGAAATCCACAATCACATTTGCTCAGTATCTCTATGAAGATGGTTCTATAGCCCGCGACTTGGCCCAGGCTTTTGCCGAACGCTGCCGAGCAGGTGTCAAGGCGGACATTCTTCTCGACAGTCACGGATCGGGTAAAGCGCCCTCCGAAATCATTGCAACTATGAAGGACGCGGGCTGTCATGTGGAATACTTCCGTCGCATCGAAGCCGATGGAATCATCTTTCCGTGGAAATTGTTGCGCTACAATTATCGAAGCCATCGCCGGGTTTTGGTGATTGATGGTCAAATCGGCTTTACCGGGGGATACGGAATAAGTGAAGCTTGGACGGGAAACGGTCGCACTCCGGAACATTGGCGCGATACGAATGCGCGAATCGAAGGTCCAGTGGTGAGATTCCTGCAAGCGGCCTTCGCGGAGAGCTGGCTCGAAACCACGGGCATCGCTATTGGTGGCGACGGCTATTTTCCGCGCCTTGAGCCAAGCGGAAAGCTGCCGGCACAAATCGTCAAGAGTTCACCCACGGGCGGGAGCTTTCAAAATTACATGTTGTTCCTGCTCTCGATCAACTCGGCAAAGAAATCCATTCTTATCACTAACCCGTACTTCATCCCCGATAGCGTCATGACCAAAGCTCTGGTGAAAGCGGCCGCCCGAGGGGTACGGGTTGTCGTATTGTTACCGGGCGAGATCGACAGTCACCTCACTTACACCGCAAGCCGCAGCCATTATGGCCCTCTTCTTCGCGGAGGCGTTCAGATTTTCGAGTACAAAGCGTCCCTCATGCATGCCAAAACGATAGTAGTCGATGGTGTCTGGTTGACGATCGGCAGCACCAACTTCGATAATCGATCTTTTGCTTTGAACCAAGAAATCAATCTCACGGTCTACGATAGCGGTCTAGCTCATCGGCTCGAAGAAATCTTTCAAGAAGATCTGAAGTATTCCCAACAAATAACATACGAACAGTGGCAGTCGCGGAGTATTTTCGAACGACTCTTTGAATTTTTCGAATTCCCGATCCGGGAGCAGCTATGAATTCACGTCAGGGGGTAGGTTTGCTGCTGGTTAACGAGCCCACATTGCACTCTGTCATAGCAACCCCGATTACAAGGAGAGCGAATGGACCGATGGCTAAACGACGGGCCAGCGTTGGCATATGTCAAAGAGCTGTGCACCTGGATCGTAGTCAATAACAAAGGCGAGCTGATTTCATGTACCAACGACCCGGCAGAGATCGCGTGGTTATCGCTATGGGTTCTGCAATACAAGGCGACCATAAAAGAAGCGGACCGGGGCACGGATAATCGCGCATCGAAGGCGGTCGGTCGAAGGCGACGCCGTGTTTCTTCACGCCGAGCTAAGCGAGCCCCCCGCCCTGCTTTACCGTAGCGGGAAGGAAAGGAGACAGAGCATGTCAGTTAAAGCCTCTTCGCACTCTCGAATCAAAACAATTAAAGTTATCTGTGACCGCTGCAAACAAATCGTTGAGGGGATTCGAGGCGAACAGTTTACCTCTGGCTTTTATGACATGACAAAGTGGGAAGAGTACCGGCGCGAGAACGAACAGTATGTATGTGAATCGTGTATGTTCGCTGATCCTAAATATGTAGAGCGTTACGGCTCTTGTTTCTAGCGGTAAAATTTAAGCTCTGCTTGGACCGTGAACCTTAACCCGGTAAATTTCAGGGCCGGGTTTAACAGCGGATCGAATAACGTCTTGAAGCTCCGATAGGTTGCTGAGTCGATAAAGGCCATTATCGATCACAATTCTGACTTGCTTGTGTCCCTTTACTCTGTGTTGAAAGATGCATTCCGTTTCAAGGTCATTGGGATTTAGAGGAGACGGCTTCGTTATCTGCCATCCCTTCTCGATGCTATCGAGGACCGGTTGAAGCGCCTTGCGTTTATCAATTGCCATCGTCAACCTCCTTGACCGTGGAATGTTCATCTAGCCTACATTGGGCAAATAAAGCAATTGCAAGCCGACTGAGGCCGCGCCCAAAACATCAGCCCTGGCAGAGAAGAGATTTAAAGAGTGTACGATAAATCGAGGTCACCGATCTCCTTGATTGATTTTCCGATATGACCTTGCAAAAAAATGTATAACTGCCGACAAAACACATGATCGTTAAACGCGAGACACCCCATATATCGTTCGCTCTTAATTTCCATTCTTAAAAAGAGCTTATCGGGTGCTGCCTCATTTAAGATGACGCCTATCAAAGTGCCGACTTCACCTAAGTTTTTTTTGTAGGTTTTAGAGCCAGCACCAGAAACCCAAATCGGTGGCCAATTCGCATAACCGGCAAAATTCATCTGCGGGTGATCTCTGAGCTGCACAGCAGTTTTTCTATATTCGATCTGCGAAGCATCGAGCGGTTTTTGGGCTAGACGAATTCCTTTTTCTATATAGGAACTCGCTCGCGGATAAGATACCTTCGCCCGAGTCAAAAGAAGTTCCGCATCATCTAGTTCACAAAGACATTCGACCACATTTCCGAGCCGGACATATACTGGAGTGCGGCTTACTACGGCATTTTTTAAAAGGTCATATTCTCGACTCAATGAAGGGCAGCGTCCCAAAAACGTTTGGTAGATTGCGACCGGCATTTCAATCAGCACAGCCATATCGATTCTTCAAATATAGTCCGTTTGCCCCGGCAAACTCCCACTATCATCTTCTTCTCAGAACAATTGTCGTTTCAAGTAGTCTTTAAAAAAATGAGCTAATTGAAGACAAATCTAATCACGCGATTGTTGGCCGACTGGCAGATCTAAGGCAACCGAGTTTTCGAAACATCCCACTGATTTGTTGTTTGAGAAAGGTGTAAGTCGGGGAGTTGGGTCGCAATATCCCAACAACAGTGCCGAGAATGCGAGTGCCCGCACGGATCTACCAGTCCGATGCTACACCCACCTGTCGCTATTTGCTATCTAATGTTTAACTGAACTTTCACGATTTTGCGGTGAGGCAGGATTGGAACTGTTCGCTTTGAGATTTCACAGGCGTAAAAGAGTAAAACCTGCTTGAACACCCATCGAAGCTGAGCATCTCGCCCTCTGCGATATCTCTCGCCGCGATCGCATGATGGATGCTAGTTCTGAAGCTTTTTTGCAGCTTAGCTCGCCATCTCGATCCGTTATAAATTCGATAAAATCACCAGCGATTAGATTTTCGGCAGCTTTGATGGTCCATAGCATTTCCTAATTCTTAGGGTAAATTGTTGATGCTTCTACCCGTCTAAAATACTCTCCGGCTGTCCAAATATTCGCTATCCCGACATCACCGTCATGATTTTGTAGGTATTGAGACCTATTCCTGTCAAGATATTCCCCTAGCGACCAAAATATTCCTATGAACCCCTGGTGTTTTAAAATAAGATCCGAAGTCCAACTTGTTCGCAAAAGGAGTGATTACCTGTGGCTGAGAAGGAGCTTTCGTCCTTTAAAATAGGGCAAAAACCGTTGGAAATAAATCGTCACTAATGTTTCACAAACATATTTGTTTTCTATGCCAGCGATCCTACGAAGAAGTAGAATCCGTCAAGTGCCAGTACACTCACGATCATCGGTGGGGAAAATGTCTTCGGTGCGAAAACAATTTCCCCGTTCGTAAGCCTAGCAATGTGTCATGACTTTTCGCGCTTCTCTAGTGGTACTTTTGACCCAATGAAGAAAACGTTTCATGCCAGAATACGAGATCTATATTCATTGCGCCTGTTGTAACGGCGAGCATCGCCTTCTCATGAAGGTTCATCTTGCCCATGGGCCGAATCACAAGCAAAGCATTGCCAAGTCCTTTCCTGATGGCATTGTGCCTCCGCAGCTTCTGGCTATTCAGGGACGCAATGCTCTGTGCTTAAAAACGGGGAAGAAGTTTAAGGTTGAAAATGACGAGCAATTTCTGCTCGTGCCTACAGCGTTTCTCTAATGGTGACATCCATTTGCCGCTTTTTTGAAGTGTAAACCCGTTCGCTAATTCTCACGAAACCGAATTAAA
>CAVWLW010000030.1:0-109584 GCA_963755715.1 uncultured delta proteobacterium
TGCGCCCCATGAACCCCAAACACCTAACTGTACCGCCTCCGTTGCTATTACATCGGCACCTTCGCCGATGAAGCGGAAATGCAAGCGATTTGCTATCTGAGGCGAAGAGCGTTTCAAAGCTGACAAGGCTTGAAGAAAAGTATCAAAACGATAATCGGATCACTGTCCCTGTATATAGAAGCTCGCATCTCTCACTTTTGATCGGCGTCACGAATTCATCGATCGTTGCCTTCGTAGCCGTTTGGAATGATATAGACTTTCGAAGCGTCCACAGCTCCTTTATACGCACGCCAGTAACATTCCGCCTCGGTATAAAATCGAAAAACGAGGGAGTGCGCTTTTTCGAGCAATCTATACATCCGGCGGTATTCGCGGTGTTGCGCCCAGTTCGGCCGTCTGTCTTCGAATTCGTTGTACGTAATGGTCCACGCGTCACGGAAGTCGAGCACGTAAGGTATGCCCCGTACTTTCAGAAAGTTTTTGAGCAACAACAAACGATGACACCGGCCCTGCTGTGGCCCAGAAGACGTTCGGCCGTTCCACGGCACAATGTTTCAGCGCCGCATTTACAGCCGGCCGGATCCAGCCCATATCCGGGTCCGGATGATAACACCAGGTCTCCGCAGCTCGCACCAGCCCTCTGAGTGAGGAACGAATCGGAGCTTGGTGTGCCGCGCGGAGATGGGAAACTGTTTCCGCAGGCAATTTCGCAACTCTTTGCTGAAAATGCTTGCCGCGCCATTGCTGGAATGCTTTCCATGGATCACGATTTCGGACGCGAATGACAGTTATTTGCAGGAGGAACCGAATTCAAAAGTTTAGAGTCGTATCTCTCATAAAAGTCCGTCGCGAGAGTGATAACAGTCGGCTGCCACCCTTTCGACGGAAGTTGTCTAACGAACCGGAGTGGCCGGTGCGCGCCTGCATTTCCCTCCGGCGGGAAATGATAGGCAATCATCACAACCGATTTCATTGCAGGTTAAAGCTTTTAGGAAGAAGACAGCCGTTTTTTAAAGCTTACGAGAGATGGCGATAAATCGCGCAACGCAAGCACACCGACTTGAGACGCAATTTCAGACTCACGCCGTCTGCAAAATTTCTTTTTCGCTCGGGACTAAAATCTCGGCGAAAAGCGCTTCGTAGGCCGAGCCTGTGTACTCGACCCTAAAACGCTCTCGCAAAGTGGCGTGACCGTTCTCCGCAAGCTGGTGCCGCAAATCTGAATCTTTGAGCACGGTGACTAGCGCCTCCGCTAGAGCATTGTCGTCATTCGGCCTCACTAGAATTCCATTCCTTCGGTTCTCGATAATTTCAGGAATGCCCCCGGCCGTGGTTGCCACTATCGGCTTCTTGCAAGCCATGGCTTCAACCAGAACTATACCAAAGGGCTCGGATCGTGAAGGCAGTACGAAGACTTCACACGCATGTAGGAGATTCGCCACTTGGGTCCTTCCTTGTTGCCCAAGGAAGTCTACCTTGTCAGCGATTTTCAAAGAGGCGGCGATCTCTTCCAATCCTGATCGCAATGGGCCATCTCCCGCAAGCACGAGCCGGAGCTCGGGGTCGCGGTCTCGTACGAGCGCAAAGGCACGCAGCAGCACATCGATTCCCTTCTTCTCGTTGTGCATCGCCACACACAAGATATACGGAGATTGATTGCTGCCAGCGGAATCTCGCGAGACATTTTCAAACTCCTCGAGATCGACGCCGTTGTGTATGCAGACCAGTTTTCTTCTCAGTCCCGGGAATACACCGGCTACATCTTCGCCGTAAGCGTTCGATGGCGCCACAATGCGGTCGGAGGAGTTGAGCAGCATTTTTATGGTTTTTGGATAGGCGGTCCTTTCCCTTCCGCCAGGAAACAAGTCGGCGCCATGGACGGAAGTAACCAATGTAATGGGCAGGAGTTTGCGACACAGGGCGAAGTAGAATAAACACTCCGCGGGATAATGGACGTTTACGACTTCAATGCGGTCTTGTGTATGAATCGAATCAGCTGAAACAATGCGACGGGAAAGCGGAAAGAAAACAGCAGCAAGCTGATGATCGGATGGCGCTCGCCAAAGGGCACTTGTAGATTAAGACTGAAGCCGGTAAATCCCCATTGAGTCGTCTTTTTCTTTAGCCATAGCGTTGTTCCTGAATGGAAAAATATGACTTGATGGCCGTGCTTCTGTAATTCTCGAGCAAGATTGCCAACCAGATAGGGCACGCCGCCGATTGTTTCGTCTGCGGAAGTTACGATCAATACTCTCACGGCGGCTCAATTGCCTAGTGCAAAGCATCGCTATGCTTGGCCGACGGCGGTCTCTTTTCTATCCATGTCCGCAAACGGCGGAGCTGCCGAACCAGAGGACGCGGTAAGCCGAGCTTGGCAAGCCTTCCCGTGCCCTTCCAGTGGTCCTTTTCGGAGACGACACGGTAATCGCGCAGATCCGCCAAGATCTCCTTCTTGGCTACCTCCGAGATGCAATCGGCTTGCAACACCAGTTTCGTAGCTGTATCGACCAAAGACCGTGTCTGCCGCTGCATGTCGTGGATCTTCTGGTTCCGATGCTCTCGAAACATGCCAAAGGGAATATCCGTGTATTGGAATTTAGCCCCCGCAAGAAATAGTTTTCCCCCACAGTTCGTAATCCATTGTGAAATGGTTGTCGGTGTTGAGTCCACCAACCGAAAGCGCCAGCTCCCGCGGAAACAAAACCTCCGGCTGGACAATATGGCCTGATGACCTCCTAACGCCAAACCGTTCTGATCCGCACGAGATCCTCCAGCGAATGCACGTCACCCTGATGCGATGAAAGAACTCTTCCTGTCGCATCGATATAGATGCAGAATGCCGACATAGACGGTGCCAGGAGTAACTCCGTAGCGGGACATGTGATCAATCAGAGCATTCTTGCAAAGCATATCGTCGCTATTAATCCATGTGCGACAAAATCGCCGGATGCTCTCTTCAATCCGCGATTGATGGCATCGCTTTGTCCAGAATCGGGTTCGCTGACCCAATAAGTGAGCCAAGTCGAATATTTTTTAATGATCTCGACGGAATTATCGGTGCTGCCGCCGTCGAGGATTAGATATTCGAGGTTTGGGTAGCCCTGCAAGAGAACGGAACGGATGGTTTCCTCGATAAATTCGCCTTGGTTGAACGATGGAGTGATCACACTTATGCGCGGCCAAGGATGACCCTCATATCGTAAGACAGGCAAACGCCTGCTTTCCTCTGTCCAAGGCCAGCCGGTCTTACCGGAAGGCGCCCTGGGTAGCTCGCTCAATTGCGGACACTGCAACGTCTTATCTCCAACTGCGTTTCGCGTATGAAGGATCGTAGAAGATCGATCGAATCGAGTTAGTAAGAGGACAGGCTCATTGTCACAGGCCTATATGAAACGTTCGAGATATTCCGGAATGTAGTTCCTCTTTTTGTTCAAAACGACGCCGAGAATATTGACGCCCGCCGATTCGAGCTCTTTGCGGATCTTTCGAACCACCTCGGTTTTCGTTCGTTCGGCTTCCACGACCAAGATGACCCCGTCCACCTTATCCGCGAGAAAAGCCGAATCGGAATAGTCCCTCAACGGCGAACCATCGAAAATCACGAAGTCGAACTTTTCCCGCAGCGTAGACAGCATTTCACTGATCGGCGCGTTGTCGAACACGTAAGAGGGAGATGGAACTGCCCTACCACAGGGCATGAAGAATAGATTCGCGATATCTGTGTCGTAAATCGTTTGATCCAGTGTGGCCTCGGATAAGACGCGATCTGAAAGTCCCGTGAGCTTATACGCCTGGCCCGGTTCGAATACCTGCTCTAAAGCCGGCGTTCTTAGGTTTGCATCTATAAGTAAGATTTTCGCGTTGCCCGATCTGGCGAGAGTTGAAGCCAATATCGCGGCTGTCGTGGTTCCTCCTTCGCCGTGATCCGTGGCCGCCACCATGACCACTTTGACAGCAGCGCGCTTGGAATTCGGCAGGAGATGAAGGCGAAGTTTCTGATATTGTTCTTCGACATACGGATCCAGATCAAAATCGATTTTAATCGGCCGCCTTTTATCCTTGAAAACACTGAGGGCGCTAAAATTGACGCCGCGGCTTTTCTGGTTGGCTCGGCGTTTTTGCGCATTCGCCGCCGTTTCTGCTTTTATCAAGGCATCGAATCTTCGGCTCACGGTAAACCCCTCCCGATGTTAAATGTTTCTTGCGCTATTTCACTGGGACAGGACGTAGATCGCCATAATATTGAATCGTCGCCAAAACCGGCAATCCAAGTTGTTCTTCTATATCCGCTTCGTTTCTAACTGTTCGATTGAAAAATTCGATTCCGAAAGCGGCCGCGATAGCGGCTCCCGCAGCGCCAATCAAAGCGACGATTAACAGCATCATGAAGCGCTTTCCCGCTTTCTTGAGCGGTAGAGTCGCTTTCTCCAAGATATAGGCATTACTGAATTTCCGCTCATCCATGGCGTCGGAAATTCGCGCCTCTTCGGCTTTCTGCTTATAAAGCTTGAGACTGTCCCTCTTGCTAGTCACCTCGCGCAAGAGCCGGTCATACTCGTAACCTTTTCTCTGTTTGTCGGCCGCTCCCGTCGAATAGGCCTGACACTTGCTGCGTCAGTACTGCTTTCTTTTCGTTTAGGCCTTTGAGCTGCACCCGGGCTCCTAGAAGCTCGTTTAGAATTCTTCGGTGCACCTCATTGAGGCTGACATTTTCCGAGCCGACCGAGGTTTGCTTAACGGTTTCTAACTGCTTTTTCAGCTGGTCGATTTCTTTCTCTTTGTCTTTGACCGTGCGGTCCTCAGGCGTATATCGCTGCAGCAGGCCGTCTCGCTCTAGTTGGAGCTGGGTGATCTTAGTTTGGATCTGCTGATAAACAGGGTTGACGGTTATGTTGGTATTGGAAGAGATTGTTGCCTTTTGTTGCTTGAGCTGGTCGTCGAGAACCGCAATCCTTTGTTCAGTCTCGCGAATTAAAGAATTCGTCTCGTTTAAAGTCTTTTGAAACGATGCTAACGCGCCGAGGTCCGCGTTGACTTCCTGGGGAGCATCGATAATGTTTTCCTTTTGTTGAAACTCTTTGAGCGCGTCCTCCGCCTTGGTCAACTGATCGAGCAACTTTTTTTCCTGTTCGTCGTAAAACTGCTCGACGCCTTGAGTCTTGTGAACCTTGACATGCTCTTCCAAGTAAAGTTCGGCGGCTCGGTTGACCGCCTGGGCCGTCCAGTCCTGCGCGTAATCGCTCGTGAGACTGATCTCGATTACATTCGATTTTCCGCAGGCGTCGCAACCAGCATGGCTTTCATCAAGCGCCCATCTTGCACGATGGCTCTCTCACTCAGATTCGGCGGTGTTTTTCCGTTCAGCCTGTATGGAAATGGCACATCCTTAACCACGCGCTCGGCAACCTGCGGGCTCTTGATGATCTGCACCTCCGTGTTGAGCATCTCTGGGGAGGGCAACATACTGCTGAAGCCATCATCGCCGCCTCGTGCGCTCGGTGAGACATTGAGAAAGGCGCGACTCGGCTTGATCAGGACTTTGGATACCGCAGTGTACTCCGTCGGCCTAGACAACAGGTAAAGAACCATTGGCACGATCAGCAGGAGAAAAATGTTGCGAATTAATTTCTTGTGCTTGAATATTACATAAAGAATCCGCCTCGGGGGGTTCTCATATTTTTGTGGCGCTTCTAAGAGCGGGATTTCTTTACCGTCAATCTGCAACCAATCCATGAAGGCGTCCTTTCTCGAAAGGTGAAGAAGAAATTTGGATCGCCAGATTATCGAACACCGGCAGCAAATCCTCCCGCGCTGAACAGCCCCGTTGGCATGATGTCATTCAAATGCTGCTTGACCCACAAATCGGCTCTGCCGATGCCCGACATCGGAACATACAAAACGTCATTGGTGACAAGATTGATCTTTTCCGCCGATCCACTTTCCAATCCGTCATTGACGTTGATGCGCCCGATAATAGGGTCTGGCCCCCCTGCGTTACGAATCAAAACTACACTGTCCATCTGGGCCTCGGTAGTAAAGCCACCGCGCTCGAAGATCGCCTGAATCGGAGTTATCTCCCCTTGGAACTGAACGATTCCAGGTGTCCTCACCTGTCCCCCGACAAATATTCGTCTTGGCGCAAATTGCGTTACGGTCACCACTACCTCAGGGTTCCTGAGGCGCGTCGAAGTCTTAGCAACAATCTCTTTACTCAGTTCGTCCGGAGTCAAGCCAGCTGCGCGCAGCGAGCCCACGCCATCCAAACTGATTTGCCCATCTGGACGTATAGAAATGGCTGCTTTGGGATCTTGCTCAGGATGAAAAGGAAACCGAATGGCGATCAAGTCATAGGGCACCATTTTGTAGGTTTGCTCATAAGGCTGCTGTTGAATAGGCCTACCGGCAAGCTGTTCTGGCTTCAATTCAGGAATGTGCTCGACCGGGTTGGAGCAACCGATTAGCAGAGGCAGCGCCGCCAGCACTGTAGCCAACCAACTTCCTAAACTAGATTTGGTTCGAATCGTTTCCATTTGCTTCTACCTTTCCGTTTTAAATTGAATTTCATTAAATAAAATTTAAGGCAAAATTGAAAACGAATTAGTCAGCGTTATTAAAAGGACTCTGCAGAAAATATAGCTCCGCCCATCAGGGTCCACCCGCTTCGAAAAAATAAAAATGCCATGCGCACCAAGCTCCGTCAGCACTACGCTGACGCAAACCCGATCCTATGTCAGCCGCAGCCTACCGGAGCCCAAGCAGTTCGTCCGCCCTTGATGAATTCCACGCCGAATTTTATGCTGATCTGTCGGCTCAAGAGCTTCAAAAGAATCTTAACCCGACCCCTGTTATCCGGCGGCGCCTGAATGATTCCCATCAAACCGTCGAATGGTCCACCGGAGATCTCGACCTCTTGACCACACGTCAACTTTGATTGCGCTCGGATTATCCCTTTTTCATCCGCCTGTTGTTGAAGAAAATAAATAACGCTCTCATCAATAGGGATCGGCTCAGCACCGAAGCTCACAATCTTTTTGACCCCAGGAGTCCACACAATACGGTGACATTCAGTTTCCACGTGGATGCGAACAAATAAATAATTGGGGAAAAGCGGCCAAATCCGGCCTCTATTTTCGCCGCCGCTGGGATATGCAGTTTCGGAAAAAACGATTTCACCCCTTTCAAAGCGAGATGAAATTGTGCTTGCTCTTCTTTGTGCGGGTTGCTGTAAACTACGTACCAATCACGTTGCAAATTTTCCACGACCATATCCCCGTAATTATCAGCAAGCTATATGCCATGTCCCGAAGTACAGACTATGTCATGTAGAATCAAGAAAAAGACCTCTATGACAAAGCAATTCTTTTTGCAAGTGTAGCTTAATCACCTACAGTCGGATCCCATGAACGTATCCCTTTTGAATACAAATTAGATTCAGAATTTTACACGGCGTGCTTATTCTGACCCGCCAATTATGGCCGATCAGCCAGTATTGTCATTTCAAACTTTGCTTTAGACGTTGTTTATCACTCCAGGTATAACTACTCAATACACTCAATTTTACGTTTCAATTAAATCAGCAATAAAAAATGCCAAACGTCAAAAAGTTTTCCCCGGCGATACTATCCGAGATCTTTTTTGATTTTTCTTTCTGCACAACCTAGGCCATTAAACTGTTCGCAACCTAAAGGCCATTGAAATATTTTGCGTACCTCACGTTTAACTTCGAAGCGATGACTCTGTAAAATCTTCTTACAAATAGGAGGAGACATTAAAAGTTTCAAAAAAATGAATTAGTTTCGCTATTTGCCAGACGAGCGATTGTAACTTTGTTTTACACAAATTCGGGATTGCAAGACATTTGAGTTTCAGTAACACCGACGAAATTGAGTCTTGCGATAAAAGTCAGGGAGGTGCGATGCGCTCGCGCAAGTAAGTAGGGCGTTCGCCTACATTGCCTGTAGGAACTATCCGGCGTTTTTTCTTGGGAAATTTTGCGAATATTATTTTTACCCAGACAATCGCAAACTCCAAATTTGCATATCGATTGCGCTTTAATCGGTGGCGCGGCCCATTGCTGGCGCAGCGCCGAGCGACCTATGATCAGGCAATGCCAGGGAGCTTCAACGCCTAGCCCCGATATTTTGCTACTGCAAAGTCGTTCGGCAAGATTGTTCACTGCGCGCTGCACGACAACACTCAATGTCTGGTCCCGCGGTCTGCGAACATCGTTATGATTTGTGCGGAAGTTCGGGGCGAACCGCGGTTCGTAGAAAGAGAGCGACTTAGTTCTCACGGGCTCGTGCACCAACACCGGCGCATCGTTTAGTCCATTCTGCATTCTCCTTTTGGTCCGTGCGTATATCGTGCATCGTGTGCGGAATAAAGTGTCAGGCCACAGACGTAACGAACCGCTCCTCGGAGTTACACCAAATAATTTTGTTAAAGGCTTAAATTATATCGTGTAGCATATAAATTAGCTGCCTTCAAGGTAATTATTAGGAAGAAAACATAATTTTACTGGAAACTGGGTTAATTTCATTGTCATTTTAGCCAAATCTGACATTCAAAAGACAATTCTGACAAATCAGGCGGGAGATTTTTAAAAAAGAGTTACGACGAGAAAGTCGCCGGTCCGTGCGCGGCTAATCAAGCTGGAACTCTATCCCGCCGCGCCGGGCCCGTCGAAGGTTGGCAATATGGTTTCCGCGATTGGCAGATAAAAAACTGCCGACAGCTGATCGATCAGAGAAAAACTAAGTCGCGACGTCTCGCTGGCATTGATTGCGATGCCTCGGTGCGAGGTCTGGATTCACGCTGGTGAAATCTTTGATCGCTTTGAAAATAACTTCGCAGTATCTCTGGCGCGCATGGTGTATATTTTTTGCGCTTTAATGTGGCTTAGGCTATATTCCTGCACTGTCGCAACAGTGCAGATCTCCCCGTTAATAATTGGTGTTTTATTCTTCCTTTCATCGCCCTCACTGGTTGGGGGCGAAATCATCACGAGCGCCGACCAGCTTGAGGCCAGTGGTGTTAATTTCACCTGGTCCGACGTCAAGACCAAGACCGTTAAGATATTGCTCGAATACCAAGAGCCGGACGGGAAATGGCGTCGCGCCAGCCTCGGCTCGGGCTTTGTCATTTCTCCGGATGGACTGTTTTTGACGGCTTATCACGTGATGAAGTTTTGTCTCGATAAAGTCAGGGCCAACCATGGATTATCCGTTAATCTCGACTGTTCGACAGCACAGAAGCCGCGCTATAAAGCGCTCGCGGGCGAGCGCGAGTTTGATATCCAAATCATTTCTCACCTCAGTGAAACGGATTCTACCCACGGCAAAGAGATGCACACGCCCGATGAAATCATTAAGCAGCGCGACTTCGTCGTCGGCAGGCTCAAAAGCGGCGCGCCGACTCAGTTCGATTATTGGCAATTGCGTGACTTCGACGAAACCGCCATCGATCTCAGCCAAGCACGTGCCGATTTTCAGTTGACACCGTTGATGCCGCCCAAGCGAGTTTTTATCGTTGGCTTCCCCAAAGGCCGTGATTTCGTGATCTCTGAGGGTTTTTTGAATTTGACGGAAAAAAATCGGCGCGGCTATTTTGCCGCCAATTATAAAGTCTACACGGCGGCCTATCTCGAAAGCCAAGGTGTGGCCGCTGACACCCAGTGGGGCATGAACGTGGAAAATCACATGAGCGGCGGACCGGTCGTTGACTCCTCAGGTTACGTCGTGGGCTTGGTCGTGAACGGGAATCGCGAAACGGCCGGCGTCGTGTCGATCGAGAATGTATTGGCGACTTTTTTTTCCCGAGCCGGCGGATCGACGGAATATCCCGCCCTGCTATTGAGACCCACCAAAACCCCTTTATATTTGAGAAACAGGCGTTAATTGCTTGCGCAAACAGGTGGCTCGGGCGTCCTTGTCCGTGATATGCGCCAATCGGACCCTGACGAGCCGCGCCGCAATTGCGCGCTATCAATCCGGGTTATTTTAACCGACCACCGTGGGAAGCCAGCGACGGCTCAGCACATCCGCCAACGTCAATGACAAAAGAATCATCAGCCAGAAAAATCCAGCGCCAACAAAAACCCAGGTGAGGCGGCTGCTGTAGCGCACATGCATGAAAAAGAGTATCACCAGCAACGCCTTGCAGGCCGCGATCAGCATGGCCACAACCGTGTTTAGATTACCGCCGAGATCGATGAAGGCGGCCCCGGCCGTGGCCAAAGTCATCACCAATAAAGCGCCAAAAATGGCCGAATATAGTTTTACGGAAACGACGTGATCGGAATTCATTGTAAATGCCTACCCACCAGATAAAGCAACGGAAACAGGAATATCCACACGATATCGACGAAATGCCAATAGAGCCCTACCAACTCGACCGGCGTGTTGTAGACCGAGGAAAAGCGTCCGCGACCGGCCTTGACGATCAAAGCAGTCAGCAGAGCCAATCCGATAATCATATGCAGCGCATGCATCCCGGTCATGGCAAAGTAGAAGGAAAAAAAGATTTCTGCCGCGCGCCCTAAGGGTCCGGCGTAGCTAAAATTGCTGCCGGGCACGAGGTGCTCCTCGATTTTGGCGTAATACTCCGTGAATTTGATGCCGAGAAACAACGCGCCGAGCACGAGAGTCAAGATTAGGAACAGCACGAGCGGTTTACGCGCGCCGAGCTGCGCGCTGCGCACTGCCAGCGCCATGGTAAAGCTGCTGCCTATCAGCACCGCCGTATTGATGGTGCCGAGCCAGATGTCGAGATGATTGCTGGCGTCGGCGAAAGCTTCCGGATACGTGGAACGGTAGATTGTGTACCCTAAAAACATGCCGCCGAAGAACATCACCTCCGTCGCCAGAAAAACCCACATGCCGAGCCACGAAGCTTCGTGCTGCTGCTCGGCGTCGTCGAATTGATGGGCGTGAACGATGCTTGAATCAGACATTGGCGGGCTTTCCTGCCGGATAGACGGCCTGTGATTCCGCTGCACCATAGGCATAGGCTTCATGGACAACGGTCGGCATCACTTCGAAGTTGTCGGTCGGCGGCGGCGACGTCGTCTCCCATTCCAAGCCCTTGGCCTTCCATGGATTCATTCCCGCGACCACGCCGTAACGCAGCGACCAGATCAAGTAGGCCAACGGCAGCACGTAACCCACGGCGAGAATCGATGCGCCCGCCGTCGACATGACATTGAGCACTTGGAACTCAGGCGGATAAACGTGGTAGCGCCGCGGCATGCCGAGATAGCCGAGCACGAACTGCGGAAAAAAGGTCAGGTTAAAGCCGAGAAAAATAATCACCGCGGCGAGCCGCGCCAAGGCTCCGGATATTTTCTGCCGGTCATCTTCGGCCACCAGAAATGGATGCCGCCGAGATAGGCCATGACCGCGCTGCCGACCATGATGTAATGAAAATGCGCGATCACGAAGTAGGTATCGTGAACGTGGATGTCGACGCCCAAGGTGGCCAAAAATAATCCGGTGAGACCGCCGATGGTGAACAGGCCGATAAAGCCGAGGGCATAAAGCATCGGCGCGTCAAATGAGATCGAGCCTTTGTAAAGCGTCGCCGTCCAATTGAAGACTTTAATCGCCGAGGGAATCGCCACCAGCATGCTCAAGAGCGAGAAAATCATGCTGGCATAAACCGACTGCCCACTGACAAACATGTGATGCCCCCAGACGAGAAACCCCAGCACCGCGATGGCGAGACTCGAAAAGGCAATAAAATCGTAACCGAAAACCCGCTTGCGCGAGAAACAGGTGATCAATTCGCTGATCACTCCCATACCGGGCAGAATCATGATGTAAACCGCCGGATGGGAGTAGAACCAAAAAAGATGCTGGAATAATAGCGGGTCGCCGCCCAATTCCGGATTAAAAATTCCCAGGCCGAACAGTCGTTCCAACGCTACCAACGCCAGCGTGATCGCGATCACCGGAGTTCCTAAAATAAAAATAATGCTGGTGGCGTAATGCGCCCAGACAAACAACGGCAGGCGGAACCAGGTCATGCCGGGAGCGCGCATGGTATGGATGGTGACGATGAAATTGAGCCCGGTAAGAATCGACGAAAAACCGGTGATGAAGATACCGATCACCGTCAGAGCAACGTGGGTGTTCGAATAGATGCTGCTGTACGGCGTGTAAAACGTCCAGCCGGTATCGACTCCGCCGGCGGCCGCGGCCGCGAGGGTAAACAAGCCGCCAAGAATATAAATATACCAACTGGCCAAGTTAAGGCGCGGGAAAGCGAGGTCGCGCGCGCCGATCATCAAAGGAATCAGAAAATTTCCCAAGACCGCCGGGATCGACGGGATCAAGAAAAAGAAAATCATCGTGACGCCGTGCATGGTGAATAGCTTGTTGTAGGTTTCCGCCTGCACCAAGTCGCCTTGCGGCGTCAGCAATTCCAAGCGAATCAGCGTCGCGAAAAGTCCGCCGACGAAAAAGAAAAAAGTCACGCCGACCAGATAGAGCCAAGCGATGCGCTTGTGGTCGATGGTGAGCAGCCACGACTTGAGGCCGTAATTCACGTTCAGGTAATGTTGGCGCCGTTCTTCGACTGGCCCGTTCATTTTTTTACCTGTGCCCCTTCTTCGCGCTTGAGAGATTTAAGATAGGCAATGATCTGCATGATGCCATCTTCGCTGATCAAGCCCTTGAACGTCGGCATGATCGGTGGATATCCCGCGACGATTTTTGCCTGCGGATTCGAGAATCGACTCGCGGATATAGTCTTCGTCCGCGGTCACCGAAGCGCCGCTCTGCAGACGCACGGTCTTGCCCAGCAGCCCCGCTAAGGACGGGCCGCGGCCCGTATCGTTTGGCGCGTGGCAGGAGACACAGCCCAGTTTTTGGAATAGATTCTCACCCGCCGTCGCCATCGATACCGCCGCGGCGCCGCCGCTCAACCAGGACTGAAACTCCGCCGGCTCCAGCGCGATGATATGGCCGATCATGCCCGAGTGTTGCGTGCCGCAATATTGCGAGCAAAACAACCGATAGGCGCCGGGCTTGGTCGCTTCGAACCAAAGCGTCGTGTAGCGTCCCGGCAGCACGTCGTTCTTCACGCGAAATGCCGGCACGAAAAAATCATGAATCACATCTTGCGAAGTCATGATCAGTTTGATCGGCCGACCGGTGGGAATATGCAGCTCGTCGATTTCCGAGCGGCCTTCGGCATGCTGAACTTTCCACATCCATTGCTTGGCGACGACGTTGATTTCCAGAGCGTCGCTCGGCGGATAAAAAGTAATGAAAAACAGGCGGGCACCCCAGACAAACATCACGAGGGTCAGACTAAGTGGCACGACCGTCCAAAGAATTTCCAGCCCCAGGTTGCCGCTGATGGGCCGCGGCTGCTCATCGTCCGATCGACGCCGGTATTTGACGGCGAAAGCGATGATCAAGATGAGAATCAACGTGGCGAAAAACACGCTTACGCCAAGGAGAAAAAAATAAAGCTGGTCGACGCGCGGCGCCATCGTCGAAGCCTGCTCGGGAAACAGGGGAAAGCCCAGCGTCGACATGACCTTACGCCGTCCTCCCGCTCGCCGCCGCCTGGGATCGCTCGCGCCGCAGCATCGCGATCACGAAGCCGGCCACGAGCAAAACCGTCAGGCCGCCCGCCAGACGTATTACGTTGGTGATGAGAAGACCGTATTTGCCGGTGACCGGATCGTAGTGAAAGCAAAAGAGCAACAGTTGATCGATCGGCGTACCGATGCGCGCCTCGGCGGCTTCGATCAACCCCAGACGCAGATCGCGCGGCGAAAAATCGATGCCGTAATAGTAGCGCGAGACTTTTCCTGCCGGCGTCAAGAGCACGATTCCCGTGGCGTGGGCGAACTCGCCCGTTTGGGCATCGTAGTTGTAGTGAAACCCAACCGCGCTAGTGAGTTTTTGAATCGAGTCTTCGGTGCCGGTGAGAAAATGCCAGCCGTCCGCGGCGCCGGGCCGGGCGTAGCGCGCGAGAAATTCTTTATTCTTGGCGTCCGCCAGTGCGGCGCTGTCGTGGGGATCGAAACTCACGGTGAGCACGGCAAACTGGTTGCCGATGTCGAAGGAAAGCGCACGCAGCGAGCGCACCAGGCCATCCAAGAGCAAGGGGCAAAGATCGCGGCATTTGTAATAGACGAAGTTGACAATGACCGGCTTGCGACCGAAGTAATCGCTAAGCCGTACCTCGTTGCCGCGTTCATCGCGAAAACTCAGATCGAGCGGCACTTGCTCGGCCAATTTCTGATCGAAGGCGACCTCGCGCAGCGCCGCCGGCCGGGTGTTGTCATGCGCGCGCGCCAAATGGGCAAGCGCTAAGATGAGCGCGAACACGAGGCCAAGGGCTCGCAGCAGAGCGCGCTTTAACGCCAACGCGGGCCAAGCGCAACCGACGCCCTCCGACGCCAGCGCGCGCACTTTGACTCGATCACGGATGATTTGCGCTAGCGTTTTCTTTCCTCTTTTCGACTTTGATTTTGCCTCGGTCGCCGGCTCGTTTTTCGCCGGGCGCGCGGGCAGTCCCCGCTCGGCTAAGATCTCGATGGCGCGATCGATCGGGATATGGACGACTCCCTTGTCCCGGTCGATCCAGCCGTAAGATTTGAGCATCGCGTCTTCCTCGCTTCTGAGAGTTTTCAGTTCTTCACCCGGCTCGACCGACAAACGGGGCTCGGGTGTCGGCTCCCGGCTATAGGAAAGCGGGCTCGGTAACGGCCGCGTTCGGGTTTCGCCGCTGTAGAAATAGTGAAACAAGCCGTAGGTGACGAGCAGCGCCAGGGCGATGACCGTCGCCAAAGCGAGCCCGACCATGGCGACTCGCTTTGGGTTGATATCGCTGACTTCGTGGCCGGACTCGGCGCTTCGGGCCGTTAGATCTTGGTCAACCATGTGGCACCCAGCCCTGCTCCTCGACGATGGCGATGAAGCGCGGATCGCGAAATGGTAACAACGGACGATCCCTCAGTTGGCCGAGAAATGCCGCGAACCAAAGACCGCCGATGCCGAGCGGCGCCAGGAGCGTCGTCCAGTGCAGGCTGAAATCCATCGGGATGAAACGTCGGCGCGACAAACCAGAAAAGCTCGATCTGGTGCATCAGCGCGATCGCGGCGGCCACCGCGCAGAGCGTTCCGGCTTTGCGTTTGACGGCGCGCGACAACAGCAGGATGAACGGCAATGCGAATTGGAGCACGATCAAAGCGACGGCGATCACGCCCCAGCCGCCATTGATGCGATGCAAATACCAGGGAATTTCGTGTTGGAGATTTTCCACCCAAATAATGAGGAACTGCGCGAACGACATGTAGGCCCACAACATCACGAAGGCCAACAGCAGATTGCCCAAATCGTGCAGCACCCAAGGCGCGATGATGCGCGACAGCGGCTCGCGCCGCGACAGAAAATAAGCGACGCCGATCACGAAGGTCAGAGCGATCAGTACCGTGGCTGACCATGAAGAGCATGCCGAAGATCGTCGAGTACCAGTGCGGCTCCAGCGACATCAGCCAATCGATGGCGGAAAAAGTTACCGTGAGTCCGTACAGGACCAGCCCCGGCCCGCTGAGAGTTTGCAGCCGCTGCGTGAGCGCGGGGTCGGCGCTCCGGTCCTGTTCCGCCGACCAGCGGCTTAGAAAAAACCCGAGGGCGCACCAAACTGCGAAATACACCGCCGCGCGGATGATAAAAGCCGGAATATTGAGATAGGCGGCTTTTTGCAGCAGCACCGGATCCTGGGCGACAGCTTGCGGGTGCGCCCAGATAAATAAATCCGGTAGCCCGAAACAACAGTGGGAGAAACAACACGGCCATGATCGGAAAGGTTCGGGTCGCCGACTCGAGCGAACGCTGGATCACAAACCCCCAGGTTCCGCCGACCAGGTGGTGGATCATCACGATGCCCAGGCAGCCCAACGGGATGCCCAGCCAAAACATATAGGCGATCAGATAAGAGCGAAAAAATTGCCCGTGATCGGTAAAAATAGCCGATGAGGCAAAGCCCGAGCGCGAGCGCGCCGACGGCGAGTGCGCGGCGCCGCAGCGGTTGTAACTCGGTGGTAAATTTTGTCTCCAGTTCATTCATTTCTGGGTCTCGGAGAGAGCGCCGCGCGCTGCTTCGGGCACGTCGGCGATCCGGGCGTTCTGGCTCAACTGCAGCGCCCGGATATAAGCGACGATCGCCCAGCGGTCGCGCACGGAAATTTGCGCGGCATAGTCCGGCATCGCGCCGAAACCATGCGACATCACGTCATAGAAATGGCCCGGCGGCGCCGCGCGCAAGCGCTCGATATGTAACGATGGCGGCGGTCGATAGCCGCGCCGCACGATCATGCCTTCGCCGCCGCCGGCGCGATCGTGACAGGGCGCACAGAAAATGTTGAACCGCTCCTGGCCGCGCAGGAGCAATGGCCGATCAATGGGAAACGGGAAGGTCTTTGCCGGCTCGCCGCCTGCTTTACCGGTGTAAAGCTCTTCGTCCGCGTTCAGATGACCCTGCGCCACTGTTCCCTCGACCAGCGGACGCGAAGCGCGCTGGTCCTCGAAAAAATCGCTCTTTTGCAGCGGTTCATATCTTGGCTGGTCCGCCATTTTCTGCTGGCACGCCCCAAGCCATAGGCAAATCGCGATCAGGCAAGAACGTTGTAGTCTCTTTGAAATTTCTTGATTCATCGTCGTCAGAAGTCGACCTCGTAAATGCCCTGGGAGCCCACCTCTTCAAAAAATTTCCGCGCGCTGTCGAGATCGAACGTTGCGTCGGTCGCCTCGATGCAGAGAAAGAAACGGTTGCGGCTCGCCAACTCAAAGCGCTCGACGTTAAACACCGGATGATAGGGCATCGGCAGTCCGTTGAGCGCCAACACCCCGAAGACCGCCGACAAAGCAGCGGCGAGAATCGTCATTTCAAAGGTCACCGGTATGAACGAAGGCCAGCTGTTCAACGGCCTGCCGCCGACGTTTATCGGATAATCGATGACCGATACCCAATACTGCAGAAAGAACCCGCCGAGGCAGCCGAGGATCCCGCCGATCAGCACGATGAGCGGCACCCGGGAGCGATGAAATCCGATCGCTTCGGCGAGACCGTCCACGGGAAACGGCGAATACGCATCCATCTTACGGAAGCCCGCCGCAAAAGCCCGGCGCGCTGCTTCGAGCAGCTCTTCCGGACTGGCAAATTCCGCCATGAGTCCGTAAATCCGGGGCTTCTCGCGACTTGTAGTTCCGTGGGCCATGATCCTGTCAATCGTTCTTAGCTTCTTCCTCGTGCACCAATTCGCGCATTTCAAAAATCGAAATCATCGGCAGCACCCGGATGAAAAGAAACAGCAAGGCGATAAATAGACCGATGGTGCCCACGAATACGCCGTAATCAAAGATGGTGCCCGAGTACCTTCCCCAAGCCGATGGCATAAAATCACGATGTAGACTGACGACGATAATGACGTATCGCTCCAGCCACATGCCGATGTTGACAGAGATCGCGATCAGAAAAAGCACGATCACGTTGGTATGCAAGCTGCGAAACCAGAGCGCCTGCGGAATCAAAATATTGAAGAGAATCAGCAGCCAATACATCCAGCCGTAGGGGCCAAACATGCGGTTCATCATCATGTACTTTTCGAAAATGTCGCCGCTGTACCACGCCATGAAGGTTTCGATCAGATAACCGTAGGCGACGATCATGCCGGTCACCAGCAAGACCATGCCCATATTTTTCAAATGACGCATCGTGATGAAGTCTTCGAGCCCGTACAGTTTGCGCAGCGGGATTGCGATCGTCAGAACCATGGCGAAGCCCGAGTAAATCGCGCCGGCGACGAAATAAGGTGGAAAGATCGTCGAGTGCCAGCCGGGGACAAGACCCACGGCAAAATCAAAGCTGACCACCGTGTGAACGGAAACCACCAGCGGCGTCGCCAAGCCGGCCAAAAGTAGGTAAGCAATTTCGTAGCGATGCCAATGAATCGCCGAGCCACGCCAGCCCATGGCGAGCATGCCGTAAATGAAGCGGGGAATCCGCCCGCGCGCTCGATCGCGCAAGGTGGCGAGGTCGGGAATCAAACCGAGAAACCAAAACAGCAAAGAAACCGTAAAATAGGTGGAGACCGCAAACACGTCCCAAACCAACGGACTGCGAAACTGCGGTTGAATCCCCATCGTGCTCGGATAGGGCACCAGCCAATAAAAATACCAGGGACGCCCCAGATGTATCAGCGGGAACAAGCCCGCGCAGGCGACCGCAAACAGCGTCATGGCTTCGGCGAAGCGATTGATCGACTGACGCCACTTTTGCCGCAACAGCAAGAGAATCGCTGAAATGAGCGTCCCTGCGTGGCCGATGCCGATCCACCAGACGAAATTGACGATATCGAATCCCCAGCCTACGGGGATCATGATGCCGAATAGACCGACGCCGATGGTAATCACCGCAGCGATGCAAAAGAAAAGACCTAGAACTAAGATAAATGAGAGTCCGAAGCCCACGTACCAAAACCATGGGGTGCGGCCAGTGAGAACGATGGAGCTGATCTTGTCGGTGATCGAGCCGAAAGTGTGCCCCGGCTCGATGATCGGCAGAGAGTCCCCTGCTTCGGCCGGTTGATTTTGTTGATTCGACGCCATGGAACTAACCGTTCTCGATCTCCGGATTGGGATTTCGTAATTTGGCCTGATAGGTCGTTCGCGGTTTGGTATTCAATTCGGCGAGCAATCCGTAATTGAGCGGCTGCGCTTTCAACTTGGTAACTTTGCTGTCCGGTTCGTTGATATCGCCGAAGACAATCGCCTGGGTCGGACAGGCTTGCTGGCAAGCGGTCACGATCTCGCCGTCGCGCACCTTGCGATCTTCTTTTTCCGCGCCGATCTTCGCCTGATTGATGCGCTGCACGCAGTAGGTGCATTTTTCCATAACGCCGCGGGAGCGCACGGTAACGTCAGGATTATGCAAGAGCTTGGTGCTCTCCGTTTTAAAGTCGCTGTACAGGAAGAAATTGAAGCGGCGAACTTTATAGGGACAGTTATTCGAACAGTAGCGGGTGCCGACGCAGCGATTGTAGGTCATGTCATTGAGCCCTTCATCGCTATGCGTCGTCGCATGAACGGGACAAACCAGCTCGCAAGGAGCGTTTTCGCATTGCATGCACGGCACCGGCTGATGATACATCTCGGGATTGTCCAGCGCGCCTTTGTAATATCGATCGATGCGAATCCAGTGCATCTCCCGACCGCGCAAGACTTCTTTTTTACCCACCACCGGGCTGTTATTTTCGGCGACGCAAGCGACGACGCAGGCATTGCAGCCGATGCAAGAGTTGATATCGATGGCCATGCCCCAGGCGTAACCCTCATATTTGAATCCCGGATAGAGACTGCCCTTCCCTTCTCCGTGTTTTTCCGTCTCCTGAGCGAAGTTTGGGTTTTTTCGGAATTCTTCGAGCGTGCCGCTGCGCAGTAGCTGGCGCCCTTCCATCAAATGATGGAACTGGGTGCAAGCGAGCGGCTGCTGTTCGCCGGTTTTGCGAATTTGCAGTCCGACGCCGTGCCAATGACGCATCCGCGGTGCGAATGAGATTGGCGTTGAAGCCGGTGTTCGTGCCGACCCTGCCGGCGCGCGTGCGACCATAACCGAGATGGATGGTAACGCAGTCATCCGCTTGCCCCGGCAAGATCCATGCGGCGCCGCGCACTCGACGGCCGTCATAACTGAGCTCGACCATGTCGCCGTAGACGGTGCCATGCTCGCCGCCGGTGCTGCCGATACTTCGGCTCAGTCCCAAGCGATCGGCGGTAGCCGGACTTACGATAACAACGTTGTCCCAAGTCAGCTTTGTCAAAGGTTTGGGCGTTTCTTGGAGCCAGCCGTTATTGGCGAATCGGCCGTCCAAAATCGTCGGATCGGGACGATACAAAAACTCTAGAGTGCCGTTAGTTTTTTTTACCGCGGCCTGACCCTGAGTTATTTCTTGTCCTTGAGATTTGTCGCCGGACTTCGACGCAAGCGCGAATTGTTTGATGGACACCTGTTTGGTTGGCGCCGCCGTGCCCGCAACGATGCCGTCATGTAAAGACTTGCGCCAAAAGCGCTCGAAATCCTGTTGGCCACTTTGCCGCTTCCAATAGTCGCGCACGATTTCATAGCTCGTCTGATCCGGTTGGCCGAGCAAGACGGACAAGAGTTCGTGCGCCGTGCGACCGCCGTAAAGCGGCGCGATCAGCGGTTGAAGGATCGTCGCCGTGCCGTCGTAGGCGCGCACGTCGCTCCAGGATTCGAGATAGTGCGCCTCGGGAACATGCCAATGGCACAAAGCCGAAGTCTCGTCATCGTACGGTGACAGTTGGACGGTGAAGTTCGATTTGACGAGCAGACTCGCAAAGTTTAGATCCGCCGGCGCGCTATAAACCGGATTGGCGCCAATGATGATTAAAAGCTGAACGGCATTGGCCGCCATATCGCGCGCCAGCTCGCGCAGCGATTCAGCATGGTTCGTTGGCTGCGCCTCCACCGGCTCGGTGTAAAACACCGTCGCGCCGACGTTGCCGAGCGCTTGATTCATGGCGTGCGCCAAAGCATGAACTACCGCCGGCTGTTGGTCGCCGGCCAACACCAGACTGCGGCCGCGATGCTGTTGCAGATCGCGGATCACGGCGTCGAGCCATTTCTGCTTATCCGCGAGCGAAGAGCTCGGCGCCGCGCCGGCAAGTTGAACTCCGAGTCCGCGCGCCAGCGCGGTGGCGCATTCTTCGATCGTGCTCGGTTTCAGCGGCAAACGGTGATCCGCCATGGAGCCGGTCACCGTTGGCGTGCTTTCGACAACGTAGAGCCGATTCATCGTCGCCTGCGGATCGTGGACGCGACGCTTGTCGGAAAAATCCCGCGCGTAGCGCAGACTCGCCGCGCCGAAAAATAAAAAATCGGCATCGAGCGATAAAATGACTTCGGCGCGATCGAAGCGATAGTGAGTCGCGATCACTTCGCCGAACGCCAGCCGCGAACCGTCCCGCGCTCCATCCCCGCCAACGGGTTCGTATTGATGCCATCGAGCCTTGGGGAATTTGCCGAGCAATTCTTTGAGCTGAGCAGCGAGCGTCGGCGAAGTCACGGTCCCAGTCAAAATGCGCAAGCCGGCACCTTGATTTACCCGTTGGGTCTCGAGCTCGCTGTTGATCGCAGCGAAAAAACCGTTCCACGTACTAATGCGTCCGGCATTGGTTAAAACCTGCGAGCGATCCGGATCATAGAGATCCAATATTGAAGCCTGCATGAAAACATCGGCGGCGCCGAGGCTCGCCGGATGGAGCGGGTTGCCTTCAATCTTGGTCGGACGGCCCATATGGCTCTCGACGAGAACGCCGCGGCCGAAGCCGCCGAGCGGCATCGCTGTCGCGAAGAACAACGGCTTGCCGGGAATGATCTCCTCCGGCTGGTTGACGTAAGGAACGATCTTCTCATCGGTCGGCGCCGGCGCCGAGCTCAAGCAGCCGCTCAATCCCGCCAGCGCCAGCGACGCGCCCATCAATTTTAAAAAACCGCGGCGATCGAGCGATTCGTCCCACGCCGAGGCCTGGCGCGGATATTCTCTTTGCAATAGCTCGCGAAACTCTTCGGTGTCGGCCAGTTCTTCCAGACAGCGCCAGTATTCCGCGCCACGGGCACTCGCAAGGCGCTCGTGAATCGAATTTAAGGTGTCGGGACGTTCGCTCATTCGTGCGCTCCGTTCAGCGATGACAGGTCGAGCAACTCGTCAACTTTCGAATCCTATATTCCTTGACCAGCTTCTCGCCCAACGCGATTTGATCGACCGGGGGTTGGTAATCCATATTGAACACGTATTGGCGCGGTCGCACATAACGCTCTGGGGCGCGGTGGCATTCGAGGCACCAGTCCATATAGAGCGTGTTTTCCCGCCACGTGAGCGGCATCGTGTCGACTCGGCCGTGACAGGTGGAGCAACCAACGCCCTTGTGGATATGAATGCTATGATCGAAATAAACAAAACCCGGAAGGTTGTGGACTCGGGTCCATTGAATCGACTTGCCGGTGCGAAAACTCTCGCGCACCGGCTCCAGCATCGGACTATCCGACCAGATTTGACTATGACAATTCATGCAGGTCTTGGTCGGCGGAACGCCCGCGAAAGAACTCTCCTCTACCGAAGTGTGGCAATAGCGGCAGTCGATGCCATCGTCGCCGACGTGATGTTTGTGGCTAAACGGCACCGGCTGGCTACGCGCTACACCGACTTCCGTGATGTAGGGCGACTCATTAATGGCCGCCAGCGCCAACACTAAGACGACGATGAAGCCGGCGCCGCCAAAAATGGTGAGACGGGAAATGGTGTTCGTGCTCGGATGAAAAATTTGCGACATGGTCCGTTGCTATGCCGGAGGTCGCCAACACGGCGCAAACTCGGTGGATAAATGCTGGATAAAATAGATAGCCCTCGTCAAGACCCGCCGCCAACTTCTTCGGCTGTCAAAATTAACGCACGGATTTGCGCCTAGGCAATTGCGCCGTTTTGCTAATTATTGTGGATGCCCAAACTCTCCATCTTGCGATAGAGCGAAGACCGGCTGACGCCCAATAGTTCCGCCGCTCGCGTTTTGTCGCCGGCCGTCTCCTTGAGAACATTTTCGATATGGCTTTTTTCGTAGGATTGGACGGCAGTGCGGAGATTGTTCAGCGATTCCGAGCCATCTTCGCCTTGCGGCATAGAGCTTTGCGGCAACTCGGCCGGAGTAACCCATTCGCCGTCACCCAATATCATCGCCAGTTCGAGCACGTTGTCCAATTCACGCACATTCCCCTTCCAAGGCAGCGACATGAGTAATTTGAGCGCCGTGTTAGCCACTCCCTTGTAAGCTTTTTTCATCTCGGCGTTGTGGCGCCGAATCAAGTGATCCACCAGTAAGGGAATGTCTTCCCTTCTCTCGCGCAGCGGCGGCACACGGATGTTGATGACGTTGAATCGATAAAAAAGATCTTCGCGAAAGCGCCCCGCTCCGACTTCCAGTTGCAGTTCGCGGTTGGTCGCCGCGATAATCCGCACGTTTAGCCGGGCCGGATGAGTGGAACCGATGGGCAGAACTTCTTTGTCTTCGATCGCCCGAAGAATTTTCGGCTGCAGACTGAGCGGCATTTCACCGATTTCATCGAGAAAGATCGTGCCACCCTGGGCGCGCTGGAAAAGGCCTTCCTGAGAGCTCGCCGCGCCGGTAAAAGCGCCTTTGACGTAACCGAAGAGCTGGCTTTCGAGCAGGGTTTCCGGGATCGCGCTGCAATTGACCGGCAAAAAAACTTTATCCTTGCGCGGGCTCTGCAGGTGAATCGCGCGCGCCACCACTTCTTTGCCAACGCCGCTCTCACCGGTAATCAAGACATTCGAGCCGGTGGGCGCGATCTTGGCAATCATCGCGAGAATATCGCGAATAGCGCGGCTTTCGCCGATCAAACCGGTCGATTCGGAATTATAGTTGACCTGGCGGCGCAACAGCTCGACTTCCCACGCCAAGCTCTTCGCTTCCAGGAGACGTTTGACTTTTTGCAGCACATCCTCGAGCACGACCGGCTTCAAGATGTAGTCATGAGCGCCGCCGCGGAAGGCTTCGATCGCCGAATCCACCGATGCGTACCCCGTCATCAAGATAAACAGCGTTTGCGGTGAAACACTGCGTACATGACGCAGCACGCCGAGTCCGTCGGTTGCGGGGATTTTGAGATCGCACAATACCAGATCGAAATCGAGATCGTTGATCGCGTTGATCGCCTCATCACCGTTCTCGGCTTCATACAGGTGGTAACCTGCCTCATCGAGCACCCGCGCAATATTTTTGCGTGGTAAAGCTTCGTCGTCGACGATAAGAATAGTTGAGCTCATGAAGCGGACAGACGGCGGGATAACCGCCGACAAGATCTTGGATTTATGGCGCTATAAACAGACGTGGGGCAAAGCCTATGCCAAAAAACTAAAGGCGAAAATGAGTCGAACATTCAGGCTTGGAGAAAGTCGTATGCGCGACGGCTGTCGCAAAATCGGGACAGATAAATCCTCCATGTCTTATTTTTAGGACAATTTGTCCTATGCACACTGCAAACCCGCCACGATTTTTGCCTCACTCGACGCACATAGTTTGAATCTAGCCGCTTACGAGTCCGTAATAGAGGATCGGATGACGCGAGCGACGAAATGAATCGGGATAGTTTTGCGGCTTTTTCCTCGGGATGGTGACCCACCCTCGACATGGGCTTCCCTGTCGCAATAAGTTTGTTATGCTGTAAATATTCCTGATCGATTTGCGAGGCGCAGCCTGGTTTTTTCATCGAGCAAGAATTCAGCAAAGAAAGAGAAGGAAGCCCGCTCAGAACACGACGCGCTCAAATCTCGATAGCATAGCCAAGCCAGTCCCCGCAAAATCTAAATAACAAGGAGGCGATCCATGACAATTCCTTCTCAACCTCAACCCTTGCGCGTTTATCGGGTTTTTGGATTGCTGCTGGTAACGGCATTGGTGCTGACATCGGCCGGCTATGTCTTTTTTCGTGTCACCCCTCAAGAACGCAATGTGAACGTGGCCGGCATAATCATTCCCGTGCCCGACGGCATGAAAAAAGTATCCGAGACGAGCGTTGCTGCCAACGCTCCCGATCAGACTCATGGAAAAGTCGCCTTTAAAGGCAAAGTCTCCCCTTCGATGATCGTGCGCTTTTATCACAACCTAATGCCGGCGAAAGATTGGCAACCCGATTCGATATTGGGCGCCGAAACCGGCGGCTACGTGTTTACGCGAGGCAATCAAAAATTAATTATCAACGTCGCCGAGCCAGAGCCCGACACGTCCATCCTGACCATCGTGGTGAATTCGGGCGAGCCGCCAATTATGACCGGATAGACACGAGCGATGCTCAGATTCTTCGTGGCAAATGTTTTGAGAAGCTCGAAGGTAGCATAGTCCACTTGCTCGATCAGGCTCTTTATTCGGCACAACAGCGCTCCTTCCAAGTCACGATTCAATAAAATCAGGTGGCATAACCCTTGCTGTAAACGAAATCACCTACACGGCGCATTCATCGATGGCGCCGACAAAATAGTATCAACGGATATCCCAGAACGACAACTTCAAATGACTGAACAGATGAATATCGAAAACCTGCCTTACCTCGAAGCGCTTTGGCAGCGGTACTTGCGCGATCCATCTTCTCTATCGGACGAATGGCGACATTACTTCGCGCAAGCGACCGAGAACGGCAAGCAAAACATCGAGCCACTCAGAACGGCGAACGTTTCGTCGACGCGAACCATCACCTCCGCACTACGCAACGGCAAAGAAACCGCCACGAAGACCACGTTTTCTTTGACGGCGCCGACACAGTTCGAGGAAATGATCCAGGCTTATCGCAGGTTCGGCCATTTGAAAGCGCGCATCGATCCGCTGAACCTGCGCAATCTCGCTGTCGTTGACCTCGAGCCCGAAGCCTTCGGCTTTACCGAATCGCACATGGACAAGCTGTTCGCCTCGGAATCGCTTCGTTTGACTGCGCCGCTGACTCTGCGCGAATGCGTCCAATGGCTGGAAAATGTTTATTGTGGCCCGATCGGCTTTGAGTTCATGCATATTGCGGATCTGACGCAAAAGCGTTGGCTCGAAGAGCGCATCGAGCGCATCGAAGACCGCTCGAAGCTCGATCGCGCCGACCAGGTGCGCATTCTCAGCCGGCTGATCGACGCCCAGTGCTTTCGAACAGTTTATTCGTAAAAAAGTTTTTGGGCGCGAAGAGCTTTTCCCTGGAAGGGGCTGAGAGCCTGATTCCGCTGCTGGAATTCGCCATCGAAAAAGCCGCCGATCAAGGCGTCGAGGAAATCGTTTTAGCAATGGCGCACCGCGGCCGGCTCAATGTGCTCGCTAATATTCTTGGCAAACCGCCGCGGGAAATCTTTCGTGAGTTCATCGATCCGTCAGTCGCCCACGCCGACGGCAGCGGCGACGTCAAATATCATTTGGGCCACAGCCACGATTACCGCACGCGCGCGGGGCGCGAGGTGCATCTCTCGCTCTGCTTTAACCCGAGTCATCTGGAGTTCGTCAATCCCGTCGCGCTCGGACGGGTTCGCGCCAAGCAAGACCGGGGGCAAGATCGCGAACGCACACGCGGCATGGCGCTTTTGATTCATGGCGAAGCGGCTCTCGCCGGCGAGGGCATCATTCAAGAAGCCCTGAACCTAGAGCGGCTCAATCCTTATGAAGTTGGCGGCGTGGTTCACGTCGTCGTCAACAATCAGATCGGCTTCACCACGCCGCCGAGCGCGGCGCGGTCGACGACCTACGCAACCGACGTGATGAAAATGCTGCAGATGCCGATTTTCCATGTCAACGGCGATGAACCGGAAGCGGTCGCTTACGCGGTCCGACTCGCTCTGGAGTTTCGCGCGCGATTTTGCCAGGACGTGGTCATCGACATGTACTGTTATCGTCGCCTTGGCCATAACGAAGGCGACGAGCCGAGCTTCACCCAGCCGCTTATGTATCAGGCGATCGGCAATAAAAAAAACATCCGCGAGATCTATCTCGAACGTTTGCTTTCGCTCCAACGGGTAACCGCCGAGGAAGCGGCGGATATGGAAGCGGTGCGGGTGCAACGCCTCGAGCGGGAATTGGCGGCGGCGCGTGATGAAAATCATGTGCCGGTGCGCGAAGAGCTGCAAGGTATTTGGGCCGGCTACCAAGGCGGCCTTGAACCGACCGCGGAGGAATTAAAGACGGGCATCGAAATCCCACGGCTTACCCATTTGCTCGAAGCGCAGACGCAACTGCCGGACGATTTTCACCCCCACCCGAAAATCGCGCGTGCGATGGAAGCGCGGCGAAAAATGGCGGTGGGCGAGCTTCCCCTCGACTGGTCGGCGGCCGAGTCGCTGGTTTTTGCAAGCTTAGCAAGTGAAGGGATCCATGTTCGCTTGAGCGGCCAGGACAGTGGCCGGGGCACGTTCAGCCACCGTCACGCCGTGCTGCGCGATTACCAAACCGGCCAGAAGTATGTTCCGTTACAACATCTCGGCCGCGACCAAGCGTCTTTTGAGATTTACGATAGTCCGCTGTCCGAGGCCGGCGTGCTCGGCTTCGAATACGGCTACAGTCTCGATCGCCCCGACGGCTTGACGCTTTGGGAAGCGCAGTTCGGTGATTTTTCCAATGCCGCGCAAGTGATCATCGATCAATTCATTACCACGGCTGAAGAGAAGTGGCGCCGACTGAGCGGGCTGGTGATGCTATTGCCGCACGGCTTTGAAGGCATGGGACCGGAGCATTCGAGCGCCCGCCTGGAACGCTTTTTACAGTTGGGCGCCAGGGACAATATTCAAGTCATCTATCCAACGACTCCGGCGCAGTATTTCCACAGTCTGCGCCGCCAAGCTCTACGGAAATGGCGTAAACCGCTGATCGTGATGACGCCGAAAAGTCTCTTACGCCATCCGAAATCGGTTTCGCCGCGCGAAGAGTTTTCCAAGGGAAGTTTTCTGCGGGTTATCGCAGATAGCCGGCCCGGCCCGGTCGGTCAAACGAATACTTCTCTGTAGCGGCAAAATATATTTCGACCTAGAGCACAAACGACAGGAGCTGGGTCGCGACGATGTCGCCATCATCGGACTCGAGCAGCTCTATCCATTTCCGGAAAAGCCCCTGCAATCTCTATTGGCCGAATATCCAGCGGTAACGCCGCTCACCTGGGTCCAGGAAGAACCCGAAAATATGGGAGCGTGGTGGTATTTGAATTTAAGGTTCAATCAGCGCGTGCTCGGCAATAGACCGGTTTCAGTGGTAGCGCGCGCGCCCGCCGCGAGCCCGGCGACCGGTTCTGCTACGCGGCACAAAGAACAGCAGCAACTGTTGCTCAACCAAGCCTTTGGTATCTCAGCCGACGCTCCGTCATCGCGGCGCGAGTCAACAGCAGGCGTTTTAACGGCTGCAGGAGAGTGAATTTGTCCGTCGCAGTTAAAATACCCGAAGTAGGCGAATCCATTTCAGAAGTGGCCATCGGTGAATGGCTCAAGCACGAAGGCGACTTTGTCGAACGCGATGAAGATGTCGTAGTAATCGAAACCGATAAGGCCACCGTCGAAATACCCGCACCGGAATCCGGTCGAGTGACGAAGATTCTGAAACAAACGGGTGATTCCGCGTCCGTGAACGAGGTCATTGCCTACATCGACAGCGACGCCGTGAACGATGCGGCAAAGGCGAGCACTAAATCAAATAACGCCGTCGATCAGAGCGAGCCGGAACCCGGAAAGACTGCTAAGACAAAAAAAGATGAGAGCGCATCGCAACGAGTCGACGCGCCGGAGCGCGCCAAACCCGACGGTCAGGATCAGAACGTCCAGCCGCCGGAAACCTCGGATCAGCAGTCGACAGGCGAGACAAGAGAAATAAGCGAAGAAGAGAAAATCCCCGACTCTTTGCAAGCGCCGAAGTATCAGACCGCGCATGACGCGACGGAAAAACGTCCGCCCCGACCCGCGGCAAACCGGGATGTGAAACCCCAAATAGCGGAGCGGGCCGAAGAGAACTTACAACTGCTCCGGCCCCAGAAAGACGCGCAAATCTCGCCGCGGGCTGCCGAACATCGAGAAGAGATAGTGCCGATGAGTCAGTTGCGCCGCAAGATTGCCGAGCGACTAGTCCAGGCGCAACAAACGGCCGCTCTACTTACGACGTTCAATGAAATCGATATGACATCGGTGATCGAGCTGCGCCGCAGGCATCGCGATGCCTTTGCCGAAAAGCATCAAACCAAGCTTGGATTCATGTCCTTTTTCGTCAAGGCAGCGGTCGACGCTCTCAAACTGGTGCCCGAGGTCAACGCCGAGATTCGCGGCGAGAACATTGTTTATCGCAATTTTTTCGATATCGGTATCGCCGTCGGCGGTGGCAGGGGTTTGGTCGTGCCCGTCTTACGCGATGTCGAGCCGCTGGGATTCGCCGAAATCGAAAAAGCAATTGCGGATTTCGCTCGGCGCGCAGAACAGAACAAGCTCAAGCCGGATGAATTACAAGGCGGCACCTTTACCATCAGCAACGGCGGCATCTATGGCTCGTTGCTCTCCACTCCGATCGTCAATCCCCCGCAAAGCGCGATTCTCGGTCTGCACGCCATCGAGGAACGGCCGGTCGTTCGAGCCGGCGCCGTGGTTATTCGATCGATGATGTATGTCGCGCTGACTTACGATCATCGCCTTATCGACGGCCGCGAGGCCGTCACCTTTTTAAAACACATAAAAGACCTGATCGAAGAGCCAGCGCGCATGTTGCTGCAGATCTAAAACCGGGGAGACGAACGGTTCCGCCGCTCGTTTACGACCGGCTCGCTTCGATTAGCCGGATCACGTCGACATAGTCACCGCGGCTGGGTTCAATCCGAACTAAATCACCGCTCCGAAGATCGACCACGGAGAATTCCCGATCTCGATCGAAGACCAGCCGAAGAGACGCATTGTTGGTGAAAACCCAACTCCGCACCCAATCTCTGTATGAAAAAGACCGAGAGACCAGCCGTCGAGAACGTCGAACCTAGATTTGGAATACTCGCCCACACACATACCCTGTTATTTTCGCCAATTAGGAATCGAGTAAAAAGCAAATCTCCGGCAGCCTCTGGCATATCTGTTGCGTTATATCTAGTACTTCTGACTTAACGCTGCGCTAATCCTGTTGAAAAGGAGAATTGTTATGGAGTTGAGAGATATCATGACCCGTAACGTGGAAGTGGTGAACGGCAATGCATCCTTGAAGGAGGCCGCCACCAAAATGAAAACCCTCGACGTTGGCTTAATCCCCGTTTGCGACGGCGATCGTTTGAAGGGATTGCTGACCGACCGCGATATCACGATCAGAGCTACGGCGAATGGACGCGATCCGAGCAAGACCAAGGTAAGCGAAGTGATGTCCACCGATATCGCGTACTGCCTCGAAGACCAAGCAGTCGACGAAGCGGTCATTCTCATGGAGGCCCGCCAGATTCGGCGACTGCCTATTTTAAACCAAGACAAACAGCTGGTCGGCATCGTCAGCTTGGCGGACATTGCGGTACACGTCGGCGACCGAGATCTGACCGGCGAAACCCTTGAAGAAATCTCCGAGCCCGCGGAACCGAAGCGTTAATCAGCGCCGGTAGGAGTCATTCATCAAATGAATAACGTTCGAATGAATAAAATGGTCGTGCGCTCATGCAGCCAAATCGCCGGGAGAAAGTTACACCATGGCTCGCCGAACGCGTAATCGGAGAAAGCGCCGGCCGCACGTCACGCCAGACCCGGAATCTCGGGGGCGCGCCACTAAGGTCAGGCGGCGCAGCGGCGCCGCCTGCACGACCCGAAACCAGAAACCGATTTCATAGCTGAGAGATTTCTGTGGCGCGAAAAAGGGCGAAAGCGAAAAAACTCAAAACTCCGCGAAAGCGCACCAGCAGCGCGCGCGCTATTTGGAAAGGCACGATTGATTTCGGTTTGGTCAACATTCCCGTCGGTTTACATTCCGCCGAAACATCCGGGGGTCTGGATTTCGCCCTTCTCGATAAACGCGATTTTTCCCGTGTGCGTTATCGGCGCGTGAACGAAAACACCGGCCGCGAAGTGCCGTGGAATGAGATTGTCAAAGGTTACGAATATCAAAAAGGCGAATATGTCGCGCTCTCAGACGACGACTTTGCACGCGCCAACGTCGAGGCCACGCAAACCATCTCGATCACGGATTTTGTCGATGCGGCCGAGATCAGCCCGATCTACTATGACAAACCCTATTACCTCGAACCGCTCAAGAATGGCCATCGCGCCTATGCCTTGCTTCGCGAGGTCTTGAGCAAGAAGCAAAAAGTGGGAATCGCAAAAGTCGTCATTCACACGCGCGAGCATTTGGCGGCACTATTTGCCGACGGCCCGGTATTGGTTTTGAATTTATTGCGCTTTCATGACGAGCTTCGTGAATCAGCTAGGCTCGATCTGCCAAAGAGCGGGAGCAAAAATACGCGCATCTCCGCAAAGGAAATCAAAATGGCCGAACAGCTTGTTGACGCCATGGCGAGCCAATGGAATCCGGAGAAATACCGCGATGAATATCGCGAGGATATAATGAAAATCGTCGAGCACAAAGTAGAGTCGGGCAAGACTAAAGTTGTCGAATCCGCGAAACCGTCCGCGCGCGCTCCGCAACGCGGTAAGGTCATTGACATCATGCATCTGTTGCGACAAAGCGTAAAGCAGGCCGGCAAGAAACACGAGCCGGCACGACGGCGCAGGGCCGGCTAGTGCAATTGCAAACCACGCCCACCCATGGACTTAGAAACCTACCGCCGCAAACGCGACTTCAATAAAACCTCTGAACCGGCGGGGAAAAAGCTCCCCCGGAAAGCAAAGAATTTATCCTTCGTCGTACAAAAGCACGCGGCGCGCCGGCTGCATTATGATTTTCGTTTGGAAATGGACGGCGTGTTAGCCAGTTGGGCCGTGCCGAAAGGCCCCAGCATGAGTCCAAAAGATCGGCGCTTGGCCGTTGAAGTCGAAGACCATCCGATTGACTATGGTGACTTCGAAGGAACGATCCCCGCCGGTCAATATGGCGCCGGTTCGGTGATCGTTTGGGACCGCGGCACGTGGCAGCCGGAGAACGATCCGATCGAAGGCCGACGCCGCGGCATGCTCAAGTTTCATTTACAGGGCAAGAAACTTAAAGGCGGTTGGACTCTGGTGCGCATGAAAGGAAAAAACCGGGCAGAAGATAAAAATTGGCTGCTCATCAAAGAACGGGACGATAAGGCGGCGCAGGGCGACATCGAAGAGGCGCAACCGGCAAGCGTGAAATCCGGGCGCCTGATTGAAGAAATTGGGACAAACAATGGCGCCGGCACGGCTCACGCCAAGCGGCGCGCCAAAGTCAAGACGCCGGCGCTCGTCGAAAATGCCAAAAAAGCAAAATTGCCCGCGTTTTATCAACCGCAACTCGCGACTCTGGTGGACCAAGTTCCGCGCGGAGAAAATTGGCTGCACGAAATAAAATTCGACGGCTATCGAATTCTTGGCCGCATCGATGATGGCCGAGGTTTCATTGTTGACTCGAGAAGCGCACGACTGGACCTCAGCGCTTTAAGATATGCGCGAATGCGCTTAAGAATTTGCCGGGGCGTCAGGCATTTCTCGACGGCGAGATCGTCGCGCTCAAAGAAGACGGCACCAGTGATTTTCAGCTTTTGCAAAACTCACTGAAGGAACATGCGCCGGTCAAGCTCGTTTATTTCATTTTCGATCTGCTTTATTTAGACGGCCGGGACCTTACCGCTTTGCCGCTCCTCGCGCGCAAAGAGGCGCTGGCAAAACTTCTCGGCGCTAAGACCCAAGCGGCCGCGTCCGATCTCATCCGTTATAGCGACCATTGGATTGGCCAGGGTGACGAGCTTTTCGACAAGGCCTGCCAAACCGGACTCGAGGGGATTATTTCGAAGAGACTCGATCAGCCTTATCGTCCTGGCCGCAGCCGCGATTGGTTAAAAATCAAATGTGTGCACAGCCAGGAGTTTGTCATCGCCGGATTCACCGATCCGGCCGGTTCACGTTCAGGATTCGGCGCGCTAGTGCTCGGTGTTTATGACGATAATAAATCTTTACATTATGCGGGGCGTGTCGGCACCGGGTTTACCGAAACAAGTTTACGGGATTTGCGCGCGCGTATGGACAAACTGGTAGTCCGCTCGTCACCCTTTACCGAAGCGCTGCCACGTGGGCAAGCCAAAGGTGTCCACTGGATAAAGCCCAAGCTCGTCGGCGAAGTAGCGTTCACCGGTTGGACCAAAGACAAGCTGCTGCGCCATCCGTCCTTCAAGGGGCTCCGGGAAGATAAACCGGCGGCCAAAGTTCAGCGCGAAGAAGAAGCTCCCACTGCCAAAGTCGCCACCTCGCGTAAGGGTGCCAACGTGGAAATTGAGATTGCCGGAATCAAGCTGACCCATCCCGACCGTATTCTCTACCCCGAGCAAGGAATAACCAAGCTCGATCTCGCACGCTATTATGAAACAGTCGCCGACTCGATGCTGACGACATGTCGCTGGACGGCCGCTGACGCTGGTCCGCTGCCCCGAAGGATATACAAAACAATGCTTTTACCAACGCCACATCAGCGAAACGCTCGACCCGGCGATTCGCGCCATCCGCGTTAAAGAAAAAAAATCCACGGCTTCTTACGTGGCGATCGATTCTCTATCCGGGCTGATCGCGCTCGTACAAATGGGAGTTTTGGAGATCCACACTTGGGGGGCGCGCGCGCCAACCATCGAGCAACCGGACCAACTGATTTTCGATCTCGATCCCGACCCGGCGGTTTCATGGCCTGCGCTCAAAGAAGCCGCGCTGATGCTCAAGACGCGCTTAACCGATCTCGGTCTGAAACCCTTTCTAAAGACCACCGGCGGCAAAGGACTCCACGTCGTCGTGCCGATCACGCCCAAACAGGATTGGGCGTTCGTCAAGGAATTTACCAAGGCTGTGGCGCAAAGCCTCGTCCGTGAGAAACCCGATCGGTATATAGCGACCATGTCCAAGGCAAAGCGCAAGGGAAAGATCTTCATCGACTATCTGCGCAACGCCAAAACGGCCACCGCGGTATGCGCTTATTCCACGCGCGCGCGCCCCGGCGCGCCGGTTTCACTGCCGCTACGCTGGGACGAACTCAAAAAAGATCCACGCGGCGACTTCACCATCGAGACGGTGCCCAAGCGCCTCGCCCGTTTGCGCAACGATCCTTGGAATGGCTATGAGCGCGCCCGCAAGCCACTCACCGCGAACATGCTGAAAAAACTATGATCGCTGCTTCGCAGATTTTCTGGTTCGCAAATAACACCGACGCCTGAATCAAGATCGCGCTGCCTCACCACAGACAATCGGCGATGAGCCACTGAGAACATGACTCGCTAAATTCGCTCACGGTTTAAGCGCGCAATTGTTTCTTTCTTCGACCCCACCCGCTATTTTCGTCTGCATCTTCCTACCACATAGTCCTGTTTTCAGGACATATCTTTAGTCGCCCGCAGGCTAGAAATCTCCCGGCTGTGTCACTTGTGGGAGAATTTCATTCAGCCGTACCGAGTTTGGGACAAAATCATCTTCTCTTCCGCGGTCTTGTCGAGGAAGAAACCATCAGATTTTCTTGTCGGGTTATGGCATATCGATTGCGTTTTTATTGCAACAAGGGGGAGTCTTTTCATGAGAGCGGTCTGTTGGAACGGCAAGAAAGATGTCCGTGTCGAAACCGTGCCCGACCCCGAGATCATCAACCCGCGTGACGCGATCATAAAAACCGAGCTCACTGCGATTTGCGGTTCCGATCTACACCTGTACAGCGGCAACATCCCGACTATGAAAGCGGGCGATATTTTGGGGCATGAATTTCTCGGCGAAGTCGTCGAGGTCGGACGCGGCGTGAGTAATCTACAAATGGGCGACCGAGTGATCGTGCTGTTCCCTATCGCGTGCGGCAATTGTTACTACTGTGCGCACGAATTATTTTCTTTTTGCGACAACAACCTTCCGGCCCTCGGCCGAAGCGCGTAGGGAAACGCCGGCGTGGGCCAGAAAGCGCAACGCCCCAAGATCTCGTTTAGTTCATCAAGGGAGTTTATTCGATGGAAAACGCAATGACGCCTAATTCACAATCGACCCTGCCCTTAGTGGCCAAACTCGGACTGATCGGTGCGCTTGGCGCCGCGGCGATCTATGCGGCGCGCCAAAGACGCCGCATGGATTTCGCCGGCAAGACGGTTCTCATCTCCGGTGCGTCGCGCGGACTGGGCCTGGAACTGGCCCGCGCTTTTGCGGACGAAGGCGCCGATCTCGTGCTTCTCGCCCGGGACCCAAACAAGTTGATGCACACAGCCGAAGAACTCCGCAGCCGCGGCACCAAGGTTCTGGCCCACGTTTGTGACGTGCGCGATCAGCGCCAAGTGCATGATAGCGTAGCGACGATACTCAGTGAAACCCGCAGAGTCGACGTCTTGATCAATAACGCGGGCACGATTCAAGTCGGGCCCGTCGAGAATATGGACTTCAAGGATTTCGAAAGCGCCATGGGCGTGCATTTCTGGGGTCCGCTCTATCTCATGCAGGAAATTATTCCGCACATGAAGGCTCACGGTGGCGGCCGCATTGTAAATATCGCTTCGATCGGCGGCAAAGTGGCCGTGCCCCATTTATTGCCGTATGCGGCGAGTAAATTTGCTCTAGTCGGCCTTTCGGAAGGAATGCGGGCGGAACTGCTCAAGGATGGCATCTACGTGACTACGGTTTGTCCCGGATTGATGCGCACAGGCTCTCATTTGAACGCCTTTTTTAAAGGACAACACAAAAAGGAATACGCCTTGTTCGCGATCGCCAATGCTTCGCCGGCGTTATCCATCGCCTCCGAACGGGCTGCGCGTGAAATCATCGAGGCCTGCCGTTACGGCAAGGCTGAAATCACGATTACACCGCAAGCGCGTTTGCTTCGCCTCATCAATGGAGTTTTTCCGTCGTTGATCTCGGAGGCGTTCGGCTTTGTCAGTCGAATTCTGCCGCGCCCGCGCGAGTACACGGGAAATCGCCTGCAAGAGGGTTGGCAGAGCAGATCAGCGCTGGCGCCTTCGTTGTTGACGCGACCGGCGGATCGCGCAGCCGCGCGCAATAACGAGTTGCCCGAAGCGGAAGCCGCACAAATATCGGGAGCTGGGTGAAGCAACACAACTGTCACAAGAAACCAGTCGCAGCGGCTTGCTAGCGCGCTGTTGCTTTTGCCTGCATCCTGCTCGCAAACCATCACTCCGGAGGAAGCGATCATGAATGCATTAGAGCTCTTGAAGCGCGACCATGACGCGATCACGGCTTTGCTTGCCAGCGCAAATGTTTACGTGGATATGAAACGACTTTTCGAAAGAATAAAAAGCGAGCTCGAAATTCACGCCCATATCGAGGAGACGGCTTTCTATCCCATACTGCAAAACCACGAGCTGCTCAAAGATCTCGCGCGCGATGCCAGAGCGCAGCATGCACTGATCAAAGAACTGCTCTCCGACTTGGAAAAACAAGAAGGCGCGGAATTTGAAAAAAATTTCCAGGCGCTCAAAGCCGAGGTCCAGCTGCACTTCACCGAGGAAGAGAATGAAATATTTCCGCAGGTGACGAGCCTGAAAGGCGGTCCCGATTTAGGCCGGCTCGCTGAACAATTGGCGACGAACAAGAAAGAATATCAATCGACGCAGGGATCCTTAGCCTAAGATTCGCCGCAAACTGTCGGCATAATGTTACAGCGTCTCGGCTTTTCGTTCGCTTTATCCAACAGAGAACCGATCGATAAAAGATAATCCCGCATAGCCATTGATTTTGTCACGCAAACTTTGCTGGCACTGGCTTTGCTCGCTTGCGTTGATGCCGACAAATTTAAGGAGGTTGCTCATGAACGCACTCGAACTGCTGAAGCAGGACCATCGGAAGGTCAAAGAGTTATTTGATCAAGCGAAAGCTGCCGCGGACGACAAACAGCGCAAGCAAATTTTTGATCGGATTGATACCGAACTGACGATTCACGCGCATATCGAAGAGACGCTCTTTTACCCTGAGATGCAACAATACGAAGAGCTTAAGGACATGGTTGAAGAAGCTTTGCAGGAGCATCAGGAAGTTACGACCTTGCTCGACGAAATTGAAACCATGGAGCCGAACGATGATGAGTTTCAATCATCGCTCGAAGAACTTATGGAAACCGTCGAACACCATGTTCAGGAAGAGGAAGATGAGATGTTTCCTCAGGTGCATGAGTTGTGCGACGAGGCAACGCTCGAAAAACTTGGCCAGCAGTTGGAGTCCGCCAAAGGAAAACAGCAACGCCAGGCTAGTTGACCGTGGCGCGTGCCGGCTGCGAGCGTTTTCGTGAGAGGAAGAGAGTATTGGTATGGCCAAACAAGATTGCGCTCACCCCGATTGTGACTGCGTGGTTCAAGATAACAGCGGCATTACGCAAGGCAACGACACTTACTGTAGCAGCTACTGCGCCAAAGCCGGCCCATCGAGTCAATCGAAAGAATGTGAGTGTGGCCATGCCGACTGTGAGTAGGGACAGCGCTCGGCAAAGGCCGGCAGCTTCATTCCACATGCACATGGTGTCGCCGATGAATCATTAAAACATCTCCCGAAGCGCTTTTTGGGCGGCAAAATAGCCGCACATGCCGTGCACGCCGGCGCCCGGCGGCGTCGACGACGAGCAAAGATAAAGGCCCTTTTTTGACGTCGAATACAACTGACGGGTCGGACGAAAAAAAAGTTGTCCGAGCGTAGGCGCGCCGCCACCGATATCGCCGCCGACGAGATTTGCATTGCGCCGCTCTAATTCGTGCGGCGGAGAAAGGTGGCGCACCAAAACCGTGTCGCGGAAACCCGGTGCGAACCGTTCTATCTGTGCTTCGATTCTTTCACTCGCATCTAGGTGCGAGTTGTTCGGCACATGACAATAGGCCCAAAGCGTGTGTTTTCCTTGCGGCGCCCGCGAGCTGTCGAAAAGTGACGGCTGAACTAGGAGCACGAAAGGTTTGCGCGCTTGATAGCCGCGCCAAGCAGCTCGCTCGGAAGCCGCAATCTCCTCCAGAGTTCCACCCAAGTGTACAGTTGCCGCTCGGGAGCATTCTTGCGCCGTCCACGGCACAGGCTCCCTCAGTGCCCAGTCTATTTTGAAAGCGCCCATACCATAGCGATACTGTTTTAATCTGTTCCGATAAACAGGAGATAGGCCGGGCCCGGCGATTCTCAGTAGCTGACGTGGCGTAACGTCGCAAAGTGTCACCCGGCAAGGAGGCAGTTCTTCAAGGCGGCGCACCGGCTGATTGAGAAAGACTTCGCCGCCCAAGGAGCGCAAATAGGAAATCAAAGCATCGGTCAGTTTTTGCGCTCCGCCACTCGCAAGCGGCCAGCCCAGCGCATGAGCCGTCACCGTTAAGACCAATCCGAAAGCGGTCGATCCCCAGCTCTCGAGCGGCAACATCGAATGAGCCGCCACTCCGGCAAAGAGCGCCCGGGTTCGGCTGTCGCGAAAAGATCGCTCGGCAAACCGCCGCGCCGGTTGCATCGCCTGCAATCCAAACCGCGCAAAATTGACGGGATGGCGTGGCCAACGCGGCGGACCCAAAATGTCCCTGCCCAATTCGTTCCACTGCGCTGTTAGGGGCGCAAATATTTTGCGATACGCGACTCCATCGACGCCGAGCGCATTCGCGGTGGCTTCGACAGATCGTTCCAACAGGATTGCCGTGCCGTCGTCCAGAGGATGGGCGAGAGCCGCGCCCGGTTGGATCCATTCAAGGCCATGCTCGCCCAGAGGCAAAGCGGCAAAAAAAGGCGAGCCGATGGCCAGAGGATAAACGGAGGAACACAGATCATGGACATAGCCGGGCAGCGTCAGTTCCGCCGAGCGAACGCCGCCGCCGGCGCTTTCGTTGGCCTCAAACACAGCCACCGACTTGCCCGCTTGAGCGATAACAATTGCCGCAGCGAGTCCATTCGGACCCGAGCCGACCACCACGGCGTCGTAGGAGTCAGCCACGCGACGGTGCCGTGCTTATCGTGCTTATCGCAGGAAGATAACCCACGCTCGAAGCATACCGCGTGGAATTATTCGCCGGCACAAAAATATTTCGCGTAATCGTGGCATCGCCACATGAATCGGCGCGCCTTGCGAATCGGAGAAAGTTTCGGCGGGAGTAGCGGTTTTGGGTCAAGTTGTGTGTTTGGTTTTGCGCTCTTTGAGCGAGTCGCGGATGAAATCACCGGCGGCCACCCCGGCGACGCTCGCTGCAGCCGAAATGAACGTCCTGATTAAATGACCGACAACGCTTGTTTTGGGCTGGTCCGAATGGTTGGACGTTGCTCTGGATTGCAAGGAGCGCCCGACTACCCACCCTAAGAAAGCGCAGACCCCCAATGTCGGCCACGGGCGTGTGCGCACGTAATAGGCCGGATTCAACGTCGTAGTCGCCGTCGTTTCAATCTTGTTTTCGAGACGCTCGATTTTGTCGGCGAGCGCAAACCGGGTATTTTCAACTTCGCGGCGAACATCTTCTAGATTATCGTCCACGGCCTATCTCCTTTTAGTGACCAGTCGCCCTCTCGCGAATATACCGGATGTCCTCTTTCGTGCTGCGCAAAGTTTTTTCGGGAATGGGCTTCGCTCCTGCCGCCCGGCTCTTGCCGATCAAAATAATGATGCCGCCGATAATACTATACGTCAATCCTACCGCCCCGAGACTTCCCCAAAGAGGCAGTACCGTGTACTGCTCCAAGAGAAATACGATCATGAGGGACAAAAAAACGACGCCGATCGCCAGGACAAACGCTCCAATTCCCAAAGAAACGCTAGCCTTGGCAATCTTGCCAATCTCCTGCTTGGCTTCGAGCTTGGCCGCAGTAAATTCTTTGGTAGACAGAGTTCGCACATCGTGAAAAATTCCCCGCACCAACTGAAGCACGGTTTCGTTATGGTTGGTTTGGTGAACGTCCTTTCGTCTCCATATCGAACTTACCTCCTCCCGACCGGCGCATTATTCAAAGCGATCAAAATTTTCTATCACTAAATATACAATGATAAGCGACCACGAAGAAAGACCCCGGCTGGCGGCACCATGCCGGACAGAGAATCTAAATTGTTGGATCCCTCGGGGAACATTTTCGAGTTGTTGGCCAGCGCGCCCATGCGAGAAGCGCTGGCCGCCACTGATTAAAGTTAGTTGGTCACTTTCCTACCACTCCTCGCCCATACGAAACCCGATTCAATGTTGACCACGTGATTGCCATGATCGGCATTGTCACCAGTCCGTTTCAAGGAAAATTTCGCCGAATCACACACACCACCGCCTCGGCACTGAAGCCCAGTTTGCAGAAACTCAATCTGCTCAGCTCAGCGCAATTTACATTTACTGCCGCAGATTTCTTCGTGAACCGCTAGGAATGCCGAGCAAACTTCACGCCATACATGAGTTCCCGGCTAAGTTCTTAAATCTAGAGCGTGAAAGAGTCCCCGGTGAGCAGTCGATCCACTCGTCATGTCCGAATTTAACCAACTCTTTGTTGATATTTTTCCACAACGACATGATAAAAACGATGATCGTCCGCTACGTTGTGGCGCGAAACGCACCTTCGAGCCACAAGTGCATGACCTGTCGACGTCAAATAAATTTTTAGATTAATTTTCGCGCAGTCGCGGCAGCACGTGGCGTCCGTATTGCTCAAGGAAGGCAGACTGATCGGGACCGGCGGCATGAAAAATCAAATGATCAAAGCCTAAGTCGACATAGCGCCGAGCGAATTTTACGTGAACGTCGGGATCGGCGGAAATACAGACTGACTGTCGTATCGTGTCGGCGCCGACTGCCTTGCCGTTTTCTTCGGACATTTTGGGCGTATAAATTTTTTCAGTAAACAAAGCTGGAAGGAAAACCCCCGCCCAGTAGTTTTTCCGGGTGGCGATGGCTTTGGTCTCATCGTCCGTAAAATCGGCCGCGAGCTCGATCATGCGTGGCATCTTGTCTGGATCTTTGCCCGCTTCTTTCGCGCCCGCGTCAAAGTTCTCGAGCATTTGTCGATAGGTTTCCGAGGTTTCGCCCCCCACGGTGATCAACCCGTCACCGTATTTGCCGGCAACTCGGGCGCTGTTCGGGCCGCGGAAAAGGCCGGGTTGCGATTCGATCGATGTCAGCGATCCATTTTCACCCCTGGACAGAGCGGGGCCAAGCCTGCTTTGTATGGACGTGGCTTGGCGCCGCAGCCGCTAAAACCAATCGCATCATTCTCGGCACGGGAGTGACCTGTCCAATCGAAGTAACTTTGCGGCCGCGAACAGCCTCAGCTTCTATGAGAGTCCATGGCCCGTGGCAGATCGACGCGATCGGCTTTCCCGCGGCAACAAACTCTTTAACGAATGCCACCGCCGGCGGATTCCAACGCCAGTCTGGTCCGGATTCATGACCCCGCTAAAGCGGATGGAATCGAAGATTCGCCTTCGTCATGACAAAATCAAGCATATCTTCATCGAATCCGACTCGCTAACGCCGCAAGCCGAGCCGCCATTATCCTGAAATTTTTGGTAGGAGGTTTGTTAGGTCGATATCCTCCTGTCGTTCAGGGATAACACTTCACTCCCATCCGAGGAGTCTTTTTGTTGTCGAGTTTAGTTTGTAATTTAGCTGAAGATAGAAATGTTTACATCGGGCGTGGTGGCACACTCCTTGCTCTGATTTTTTCAGCCGCTCACAGCGAACATGCTTCGATCCTCGAATCGTCATCTGAGGATTGGTTGGCCGGAGTTTGGATGAAACGCTATCTGGTGCTTGCGGTATTACTTACCCTTGTGGCTTGCCGGGAGCAGGATGGGCTGGACCCGGTCAGCGGGACTCACCCTAGGCCAGCACTGGCGCGCGACGACCAGGTTAATTTCAAATTTACCCAGGCTTCGTATGCCGAAGCGATCGAACGTGCTGGTCCGGGTGTCGTAACAATTCGGGCCACGCGCCGGCTGCGGGCGGTGCAACAGCATCCTTTTCTCGCCGATCCATTGTCTGGCGACCTTCAAGCTCAAGCAGGCCGGCAATTAGCGCTGGGATCCGGCGTCATCGTGGAGCCCAACGGGATCATTCTCACCAACCATCATCTCATGGATGGCTCGGACTCGATTGTCGTCGAGTTAGTGGATCGCCGCGTCTTCGCTGCAAAAGTGCTCTGCGCCGATCCGCCCAGCGACTTGGCAGTGCTAAAAATCGATGCCCGCAGTCTGCCAGCTTTGAGCCTTGGGGATTCCGACCGTGTCCGGGTCGGCGACGTCGCCCTGGCCATCGGCAATCCGCTGGGCATCGGCCAAACCGTCACCGCGGGAATCATCAGCGCCAAGGGCCGCTCCACCGGGTTCAGCAACGGCAGCTTCGAAGATTTCTTGCAGACCGATGCGCCGATCAATCAGGGCAACTCCGGCGGCGCATTGATCAGCGCGAGAGGGGAGCTGATCGGCATCAACTCGCAAATTCTCTCAAATTCCGGCGGCAATATCGGCATCGGTTTCGCGATTCCTTCCAATATGGCGCGCAATGTTTTGCAGCAACTCCTGACGACGGGAAAAGTTCGGCGCAGCCGTTTGGGCGTGGCGACGCAACCGATAACACCCGAGACGGCGGCAAATTTGGGACTCAGCGATTGGCGCGGAGTTGTCATTAATACGGTTGCGCCGAACAGCCCCGCGGCGCGCGCCGGAATGCGTCAGGGCGACGTCATAGTCGCGTTCAACGGCGCGCCGGTCACGGACGGAAATTCCTTGCGCAATCATGTGGCCAGCACCTTGCCGGGCACAGCCGTCGGTTTTACAGTGCTACGCAATCAGCACGAGCTGAAGATTCAGGTGATCTTGACGGAAATCGAGTTAAAAAACGGCACGAGTTAGCGTACAGCAACCTATCGATTTAGGTTTCCGCGCGAAGCGCGGCAGCGTCTTCTCTCGTGCGAGGTTTTAAAGAAATTTTCGGTCCTTTATCGGGTCCGGCACCGTCAGCCCCATACCTTGGATGATCGGGCCGACTTCTTTTATGAATTCCCAGCGCGCTTGACTGTTGCTGCGCCGCTTCAAACCCCAGTGGCAAAATCGATTCGATCGTTCAGAATCGCTCCGTCCGAACATATCCAACGCTTTGATGTACCAGAAGTCGACACTCCGTTGCGCGCGCTCCCGTTCTTCGTCGCCTTTAGCGGCAAGCTCGGCGGTCTGATTGGTGCCGAAACCGATATGACCTATTTCCTCTTTCAGGATCTCCGGTAATATCCGTTGCAGCGGCAAATAACTGCAATCGAGAAATTCCTCCAGTTGATAGCGACCGACCCGATCGATCAGAAAGCCGAATACGGCAAAATCCTCCCAGGTTTTGATAACGCCGCGAAAGGCTTCTAGAGAGCGCTTCTGATTCGGTATGCTCAGCAGGAAAGACGTATCTGTACCAATGTCGCCGGCGAGCTTGGCGATTTTTCGGTAGTGGTCCATTTCTTCGGCGGCCGTGCGAGCGACGATCAATTGATTCACCTGACTGGGCGCCGTTGGCAAAATATCTTTGACGTAGAGATGGGGACCGCCGATTTCGCAGTCCGCTTGTATCGTCAGCACCCGTTCGAGCAACTCCTTGTATTCCGCCGGCATTTTTTCCAAGTCTTCGCGCTCGATTTTATCTTCGAACATGACATCCCCCCTTTACCGTCAAAAAAACTGTAACTATCTCAATGATTGCTGTCGGCTTTCGCCCGGCCCTGACCACCTTGCCAAATAGGCTTGTCCGCGCTCATAGCCGCGGCGAAAAGCGTCTTGCTCGCACAGCGCGCCATGGCGTGCGCGCAAAATAGCCACTGCGTCATGCCATGATTTGCCGCGGCATTGCGGTTCCAGCGCCGCTTCGAAACCACGGCGATAAGTAGCTTCGATGTCGGCGAACGAACCGTCTGGTGAATCATATTCAGCCTCTTCCGCATCGCGCAGGCCAATCCACCACTGCTTTCTCGCCGCATCGACGCTTTCCGCGCCTTCCTGGTCCATGATTGCGCGTGCCTGCTCGATGCGCTCATCACTTTCGGACGAAACGATAATCAAACTCCGCCCTTTTTTCAGCGCATCTTCATAAAGAAAAATTTCGTCCTTAGGTACGCCGTGGGTAAGCATGCGTTCGAACAAATCTCCCGCCGCGCCTCCCGCCACTGCGCCGCCGAGACCCAGCACGCCCGCACCCAATCCGATCGCCAAGATCGGCCCAACACCCGGCAACAAAAGACTCCCAACGATCGCCCCGCCGGCAAGTCCGACTGCGCCTCCGGCGATACTGCCGATAGCCTTGCCCATACCCGGCTGTTCGGCATCCTCGGTCGCTATGGTTTCGACTTGATCGGGAAACTGCTCGGGCGTGAGCATAACCAGATTTTCATCTTTGAAATCGGCGCGCCGCAATTTTTCCCAGGCTGCCTGCGCGCTTCGTCGATCAGCAAAAATTCCCACGGCGTGGTTCATAGCGTTCCTCCGATCCTTTTTTGTCTATGTAGGAGCAATCAATGCGCCAGCCAACTCGCGCCGATCGTTTCAGGTAAATCCATTGAAAAATCAATAGATTTTTCGTTAAGACGTGGCGGCTTCGAACGCCGCGGAATAGGCAATCAACCTACCGTGCAAGCAAATCTGCAGGAGGAAATAGTGGACCAAACATGCGGTTTAGCTCAAATTAACAATCAAAGAACCGTCGAGGCGAACGATGCTAAATTTTCCCGATCAGGTCCATCCCGGGTCTAAGCGTCTTTTTTCCCGGTCGCCAGTTGGCGGGACAGACTTCGCCTTCGTGGCCGCGCACGAAAATTGCTGCCTGCAACTTGCGCAAAATCTCGTCGGCGCTTCGCCCGATGCTATTATCATGGACTTCGTAAGCACGCAGGACCCCGTCGGGATCTACGATGTAGGTGGCGCGCAACGAAATGCCGTTTTCTTCGATGTAAGTCCCGAAATAGCGACATAGCTTCGCAGCGGGATCGGCGACCATCGGATATTGAATCTTTTTTATCGCGGGCGACTGATCGTGCCAAGCCTTATGCACGTAAGCGGTGTCCGTGCTCACGCTGAGAATTTCTGCCCCGGCCTTTTTGAATTCTTCGTAATGGTCCGCCGCATCCTCGAGCTCCGTCGGACAAACAAAGGTGAAATCCGCCGGATAAAATAGCAAGACCAACCATTTGCCTTCGTAAAATGATAAACGGATTTTTTTGATTTCGCCGTCGTGATAGGCGTCGCACTCAAAATCATTGATCTTGTGGCCGACTTGTATCATGAAAACGATCCTTTCTGGTTTTCTCCTCGAGTTCGCGACAAGCCTTGAAACAATCCACGCGACTACGTTGAGGGAGAGCAAGCGACGTACCAGAGAAAGACAAACCGCTTCCAAAGGTAACAAATGGCTGGCTATGTGTCGGCAGCGAGACAATCTTCGAGATACCGTGTCGCCGGCGCTACAAGTCAATACGAATGTTTGACGATGAATCTGGTGATCAAAAAAGCGAGCAGCTGGCCGGCATCTACGTCAGATGATTCTTTGACGGCAAAACCACTCTAAAGGTCGTCCCCATTCCGGGTGTGCTCGAATAGTCGATGGAGCCCTTATGTGCCTCGACAATTTGCCGTGCGATCGCTAGGCCCAAGCCCGTTCCATTCGGTTTGGTCGAGCGAAATAGGTCGAAGACATTCAGGCCCAGCGGAATCCCTTGACCGGTATCGGCAATTTCAATGCAGGCATTGCCGTTGTTCGCATAACATTTGGCCGTCAACGTTCCACCTTGGGGCATCGCTTCGAAGGAATTTTTGATTAAATTGAGAAAGACCTGTTTAAGCTTGTCCGCGTCGCCCGAGACTTGCGGCACGTCCGGATCGAATTGCTCGACGATTGCAACTTTTTCTTGGAGAGATTCCGGCAGCAGCAGCGCAATCAGCCCGCGTACGAGTTCTGTTGGTTGGACGCGCCGGCAATTAACTTGCTGCGGGTATGAGAGCGTATGAAAGTCGTTGAGCAGCGTTTGCAGCCGGCCAATCTCGTTTTTTAGATCCTGCACCGTGCTCACGATCATTTCTTTGCTGAGATTGAAATTATTTTGTAACGACCGTTCTAAAAATTGTACGGTTGTCGACATGCCGTTTAGCGGATTTCGGATCTCATGAGCCAACATGGCCGTCGCCGTCCCGATCGCCGCCATATGCCCTTTTTCTTTTAGGCGCTCCTGGAGTTCTTTTTGCTCACTGTCGTCGCTTAAAAGAATGAGATGCCCCTTGACGGCTCCTGTGTCATCACGCAACGCCAGCGCCTCCAACTGCGCATACAAATACGACCCGTCTTTGCGCTGCAGCCAGTCGGAAATGACAACGCTATTTTGGCGCTGCGCCTTTTCAATCGTTTGTTGCCATTTAGTTTCACCGGTCGGCGCAACTCTGAAAAGCGTCGGAAAATGGACGCCTTCCATTTCTTGACTCGGATAACCTAGAATCTTTTCCGTCCCTCGGTTGGAACGAACGACTTCATCCTCGAGGCCAAGAAATAAAATAGCGTAATTGGTCAAATTGCCCATCAAGCTTTCATCGAGCGACGAGGGGTGGATTGGTTTCGGGGTCAAAGCTGACAATTCTCGTTTTTCCACGGCAAATCGACTGTCTCAACACTGAGAATTTGGCGACGATTCTATCGGGTGGCCATAGAGTGTTTCAGCATGGCGACAGGCCAGCTCTCTCTACTCTCAATCTTGGTACACGCATAGTCCTAAATCAACCCATCTCTGCTGAAAACCATTCACGATGTGCGATGTGGCGGTTAATTCTGGCGGCAAATGAGGCGATTTCCCTTCAGATGCTGATTTGAACCAGCTTGTTATGCCACTCGCGAGACGATGGTTTCGTATCGTCTCGTTTTTCCGGGAACAACGCTTGCACTTACATGGCGTTAAATGGCGCTACGAATCTTTTGCGACAGATTAAAGCTTAAAGTGCGGCAATGAGTAAACATCTTTCGCCGTTGGTCGCCGCAATGCTGCGGCCGGAGTTTTACCCGGACAAACCCGCCGAGGTGGAGCTTCGGCAAACCCACATATCATACGTATTTATCGCCGGAGCCCGTGTTTATAAGGTCAAGAAAAACGTCAAATTTCCTTTTTTAGATTATTCGACTTTAGACAAACGTCGCCACTTCTGCGCGGAGGAAGTGCGCCTAAACCGGCGGCTAGCGCCGAGCACCTACCTGGGCACTGTCGGGATTTGCCGCGTGGGAACAGCCTTCTCCCTCAATCGAGACTCAAGCCACCCTGCCGAAGAATATGCGGTCGAGATGAACCGGCTCCCCGACTCTCGAATGCTTAGCGCGTTATTGCGTCACGATGCGGTTGATTCGGAGTGTTTGATCGCGATCGCAACAAAACTTGCCGCTTTTCACGCGCGCGCGCCTTCCGACAAAGCGGCGATTTACGGCTCGCCGCAAACGATCGCCGCTAATCTTCGAGAAAATTTCCGCGCCACCCGGCCATTCGTCGATCGCACGATTACCGGACCTTCCTTCAAGACCATAAAAGCCTACAGCGAGGCGTTTCAAAAGGAGCACGCCGCGCTCATCGCCGGGCGAATGGCTCAAGGCCGCGTCCGCGAAGGCCACGGCGATTTGCGCGCGGAACATATCTGCTTGGTGGGCGAAATAGAAATCTTCGATTGCGTGGAATTCGATGCAGCGCTCCGATATGGCGACATCGCCTCGGACATTGCTTTTCTCGCGATGGATTTAGATTTTTTCGGCTGCGCGCACTTATCGCGTCAGTTCGAAAGCGCCTACGCAGCAGCGGCACGCGATCCGGCAATGGCAACCTTACTGCCCTTTTATAAATGTTACCGCGCCTATGTCCGCGGTAAAGTCGAGAGCCTCAAAAGCGAGGAGCAAGAAATTTCCTCCGCCGATCGCCAACGCGCGTCTCTGCAGGCGTTGCGTTACTTCTGTCTGGCGACCCGATATACCGAAAGTCGGCGAAAGCCGATCCTGCTAATCGTTTGCGGCCTGATCGCGACGGGAAAATCGACCGTAGCCGGATTGGTTTCCAATCTGACGGGCTTTCCGGTTTTCAGTTCCGATCAGGTCCGGAAAAAACTCGCCGGCATGGCGCCGACGAGCCGGCGAACCGACAAATTCCAACAAGGCATCTACGCCGAGCAATTCACCGAGCAAACGTACGCGAGTTTACTCGAGGCGGCGGAGCAATGCCTGGCGAGGGGCAACGGCGTTATTATCGACGCCACTTTTGCGGCGCCGCGATATCGTAATCAATTTCTTGATCTGGCCGGCCGCTTCAACGTTCCGGTGCTCTTCATTGAATGTCGGAGCGCAGAAAGAACCATCCGCGAGCGGCTCGCCGCAAGGGAAAAAGATCCGAACGAAGTCTCTGATGCGACCTGGGCGGTTTATCGAACAATGCGCGAGCAATTTAAGGCATTCTCGGAACTACCCAAGAATTGCCACATTGAATTGAACACCGATCGGAATCTCGCGCGCGCTCTAGGTAAATTGCAGGCGAAGCTGTGAATGCGAAATTCACAGCTCGCCGCAATTCTGCGAGTTCCTACGAGCCAAACGTCTTAAGCAACGGCTCGTACCGCCGCGGGCGTCGCCAGCCGACGATGGACCGTGTCCCAATCGACGTTGGCGAAAAATGCTTCAATATACTTACCGCGCTCCGCCGGTTTGTAGTCGAGTAGAAAGGCATGCTCCCAGACGTCCATGACCAAAATCGGTTTGAAACCGGACGGCACCCCGTCCTGATGCAGCGCAACCCAATGATTCGAAAGTCGCTCGGTTACCGGGTCCTGATACAAGATGGCCCAGCCGACGCCGCGCATTTCTCCGACGGCGGCAAACGCCTGATGCCAGTTGTCGAAACCGTCGAAGCACTGCTCGACGGCGTGCTTGAAATCGGCGGACGGACTGCCTTTGCCCTTTGCCGCAAGGTTTTCAAAATAATACTCGTGCAACACCATGCCGCCGTATTCGAATCCCAAGCGACGGGTCAGCTCGGCGTAAGCCGGGTCTTTTCCTGACGCCTCTTTGTTGCGGATGATTTCAGCAATTTGCTCGTTGAGTAAATTGGTATTTTTCACGTAGCCTTCGTAAAGGCCAAAGTGCATTTTCAAGGTCTCGTCCGATATTCCCTTCAATCCGGAGAGCTTAAATTCCTTCGCTTTGTAAGTAGAATGCGCCATTGTTCTTCCTTTCGTCGATAAGATTCTTCTAAATAACGCAAAGGTGATACCAAATTTTGCCTGCTGCGGGCCGTCGCGAAAGTGGGACAAATACATAGCTCGATATGTGCCAAATTTAAGAAGCGAAACGGCCGGTCGCCCGTTCGATTTGGCTATAAAAGAGCCATCCTTGTCGTCGAGCGCCATGGCACGTCTGTTGCGCATTAAAAAAGAATGGCAGATCGTCAGCATATTTTGGTTGCTATCAATGATTTTCCGATGACACAGCATCTTGAAGACTGCTTGCGGAAAACGGTTAAAGACCGAACTGCAGTGACGATCCATCTGTTTCATGCGCTCGGGCCGTTGCCGCCGCAACTGCTCGAATCACGCGGAGCTGAGGATCCCACAGACGAAAAGAAAGTCGAAGCCGAGCAAATTCAACAGCAAGAGTCTTGGTTTATTCGCGCACGGCAAGAAGCCGAACTTCTCTTGCAAACCGCAACAGCTCGGCTGCGAGATCTTTCTGTCTGACACCGAGATTAAATCTCATTTTGTCCTGCTGTATCAGCGCGAAGATCTGGTCGCCGAAATTCTTAAAGCGGCGCATCACAATGATTGTGCAACGATTATCGTCGGCCACAAATCCTACCCCTGGCTGCGCGAGCAGTTCCATGCGCATACCGCTGTGCAATTGAAATCGGCTTCACCGGACGTAACGGTTTGCGCCGTAGCCGTAAATGTATAGTACCGGGTTGGCAAACCAGTGAATACGTGATGGCCCCTTCGACTAAAGATCTTAATGGCTAAGAGCATCCAAGTCCCGCTACGTGAAAAGCTGTCACTTGCGTTTACGCTGATTGAAGACACTATTTACGTCGGACTTGGTCTGCTGCTCGCCGGTGTCGCCGCCGCTCTGCTCGTCACTGAAATCGTTTTCTTCAGCCAGTACATTCTTGCTGGAGAATTGTCCGACAACATCGTTATGCTGCTCGACCGCATCCTGCTCATTATTATCTTTGCTGAAGTCTTGTACACGGTGCAGGTTTCTTTTCGCCAGCACATGCTCCAGCCCGGCCCGTTTTTGGTCGTGGGACTGATCGCTGTAACTCGGCGGATCCTTGTCCTCACGGCCGAACTACCCAAAATGGTGAAAGAAAACGAAGCGATTTTCTACAATGCCATGATCGAACTTGGCTTGCTCACCGTTTTGATCGTGGCGTTGGTGGTTTCCCTACGGCTGATTCGGCCAAGCGATCCCAATGCCGCGGCGGAAGACAAATCGACGCCACAAATTAAACGCGGGGCCTGATGGCTCATAGCGAGCGCACACTGTGGGGAGAAGTTTTTGAATTTACCAGCCCATCGGCGCTGAATTAGGGCTCAATTGCGCGATCCAGTAATTCTGAACAGCTCGCGTTTGGACGCCTGCTGCAAAAGCCCGGATACTTGCTGTGACCATGAATGAAAATCGCCATTCGCTGTTACTTTTTGGATTTGCGTTTCGAGCGCGCCGAGATCCTCCGCTTCCTGCTCGAACAGCAAATCCGGCGCGCCGATCGAGCCAAAATGCGTGCGCATGATTCTTGGCTTGCTCCCGCCGGCTTCTTCAACCCATTTGAGAAGCTTCATGAGCTTGCCTTCGACCTCATCGGTTTTTCCGGGCAATGTGTGAAAACTCAATCGCGATAAAAACACGACCTAAGCCCTCCAATAAAACAAGATTGAATATTAAAACTGTTCTTTGTCCAGACAGCGACTCCACACAAGAAAACCCACGGCCGCGCCGGTCAGGACACCTAACGTTATCCACGGCCTCGCCTGGACGTAAGAGATCGCTACATCCGCTCCATGTCGGGCTTCTTTCAAAATATCTTCCTTCTGAATGAGCTGATCTCTTATCGACTGTAAGGTTCGGCGCACTTGTCCGCGTAACGAGGACAAGCCGTCATCCGCCTGCTCGGCCGTGGCTTTCATTAACTCTTCCACGTCTTCCGTCAGCGTTTTGAGATTAGATAACAGCCTTTGGCGCGCAATTTCGGCTCGGGTCATATAAATTCTCCCGCATCTAAACTTCACGACCGATTATGGTATGGTTAGGTTTTAAAGCAAGTTATGTGCCGAATTTGATTTCCTATCCTTAAATAAATTGTGACAACAGTGAAGGATTAAATGCTTTTAGTTTGTCCGCACGCCTCTCACAGTTTCACAATGTTGAAAAAGTCGCGGCGAGTGCAACCGACCGGCGGTGGTTGTACGAAAAACTCAGACAGAGAAGAAGAAAAACTCAGAATTGAAGATTTATTTAGATCGCGGCGTGCGCGTTAGAGAGGGAATCAGGAGTTAGCCGTAGACGTTGATCGATAATTCGACGGAGAAATCGACGAGGGAAAATGAAACGCCTCTGGGCTTCGATTGAAAACTATTGCCAGGTTACCGCGTCCGTGATCACGATTTCTTCGGAAGAAACTAACGACTGTGTGCCGTCATCCCAATGCACGTTGACCAATTGCCCGCCCTCGCCTTCGAGTTCGTAGACAATAGTTCCTTCCGTCGCGGCTCCGATCGTTCCTTCGATATCTAAAATCTCGGTCGCCGCGCGGCAACGTATTCCTTTCAGCGTAACATCTATCATCGGCGCGCCCTCGTGGTCTCGTCGAAAACGACTTGACGGTCTTTGGTCTCAAGAAGGGCAACTTTAAACATGAAAATTTGTTCAAATCAACTGTAAAAAAACCTTTGCGCCGATAAAGTTTCGCCACGCTCGTTGCGAAAGCAGCGCTAGCCAACCAGCAGCCCACCATCGACAATCGAGGGAAGCTACGAAATCAACGCCACCTGAAGATCCATGACGTTGGTCAAGGTCGGACCTGTGACTAATAAATCGTCCGTAGCGCGTAAGAAATGATAGGAATCGTTTCTATTTAGAAAATCTCTTGCGTCGAGACCTTTGGCTTTGCCGCGCTCGACGGTTGATCCGTCGATAATTCCACCGGCGGCATCCGTAGGTCCGTCCGTGCCATCCGTGCCGCCGCTCAAGAGAACGGCATCCTTCAGCCCGTCGATTTCAATTGCCGCCGCGAGAGCGAACTCTTGATTGCGGCCGCCCACGCCATCGCCGGAAACCGTGACCGTGGTTTCGCCGCCCGAGATCACGCAGGCGGGACGAGGAATCGGTTTGTCGGTCCGCGCAATCTCTTGCATCAACGAGGCGTGCGATCTGGCCACGGCTCTGCTTTCGCCCTCGATAGAATCGCCAAGAATCATCGTATGATAGCCGAGCGCGTCGGCGCGCTGGCGCGCCGCCTCTACGGCGATGCGATTGCTGCCAATGACGACGTTTTGGACTTTCTGAAAGATCGCGTCCGAAGGTTTCGGCGTCTCGTCATGCTTGCCGTCGGCGCCGCTTTGCAAATAATCGATCACCGCCGATGGAATCCGATCGTGAAGCCGGTAGCGACGAAGTATCTGCAAACACTCGTCGTAGGTGCTGTTATCGGGAGCAGTGGGGCCGGACGCAATGGCATCGAGCGCGTCGCCGACGACATCGGAAAGGATCAACGCGATCAAACGCGCGGGCGCTACGAGTTTCGCAAGCTGCCCGCCTTTCAATCGCGAAAGATGTTTTCGCAGCGCGTTGATTTCACCGATGCCGGCTCCGCTTTTTAAAAGAGCCTCGGTGGCTTGTTGCTTATCAGCGAGCGATAAGCCGTCAGCCGGAAAAGGCAAAAGCGCCGAACCGCCGCCCGAAATCAGAAACAAGACCAGGTCCCGTTCCTCGCAGTTGTGGAGGAGCTCCACAACCCGCCGCGCGCCATCGAGTCCGGCTTGATCGGGAATCGGATGACCCGCTTCAACGACGCGGATCTTCTTCAGCGGCAGGCCGTGGCCGTACTTCACGACGATGACGCCGTCCGCGATTTTATCCCCGAGCAATGCTTCGACAGCCGATGCCATCGGCGCGCTCGCTTTACCGCAACCGGCGACAAAGATGCGGCGAATCGATGCTAACTCGTAGGCGCGGCCGGCGACGTGGAGCCGATCGCCGCGAAGTCGAAGGTTAGTCTTAACCGCTGCGCCAGGATCCGACGCGATTAAAGCGGCGCTGAAAATATTCCGGGCGTGCGTCCGCAGTTCGTTCAGAGATGGCATTTGCCGGAGCCTATCATGACGATAGCCAATAGGTCACACGTGCGGGGAAATGCGCCGGAACGAAACGACGACCAGATCAATCGTCAATTCTATCGAGGGGATGATGCTTGAGGCTGAGGATCAAACAGGCGGAATCCACCAAAACCATATTCACCGATTTCCTTCCCGGTGCTCGCGTCATAGATATCGATCAACATGTTCTTTTCCGGATGTCCCGCGAGAAAGCGCGAAAAGATCTCGACGAATTCTTCTTGCTCAACGGCATTGGCCTTTGAAAAGCCTTCACCGACGAAAAGTCGGTGCGGTCTTTTGCTGCTGTCGAGTCTCACCCAGTAGCGGGAACCGTTGGACCCTACTTTATCGAGCCACTTACGGTATTCCGAGACTCGAGCTTCGATTTCTTTGAAGTTGAGGTTTTGCGCTGACGCAAGAGGGGAAAAAAAACATGCGGATGCCAGGATAAAAATTGCTATTTTTCCCGACATCCGCATGGTCACGATCTAGTCTGCGAAATCAGTTAACTTTGATTTCGACTCTGCGATTCTTCGCTCGACCTTCTGCGGTCTTGTTGTCAGCGATCGGTTTGCTTTCGCCGAATCCCTGTCCGGAAACTCGGCCACCGTCAACGCCTTTCTTCACGACATAGTCCTTCACCGAAGCAACACGCCGCTCGGACAACCCTTGGTTGTACCTCTCGGTGCCAACGTTATCGGTGTAGCCCGACAAATTGACCTTCTTGTCTTTGTTCTCGTTCATGAAAGCAACCAGCCGATCCAATATGGCCCCGGCTTCAGGCTTGACGTTGCTCTTGTCGAAGTCAAAGAGAACATCGTCCAAAATAATCGTCCGCTCAACCGGTGCCGGTTTTGGCGGAGGTGGCGGTGGTGGCGGTGGCGGCGGTGGTGGCGGCTTCGGCGCCGGCGGCGGTGGTGGTGGCGGTGGAGGCGGCGGTGGTGGCGGTGGCGGTGGTGGCTCTTGAGCGATCAAATATGCCAACCCGCCACATATCAATGCCCCAGTCACTAAACCGATCGCGGCTCCAATACCCTCATTTACGTGACTGCCGTTTATTCCGTGGTGTGCGACCGCGGCACCCACTCCAGCTCCGCCCGCACCGCATGCTGCAGCTCCAACCAATGCGCTTTGGGTCTTGGACATTCCCGCACAGCCCGTCAAGAAAAACCCTAGCGCGGTTAAGGCCAGGTGTTTGCTTGTTTTCATCTCTGCCTCCCAAAAATGCTCACAAAATTTCGCCCAAAATATGACAAGGCACCCCCTGCTGTCAAGCAAATAATTAAGAAATTTTTGAACCAACTACTTTATACGTACCGGGAGAGCCAAATAAGGCGCTAAATAGTGTAATTCCCCTTCATCTGGCACAATCTATAGGTGTACAAAGCCTGCCGTGCCCGCAGGTAAAATGAGCCGACAATACCGCGTGAAGGTTTTGAGATCGGTGCTTCGGTGCTAGGGTGTGCGCGCACTTGGCGAGGGCGAGCGCCAAAATCGAGCGGTCTAACAGCCTACGGCCGCGGTTGTGCAGCGAAATCGCTTATATATCAGGCAAAAAGGGAAAGTCGAATTAATCAGGGTGGCGAGATCGATCGCCGCGTTTGGATTTGGTTGCCGGGCAATTTTTCAACGTGTATCGTTTTCAGATGCCCGCTCTCGCTCGCACCGGTCTGAAACTCGGTGGAATTTTTCTCGCTCTCGTCGTGATCTTTTACTGCGCGCTCTATTTCATCATTCAGTCGGCGCCATTTCGCCCCTGGATAGAAGCCAAGCTTTCGACAGCGAGCGGCGCCACGGTGCGAGTGACGGATCTCCGTTTTCGGCTGCCACTGAGCATCGTCGCCGAAGACATGGAGGTTTCCAAACCGGACATATTTTTCTTCAAAGGCCATCGACTCACGGCGACGCTCAATCCGTTCGATTTGCGCTCAGGGACGGTGCATCGTCTAGACATCGAAAGTCCGCTCATCGAGCTGGACATTCAAGGATTATCGCGGCCCGCGAATAAGAAATCCGCCACTCTCGCGTTGCGCCATCTGAATGTGCGCGACGGCAGGATCGTCTTAAAAAAAGGCGACACGGTCTTGCTTGAGTTGCCGGCGGTGACTTTGAATGCGCAGAATTTCAATCTTGCGGACCATGCCGGGGTAAGCCTTCAGGCCGACATTCCCGAACTAAACGGCAATCTGGATTTCACGCTGGCAGGTCAACTCGACGCACTGCAGGCCGATATTGCCGTCCGGTCGAAGACGACGCGCGGCCTGCTCGGCGGCGCCCAGCCGGACCCGGCGGCGCCCGAAATGCTCCGTCTCCGGTCGCTCATCAACCTAGCTGAAAATCAAAGGCCCGCAGCCACGATCGAGAGCCGATGGCACGATTTGCCAATTCAAACGACCAGGATGACCGGCGTTTTGAACGCCAAGCTCGATATCGAGCCGGATTTCAGCGCCGTCGCGTTTACCGGGCGGGCTGAGCTCGTCGATGTTTTTAGCGCGCTCGTCCCGGCGCTTAGCCGGCTGCCCAACGGCAAAGCCGCGGCAACTTTTAGCGGTGCGTATGCCACCGCGAGCAAAAAACTCACGGTAAAAACAGTCGATATCGCTTCCGCTCTTGGCAGCGCCAAAGGCGACGGCGAGATGCTTTTTACCGAGCAACAGCCGACGGTGGCAAAAGCGGCGCTGCTCTTTCAAGACATTCCTCTGCAGGATCTGAAAACGCTCCTGCCGTCACCATTCAATCAATGGAGCTATCAGGGTCGCGGCCGAGTCGAAGTCGAAGTCCATGGCGCCTGGAATGCGCTCGCAGTTAAAGGCGTCGCGCGGAGCAATGGCACGCAAATCCGCGGCGCCGACCTTGCGCTGGAAAATTTATCTTTGAGTGCGCCGTTTGAGTGGTTGCGACCGACTTGGCGCGTCGGCGAAGCGCAGCTAACCGCTCTCAAGCTCACCTACGGCGATAAAGATCGCTGGCAAGTCGCAGCGGAGCGAGTGCAAGCCAGCGCGACGATGAACTTTGGCGCCGACCCGGCGATGAAAATCACTGGGCGTCTTAAAAGCGCCGGCGGCAAATTCGCCTCTCCCGACGGCTCCAAGTTGGGCGAAAATTTCGCGATCGATGGTGACTTCGAATTGCGCACCGATCCCGTCAAGCATTCCATCGGCGTCGGCGGCAAGTTTCGCGCCGACGCCGGCGAGCTCTTGTGGGGCAAATTTTTTGCGGATCTCAAAATGCAGCAACCGGTCATTGAACTCCAGGCCGATTATTTTCGCGATCTCGACCGCTTCGATTGTCGCCGCTGCAATTTTAATTTAACAAAAATCGGTTCTGTCGACGTGAGCGGCTCGGTCGAGGGCTTCAGCCAAAGCCCGAAGCTTCGCCTCCAAGCGCGCAGCGCGAATTTTTTGCCCGGCGGCTTTTATGAATTTGTCCTGCGCTCGAGTTTCAACCGTGAGTATCCGCTGCTCGACAAACTCACCCTCGGCGGCGAACTCGCCTTTCAATGCCAAATTCACGGCGATCTGCAAAGCCTCATTACCGAGGGAGATTTATCTCTGAAGGCCGGTGAACTGCGCGAGCAACCGGAGGGCTGGCAGATCGGGCCGATTACGCTCAATCTACCGTTCCAAATTTCCTGGCCGGGAAGCCCGCAGACATCGAGCGCCAAGCCGCAAATCGGCGTGCTCGCAATCGAGCAGGCGCGCTTTGGTGGCCAGTCGGTGGGCCGAATCACGGCGGCCATTAGCTTGTCCAATAATGCCTTGATATTTCCCCAGCCGATTCACGCCGAGATCTTTGGCGGTGCGGTCGAAATCAGCGCTCTTCGTTGGCCCGATGTCGTCAACGATCCGAAGCAGTTGTCGTTCTCGGCCGAGATGAAACGATTGCAGCTTGACGACCTGTCGCGGGCCCTCCACTGGCCACCTTTCAGCGGCACTCTGACCGGCTCGATTCCGCAAGTGCAATCGGTCGGCAACACACTGCAGACCAACGGCGAGATCCAGGCCGAGCTATTCGGCGGCCAAGTTCGCCTGGGAAAACTCGAAATCGAAAATCCTTTTTCGTCTCTGGCGGCGATCCGGCTGGACGCCCGGCTCAGCGGCATCGATCTCGAGCAAGTCACCAAAACCTTTTCATTCGGACGCATCTCAGGCATTCTGGAAGGAAGCATCGACGATCTCGTGATCACCGACAAACAACCGTCGCAATTTCGCGCCGACTTGCATTCAGTCGATCGCGGCACGGAACAGCGGATCAGTGTCGAGGCGCTAAACAAGATTACGGTGTTGAGCTCCGGCGCAAGCGCCGGCGCCCTGTACAGCGGACTCGCCGGCTTCTTCGACAGCTTTCGCTACAGTAAGCTCGGCTTCAAAGCGAGCTTGAAAAACGACCGGCTTACCTTGCGCGGCGTAGAAAGCCAAGGCGATCAGGAATTCTTGGTGGTCGGCAGTTTTCTGCCGCCGCGGGTCAATATCGTCAGTCACACTCAAAATATCGCCTTTTCAGAGCTGCTGCGCCGGCTTCAACAAATCAAATCAGACAAACCGGAAACGAAATAGGGACGGAGGAAACATGCTGAAACGGATGATCTTCACACTGATATTTTTTGTCAGCGCCTGCGTGACGGTCAATATCTATTTTCCCGCGGCGGCCGTCGAACGCGCCGCCGATCAGATCGTCAAAGAAACTTGGGGCGGGCCGGCGAAACCAGCGACACCCGTGCCGCAGCCGCAGAGCCGCAGTTTATTTTCGCCGAACCGCTTCCTAGCGCTGAGCTTCGTGAGCGAAGCTTTTGCCCAGGACGCCGATATCAACGTGACCAACCCGGCGATTCGCGCCTTGAAAGACTCGATCAAGAAGCGCAGCGACGCCATCAAGCCGTACATGGACCGCGGCAACATCGGTATCGCGCAAGACGGCCTGCTCGCGATCCGCAGCGCCGACGGCCTCAATCTCAAGGAGCGTGCCGAGGCCAACCAACTCATCGACGCGGAGAACAAGGACCGCGAGGCGCTCTATGCAGAGATTGCCAAGGCGAATGGCATTCCGAAAGAGAACATTCCCAAGATCAAGAGCATCTTTGCCAAGAGCTGGATCGAGCAGGCACAGCCCGGCTGGTGGATTCAGAGCAATGGCAATTGGCAGAAAAAGTAAGCGCCATGCTTCCGCCCGCCGGGCAGAGCCAACGCGGCGACTTGGATCTGGTCTTTTTTCTCGATCGCGGCGGCTCGCGCGCCACTCGCGACCACAGCAGATAACAGGATCAGCGAGAGTAACCGCACTCGACGAAAAGGTCTTTCCATAGAACCAAACTCTTCCAGCTGGCGCGACGTCGCATAAAGATGCTCTCTACTTCAAATCCGCCGTGCAGTGGGCGCACTTCGTCGCCTTGAGTGGAATTGCCGAGAGACAATGCGGACAATCCTTGGTTGTCGCCGCCGCCGCGGCCGGCTCCGGTTTTTTCAATGCATTCATCTGTCGAATGATCAAAAAAAGCACAAATGCGATGATCAAAAAATTGAGTATGGTGTTAAAAAAAATGCCGTAATTGACCGTCGCGGCTCCCGCCGCTTTCGCTGCTGCGACGCTGGGATACTCCTTGTCTGACAAATTGACGAATAGGTTGGCAAAATCAACGTTGCCGAGCATCCGTCCGATCGGCGGCATGATGATATCGTCAACAAGCGATGAAACAATCTTGCCGAACGCAGCGCCAATGATCACGCCCACGGCCAGCTCGATGACCGGGCCTTTCATTGCGAACTCTTTGAACTCTTTCAACATAAGACCTCCCTGTCGTTTTTGCGATTCGCTTCGGGACATTAATCGCGAGGTCACCCGCGTATAATGGCAGGTCACCGCTCATAAAGTCAATGGAAAAGTCGTGTCAGCAATCGAACGATCACGACGTTCCTACGGGTCATTCATGGCGGCGTATCGCCCAATATAATTATGATACACCTACGGCGCGTCGATATTTCGCGATCTCGTTTAATTACCATCCCAACGTCCTTTGTTTTTCGTATGGCAAAATTCACAGACCGACACGGCGCCGATCGGTCGCAAGAATCTGGTGGAGAGAAATTAAAGTGAATCGCCCGACTAACTTGGATTCAGCTCGAAAGAACCGAGATCCGTCGCTGAAGCGTTCGAATGATCGAGCTATATTCTACGGCGAGATAATCTTCCCGGATCGACATCGCGAAGCGAATGCTCATTAATTCTGCCGAAAGCGGATTAATCTGCGCATCGTCAAGTGCATTCTTTAATACCGTTTGCTCCAGATGATATCTATTCCACTCGAACCGCTGCTGCTCGTCTTCGTGCCGATTTTCCAGTTGGGCGCGATTTGATACTCGAGGGCAACTTCCTGTTCATGATTATCGGCAAGCTCTTGAGAAAGCGAAAAGTAGGTCTTGTCGCCGATGTAACGCCCGAAGCCGATGCGACCGCCGGAAAAATCCACTTCGCCCAAGCTATCCAAACCGAGCGCCTTGGAAACCGAGTTAGCAATTTGGCCGGCGACGAAGCCGCTCGTGATACCCAATGCGCTTTGCTGCAATGAGCCTTGCTCTTTCTGGCTCAGCGAGTCGATCGGTTTGCCGAAAATCAGCAGCGCAAGAATATCGGCTTGTTCTAGCTGCGGGTGGCTCGCGAGAGTCAAGCTAGGTTTTTCCGCTGTGCCGCCGATGATTACGTCAACCTCATAGTTCGGCAATCGATATTCCGCCACGACGTCGAGCGACGGATTGATCTGGCCACCGCCCGTGAACTCGATCGCTCCCCTGGTCAACTGAAGCCGCCGCCCTTGAAAAGCCAGCCAGCCCCTGACGACATCGATGCGTCCCGTGAGATCGATCTCGCGATCGGGCGCCTTGGTCGCGTGCACATTACCGGAAAGCTCGGAAACCAAATCAGGATGTCGGATCCAAACATGGCCCGGCGCGCTCACCGTTAGATCCAGACTGAGCTTTTTGAAAAGCTGGTCATCGCCTGCAGTGGAGGACTCTTTTTTTTGCGCCGGCGGCGGGCGCGGTACGCCGTTTTTATTAACGAACACAATCGTCTCGTCGGGCTTCAGCGGCACTTTGCTCTGCTCCAAAAAAGCCAGGTCCGGCCGCAGTGAACCTTCAAGAACGGTGATCTTGCCGGATATTTTCGGAGCAGTCAGAGTTCCTTGGGCCTCGACATCGCCGGCCACCTTCACTTGATAACGTTGGGTCTCGATCGCAGGCCAGCGCTGCGCCGTCAGCACCAGCTTGAATCCGTTGGCATCGAAGTCTTTAAGCGCGATCGAGCCGCTGCCCTTTATTTCCCCATCCTTGGCTTTGGCGGTGAGCTCACGCACGTTGACGCTGCGCGAATCCAACCCCCCCGTCACCGTGATCCCGTTGATATCGACACCGAGAGGGACAACCTTCAACCTGCCATCACGCAATTGAAAGGTGCCGCGCAGATCCGGTTGTTTTACCGCGCCGCGCGCGCTCGCATCGAGGCTCACTTCACCGGCGATGTTTTCCAGGCTTTTGCCGCTAAACGCGTTTAAAAAAGCGACGCTTAGCCCGGCGCTTTGTATTCGGAGATCCAAGCCGTCGGCAAAATCGGCGCGAAAACCGTTGCTCCAGCTCAAGTTGAGCGGCAGCGTGCCGTTGGCATTGAGCGCGCGAGCAGCGTCCTGGCGCACCTCCAGTCGCAGAGTCGCGCGCTTGTCTTGATAACCCAGGTCGGCAGTCGCACCGGCGTAGGCTTGTCCGGCGACCGTCGTTTCGGTGAGCTTTGCCGAAGCGGCGATTTCCGGCGCGGCGGCCGACCCCGTGACCCGGGCATGCGCAGCGAGCAGTCCGGTCACCTTCGGGGGTTGCGCTAGAAAGGCGGTCACCAAGCCAAGCGGCAATCGATCGACAGTCAATGTCAGGTCCTGATTGCCGGCGACCGCAAAACGGCCGTATAGCGCCAATTCTCGGTCGCCGTTCTTCATGGAGAGCTGATCGATAGTAAAAGCATCGTCGCGCTTGGTCACCGTTACCGGACGCGATAACTTCCACGTGCCGTCCGGCGCGGTGAGCGAAACCTGGCTCAGTCGCAGTATCAAAGCATCAGGCGCCAGATCCACCGTGCCGCTCACCGCGTGCTTGCGCTCGAGCAGGTCCTGCGCGTCTAAGTCGAGTTGGATCGACGGCACTGCCTGCCGCGACAACTTTGCCGTGGCGTTGAGACGTCGCAAGTTGAGCCCGGCAGCGATGTCGGTCAATTGCGCCGTGACCACTCCCCGAGGAAAAAATTCCTCCTGGGAGCCCCGCAGAGCGAAGGAAATGTTGCCCGCCTTCACAACAGTCCCTTCGAGCTCCAAACCCGATAAACGCACCACCCCCTGGGTTTGCAGATCAGCGGGATTACCTCGAGCTTGACCGCTGAGTTCGATTGCTCCCGAACCTTTTCTTTGGACCAGCGCCAGCCAAGGAGAGACATCGGTCATGCGCAGTCGATAATCGAGATTGCCGGTGTTCTTCGCGTCGAGACCCAGTTCGCCGTTGACGGCCAACGTTGCATCATCGGTGGCAAGAGTAGCGCCCGCAATGCGGATTTTATTCTCGCTTAGAGTCGCGGTCAGCGCGCCTTGCTTGACCAGCACCGGACCCACGGACGATGGCAAAATGCGCACCTCCGCGCGCGTATTCATATCGGCAAGAGTCCATCCGGCGCCTTTGACCTTTGCCTGGAGGTTGAGTTTGCCCTGAATGGCAGTGCCGTCCGCCGCCTTTTCAATGTCGAGATCTTTTACCGACAGAGCCAACTCATACGGCGGCCGTTTTTCACTCAGGGCCACCTTCCCAGACCACTCGGCGCCGCCGAGCTTACTTTGGAGCCGGCCATCGACGGTCGCTATGCTGTCTTTCAGTACTCCTTGAATAGAAAGGGTGCCCAACAGCCATTCCTGCATTTGAGCGGCGTGGGCTTCCAAAGCCAGTTTCGCCTGCGTATCGCGCAATGCAAAACCGTTCCCGTTCGCTTCAATATTGGCATGCACGACTCCAGCGACATCCCTGCGGCCAAGCCACTGACGCAAGTCGAAACCGTTAACGATCGCCGTCGCCGAATAACGAGGGTTCGCCTGAGTCACATCAGCCTTAAATTTTGCGGCGATTTTGCCGCCCGCGCCCGCTAACTCGAGATTTCCATTCAAAGCATCGAGCGGCCCCTCGATCGTTAGGTTGCCGGCAATATCGGGTTTCAACGGCCATTGCGAAACAAAATAGGCGATGTCCGCCGCCGCCAGCTTTTCAATCGATGCCTGGGCTTTCACCGTCATTTTTTCGCCGATGGCGAATTCGCCGTTCAGTTTGACCTGGGAGTGGCGGCTCACGGCCCAGAAATTTTTTACTTTGACCGTAGCCGGCGCCACAGCGGCCTGTTCGTATTCGAACTCGCCTTTGAGCCGAAGGTCCGGCTGGCCCGACGAGATCAGCACTGTCATCAGCTCGGCGACGTCGAGTGAAACACCGGTCGGTCGAACTCCTACCCGGCCCTGGAGATTTAAATCCTGCAAACGATAGAGCTTGCCGCCTCCCGAAGCGGGGCGCACGTCGAATTTCGCGTGGCGTAAATGGAAAGACTCCACCAGCACGATGAAGTCGGATGGCTTCTCTGGTTCCGGTTGGCGCGGCGCTAAGGCCTCGACGAGGTTCCACTGTCCGGCCTGATCTTGAAGCAGGCTGGCGCTTGGCTCCGTGGCATCGATGCCGGCAATCTTCAGCTCGCCCCAGAGCAACGGGATCAAAGAAAAGAAAACTTCCAGGCGAGGGACTTTAAGGATCTCGCTTTGTTCATGGCGCAGCGTCACGTTGTGAAGCGTCAGCCTGCTCCATACCGATCCCTCGAGACGATCGACGCTAATGGTTCCTCGAATGGTCTGGTTGACGAGGGTAATCGCTTCTTCTCGGAGCCAGCGGGTAAAGTTTTCCGTGCGCGTGTAGATCGCCACGATCACGACTGCGAGAAAGAGCAATGCGCCGACGCCCGCGACCAGCCATTTCAAAATGCGCCGCAATTTCTCCATAAGCTAAAAGGCGGCTCCAATACTGAAATGAATTTGCCAAGGCCGATCGCTGCGCGGCGGATTAAACGGAAAGCCCAGGTCCACCCGGATCGGTCCAACGGGCGTTGCATAGCTCAATCCGAAACCAGTGGAAAATTGCAAATTATTCACGGGAATATCGAAAGCACGCTCCGAAACCTGACCGAAATCGACGAACAGCGCGCCGCTTAATTCCCGCCAGACGGGCCGGCGCAGTTCGAGCGAGCCTTCGATCAAACTGAGTCCACCCAAGGGATCGTTGCTTGCACTCAAGGGACCGAGACGGCGCCTGGCGTAACCGCGCACGCTCCTGTCACCGCCGGCATAAAATCGTTCGAACAGCGGCAAATTTTGGTGGTCGCCGATAGCATCGGCCAGGCCTAGCTTCAGTCGGCTGGCAAAAACCGTCTGCCAGCCGATATCGATGTATTTTTTTGCTTCCGCTGTAAATTTGTAGAAACTGAACTGACCGCCCCAGATCGCGCCCGCTTGATCCGCGGTTAGTGTCACCACTTCGCCTTTTTTAGGATTGAAAGGGTCGTCGGCGGTGTTCCAGACCAGGCTGGCGAACGGGCCGGAAAGAAGCCCTTTTTTCTCGATCCCGCCCAGCGCCTCCGAGGTAGCTTCCGAGACGTCGCTCAGCTGATCGTATTCCAGCCGATAACCCATGAAAGCGCTGAGTGTCTTGGAAAATTTATGTTCCACGCGCGGACGAAATCGGCTCGCGTTCAAATGATAGGTTTGCTCCTTTTCCTGGTTGTGCGTAAAGTTCACGACGGCTTGCGTATCGGGGGAGAAAAAATGCGGCTGAATGAAGTTGATCGTGCCCGAAGCTTCGATGGCGGAGTATCTAGCCAGAAGCGACAACCGCCTGCCGCCGCCCAGCCAATTCAGAAGGCGCCATTCGAGCTGAGTGCGAACTTGGTCTTCGGTGCCGTAGCCGAGCGATAACTTGATTTCGCGATTGGGCTTTTCCGTGACTTCCACTTCCATCGGTACGACGGTCGCCACTTGCTCAGGCTGCGCCGGGCCTACCCGCACCGTGCCGAAAAGGTCCAACGCCAATAACTTCTCCCGGGTTTCGGTGACTTTCGAGAGCGCATAAGTCTCCCCCGGGCGATAGGTGATTTCGCGCGTCACCAACTCCGGATCCACCGTCGTCGTACCTTTCACTTCCGTTGCCCCGAAAACGGCGAGCGGTCCGGGTTGGACGACGTAGCGAATACGAACCTGCTGCTGGTCTAAATCGACTTCGGCGTGACGCTCGGTTTTGACAAAGGCATAGCCATTTTCCAAAAAAGTCGAGCGTAAAACTTGCTCGGCCTGCTGATAATCCGCCTCGCGAAAGATTTGTCCTCGCTTGACGGGCAATTCCTCGGGAAAAGGTGGCGGTTTCTGCGCCGATCCCTTCCCCGCCACTTGGACATCGATCTCGGTAATTACCACGGGCACCGCTTCGTGCACGGCGATATGAGCCGTCACCAGCGCATCGGCTTCATCGACTTCGAGGTCGGGCGACAAGGTCGTCCCGTAGAAGCCTCTCGACTCGTAAAGTCTCTCCAGTCGCTCCAGATCGGTGCCGAAAGTCACCGGATCAAACACCGGGCGATCCTCCCAAAAGCGATACCAAGGCCGCTCTTTGGTCGTCATCAGCTCACTAAGTTCGTCTTTTGAAATTTTTTTATTGCCGGAAAAATCGATTTGCTTGACCCTCCATTGTCGCGCGCTATCGAGAGCATCGAGCGGAATCGCAGCAACACTGCCAGCACATGCCAACCATCCGGCTAGCGCCGCTACAAGGATCTTGCATGGCTGCGTCACTCTTTTCTTCTTAACATCTCAACTAAGCCCGCGAAATAAGTCAAAGTGAAATATGGATCCGCACAACGCGAATGAGCAATCTTGCCTTGCCCGAAACCATCATCACGCTGGCAAATCAGTGGATCAGTAGCAAAATAAATGTTTTAGTGATTGAAGATCGAGAGTTTCAGTTCTTGGCGGCAAAGACAAACCAATCAACCGCGTTGTTAGCGGTCGAGGAAGGTTTTAGTCGTGATCAAACAAGCAATCGATTCAGCCGCGAAGGTAAGAAGGCGAATCCCATGCGACGGATAATGTTATCGCGGCGAAACGCTGTCTTGGTTTTTCTACTCGTGTTTGAACTCTATGAGGGGCAAGTTCTGGCTCAGGCAGTAAGAGAAAGTTACACGACCACGGCCGACGTTTCGTTGCGATCCGGGCCCGGTATGAAGTATCCAGTCGTTACGACGCTACCCAAGGGGACCAACATCAACGTCGTCGGCCGCGAAGGTTATTGGCTCAAAGTTGAATCGAAGCATGGGGGTCAACCGGGTTATGTCGACGAACAATTTACTCAACCCGTTGAGACCACCCAAGCCGCTCCAAAGATTACGACCACGCCGGTCGTCGGCGCCTATAAAACAATAAAAGATGTCGATCTGCGCCAAGGACCCGGGGCCAAATATCCCATAGTCGCAAAGATCCCTTCTGGAATCCGAGTCAACGTCGTTCGCGCGGAAGGAGATTGGTTAAGAGTCGAATCCAAACGCGGCGCCAAGCCGGGATATCTGGAGAAGCGCTCGGTCGAACCCTGGGACGATCGATATTGAAATTGACACGCAACGTTCGCGCCTGTCGGCAATGAGCTAACAATCCAAGTGAGCGCGGCCGCCAAAATCTCTTGTACTTGCCGCGCCCACTTGGATGTAAAACGGTTACGACTTAGCTTTTTCTTCGCCGATCATCTGCAGGATTTTCTTGCGCACGTCTTGATCCGCGCGCGCCACTTCGAAAATCTTCGTATAGCTTTCTTCGCTCAATCCCTCTTTTGTGAGCACCTGTTGAAATTTTGATTGGGCTTCCTGTTGAATCTGCTTGCCCTCTTCCGGACCGGAAGCTTCTTTCGCGCGAGGCTCATACTCTTGTCGTATTTTCTCAACCTGAACGTAGACTTTGGCAAAGGACCTAAGTTGCTTTTCGTCGAGCTCTGATTGTGGTTTAGGGGCAACCTGGGCAACAAGCGGCTTTGCAACCACGACCATTAAGAACGCCGAGACAAAAATCGTGGCGAGGGTCTTCAGACTGACTCTTTTCATGGAACAACCTCCTTGGTATCAGAATCTGTCTTTCTGTCGCGCAAGAGATATGCCAGGAGGGGTCCCCGCCATATTATCAGTGATTTAGAGAAAGCTATTTTGCCCGAGAAAAAATATGCTGCATGGGATCCCATGCAGCAAAAACCAGAATCACCGGCAAGTGAAAGTGTTTTCATACACACTTACGCTGAAGTCAGCGATAGCTTGCCGAGAAATGCTGGGTAGATTCAAACGGAGACCGCGCAGGGCATTTAAAGTCAAACCTGCGGGATGGATGCGGCGAATCTAATTCAGGACCCCTTGCCCAACTCCTGCGATCTTCTGGTCGCGCTCACCACCGCGTCCATCACCGTGCCGCGAAAACCGTTCTGCTCCATGGCGTAAAGTCCGGCGATAGTCGTACCGCCCGGCGAGGTCACTTCATCTTTCAACTCGCTCAAGTGCTTGTTGCCTTCCAACGCCATGCGCGCGGCACCGTAAACGGTCTGCATCGCTAGTTTCAGCGCCACATCGCGGGATAAACCGACTTGAACACCGCCGTCGGCGAGCGCTTCCATAAAAAGAAAAACATACGCCGGCCCGCTGCCGCTGAGCCCGGTGACCGCGTCCAAATATTTTTCTTCTACCGCTAAACCGACGCCAAAGCTGTTGAGAATCGCGCCGACTTTTTCTAAATCCGCAGCCGTGGCATGACCGCCGCCGGCAAAACCGGCGGCGCCGGCGCCAACGACGCAGGGAATGTTCGGCATCACGCGCACGACGCGCGCTCCCGGCTCGAGGTGCGTCTCGATGCGCCCCAGTGGCACTCCCGCGGCGACCGAGACCAGCAGCTTGGATTTGCCGAGTTTCTTGGCGATCTCGCGCGCCACCGGATCGACGATTTGTGGCTTGACCGCGAGGATGATGATCTCGGCAAAATCACAGAGTGCGCCGTTATCCGGCGTGACCTTGATATCGAGATCCCGGGCGATGGCCTGACGCAGCTCGTCGCTTACGTCACTGGACATGACGCTTTCTTTATTCACCAAACCGGCTCGAATGATTCCTCGAGCGATGGCCGAGCCGATTTTTCCCGCACCGATCACGCCGATTTTTTCCGTCAACACTGGAGACCTCCTTGGATGCTTAGCCGACGCCGGCCAGCATAGTTGGTCGGCGCGCGAAGTTCAAAGTCCGGCGCTGCCATAAAAAAAGCCCCCGGCCTGTAACCGGGGGCTTTTAGTAAGGCGGATACTAGCTGACCTGGCTAGTATTTCGCGCCCAAGTCTTGCAGCGCCTTCAGCGCGTCCGCATCGTCAGGGCTGAGAGAGAGTATCTCGCGATACTTCTGTTCGGCATCTTTTATTTTTCCCAACTGGGCATAGGACTGGCCGAGCGAAAAGCGCAGATCGTTGCGCCGCCGCCGCATGCGCAGGGCTTCGGTATATTCCGCTGCGGCCTTCTCCCACACGGCGAGCCGGTAATACACACCGCCTAATTCGGTGTGGATTGTCGCCGAGTCCTCGCCCTTGGATTTGGACTTTTCGAGCAACGCGCGCGCTTCCTGCAGCTCTTTCTTGGCCTGGCCGTCGTCTTTTAGCCGCGCCGCTTTGGCCGCCGCCAAGCGTCCCCATGCCAGCAATACGGCGGGGTGTTCCGCTTGCAAGTCGCGCGCTTGAATAAACCATTTCTCGGCTTCCGCGAGATCGCCGGAATGAAGCGCGATATTGCCCAAGCCGAGATACGGCAAAACCTCTTTGTTGCCCATGCTGATCACCTTGCGGTAAATCACCTGGGCTTCCGGCAGATAGAATTCATCGCTCATCGCCAACACGTCGGAAATGTATTCAGACCCGCTCTCGAGCGCGGCAAGAGCTTCTTTCAATCCTTCAGTGCTCTTGTCTTGTTCGAGCAAAATTCTCATTTTCAAAAGATGAAATTTCGGGTTCTTTGGCTCGAGACGGATGGCTTCGTCGATTTCCTTCGAGGCGCGAGCGCGGGATAAGCTCGCCAAGTACGACTGCGCCATATAAAAGTGATGCATCGCTTCGGGCACCGGCAATGGCTTTGATTTAAGCCACGGTGGCGAATCCAGCAGAAACGGCGTCATGATGCGCCGGTTGAGCTCAGTCGTTGCCCGGCGCAGATTTTTCGGCGCCGAGAACTCCAACTGGGCGCCGTCATCGGTATTGATCGCAGCGCCCTTGGAAAATGCCAAAAAGCCGTCGCGGTTCATCCGATAAAAACCTTGCACCGCGTAGACGTCGGAGAGCCCCAGGTATTCGAGATCCGACTGCAAGGTCTTGTTATCGTCGTAGATTTTTTTGACCGCGGCATAATCGAAAACTTGCTCCTTTTTGCTGCCGATCAACAGAAAGTCGCTTTCTTTCATGCTCCACAGCGACACGTGCGGAAAGGCTTCGGCAAAAGTGCGAAACACCATGCGAAAATCATCGGGCGACATGGAATAGTTATGAAACCATTGGGCGAAGATGCCGTCGTCTTTGATCTTGGATTTGATGACTTGGTAGAATTCACGGGTATAGAGATTGGCGATGCCGGCGATCCAGGGATTCGACGGTTCCGCGGTGATGACGTCGTATTGTTCCGGTGTGGCCAAAATGTAGTTTCTGCCGTCCGTCGGAATGACATGGACCCGCGGGTCCTCTAACACGCCCGCATGACGGGAATTGCGCGCGTTACGAGACAGGCGGTCAATGGCGCCGCGGTAATCGAGGTCCTCCGAGCGCTTCATCAGCTCGGCGCGCGCCGCCGGAGCCATCACGCCCTGATAGTAGATCCGCTTCTCTTTTTCGTCGTACCATACGCGAGTATCGGGGCTGTCGGCGACAGAATCGTATACAAAGCGTGAGCGAACGGTCGGGCTCGACGGAAAAGAAACTCCCGGCGGCAGCTTAGCGAGCGGCACCGAGGTCCGGTCGAAGAACTTGCTCGCTTGGATCATTGCCGGCTCGATTTCGATGATCTCGATTCGCTTTAACGATTTAAAAGTGGCGAGGGCCTTGGCCGACATGCCGCTGCCAAGGCCGATGGTCAGGGCTCTCTCCGCCGTCGGATGCAGCAGCATGGCGATGTAGCTGGTCATCAATTGACTGAGCGCATCGCCGTAAGAACCGTCGATCTTGCCGTTCGATTTAAAATAGACGTAGTCGCTGCCCGGGATGCTGTGCACGCTGACAGTGGTGGTCAATCCCTCGCGGTAAAAAAGCACGTCGTCCCGCTTCATTTCCTCGACCCGCAAGGAATCGGTCGGCAACGATTCGTAGCGATCGGCATAGATCGTCACGCCGCTGGTGAGAACGTGCGGATCCCAACGATGCACCTTGAAAGGCACGATGATCGCCAACACCAGTACCGCCAGGCCGAGAGCGTAACGCGGCACAAAGGAGAGTTTCGAGTCGCTGATCACCAGCCAGGCGCCGATCAAAAGATTCAGGACGACAGCGAAAATAATGGTGTTTTGCACGCCGAGGTTGGGGATCAAGATAAAGCCGCCGGCAAAAGCGCCGACAACCGCGCCGACGGTGTTGGCCGCGTAGGAGCTGCCGACACCGCTGCCGACCCGATAAACACTTTGGGTGAACAAGCGCGCGACCAGCGGAAAGGTCATGCCCAGCAGCACCGTCGGAATGAACATCACTAGAGCCGAGAGAAAAATCTGGAGGTAGAGAAACACTGTGAACGTATCGCCGAACCCATGCAGCAACCGGACAAAGATCAGCGGCAACCGCTCGAACAAAGGAATGGTGGCGAGAGCGGAGAGCCCCACCCAGAGCTCGATCAAGCCGAAGGTGTTCAAGCGCGCCTCGCGTCCACCGAGCACTCGGGCGTAAATAAAACCGCCGAGCGCCAAGCCGATGAGAAAAGTCACGAGCATCGTCGAAAACGAATAAATCGAGCTGCCGATCACGAGCGTGAGCGACCTCGTCCAAGCGTTTTCGTAAACCAGCGAAGCGAAACCGGAAAGCGCGAACGAAGTCAACACCACCCAGGCTAACCTAGAGGAACCTTGCGACTCAGCCGCAGCGGTTTCCTCGGCGGCGGTTGGCGGGACAATTTCCAGCGGCGTTTTATCGCGTAGACGATCGATCAGGAGAATAGCGGCGGCGATGACCAGGTTAACCGAAGCGGCGACGAAGACCGTCATGCGCATGCCCAGCGTCGGTATCAGAAAAAACCCGCCGGCGGCGCAGCCAATGACCGCACCGAGTGTGTTGGTTGCATAAAGATCGCCGACGCGCCGGCCAAACTGCGCGAAGCTACGGACAAAGAACCGGCTGAGCACCGGCAAAGTCGCGCCCATCAGCATGGTCGGAAACACGAGCAGGACGAAAGAAAGAAAAAACAGCACGAGATTGAAAAGAAACGGATAGCTCTCATTCAAACCGAAGATCGGCCCGTAGACCTTTTGTGCCATCTGAAAAATCCACGGCACCAGGAAACCGTAGACGCCGACGCCCGCTTCGAGGATGCCATACAACAAAAAATCGTTCTTGCCGCGGTCAGCAATCTGGCCGAACAGATAACTGCCGATCGCCAAGCCGGCCATAAACGCGGACAACACGGTGGCAATGGCGTAAGTCGTATTGCCGAAGATTTGCGTCAGCATGCGGGTCCACACCACTTGGTAAATCAAACCCGCCGCGCCGGAAAAAAAGAAACAAAAGAGTCCGACGAGGAGCAGCCAATCTTGTTTGGAACGCGGAACACTATCCGTCATAAGTTCTCCCCAACGCCGTCGAAAAACAATTCAAGAAGTGATAGCAAGCCGCTCGCGAACTGTAAAGGGTAGCAGGCCGCGAGCGCGTCGATTTGCGACACGCGACGGGCTCGGTCAGCAACGCAAAGTTGGTAGGCCGAGCAAGATTTACCGTCGGTACGTTCGTTGACTTTGGGAGTAATGTCGTATAAGCGTAAATTCTGTCCAGGCATCCTGAATCGGAAAATTCTTTCCTCTGTAAATTGTTAACCGATTAGCTTAAAACTAACTGTTTGCTGATCCGATAGTTTTTTTGCACGAAAGTAGCGATCGCGGCCAATTACAAGTTAAATTATTTGGAGGAAAGCAATGGCAAACGCAAAACGAGACGGCGCTGCGCCGGAAGAAGTGAGAGATCTCAGGCGGGCAATCGAGTGGATGAAGAAAGAAGGTGACATTATTATCACCGACAAAGAAGTCGACCCCAATCTCGAAATCACCGGCATCCAAAAACGGCTGGACGGCGGTTGCCCGATCCTTTTCAACAACGTTAAGGGCAAGCCTCAGCATCGTTGCATCACCAACCTCTTCGGCGACATGAACGTCATCAACAAGATGTTCGGCTGGAAGGATCACGCCGATCGGACCCGAAAACTTGCCTATGCGATCACTCACCCGATTGCGCCGATTGTGGTCGATCAAAAAGATGCGCCGGTACAGGAAGAAGTTTACGAAAAACCGGCTGAAGCCAACGACTACGTCGTGCCGATCCGCCACACCAACATCGAGCCGGAGTTGACCGTCGGCTCCGGCAACCGCTTAATCTCGGGCGAATATTTCAACGGCGGCACGGACCTCGGCTATAACCGCATGAATTTTCGCTGGGGCAACGTGGGGACATTCCAAATTTCTCCCGGCTCGCACATGTGGCAAGTCGTGAGCAAATATTACAAAGACAATAAGATGGTCCCGATCACGATGAATTTCGGTTTGCCGCCGGCCGGCTCGCTGCTCGCCGGCGCTGGCTTCGACTATGTTATCCTGCCGCAAGGTTGCGACGAAGTCGGTATGGCCGGAGCCGTGCAAGGCGCGCCGATGCGCTTGGTGAAAGCCCGCACCATCGATGCTTACGCTTTAGCCGATGCCGAAGTCATTCTCGAAGGCTATGTAAATCCCCGCGACCGCCGTTTCGAGACCGCGGAGTCGGAAAAGGCCGGAATTCAAGGTCGCTTTCACTTCCATCCCGAATGGGCCGGCTATATGGGCAAAGCCTACAAAGCACCGACGTTTCATGTCACCGCCGTGACGACCCGTAAACGGGAAGGCAAGCCGATTATCTTTCCACTCGGCGTGCACACGCTCGACGATCACAACATCGATACGACGATCCGTGAAGCGGCGATGTTCGAGCTCTGCGAACGCATGCAGCCCGGCATCATCATGGACGTCAACATTCCTTACTGCATGACGGATTGGGGCGGAGCGATCATCCAGGTCAAGAAGCGCAATCGCATCGAAGAAGGGTGGCAGCGCAATTTCATGGCCGCGATCCTCGCGACTTCGCAGGGCTCGCGTTTGGTCATCGCCGTCAGCGAAGATTCCGACCCTTACGACATGGATGACATCATTTGGAATCTCACCACCCGCGTCAATCCAAAAACCGATATCATCAACCCGCTACCGGGCGGTCGCGGCCAAACTTTTATGCCGGCCGAGCGCATGACTGCCGGCGAAAAAGAGTGGACCGCATCGAATACCAGTTTCGAAGGCGGCATGGGCATCGACGCGACCGTGCCTTTCGGTTACGAGAGCGACTTCATGCGCCCGGTTTATCCGGTCGACAGAGTCGAACTTTCGAAATGGTTCAGTGAGAAAGATATTCAGAACGCCAAGAGTCGCATGCAAGGCTGGGTGCATTCGTTAGCGCGCACCGGCCGTTAAGCCGCTGTCGCAAATCCATAGCGCCAGAGGGGAAAATGAAATTCCTTGACCTCTCTGGCGCTTCCGACCCATTGAAACTATTATCTGAAAAATATCCAGGCGCGTAAAATCGCGACTCTTCAGCGCGTTGTTTTCCTGCAAAGCGAATTTTTTAGAAAAATCCCGTCTCATCGATATTTTTCCGGGATCCGCGTTGACAGGATGTAATGGGTCTGATAGCCAAGTGAAAGTTTTTCAAGTTGCCGCCGCCCAGCAACTTCGATAGATCCTCTCCTGAGTTGAAAGTATGGAGAACCGTCGTCAAACAACGCTTGCTCGTACTTTACGGCGCGCCGCCGGATGCAGCAAACTCGTCGTCATCGCAGTGCTGTTTGTTCCGCCGCTTTTGGCGTTCCAATCGCGATCGCAACAAGGCACCGTTGCTGCGCCCACGCGCATCGTCAAAGGGGTCGAGGTTGCCGCCAAACCCCGCTCCCGGGAATTGATTAAAATCTACTCGATTATCAAGGCGCACCGTCCCGATGTTTCGGAGGCAGAAACATGGAGAGTTGCGGAAGTCGTCTGGGAGGAATGCGCCAAACGCAAAATCGATCCATTGCTCGTGTTAGCGCTGATCAAGATCGAGAGCGGCTTTCAATATGCCGCGGTGTCGCCCGTAGGCGCGCGCGGCATCATGCAAATCATGCCGGATACGGCCCGATCGTTGACCCACAGCGTCGGCGGCAATTACGGCATTCGGCCGGCGGCGTTCAGACCGGAAGCGCTCGACGATCCGTTGCTCAATATTCGCCTCGGTGTTTACTATCTGCATGGTTTAAAAACCCAGTTCCAGGATCTAAATCTCACGCTGAGCGCCTATAACTTCGGGCCGGCGGAGCTGCAAAACCGCCTCGACAACAATCTTGACTATTCGTCCGACTTCGCTGCCTTGGTTCTCGACGCTTACCAACGTTACCAGCAGGCAAAGCACCCGGCATTTTAGTAATCTCTTTTATCCGTTCGGTTTTTCGGTGCGAAATGGTCGTGTCCGACGAGCGTGATCGTCCGGCATGGCAGCACACACGAACAGGGGAAAAATAAGGAACTATCCGGTGCCAGCCACGAGTCTCATAGCAACGCCGGCTATTCTCATGATAAATAGATTCGATCCCGTCGCTCCGCTTTAGGCTCGTTGAAAAGATGTTGCTCACGCAAGAAGCTTGGACCGAAATCTCGCGGCACGCGCAGGAGACCTTTCCTGAAGAGTGTTGCGGCGTCATATTTTCAGCGGGCGCAACCGACCAGGTGGTTCGGGTGAAAAATATCCAGAACCGACTGCACGCGCTCGATCCTCAGACTTATCCGCGCACGGCGGTGATCGCCTACGCCATGGACCCTTTGGAACTCGATTCGGTGATTCGCCAGGGCGAAGAAAAAGGCCGGCGGCTCAAGGCCTTTTATCACTCGCACCCGAACCACGATGCCTACTTCTCCGATGAAGACAAGGCGTTTGCCAGCCCCTTCGGCGAGCCGACGTACCCCGACGTGGCGCAGATCGTTATTTCGATTTACAATCGCGCCGTGAAGGTGATCCGCGCCTTTGAATGGTCCGCCGCACGGAACGACTTCGCCGAAGTGCCCCTCGACCGTTTGTAACCGCATGGCCGAAGCACGCGAAACCTTCGTCGACTCTCAGGGACTGCCGATTCATTGCCTCGAGTGGGGCAAGCCCGCCGGCGAACCGCTCGTGCTCATTCATGGCTATCTCGATCTCGCGTATAGCTGGCGCGCCTTCGTGGCGGCACTGGAAAAAAAACACGGCGATACGCCGTGGATCATCGCACCCGACTGCCGCGGCCATGGCGACAGCGGCTGGGTGGGCGCCGGCGGCTATTATCATTTTCCCGATTACGTATTCGATCTTGACTGCGTGACGCGAGCGTTCGGCGCGCCGGGCATCCGGTTGATCGGCCACTCAATGGGAGGAACCATTTCGCTTCTGTACGCCGGCACGTTCCCCAAGCACGTCTCCAAGTTAATGCTCATCGAAGGCATCGGCCCGCTCGGCATGAGCTACGCGGACGCGCCGCCACGCATGGAAAAGTGGATCGCGGAAGTACGCGAGCGCGGCCGACGCCATTTTCGCGAGTACACGAGCGTCGAGGCAGGCGCCAGCCAGTTGCGCCAAACCAATCCGAGATTGCATCCCACTCTAGCGCTCGATTTGGCGCGCGCCGCGATGAAACAGAATGACAAGGGCAAATGGGTTTGGAAATTCGATCCGCTGCACCGCACCCTCACGCCGCAACCTTTTTATACGGCACAGGCTCTTGAATTTCTGCGCCGTATCGAATGCCCTGTTTTAATCGTCGATGGCAAGGAAAGCCGCCAGGCGCGGCGCACCGACAAACAAGAAAGATATGACGCGATCGCGAACTATCGTCGCGCCACGATCGACAGGGCCGGCCACATGGTGCATCAGGACAACCCCGAGCAGTTGGCAGAAGTTGTCGCGGCTTTTTTGGAATCGTAACCCAGTCTTCATTTATAAATGATAGAATTATGAAGCCAGTCGCGCGGCTGGAAAATTCGCCCGGTGAGACCGATGTTTCATGCGCCGGAAGACCTTGACTATTGAAGTCGATTTCGGTGATTATAGCGCTGCGATTATTGAGACCGCTTGATGACTATGGGAAACTACAAAGAAGTGATTCTGTTGATGCAAAGGACGACCCGTGCGCAAAGGCCATACATCGCGCAAGACCGGCGATCCTCTCGATAAGTCGGCGCGCGATTCGCGAGAAGTAACCGTATCGACGACGCGGCGAAGGAACCGTCCACGCGCCGAGTCGTCGTCGCCCAATATTGACCTGACCCTGAAACATTTCCACCGTCGCAATGAAGGAGCGCTCACGTCGGGGGACGGCAAGAGGCTTTACCTACGAGTCGGCGATGAGGTCAATCACCTGCGTTATGAAGAGTGGGGCTTGGGAGTGGTAATGGAAGTGATGACATCGTCGGTTCCGGGCGGCACCTGTCTCGCCCGCGTGCGCTTTCAAGACGGACAGTTACGCTGCTTTAACAACGATCTTGACAACCAGGCCTGTTGCTACTATTTCGGAGTACGGCGCTACTGGAACCCGACCGAAGGCGTCGAAGCCATTCGGACACAATTCTTTTTAAGGAGATAGCTTCATGTCTACACGATGGAAATTCTTTGCCGCCGCCTTCGCCCTAGCTCTCACCTTTTTGTCGCCGCCTTCGCTAAAAGCGGAAGACGTCGTGGAAAATGCCGGTGTCGCCATCGGTGTCAGCATCGGAAATGTTCTTTTTCTGCCGATCAAAGCAATTTCGATGACCATGGGCGTATTCAGCGCCGGATTCTCCTACGCTGTCACCGGGAATGCCGACCTAACCAAGCAAATTTGGCAGGACACAACCCAGGGCCCCTACGTGATTACGCCTGACCTCGCCCGTACCTCGATCGGGCAACGCCCGGAGCTCCTTGAGAAAAAATAAAAAACGGCATGCAGCCTTACTCGAATGAGCATGGCAGCATGCCGTTTTTTTCGCGTCTTGCCGTTCGTACCGCTTAAGCTAAATTTGTTTTGAAGAAGCTAACGGTTCTTCCCCATGCGTCCTTGGCCGCTTCGGGATTGTAGCGGTCTGCGTTGGTATTGTTGTTAAACGCATGTTTCGCGCCCGGATAAACTTTACAATCAAACTTTTTCCCCGCCTTCTGTAGCGCCGCCTTCAAAGGCTCCACGCCCGGCATGATGTTCGCGTCATCTTCGGCATAGTTCCCCATCACCGAACAAGGAATGTTGGCGACGGAATCAAGTGGATCCGGGTTGCGGCCGTAGTAGACAACCGCAGCGTTCAGATCCTTGCTCTTGGTGGCGAAATTTAGCGACTGACCGCCGCCCCAGCAGTAGCCGACCACGCCGACTTTGCCGTTGACGTAGTTCTGCTTTTTCATATAAGCCACTGCTGACGCCAAATCCTCGGCCACCATGGTTCCGTTTACCTTCTGAATTTCTTTGGTGGCCTCATCACTGCCATTCCATTTGTCACTGCCACCGATCCGGCCCATGCAGTCCACCGCGATCGCCGCGAAGCCGTCTTTAGCGAAGTGCCGCGCCACGTCTTTGATATGACCCACGAGTCCCCGGTTTTCGTGAATCACGAGCACCGTACCCAGATTCGTCCCGCTCTTCGGCCGTGCTACATAAGCGTTGACGGTTCCGGCTTGACCGGGGAATGAGACCATTTCCGAGGTCAAACTGGAATCATTCGGATCGACGATATTTTCTATAGTCTGAGCCATTGTAAAACCTCCTTCAGCAAATTTTTAAATCATTCGCCCCAGCTATAGCTAAAAACAAAATTCAAATCCAGACCCATTTGCCGGATTGTAGGCCCTCAAAACAGCAACGGCGCCTTGACGGCGCCGCTGTTCGTGGAACTCGCGATTTTCTCTGAAACGAAGAAGGAATCAGCGTCTCACGCCGAGGTCGAGCTCGCGGCGGAAGATGACTTTTCACCGCTCGACGGAGTGCTCTCGCTTTTCTTACTCTCTGTCTTAGTTTCCGTCTTGGTTTCTTTGCTTTCTTTATTATTTGAATCCGCAGGCGACTTGGCGGTTTTATCGTCCTTGGCATCGCCGTTTTGGCCTTTACGCGCGTAGTCGGTGACGTACCAGCCGGTACCTTTCAGTTGGAACGAAGTGTTCGAGATAAGCTTTTTGACTTTATTCTTACAAGTGGGACATTTGCTCAGCGACTTCTCGGTGATTCTTTGCGTGACCTCGAAGGTGCCGCATTTTTGGCATTGATACTCGTAGATAGGCATGAAAAATCCTCAACTTAGCTGTTTGTCGGATAACTTAACCACAGTCTTCGATGATGTCAATTGAAGCTCATGACGGCTCCATTCACGCCCGCGCATTGCGGTCCGAGCCGTCTTCTTTGACATGCGGCCCGCCGAATCCTTCCGAGCGGTTGCCGAACAGCACCAGCGGTTCCGTTCCGTTGTTGGTAATTTGATAATAGTCCTTGGCTTCCAAGAAAAGCACCTCATTTTTACGAATCGGCCGCTCCTCGCCTTTCAAACCTTTGACCACGCCGCTCCCGGACAAGACCAAAAAAGTTTCCGGATTGGCGTGGTAGTGCATATCCGTGCCGTCACCTGGAACGAAATAAAGCATCCAAGATCGGAAATTACCGGCACCGAATAAATGGATATTGCGTTTTTTTGTCGAAATCATTTCGTCGAGATTCTTTACGTCCATTGCGATCCTCCTTAGACTAATTTTTTGATTCTAGCCTAGCTCTCTTGTTTTGAGCAAGCGTCGCGAATCGAGCTTGACAGCCAAATGGGGCTGCAATATTGGTGCTCGGTAAACCGTTTATCTAAACGATGGAGGCGTTTCGCATGCTAAAACTCAACGAGTCGCAAGCCGAAGAATTTATCGCCGATCTTGCCGCGAAATGCGACCGCCGCTGGAAGGAAACCGTCGATAAGACCCGTTTTATGGACGAGCTGCGCGAAGGCAAGCTAAAAAAAGCAACGCTGCAGCTTTTTTACAAGAACTGGGGCTCCTTTGTGCCGGTGATCAATTCGGTTTACACCTCGGCCTTTTATAAGCATCTCTGGTTTTTCGTTAAAAACGTCGACTTGATGGAGGTCTACACTCAAAAAGTTCTCGACGAGTTCGGCCATCCTTGCCCGCCGGGGCATATTCAGATCCTGATGAGCACGGGCAAAGCCCTGGGTCTGAGTAAAGAGGAAGTGCTCCTTTCACCGATGCTGCCGGAGTGCCGGGCGCTGCCCGACTTTCATCGCACTCTGATCAACGACGGGCAGATTCAGGAGTATTGGTTTTCGGTTCTTTGGGAGCATCCCTTCGGCAATTCTTGTCTGGATTTTTTCAAAGCCCTCACCACGCATTACGGTCTCAGCACGGCCGACGCGAGTTATTTTTCCAAACATCACGAAGCCGACACCATGGATCATCTGGATCGAAAATCACACGGCGCGGTGACGCAGACGGTTTTGGTCCGGCTGCTGCAGGAAGGCATCAGCGAGCGGCCGGGCTATTCGGCGGAATACTGCGCCGTCACGCCGGCGGATTTGAACAAGATGTTCATGGACGGCTGCTATAAGGCAACGCATTAGTCGAAATGCCGCGAAGCGAGAACAAAATGTCGTTGGCAGAGCTCAATCAGAAACTCAAAGAGCAAAATCTCATCGGCTACTGGACGATTCCCAATACCAGCACCGGCTTTCGCGAGCCGGAGCCGACCTTCCGGCCCTTCCTTTGGAAATGGAAGGAGATTCGCGCGGCGCTCGATCAAGCCGCGCAGCTTATCCGTCCCGAAGAAGCGTTCCGCCGATTTATCGGTTACCAGCACCCTGAATTGAAATTGGGCACGGCGCACACTCTGCTCATGGGTGCGCAAATGGTCCGGCCCGGCGAGTTTGCGCCGGCGCACCGTCACACCATGGGCGCGATCCGCTTCGTCGTCGAGGGCCACGGCGCGACAACCATCGTCGAAGGCGAGCCCTTGCCGATGGAGCCGGGCGATTTGATCACGACACCGAGTTGGAATTGGCACGACCACGTCAATAGCGGCGACACACCGATCATCTGGCTTGACGGCGCCGACGGACCGATGCTGCACTATTATCAAGCCGGTTTTGCCAACCCGTTTCACGAGCGCCAACAGACCGTGAGCAAGCCTGAAGATTGGTCAAAAAAAACCTACGGCGCCTTGCGTCCGCAGTCCACGCCGCAACCGACGTCGAGTCTTTACCGCCCGCCCTATCGCTACGCCTGGAAAGACACGGAAGAGATTTTTGCAGCGATGGCTGAAGCGCCCGGCGATCCCTACGACGGAGTTTTGCTGCACTATGCGGACCCGCTCAGCGGCGGGTCGACTTTGCCGACGATGAATTGCCAAGTGCAAATGTTTCGCCCCGGTGAGAAAGGCCGCTCGCATCGTCACACACACTCGGTCGTGTACCATGCTTTTCGCGGCTCGGGCACGACTTGGGTCGGCAATGAGAAATTCGACTGGCAGCAAGGCGATTCCTTTGTCGTGCCGCTCTGGAGCTGGCACGCCCATGAAAATAATTCGGGTGAGCCGGCGATATTATTTTCCATCAATGACCGGCCGGCGATCGAAGCGTTGGGGTTTTTCAGAGAAGAAACGAGGGAGAAAGTCTTACGTCAGCATCTCCAGTGTCAAACGGGTGTCACCTGAGCGAATGCGAAGGGTCGCGTTCGTCGAATTCTCCTACCGTCAGACACCAGAACTTTAGACTGCGATTCGAGTTTTTAGACAAGTGAACATGGCCTTCACTGACCTAAGAAACTTCATCGACGGCGCCGCGCGCATCGGCGAGCTGAAAGTCATCGACGGGGCGCACTGGAACCTCGAAATCGGCTGTCTGACGGAATTGATGGCCGAGCAAGAAGGACCGCTGCTGCTCTTCGACAAGATCGTCGATTATCCCGCGGGTTTTCGTATCGCGACCAACGCGTTGGCGACACCGCGGCGCTTCGCCCTGGCTCTCGGCCTACCCACCGATGTGCCGAAGCTGGAGATTCTCAAAGCCTGGCGCAACAAGATTCGCGATCTCAAGCCTTTCGCCCCCGTCGAAGTTTCATCCGGCCCGATAAGCGAGAATGTTCTTGAAGGTGATCGCATCGACTTGGATATTTTTCCCACGCCCAAATGGCACGAGCACGACGGCGGGCGCTATATCGGCACCGGCGACATGGTGATTATCAAAGATCCGGATAGCGGCTGGATCAACGTCGGTACCTACCGCTCCTGCGTCGTTGCCAAGGATCGCGTTACGCTCTGGATCATCGAGCACAAGCACGGCAAACAGATCGCGCGCCGATATTGGAACGCGGGACGCCCCTGTCCCGTCGCCATCGTGCTCGGTTGCGAGCCCGCTACCTGGCTGGCTGCGCCGTCCGCCGCCAAATCCGGTGTGAGTGAATATGAATATGCCGGCGCGTTGCGCGGCGCGCCGCTCGAAGTGATCCGAGCGCCATTCACCGGACTGCCGATCCCCGCAACAGCTGAAATTGTCATCGAAGGCGAAATGCCCTCGCCCGAAGAAGAGTCGCACGCGGAAGGGCCCTTCGGCGAATGGCCGGGATATTACACTCATAGCGGCGATGAATGTGTCGTCCGCGTCAAGCGGATTCTCTATCGCAATGATCCGATCCTGCTCGGCAATCCGCCGCTTTTGCCGATCACCGAGCGCTATGGCATTCCGCTCTACGCCGCGCGCATCTGGGACCACTTGGAGCAATCCGGCATCTCGGACGTCCAAGGCGTTTGGTGCCATTGCCATACTTTGATGGTGGTCGTCTCTCTGAAGCAACGGCACGCCGGGCAGGCATTGCAAGCGCTCACTGCGATCGCCGGCATGCAAACCGGCGCGAGCATGTATCGCTACTATATCGCCGTCGACGACGACATCGATCCGGTGGACCTGAAACAAGTCATCTGGGCCATGTGCACGCGCGTCGATCCGGCGGAGTCGGTGCAGATTCTTAAATCCTGGACCACCGATCTCGACCCGCGCTTGCCGCCGGACAAGCGCGACAAGGGCGATTTTACTATGAGCCGCATGTTGATCGACGCCTGCAAACCGTTTCATTGGCGCGAGCATTTCGCCGTCGCCAATAAGTTCAGCGCCGAGAAGCGCGAGGAGATCTGGGAAAAGTGGGCGCCGAAACTTTTACTCAAATGAAGTTGTCGGGTTGACGTTTCAGCGCACATAAACTAAGGACTGAAACAAGGAGGACACATCATGGACAAAGTAAACTTTCCCTATCGTTCGGACAGCCATCTGCCGTTTCTTCACGTCGTTCACGACTCGGGTTCCTGGGCGAAGCACGGCCTTGACGTGAATTACGACTACGAGATTACTTCGGAGGATTCGCACAAGAACGTCGCCAACGGCACGGTCGAATTCGTCGGCGGCAATCATCTTTCGCCTTACATTCGCCGTTCGATGGGCGACAAATGGGTTTACCTCGGCCAATCCGTGAGTTTGTTGAATCATCGGCTGGTCGTGCGCGCCGACTCGGGCATCAACAAAGTTTCCGATCTCAAAGGCAAAAAAGTTGCGACCAAGGGCAAGCACCCCGGTTTGAATACTTGGCTCTTCATCAAGCAGGCCGGGTTGATCCACGAGTGCGAGGTGGAGAAAGCCAAGGGCAGTAAGTTTCACTGGGAAGCGGTGCGCGACGGCGAAGCTGATGCGGCGTTCGTCACGCCGCCGGCGGATATTCTGTCGAAACGCGCCGGCTTGAAAGTCATCGAGGTGCCGTTCTTGCCGATGGTGTGGTTCACCACGGTTTCGAGCGGGTTGCCCTTCGTCGAGAAACACCCGGATATAATCGACAAGATGCTCCGCGGCATTTGCGAGGGCATCGCCTATTTCAAAACGCACCGCGCCGAGTCGATCAAAATCATCAAAGAAAAATACAAGGCCGAAGGCGATCTCGACGACGAGACGGCGAGCCATCTGTACGACGACCTAAAGAAAGTCCTGCAGGCGAAGCCGTACGCGACGATTCCGGCGATCAGCAATGTCTACGAGATTTCAATCGTGCAGGACAAGGCCGCCGAAAAGACCGATCCGATGGCGCTGTGGGATTTTCACTATCTCAGACGCATCGACGACAGCGGCTTTATCGATAATCTATATCGGACTTAAGACCTTCATGCTTCGACAAGGCTCAGCACGAACGGAGGATTCGGGTTCTTTTTTTCCGTTCGCCCTGAGCTTGTCGAAGGGCTCCGCTTTTCTTGTACTCAATCAACGGAGCAACAGCCGATGACTGGCGTTACTCCTCAGCTCGGCGTCAAGATGAGCTCCAATGACGCCAGAGCGTACATCGACGAAGTCAACAAGAAAGTCATTCAGCGCTGGAACGAGCGAGTGACGCAAGGTCCCTTCATGAGGAAATTACTAGAAGGCACCTTGCCGATGTCGGCGATTAAGCTGTTCTTCAAAAATTGGGGCAACTTCACCGTCGAGATCAATACTCTGATATCCGTCTCGTATCATAAACATATCGGCTTTTTTAAACGTCATCCCGACCTCATGGCACCGCTCGGCGTCAAGATTGCCGACGAGTTCATTCATCCCAAGCCGCCCGGTCATGTGCTCGTGATGCTTCAGACCGCCGAAGCGCTGGGGCTCACGAAAGATCAGGTGCTGCGCGAACCGATGCTGCCGGAGTGCCGCGCCATACTCGATTTCAAACGGCAGCTCATGTGGGAAGGAACCGTCGCCGAATGGTGGTTTTCCATGCTGACGGAAGAGCCCATCGGTCACTGGTCGGCCATGTGGTTCAAAACCTTGACGCAGAAATACGGTTTCAGTAAGGAGCAGGCCGTTTACTTCTCCACCCACGAGGAAGCCGACCTGAAAGAACACGAAGACGGCGTCATGGGTCATGGTAGTTTCAACAAACTAGTCATGCAGCGCATCCTCGAAGACGGTTACGCCGATACGCGCGAAGGTTACAATCTCGAATACTGCGCCACTGCCGCCGTCGATCTCTACGGCGTCATGCACCGCGCGGCGGCGGAGCTGGCGGAATGATCAACCCAAGAGAAATTTTCCATGACAGCTTTGAGAATTTTCATTATCCGCCGTGTTCTTGCTTTTTCTCATCGGCGACTGCCCAGGCGCAAACGACCTCACTCGTCCTCGGCTACAGCGGCTCGGGCATCAGCACGGATCTGCGCCGCGTCATGGATCTGGAAAAAATCTGGGAGAAGCACGGCCTCATCATCAAATCGGTCTACTTCAATAGCGGCAGCGTTCTCACCCAAGCGATGATCGGCGGGAACATAGCGCTGTCGGATTCCGGCGTGCCTGAAATGCTTGTCCTGCCGGTCTCCGGCGCATTCGAGACCAAAGTCATTACTGTCAATATCAATCGTCTCGAACATATTTTCGTCACGCGCAAAAACGTCGCAAAGCCCGAAGACCTGAAGGGCAAGCGCATCGCCGTGAGCCGTTTCGGCTCGGCGTCGGATCTCACGACGCGAATGGTGCTACGATCATGGAAGCTCGACCCGGAAAAAGACGTTGCCTTGTTGCAATCCGGCAACACGCCGACCCGCATGACCGCGCTGATCGCCGGCCACGTCGACGGCGCGCTGGTGAGTCCCGAGAGTCTGCACAAGGTTTTGGCCAGCGGCTGCTGCCGATCTTTGGCCGATCTCTCCGAGCTGCCCCTCGACTTTGCCCGTTTCGGCGTGACCGTGCCGGCTTCGTTGATTCGCAACCAGCGCGACGTCGCGCGCCGCATCGTCATGGCCTACGTCGAAGGAATTCATGCATTTAAAACAAAACCCAAACTCGTTTACTCCGTGCTCGAAGAAGAAGGCATCAAGGATCCAGCCGTCGCTAAAGAAATTTATGCTCGGTTGAGTTTCAGCATGCGCGAATATCCGATTCCCGAAGCGAGCGGAATACAAAATGCCCTCGATTCGCTCGGTCACCCGAACGCGCGCAACGTGAAACCGGCCGGTGTGATCGACACGAGCCTGATCGAGGAAGTGCGGAAATCCGGCTTTATCGACAAACTCTACGGGCGAGCGCCGATGAATCAAAAATAAAACTCAGTGTTTGAAACCTGCCACGGTCGCGCGCCATCCCGCTTCGTTTTCATCGGCACACGGAAAGACACAACCCGTCGTATTTTTTCAAGACTTGTGATTAGAATTGAGAGCACGAAAGAGATTGTGGAAGTGATCACAAAGACGCCGAGCAGGCCTAGACCAGTTTCGAAGATTTGTTTGGAATCGGAGAGTTCGTCGCTGCCGTCGCGAAAAGCAAAATTCTTAACGAGCACGCCATCCTTTCTGAGATACAGTCCGAAGAGAATAAGAACAATTGGACTGAATAACGAAAACCACCGACCTAGTCTTAGACTTGACTCCCACGCTACCCCAGAATCCGAATTGTTGAGCACTCTCGCCAGCGAATCAAGCTATTCGCTGAGCCCGGAAGCCGGACAGTAGAGTCCAATGAATTTGATTCTTAAATTTTGTAGCGTCGTAGTTTTCATTTTAGGATGACTGTCGGTTTAAGATCGATTTTTTAGACCTTCTCGTCTTCCGCCAAAATGTCCGTTATCAGATCCCGAATCAGCTGCCGCTTCGGCAGCGGTTCGACAGTGATCAATTCCGGCGTTACCTTGGCGATGCAGGTATATTCCACCGCGCCGTTCACCAGCGCCATGCAGGTTTTGCAGGCGTTAGCGTTGATGCAGCTGTAGCGAATCCCCAGCGTGCTATCGAGATGAATGCGAATCCAGCGCAGCGCGTCGAGCACCGACATGCCTTCTTCGTAGGGAACGTCGAAGACATCGTAACGGCCCGCTTCGCCGACCGACCCGCGCCGGACGCGAAGACGGGTGGTTTTGCCGATTGGATCAGCCATGACTCGATTCGCTGCGATTGAGTCGGACGAGAGCGGCCCAGCGCGTCGACAGGTTGCCGTCTTTCAGCTCCAGCACCTGATTCTTGAGCAATCGCGCATCCGCGATCGGAAAATCTTCGCGCTGATGTGCGCCGCGGCTCTCGGTTCGCGCCAAGGCGGAACGGACGACCGCTTCCGCCGTCGTCAGCATCGCGCGTAATTCGAACCAATCTTGCAGATCGAGATTGAAGTCACGTTCTCGGTTAATGCGCAGACGAAGCAGGTCCGTCTTGCTCATCTCTTCGATGCGCGCGAGCGCCTCCGTCAGCTTCTCGCCGGTGCGAAACGGCCCGGCTTGCTCCCACATCAGCTTCTGCAGCTCAATTTGCAGCGTGATCGGAGCGGCGCCGTCCGAGCGGGAATTTTCGTAGACAAATCCTAAGCGCTCGATTGTTTTCTGAGCGAGTTTCTCGTCCCAAGCAGCTGGCGCGCGCTGCGCCGCTTCAGCGGCGCTGGAGCCGGCGCGCGCGCCGAATACGAACGCTTCAGTGATCGCGTTGCCGGACAGTCGATTGGCCCCGTTAGAGCCGCCGACCGCTTCGCCGGCGGCATAAAGCCCTTCGATTCGCGTCCGCATGTTCGTGTCGACGCGAATCCCGCCCATGTGATAGTGCGCCATCGGGCCGACTTCCACGGGCATTTGCGTGAGATCGATGCCGTTGACGAGCAGGCGATCGATCACCGGACCGAAAGCGGCGCGCAGTTGCGTTTCAGGAATGTGGCGGAAGTCGAGATAAGCGCCGCCGTGCGGCGTGCCGCGCCCGGCTTCGACTTCTTTTAAGATCGCGTAGGCCGCGATGTCGCGGGTGGCGTTGTAATGGCCGAAATCCGTGCTGCCGTAGCGGTCGATGAATTCTTCGAATTGTCCGTTGAGCAGTTTACCGCCGAGCTTGTAGCGAAACGGATCCCATAGGATCGGATCCATGCCGACCAGGCGCGGCGCAAGATGGCCGATCGGAAAAAATTGCACGAACTCCATATCGATCAGCTCCGCGCCGGCCGACAATGCCAACGCGTACGCTTCGCCGCCCATGTTGGCCGACGCGCTGTTGCGCTCGTAGAGTTTCGTGAGACCGCCGGCGGCGAGAATCACCGCTCGTGCTTGAATCGTGACCCATTCGCCGCCGGCGAGACTGAGAGCGACGGCGCCGATCGCCCGCCCGTCGCGCGCCAATATTTCGAGCCCGGCGAGATTGCTGATGCGCCGAATGTTTGTCGACTCGCTCACTTTGCGCCTGAGCGTCGCTGCCACGGCTGGACCGGTGTTGAGAAAGTCGACGTAGCAACAGCGTTTGACGCTGTGCCCGGGCGCCATTTCTTGCTTGATGCGGCCGTCTTCCCGCGCCCAGCGCGTGCCCCACTGCTCCATCTCGACGATGCGCTTCGGCCCGTCGCTGCAAACCAACCGCGGCAAGCTCTTCGTTGCACAGGCCGCGGCCTGCCCTCAAGGTATCTTCCAGATGCAGCTCGACCGAGTCCGGTTCCGCCGCGCCGAGCGCTACGGCGACGGTCATCTGCGCCATGATCGTCGCGCCGCCGCGGCCAACTTGGCCTTTGTCGACGAGAAGCACCGAGGCGCCATCGCGTGCCGCGGCGATCGCCGCGTACATACCGGCGCCACCAGCACCGACTATCAGTACATCTGTCGAGAGTTGGGGCATGACCGATTCGTTACCCCGCCGATGGGAATGTTGAGACGAAACTCAATCCACTGTCTGTTCGCCGCTTTTTTGGAGCTCGTGCAGGGCCTTCTTCGCCGCTTCCTGTTCGGATTGTTTCTTGCTCCGACCTTCGCCTATACCTAAAATTTTACCGCCGACGGCGATCTCAGTAAGGAATAGCTTTTCATGATCGGGGCCGGTCGCGGCGATCACCCGATAAGCCGGCGGCGCGTGATAGAGCATCTGGCTGATTTCCTGAAGCCTTGTCTTGTAATCATGCTGGCCGAGTTTTTTCGCGGTCACGTCGGCGTTGAAGAAGCGCTCCACCACCGTGCGCGCGGCTTCGTAACCGCCGTCCTTATACACGCCGCCCAACACTGCTTCGAAGGCGCCGGCAAGGATCGACGGCTTGTTCCGGCCGCCGCTCCATTCTTCACCCTTGCCGATGCGCAGCATGGGACCGAAATTAAGCAGGGCAGCCTTTTCCGCGAGCACGGTGGAATTTACCAGCGCCGCGCGCATTTTGGATAGCACGCCTTCGCTCTTATCGGGGTTGCGTTCAATCAAGAGATCGCTGATCGCCAGATCGAGCACCGCGTCGCCGAGAAACTCCAAGACCTCGTTATGGCCTTCGCTTTTCTTTCGCTCGTAGGAGACATGGGTCATACACCGCAGCAACAGCACGGGATCTTTAAAATAGTATCCCAACGCGTTTTGCAGCGCACCGAGTTGCGTCTCGTTCTTCAATCCGGTCCTACCGTAAAAAACCGGCGAGTCAGCCACGCGCCGAAAGGTCAGTACCCCGTTCGAAGTCTATTCCCGTCAGCCATCCTTCGCGCCAGCCGTTGAGCTCCACGTCTACTTCTCGATTCGACGAATCGGTTCCCGCCGGCAAAATCACCGGCAGATAATTCCGGCTAAAGCCGCGCCGAAAGCCGCTCGCGCCGTCGACTTTTTCTTCGACCAACACCGAGACGCGCCGGCCAAGGAAACTCGAACAAAACTCGCTTTTCTTGCGCACGCCGAGCGCGCGCATGCGCCGCGCTCGCGCTTTTTTCACCGGCCCGGCCACATGATTCGCGAGAGAGACCGCGGCGGTGCCGCGGCGCGACGAATAGGGGAAAACGTGGAAATAAGTGAGCGGCAGCGAGTTAAAATACTCCAGAGAATTTTCAAACTGGGCGTCGCTCTCGCCGGGAAATCCCACGATGATGTCACTGCCGAGCGCGGCCTCGGGCAAACGGGTGCGCACGCGCGCCAAGAGGTCGCGATAATACACCGTGTCGTAGTTGCGCCGCATTTGCTTGAGTATCTCATTATCGCCCGCCTGTGCGCAGATATGCAGGTGCGGACAAATAGTTTTCGAAGCCGCGATCAAATCTAACAATCGGTCCGGCACCTCGCGCGGATCGAGGGAGCTCAAGCGCAGGCGTGAAATCAATCCGCTATCGGCGATCCTTTCGACGAGCGCCGCAAGATCGATCTTTGGATTTAAATCCTGGCCGTATCCGCCGAGATGAATGCCGGTGAGCACGATTTCTTTGTATCCCGCGCCGGCCAACCGGCGCACCTGCTCCATGACTTCGCTCGGCGTGACGCTGCGGCTCAGCCCGCGCGCCGTCGGGATAATGCAATAAGTGCAGGAGTAATTGCAGCCTTCCTGAATTTTCAAAAATGCCCGCGTGTGCCCAGGCAGCGCGCGCGTGCCGAGCACCGGCACGCCGCGTTCCCGCTTCACGTCGCTGACGGCGATCCGTGGCGCGCCCGTGGGAACGGACTCGACGAAGCGGAGCAAATCATCGAGCCGGTTTAGCCCGATGACGAAATCGACACCGGGAACTTCGGCGACTTCCTGCGAATTCACTTGCGCATAGCAGCCCGTGACCAGCACCTTCGCCGCTGGGTTTCGTCGCTTGGCCCGGCGCACCAACTGGCGCGCCTCCCAATCCGCTCGATCCGTCACCGTGCAGGTATTGATCACATAACATTCGGCGACTTCATCAAAAGCGACGAACGAGTGTTTATCTTCCAGCCGGCTTTGAATCACCGCGGAGTCGTACTGGTTGATCTTGCAACCCAAAGTTGTAATCGCGATACGCATGACCTTAGTCGTTAGGCAACAGGCACTAGGCTACAGAAAGACCACATGTTCTCAATCTTATTCTTACTAGTGCCTGTCGCCTAATGCTATTGCCTTTCTTCTTTTATGGCTCGTTCGATCCAGCCGCCGCCGAGCAAATGCTCGCCGCAATAAAATACCGCGGCCTGTCCCGGCGTCACTGCCGGAAACGCTTCGTTAAATCTTATTTCACATGCACCGGGCGAAGTCGTACGGATCGTGCAGGGAATCGACGGCGCGCGGTAGCGGATCTGCACTTCGGCGTCGATACTGGTAATATTGGGCGGCTCGATCCAATTAACCGCACGCGCGATTAATCCGATTGAGCCCAGCTCATTTTTGTTGCCGACGACGACGCGGTTCGCTTCTTTATCGATCTCGACGACGTAAAGCGGTTCGCGTCCCGAGATACCCAAACCTCGGCGCTGCCCGACGGTGACTGTATGCACGCCGCCATGCCGGCCGAGCAGTTTGCCCGACCGATCGACGACTGCACCGCCGTCAAGCTCGCTTTCTTTCGCATAAGTTGCCACCAACGCCTTGTAGTCACCGAAGCAGATATCCTGGCTCTCCGGCCGCTCGGCCGCGGGCAAATTCAAGGCGCGCGCCTTCGCGCGCACAGCGCTTTTCTGCATCGCGCCGAGGGGAAAAACCGTGTGCGCCAGCTGCTCCTGCGACAGAGCAAACAAAAAATAAGACTGATCCTTGGCGCCGTCCGCGCCGCGCAGCAATGACGTGTGGCGCGTTCGATCGTCGTGAATTACTCGGGCGTAATGCCCGGTGGCGATGTAAGCGGCGCCCTGCTCCTTGGCCCAGCGCAGCAGCGTGCCGAGCTTGAAGTCGCGGTTACAGGCGACGCAAGGATTGGGCGTGCGCCCGTCGAGATAATCCTGAGCGAAAGGCTTCACAACTGTCTCGGCGAACTGACCGCGTAAATCGAGCAGCGTGTGCGGAATCCCCAGATGTTCGGCAACTTCCTTGGCGCCACGATGATCCGAACACACCCTCGGCCCACGCTCCCCTTCCCACATGCGCAGCGAAACGCCGTGAACATCGTAGCCCTGCTCGACAAGCAACGCCGCTGTCACCGAACTATCGACACCGCCACTCATAGCGACGACGATCTTATTGGATCGCGTTGACATGGTTTCTTACATAACGAGCGAATCAATGGTCGCCTTTCGAAAGGGCAGACACGTAGGTCTGCCCCTACATCCGATCTATGTTCTAATGCCTGTTGCCTTCTTCAACTTCCCGTATTCTTCAGCAGCTCTTTGATCTTGTTGAGCTCTTCGCTTTCCTCGTTGGTCTTCTCTTCCAGGCCGCCTTGGCGGTCGGTCAACTCGTCAATCCGCTTTTCCAATTTTTCAATATAGTCCGCCAGACCACCGATCGCTTTGGCGACAAGGTCGGGCAGGTCGGCCGAGTTGAGATCGATGATCGCTTTACCGGCCGCCGTGTGTCGCGCTTCTCCCTTGACGATTCTGCCCGGGATACCGACCACGGTGGAGTGCGCCGGGACAGAAGTAACGAGCACCGAGCCCGCGCCGACCCGGCTGTGCCGGCCAACGGTCACCGGCCCGAGCACCGCGGCGCCGCTGAAGATCGTCACCGACTCCTCGATCGTGGGGTGCCGTTTGATGCGCTCGGTCGAAGTGCCGCCGAGAGTGACGCCCTGATAAATTGTCACGTCGTCGCCGATCTCGGTCGTCTCGCCGATCACCACGCCCATGCCGTGATCGATAAAAAAGCGCCGACCGATTTTCGCGCCCGGATGAATCTCGATACCGGTCAAGAAATCGTCCCATGTGGCTCACCACGCGCGCCAGCGTCCAAAGATTTCGCTGCCAAAGCCAGTGCGCCAGCCGGTACAGCAGCATCGCGTGAAAACCAGGATAGGCAAGCGCGATCTCCCACACCGAGCGCGACGCCGGATCGCGCTGAAAGATAACCTGGATATCTTCTTTAATGTTTTGCCACATGCCGAAAGGCATGGGGCAGGCAGTAGGCAGCAGGCATTAGGTCAAGATATCAAATCCATTACTCCATCGTTCTACTACTGCCTGTTGCCTAGTGCCTCCTTTCAATTCGCCCGATGCCTCGCATCCTTATAGAGCTTGTAATCAATGCTATCGACCAGCGCTTGCCAACTCGCTTCGATCACGTTGTGCGATACGCCGACCGTGCCCCAACGGCCTTTGCCGTCGCCGGATTCGATCAACACCCGCACCACTGCGCCGGTGCCTTCGCCCGTCGAGAGCACGCGGACTTTATAATCGAGCAGCTCGACCTGCTTGAGCGACGGATAGAATTTGGTGAGCGCGCGGCGCAGCGCCTGGTCGAGCGCGTTGACCGGCCCGTTGCCCATCGCCGCGGCGTGCTCCATCACGCCGTCGACTTGCACCATGATCGTCGCTTCGGAGATCGGCGCCTCGCCCTCTTTGCGTTTTTCGTCGATAACGCGAAAGCCGACCAGGTTGAAATTCTTCTTCTTCTTGCCGAGCGCTTCCTGAATCAGCAGCTCGAAAGACGCCTCGGCGGCTTGGAACTCGTAGCCCTGGCCTTCCAGCTCCTTGGTCCGGCGCAAAATATTTTTGACCGCGTCGCCGGCGTCCTTGAGATCGATGCCGTACTCCTTGCCTTTGTAGACGACGTTGCTCCGGCCCGAGAGATCGGAGACCAACACCCGCTGGCGGTTGCCGACCAGCTCCGGATCGATGTGTTCATAGGTTTCGCGGTTCTTGAGCACGCCCGAGACATGCAGCCCGCCCTTGTGCGCGAAGGCGCTGTCGCCGACGTAGGCTTGGCGCTTGTTCGGTTGAATGTTCGCCAGCTCGTAGAAAAGCTGCGACACCTCGCGGAGCTTTTTGAGTTGCGCCGCGCTCACGCATTTCTTGCCCATCTTCAATTGCAAGTTGGCGATCACCGAGATCAGATTGACGTTGCCGCAGCGCTCGCCGAAGCCGTTGATCGTGCCCTGAACCTGAGTCGCGCCCATCTCCACGGCGGCCAACGTGTTGGCAACCGCCAGTTCGCCGTCGTTGTGGCAGTGAATCCCCAGCGGCGTCTTGATCGCCCGGTTGACTTGCGCGAGCGCGTCGCGAATATCAGCCGGGCAGCCGACCCGCCGTTGGTCTCGCAGAGGACGATCCAATCGGCGCCGCCTTCCTGCGCCGCTTTGAGACATTCCAGCGCATAGTCGGGATTGGCGCGAAAGCCGTCGAAAAAATGCTCGGCGTCGAAAATCACTTCATCGACCCGCTTCTTCATGAACGCGATCGAGTCGGCGATGATTTCCAAATTGGCTTTCTGGCTGATGCGCAGATCGTCGCGCACGTGCAGGTCCCAGGTCTTGCCGACCAAGGTCACCGCCGGCGCATCGGCGCCGAGGAGAGCCTTGAGATTGATATCCTGCGACGGCTTGGCACCGAATTTTCTCGTCGTCCCGAAGGATGCGACCTTGGCATTCTTGAGCTTGAGCTTTTTCACCTGCTTGAAAAAATCGGCGTCGCGCGGATTGGAGCCCGGATAACCTCCTTCGATATAGTCGATGCCCATGTCGTCGAGCTTCGCCGCCATGCGCAGCTTATCCTCGAGGGTCAATGAAACATCCTCCGCCTGACAACCGTCCCTGAGAGTCGTGTCGTAAAGCAAAACGTCCTTCATACTTGCCCCTGTTTTCCGATAAACGCGTCGTGCAGCACCCGCACCGCGAGCTCCGTGTATTTGGCATCGATGACCACCGAGATTTTAATCTCTGAAGTCGATATCATCTCGATGTTGATGCCTTCGGCGGCCAACACCTGGAACATTTTCGCAGCCACGCCGGCATGCGTGCGCATGCCCACGCCGACCACGGAGATTTTGGCGATGTCGGTGTCGACTTTGATGCCCTTGGCGTGCACCGCAGATAAAGTTTTTTCCATGATGCCGAGCGCCTTTTTGTGGTCGGCCTTGGGCACGGTGAAAGTCAGATCGGTGGTGCCGTCTTCGCTGGCATTCTGTATTATCATGTCGACGACGATGTGCGCGTCCGCAATGGGCCCGAAAATCTGCGCCGCCAAGCCCGGCTGATCGGGAACGCGGATCAAGGTGATTTTGGCTTCATTCTTGTCCGAGGCTACGCCCGAAACCAACACATCGTTCATGCTCTCCTCCTCGTTGACCAGCCAAGTTCCCTCGGCGTCTGAAAACGACGAGCGCACGTGCACCGGCACAGAGAAATTTTTGGCAAATTCCACCGAGCGAATTTCCAAGACCTTCGCTCCGATGCTCGCCAGCTCGATCATCTCGTCGTAGGAAATCCGCGCCAGCTTTCTCGCCTGCGGACAAATTCCAGGATCAGCCGTAAATACACCTTCTACATCGGTGTAAATTTCGCATGCCGCGGCGTTGAGAAAAGCCGCCAGCGCCACCGCGCTGGTGTCCGAGCCGCCGCGTCCGAGAGTGGTAATATTGTCATCTTCGTCCACGCCCTGAAAGCCGGCGACGACGACGACATCGCCCTCGTTCAACGCCTGCACGATCTTGGTCGAATCGATGCTTAAAATGCGCGCCTTGCCGTAAGCGTTGTCGGTCTCGATACGCACCTGATGGCCCAAGTAAGAGCGCGCCGGCTGACCGAGCTCCTTGAGCGCGAGCGTCAGCAAGGCGACGGAAACCTGTTCGCCGGAGGCGAGCAGCACGTCTTTCTCACGCTCGTCGGGGATCTCGGCAATCTCATGAGCAAGGGCCAGTAAACGATTGGTCTCGCCGGCCATCGCCGACACCACCACGACGATATCGTGCCGCGCTCGCTTGGCGGCAACGATCTTCGCCGCCACTTGCTTGATGCGCTCAATCGATCCGACCGAGGTGCCGCCGTATTTCTGCACCAACAATGACATTTCCCTATGGCCTCTTCGACGCAGCATAATTAGAATGAATTTTAATTTTTACTTTTTAATTTTGTCCACGATCTTTTCATAGCGCTCGCCATGCGCGATAAAACTCAGTTCGCGCTTCGATCCGCCGCCATGCGCAAGCCGCACTTCGAGATACTCGTCAACTTCCGCCGCCGGCAAATACTCGAACCATTCGATCAGGCTCACGCCGTCGGCGTAGAGATACTCGCGAAGATTGAGCGCGTCGAGCTCATCCTGCTTACCGACCCGGTAAAGATCGATGTGGTAAACCGGCAGGCGGCCTTGATACTCATTGATCAAGGTGAACGTCGGACTGCGCACCCAAGCTTCTTTGCCGACTTCAATTCCGGCGCAGAAACCGCGGACAAAGCAAGTTTTGCCCGTGCCGAGCTCGCCGACTAAACCGACAATCTCTCCCCCACGCACCCAGCTCGCCAGTTTTCGCCCCAGGCTCATGGTTTTGCGACTGGAGTTGGAAGTGACAGTCCACGAACCCATCGCCAACGGGCCTCCCGATACAACTAGTATATTTTTGTCGAAATATCGAGATTGACTCGGGACCGCCGTAGGGGCGCAGCCTGCTGCGCCCCTACCCTAAAATTGTCGCATTCTGCCGATCCCACCAAACCAGTCGCGCAAGGGAAATCTAAGGCGCCGCGAGGGCGCGCATGCCTTCAGGCAAACCATCGATGATATCGGACGCAATCAGACCAACTTCGCCGCGCGCCGCTGCGACCCGATCGCCGACAAAGCCGTGCAGGTACACGCCGAGCTTCATCGCGCTGGCCGCAGTAAAACCCTGGCCGAGAAGCGCCGATAGAATACCCGCCAACACATCGCCCATGCCGCCGCTCGCCATGCCCGGGTTGCCGGTTGGATTGATAAAGACATTTCCCTCCGCCGTGGCAATTACGGTGCGCGCCCCTTTCAAAACCAGGTGGCAACGGTGTTCGACGGCAAACGCGCGCGCGATTTCCACTCGATCGGCGTTGACATCCGCGGTGCTTTTGCCGATGAGCCGCGCCATTTCGCCCGGATGGGGCGTGAGCACCGGAGCGGTTTTGGCGTGGCGCAGCCGGCCGATCTCCAGCGCCAAGTTATTGAGTCCGTCGGCATCGATCACCCAAGGCAGGTCCAAATTTCTCAACAACCAGCGCAAGTTATTCTGGGTCGCCGTAGTGACGCCGATCCCCGGCCCGAAGAGCAGCGCGTCTTTCCGCTCCAGCAAGCGATGCCAATCGTCGTCGCCAAGCGGCTCTAGTTCTTCCGCAGCATTGTCGCCCAACGGCTCGGTCATGACCTCGATCAGCGAAGCGGCGAAAATATTATTGAGCGAGCGCGGCGCGGCCAAGGTCACCAATCCGGCGCCAGTGCGCATAGCAGCGCGGCAAGCAAGAATCGCCGCGCCGGTTTTGCCGCGCGAGCCGGCGACGACTAACAAGTGGCCGTAGGTGCCTTTGTGCGTGTCCGGGGCGCGCCGCGGCACCAGCCAGCGGATCGTTTCGCGATCGAGAAGCTCGGTTTTGGGCGCGACTTCCGCCACCGCGGCTTCCGCAATGCCGATATCGGCGACTACCAGAACACCGACGTAGTTGAGTCCCGGATAGATCACTTCACCGAGCTTGGCGAAACCTAACGCCACCGTCATCTCGGCCTGCACCGCGACGCCGAGCGGTGTGCCGTTGTCGGTATGCAACCCCGAGGGAATATCGACGGCGACGACCGGCACGCCGGACGTGTTGATCATCGTGATCGCGTCGCCGAACAATCCGCGCACTTCGTTTTTTACTCCCGTGCCAAGTATCGCATCGACGATCAGCCCCTTCTGGCTCATGCGCTCACCCAGCAACTCAAGTTGATCCGCGGAAATCTCGGTGACTTTTCCCTTGAGCTTGAGATAAGCGCGCAGATTGTGCGCCGCGTCGGGCGAAAGCTCGTCTTTGCGCGCCAGCAGCGCGACTTCACAGGGAATGCGTTTTTTTTTAAGCAGGCGCGCGACGACAAAACCGTCGCCGCCGTTGTTGCCCTTGCCGGCGACGATCAATACGCCTTGCTTGGCGTTGCGCGCGAAGTTTTGCAAAATCGCCTGCGTGACCGCCTGGCCGGCGCGCTCCATCAACGTCAGGCTCGGCACGCCATATTTCTGGATCGTCAAGCGATCCATCTCGCGCATCTGTTCGGCGGTGACGACGATCATAAGAACCGTGGGATGTGCTTGTGGCGCATGTTCGTGAAACAATCAAAGATCGCAGAACGAAACACGATCACGATTCACGAACACGATTAAGAAGTTCTTTCATTTCTCGTACCGCCTGCTCAATGCCGACGATAACCGCGCGGGCAATGATGCTGTGGCCGATATTCAGCTCGACGATCTCGGGAATCTTCGCGATCGGCAGGACATTTTCATAGTCTAAGCCGTGGCCGGCGTGCACTTCCAACCCAAGGCGGCGCGCCAACGCCGCCGCATCCGCGATCGCCGCCAACTCGCGCTGTCGCGCCGCCGTGGCGACGTTGCAATAAGCGCCGGTGTGAATTTCGATCGCATCGGCACCGACTTCCTTGGCTGTCTCGATTTGCGCCTGCGCGGGGTCGATGAATAAACTGACATGAATGCCGCGATCCTGGAGTTTCTTCACGGCATCTTTCACTTTGATTTTATGCGCGACGACGTCGAGACCGCCCTCGGTGGTCAACTCTTCGCGTTTCTCCGGCACGAAGCAGGCGTCATGAGGCCGGATTTTTTCGGCGTACGCCACCATCGCAGGCGTCACGGCCATCTCCAAATTGATCTTGGTAGCGGCTTGCTCACGCAGCCGCTCGACGTCGCGCTCCTGAATATGCCGGCGATCTTCGCGCAGATGTACGGTGATGCCGTCGGCGCCGGCTTTCTCGGCCAAGAGCGCCGCTGCTACCGGATCGGGGACTTCCGCGCGGCGCGCTTGGCGCACCGTCGCCACGTGATCGACGTTGACTCCCAAACGAATCATGACTAGCTGCCAACCTCCGCACGGATCCGATCGGCGATATCCTCGGCCATGGCGCGGATCTTTTTTTCGTTCTCGCCTTCCAACATGACTCGAGCGAGCAATTCGGTGCCGGAATAGCGCACCAAGACTCGCCCTCGTCCCGCCAAAGCGCTTTCCACCTCGGCGATCTTTTGACTGACCTTGAGCATGCTGGCCAAATCTCTTCGCTCTTTAACGTCGATGTTGAGCAATACCTGGGGCAAGCGCGTCATCACGCGCTTGAGAGCGCTCAAGCGCTGGCGCTTTTCGACCATCAACGCGAGCATCTGCAAACAAGTGATCGCGCCATCGCCGGTGGTGTTATGATCCAAAAACAAGATATGCCCCGATTGCTCACCGCCGAGATTATAATTGTCCGCGACCATCTTCTCGACCACGTAGCGATCGCCGACCTGGGTGCGCACGAGGCCTAGTCCGGCGTCGCGCAGGGCCAGTTCCAGCCCGAGATTGCTCATCACAGTGGCGACCACGCCGCTGCCTTTGAGGGTGCCTTTCTGTTGCATGTCCAATGCCGCAATCGCCAGCACTTGATCGCCGTCGAGAATGTCGCCGGTTTCATCGATGAAAATCGCCCGATCGGCATCGCCGTCCAGCGCCACTGCGAAATCAGCGCCCTCGTGCAGCAACACTTCGCGCGCCGTTTCCGGATAAAGGGCGCCGCAGCGCCGGTTGATGTTTTCACCGTCGGGCTGCACGCCGATGGGCAGCACTTCCGCGCCGAGCTCGGACAAGACTTCCGGCACGACTTTGTACGCCGCGCCATGGCCGCAATCGACGACGATCTTTAATCCCTCTAAAGTCAAATGGCGCGGAAAGCTATTCTTCAGAAAAACATTATAGCGTCCCACGGCATCGGCGAGGCGAAAGGCCTTGCCGATCTCTGAAGCGGTCGGGCGCGACTCTTCGGTCACCCCGCTGAAGATCATCTCTTCCATGCGCGCCTCGACTTCGTCGGGCAATTTAAAACCGTCCCAGGAGAAAAATTTGATGCCGTTGTCCTGATAAGGATTGTGCGACGCTGAGATCACCACACCCGCGTCCGCGCGCATGCTCCGGGTTAGGAACGCGACTCCGGGCGTCGGCATGGGCCCGACCAGCAAAACATCGGCCCCCATCGAGACAATACCTGAAGCCAACGCGGTTTCGAGCATGTATCCCGAAAGGCGGGTGTCTTTGCCGATCAGTATCTTGTAGCGGTGTTTGCCATCTTCGCCGTTTTTGCGCGCAAACGACGGCGGCAGCTTCCGGCCGGAGGAGTCGGTCGGGTCGGACTCGTGCAGCACTTTGGCGATCGCTCGGCCGAGCTTCAGCGCCATCTCCGAAGTCATCGGCTCCTGGTTGGCGACGCCGCGCACGCCGTCGGTGCCGAAGAGGTGGCGCATGGGTTTGTTTTTATTTGATCGCGGCTGACTCATCTCAATGAACTCCTTTGCATTCAAATCACTCGGCCGGCTTGACGATGCGAACGCGAAAGCGCTGGGGTTTTTGTTCGACAACGTTAATCTCAGGCGGCAGGTTGAACGACAATGCCACGCTGTGGTCCCCGGCCACCATCCCGTGCAAATTCAAGTAAACATTTTCTGAAGTCAATTTCAGTTTTGCCATCGTGCTCTTAGGACCGGAAAGCTGAAAATGCGCCCACTGCGGCGTGACCGTGTAAGTGCCTTTGAAGTCTTTGGCATGGATTTCGACTTTATCGAACTCCCGGCTGGCCTGCTCCTCCTCGACCGTGACGGCAACATCCACCTGGTCCGGGGTTATCGTCAACGGCTTGTTATCGTTCGACAGCCGAAGTCGACGTTTGATTCCGCTTCGGCTTTCTTCGACATCGAGCGGTAGGGTCTCGACTGCCGCGAGACGCCGTACATCTTCCGCCGGTCCTTGCACCGAAACGTTCTCCGGCAGCGCCACGGTTTGCGTGACTCGGTAGCCTTCGGCCGGTTTGCCGGAGAGCCGCACCGTCACCGGCAAGGTGCGTTTGACCACCGGCTCCAGTCGCAGATGAATCACCGGAGGCGTGATTCTGGCGACGGCGACGCCGCGCGGGACATTGAAATCCTCTCCCACCAGTGTGTAGCTCGAGGCGCCGGACTTGGCGCCGTTCAGATCCAACGAGAGTTTCAGGTTGTCGGCGTCAAGCGTCGAAACCAGCGTGCGCGGCCCCATCAGTCGTAACACTACGTAATCAACCCGATTGTCCATCACCATCAAATCCGACGGCAGGTTACGAAACTCCACGGCGACCTCGATCGCCCGTTCCGTATCACGATGGCCGGCCAACCAGAGTCCCACGGCGATAATCAAAGCGAGCGCCTTGAGACCGAAATTGCTGCCCGCCAAGGAGACGATTTTTTCCCATAGACGTTTCATGATTTGACCAAGTCTTGCAACGCCGATCGCAGCCGTCCGCCGTCGATATTCTCGGTTACGTTGCCGCCGACGACGAGCGCCACCGTGCTCTCCTGTTCGGAGATAACCACGGCAACCGCATCGGTCTCTTCCGTCACCCCGAGCGCGGCTCGATGGCGCGTGCCCCAAGTCTTGCGCAAGTTGGGATTGGTGCTAAGCGGCAATAGGCAGCGCACCGCGGTGACTCGTCCCTTTTGAATAACCAGCGCGCCATCGTGGATCGGTGAATGGGGCAGAAAGACGCTTTCGACCAGCTCCCGGCTCACCCGGGCGTCGAGCCGCGTGCCGATTTCCATGTATTCGTTCAATCCCACTTCGCGCTGCAGCACGATCAGCGCGCCGACGTGCTTGGCGGCGAGCGACATCGCCGCTTGAGCGATTTCCTCGATGATGTCCTCGTGCCGCTGGATCATGCGCTCGGCGGTGACGAACAGGGGCGCGCTGCCCACTTGCGTCAGCGCACGCCGGATATCGCTTTGAAAAATGACGATGATAACCAGAATGATCGAGCCAAGAAAGTTGTCGAGAATCCAGTTGAGCGTGAACAGCCCGAGGGCGCGCGACGAGACATAGGCGACGAGAATCACGGCTAAGCCCATGATCATTTGCACACCCGACATCAAGGAGTTCCCGGTCCACGAGATGATCACCGCCTAGCACCGCAAAGAGTAGTCGACAGGGCATCGAGCACCGCGGTGTCCTGTCGACGAGCGGCCGGCCGTGAACGACGTACCTAGGCTCAGCAGAAGGCGCCGATGCGCGGCAGGATCGTTTGCGCGCAGGTAGGGAGTGTCCCAACCGCCGCGCAGAGCCAACTTCGACTCGCATAGCCTCGTAGGCGAGGCCAGGCGCGTCGAGGAAGTAAATGCCGTACTGCGGCGCTTCGGCGACCAGGACGTTGGTCGCGCTGCGCCGGAACGCAGGGATCTCACCGGGCTGGGCCGTCGTCAGCACGACCACCGGCCCGCGAGCCGAAAGTCAGGCTCTCGAGCAGGCCGACGTCGGCGCGGCCGTCCCAAGGTTCGGGCGGCTGGTTCGAATCCGACAGCCATGCCGTGACGAGCCGGCGCGATCCCGTCGATGAAGACCAGGCCGACGACGTCGTGCGGGATAGCGCGCGGTGAAGTCCGAGATGAGAAGGCCCCCGAGCGAGGCGCCGGTGAGGATGTACGGCCCCGGAACGTTTGCGTTGGTCAGCACCGTATGCAGTTCGCGTGCAAACGTCTCCGCGGTCGGCGGCACGGACATCGGACGCGGATCGCTCGCGCTAGGTACGGGCGCCGTAGTGCCGGGACGGTCGTATGTGCACACACGGTTTTGACCGCTGAGCGCGTACTGCACCTTCCGATAGTTGAGGCGTGTTGCGACCTGACCCGTTTCGATCACCACCGTAGGCGCGCCGGTGCCCACGCACTCCAGGTGCAGCCGGTAGCCACCGACGTCGACGAGGTTCCCGGCGGGCGCCGGCGGCTCAGGGAGGGTCGGTGGCTTTGGCTTCGGCGCCTGCTTTGGTTTCGGGGAGAGGCGACGTAGGGGGCCAGTCGGCCGGAGTGACAGTGGTACCGATAGCGGTGGTATGCACGGTCGCGACGCTTGTCGCACCGCCCGCCGGCCTTCAGAAGACGTGCTTGCCGTTGATCACCGCCGCCCTGAGCCCGCGGCGCACTCAGTTCGCGCCGATGCTGCCGGCTCGTGAGCTGCGGCAAGCCCAAGAAGCACGACGGATGCGAGTAATGACGAGAGGAGGAGGCGCACCTCGACCCCAACATCTCCGGCGGCGGCATGGTCAACCCCTTTCCCAACCGAGGTACGTGATCCCGCAAACGTATGCCGCGTCAAGGCAACGTCAAGAACTCGACTGCGCCGCTCGTCGTCAAGCCCGGCTGCGGCTGCCGGCGATCGCATACACCGTGCGTCCGAGCGACACGACGCCGAGTCCGTGCCGCGGCGTCGGGAGGTCCGGCAGACGGCGCCAGCGCCGTGTGCGCGTGTCGTACGCGTACACGAGCTTGATCGTGCCGCCGGGCTGCTCGCCGCCGATCGAGACGATCGTTCGGCCGACGACTGTCGTGCCCGTTCCGCCACGCGCCGTCGGCACGGGCGGGAGTCGGGTCCCAGCGGCGCGCACCGGGCTGCCAGCTCTCGAGCATGCGCAGGTTCGTGTCGAGCCCGGCGTGACGTCCTGCGAGCGCGTACACGCGGCCGGCCGCCGCAGTGACCGCGAGGTGCTCGCGCGGCGTGGGGCCGGGATCTGCCGCCACCCACCACGTCGCAGGTCGAGCGCGAGTGCCGCGCGCGCAAGGCCGGCAGGCCCGATGCCGCCGACGACGTAGAGCGTGTCCCCGATCACCGCCGCACCGCCCGCAGCGCGGCCCGCCGGGAGTCGGTCGAAGCTCGCGCCACCGTCCGCCGTCGAGCACGAACGCTCGGTCGCTGGGTGTGTTGCGCCCGAGGTAGCCGCCGACGACGATCGCGCGGCCACGCCACGTCGTGGCCATCGCATGGTTGACGGCGACGGGAAGGTCGGGCAGGCGCCGCCAACGCTGCTGCGCCGGTGAGTATGCGTCCGCCAGGCGCGGACGAGTCGCCCGCTGGGAGAAAGCCGCCGACGACGACGAGGTCGGCTCCGTGTCGCGCCGCAGCCACCTCCGTTCGCGGGACGGGCAATGGCTCCACCTCGCTGCCAGTGGGCGCGGCGGCCGCGCCGACCGCCGGAACGATCAGCGTCGCGACGAAGGCCGTCCGTCCGAGACGACTATCGAACAGTCGGCGCACGATTGGGCGAAAGGACATCGCGACCCCCTTGCAGGCCGATCCTAGCTTCACTCGTGTGGACTCCACACAAAGGGTGTGAGGCGCTCCGAAACGCGCTTTGTGTTGAGTCCACACGAAGTCTGCGCGCGCGAGGAGATCACGGCCCGCCGTTCGCGGCCCGGCTACCGCTATTTGATCGCGTTGCCCTTCGGTGAGAGCACGTACCAGATGCCGAAGAAGCCCTGGCCCCGGACCTGTCCCGGCTGCTTGTCTCCCGCCGGCGCTCCGAAGCCGCCGTGGAAGAAGTACAGCGGGTGCTTCTTGTAGGTCACCTGCTTGACGCCGCCGGCGCCCTTGGCGACACCGAGCAGCGCCGCGTTGATGCCTTTGCCGGCGACGGGCTTGCCCTGGGTGGCCACCGCGGGCCACGCCTTCGGGCAATCAGGCGACAGCGCGGCGCAGGACGGAACGCCGCCGGAATCGCTGATCAGCAGGTAGATGGTTCGCCCGCGGCCGTCGACGATGATCGTCTTCTTCAACGTGGCGTTGTACGCCGTCTTGATGACGGTGCCCCCGGCGGATACCGATGTCGCCGGTGCGGCGAGTGCGAAGCCGACGAGCAGCATGCTCGTGACGATGAGCACGAGTCGCTTCATGCAAACAGCATCCTCCTCGAACCGCCTCGATGCAAGCGGCCGCCGGGGAACACTCCCGAACGAGTGCGCGGCCCTATAGTCGCTCCACGATGGTGACGAGCGGTCCCTCTGCTTGCGAGTCGTGATCTCGATGCGACGGCGGCGTTCTATCTCCGCCTCGGATTCACGAACAAGGGCGCGCCGCACGACGAGTGGGACTACCTGATCATCGAGTACGGCGGGAGCGAGTTCCATTTCCTCGGGCCGCTCGTCGACCAACGAACGCCCGGCAGCTGCTGGGTCTACGCGGATGACGTCGAGAGCGTCTACGAGCAGTGGCGGGCGGGTGCCGGCGAGTCTGCGACGTTCACACCGCTTGCGTTCACGAACTTCGGGATGCGCGCCTTCACGATGTTCGATCCAGACGGCAACGAGATTCGGGTCGGCCAGCCCGCCCGCTGACGCTAGGACGCGGCGGCTTGCCGCGACGCGATCAGCGTGCGCAGACGCTCGGCTGCAGTCGGTGAGCTTCGCTCCAGAGCCCACACGTCACGCTTGAACAGCACGATCATGCGCATCGGCGATGTGGCGACGACCGACGACGTCCGCCGGCCCGATGCGAGCACGGCGATCTCCCCGAAGATGTCCCCTGGCCCAGCTCGCGCAACGGCTCGCCATCCGCGGTCACGGTGGCGGTTCCGGATTCGATCGCGTAGAGCGCGTGCCCGAAGTCGCCTGCGGCCGCGAGCGACTGTCCTTCCTCTGCGGTCGCCTCCGACGCTGCGCTCGCGACCGCCGCGAGCTCACGATCCGTGAGGCCGGCAAAGAGAGGGATGGCGCTGAGCCTGGACGCGTCCACGCGTCGGAACCTAGCGCGGGTCGCGCGTCGGTTTGGTTGGCCGTTGGAGAACGATCGGTATCAACCTGGTGTCAGCGAAAACGCAGCCGCACGCCACGACGCTTCCGCTCGTCTCTGCAAAACTCGGGGCACCGATCAGCACGCAACGAGGGGGTTCCGATGGTCGACTACGCGGTTGCACACCTGGACGAGATCGAGGAGATCGACGACGGGCGCTCTCCCTACCGGCCCGTGCGCCACCACCTGGGGATCACTCCTTCGGCGCGACGGCGTGGACGGCCCGCGCTGCCGGTGACCGGATCATCAACGAGCACGACGAGGCAGAGACGGGAACGAAGAGCTCTACCTCGTCACGCAAGGGCATGCTGTGTTCGAGGTCGACGGGACCGCGTCGACGCGCCGGCCGGCACGTTCGTCGCCGCCCCTCCGGGTGAAGCGAGGCGTGTCGCCGAGGAGGCCGGCACGACGGTCGTCGTCGTCGGCGCGGCCCGCGACAAGCCGTACGAGGCCAGCGGCTGGGAGATCGGGCGCCGCTCTATGCGCGCTACGAGGCGGGGAGTACGCCGAGGTCGGCGAGCGTCTGCGCGCGATCGTTGCCGCGCATCCGCAGTACGGCTTGCTGTTCTACAACCTCGCCTGTTGCGAGAGCCTCACCGGCCAGACGGACGGGCGGTCGGCCACGTCCGTCAGGCGATCGAGTTGTCCGAGAAGTTCCGCACGTATGCGAGGCACGACTCGGACCTCGACGCGCTTCGCGGCGACGCCGCGTTCCAGCGCCTCGTCGGCGACGACGAAGCGGGCGGCCTGCCGCGCGTCAACGAGGCACGGCTCGAGGAAACCGGCTCCGGGCTCGCACCCGCGAGCGACGGCTGGTTCGTCGTCAACGTCCGGGACACGCAGTGGATGACGTCCGAGACCTTCGGCTCCGGTTGCGTGTTCGAGAGCCGGGAGCACTCGTTCCCGGAGTTCGGGATCAACCTGGCCGTCCTCCAGCCCGGCGAGCCGAACTGCCTCTACCACGCCGAGTCCCAACAGGAGTCGTTCCTCGTGCTCTCCGGCGAATGCCGTCTGCTCGTCAACGGTGAGGAGCGGGCTCTGAAGCCCTGGGACTTCGTCCACTGCCCTGCCGGGACGGAGCACGTCTTCGTCGGCGCGGGGAGGGGCCGTCGACGATCCTGATGGCCGGCGCGCCGATCCGAGAACGAGCAGCTCTTCTACCCGGCCTCGGAGCTCGCGGCGCAGTACGGCGCCGCCTCGGAGAACGACACCCCTGACCCGAGACAGGCCTATGCCCCGTTCAAGCGGCCGGAGGCGACTCGGCCTCCCTACTGGCAAGAGCTGCCCTGGGCGTAGCCGTAGATCGCGCCGGCGCGGAGGCCTGGATCCGCGCGCACATCGAATCGGCGGCGAGATCGAGGTCGCGCACGAGCGACCCTGGGCGACCGTGTTGCGCGTGCCGCACGCGGACGGCGTCGCGTGGTTCAAGGCGTGCGGGCCGATTCAGTCGTTCGAGCCGCGGCTGACGGCGGGGCTCTGCGCGCGCTGGCCGGGGCGGGTCGCCGACGTGCTCGGTCACGACGAGCAGCGGGCCTGGCTGCTCCTCGCCGATGCGGGCACTCCCGTCGGCGTGTTCGGCAACCCGCCCGAAGCGTGGCTGCGGCGCTGCCCGTGTACGCCGAGCTGCAACGCGGCGAGGCCGAGCACGCTGCGAACACGTCGCCACGGCGTTCCCGACCTGCGGCTCGCGGCATTGCCCGAGCGCTACGACGACCTGATCGGCCGCGAACTGCCGTTGGACGCCGACAGCTCGAGCGGCTCGTCGCGTTCGCGCCGCGGTTCTCGGAGCTGTGCGACGAGCTCGCCGCGGCCGGCATCCCGGAGACGGTTCAGCACGACGACCTCCACCATGCGAACGTCTTCGAGCGCGACGGGCAGATGCGCGTCCTCGACTGGGGCGACAGCTCGATCTCGCACCCGTTCGCGTCGCTCTTCGTCACGTTTCGCTTCCTCGAGGAGATCACCCATCTCTCGCCCGAGGATGCCTGGTTCCCGCGGCTGCGCGATGCCTACCTCGAGCCGTGGGGCGAGGGTCTCACAGGCACGTTCGACCTGGCGATGCGTGTCGGTGGGTTCGCGCACGGCATTGCCTGGGCGCGGCAGCGGGACTACCTCCCGGAGGAGGATCGCCCCGACTTCGACCGGTGGTTCGCCGTCGTCCTGCGCCGCGCCCTCGCGCGCGAATGACCTTAGACGAGCAGCGGTTTCAGCGTGTTGCGCGCCAGCACAAAGCCGCGCTCGATGAGCTCCGGCGTCTGCTCGAAGTTCGGGCTGTCCTCGGCGTAATGGGCATCGCGGTGCAGGCCGGTCGCGGCAACGACGTGGAGGCCGGTCTCGCGCGCCACCCGGGCGAGGCCGTCCAGGTCGCGGCCGAGGCCGAGCGGCGTCCAGTCGACGAGCGAGCGGCCGCCTGCGGCGACGAGCGTCCGGGCCTCTTCGACCGCCTTGTCGCGGTCGAGGAACTCCTCGCCGGGCTGCGCCGGCGTGTCGAGGAACAGGTGCTCGTGCGCATCGCACGGCCCGAGGTGGGCGGGGGAGATGTCCCCCAGGACTGTGCGGATGATCACGAGCGGATCCTAGACATCGCGCTTCTCGGTACTCTCGAGGCGTCATGACACGTGTCACACGGAGCACCGTGGACCGTTCGTGCGCCGTCTGCGAGCGGACGCTGCTGATGGGTGAGCGGACGACGCGGTTCTCGCCGAACGGCGGCGGCGACTACGTCGACGTCTGCCCGCTCTGCGCGGAGGCGGCCGTCGAGTACGGCTGGCTGCGTGAAGGCGCGCCGACGTCCCCGACCGTCCCGACGGAGCGGCGGCGGCGTGGGGGAGGGCTGCTCGCGAACCTGCTCGGCAACCGTCAGAAGACGGTCGAGGAGACGATCGCCAGCGAGCCGATCCTGCGCCGGCTCTCGGAGCAGGAGCAGGCGATGGTCGAGGCGGCCGACGTCTTCAACGCCTCGCAGTACCGGCGCACGATCGGCGGCATCGGCAAGTCGCTCGGGCCGCCGCGGATCTCGATCGTCGTCGCTGTCGGGGGTGAACGCCGAGGTCGTCGTGACCGTGGCGTGGGACATCTCCTGGTACCAGTACCGCATCTCGCCGGACTCGGACAACCCGGTGCGGCTCGAGGGGCGCGGCCACGATCCGTCGGAGCTCGAGGGCTCGGCGACCGACTGGAACGCCCAGATGGACGACGCCGGGCGGATCCTGCCGGACATCGCCCGGCTGTAATCCTGGACCTCCGGGGCTGGCGTCCGCCGATCAGGCTCGTACACTGCGACCGTGATCTATTGCGTCATTCCGCGCGAGCTGGAGGCCGAGCTCTTCGAGAAGATGGTCGAGTACTACAAGGACAACCCGAACGTGACGGTGATCGTCGACCGCCGCGAGGGCCCTGATCGCCGCTCGGGCCAGGAGGACGGCTCCTTCAAGGAGCAGCGGGTGCGCGTGACCGCCGCCGCGCCCGCGCGGCCGGCACCTTCCCGGACACGGACGTGCCGGACCCCACCGACAAGTAACGGACTGTTACAAGCTCGGCCACGGCTAGGATCGCCGCATGGCCACTGCGACCTTCGAATCGTTGAATCCCTCGACCGGCGAGGTGATCGAGTCCTTCCCGCGCTCCGGCGCGGACGACGTCGCCCGCGCGGTCGACACCGCCCGCGACACGTGGGAGAGCTGGCGCCTCGTGCCGGCGCCCGAGCGCGGCAACATCCTCTTCCGCTTCGCGCAGGTGCTCGAGCAGCACAAGGCGGAGCTGTCCGACCTGATGACGCGCGAGATGGGCAAGGTCAAGGCCGAGGCCGGCGGCGACGTCCAGGAAGCGATCGACATGAGCTACTACATGGGCGGCGAGGGCCGGCGCCTCTTCGGGCAGACCACGCCGTCGGAGCTCCGCGACAAGTTCATGATGAGCGTCCGCATGCCGGTCGGCGTCGTCGGCGCGATCACGCCGTGGAACTTCCCGATCGCGATTCCGGCGTGGAAGCTCTGCCCGGCGCTCGTCTGCGGCAACACCGTCGTGCTGAAGCCGGCGGAGGACACGCCGAAGCTCGCGCAGCGGTTCGTCGAGCTGCTGCAGGAGGCAGGCCTGCCCGAGGGCGTCGTGCAGATCGTGCACGGGTTCGGCGAGGAGGCGGGCGACGCGCTCGTCAAGCATCCCGACGTGCCCGTGATCACGTTCACCGGCTCGCGCGAGACCGGCGTGCTCGTGACGAAGAACGCCGCCGACGAGCTGAAGCACGTGCACCTCGAGCTCGGCGGCAAGAACGCGATCATCGTCATGGACGACGCCGACGTCGACCTCGCGGTCGACGGCATCGTCTGGTCGGCGTTCGGCACGGCCGGCCAGCGCTGCACGGCGGCCTCGCGCGTGATCGTCCAGCGCGGCGTCTACGAGGCGCTGCAGCAGAAGCTCGTCGCGCGCGCCGAGCAGATGCGGATCGGCTCGCCGTGGGAGGACGACACCGAGATCGGCCCGGTGATCAACGAGACCGCCGTCGAGAAGATCCACTCGTACACCGAGATCGGCCAGGGGGAGGGAGCGAAGCTCCTGACCGGCGGTGAGCGCGTCGAGGGCCACGGCTTCTACTACCGCCCGACCGTCTTCGCCGACGTCGACCCGCAGATGCGGATCGCGCAGGAGGAGATCTTCGGCCCGACGACCGCGCTGATCCCCGTCGACACGTTCGAGGACGCGGTGCGCGCCGCGAACAGCGTCAAGTACGGCCTCTCGTCGTCGATCTTCACGCGCGACGTCAACAAGGCGTTCAAGGCGATGCGCGACCTGCAGACCGGCATCACCTACATCAACGCCGGCACGACCGGCGCCGAGGTGCACCTGCCGTTCGGCGGCATGAAGCAGACGGGCAACGGCCACCGCGAGGCGGGGCAGGCCGCGCTCGACGTCTTCACCGAGTGGAAGTCGGTCTACGTCGACTACAGCGGCAAGCTGCAGCGCGCGCAGATCGACAACGCCGAACTCGTCGGCGTCATAGGCGCGCGACTCTTCACCGACGGCGGCGCGCGTGGCAACCCCGGCCCGGCCGCCTACGGCTTCGTGCTCGAGGACGAGGACGGCACGGTGCTCGCGTCCGAAGGCGAGCCGATCGGGATCGCGACGAACAACGTCGCCGAGTACAGCGGCCTGATCGCCGGGCTGCGGAAGGCGGTCGAGCTGCAGCTTCCCGCGGTCGAGGTCGTCTCCGACTCGGAGCTGATGGTCAAGCAGATGCGCGGGCGAGTACCGCGTCAAGAACGAGGCGCTCCGTGAGCTGTCGGTGGAAGCCGGCCGCCTTGCGCGCGAGCTCGGCAAGGTCGAGTATCGCCACGTGAAGCGCGCGCACAACGAGCTCGCCGACAAGCTCGTCAACGACGCGCTGGACGCGGCCGAGTGACGGTCAGCCACCCGTTCGGCGTCGCCGTCGAGGCGGGCGACGACGAGGCGGCGCTCGCGACACTCTCGCCGGACGTCGTCTTCCGCAGCCCGGCGGTCCACCAGGCATACCAGGGCCGCGACACCGTCGCCGCGCTGCTCAGCATCGTCGGCCAGACGTTCGAGAACTTCCGCTACACGAAGGAGTGGCGCGACGGGCAGCACGACGATCCTCTTCTTCGAGGCGAACGTCGGCGACCGCGAGCTGCAGGGCGTCGACATCCTCGAGGACGGCGACGACGGCCTCGTCGAGGAGTTCACGGTCATGGTGCGGCCGCTCTCGGGCCTGCAGGCGCTGGCCGGAGCGGTCGCCGCACGCCTCGGGATCGCCTGACGAGGGCCGCTATAATCCGCGCCTGCGCGGATGTAGCTCAGTTGGCTAGAGCGTCTCCTTGCCATGGAGAAGGTCGTGAGT
>CAVWLW010000031.1:0-30033 GCA_963755715.1 uncultured delta proteobacterium
CGAGAGCATTATTGAAAATTATGATGAATACTCCTATCAATCTAGCTGTCCAAAAAAAATCTTGTGCTATTCGGTATTCAGGAATTTTACTCTGTTGGCGCAAGGCAGAGGATGGAATCGAAATCGCTCGGCAAAAATGACAACTAGAATCTACTCATGCCAATTGTTCTAAATATTTGAGCAACATTGCTTGTAGATTTCCTGATTCACGGCCTTGCTATCCTCTTTGTAGTAACAGCCGTAAAATATGGTTCTTTTCGTAGTTGAAATTTTGGAAAACAGAATGAGGGCAGATGGGGCGCGACCTGCGCGTATACTGGTTATCTTTCCAAGAGGATGAATTGCTCTATAACCGCCTCGATTTCTTTTAGAGGCACCGGCTTTTGGACATAGCCAACCATTCCAGAGCGCAACGCTTGCTCCCGCCATTCCGACCCGAAGTGTGCGCTGCAACCAATAATTGGAATATGTGCGGTCTGCGGATTTTGCTTTAGCGCACGAGCAGCTTCAGTGCCTGTCATGTCAGGGAGAGTCAGATCCAGCAAAATAAGTTTAGGGTTTTCCTTAATGGCCGTTACAATCGCTTCGTCGCCGGTCGTTGCCTCAGAAATTGTGTAGCCACGATGTTCTAGTGCTCCTGCGAGAATCCGTCGCAGATGCAGATTATCTTCAACGATAAGAAAGCCACTGCGCCCTATTTGCTCACAAGGGGAGGCCATAGCTTAACCATGTGACGCAAATGCCGTTCCGGTGCCAAATTGCAGCTACTTACATTTTGTTTCCTCCTTATTTGTCTGCCAAATCCCGTATTTGATGATGATCGCGGCAGTAATCACAGACAAATCGAATGCCTCGAAGCAGCATACCGAGCCTGGTAGATCTGTCGCTAGGGCATGAGGGGTAACGGTAAACTTCCTCATTAACCGTTACCACACTCCAAGCATCGCCCAAATTTCGAAGGCGCATCGCTTGCCGCGTATTCTCGCTTGTGACCGCATTCAAAAGTGATGATGCACCTGCCAACCTCGAAAAACCTCCCGCGCCTTGTTTGCTTGCGCATTTTCACGAACTCTCGCTTGACGACTTTTCTTGAAACGAGGGTTGGCATTTGTCTTTTCCGTCATCCTAGCATGGGGCGGGCAATAATCCCGCTTCGACCCTAAAGCCAGGAAAACCTGATGCGCGAAATGTCAAATCATTGACTGGCTCCTGTTGTGGACTTTGGCTATTTACTAGACCTGCTCGCGGCCAATTTCACCGCTTCTCTCAATTCAGTCGGCGTAAACCGAGCTTGGCGGATCAATGCGTCAATAATATCGACCAGTGCTTTGAACTGTGGAATGGTCATAACGATCTTCGGTGAGAGATCTTTGTTTGCCGTAGACTTCTGGTTTTTCATTACATTGGTCCATAAAACATCACGCGCCCTTGGGAAAGGAGCTTTGATCGCGGTCAACGTTACGGCATTGTTCTGTCGGTGAGTGTGAACCGAGCTTGGTCGATCATGGTTTGAAGATAATCCATTAGAAATTTAAAGGATGATAACTTCTGTGAAACATAATTTCCTTTTTCATCCCTGAGAATTTAATTCGCGTTGAGCCGGTGTCAAGCCCTACAAAGACCGCTCGATTTCAGACCGGGTCAATTCCCTATCTCTATCTCCGATCGCTAGGTTTTTGCTACGGCCTCAACGCTGAAGTCCTTGGCTTAAGAACATTTCATACTTTTAGTTTCTCATCGGAGGATTTTTTCAGCCCCCACTTGATCGAGTCAAATCCTGAGAAATAATAAAAGTAGATCTCGCTTGTCGGTATCGATGATTCTATAGCCGCAATTTTAACGCGGAGGGTGTACCGATGAACACGATGCAAAGCCATGACACCGGCGTTCTCGACAGGATCGGTTTCTTATCTGAGCCCGACATCCTCACTAGTCACCAATATTACGACCAAGAAACCAGCGGTCGCCAACCTGAAAAAAGTTTGATGTCCGCCGTTTTATTAGATGCGATCGAATGCTTTCAAAAATATCCGTTTTTGCATGACGAATATGAGAATCGTCTCTTCAGAGAGGCGGAAAACTGGATTTTAGACAACGATCGGGAATGGCTCTTTTCGTTCATCAATATCTGCGACGCTCTGACAATTGATCCGCACTATTTGCGAAAAGGTCTGTTGCGTTGGAAGGAAAGCGCCATGCACTCACTTTCAAAAAGAGAGCGAAGTAAACGCTCTGCCTGAAAGCTAGTCACTCGTGCAATTTGAGCAGCCGGAATGTTTCACCGCATAATTTTCAAATCTCATCAGCAACACACTAAAGCACCACTACCTCTCAATGAATCAACTTGACGCCTCTTAATCGATCAAATACGGTTCAAGCTTACGAGCCGCTGTATCTGAACGCCCTTTTGTCGCTAGTCAATTCACGGAGGACTTTATGAATATCCCAAGCTTGCAAAAACCGGCTGGAATTTTTTCACTTGTTCTGCTGGCAATATTAACTTTGCCCTTGATTGCGATAGCCGGTCCAGGAGAAGAAGCGAATGCAGTGATTGATCGTTGGTCGGCGGCATATAGTTCAAATGATCCGGAGGCCGTGGCGAAAAATTATCGCCCGGATGCGATTCTCCTCGGAACCGAAAGTCCCGTTTTATCGCAGGGCACCGATGCGATCCGGGCTTATTTCTCAAATCTAAAAGGAAGTGGGAATAAGAACACCATTGGCGAACGGCACACAATGGTGCTCAATGACAACGCCGTAGTAGTCACTGGCTTTTACGAGTTTACCCGCATGAAGGGCGGTCAGCCTATACCAGGACCGTCGCGGTTTACCATGCTTCTCATCAAGGATGGCGGCGAATGGCTCATTGCCCATCACCATTCCTCACCACGGAGCCAACCAGCTAACTGAAAGTTTTCGGTTCCTTCACCAAATCCGGAAATTTTTGCAGCATCGCCTCGGGCGGCATCGCTTTGAGTCTTACCCCTAATTCCTGAGAGAGCATGATTGCATTTGCCGCCGCGTTTGCTCGTGCATGATTATTATAGAATGCGAATGATTTCTTCACACCAGCAGTGCTTGCGGCAGTGGTGATTCGCTCTGCGTGTTTTTTGATCTCGGCGCGAGAGTACAGATAATCATATCTTTCCCATGATTCTTTTGGATTCCACCATGCTTTGGCGTTTCGTCCATGAGCACGGAAGTAAAAGATATCGCCAATCGCCTTTGGTTCCTGGCGAATCGAAGTCGCGAATTTGGGTTCGTCAATAAGAACCCCGCTTGCTCTATTTTCCAAGAGCAGCGATTCGATCTCGGCGTTATTTTCATTCCAGCTCTTATGACGAAGTTCAACGGCTTTAGGATAATCGTAAAACCATCTCAAAGTATTCTGGACTTTTTCGAGATTTTCAGCCGAAAAGTGAAATCCAGCCGGGTATTGTAAAAGCAACACGCCGAGCTTTCCGGCTTCTGCTAATGGCAGAATGCCTGAGCGAAAATCATCAAAGTCTTTCTGAGTTGGCGGTTCCCATTGGTCTTCTGAGCCTCCCCGACCGATCTTCATCGGGTGAGTGAACTTTTGCCAGAGTTTAATAGCGAAAGAGAAGTCATCAGGCGTTTTGCTTGCCCATGCTGTAGTAATTGCTGAAGATGGCGGGCGGTAAAAGGTGCTGTTGATCTCGCAGGTGTTGAAGATTTGAGAGTAATATTTTAGCTCGTCAAATCCTTTAGTCTTTTTCTCAGGATAGAATGCCCCATACCAGCCTTTTGGTGGCGCACCAGGATAGGAATAACCAGAGGTGCCGATTTTTATGTCTCGTGCTGAAGCCACTTGTTTCCGAGTTTTAGCCGATCGCAGCGGTTCTCGGATCGGCAGTTTCAGTGGCATTAATTTTCTCGATGACCGTCTTTACCATCGGCAGCACATTCTGCAAGAGGAAACATTTGCATTCTTCGTTGTCGAGTTCCACCCCATAATAATCTTTGAACTTGTGAGTGGTCTCAATGACACGCGGCGTTTTAGTCGAATAATCCAAGCCCCATGAGTGTCGATATCACGCACCGGGTAAAAGTCGTGAATATTCCGTATAGGCGAACCCGGTCCCTATCAATCCTTGCTCCATGATCCATATACAGCTCGCGTTTTGATGACATCGCTTGTGACTGCCTCGGAAACTTTTAAGCTTGTCTCTGGAGAAAAGCTGCCCCCGCTTTATCAATTGACCAAGCCATGGTTCGTCCGAACGATGGCGGCTTGCCTGCCCTACTATGTTGCATCTGAAATACAAAGACTGATTCCGCTTGAGCGTCTCCATCAACATCACGGAATCAGTCGTTCGACTTACGGACCTCGATCTGACCGTCGCGTATCCTGACTTCCAAAACGGGTTGAGCATGCACCGATGGCGCTTCCAGCACGCGGCCGTCTTCCAGTGAATACCGTGAGCCGTGCCACGGGCACCTTACCGAAGTGCCTTCTAACTTTCCCTCTGAAAGCGGTGCGCCAAGGTGGGCGCACGTTTCGGCGATGGCGTGTATGCGCTGCCCTTTGCGCACGAGCAGGACGGGCATGCCATCGGCGTTCACGCGTTTCAATTCGTTCTCGGGTAGAGCGGCTTCGGCCAAGACCGGTATAAAATTCTCAGGCGGTGAATAGTCCGCGGTGTGATCGACACCAAGTTTTCTCTTATAGACAAGATGTCCACCGAGATAGGCGGAAAAAGTTGACACGATCAATCCGAGAAACGCAAATTGCCGTCCGGCCCGTCGTGAACGATTGCGTCGAAGGCATAGCGACGTCAGGTAACAGGCCGTCGCCGTGACATTGAGTAATCCGTGGGCGAGCCCGATGCGGCGAGATTCGCCGCCGCCGATCTTGGACCAATCTGCCAGTCCGGTGACCGCTGTTAGCGTCGCGGCAAACAGACCTACCGAAATCGCGGAATCCGCTGCTCGTCGCACCGCTCTGTTTCCATTCGTAATGTCAAGGAGGTCGAACACAGCAGCGGCGGTCCAGGAACCGAGCGGCACGTCCGTGAGGACCACGTGCAGCGGATGGCCCAACCAAGTGCCGTGTAAAATCTTCGCGCCCTCGGCACCAATTGAATTGTCCAGCGTTGCCGCAATGGCCGGCTGCAAACGTTCTGCAATCGGTTCTAACCAGTTCTGCTGCCTGACTATTTCCACGGGTAAGTTGGTTTCCATAACAATACCCCCCTCCCAATCATGATATTGCTCTTGAAGCTTCGATCAAGGGGGATCTGATTCTAAGCAGCTTCTGCTGGACATCCTCGGCGCGATCAGCTCACAGAGGCTTATGATAAACTGCTGGATAATTTGACAACCGATTAGCTTGCAACCGTTCTCTTTCGCGCAGCCACCGCCGTTTTCTTTATTTATAAAAAGTAAATTACTTTTCAAAACCCGAATCGTCGTGCAACCGGATTTTTATGAGACAGGAAAACGAGATTTCCCGGAGTTTAAAGATTTATTATCCAGGTTTCCGAGTCGAACCTGAGAGATTCCATGCAACACTTTATGCGGCTTTACTGACAATTAGCGACGCCCCCGCTACCCGTTTTCCCGGTCTATTTGCTTTCCCCAAAAGACATGCTAAATAAACAGGATTTACTTTTGGAGGAACTAGGTGAACAGAAAGAAATTAGAAAAACGCATTTGGGGAAAGAGTATAGCATTTGCACGGCAGCACGGCCTTATTTCGGAAGAAGAAGCCAAGTTTTTACTGGATGAATATCTGAAGGAATTTAAGGCAAGAACTGATTGGCGATCGCAGAATTTCGGCCGTCTCTTTGGTAGTGCGTCTTGGACGGGTCAATCCGTTAATGCTTCTATGAGATAGATAATAATCGATAAAAAATAAAGGAAGAAAAGACTAGCCCCCAAAGCGATTTCTCCGAGTGAAACCAAATTAACAATCCAGTCACCTTATCCATAAGCCCGCCAACAAGCCGGGGTCTATCTGCTGTTTGTTGAATGAGTACAGATCGGGAATTGGGGCGCGTTAGCGATTCTCTGTTTGTTTCAGAATCCGATTCGGCGACGTTCTTTTTCGACATAGAAGATAGTATCGTCAGGTTCCATGATATCAGAAGGGTTGAATAGGCTTGCACGGTACTCTGAGGCGTTCACGATAACTTCTTCCATAGCACTCAAATTATCTCGTTCTGCTTTATCCATGATCTTTCGCCGACCAATTTCAAATAATATCTTTCGAGTGTCCGGTTCCGATAACTCCTCCCATGGTAAACCGGCACGTTGAGTCGCCGTAACTTTAACGTCGAGGCTGTGGCGAGTTTCTTCTGCTGAGCCAATCAAGTCCGTGTCGATGACTGTGAAGGGAAACCGGTAAATAGCAGCGAAATCGGGCCGCGTAATGTTCTCTGATTTTCCAAAAGTCAAACGCAATGTTTTCATAACATCCTCATTTCACTCACGGCTTGCCACGGCGCGTCAAAGACAATTGCGCCACAAAAGGAACAATAAAAACAGAATTACGCCGCTCTAAAAAACGAAAATTATGTTAAGCGATCAGACACACCATAAACACAGGCAGCAGCAGCACCGACCGAGCTTATCCCTATCGGCCTGTCACTCCTTAAGAATTGTCCTTTTCTACGAGTTCTTGTAATTCACGCCATTATTTCAACGCGAGATATGACGATAGAGTTGCAATTAAAATCCCGATCAGCTCCCACGATCATGGCTTCTTTGAATTGCCGCTCATCCGCTGTCTATAAGTTTCCAGGTTTGATCGCTGCTCACTGTTCGGTAATTATCATGCGGGATTTCGGTTCCTATTATCAATCCAGTCTTTAGCAAAAACATGGGCTTCCATTTCGGCGTCTTTACAGCTCGCAAAACTGCGCGTAAAGAACCATTCCATCCAGAGCTTAACGTGCTCCTTCCCCTCCTCGGTCCAGTTAATCTGTGCGATAGGTTTCCATTCAATGCTGCCACGCACTGCTGCTGCACCAGAGCGAATAATGTGCCGCTTATAAACCTCTTCCATTTCTACCCGTTTAAATAGACTTTTAGCGACCGTAATGCTGTTCACTTTTATACCAAACTAGGTTTTTAAGTTTGCTCAATATTACTGCGGCGACGGGTCTGTTGATGCTTCGATTGCCGAGCTTCGTGTTGCTCATGAGCTGCGCTGGACCTGCTGATGGGCTCTCCAAAATCTTTCAGCGCATAAATAATTCTGTGATTGGCAAAGGAATATCGAAGCAAGTTATTCCGGCCAAGCGACGACGACCACGATCTAGCACATTGGCGTGGAAGCACTGCGCCCGCGGCGCCCTTGGGGATTCTGCCGTGAGATTCGGGGCTGGAACCCTTCCGTAGATCTCCGCGAAAACAGCGATTGCTTCCTACTCGAAGCCGATCTTCCGGGCGTCAAACTTGAAGACGTCAGCGATGAACCATCTCGTCGAATAAACGTTCTCCCTCGCTGGATACACGGATTGGAAATGAAACTAGTTGGTCTTGCTTCTCCGTCATCGCCGTCACCTCCTCGTTGAGTGCGTGTGGTGTATTGGCATGACACGAGCTTTTCACGAAATACTAGAAGCAATGGCAGTGCCACGGGACGAGCGCGGTTTGCTTAGAGTTTCATGAGGAAAAATGCGCTTTCTTTCTTAACGCTGCGAAGCGAAAGCCTACCTTCTTCCAGGGATGCGAATCTGGCCGCTTTAGTGGCGCCGTTCGCTGCGGTAGACTTGGAATCATGGACAAAGGGTATCAGTTGATCGAAGCCGAAAACGGCGTTCCCATCAAAGCCTGGACCAAAGGCGTGGCCATTGAGGCGGAGGCGGAGAAGCAGTTGCGCAACGTCGCGCGGCTTCCTTTCATTTATAAATGGGTTGCGGCGATGCCGGATGTGCATTGGGGGATTGGCGCGACGGTGGGGAGTGTGATTGCGACGAAAGGCGCGATTATTCCGGCGGCGGTCGGCGTCGACATCGGGTGCGGCATGATGGCGGTACAGACGACGTTAAACGCTAATCAACTGCCCGACACACTGAAGCCACTACGGACGGCAATCGAAAAGGCCGTGCCGCACGGGCGCACCAACAACGGCGGGAAGGGTGACCGCGGCGCGTGGGGCGAGATCCCTAAGCGGCAGGTCGGCGTGTGGCGTCAGATCGAACGGGGATACAAAACGATTGCGGAAAAATATCCTAGGCTCAACCGCGGCAATGACGTCAATCATCTCGGCACGCTGGGGACCGGCAATCATTTTATCGAAGTGTGCCTCGATGAAAGCGATCAGGTGTGGTTTATGCTGCACAGCGGCTCGCGCGGTGTAGGCAACCGGATCGGCATGTTTTTCATCGAGATGGCGCGCAACGATATGCGCCAGCATATCAAGAATTTGCCGGACAGAGATCTCGCTTACTTCGAGGAAGGTAGCGAGCATTTTGAAGACTACGTCGACGCGGTGAGCTGGGCGCAGGAGTTTGCCATGTACAACCGCAAGCTGATGATGGAGCAATTGATCGACGCGGTGAGCGAATCGGGCGAAGTGCCGCAGTTCGCGTTTACCGAAACCGCGGTCAATTGCCATCATAACTACGTGGCGCGGGAGGAGCACTACGGTCACCCAGTCTTCGTGACTCGTAAAGGCGCAGTGCGCGCCGGAAAAGGCGACATGGGCATCATTCCCGGCAGCATGGGCGCGCGCTCGTACATCGTGCGCGGCCTCGGCAACGACGAAAGCTTTCATTCGTGCAGTCACGGCGCCGGTCGCGCCATGTCGCGCAACGAAGCGAAGCGGCGCTTCAGCATCGACGATCACATTAAGGCGACCGCCGGTGTCGAGTGCCGCAAGGACGCCGATGTGATCGATGAAACGCCGATGGCGTACAAGCCGATCGAAGATGTGATGAATGCGCAAAAAGATTTAGTCGAGATCGTCCACACGTTGCGCCAGGTGGTGTGCGTTAAAGGATAAAGTATAAAGGCAAAAGGATAAAGTCGCCCAGCGAAAGATCAGCGGTTCAGTTTACCTATCCTTTATCCTTTTGCCCTTATCCTTTTCGTTAATTCTCCAACCCCGGGTTTTCCATGAACACCGATGGCGCGAGTTTTTGCTTCGTCTCTGGGTGGCGCATCGTGCGCTTCAGCACAAAATCGAAGAGTAGCGGATTGTAGTCGTAGATTTCGTTGAGCGATTGGCGCTCTTCGGCGGTGATAAAGCCGTCTGCGCACGAGGCTTCGAGTCCAGATCAAAGAATTGATCGCCGGCAGCGGATAGTCGCTGCCGTTGACCAGGCGAGAATGCAAATCCTGGCGCTTGAGAAGAGTTGCGAAGGGGACCGGCATGCGATTGAACTGGAGCATCGCCGAGATTTCGCCGAACAGCAGACCGACATATTTCGCTTCATCCATCATCCGTAAAAAGAGATCGAAGCAGCTCGCTTTCACTGCCGCACGATTATCGAGGTCATCGCAATTGCCCAGGCTAGCGGCGTGCGCGATGATCACGCGGACACCTAAGTCCAACGGTTTACGCAACAGCAGAGGATTACCTAAACGTTGGTCTTCTTCGGCTTCCACCGCCTGCTCTTCGCCGGCGTGAGACAAGAGAATCATCTTGTGCTCTTTCATTTTCCGGTAGAAAGGCTCGATGGCGGGATTCGCCGGGTCCATGCCCATCGCATTGGGCAGCCACTTGACGTATTTGACGCCGGCCTTCGCCCAAGTTTCCAATTCCTGCAACGCATCGTGACGGTAGGGATGGACCGAAACGACCGGCGTAAAAACGTCAGGGTTTTTTCCGGCGAGCTCGACGACATATCGGTTGGGCACGTACATGTTGGTCTTCTTGAGATCCACCGTACCGTCGGCATTGTAGTGTTGGTCGAAGGCCAGGATGCGGTACTTGCCGTGCCGTTTGATGCCGCGCGTCAAACGCAGCAGGCGCTCGACGTATTCCTGATCGGCATTCTCGATATTCCTGACGCCGGCGCCGCTTACATAGATCCGAAACTTCAATCGTTCGAGATTTATCCCGTCGCGCATCTTCGGATTGACAAAGGCGTCGGCGGCGCTCGTGCCGATAGCGAGCATATGGGTGTGATAGTCGACGAGCCGCTCGGGATTAATGCCGTCGAATGCCTGGTCGATCAGTTTTCGTGTCGGCTCTGAGGCGCCCTGCTCGATTTCTTCGGGCTGCTTCGAGGAGGCGCCGCCGATCCGGTCGATCAAACAACCCGATAGAAATATCGCCGCGAGAAGACTCAATAGGAGCGCGCATGACCGGAGACGGTGATTGACGGTTGGGAGATTCATCGATCGATTCACTTTTCACAGTCGGTCAGGGCTGTCAACCAAAGCCGCGCGACGGCTTGATAAAATTGCACCGCCGGAAGCTGATTCGGTGCAATTTGGTGGCCCGTTTGGCGCAAGTGTTACACTCGAATACGCGCAATTGCCAATGCGACTATTGGTACATCGCTTGCGCTCTAGATGCAGAATCTGCCATGGAATTTGACACCGATCTAATTAGCCAAACGCTGGAGCATCGCGGTTGCGGGATTCTCGCGGCGTCCTACGAAATCCAACCGCGGTCATGGCTACCCGAAGCTTGCGTTTGGCTCCAGACCGAGGCTGGGCACCGAAAGATCTGGGTGCATAGCTTCGCCCATTGCTTTGCGGCCGAGGAGCTCACTTTTCCAAACCGGCTTGACGCGGACAGTTGGGCCTTGGTCGCAGCGAAGTCGATCATCGATCGCGCGCTCGAAGGGCCGCTCGGACGTCAGGCTAAGGCTGGAAATCGCGCGCGGCACTTATCCGGTATTTTCGGATTCGCGCGCCATGCGGTGTTCAACCTGCGGCGCTTTCATCACCATCGATCACGCCAGTAATTATCGTTTTTCTGCCTTTTACTGCGCCTCGGCTTATCCGCCGTCGACTTGACAGCTTCTTACGCGGTTTGTATTGAGAAGTCATCAACGTTGCGTTTTAAGGTGCGGGAAGGAGTCCAGGTCATGGATCTGCAAGAACTCAGTCAATGGATGAAGGATCGAAACTTGAAAGGTCACTGGGAACATTCCGAGTGGTCGCAGACGGTGAAGCCGTTTTTGTGGAAGGGCGACGAGATCATGCAGGCGCTCAACTGGTCCGGTGAGTTGATCACCACGGGCGAGGCGGGGCGGCGGACAGATCCAGATGAGAAATCCGGGGCTCGCCGCGGGCATGACCAATACGGTGCATATTTCCGTGCAACTGGTGAAGCCGGGCGAGGTCGCTGCAGCGCACCGCCACACCGCGGCGGCAATCCGCTTTATCGTCAAAGGCACGCCGAACGCCTATACAATCGTCGAGGGCGAGCGCTTTCCGATGTTCGAGGGCGATTTCATCACGACGCCGAACTGGACTTGGCACGACCACTTTAACGGCTCGAACGAACCGGTCATGTGGCTCGATGGCTTGGACGTTCAGGCTGGTGACGCATTTCGGCGCGATGATCCAAGAGAATTTTAAAAAGGAGCAACAGCCGATCGAAAGACCGGATAACTTCGCGTCGAAGGTTTTCGGCCACGCACGCCCAACCTGGATCAAGAATAGCTTCCAGGCGCCGCCCTATCGTTATCCCTGGGAAGAAACCAACGCGAGCTTGCAAGCGCTCAAAGAAAGCGCCGGCGACCCCTACGATGGGGTAATTTTAGAGTACGCCAATCCGGTCGACGGCGGACACACGTTGCCAACTTGCTCTTGCTCGATCCAACTGCTGCGGCCGCACGAAAAAACCAAAACCCACCGCCACACCAGCACGACGGTTTATTACTCTTTCCGTGGCCGCGGGATGACCAAAGTCTCGGCCAACGAATTCAATTGGGACAAGAGCGATATCTTCGTGGTGCCGTCGTGGCAATGGCATTCGCACGAAAATACGACCAACGAGGACGCGATCCTCTTTTCGATCAATGACCGGCCATCGACGGAAGCGCTGGGGTTGTACCGGGAAGAGGCGGAAGGCTAGCAGAGCTGCTGAAAAACGGCCATCTGCTTCGTTGCGCTCGTCCGATATCGCGTCAACGTACACGGAGTACGCCTCCGCTCATCGATCTTCGCGCGCCTCGCATATCACCATTTTTGAGCAGTCTGGCCAGAACCTTGGCGTTAATCGTCAGGCGAAAATCCCGCTATTGCACTCTATAACCTAACTCCTTAGCAACCTCTTTCGCCAAACGGTCGTCGGCGACGTCGGTGAATGCCGGTTTCTTGTCGACGAAGCGGCCCTGCGCCTGGATCGACTTCACCAGGTTATCCATACCGGCGCGCGTGGGAACACCGTCAACGCTCAGAGTTTTCAAAAATACCTCGTAAGTTGCCGCTGCGCTCTCCGGGTCCATTTTTAATAGGCGCATCATCAGCTCGACGCTCTTGTCTTTGGATTTCCGCATGACGTCCTTGGCCGATTGCATCGCGCGAATCACCCGCTTTACTTCATCGGGCTTGCCTTTGATATCTTTGGCCAAGACAGTTAAGCCGCCGCCCGGCATCTCGACCAAAGAGCCGATGTCGAGAATATTGGAAAAACCCTTTTTGAGCGCGAGAAAGAGAGTGGGCGGATTGAGCGACACCGCGTCGAGAAAACCGCTTTCGAGAGAACGCACCATCTCGGTGGGCGGGAGCGCGAGAATATTAAAATCCTTTGGCGACATGCCGAGTTTTTCCAGGGCGATGACCAACGACACGTGATTGGTCGCGCCCAAGCTTCCGGTTACGCCGATTTTTTTGCCTTTGAGATCCTGTAAGGTTTTGAATTTCGGATTTGCTACCAGGGAGTAAGAAACGCGGTCGGAAGAAACCCAGACAGCGCGAAACGGCAGCCCACTTAAACTCGCGCTTGCCACTCCCGGACCGACGCCGGCGAAGTAATCGATCTCGCCGGAAATCATCGCCGGCACGGTAAGCGCGGGCGACATGAGAATAATTTCCGGTTCCAGGGCCCGTTCGTAAAATAGTTTCCAATCGCGCGCCGCGAGCAACGGGAGCGAGGTAACGCTCATCGCTGAGTTGGCGATCCTGATTTTGGTTTTTGTCTCTTGGGCGTGGGCGGAAGCGGTAGCGAGCAATAAATCGACGAGCAGACTCGCGATTGCGATTTGACTGAACACACCCTGTAAAATTGATCTGAGAAACATCCTGCGCCTGACTTCTCGATAATTTAGGCAGCTTTTTAAAACCCGTTTCGGAGTCCTTCGACGTAGCTCAGGACGAACGGAGAACAACAAACAGCAACGACGATTATCCGTTCATGCTGAGGTACTCGAAGCATTCCAAATTGGTTTTTGAAAATGGCGGGCATTTTCAGTTCGGATCGAGAATGTGGAAACCAGTCACCCTGAGGCTCTCGAACGCTGACCGCGGCGAGCCAGACGAGACACTTCGGCCCAATCCCCTCGCATCAGCGCTTCCTTTTTGTTCCGACCCCAACCTTTGATTTGCCGTTCACAAGTTAAGGCTTCTTCCCGCGTTGGGAATTGCTCTGAAAAAACTAATTTCACGGGAAGTCTCGTCGAAGTATATCCTTGGGTTTCACCGGTTTGATGTTTTGCTATACGTTCTTCGAGATTATCCGTGTGTCCCGTGTAGTAGGAATTATCCGCGCAACGGAGAATATAAACCCAGAAACTCATGACCCGCCGATCATCGTGGGTTCTATCCCAAATTTACCGTAAGCTTTCCTGACCTATCGGAGCCCTTCGACTAAGCTCAGGGCGAACGGAAGGAAGTGGAACTGGTTGAGAATTTATCCGTTCATGCTGAGGCACTCGAAGCATTCCGAAACATTTTTCATCGACCTCTAAACCCAAATCCGAGCCTAACGCCGCGCCGCATTTTCACCCGCCAGGATTCCCGTCACCACCGCTTGCATCAAGCCGCCGGTGTAGCCGCCGCGGTAACCGCCCATGAGTCCGCCGATGGCGTCTCCCGCGGCGTAGAGACCGGAAATCGGTTGTTCCTTTTCATTCAGCGCTTCAGCGCGGCCGTTCACTAAGACTCCACCCATGGTGAAGGTGATGCCTGGCACGACTCTCAAGCCGTAGAACGGCGCGCGCAGCAACTTCGGTTTGCCTGTTCGCGCGACCGGTAGCGAATGACAGGTGCCCGACTCGACAGCGCGATTGTAGCCTTCGATGGTTTTAACAAGATTCGCGTTATTCACAGCGAGCGTTCGCGCGAGATCAGCGATTGTCGCACCAGAGAATATTTCGCCTTCATTGTCCATCAGCCAAGGATTTGGTGCCGGTGTCTTTACCAAGTTAGAGAATGCGTCGTCTTTCGCCGCGTCCCAACTTTCCTGGTCAAAGATCAGGACGGCACCGGTGACGTTCTCCGAGCGCGCCAGTTCATTGGCGACCGCGACGTCGCCGCGCCCCTCGTCGACAAAGCGGCTGCCGTTACGGTCGATCAGTATTCCTTCGTCGACGAAGGAATCGAGTCTCGGATAGGGCCAGAAGCGGTCGTCGACGAGCGCTTTGCGTGAGATCAAATGGCCGTAAAAATATTTTAAGTTGACTGCTTTGGCGCCGACTGCGATAGCCATGCGCAACCCGTCACCGGTGTCCTGCTTCGAGCCGCGCAGTTTGCATTCGTCGGCGTGCGGTCCGATGTAGCGCTTGACCATTTCTTTGTTGGCGCTGAAGCCGCCGGTGGATAGAATCGTAGCGCGACTGCGCAGCTCGACGGTCTCGCCGGACTTCGTGCCGCTGACGCCGCAGACGCAGTCATTTTCAAGCGATAACTTTTCTGCGGCAACGCCGTTTAAATAGCGCCCGCCTAGATTTACGAAACGCTCTTTGAGCTTGGCGAGAGCGCGGGTGCCGACGTCTTTTTTGTAAACCGGCGCGAGCGAGACTTCGCCGGACTGATCGAGCCAGACTCTGCCGGGCGCGCTTTCATCCACTTTGACGCCGCTGCTGATCAACCAATCGACGGCGCGGTTGCAAGTTTCCGACCACGCTCGAACTAGATCGGGGTAACCAACACCTTCGGCCATGACGAAATCGTAGAGCTCGTTGGAATTCGTTCTTGGGCTTTTGCCGCCGGCACGCAGACTCCCCGACGCCATCAAAATATTGCCATCGCCCAATTCGCCGTGGCTTTTGTCGATCAAAATAACTTTGGCGCCTTGCTCAGAGGCGCGGACCGCCGCGGTAAATCCGGCCAAGCCGGCACCGACGACGAGGACATCAGAATTTATTGTTTCCATAGCGTATCTTATTTCCACCTATGATTTTGCACCACGAAAGACACGAAGAGCACGAAGTTCGGAGTTCTAATCATTTCGAAACCTTCGTGTCCTTCGTGATCTTCGTGGTGGATATCACAGTGTCATCAGTACCAATGAATTTCACCGCTACTGCAATTTGTATCCCAATTCTTTAGCCACTTCTGTTGCCAGGCGATCGTCCGCGACCTCGGTGAAAGCAACCTTGCGGTCGGTGAAACGGCCTTGCGCCTGCAGGGATCGAACCAGGTTGTCGATGCCGGCTCGGTTGGGAACGCCATTGGGACTCAAAGTTGTTTGAAACGCGTCGTAGGTTTCGCTCGCGGCTTCCTTGTCCATCTTGAGAAGCTTGACGATCAGCTCGACCGTCTTCGGTTTGGATTTTCTTATTTCGTCCTTGGCCGACTGGAGCGCGTGAATGACGCGTTTCACTTCCGCCGGCTTGGACTGAATCGTCTTGATCATCGTCGTCAAACCGCCGCCGGGCATCTCGACCATGGCGCCCACGTCGATGATTTTGTAGTAACCTTTTTTCGCGGCGCTGAACGTGACCGGCGGCGAGAGCAGCGCGGCGTCGACGAAGCCGGATTCGAGCGAGTAATAGACTTGCAGCTGCTGTCCGGGGATCCCGACCATCGTGTAGTCTTTAGGGTTCGCGCCCGACTTCTCCAGAGCAATTAACAGCGCCACATGGTTGGTACCGCCCACTCCTCCCGAGATGGCGATCTTTTTGCCTTTGAGATCCTGCAGAGTTTTATACGGCGACGGCGCTTGAAGCCAGTACGAGATTCGATCCGAGGAAAACCAGATCGCGCGCGATTGCAGACCACTCAATGTCGCGGCGACGGACGCCGGACCGACGCCGGCGACATAATCGATATCGCCTTGTGCCAGGGCTGCCGCCGCGATTGACGGGCTCATGACGATCAGCTCCACGTCCAAACCATTGGCGCTGAATGTGCCCCAATCTTTGGCGGCTAAGAGCGGCAAGGCCGTGATCGTAAAGCCCGCGTTGGAGATGCGAACTTTGGCGCGCTTGTCTTGGCTTGAGGCGTGCGACACAAGCACAGTGACCAGTGCTAGAGCCGTCAGCGCTTCGGACGAATAATACAGTTAAAAAATGGAGGTGAAACGTCTGCGTCATCAATGCTCCCTTGCAGCGCCATAGGAAAATCGAAGACGAGATCCTTCACTTCGTTCAGGATGACAGCCTGCGTATGTCATTCCGAGCCTACAAGGCGAAGAATCTCGACCGAATAACTTGTTGCCACGAAGAATCCACTTATCGGATAACCAAGCCATCGAGTGAAAGTATTCAAGGAATCTTGTATCCCAGTTCCTTGGCCACTTCGGTTGCGAGCCGATCGTCGGCGATTTCGTTGAACGCCACTTTGCGGTCGACGTGACGGCCCTGGGATTGAACGGATTTGACGAGGATGTCCATGCCGACGCGCGTAGGAATTCCAGTCGGGCTTGAGCGTGGTGAGAAACTGATCGTAGGTTTCGCTCGCGGCTTCTCTATCCATTTTGAGAAGCTTGACGATCAGATCGAGGGTTTTCGGCTTGGATTTTCTGATTTCTTCTTTGGCTTGTTGCAGCGAGCGGATGACTCGTTTGGTTTCCGACAGGCCGCTCTTGGATTGTTTTAGCCAGCGCGGTAAGGCCGCCGCCGGGCATGTCGACCATGGCGCCGACGTCCAAGACCTTGTTGAAGCCTTTTTTCTGCGCGCCGAAAGTCACCGGCGGCGAGAGCAGCGCCGCGTCGACGTAGCCCGATTCCAAGGAAATGAGCTGTTGGATTTGTTGCCCGGCGATCGAGACCAGAGACAAAATCTTTGGGATTCACGCCGAGCTTTTTCCAGCGCCATGTTGAAATGCGACGTGAACCGTGCCGCCCAAGCCCGGTGATGGCAACTTTCTTCGCTTTCAGACTTGTCGAGAGTTTTGAACTGGGGTTTGGCCATCAACCAATAGGAAATGCGGTCGGAAGAAAACCAGATGGCGCGGGTCGCAAAACCGGTCATGGTGGCATTGACGGAAGCGGGGCCGACGCCGGCTTGAAAATCGATGTCGCCTTGAGTCAGGGCCGCCGGCACCAAGCGAAGACTGCATGAGGATGACTTCCATATCCAGTCCGTTGGCGGTGAATAGTCCCCAGTCCTTGGCGGCGAGAAGCGGCAGGGCGGTGATGGTAAAACCGGCGTTGGAGATTCTCAATTTGACACGGCGCTCTTGGGCGAATCCGTTCAAAGCCAGCAACAAGAGGGTAGACAGAATGATTGTCAACTCGATAAATTTCTTTCGCTTCGCCATGTGTTGTTCCTTGTTCTTACAAGACTGCCAACGATCGCTCACAGCGCGCGCGGGCCGATGCCCGAACGATGGGCGACAAACCAGTAGAGCGCGATGATCGGCACTAAAATGCAAAGCATGACCGTCGTCAATGCCGCCGCCTGGCCGAAGCCGCCGTTGAGCCAGATGCTCCAGACAACCACGGGCAACGTGGTGTTTTCCGCGCGGGACAGCAAGACGGCGAGTGTGAGCTCGCGGTAGGTGAGCAGCGCGATCCACAGCCAGCCGTAAAGAATCGGCGGGGTTAAGATCGGCACGAGAATGCGCCGCACGACGTTCCAGGTGCTGCCGCCGCTAACGTAGGCGGCCTCTTCGAGCTCGTGATGGATCTGAATCAGCGAGCTGTTCATCATGCGTGTGCCGTAGCTCAGGCGCACGATGATATAGAGCAGGAGCAGAAGCCAGATCGTCCCGTAGAGCGGAATAAAGCCGCGCAGAACGAAGAGCGCGAGCAAGACCGCGCCAATGGCGAAGATGATGTTGGGCACGGCGTGGGGCAAGAAGGCGAAGAAGTCGAACAGAAAACGTCCGCGGATGCGCGAGCGCAGCACGACCCAAGCGAAGATCACGCTGACGATGACGGTGATTGTCGGTGTCAACAGCATTAGGATCGAGGTATTGCCGGCGCCGCGCAGCACCAGCTCCCAAGGCAAACCCACGTAGTTTTGCAGCGAGGTTCTTCGAGAAGGCGTCCACGGAAGGCATCTCGAAATATTTTAGCAACGACGCCCACAGGAGCATGGCCAGCGGTATCAACTTGCTTAGAAATAGATAAATACCGACAAACAGCCAAGCTAGGATCGCCCGGTTGCCAAGCTTTACGATCTTCGGCTGATAGGCTTTGCCGGTGATCACTTCATACTGGTGACTGCGCTTTTGCACCTGTGCGTACCACCAGCCGAGAACCGCGGCGAGAACGATGCCGATGATGCTGAAAGTCGCACTCAAGCCATAGCGCGGCAGACCTTCCTGGGGGCTGACCATCAGGTACATGTAGGTGCTGAAAGTAAAAATGCGGTTGGACCAGCCGATGATCGCCGGCACGTCGAAGGCCGAAAGTCCGACAGTAAAAATATAGATTCCCGCTGCGAGGATTCCTGGCCAGATGAGCGGAACCGTTACGCTCCAGATGATTCTCGCGGTGCTCGCGCCGCTGGCTTCCGCGGCTTCTTCGAGCTTGGGATCCATGGCGCGAAAGGCGCCGGCAGTCATGATAAATGCCACCGGCGTGAGATTGAGCCCCTGCACCCAACCCATGCCGGTGATCGTCGTGATGCTGAGCGGCGCATCGGCGAAGCCAAACATATCTTGTAGAAATTGGTTGACGATACCGATGCGCGGATGAAGCAAGAACAGCCAGCCCATCGCCACGGCGAAGCCGGGTATCAGCAAGCCCACGGTCATGAGCGTCAGCAATAGTGTTCTCCCCGGAAAGTCGGTGCGCTCGACCAACCATGCGGCCGGCAGACCGAACAAGAACGAAACCGCAAGCGCGATGAGCGAGAAGCCGGCGGTGTTCCAGAGGACTTTATAAGTAAACGGCTCAGTGAAAACTTTGACGTAGTTGTTGAAGGAATAGCGAATAACTGGATCGAGCAAGGAGCCTTCGAAAAAACTCAGCCAGAAAACCACCACCAGAGGGGCGAGAATCAACAGACTAAAAAACGACGCAACCCCGACCATCAACCACGCCCAGGGATCGGCTTGACCCAGCCGCCGTGAAACTATGCGAGGAAAAAAAGCATACAGGCGGATTGAATCAGACAAACTCATGGCGGCATCAGGGGAGCAACAGCGGTGAGTCTTTCGGTGTCATTTGCGAGCCGGAGCCGAGCGCAGGCGAGAAATCTTTCCGTCTCCCTACGGCCGTGGCGAGAAGACGAGATCCCTCGCATGGAATTTGGGATCCTGAGCCCAGGCGAAGGACTTGCAGCTCTTGGCATGACGGTTCATGCCCGATCATTTCTGCGTGACGATCTTTACCATCTCTTCGGAAATTTTTTCTATGTCAGGATTGTTAGCTACCCACTCCAGGGTCGGCACGAAAAATTTCACACCCTGCTTCTCGAGATGTCGGACCTTCTGCCCCAACTGGGACTCAGGAAACATGTAGAGGTCGGAAAAGTCGCTTTCCCAGAGCAGTTTTTGCGCTTCTTTGGTGAGCAAAAAGGATGTGAAAAGCTTCGCGGCGTTGGGGTGCTCGGCGTTCTTGGGAATGTTTAGATAGAAATGGCGGATCATCGCGCCGTCGGACGGGATCACATGCTCCAGCGGCGCGCTTTGAGCTTGCAACTCAAAGGTGCGCGCGCCGTTGCAATCCATCACCAGCGCGAGAAACTCTCCGGTGACGACGCGATCCATTTCGTTGCAACGAATCAGGCCCGATACCTGTTTGGAAAACTGCTTGACGTAATCCAGCGCCGCTTCCCTTCCCCACAGTTCTTTCGCAGCGAGCAGGTTCAAGCCGGTGACGTAGGGCGTGGAGGCGATCTTGCCTTTCCAAAATGGTTTCAAGAAATCTTTGAGCGTTTTGGGCGTGTCGTTTTTCGGCACGCGGATTTTGTTGTAGGGCGTGCCCGGCAATCCAGAAAAGACTCTCAGACTTTGGCCGTCGCCTTCGACCATTGGCGCGGTGATCCGGCCGGGCATCAGTTTCGGCCATTCGACTTCGAGAAAAATTTTCCGCTTGACCAGAGGCACGAGGTAGCTTTCGGCGCCGATGTAAACATCGCTGGCCGCCGGTTGACCGGCAGCAAGTTCGGTGGCGATCTGACTGCCCATCGCCGGCATCGACGGCCCCGGCGTGAAGCCGATCTTGACGTTGCTGCCGAACATCTTGTTCATCAGTTGCTCGTACAGCGCCATGCGTTTGGTGCCGCCCAACGTGCCCTCGCCCCAGCTTAATTTGAGCTTGCCTTCTTTGTTGGCTTCCTGGATCACGGCCGAAAGCGCGGGCGACCCCTGCGGCTGGGCGGCATTAGCCGAATCGAGCGCTAACGGATAATAGGACTGAATACGACTAAATAGAGCGCTAATGATTTTCTCATACGGTCTCCTGTTGTCCCGTGTCAATTGACGAGCCGAAAGGTGAGAAATCCTGTACGCTCAGCGACGGTTGGAGTATCGAGATCCCTCGCTTCACTCGGGATGACAGCGCTGTGCGATGAAGATAGATCCCTCGCTAACGCTCGGGATGACAGCGCTATGCGCCGTCACTTTTGCGTCATGATTTTTACCATCTCTTCGGAAATCGCATCGATCTCCGGATTGGCGGCGACCCAATCGACCGTCGGCACGAAAAATTTTGCGCCTTGTTTTTCCGCTCGTCTCACCCTTTGACCCATTTGTGACTCGGGAAACATGTACATGTCGGAGAAATCGCTGTCCCAGAGCTGCTTCTGCGCCTCTTTGGTTAGCATGAACGTAGTGAAAAGCTTGGCGGCGTTCGGATGTTCGGCGTTCTTGGGAACCGTCAGCATGCGATGGCGGAGCATCGCGCCATCGACCGGGATAACGTGTTCCACGGGAGAGCCGTGAGCTTGGGCCTCAAAAGTCTGGGAGCCGGAACAATCCATGACAAAGGCGAGAAACTCGCCGGACGCGACCCGCTCGATCTCGTTGCAGCGAATCAGGCCGACGACTTGCTTCGACAATTGCCGGACGTATTCAAGCGCCGCTTCCTTGCCCCACATCTCCTTGGCCGCGAGTATGTTCAAGCTCGTGACATAAGGGGTAGAAGCTATTTTCCCTTTCCATTGGGGCTTAAGCATGTCCTTGAGCGATTTGGGAGCCTCGGTTTTGGGCGTTCGCCGCGTATTGTAGGGGATGCCGGGCAATCCCGTATAAACTCTCAAGCTCGTGCGCCCGCCTTCGACCATCTCGTTGGTGATCCGGCCTGGCAGCAATTTCGGCCAATCGACCTCGTGGAACAGTTTGTGTTTTACCAGCGGAGCGAGGTAGCTGTCTGCGCCGATATAGACATCCGACGCGGCGGATTGCCCGGCGGCATATTCGGCCGCGATCTGGCTGCCCATCTGCGGCATCGCGGCTCCGGGAGTAAAGCCGATTTTGATGTTCGTGCCAAACATCTTGTTCATCATCGTCTCGAACTTCGCAGCGCCTTTGGTGCCGCCCAAAGTTCCCTCGCCCCACATGAGCTTGAGCTTGCCTTCCTTGTTTGCGTCTTGAATCACCGTCGAAAGGGACGGCGACCATTGCGCGGCGAGGATTGGTTCGGCGACCGCCAAGAGCGTTATAATCAGCAGACTGATCAACCGGCAAAAATTCATAATGCCTCCGGGAAAACCATTGTGGTCTATATCTAACCGCTTTCGCCGGTGTCAAGGTGTAGTGCCGCCTATGCTTGACAACATTTTGGTTCCTTGAAAGGATCGCAAAATTGCCGCAAGGAAAAAACGGGATGCTATGAATCAGGTCGCCGCGCCGAAAGGCTCCGAAAAACCGCAAATCGATCCCATCACCTTGGAAGTGATTCGCCACGGCATCATTTCCGTCTGCGACCAAATCGACGCCAACATGACGCGCACGGCGTTCAGCCCGTATATCTACGAGTATAAGGATTATGCCGTCGGTTTCGTCGGCGCTGCCGGGGAATTACTTGCTCAATCCACCGGCGGCATGCCGGTGTTCGTCGCCGATTCGGTGGGCATGGCGGTGAAGGACGGTTTGGAAATCTACGGCCGGGAAAATCTCCACAAGGGCGACGTCATCGTCTGCAACCACGCCGCGGTGCAAGGCCAACACTTAAATAATACCGTCATGTATACGCCGGTATTTGCGGGCGCGAAGGGCGACGATCTGATCGGTTTTTTTTCCATCAATTGCCACTGGATCGACATCGGCGGTTCGGCGATCGGATCGGTGTCTTACTCTTCCACCGATATTTTCATGGAAGGACTGCAGCTGCGCTCGATTAAAATCTTGTCGAAGGGCGAGCCCATCGAAGAAGTCTACCGCATCATCGAAAACAACACGCGCTTTCCCTTGGAATTGCTCGGCGACATCGAAGCACAGCTCGGCGGGTGTCTCTTGGGGCGCGATTTGACTCAGGCCATGGCCGATAAATACGGCATCAAAGTGTTTTTCGAAGCCCTCGAGACGATTCTCGATCAGTGCGAGGCCGCGACGCGAGAAAAAATCCGCGCGATACCGGACGGCGTTTATCAGCATGAGGCGTTTCTCGATAATGACGGCGTGCGCGATGAGAAGATTCCGATCAGAGTGAAGGTGATCATCGCTGGCGACGAGATGACCGTCGATTTCTCCGACATGTCGGATCAAGTCAAAGGCTGCATCAATTCCGGGTTCTACGGCGGGGGACGGACCTGCGTGCGGGTCGCTTTTAAATATCTGATCGCCACCGACGAGCCGGCCAACGAAGGAACCTTCCGGCCGGTAAAGATGATCTTGCCGGAAGGTAAGTTGATCAGCGCCGAGGCGACCGCGGCGATGGGCCTTTACAGTATTCCTTTCCCGACCGTCATCGACTGCATCATCAAAGCGCTGGAGCCGGCTTTGCCTGAGCGCGTGACCGGCGCGCACTTCGGGACATTTTCTTCGCTGAGCTTCGCCGGCAAACGCATGGATACCGGCGCGGTGTTCAAAGCCAACGACAGCGGCCACGGCGGCTGGGGCGCATGCGCAACCCATGACGGCGCGGGGCCGTTTCGCACCATGGCGCATGGCGACACGCGTTTGATTCCCATTGAGCTGCAAGAATCGATGTATCCGTTCCGCGTCGAAGAGTTCCGATTGCGGCAAGATTCCGGCGGCGCGGGCAAATGGCGCGGTGGATTGGGATTCGAAAAACAATATGTGCTGCTCGCTCCCGCCGAGCTGTGGGCCAACTTCGACCGCATCGGCTGTCCGCCCTGGGGAGTGCAAGGCGCGAAGGAAGCGAAGTCCGGTCAGGTGCTGATCTATAAGAATGGCGATGCAGAGCCCGAGCTGCTTTACAAAACTGAAAACCGTCCTTTGCAAGCCGGCGATCGCGTGCGCATGGCCACCGGTGGTGGCGGCGGTTATGGCGATCCGCGTGAGCGCCCTGTCGAGTTGGTCCAGCGCGACGTGATTCGAGGCTTTGTCTCGCCAGAAAGCGCGCGCGACGATTACGGCGTCGTTATCGACGCAGACGGCAAAGCATCCAGAAGAAAGGATAAAGGATAAAGGCGGAAGGATGAATGAGGACTAAACAGCTTTTATCCTTCATCCCTCATCCTTTATCCTTTTTGAACATTCAATGTCCTACGCCATCGCCGTCGATATCGGCGGTACTTTTACCGATTTAGTCGCCTTCGATCACGAAACCCATAGAGTCGTTTATTCGAAGAGCCCGACCACCTACGATAATTTGGTCGAGGGAATTCTCGACTGTTTCAACAAAGCCAAGATCAAACCGGCTGAAGCTTCGCTGGTCAATCACGGCACGACGCTGGTCATCAATTCGCTGATTCAGCGCAAAGGCGCAAAGACGGCGCTGGTGACGAGCAAAGGGTTTCGCGACATTCTCGAAATTGCCCGCGGTAACCGGCCCGATCCGTTCGATCTGCATTACCAGCGCGACGAGCCTCTTGATTCCGCGCGAGCTGCGCTTCGAAGTCGCCGAGCGGATGGACAGCAAAGGCGAAGTGGTCACGCCGCTCGATACCGCCGCGTTGAAAAAACTTGCCGACGAAATCAAAAAACTTGGCGTCGAGTCAGTGGCGGTTTTTTTCATGAATTCTTATATCAACCCGGCCCACGAAGAAGCCGCCGCCGAGAAGCTCAAAGAATTTCTGCCGGATACTTATGTTACTTTCAGCACGGATTTGACCCGCGAGTGGTATGAGTACGAGCGTTGCTCGACGGCAGCGGCCAACGCCTACGTCGGGCCGCAAGTGAGCACCTACATTCGGCGGCTTGATAATGATCTCAAGAGCCAAGGCTTTCGGGGTTCGCTCTTCATGATGGGTTCCAACGGCGGCTTGCTATCCACCGACCGCACTTGTCGCCAGCCCATCGGCCTGGTCGAGTCCGGTCCCATCGGCGGTTGCATCGGCGCCAGCGCCTACGCGGAGAAGTTGGGATTTAAGAACGTCGTCGCTTTCGATATGGGCGGTACGACCGCCAAGTGCGCGCTGGTCGAGAACGGCCGCTTCTCGGTGAATTCGCTTTATTACGCCAACGGCTACGTCAAAGGTTTTCCGATCAAGTCGGCCGTGATCGACATCGTCGAAGTCGGTTCGGGCGGCGGTTCGATCGCATGGATCGATTCGCAAAACCGCTTGCACGTCGGACCGCAAAGCGCGGGCTCGATGCCCGGCCCGGTATGCTATGGCCGCGGCGGCACGGAGCCGACGATTACCGATGCGAATCTAGTTCTTGGACGGCTCAATCCGGGAAATTTTCTCGGCGGCGAAATGCAACTGGACCTGAACGCGGCGAAGCGCGCGGTCGCGGAGCGCATCGCCGCGCCGCTCGGTTACGGCGGCGAGAGCGGCATGATTCAAATGGCCGACGGGATTATTTCCATCGCCGCGGTGATTATGGCCGGCGCGATTCGAAAGATCTCCGTCGAGCACGGCCTCGACCCGCGCGATTTTGTACTTTTCACCTACGGCGGTGGCGGACCGCTGCACTCCAGCGCACTGGCCCATGAACTGTCGATTCCGACCGTCGTGATTCCACCGGAACCGGGTAATTTCTCGGCGATCGGTATGCTTCTGGCCGATGCGCGCATCGATACCTCGAAGACCTTCGTCGGAATTCTCAGCGACAAGACCGTGCCGGCGATGGCCGAGATTTATCGGGCGATGGAAAGTGAAGCGTCGGCCTCGCTGGCGACGGAATTCGGCACCGGCGATGTCTTCTTCGAGCACCATGCCGAGATGCGCTACCGTGGCCAGCGACACAACATCAAAGTGCCGGTTTCGGGTTTGAAAGATGTCGAAGAGATTCGCGCGGCCTTCGAGCGCGACTACAAGCGGCGCTACGGCCACGCCGATGCCAAGGCGCCGGCGGAATTTCAAGCGCTGCATCTGTCGGCGTTTGCTCGCTTGAAACAACCGGATATTGCTCGTTTGCCGCGCGCGGCAGCAAAATCGGAGCCGGCGCAGAAACGCAAAGTCTATATCGGAAGCGCAGGTGGATGGGTGGACGCTGAAATCTATCACCGGGATGCCTTGGAGCCGGGCTTCAGCGCCGCGGGTCCGGCGGTGGTCGAAGAGTACGGTTCGACAACGGTGGTTTGGCCCGGCGATCGTTTCGAGATCGGCCAACTGCGGGAGATTAGAATTCAATGCGCGGCGAAATGAATTTGTCCATGTGGAGTACAGGTACAGAGGTCTGAAATTTTAATGAATTCACAGCCACAGCCCATCCGGCAAAACCACTCCGTCGATCCGATCACCCTCGAAGTGATCCGTCATGGCATCGTCTCGATCACTGATCAGATCGACGCGAATATTTCGCGCACGGCCTTCAGCCCGTACATCTACGAATACAAAGACTTTGCCGTCGGACTCGTCGGCGCGGATGGCGAGTTGATCGCGCAGTGCACCGGCGGCATGCCGGTGTTCGTCGCCGACTCGGTCGGCATGGCCGTGCGCGATGGGCTGGCCGTCTACGGACGCGACCGTTTGCACTACGGTGACGTGGTCGTATGCAATCACGCGGCGATTCAGGGCCAGCATTTGAACAACACGGTGATGTACACGCCGATTTACGCCGGCGCCGATTTGACTACGCTGATCGGGTTTTTCGCGATCAACGTGCATTGGATCGACATCGGTGGCATCACGCCGCGCTCCAGCGACATTTTCATGGAAGGCTTGCAACTGCGTTCGATAAAGCTCTGGTCGAAAGGCGAGCCGATTCAAGAAGTCTATCGTATCATCGAAAACAACACGCGCTTTCCGATCGAGCTGCTCGGCGACATCGCGGCGCAGCACGCGGGCTGCTTTCTCGGACGCGACCTTACGCAAGCCCTGGCCGACAAGTACGGTGTCGAGACCTTTTTCGGCGCGGTGAAAACCATGCTCGATCAGAGTGAAGCGGCGGCGCGGGCGCGTATCCGCGCGATCCCTGACGGCGAATACAGCTACGAAACGTTTTTCGATAACGACGGCGAGTCGGATGAAGCGCTGCCGATCCGTGTCAAAGTCATCGTCGCCGGCGACGAAATGACCATCGACTATTCCGATATCGCTGAGCAGGTGCGCGGCTGCATCAATTCCGGCTACTACGGCGGCGGGCGAACCACGGCACGGGTCGCATTCAAGTATTTGGTCGCTCACGACGAGCCGGCCAACGAAGGGACGTTTCGGCCGTTAAAATTAATTTTGCCGGAAGGGAAGATTCTTAGCGCTCATCCGACCGCGCCCATGGGCAATTATTCGCAGCCTTTTCCGACGGTGATCGATGCGATTATTAAAGCCTTGGAGAAAGCGTTGCCCGAGCGCGTCACCGGCGCGCACTTTGGAACGTTTTCTGGCGTACGCTTTCGCGGCAAACGCGACAACGGCACGCTGTTCGATTGCCATGACAGCGGCCACGGCGGCTGGGGTGCCTGCGCGAGCCACGACGGCGCCGGACCGTTTCGCACGATGGCGCATGGCGACACGCGCATTATTCCGGTCGAGCTGCAGGAATCGATGTATCCCTATCGTCTCGTTGAGTTTAGTCTGCGTGAAGATTCCGCCGGAGCGGGAAAGTTTCGCGGCGGTCTCGGCTTTCGCAAGCGCTATCTGATCCTCGGTGCCTGCGACTTGCAGGCGATGTTCGATCGCGTGAAGTATCCGCCCTGGGGTGTGCAGGGTGGCAAGGAAGGCAAGGCGGGTCAGATTACCGTGATAAAAAAATCAGGCGAGACAGAGATCATTTACAAGAGCAAAGGTTATCCGCTTCAGCCCGGCGACCAAATCATCGTCGAAACCGGTGGTGGTGGCGGCTACGGTCCGCCGTCGGAGCGGTCGCGCGAGCTCATCGAACGCGATTTGCGGCGCGGCTATGTCTCGACTGTTTCTGCAGCGAAGGACTACGCGGTCACGATCGTCGGCTGAGCCGCATGCCAAATTGCGGCACTACCGTCGTCGGCGCAGGCGAACGATTCGCCCCGAAGCTCGGCTCAATGCGCATTCATTTGTAACAGCGACAAATCGGTTTCGAAAAAACGCACCGCATCAGTCGCCTCGACCGCGGCCGAGAAAAGAAAGCCTTGTCCGAACTCACAACCGAGATCTTTCAAAACGTTTAATTGATCGGAAACCTCTACCCCTTCGGCGACGACTTGCATGCCGAGAATTTGGGCGAGAGCGACAATCGTGCGGACGATTTCGTAGGGACGCTTTTTGTGATGGTCATTGCCATGATTTGCTCCTAATCGGCGCACAAACGAGCGGTCGATCTTCAAGACGTCGATGGGAAATCGATGGAGATAATTGAGCGACGAAAAGCCCTTGCCGAAATCATCCAGGCAGAGCTTGATCCTGCGCTTTTTTAGTTGGGCCAGCGTGTGCGAGGCGGCGCGCGTGTTTTCGACCAGTGCCGTTTCGGTGATTTCGAGGCGCAGATACTGCGGCTCCAATCCGCTCTCCTCCAGCACCTGGTCGAGCTCGTCGATAAGGCCGCCGTGCGAGACTTGCTTGCTGGACACATTGACGCTGATGAAGCAGTCTTGCTGCAGAGGAAATTGTTCGCGCCAGTGACGCATTTGTTCGCAAGCTTCTCTGAACAGCGAATGGCTCAACTGGCCGACCAGTCCGGTTTCTTCCGCAAGCGGGATGAACTGCGCCGGGGAAATTGCGCCTCTTCCATTGTGATTCCAGCGAGCTAGCGCTTCAAACCCCGCAAGGTGACCCGTTTCCAGCGATATGATCGGTTGGTAGTGAAGCTGAATCTGCTTGCGTTCGATGGCTCGCTTCATGTCGATTTCCAAGTGCATCCGCTCCAGCGCACGCGCATGTGTCTTGGCATCAAAGATCTGATAGCCCAAGCCGCGCGCCTTGGCCTGGTACATTGCCATATCCGCATCACGCAACAAGTCTTCGGGGCTGTGATCGCCGGTCAGACTAAGTGCGATGCCAATGCTTCCGCTGATCGACACATCGTTATCATCCAGCAGGACCGGATCGACTAAACGCTCGAGCACTCGGGTGGCGACACGCACGGCGTCTTCGGGGCCGCGCACTTGCTCAAGCAAGATAGCGAACTCATCGCCGCTCAGATGCGCCACTGTGTCCTCCTCGCGCGTGCATTCGACTAGGCGCTGCGCCACCTCGATCAACAGTTTATCGCCGACTGAGTGTCCGAGGCTGTCATTGATTACTTTGAATCGGTCCAAATCCAAAAAAAGCAAGGCAAAGGGGCGATGCCCGTAGCGTTTGGCCGCGGCGTTGAGCCGAAGCAGATTGTCGAGAAACAGAGTGCGATTGGGCAAACCGGTCAAGCTATCGTGGAATGCGGTGCGCCGGAGCTCGGCTTCGACGCGCTTGCGCTCGGTAATGTCAACGATCGACATGAGAACGCCATCGCCGTGCTGAGTGTGGATCGGATTTAAGCCGATTTCGACGGAAAATTCAGAATCGTCCTTGCGCAAGCCGTACCATTCCTGGCGGCGTCCCAGCCACTTTACGCTCGGACTGGCGAAAAAATTTTCACGCTGGTTGGGAAATTTATTGCGTAGCCGTTCGGGAACCAACACGTCGATCGGCTGCCCGATCAACTCGTCCCGAGTATAGCCAAAAAGCTGCTCCAGGTACGGGTTGACCAGCGTGATGGTTCCCGATTGATCGACGATCAAAATCCCGTTGGGAACCGATTCCACCGCGACTTGAAATTGCTCCTGCGCCCAGGTTCGCTCGCTCATTTCCGTCCGCAGGGCATCGGTTAAGCGGGTGATTTCTTCTGTTCCCTCGCGCACGCGAAGTTCCAGTTTGTCCTGCGCGCTTTGAAGCGCTTCGCGAAGGTGCAGATCACCGGCGAGGTCCCGAAGAAAGCAAGCATGAAGCACTTGGCCTCCGGTTCGAAGCTCGCTGAAGGTTACTTGCACGGGCAAGATTTTCCCGTTGCGGCATCGGGCCACGCCGGTCTGGGCTTGTCCGGCCCCAATCTGAATCGGTTGTCCCGTCGGGCTCGTCACGAACTCGGCAAGTTGCTTGCCGATTAAAGTGCCAGCCTCTAACCCAACAATACTCCGATCGCCGTGTTCGTCGAGTCGATCCGCGCCGATTTGTCGATCGTCAAGATACCCACGGGGGCATTGACTGAAACGGATTGATAACTTAGCCGCTTCTCCAAGAGCGAGATTGCGTGCTGATACACAGCGTCGTCGCCGTCGCTTTGCTTTTCATTCGTGTTATCTCTTACCACCATCCAGATGCCCTGCGCTTCGCCATGTCGATCGATTTGCAGCCATTTCTTGG
>CAVWLW010000032.1:0-169990 GCA_963755715.1 uncultured delta proteobacterium
AATGAGAATTAAATGCATTAAAAGTCTGCTCGATTGTTTCCATTTTGTTTCCACATTAACTCGGCGAAATCATAAGAACGGGGGTCTACTAATCTATGAGCCTTGTTTTTTCTGCGGTTTTTCTGGTTCCGACTTATTGGGAAGCGAGTTTTTGTTTTTCGTAATCAGTAGGTCGCCGGTTCGACTCCGGCGGGTGGCTCCAGTTTTTTCCTTTTCAATGGTTTACGGAAACACTGAATAACTGTTTCCAGTGAGAACTGGGGAGAAATGGTTACAATCCCTTACAATGATCGCTACAGTAGTGATTTTTTTTCACGCGACCGGCACGTTTTCTATCTGCTCCTTGTTGAGGCCGGCGAGCTCGGAAATCGGAGTTTGGTCTCAAGCAGCCCATAAACGCAAAGTTTTTCCTGAAGGGTGTGGGCGACCGCAAAGAGACGGTCGGCTTCTTCGATTGAGAGCGTTCGCGTTTGTACTGTAGGTCATGTTTTTTTATTTCGGTTGACGGATAGAGGCAGCGACTCGAGTAAAGTCTCGCGTAACGTCTGGTCTGCCGAGAGGTTCCGAAGCCTCTGCCCCAACATACCCATTATCTGCTCTACGGGTTTTAACAACGCGGGTGGAAGGCGTATACGTTCAACGTCCCAAAGGAGAGGATCACAATAATACACAATGGCTAGTCGAATAGCCCCTTGAAGATTTGAGTTCCTCAATTCTTCGATCGAGTCGGCAATTTCTTCGAGACCTTCGCGAATGAATATTAGCTTTTCATTATTCTGTCCCACCTGAGCTGCAATCGTATCGATTTGCTGCTGAGTCTCCTGAGTCTCCGCTTCGATTCTCTTCTTTTCAATGTCGTGAATTGCTTCTACGTTCGTTTTGTAAGACTGGTGCCATTCTTCACGATCTTTGATTTGCCGGCGATACTCATCACGTTCGGCTGAGATGGTGCTCCAATGGGTCGCGACGTAGAAGAAGTCGCCGATGCCTTTAAGCGTGGGGAGCTTCTTGATCAGCGTGTTTAGCCACTCCATTGGTAAGGTAGGGTGTCGCACTTGATGTAGGAAAGCGACATCTTGTCGTAATCCTACCGTAGTCGTTTAGAGGCGGTCAATAAAAAATTGTGGATAAGTGTCGCCTTTATGGATGGAAGGAGAGAGAGTAGAGGGTCAAGTCTTTACTCTTGCTGTCAAGCGGCACTCGACCTGTTTCTCGGATCACCAGCGTTGATAGGACAATCCCAGTCTTGAATCTTGACATCTAGCGCTCGATTATGGGCCGCCACAGCGATTTGTCCCGCTGTCATTCGTCCGATCCCGTCGAGTACGGACCCCGCTGAATGCCAACCGCTAGGCGTCACGGCGCCGCAAAGCTCCACCACCCGCCGGCTCGCGCCATCGTCACGCCCACGGTTTTCGGCACGGGTATAATGTTGGGATTTGGTTGTTTGCTATTTGATTCTTTGCCCATTTTCATCGCCAAGGACGCTTCCATCTTCAAACGAGATGAGCACTAACCTCTTTCAAGATTGGAGCTTTTTAAACTCGAATTCGGCAACGTCCTGATCTTCCAAGTGGCGGCCAGACCGCGTGACTCTCTCCGCGAATTTCAGTCAACTCTCTGACGATTGACATCCTCGCTCGTTGAGCGTTAAATTTTCGTTCAGAACGCAGGTGGCTTAAATTTTCGATACATCGCACCGGGTGGCCGGGCGGGGCGGAAATGGCAGCTGTCGGCAGAGTAGAAGCTCGAAAGGAAGTTCCCTTGCCCAATCAGGACCGTCTCAACATCGCGGTGTTCATCGACTTCGACAACGTCGAGATTGGCGTCAAATCGACGCTTGGTGAGAATTTCGACGTCGGCGCCATCCTCGACGCCTTAAAGGAGCGCGGCGAGGTGGTCACCAAGATCGCCTACGCCGACTGGACGCGCGCGGGCGAATACAGCCGGCACCTCACGCAGCACGCCATCCGCCTGGTACAGCGCAACCTCACGCCCGGCGGCGACAAGAACGGCGCCGACATCAACCTGGCGCTCGATGCCCTCGAAATGGCCTTCACGCACCCGCATATCAACGCGTACGTGATCGTCGGCGGCGACAGCGACTTCCTCTCGCTTGTCGAAAAGCTCAAGCAATACGATAAGAAAGTGTTCGTCGTCGGCGGCCGAGCGTTCACCAGCACTATCCTCCAGCGCAACTGCCACGAGTTCATCGCCTATGAGAACCTGACGGGAGGCCGCCGCTCGGTCGCCAGGAGCGGCCGTCCGGCAGTGCCCGCCGCCTCCGCGCCCATCGCGCAGGCGTTCCCCATTGTGCGGCGCGCGCTGAAGATCCTGTCCGAGCGCGAAGTCTCGCCGCAGATCGGCCTGCTCAAGAGCACGCTGCTCCAGCTCGACTCGACTTTCTCCGAGCGGACGTATGGTACGTCGTCGTTCCTCGATTTCGTCGAGAAGGTGGCGCAATCGGGTCTCGTCCAGCTAAAGCACGCCGGTCGAAGCGTTATGGTTGAGCTGAACGAAAATTTCGACGAAAGCGGGTCTTCGACCGCTGTCGTGGCGAGCCGGCCCGTCGCCGTCGCAGAGACGGGCGACGAAGGTCATGGAGCTGCGCCCGAGGCCGAGACCGAGCCGCGGGCGGTGATGGCCGAGGCCGTGCAGGCGTCCCAGCTCGCCCCGGTCGAGGCACCAGTCGTGCCGAAGGGCGATCAGGCTGACGGGGTCCGTCTGGTGGGCCAGATCCTGACCGCTGCCACGACGGCACGGTGGCCGATGTACTTGCGCAATTTCAAGCAGCTTTTACGAGCCGCCGAGGGCGGCTTCGACGAGCGGCGATACGGGTTCATGGGGCTGCTCGATCTGCTGCGCGCAGGTCAGCGCGAGGGCCTCGTGCGACTCGAGCGGGATCGTCGAGGAGGCCTGCGCGTGTTGAAGGGGCCGGCGTTGCAGCAGACCGGACCGTCGCCCGCGATCGACCCATCCCAAGAAGTGACGAAAGCTGAACCCGAAGCCGGGCGCTTAGACTCGCTGGATACGCAACCCGTCGAAGCTGAGGACCGATTCGCGCTGGAAGAACAGGCCGAGGAGGATCGGTTCAATGTCGAGCCGATCCCGACCGACACGATGGCCGGGCCCCTCGATAGCACCAAGCCGAGACGTCTGCGCAGCCGCGTCGCGGCCGCTGCACCTGTGGCAGCGCGTGTGCCGCGAAAGGCGACTCCGAAAAAGCCACCGGCGCGCGCAGCCACGCGGTCGAAAAAGCCGGCCGGATCCCAGTCGCCCGGCAAGAACAAGGTCTGACGCTCCCGGTCTCGGTCCCATGAGCTGTTTAATCGAGGGTCTACCATTGGAATTTAGCAGCTGTGAAGGTCGCTCTCGGAAGAACTTCAACACCGATTGTTGGCGAGGTGTGACGACTTTGAAATTTTTCTGGGCTGAGGATGAAAAGGCGCGCGCTCTTAAATCGATTAGCCTTATAAATCAGTACGGCAACCTCGTCCCGATGCCTTTTTCCAGCGCGCTCTGGTAAATCGCGTTAGCCATCGCGATGTCTTGATTGACGAGACCGATGGCGCGGATGAAGATGCGCTCTTTGTCGGACTGGCGGCGCGGGCTTTTTGCCCGAGAGCAGTTCCGGCAGTTCCGCATAGAGATCTTTTTCACTCAGGTAATTCTCTTTGATCATGCGCTGCATGTCCGATTTGTTCTTGCAGTGCAGCCAGCTGTCGACGACGAACTTGTCGGCGTGCTTGTAGACTTCGCTTTCCATCTCCTGGTTTTTGCCGATGGAGTAAACCGTTATTCCGTTGCCGAGCCAGCTATCTTTCACGAACGGCGTTGACGTGGTCGTCGCCGAGACGACGAGATCCGCGCCATCGAGCGCGGCTTCCGTCGATTCCACCGCGCGCACATTGAGGCCGTATTCTTTGCTGATTTCTTTGGCGTAGCTCTCGCGCGACGCCGGCGTACGCGAGGTGACGCGGATTTCCTTCAACGCGAAAGCCTTGGCCATTACCGGCACGGCGGCGCGGGCGGTATCGCCGGCGCCGAGCATCGCCATGACGGACGAGTCCTTGCGCGCGAGCACGCGCATGGCGACTGTCGCCGCCGCCGCGGTGCGCACGGCATGGCACCAGTCTTCGTCCATGATCGCGCGAATCTCGCCGCCTTCGCGGTCGCTGAGAATCAGAATTCTTCTTGGGCCGCGCGGCGGACGCGACGTATCTCGGCTGCCGCCGGCGGCTTTGATCGAACGGATGCGAAAGCCGGCTACCGGCTCGCTGACCAAGGCGCAGCCAGTGACCCACGACTGCCAGCCTTGTTCGGGCTTGATCGCTAAATCTTCCGGCGTCGACCAGATCACGCGCCCTTCGCTGTGGTCGCGCAGCGCTTGCTCGGTGATTTCAATGGCACGGCCGAGATCGAGAACTTTTTTTACGTCCTCGTTCGATAAATAAACAATCCCTTGGGCATCCATGGCTATTGAACAATACTTAAATCGCGGTAGCCCGTGGTCAGAAACTCCGGCCCTTTCTCGGTAATAAGCACGTCTTCTTCGAGATGGACGGCGCTTTTTTCCGAGCGCACTTTGGGTTCCAGGGCGAGGACCATGCCTGGACGATAGAGTTCCGTTTCCACTTCGTTGAGTGACGGCGGCTCGGCGCGGGACATACCGATGCCGTGGCCAATGCGTTTTGGGCTGTCCACGGCTTGGTAGCCGCGCTTGACCAATTCCCGGTTCGCCACACGCGACACCTCGGCGATAGGCGTGCCCGGTTGCATCGACTCAAAACAGAGCTGGATAACATCGCAGGCGGTCTCATGATCTTTTTTGTGTTCGTCGGTGGGTTCGCCGAAGATCGTCATGCGCGTGACATCGCCGTAGTAGCCTTCGTAACAGGCGCCGAAGTCGGCGACCATGCGGTCGCCTTTGTTATAACGGCGCTCGTCGTAACGGGTCGACGAGTTAAGCATTAGAAACCCGGGATGGCGCGGATGGGCGCCTTCTTCGATCATGGAGATATAGAGGCGATCAGCGATCTCGCGCCGCGTCATGCCGGGCTTTAAAAGCGGCAAGCAACGATCATAGGCTTTGACGGAAATGTCGCAGGCTTTGCGCAGGAACTCGATTTCCCGCGAGCTTTTAAGGATGCGCATTTCGGTGAGCGCCGCAGTGCCGTCTTTGATCTGCGCTTTTGGTAGAGCTTCGGTGAGACCCGACAGATAATTGACCGGAATACCCAAACGTTGATCGTCGCCGAGCTCGAAGCCGAGTTTGGCTTCGCCCAGTCCCATTTCCTTGATAGCGCCGGCGATCATCTCCTGAGGAAACGGCACGTCGGTATAGGCGCGCACCTCGCCGACCCACGGCAGCGCCTTGGCTTTGGCTTTGTCGTTGCCGTAGACGAGCAGCAGCGGTTTGCCGCTTTTAGGAAGAATACAAAGCTGCGGTCGCTGGATGTGATCCAGCTGATAACTGATCAGACCGCTAAAGTACCAGTAGTTGTTTTTTTCCGAGACGACGAGCGCGTCGAGACCATCGCGCTCCATGAGCGCTTGGGCGCGTTGATAACGATCCAAATATTCTTGATCGATGAACGGCGCTTCGGTTGCCATATCCGTCTCCTTCGGCTGATCAGCTGGCGATCGCTTTTCGGCCTTCCAGTCTTTTTATCTTACCGACGTAGTCCAGCGCTTCGGGTAGTTGAATCACGGTTGCGTACTTCGCATTCATCTCGAACAGATTGACCAAATGCGAGGTGCGCGAGCGATCGAAGATGCATTCTTCGACTGGAAATACCGGATAGCCGTAAGAATAGCCGTCGAGCACGGTGCCGCGCACGCAGCCGCAGGTGCTGGTGCCGGCGACAAGCAAACAATCGATGTTCTTGCGCACGAGATAAGTGATCAGATGCGTGCCGAAAAAGGCGCTGGCGCGGGCTTTGCGCACGATGAATTCATTGTCGCTAGGCTTGATCATCGTCGGGGAATTCAACCGCGAGTTTTTCAAAGTCGGTTTTGTCGACGCCGCGCTTGGTGGCGTTGCCGAAGGCGGCTTTGAAATCGGGATCGCTGGTGGAATAAATCACCGGGATTTCGGCGTCGCGGCAGGCGTGGAGCAATTCCTTGATTTTCGGCAGCGCATCCCAGGCGACTTGGCCGCAGCTCGTCGGAAATTCATCGATCGCATCCATGACCGGCATCGGTTTTGTCCCGGTGAAACCGGTGATGACGTCGATGATGATTAAAGCCGGGTTGACGCCGAACTTGTCTTTGCCTTTATAGCCGGCCTTCTCGTAAATTTTTCTTTCTTCTTCGGGGACAAATGCTTCCCATTCTCTCATGATGACCTCCTATCACCTATCGGATGCCAAGGGCATCGTTGTGTAATTTCGTTATTTCGCGCAGGTTTTTATAATTGTCCGGCGTCACCACGCGGCGGCGAAAGCCTTCGAAAAGTTTCGGCGGGTCGGGCTTGACGTCTTTGCGCGGGCCGATGCGGCGAAAGGTTTTTAGAAACTCCTGCCCGTCCTTCGAGATCAAATAGTCGATAAACAGTTTGGCCGAGTTGGGATGCGCCGCCTTGGCCGACAGCATGGCGACGTTCAATTCAACCGCGACCGGCTCCAGCGGAATCCAATCCACCGGCGCGCCGGTTTGCTTCATGCGCTCGATGACTTGGGCATAGACGAAGGTCATCGAGCGCTCGCCGACGCTGACGAAATTGGCCCGGTTGGTGTTGCCGCGCAGAAACACCGGCTCCTGCTTGGCCAGGCCTTTGAAATAGTTGATCGCTTTTTCCTGGCCCCATTCCTGGCTCAGCGCGACAAAGACGTCGTGATTTTCGATGTCGATGATGAATTTTTGCTTGTACTGCGGCTTGAGCAGGTCATCGTAAGTTTTCGGCAGATCGTTGCGCGAGATCACTTTGGTGTTGTAGCCGAGCACGAGCGTGTTCAGATAAACCGTCGACCAATATCCTTTGGCATCGTAGAGATCATCGTACAGATTGGCAAATTCGGGCGACATATAGGGCGCGATCAGATTGCGTTCGCGCATCGGTGTCAGCGAAGGCGAGATGCCGACGGCAACATCGAACTTGCTCGCGCCCGCCTGCGCTTCGGTGAGAATCCGGCTGACCATCGCCGTGCCGCCAAGCCGAACGAGATCGGCTTTGATAAATGGATATTTTTTGTTGAAGGCATCGAGCAGCGGTTTGCTGTTCTGGATGTCCATGGTGGTGTAGAAAACCATGGCGCCTTCCTTTTTTGCGGCGTCGATCATGTTTGACTCGGCGCCGAAGGCGAATGACGGCGCAGAGCTGGAGGAAGAAGAAGACTAATAGGAACGCATAGGCCATATATTGTTTATTGTTCCGATCCAATCAAGGCGAGTACAACTTATCGCCGCGCTTGGTCATGAACAAATCCAACGGCAGCTCGGACCCGATGCCTTTCTCCTTGGCTTTTTCATACATCTTTCGCGCCGTGGCAGCGAACTGGATGCCCATGCCGGTGTTGTTCTTGAAAAAAGTAATCTCTTGGTCGTCTTGACGGCCGCGGCATTTGCCATTCAATAGATCGCCGAGCTCGTGCAGATCTTCGGCTTTGATCAGGCCGCGCGCGAGCCGCTCGTGAAACTCCGCCTGTTTGTCGAGAAAAATTTGCGGCTTGTAGCCGACGATAATCAGGTTTGCTCTTCTGATCGCTTCGTCGTCCAGCTCTTTGCGCGGCAGATAACCGTCGCCGCCAACCAAGCTAGTCACATGCATGCCGTCTTCGAGCCAACGGCCTTCGACGACCGGATCGACCGTGTTGGTCGCAGCGCTCACGATATCGCTCCCGCGCACAGCTTCCTCGGCAGATGCCACGGGCACAACTTCGACTCCGGTTTCTTGGCTCATCTCCCGGGCAAATTTCTCACGATTGGCTTTGGTCGGACTGTAAACTTTGATTTTTGACAGCGGCCGGACAACTAGATGTGCCGTAACTTGTGTTCTGGCTTGTTCACCGGAACCCAGGAGTCCCATGACCTTGGCGTCTTGGCGCGCCAGATATTTGCTGGCGACGGCGCTGGTCGCGGCGACGCGCATCGTCGAAATATAGTGGTCGTCCATCATCGCCAAGATCTCGCAGGTGTCCATGTCGAAGAGCATGACAAGACCGATATAATCGCCGGGATAGACGCGCCGCTTGCTGCCGGCGACCTCGACATCCTTGGAAAAGCTCGAATCGATCCTCAACGCCATGGACTTGACGCCCGGCACCAGTCCCATGATGTTGTTGAAGTAATATTGCCCGCCTTCTTCTTTCCACGGCGTTCTGCAGCCGCGCGCGCGGCGCGTTCATCGCTTTGCCTTGGCCGAACTCGCGGAAGGCCTGCTCGATGGCATCGATTTCTTCGGACATGGGCAGTAAGTTTTCCATTTGAGCGTTTTTCAAGACGAGAACCATAAAAGCGGTCTCCTTCAACAAAATTGCCTATAACAGCGAGTGAAGTGCAGTCAAGTCAAGCGGACAAAATCTCATTCTGGTTACGAACCGGATGGGCCAAAAACACGAAGGGCCGGAGAAGTATTCCCCAGCCCTTCGTTCAATTGCGCAGATGAGATAGGCTAAGATTCTTAACCCTTCTTTTTTTTGAACCAGTCGGCGTCGATCTGAATGAATTGTTTCCACTTATCCGGAGTCGCCGCCTCCTCAAAGATCGCTTCGACGGGGCAGACCGGCTCACAAGCCCCACAGTCGATGCACTCCTCAGGATCGATGTAGAGCTTTTTCTCTTTTTCGAATTCTTCGGTCTCGTTTTTGGTCGGGTGGATGCAATCCACCGGGCAGACATCAACGCAAGCGGTATCCTTCACGTCGATGCAAGGCTCAGCAATGATATAGGTCATCTCATCCTCCTAGGAATCGGGCTAAAATTTTTTATCAAATCGATTCCGGCAAGTCAATTAAAACGACATCGCGCGGGCCGGCTCTGGCCTTGTCTTACGAACCGATGGACGAAAACTATGCGAATTGACCGGCTCATTGCCTTGATCCAAGTGAGCGCTTGGTTTTCGCTGCTCGGCGCGGCGCCGAGTCCCTCGGCCGGCGTCGACGACGCTCTAAAGGACTATCCATAATCTCAGCAAGAGGGCGCGCGCAAAGAAGGCGAGATCATCTGGTACACGTCCATGGGTCTCACCGATTTTCCCAAGATCGTCGGCGCCTTCGAGAAAACATTTCCCTACGTAAAGATCACGCACCAATCGTTTGTCACAGTCTTCTCTCATGTAGGCGGTGAAGGCGACCGCCGGTCGCCCCTACGTTCGCAACCGTCCAGGCAAAACGTTACCATCCAGCGATGCCCGTTGAAATCGCGCGCCGGGGCGCCGGCAAAAAGCTCCCGAGCCGCAAGCTCGAGAAAATCGCCGACGCGATTCTCAAGCTGGTCGGCCGAGACCAAGCTGAGTTAAGTCTCGCTTTGATCGGTAATTCGGAAATGCGGCAACTCAATGCCAGATACCGCCATAAAGATTATCCGACCGATGTGTTATCGTTTCCCATTGAAGGAACCGTGGCGGCGGAGAGCGGCCTACTCGGCGATGTGATTCTTTCGGTCGAGAAGGCACGGCAACAGGCAAAGGAGCGGCGCCACTCTCTGGATCTGGAAATGGCGACGCTTTTGATTCACGGCATCGTCCATCTGTTGGGCTATGATCACGAGCGTTCCGCTAAGGATGCCCGGGCCATGGGACGCGTGGAAAAGAAGCTTTATCGCGCGCTTTGTGAGCGCGGATTAATAAAGGTATAATCCGTTTGTTATCGGCATTAATAAAATTTTTGCGCGTGGAAAGAATTTAGATGTTTGAAGAAACTGCGGAGCAACTCACTCACTTGGAAGAGCGACTCGATCTTTTGCGGAGGCGTCTTTGACGTCGAGAGCAAACAGAAACGAATCCACGAGTTAAACCAACTCACGGCACAGCCCGATTTTTGGAACGACGGCGAAAAAGCCCAAGTCGTTCTCAAGGAACAATCCGCTCTCAAGACGCTCATCGGTGTTTGGGAAAAGCACCACTCGGATCTCGAGGAGGCGCGTTTTTTCCTCGACGTAGCCCAAGAGGAGAAAAGTGAGGAAGCGCTCAACGAGGCTGCGGCGAAAATCGCTACGGTCAGCAAAGAGTTGGCGCAGACGGAACTCACCCAGCTGCTCGGCGGCTCGGACGACCGGCGCAATGCGATCGTCAACCTTCATCCCGGCGCGGGTGGCACGGAGGCACAGGATTGGGCCGAAATACTCTTGCGCATGTATCTGCGCTGGTGTGATCGGCGCGGTTATCGGAAAGAGATTCTCGAATATCAACCCGGCGAAGAGGCGGGCGTTAAAAGCGTGACCTTCTTGGTGGAAGGCGACTACGCCTATGGTTATTTGAAAGCCGAGGCGGGTATTCACCGGCTCGTGCGCATATCGCCCTTCGACGCCAATTCGCGGCGCCATACTTCATTCGCCTCGGTTTTCGTCTATCCGGAAGTGGACGACGATATCAAAATCGAAATCAACGAAGCCGATTTGCGCGTCGATACCTACCGCTCCAGCGGCGCCGGCGGGCAGCATGTCAATAAGACGGATTCCGCCGTGCGGCTTACCCATCTTCCCACGAACATTGTCGTCGCCTGCCAGAACGAGCGCTCACAGCACAAGAACCGGGCGATGGCGATGAAGATCTTGAAGTCGCGTCTCTACGAGCTCGAGGTCGAAAAGCAGAAAGAGAAAATGGAGAGCTACCACAAAACTAAAAAAGATATCGCCTGGGGCAGCCAGATCCGCTCCTATGTGCTTGCTCCGTACCGCATGGTCAAGGACCATCGCACCAACGTCGAAGTCGGCAACGCCGACGGCGTGTTGGACGGCGATCTCGATCCATTTATCGAAGCTTACTTGATGCAGGCCGACGAGCCGGCGTAGCGAGAATCGCTTAGTATTGGGTTAGCATCGGGGCATAGTTGCCGGGAGGAAAGATGGATGATTCATCGGTCAGCGCTTTGAACGAAACACCATCTAGCGAAAACCATCGTAATATGGAGGCGGCGGTGCTCGAGCGCTACGGCAACGCCGCGCAGACAGTTGAGGCCTGCCTTTGTTTGCCAGTGAGCTACGACAAGGCTCTTCTGAACGTCATCCCCGACGAAATCCTTGAACGAGATTACGGCTGCGGCGATCCTTCGCGCTACATTCGCGAAGGCGAAACGGTGGTCGATTTAGGATCGGGCAGCGGCAAGGCTTGCTACATCATTTCGCAAATTGTCGGTGCAAGAGGACGAGTTATCGGCATCGATTTTAATCCGCCGATGCTGGAACTCGCGCGCAAATATCAAAGATTGATCGGCGAGAAACTCGGTTATCACAACGTCGAATTTCGCCGCGGCAAGATTCAAGATTTGAAAGACCGATCTCGAATTGCTCGACCAACACCTGAAGGAGAATCCAGTGCGTTCGGTCGCCGACCTGGCGCGTTTAGAAGAATTCGAAAGCCGCATGCGCCGGGAGCAGCCTTTGATCGCCGACGAATCCATCGACGTGGTCGTTTCGAGCTGCGTGCTCAATCTGGTTCGGGCCGAAGACAAGAAGCAGCTCTTCACGGAAATGTACCGCGTGCTCAAGCGCGGCGGACGGGTAGCGATTTCCGACATCGTCAGCGACGAGCCGGTGCCGGATCATTTGGCGCGCGATCCGAATCTTTGGAGCGCCTGCGTTTCGGGCGCTTTCCAAGAAGAAGAATTTCTCCGCGCTTTCGAAGAAGCCAAATTCCACGGCGTTCAGATCGAAGACTTCAGTTCGAAACCTTACCAGACCGTCGAAGGCATCGAGTTTCGCGCCATCACGGTCACGGCCTACAAGGGCAAAGAGGGGCCGTGCATCGAACGCAACCAGGCGGTCATTTACCGCGGCCCGTGGAAACAAGTGGTGGACGACGACGGCCATACGCTGGAGCGCGGCGTGCGGATGGCGGTGTGCGACAAAACCTTCGGACTCTATTCGCGGGCGCCGTACTCTGGGCAATTTATCCTCGTGCCGCCGCGAGACGAAGTCGCCATGGATAACGCCGGCCTGTTCGACTGCGCGCGCGATCATAAACGCCACCCGCGCGAGACCAAGGGAGTTGACTTCAAGATCACGCAATTGTCCGGCGGCGCTTGCGGACCGAACTCGAATTGCTGCCCGTAGAAAATTAAAAAGTAAAAACTAAAAAGGCAAAAATAAGAGCAGCTGGTCTCGCTTAAGTTTCCATGCAATCGTTCGCGGAAAGACTCCGATCAAACGGCTGTAGCCTGAGCCGGCGCGCCGTCGATGTTTTGCAAGTCAATCTGGGGCGCTATTGCAATCTCGCCTGCATTCATTGCCACGTTGAGTCAGGTCCGACGCGCAAAGAGATGATGAGCCGGGAGAACGTCGAGGCGGTGCTGCGCTTCCTGGCGCGCACGGGGATTCCGACTTTGGATATCACCGGCGGCGCGCCCGAGCTGCACTCCGATTTCGCTTATCTAATCGCGTCGGCGCGCAAGCTCGGCCGCCACGTCATGGACCGCTGCAATCTCACGGTACTCTTTGAGCCCGGCATGGAGTATTTGCCGGAGTTTTTCAAACTTAATGAGGTCGAGCTGGTTTGTTCACTTCCTTGCTACTCCGAAGAGAATGTCGACAAACAGCGCGGCAAAGGAACTTTTGATGCGAGCATTCGAGCGTTGCAACTTTTAAATGAGATCGGCTACGGCCAAATCGATGGCGATCTGGTTCTGAACCTGGTTTACAATCCCGTCGGCCCCCATTTGCCGCCGCGGCAAGACAAGCTCGAACAAGACTATAAAAAGATTCTCCGCGAGCAATTCGGCATCGCGTTCAATCATCTCTATTGCCTCACCAACATGCCCATTACGCGCTACGCGACTCATCTCAAGCTGCGCGGCGAATACGACCGCTACAAAGAATTGCTCGAAAGCAACTTCAACGGCGCAACTTTGGATCAAGTCATGTGCCGCAATCTGATCAGCATCGGCTGGGACGGATCGGTCTACGACTGCGACTTCAACCAGATGCTTGAGATGCCGATTCTTGACGCCGCCGGCAACAGGCTTCACATCGCATCGTTGGCCCTCGATCAAGTTCGAGAGCGATCTATCCAAGTCGGCGATCACTGCTACGGCTGCGCCGCCGGGTCGGGCAGCAGCTGCGGCGGCGAGCTGGTTCAATAGGTTCCAAAACCGGTGGCAGCCATCCAGGTCATTTCATACTCTCATGGCGTGAAACTAACGCCCGTCATTGCGGACCCGCATGAAACTCCATAAGGCTGTCCTCGTCGTTGCGCTACTGGCGTCAATAGGGATCGCCGGTTTCCTCCTGCCCGTGCGCGCCTGGTTTGCGGAATTCGAAGCGTATGTGCATTCCCTTGGCGCCATAGGGCCGGCCATTTATGCGTTGGGTTATGTCGTACTTACGGTGCTGTTGTTTCCGGCCAGTTTTGTGACACTGGGCGCCGGAACGCTGTTCGGGTTAAAAACCGGTTTGTTTGTAGCTCTAGCCGGCGCCAACCTCGGCGCGCTCTGTTCGTTTCTTCTGGCGCGCACTTTTCTGCGGCAAAAAGTTATGCTCTGGACAGCGCCCTATCCCAAGTTTCGCTTCCTCGACGAAGCCATCGGCAAGCAGGGTTTCAAAATGGTTTTGCTGTGCCGGTTGAGCCCGATCTTTCCGTTCATTCTGCTTAACTATTTTCTCGGTCTGACGGCCGTGCGCACCGCCGCTTATGTCCTGGCGAATTTGCTCGGCATGTTGCCGGCGATGTTTCTTCTTGTCTACGTCGGCGCGGCGGCGCGCGATGCGCTCGAGGTGCAACCGAACGCAGCCACCGATTTCTATCAGCAAATTTTAAAATACGTGGGTTTGGCGGCAACCGTCTTGATGGTCGTGGTCGTTACGCGTCTGGCGCGCAAAGCGCTGCGCGAGGCCGAGCAGGCGCATGAGAAGAGCGGCGGCGTCAGTCAAAGCGCACATCGATGAGAATCATGAGCCGACGCCTTTTGACAAGATGGTGACGGTCGAAGATCCGCACGACCAGCAATTGATTGAGAATTGCCGTCCATCAGGTTGGGTCAATCCTATGCCAGCAAAAAAATATAATTTGGTCGTCATCGGCGGCGGCACCGCGGGGCTGGTGAGCGCGGCGGGCGCCGCCGGGCTGGGCGCCAAGAGTCGCGCTCATCGAGCGCAATTTATTGGGCGGCGATTGTTTGAACGTCGGTTGCGTGCCGTCAAAAGGCATCATTCGCGCCGCGCGCGCGGCGGGCGAAGCGCGGGGCGGCGGCGAATTCGGAATCACGCCTCCTGGCGAAGCGGAAATCAATTTTTCCGCCGTCATGGCGCGCATGCGCAGACTGCGCGCCGATATCAGCGCGCACGATTCCGTCGAGCGCTTCACTCAGCTCGGCGTCGACGTATTCATCGGCAACGGTAGATTCGTCGGCCCGAGCAGCGATCGAAGTCGATGACCAACAATTGAAATTTGATCGCGCGGTTATCGCCACCGGCGCGCGCGCCGCGGAACCGCCGATAAGCGGGTTACGCGACGCCGGCTTTTATACCAACGAGACGATATTTACTTTGACGGAATTACCGCGCCGCTTGGCGGTGATCGGTGCCGGGCCGCTCGGCTGCGAGCTGGCGCAGTGCTTTCAGCGCTTGGGCAGCGGGGTGACATTGATCACTGAGGGCGCTGAAATCCTTCCTAGGGAAGACCGCGACGCGGCGCAGATCGTACACCGACAAATGGAAAAGGATGGCGTGCGAATCATCGCCGGCGCCAACATTCAACGCGCGGAAATAAGAGACGGCGCAAAAATTTTGACGCTAACCGCCGCTGATCAACAATTCGCCATCGCTTGTGACGCCATCTTGGTTTCGGTCGGGCGCACGCCGAATGTCGAAAATCTTGGTCTGGAAGCCGCGGGCATTCGCTACTCGGCGCGCGGCGTCGAGGTCGACGAGCGGCTACGCACGACCAACCGGCGTGTCTTTGCCGCCGGGGATATCTGCTCGCGCTACAAATTCACCCACGCCGCCGACGCCATGGCACGTATCGTGATTGCCAACGCGCTATTCTTTGCGCGGCGCAAAGTGACCGATCTGGTGATTCCGTGGTGCACGTATACCGACCCGGAAGTTGCTCACGTCGGTTTCCATGAAAAAGACGCGCGTGCTGCAGGCTTCGACGTGGCGACAATTACGCAGACGCTGAGTGAAGTCGATCGCGCCGTACTTGACGGTGAAACCGCAGGCTTTGGGCGAGTTCATTACGACAAGAAGACAGGCAAAATTCTCGGCGGCACGATCGTGGCGCGCCATGCCGGTGAGATGATTGGCGAGCTGACGCTGGCGATGGTCGCGAAGCAAAGTGTCGGCGTGCTGTCTTCGACAATTCATTCCTATCCGACTCAAGTCGAGGCGCTACGCAAAATCGGCGATGCGTACATGAAGACGAAATTGACGCCGACGGTGAAGAAGATCTTTGAAAAGTGGCTGGCGTGGCGGCGCTCGTAACAACGCAAGGGGTGAAAGGTGAGGAATAAGGCGATTTCACTGCGGCTCATCTCGATTTGGGCACGAGTTGCAGTTTTGGTTCTGCTCGGGCATTCAATGGCGCATGGCGCGCAAAAGGCAGAGCTCTGGGCGCGCTGGCAGAAGCATGATCCGGGAAGCGCGCAGAAAATCGATCACAGCGCGTGGGACGGCTTTCTCAAGAAATTCGTCGTTGTGTCGGACCCATCGGGAATCAACCGCGTTCGGTACCAAGCGGTCGCCGCGGTAGGATTTCAAGAGTTTGCAAGACTATCTCAGATCGATGCAGGCAGTGGCGATTTCCAATTACAACCGCAACGAACAGAAAGCCTTCTGGATCAACGTTTATAACGCGCTGACTATTGATGTGGTTTTGTCGCGTTTTCCAGTGGTATCGATCCGCACCATCAACATTTCGCCGGAGTTGCTGTCGCAGGGGCCGTGGGGCGCGAAATTATTTATCGTCGAAGGCGAAAAGCTTTCGCTCGATGACATCGAGCATCGAATCCTCCGGCCGATCTGGAAGGATAATCGCGTGCATTATGCGGTCAATGCCGCGGCCTTGGGTTCCCCCAATCTTCAACCGTTGGCATTTACGGGCGAGAATACGGAAGCGCTATTGGAAAAGGGCGCGCGTGAATTCATCAATCATCCGCGCGGCGTGGACATTCAAAAAAACCGGCTGCAGGTGTCGAGCATCTATGTCTGGTTTCAGGAAGACTTCGGCCGCGATGCCGAAGACTTGATGGAGCACTGGCAGCAATATGCGAATCCAAAGTTAACCGACGCACTGGAAAAGTACAACGGCGGACTGACGCATGATTTTGATTGGCGTCTCAACGGCGCAGATCTGAAGCCCTAGGTCGCTGCTGCGGTCCCGATACGATGAATATTTCCGTTGTCCTTCCTGTGCTGAACGAAGAGCAATCGATCCGGGGGACGTTGCAATCGCTGATCCGCCTTACGCCTTACGAAATTATCGTGGTCGATGGCGGCAGCCGCGACCGGACTTTAGAGATTTGTAAGGAATTCGCGGTCGACGTTATGCATGCAGAACGCGGTAGAGCACGGCAGATGAACGTCGGCGCCCGCCGCGCGAGCGGCGAGGTCCTGCTATTTTTGCACGCCGATACCCGGTTGCCCCAATCGGCGCTGAACGATATCGCGGCGGCGCTCAGCGACTCGCGCTATCTCGGCGGCCGTTTCGATGTCGAGTTGGAAGGCGCGCACTGGATGCTCAAAATCGTCGGAACGTTGATCAATTATCGCTCGCGCGTGACCCAAGTCGGCACCGGCGATCAGGCGCTGTTTGTTCGGCGCGAAGTTTTCGAGCGGATGGGCGGATTCCCAGACATTCCGTTGATGGAGGACATTGCCTTTTGCCGTGCGCTCAAGCGCATCGGCGGCGTTGCCTGCCTGCGCAGCCGCGTCATCACGTCGGCGCGGCGCTGGGAGCGGGATGGTGTCTGGCGCACGATTTTCAAAATGTGGTCGCTCAAAGTTTGTTATCTGGCCGGCGTTTCGCCCATGCGACTGAAGCGATTTTATGCCGATACGCGCTAATGCGTTGGCCATCATGGCCAAGGCGCCGATTGCCGGGACCGTCAAGACTCGTTTGCTGCCATATTTATCAGCCGAAGAGGCGGCGGAGCTGGCGCGTTCACTGCTATTGGACCAACTGAGTCACCTATGCGCGATCGAGGCTGCCGATCTCTACGTCGCGTTTACGCCGCCGCACGAAGAAGCGCTGATGCGGCGGTTGGCCCCTGCTTCGTTCCAGCTTTTTTCCCAGAGCGAGGGCGATCTCGGCGCGCGCATGCAGAATATTTTCTCAGCGCTCTTTGCCAAAGAATATAAAAACGTCGTCCTCATCGGCGCCGACTTGCCGCCTGTGCCACTCGATTATTTTGCTCAGGCCTATGACTATCTTGACGGTCCCGAGCCGCGCGTAGTTTTGGGACCAAGCCGCGATGGCGGCTACTATTTGGTTGGGCTCAATCGTCCAATGCCCGCGATGTTCGAGAATATGACCTGGAGCCACGACCAGGTTTTCACCCAGACAGTGACCAAGCTCGCGGATCTCGGTATCGAAACGCGCCAGCTGCCGATCTGGTTCGACATCGACACGCCTGATGATCTGCAAATTCTGATGACCCGAGATGGACGATCCGACAAAATGTTTCGATGAAAAATACTCTCAATCTACTCCGCCGTCTCGGCCGGCGCCGTCGGCACGAGACAACAAAACCGGTGTAGTTCCGCGCGCGGCAAATCTTGATCAGAACAGCGGATTCAAAGGCGCAGGAATTTTCCCGAACGAGTTTTTTTGCCCGAGGTTGTACTTTGTCCGGTAATATTCGATCTTTATTGAGAGATTGCCGGTACGAAAAATTGCCGGACTAATCAGGCTTATTTGCAGCAACACTCGCGGAGGCCACGTGGCTTATCAACCCATTCAAAACTACGGACTCATCGGCGATCTGCATACCGCGGCTTTAGTGGGAACGGATGGGTCGATCGATTGGCTCTGTTTTCCGAGTTTCGACTCTCCAAGTGTGTTTGGCGCCATCCTTGACGACAAGAAGGGTGGGCGGTTCAAGATCAGCCCTTTGGCGGAAAATGCGACTTACAAGCAGGTGTACTGGCCGGATACAAACGTTCTCATCACGCGCTTTCTCTCCCCCGACGGCGTGGGCGAAATCGCCGATTTCATGCCGGTGGACGAACCGGACCGCTGGCATGGCCAGCACCAACTGATTCGTCGGGTCAGTGTGGTGCGTGGCAGTCTCACTTTTCGCATGCTCTGCCAGCCGGCTTTTAATTACGCTCGAGATGACCACCGGGTTAAACCTTGTCATGAAGGGGTGGTGTTTCACTCGCCGAACCTAAGCCTCGCTTTGTCGACGAAAGTGCCGCTCAAGATTTTCGATGGCAATTCGGTTTGCGCCGAGTTTGTCCTTAAAGAGAACGAGACCGCAACGTTTTTGCTGCATCAAGTGGGTCCGGATACAGAGTGCGGCGACGGGCTGACCGATGCCGAAACCGAGCGCCTCTTCGAAGGCACGGTTGAGTACTGGCGGCGCTGGATCTCAAAGTGCAGCTACGTGGGTCGGTGGCGCGAGACCGTGCAGCGCTCTGCGCTCGTTCTGAAATTGCTCACTTACGAACCGACCGGCGCAATTATCGCGGCACCGACGTGCAGCCTGCCGGAAAACATCGGCGGCGGGCGTAACTGGGATTATCGTTATACCTGGATCCGCGATGCGGCATTCACGCTTTATGCGCTCATGCGCATCGGCTTCACTCAGGAGGCGGCCCGGTTTATCGATTGGCTCGAAGCGCGCACGCACGAATTGGAACCCGATGGCTCGCTGCAGATCATGTACGGCATCGACGGCCGCCACGATCTGCAAGAGGAAACTCTAGATCACCTGGAAGGTTATCGTGGCTCGCGGCCGGTGCGAATCGGCAACGGCGCTTACCACCAGCATCAAATCGATATTTACGGTGAACTACTGGATTCGATCTATCTTTATAACAAATACGGCACGCCGATTTCCCATGCGCTCTGGAAGGAAACCCGGCGGATGCTGGATTGGGTCTGTAAGAATTGGCAGACCAAAGATTATGGGATTTGGGAAGTTCGCGGCGAGCCGCAGCATTTCGTTTATTCCAAGCTCATGTGTTGGGTGGCATTGGATCGCGGTATACGCCTGACGGAGAAGCGTTCGTTTCCGGCCGACCGCGAACTCTGGCTGAAAAACCGAGACGCCATCTATGAAGAAGTTTTAAGTCAGGGCTGGAGTGAAAAGCTGCAAAGCTTCACGCAATACTATGGCAGCGAATCTTTGGACGCCGCCAATCTGTTGATGCCTTTGGTCTTTTTTGTCTCACCGACCGATCCGTCGATGCTGCACACGATCGAAGCGACCATGCGTCCGCCGGCCGGGGGCGGCTTGATGTCCAATAGTCTGGTCTATCGGTATCATTCCAAAACGAAGATCGACGGCCTCGAAGGGGATGAGGGCACGTTCAACATGTGCACCTTTTGGCTGGTGGAAGCCATGACGCGGGCGGGGCGCACCGATAGGCGGCTGCTCGAACAAGCGCGACTGATCTTCGAGAGCATGTTGGGGTACGCCAATCACGTCGGACTCTATGGCGAAGAAACCGGTCCGAGCGGCGAGACCTTGGGCAACTTTCCCCAAGCGCTGACCCATTTGGCGTTGATCAGCGCGGCGTTCAACCTTAATCGGGCGCTCGGCGCGAACGAACATGATTGGCCGGGACTACCGGGTTCCGGTTTGCGCGATGGCGCCGGTACGGAAAGCAAAAGTGAAAAGAAAAAATAATGATACAGATTAGCAGCGCAAAAAAGCTGCTCCTTGTGTTAAAGAATCATTAAAAAAGAATATTTTTGGCGATGCTGCGCGCGCCGCACCGGGAGTGGGCTTATCATCATGGGTCGAATGCAATAATATGAATTCATAATCACCGTGTTGATGGAAACGATCGTGGACAAACCAGGGGGAGGCCGGGATGGCGCAGGACTCACTTGAGACGCTAAGTATCAATACTATTCGAATGCTCTCCGTGGACGCCGTGCAGAAAGCCAACTCCGGTCATCCGGGCGCGCCCATGGGTCTCGCGCCGGCTGCGTATGTTTTGTGGACGCGCTTTCTTAAACATAATCCGCAGAACCCGTCTTGGCCGGATCGTGATCGTTTCGTCCTTTCGGCGGGCCATGGATCCATGCTGCTTTACAGCATGCTCCATCTGACCGGCTACGATGTGCCACTCGACCAGATCAAGCAATTTCGCCAGTGGGGCAGTCGCACGCCCGGGCATCCCGAGCGCGGCGACACGCCCGGCGTGGAGACAACAACCGGTCCGCTCGGTCAAGGCTTTGGCAACGGCGTCGGCATGGCGATCGCCGAAGCCCATTTGGCAGCACGCTACAATCGCCCTGGGTTCGACATCGTCAATCACTTTACCTATGCGATCGTCAGCGACGGCGATTTGATGGAAGGCGTGGCCGCGGAAGCAGCGAGCCTCGCCGGCCATTTAAAACTCGGCAAGTTGATCTATTTGTACGACAACAATCGGATTTCGCTTGCCGGCGCTGCCGATCTTAGCTTCACGGAAGATTGCGCGAGACGGTTCGACGCTTACGGCTGGCACACCGAATCAGTCGAAGACGGCAACGACATCGAAGCGATCGACCGCGCGCTGCGCGCGGCGCGCGAGGAGACGTCTCGTCCCTCACTGATTTTACTGCGCACGCACATCGGCTATGGCTCGCCGGGCAAGCAAGATACTTTTGAAGCGCATGGCTCGCCGCTCGGCGAAGCGGAAGTCAAACTAACCAAGGAAAAACTCGGCTGGCCCTTGGAGCCGACGTTTTATATACCGGCTGAGGCGTTGACGCACTTTCGCGAGGCCGTGCGCAACGGCCCAAAGGTCGAAGCGAGTTGGAAAGAGCGTTTCAGCGCGTACGCCGAGAAATTTCCGGAACTCGCCAAAGAGCTTGAACAAATTATTAGCGGCGTGTTGCCTAGCGGATGGGAACAGTCGATTCCAAACTTTCCCGCCGACATTAAAGGCGTTGCGACGCGGGCCGCATCCGGAAAAATTCTCACTGCGATTGCGACGAAGCTGCCGACGTTGATCGGCGGCTCGGCGGATTTGAATCCATCGACATTTACGATGCTGCCGAAGCTGGGCGATTTCGAAAGCCCAGAGCGAAAGTTTACCGACAAGCAGGGCTCGGCGGGCGGAGTTTGGGATTATTCCGGGCGGAATTTGCACTTCGGCGTGCGCGAGCATGGCATGGGTGCGGCAATTAACGGTATAGCCGCGCACGGCGGTATTATTCCGTTCGGCTCGACTTTTCTTATCTTCTCCGACTATATGCGTCCGTCGATCCGGCTCGCAGCGCTGATGGAGCTCGGCGTGATTTACGTCTTTACCCACGACAGCATCGCCGTCGGCGAAGACGGTCCGACGCATCAACCGGTGGAACAATTGGCCGCGCTGCGCGCCATACCGCGCTTGATCGTTATTCGCCCCGGAGACGCCAACGAAACCGCGGTCGCGTGGCGGGTCGCGATTGAAAGCCGCGCCTGCCCGGTGGCACTAGTTCTGACGCGGCAAAACCTGCCGACGCTCGACCGCAGCCAATTTGCGCGCGGCCGACGAATTACGCAAAGGCGCTTATGTCTTGGCTGACGCACCGGGCGGTCAACCCGATATCGTCTTGATCGGCACGGGATCGGAAGTATCTCTGGTTGTCGCCGCGAGAGAAAAACTCGCTGAGCAAAAGATTCAGGCGCGGGTCGTTTCCATGCCGAGTTGGGAATTGTTCGATCAACAGCCGCAAGCTTACCGCGAGTCGGTTTTTCCGAAGTCAGTACGGGCGCGTCTGGCAGTGGAAGCGGCGCTACCGCAAGGATGGCATCGCTACATCGGCGACGGCGGCGACATCGTCGGTGTCGAACGGTTCGGCGCCTCGGCGCCGGGGAACGTGGTGATGGAAAAGTTAGGATTCACCGTGAGCCACGTTGTCGAGCGGGCGACCGCGCTATTAGGAAAATAGACCATGCGCATCGTGATCGGCGCGGATCATGCCGGCTTCGAGCTAAAGCGGATTATTGCGGATCGTCTGCGCAAGCAAGGACATGAGATCATCGATAAAGGCACTGATAGTGACGATCCTGTGGATTATCCAGATTTTGCCGAGGCGGTGGGCAAAGCACTTATCAACGGCGAGGGCGAGCGCGGCGTGCTCGTCTGCGGCAGCGGTGTGGGAGCGTCAGTGGCAGCGAATAAAGTTCCCGGCGTCCGCGCCGGGCTGTGCCACGATACTTACTCAGCGCACCAAGGCGTCGAACATGATGACATGAACGTGCTCGTGCTCGGCGCGCGAGTGATCGGCGTCGAGCTGGCGTGCGAACTGGTAAATAATTTTTTAGCGGCAAAATATACCGATGAGGAGCGCCATCACCGCCGGGTGGCGAAAATCAAAGCGCTGGAGCAGCGCTATGGCAAAACGATTTGATGCAGAGGCAGTATCGCGCTGATAAAAGTTTTCCGGTATGTCGTTCTGAATGTAGTAAGAATCTCGACCGACGAATTTGCTCCAAAAAGTCGAGATCCTTCGGCTTCGCCGAAGGATAACAAGGCGACACCGTCTCTTGAGGGAGAGATATAATGAATCCTTTGAAAGAACTCGCGGAACAGGGACAATCGATATGGCTGGATTATATCCGGCGCAACTTGATTCGGAGCGGTGAGCTCAAACGGCTGGTCGACGAAGACGGGCTGCGCGGCGTGACCAGCAATCCGACGATTTTCGACAAAGCGATTTCCGGCAGTACCGATTACGACATGGCGCTGCGCGCGTTGCTCGCGGCCGATCCGCAAGCGCCGGTAGGAAATCTTTACGAAGCGTTGGCGATCGAGGATATTCAGATGGCGGCCGATGTGCTGCGACCGGTCTATGACGCGACTCACGGTGACGATGGCTACGTGAGCTTCGAAGTGTCGCCCCGTCTCGCGCACGACACCGAGCGCACGATCAACGAAGCCAAACGCTTGAGGGCCGCGGTTGACCGACCCAATGTGATGATCAAAGTACCGGCGACGCCCGCCGGCATTCCGGCCATCGAAGAGCTGATCGCGGAAGGCGTCAGCGTCAACGTGACTTTGATGTTTTCGATGAGCCATTATGAAGCAGTCGCGCGCGCCTACATAAAAGGCTTGGAGCGCTGCGGCGATCCAGGGCAGGTGGCTTCGGTGGCATCTTTTTTCGTCAGCCGCGTCGATACCATGGTAGACAAGGCGCTCGAAGAGACCGGCAACCCCGAGGCCAAAGCATTGGAGGGAAAAATCGCCATCGCCAATTCGAAGGTCGTTTACCGGCGCTTTTTAGAGATTTTTCACGGCGAAGGATTTGCGGCGTTGCGCCAGCGCGGCGCGCGGGTGCAACGGCCGTTATGGGCGAGCACGGGAACGAAAAATCCCGCTTACTCGGACGTGCTCTACGTGGAAAATCTGATTGGATCGGAAACGGTGAATACCTTGCCGCCGGAAACGCTAAACGCGTTTCGCGATCATGGTAAAGTTCCCGGCGCGACCGTGAAGCAAGAATTGGCCGAGGCCGATGAGGTGCTCGCGCGTCTGGCGAATTTCGGCATCGATCTCAACGCCATTACCGAAAAGCTGCAGCACGATGGTGTTGCCGCTTTTGCCGCGTCCTTCGATCAATTGATGGCCGGTCTCGAAAAAAAGCGCCAATCGATGCTCGGCGCGGACCTGGATCGACTGGAGCTTCACCTCGGCTCTTACCAAAAGCGGATCGATCGCCGTTTGGCACAATGGCAAAAGGACCAATTCGCGAGCCGGCTGTGGAAAAAAGATTACACGATTTGGTCCAAGGAGCCGCAGCCCGAGTTGATCGATCGCCTAGGCTGGTTGGAATTACCGGAGACGATGGCTAAGGAAGTCGGCGCGCTAACTGCCTTTGCCGACAAAGCCAAAGCGGACGGCATCAAACATGTTGTTCTCCTCGGCATGGGCGGTTCAAGCTTGGCGCCGGAAGTTTTTCAACAGACATTTGGCAATGCCTCGGGTTATCCCGAACTGCACGTGCTCGACAGCACCCATCCGGCGGCGGTGAAGGCGGTCGAAGCCCGTGTCGATTTGGCACACACCTTATTCCTCGTGTCGAGCAAGTCGGGGACGACGACCGAGACCAATTCTTTCTTCTATTATTTCTGGGATAAGCTCAAACAAATTGAGAGCGAGCCCGGTTCGCACTTCGTCGCCATCACCGATCCGGGTACGCCGCTGGAAAAATTAGCCGCCGAAAGACATTTCCGCGCAACGTTCAACGCTCCGGAAGAAGTCGGCGGGCGCTATGCGGCGCTCACCGTCTTCGGCTTGGTGCCTGCGGCACTGATCGGCGTCGACGTCGGCGCGGTGCTGGCGCGCGCGCGGCGCATGAGCGAGGAGTGCGCGCCGACGACAGCGGAAAATCGCCATCCGGGTTTACTTCTCGGCGCTGCTTTAGGCGAGCTGGCGCTGGCGAAGCGGGATAAAGTGACTTTTTTGTGCTCGCCTTCGCTCTCGGCATTGCCGTCGTGGATCGAGCAATTGATCGCCGAGAGCACGGGGAAAGATAACAAAGGCATCGTACCGGTGGCCAACGAAAATTTAGCCGCGCCGGAAAATTACGGCGGCGATCGTTTCTTTGTTTATCTCCGTTTCGACGGCGATGAGAACCATTCCCTTGACCGTCAGGTGGCGGCGCTCGAAGCCAATGGTCACCCCGTTGCGCGGCTCGATTTGAAGGATAAAAGCGATCTCGGCCAGGAGTTTTTCCGCTGGGAATTTGCCGTAGCGGCGGCGGGCGCAGCGCTCGGCATTCATCCGTTCAACCAGCCCGACGTGCAGCTCGCCAAAGACTTGGCAAAGAAAGCGATGAGCGAGCCGGCCGACAAAGGAACGGGCAAGGCTAAAGACACGGTTTCGGTTGCCGATCGCGAAGCTTTGCGCAAGGCGGCTGAGTCTTGGATCGGCAAGAAAAAAGCGCGCGACTATGTCGCGGTGCAGGCGTACATCGATCCGTCGGTGGAAAACGCGGCGAAACTTCAGACGCTCCGTGCGTCGATCCTGCAGCGCCTGAGCGTTGCAACGACACTCGGCTTCGGCCCGCGTTTTCTCCACTCCACCGGACAACTGCACAAGGGCGGCCCGAACTCGGTGTTGGTGTTACAGATTGTCGACCAACCTACCGATCACCTAGCAGTGCCGGAGACGAACTACACCTTCGAGGCTTTGATTAAGGCGCAGGCGTTGGGCGATTTTTCAGCCATGAAGCAGCGGCGCCGGCGCGTGCTCAGAGTCAACCTGGGCAGCGATGCCGCGAGCGGTCTAAATTCATTGACTGAAGTTCTGCGTGCGGAATGACTTGTCCGCGGAAGGAAAAACGACGATGGAACTGGGAATAATCGGCTTGGTCGGATGGGCGCCAACATGACCGAGCGTCTCGTCCTCGGCGGCCATCGGCTGATCAGTTTCGACCGAAGTCCGGAGGCGGTACAGCGAGTCGTCGACGAGGGCGCGCTCTTCGCCCGCTTTACGTCGCGCCAGGAAGACTCGTTCTCGGCGAAAGTGATCGCCGCGCTGCGCAACGAATTCGGCGGTCACGCGGTGAAGAAAGGTTAGTGGCTCATGGCCAGCGATAGCGATCCGCATGAATATCTAGGAGACGGACTTGGCTCGGCAAAGAAGCCGCATGCCTGCGTGCTGGTGATTTTCGGCGCGTCGGGCGATCTCACCAAACGCAAGCTCATTCCCGCGCTTTATAATCTCGCGCTCGAGAAGCGCTTGCCCGAGCGCTTTGCCGTGGTCGGCTATGCGCGCAGCGAAATGACCGATGAGTCGTTCCGCGACAAAATGCGCGAAGCGGTCAAAGAGTTTTCGCGCACCGGGTTGAAGGACGACGTCTGGCAGCAGTTCGCCAACACGCTGTATTACGTGCGGGGAGGCTACGAAGAAAACGATGGCTACCAGAGCCTTAAAGAATTTGTCGACGGCTTCGATCGTGGCAGCAGAGTTCTACCAGCGCGAGTTTTCTATTTGGCGACCCCGCCGGATCTCTATGGGAAAGTGATCGAGAGCATTGCCACGGCGGGATTGGCGCCGAAGGACACCGATGGCGAGCCGCGAACGCGAGTGGTAATCGAAAAGCCGTTCGGCACCGACTTGCAAACCGCGCGCGAGCTCAATCGCCGAATTCACGAATTCTTGGATGAGCGGCAAATTTACCGGATCGATCATTATCTTGGCAAAGAAACCGTGCAGAACATCATGGTGTTCCGTTTCGCCAACGCGGTGTTCGAGCCGATCTGGAATCGACGCTACGTCGACCACGTGCAAATCACTGCGGCGGAATCGGTGGGCGTGGAGAACCGCGGTGGCTATTACGAACAAGCCGGCGTGGTGCGCGATATGTTTCAAAACCATTTGCTGCAGCTGCTCTGCATGACGGCGATGGAGCCGCCGGTGGGTCTCGATGCCGACTCGGTGCGCGATGAGAAAGGTAAGCTGCTCAAGTCGGTTCGTCCCGTAGCGTCGGAGGAAGTCGCGGCGGCGGCGGTGCGCGGTCAATACGGCCCCGGCAAGATGGACGGTCAGGAAGGGGTCGGCTATCGACAAGAGCCCGGCGTCGCTAAAAATTCAACGACCGTGACCTACGCGGCGATCCGGTTCTTCATTGATAACTGGCGCTGGGAAGGCGTGCCGTTTTATCTGCGCTCGGGCAAGCGCTTGGCCAAGCGCGTCTCCGAAATCGCCATCCAGTTTAAGCGCCCGCCGATGCTGTTGTTCAAGTCTCACGCCGTGGAAGACGTCAACCCCAACGTGCTGGTCATGCGCATTCAGCCCGATGAGGGAGTCTCTTTGACCTTTGAAGTCAAGCCGCCCGGACATGACATGATTATAAAACCGCTGAGCCTCGATTTTAATTATGAGGAAGCCTTCGGTAACAGCCCGCCGGAGGCGTACGAAACGCTTCTGGAGGACTGCATCGAGGGCGATTCGACGTTGTTCACGCGGCATGATTGGGTGGAGTTGGCTTGGTCGCTCGTGGATCCGATTATTCAGGTCTGGAATCTGAGCAGGCCGAGAAATTTTCCAAACTATGAGGCCGGTTCCTGGGGGCCCAAAGAAGCCGACGATTTCATGGCGCGCGAGGGCCGGCGCTGGCGCCGGCCGTAGAGGCAAGAAAAAATTCGAGCTCACCACGAAGGTCACGAAGGGTTCGGATATTATTGGTTCCTGGCTTCGTGCTCTTCGTGTCCTTCGTGGTCAGAAGTGAACCATGGCTCATAGAAATCTCGTTCTCGCGGGCGATATCGGCGGCACCAAGACCAATCTCGCGCTGTTTTCCGTGCACGGCGACAAGCTGCGCTCCGAGTCCCAGCGCAATTTTCCGAGCAAGCGTTACTCCGGTTTGATCCCGGTTGTGCAGGAATTTCTCGCCGGCGGCGATCACGCGATCGATGCCGCGTGCTTCGGCATCGCCGGTCCGGTGGTCGACGGCAAAGTCAAGACCCCCAACCTTCCCTGGATGCTCGACACGGCGGAATTGCGCCACGCGCTCAAGCTCGATGCGGTCACCTTGCTGAACGATCTCGAAGCAGGCGCCTACGGCATCTTCACGCTCGAGAACGATGAATTTTACACTTTGAATGAAGGCACGATGCGCCAAGCCGGAAACAAGGCGCTGATCGCCGCCGGCACCGGCTTGGGGCAAGCGATCTTGCACGATGACGGGCACCATTTTCATCCGTTGGCATCCGAAGGCGGCCACGCCGATTTCGCGCCGCGCAATGAATTGGAAATCGAGCTGCTGCGCTATTTGCTCGCGCGGTTTGGTCACGTAAGTTATGAAAGAGTGGTATCGGGGCCCGGACTGCTCAATATTTACCGATTTCTCAAGGACGCGCGCGGGCTCGAAGAGCCGGCGTGGCTGACCGAGCGGCTCGCGGCCGCGGATGATCCAAGCGCGGTGATTTCACAGGCGGCGTTGGCTAAAGAAGCGGAGATTTGCGTCGAGGCATTGAATCTCTTCGTGACGGTTTACGGCGCGGAGGCGGGCAATCTCGCGCTGCGCGCGAAAGCGGTGCGCGGGCTTTACGTCGGCGGCGGCATCGCGCCGAAGATCCTCGACAAGCTCAAAGACGGCACATTCATGAAAGCTTTCGTCGATAAGGGGCGGTACACGGATCTTTTGGCGGCGACACCGGTTCAGGTCATTTTGAATCCGCAAGCCGCCTTGCGCGGCGCCGCTTACTACGCGGCGTTTCTTGCCCGTGATTAAACGCGACATCATTATTTGCCACGACGCTGATGAGCTGGCGCGAAAGGCGGCGGAACAGTTTGTTTCTCTCGCCGACGCCGCGATCGCCCGATCCGGACGATTTACCGTGGCACTGTCAGGCGGATCGACGCCGCGGGCATCTCTTTTGGGGTGATGAGCGCTGCGTGCCGCCGGATCACGCCGAGAGTAATTACCGCATGGTTCAGGAGGCGCTGCTGTCGAGAATCAGCATTCCAGCCGGAGAATATTCACCGCATGGCGGGCGAAAAGGAGCCGCGCGTAGCGGCGAATGAGTACGAAGAGGAATTACGCAGGTTCTTTGCTTTGCGCCGGCCAGTACGGCCTCGCTGCTTTTCCCGGCGGCGCGGCGCTCAATCAAAATGAACGTCTGGTGGCAACTGCTTACGTCGAAAGACTCAGAGCCCACCGCCTGACGCTGACTTTGCCGGTCATCAACGCTGCGGCGCAGGTTACCTTCCTGATTGCCGGGCAGAGCAAGCGCGCCATCGTGAACGAGATCTTGCGGTCGGACGCCGACTCATTCAAGTATCCCGCTGCGCGGGTGAGCCCAAGCGACGGACAACTGACCTGGTTGATCACCGCTGACGCCATGGAAAATTTGCCGATTCGATAAAAGCTTCAATCGAATCCCCGCGGCACGAGCTAGAGTTGCCAGAAATTATCTGTCAGTGAAGGGAGCGCGCTATGAGCGGCTATAACTACGAGAGCTTCGGACAGTGCGATATCGATGCCCCGGATTTTTGGGCAGTTGCCACGATCGGGACGAAGGCGCCGGATTTTAACTTGGCGGATCTCGACGGCAATCTGGTTTCGCTGTCGTCGTTTGCCGGCAAGAAGCATGTGTTGTTGGAATTCGGCAGCATCACGTGACCGCCGTTTGTGGGGGAGGTTCCTCCGCTGACCAAACTCTACCGCGAGTATCGGACGGCAAATTTTCAGTTCTTCATCGTTTACGCCCGCGAAGCTCATCCCGGGGAAAACTATCCGCACCATACTTCATTGGAACAAAAGCTGGCGCACGCTCGCACGCTGCGCGACTTGGAGCAGATCCAGGAAATTCCGATTCTCGTCGACGATTTCGCCGGGACAATGCATCGCGCTTACGGCCTCCTGCCGAATATGACCTATCTGATCGACCGCGACGGTATTGTCGTTTACAAGTCCGATTGGGGCGATGCGCAGGAAATCGATGGCGTGTGCGCAGCCTCGTCCGACGTCGACGAAATGAAGGCGAATAACGTACCGATCATTCGCCAGGGAATTTCCCAGCGACTCCACTGGATTCCTATGGACCCCGTGCAGCGCGAACGGGTTTACCGGCGCTCGGGAGAAAAAGCGATTCGCGATTATTTGAACGCGCGCGGCAGCTTGCCTTACGCGACCGATGCGGAGAAGGCTAAGCGGTAAGAAGAAAGCGCTAAGAGTGTTCGAGTATTGGGCGAAAATTAAATTTTGCTCTAGCTCGCAAAGTCCGCTCTGGATCGCGCAGAAAGCGGCTGTTTGAGAAACACGGGCTCGACGCCGAGTTGCTTTACGTCGCTATTTGATCTTGACCAGTTGCTGGTGAATCTGCTGCGTTCGACGGGCGTTTCTTGTAATCGACCTCGATAAATTTCCAACGCACGACGCCCTTCGGATCGACGATGAACGTCGATGGATGCGGCCAGCCCTTGCCGTCGGGGTTGAAGACACCGTAGCGGTTGATCACCTTGTGATCTTTATCTTCGAGCAGCGGAAAATCGAACTCGCCGTCGAACCGTTTGCTCAGCATTTCGCCGAATTTTTTCGACTCCTCGTGGGTGTCGACGCTGACCGCGAGGATTTGCACTTTCTCTTTTTCCTGCTTCGACAATAAACTTTTCAGCTTCCCGAGCTGTTCCATGCAGAAGGGTCACCAGTAGCCGCGATAGAAAACCAAGACGACGGTCTTCTTGTCGCGGAACTCCGATAACGCGATGGTCTTGCCGCCGGCATCTTCGAGGGAAAAATCCGGCGCCGGCTGCCCGACTTTGATGCGGTTTAGATCGGTCGGACTCAGATCGGCGCCGTCTTTCGGCCCCAATTGAGCGAGCACGGTGGTGCTTGAGAGCAAGATTGCAAAAAACGCAGCCAGGAAAAATCTTATTCCCATGAAAGAGCTCCTTTAAGCGGATTTAACGTCAATCCATGCCGTCAGTTCCGGTCATCCTAGAGCCGCGTGGCGTCGGCGCGGTCCGGCTTACGTAAGGATCGAACCTGCGCTGGGCAAGATAGCGAAACAGATTGGGCATATGACGCTTGAATGCGCACAAAAGTGCCAACCATCGTGGCAGGATCACTTCGAACTTGTTTTTCTCGATGGCTTTGATGACTTCACGGCAAACGGCTTCGGTAGTCACGATCAATTTCGCGGGTGATTTGGGCTCGCTGTCGCGAAAATCGCGATTGAACTCGGTCTGCACCGGGCCGGGACAGATCATCGAAACGTTGACTCCCAACGGTTTCAGCTCGTAGTAGAGGCTCTCCGACCAGCCGTTCATCGCGAACTTGGAGCCGCAGTAGGCCGCCATGTTGAGCGTGCCGATTTTTCCTGCAACGGAAGAGATATTGACAATGTGACCGGCGCCTCTGGCGATCATGGACGGCAACACTTCGTGCGCGCAATAGACCGCGCCGAGAAAGTTCGTGCGCATGATTTCTTCAACAGTCTCGAGCGGCATGTCGACAAAGGGCTGGCGCATGCCGACACCGGCGTTATTGATCAAAATATCGATCTTGCCGTAATCGGCGAGGACCTTGGCCATCATGCCGCGCACTTGCTCGGCATCGCCGACGTCGCAGCCGATCATCACGGAACGCGGACTGGCGCGGCGCACTTCGACCAGGACTTCTTTCAGGCGCGGAATCGAGCGGCCGCAGCCGGCGACGATGGCGCCGCGCGTGGCAAGATCAACGGCGAGCTGACGGCCGATGCCGTTCGAAGCGCCGGTGATGAGGATGACTTGATTGGTAAATTGCATCGTGCGTTTTCGCCGCCTTGAATAATTCAGCCACATTAAAAGGCAAAATCAAAGTGGCGCGCAGGCTTGGAGGGCTGGCTCGAGAGTCGGATAGCGAAACCGATAACCCGATTTTTCGGCGACGGCGGGAATCACGCGTTGCCCGGTGAGCAGCATCTCCGCCATATCGCCCAACGCCATCCTCAGGGCGAATCCGGGGACGGTGGCCCAACAGGGCCGGTGCATCACTTTAGCCAGGGTTTGGCAAAACTCCTTGTTGCGCACCGGAGTGGGCGCGGTGGCGTTGACGGGGCCCGCCGTCCGGGGATCGTCGATCGTCTGCACGATCAAGCCGACGAGATCCTCTAAATGGATCCACGACATCCATTGTTGTCCCGAGCCGAGCGCGCCGCCGACGAAATATTTAAATGGCAGGGCCATTTTTCCCAACGCGCCGCCGCCGTGACCGAGGACGATACCGATGCGCAGGCGCACGACGCGCATGCCTAGTTCCTCGGCTTTCTTCGCTTCTTCCTCCCAGTCGCGGCAGAGCACACTCAGAAAATCATCTCCCGGTGCGATTTCTTCGGTGATCATTTCATCGCCATGGGGGCCGTAGTAGCCGACGGCCGATGCGTTGATCAAGAACTGCGGTCGCTGCTTGGCTTTGGCGCAGGCCTGAACGAGACTATGCGTGGCGTCGATACGGCTTTTCTCAATGCGTCGCCGTTGGGTTGGAGTCCACTTTTTCTCCGCGATCGGTTCGCCGGCGAGGTTGATCACCCCATCGGCGCCGTCCAAAGCGACGTCCCACTCTCTGAGCGTGCCCGGCGTCCAATGCAGCCAGCGTTTGGTCCCGGTGTTGGCGTCGCGCGGCGAACCGCGGGTAAACAAGATCAATGCATGACCTTGCTCTAAGAGCTTGTCGCATAAGGCCCTGCCAATAAAGCCCGTTGCGCCTGTAATCACCAACCTCATCAACGCCTCTCCGTACGCCCTATGACTTAACGGCTCTCCGGATGAATGTTATGCTTTCAGATGAAACTATTTCCGCTCTGAAGAGTCAAGATGAAGTCGGACAACGATCGTTCGCCGCGCCGCCGGGTGGTCATCACCGGGCTCGGAGCTGTGGCGCCGAACGGCATCGGCATCGACGCTTATCGGATCGCGCTGCGTGACGGTGTCAGCGGCGTGGGCGCGATCACGCTCTTCGATGCGGAGGATCTCGAGTGCCGCGTTGCCGCCGAAGTGAAAAATCTTCCGACGGAGATTTCCCTGACCCAACAAGAGGCGCGGCGGGTCGGCCGAGCGGTGCCGTTGTTGCGTGTCGCCACCGAAGAAGCTTTGCGCGGGGCGGGCGTCTGTTGGCCGCGCCTCAGTCTCGAAGAAAAACAGTCCTGGGGCGTGGTCATCGGCAGCGGCGGCGGCACGCCGGATTTCACCGAAGAGCAATATCGGCGCTATTTTTCCGATCAACTACGCCGGGTGAGCGCCTACAATATTTCCAGCTCGACGCCCGGTGGCTTGTCGAGCGAAGTCTCACTCCACTTCGATTTTCACGGACCGAGCCATCTGATTTCGACGGGCTGCACCAGCTCCACCGATGCGCTCGGCTACGCGTTCAATATGATTCGCTTTGGTCTGGCCGATCACTTGGTGAGCGGCGGCGCGGATGCGACGATCACGCCCGGCATCATGCGCGGGTTCTGTGTCATGCGCGTGGTCTCAGCTTCGCGCAACCTTGAGCCGGAGCGCGCATCGCGGCCCTTTGACCAGACGCGCGATGGTTTTGTGCTCGGTGAAGGCGCGTGGGTGCTCATCCTGGAAGAACGCGAACGAGCGCTGACGCGCGGCGCCAAGATCCATGGAGAAATCTTGGGCTACGGATCTACCTGCGACGCCTATCATCGGGTCCGGCTCAACCCGAACGGCGCGGAGCCGGCGCGGGCGATGCAGTTGGCGATCGAAGACGCGCAACTGGCCAAGGATGAAATCGGCTATATCGCGCTGCACGGCACCTCCACGTCGCTCAACGATCGAACCGAGACTCTGGCGACCAAGCTTTGCTTCGGCGCGCGCGCCTATGACATGCCGATGAGCTCGATCAAGTCGATGATCGGCCATCCTCAAGGCGCCTCGGGCGCGGCGGGTATCGTCGCCGCTCTGCTGGGCATGACCTTTGATTTTTTGCCGCCGACGATCAATTACGAGAAAGCCGATCCGGAGTGCGATTTAAATTATATTCCCAATCACAGCATCGCGCGGCGCACCGACGTCGCGCTTTGCAACTGCATCGGTTTCGGCTCGAAGAACTCGGCGCTGGTGGTAGCACGGGGTGAAAATGTATGAAGCGCAGTTATGAGCAAGAGATGATGGATTCGCCGAATCATCCGCAAGACCTTTTAGAAGAAGACCTGAAAAATTTGCGGCTCTTTAATCGTTTCCTCGGCGGCTACCGTTGCGTCGAATCGGCGATCGCCGAGGTCGTCTGCCAGCAAAGGCTCAAAAGTTTTTCGCTTCTTGACGTAGGCACCGGCAGCGCCGATATTCCCGGACGCATTGTTCGCTGGTGTCAGCGGCGGTCCATCGACATCAGCGTCGTCGCTCTGGATCAGGACCCGGTTACCGCGCGATTGGCCGCGTGCCGAACCCGCTTGACGCCTGAAATCACGGTGCTGCGCGGCGATGCCGCGAATCTGCCGTTTGCGCCGCGTTCTTTCGATTTCGTCTTGGCCTCGCAATTTTTGCATCATTTTTCCGAGGAGAAGGTCGTCGCCATGCTTGAGAACTGGTCGCACTTGGCGCGCCGCGCGGTCATTGTCAGCGACTTGGTGCGTCATCCGCTGGCGTATTACGGCGTTCAAGTTCTTACCCGGCTGTGCACCGCGAACATCATGACCCGCACCGATGCGCCCCTCTCGGTCAAGCGCGCATTTACCCGGACCGAATGGCGCGAGCTTTTTCGCCGCGTGGCGGACGATCATTTTCGGCTGATCTCGGTGTTCCCGTTTCGCATCACGGCGCGATTGGAGTTTTCGCACTGATGCCGAGCATCTTTGACGTCGCCATCATCGGCGCCGGTCCGGCGGGCTCGGCCACCGCCATTGCGTTGGCGCGCAGCGGTTACGCCGTTGTTTTGATCGATAAGCAAATATTCCCCCGAGAAAAGCTCTGCGGTGATTTCGTCAACCCGATCAATTGGCCGATCTTTCGCGATCTGGGCGTGGAAGAGCGCCTGCTGGCGCAACCGCACACCCGCGTGACGGGTTTTCGCATTACCTCGTATTGCGGCGCGAGCGCGGCAGCAACATTTTCCCAGGTGGACCAAAACCGATCTTTCGGTCTCGGACTCAGACGCGCGCAACTGGACCACGTGCTGCTGCAACGGGCCGAGGAAGCCGGAGTCACGATCCGCACCGGGCAGCGAGTCCAGCAGATTTCAAAACATTCGAAGGAATGGCAGTTGGACATGGGCGCGGGAGAAAGCTGGCGCGCTAAAATTCTCGTCGGCGCCGATGGACGCAACTCCTGGGTTGCCCAACAGCTCGGCATGAACACGCGCGCCGCGATGCGCGGCCGGTCCGTCGGTTTCCAAACGCGCATCCATGGCTCGGGCGGCAGCGACGGGCAAATCGAGATCCACCTCTTCCCGGGAGGCTATGCGGGTCTGGTCGGCGTCGGCGATGGCACGGCCAGTCTGGGACTTGCCATCGATAAACGCATTCTCCCGCGTGTTGGCGTAGATGAATTTTTGCGGACCGAGCGTCTAGCGAAAAATCCGTATCTCAAATCGGTTTTAGCGCCGCGCGAGAAAGTCCATGGGTTTCGCGCCGCCTATCCCGTCTACTTTCCCAAGCGACGTTCTTTTGCCGACGCCGTTGTTCTTGTCGGCGATGCGGCGCGAGTCACCGAGCCGATAACGGGCGAGGGAATTTATTTCGCGATGCGGAGCGGCATGCTCGCCGCGGAAACGCTCGATCGGGCGCTGCGCCAAGGCGATCTGTCCGCTAATTATCTTCGGGCCTACGAGCAAACCTGTGCACGGGCATTGCGACCGCGCGTGCTGTTAAATTCGCTCCTGCGCTTCGCTATCTACCGGCCGGCGCTGGTCCATCCGCTGATTCGTTGGTCCGCGCAGGAATGATCGTCTATTGACCACTCTCGTCGATGCCGTCTGTGTCCCCGCAACAGCGCGCTGATCCGGTCGCACCGACGCCCGCCGCAAGTTGTTATTCTCCGAGAACTAAATACAATGGCGCGGTGCTCATCTCGATCGGTAGCGTCCGTCATGCCGGTGAAAACCGGCATCCAGGAATTATTGTAGGGGCGTATGGCATACGCCCTTCCTGGATTCCGGCCTGCGCCGGAATGACGACCATAGAAGTCGATTCATAGTTGACAGGACGATAACCCTCGCCTTTTCAAACGGGGTGTGCGCGAGAGGTAATTTCAGAATGACTGCGGAATTTACTCCCGAAGAACAAGCGCGCCTTGCGCCGTTTTTTACCAATCTCGATCGTTCGACGTTCGGCTTGAAATTGCCCCAGGAGGTCGCCGGCGCCTTGTTCTCGCGCTACAGCCGCTCGACGAAAAGTCTGCGGCGAACTTTCCTCGATGAATTTCTCGGCGATCCGACGCTTGGATTAAGCGATCTCCTTTCCGGACAAGCCGAGCCCGCAGCCGACAGCACGGCATTGAAAAAAGCGCGAGCGTTTTACGAGCGCGTGTTGGTCGGTTACGGCGACGATTCGGTCGCGCAGTTGGGCGGCGCTCATCTGGCCTGCGAAAATATTTCCAACGTCGCCGCCAAACTGCTCGAAGACGCGCGCATCGGCATCGCGCCGCTGGAAAAATCGACGCGCTATGTGCGCTTCGATCAGAAGGACGCGGCCGGGAATTATCTCTTCTACCGCGAGCCCAAGATCATGGCGTCGCGCCACCGCGACGCTTATCTCGAAGTCATGAATCTGCTCTTCGACACTTACTCGCGGCAGATGGAGCCGATGCTGGCGTCGATTGCCAAGGCGCTGCCCATCGAGCAAGTGGAGGTGCGCGATCCGAGCAGCGGTAAATCCCTGAGTTACAGCGAAGCGCAGAAAGATGATCGACTGCGGCGCTGGGCGGAGACCGCCTATCGCGCCACCGTGCGCGCCCATGCGTGCGACGTGCTGCGCAGTTATCTGCCGGCTGCGACCTTGACCAACGTCGGCATGTTCGGCGTCGGCCAGGCGTTCGAATATCTAATCAGCAAATTCTACTCGCATGAGCTGAGCGAAGCGCAGGAACTTGGCCGCGCGATGCACGGCGAGCTGAATCAGCTCATTCCGTCGTTCGTCAAGCGCGCGCAGTTGAATGAGTATCTCGTTGGCACGACGGCGGCGGCAAAGGTGCTGGCGGCAAAGGCCGTTAATGTTTCACCGTGCGACGCCAAAGAACCGGTGACGCTGATCGACTACGACGCCCAAGCCGAAGAGAAAACCATCGCGGCGATTCTGTACTCGCACGCGCGTCAGCCGTTGATGCAGCTGCGCGAGATCGCCGCCAAGATGAGCGATGAAGATCGTCGCAAGATTCTCAAAGAGTTTTTTAGCAAACGCCGCCACCGCCGCGACAAACTCAGCCGCGCTTTCGAGAACGTTTATTACACCTTCGATATCCTCGGCAATCTCGGCCTCTATCGCGATCTGCACCGCCATAGAATTCTTACCCAGGAGCGCCAGGACTTCACCACCGTGCACGGCTACGACACGCCGCCGGAGATCGAAGAGGCGGGTTTCAAGAGCGAGTTCGACGATTGCATGAAGCGCGCGGCGGATTTGTACGAGCGGATTTACGCCGATCTGCCGAGCGAAGCGCAGTACGTCGTGCCGTTCGCCTACAAGATCCGCTGGTACATGAAGATGAATCTGCGCGAAGCGCTGCACATGTGCGAGCTGCGCACGATGCCGCAAGGTCATCCCGGACTATCGTTTCATCTGCCAGGAGATGTGGCGCAGGATTCAGGAAGTTCATCCAGCGTTGGCGGAGTGCGGCAAGTTTATCGATTGGAAAAAATATCGGTTGGGACGGTTGCAATCAGAAATGCGGACGGAGTTTAAGAAATCGGCGTTGAAAAAGGGAGAATAGACCAACCGGTGAAGTTGCAAGACAGTAAATGCCAATGCAACGTGCCCATTCTGTTTTGCGCCCCTGAAGGCTGATGGTTTCTGGGCCTGAGTGGGCAATTTCGCAGGCAGCGTCTGCGAAATCCAATTTACGTTGCGGTCAATACGAGTGTTTGTTCCAAGCCTGCGTTACCATAATAGGATTCTATGTTTTCACAAAAATATCTGCTTAGAAACTTTATTGTTGCGCATTTGCGCAATTGAGCAAACATGCGGTAAAGGGCGGCATGGACGAAAAGGTCTATTGCCAGTCGCGTCTTTGCCGCCTCATGGGTAACCCGATCGCTTTCGCCGTCGTCGATGCGCTCAGTCAGAATAAAGAACTAACCCCGAGCGAGATCGCGCACGCCGTTGGCCGCAGCGTGTCGCGAGTGAGCCACGTCTTGGCGTCGTTACGGTTGGCAGAGGTCGTCCGTTATGACACCGACGGGCGACAGGCGCGCTACCGCTTGAAACATCCTCGGGAAACTCGGGACCTTCTGAAGGCCCTCGCATCATTCATCGACTTGTCCTCGGCGTTTCAGTGACATTTGCGGACTTGCGCAATTGAGCAAACATGCGTGTTCCCGGTGGGAGGAGCAGCAAGAGAATCTCCACGCACGAACGAACTGCAAACTGTAGAAATCAAAACTCAGTGTGTTCTTGAACGTAAGTCCGGTGACTATGATGCCTTAGCCGAGCCGGTGGCGTCTACGTCGGTATCTCGCCCATAGCCCGGCGACCGGGTTTTCACGCTACCCGAGGTCGTTCAAGGAACAACCGTGAGCACCGCGCAACCGTCAACCGCAAAGTCCTGGAATGCAGAATCGTGCATTGGCCAACAGCAGCACCGCGATTGTCTTTGATCCACGTCCCAGAGGCGGCCATAGAGCCACTCTCGTTTTGGCTTGGCGGACGGTCCGGCGAATGGTAATTTCTATGCGATGAAAACGAGTATTGATCACGCCGGCAGATTGTTGATACCTAAGGAAATTCGTCGGAAGTCCGGCATCAAGCCAGGAATGCCGCTTGAGGTGCGTTGGGAAAAAGGTGCCATCGCCATTACTCCGGCTCCATTACCAGTGAAGCTGCGAAGGCGAGACCGACTGCTGGTAGCGATTCGGCGCAAGAATGGCCCATCTCTTTCCACCAAGACCGTCAACTTAACCCGCAAGGCACAGCGCAAAGATTTTTGGCGACTTGTCGACCGTGCCCACAAAAGAGGGGGAAAAGAAAGGGTTTACCAAGCTCGACGATCTACCTGAGTAAGAATCGCAGCCCAAAAGACGCCGCCGTCGGTCACCCCGACTATCGTTTCATCTGCCAGGAGATGTGGCGCAGGATGCAGGAAGTCCATCCAGCGTTGGCGGAGTGCGGCAAGTTTATCGATTGGAAAAAATATCGGTTGGGGCGATTACAGTCAGAAATGCGGACGGAGTTTAAGAGGTCAACAATTGAGAATAAAGCATAGTTGAGCGGTAGTTATGAAGGTTGCAATATTCTCGTTGCTCGGTGAGTTGTGGACCCGGTAGGGGGATTGGATTGTTTATTTGTCCAGGCCTGACCTTGGCGACCTGACCGAAGGGGAAAATCATGACAAATCAGCTCTTGATCTTGCCCAGAATGTGAAGGATCTGAAGTCTGAGTGGTTTGGGAAAGGTAAGCTGACCGGCCTGGAACCTGCCAAAGCAGAAGTTAAAAATTGATAGGAAATCGTGACGCAAGGTTTGTGAAGTGTGGTGTTGATGGAGGGCGCGCAGCGCCGGGCCATGGCAATTCCGGACTTTGACTGCGCTCCCACACGGACAGGTGTGATGGCCACGATAACCCCACTCGAAAAGGAAAATTATGACGGCCAGCGCCACCAATTCATCGGCCAGGTGCAGCGTGTCAATGTAGTGTTGGACGATTCCCTCCTGCCCGTGCGCCTGTTCAGCGAAAGGATGCTGACCATGCTGTTTCCAATAGCAGTAACCGTACAAATAGGGAATGACCAGCCGGTTTACAAAACCGAGCAGTGAAGGTTGTTCGAAGAAAATCCGTCGTTCCTCCACTGGGACGGCCAGACAAAGCGACCCGTCACTATAAATGTGTGGATAACTGCGCTCGATTCTGCCCGCGGTCTCTCTTACCCGCGGCAACATGTCTGGAAAGACAGGGGGGATGCGCAATTCGATCTCGAACTTATCCGTAACCGTTTCGAGTCCGTCGGCCGATGCTTCGAACGGCAGGCTTCCAGAGAGCAACGTTTCATGTTCCAGTTCGGTAAGGTTCGTGAGGCCCCGATAAATTTCCATTAGCTCGGCGAGCTGCCTCGTCATCTCCTCGGTCACCCGGCCCTCCAAGGCTTGGCGGCGCCTGTGATGTGGATGCGAGGGGGACTGTCGATCAGGGTTTCAGTCGGAACGACGATCTCAAAATTCTTCGAGACGACCGTCGCACCCAAAGCGCTGGATAAGTGTTTCTTCAGCTGGCTCGGATTGGCTTCTCTCAGGATCTCAATAACGTCTTTCTGCAAGGCCCCCAACCATAAGAAGAAGGCGCGAGCGCGGGCGTGGCTATCCTCGTGCCAGCGGTCGGCAAAATTTTCTGCGGGGTTAACAGGGTTTCCGATATACCATTTCCCGTCCGGTGTTCTCTTGATCAGTCCCATCGACGAGAGAGAACGGTCAATTGCCTTACCCTCAATGAGGCCCGCGTGTGCACCAAGTTTTTCGACAATACCGCATAGCGCCGAGTAGACATCCGTTTCATTCCCGTATAAATGCGCCGACAACGTCGTGATGATGATTGAAATCGGCGCGTATATACAAGGCGCTCTTGGTGATTGAAGCGCGAGTCCAGGTAGCGTTTCATGATCTGGATTGCGCGTTGCAGCGGTGTGCGTACCAATTGGTCGGGAACTTTGTCGATACTTTCGTAAATGTATGGGATTTGCCGCTGGATGACCCGCTTGTTCGAACACGACCTGCTCAAATGCCGCGGCATTTTTCCAGTCGAACCAGCTTCCGTAGCCTCTGGGATTGCTTACAGACCAGATATAGGAGGAATCCTTCTTGTTCGTAATTGCGATCGATGTGTCCGCATTATCGCGGAGATCAGGAACTCCGGGCAGAATGTCCAGGTGAAAGCCGACACCGTCCTGCTCGGCGTATTCCAGCGTCCAGCACCGCCGGCCTTCTGCGTCAAGCGTTTTCAGCGTAAGTCCCGTGTTCGCGGAGCCTGTTGCCGACCATGGAGTTGACCAACTGTGGATCGGTCCGCTCTTTTGCAGGGGTATTTCGCAGACGAGGTCGATGTCGTAGCTTGCCTCCAAGCCATCTCGGATGGCCTCACTACCGTTCCCAGCCGGAAAAGAACCCTGTCACGATAAGATGCTCAACTCACCGGAGCGGCCAGGATGTTCCCGTCCTCCAGCCATGCACCAACTGTGTTGTACCGGTCCACCGCGTCCTGATATTTGCCGGGCGGGATATCAATCTCGGCGGCGACCTGCTCAAGAAAACGCGAATACTTTCTTAAATCGATCGTCATAATGTTAACCTCGCACTCTATTGATCTTAAGACTTAGTTGCTGTGTCCAGCACATAGACGGGTTCAAATGCCTCGGCCGGCTCCTTAAGAACGCCAGATCGAGCGCAGGGGTGGCGGTCGCGAGCCAATGAATACCCAAGGCCCTTGAGGTCCTGAATTAATCGCCAGTCGTCCATCTTATATGTGTTGTAGGGGACGATATGGTTTATACGGTGTATGGCCGTGCGCTCATGTTCGTGGCCGGTGGCGAGCTTTGCGATACCCATGGCCCCGTGGGACTGCCCGTCCATGAAAAGCTTTACGAGCTTCGTGCCGAGCGTTCCGATCCCAGCCGATTTCGGAACGGCTAGGTTTCTTCAAGGCAACCGAGGCTCAGGATGTGCAGGGAATCCCGTGACAGCCGAGGAGCGTCACGGCCTCGACAACGGCGAGATCGATCGGATTGTTCGCCCAAATGCCGCCATCCAAGAGCCCAACACCGTGCTCTGTAATGTGTTGTGGAAAATATGTCGGTGCCGCGGCGGTCGCGAGCGCGATGTCAACGGCGAACGACTTGTAATCGTTTCTGAGGCGCGGGTGATGCGCCGTCTTGTAGATATACACAGATTGGGCAACGGGGTTCAGCGGGGATGACAAGTCGGGTTTTCGCGTCACCGAGCCTTTTTCGCCGAGCACATCATGGAGAACGGTGCGCAGAGGTGCTGGGTCATGCTTCCTCCGATACACCCAGCGGAGCGCGCGCAGATTTCGGCAAAGATAGTCGGCCACCGGGCGGTCGCCACCGAAAATCTCCGGGCCACGTTGTTCGTAAAGGTCCAGGAGATAAGAGAGGCCGAAAGGTTCATATTCAAGACCAATAGCGATGATTCCGCCGGTTGAGGTCCCTGCGATCAGATCGAAATAGGAGACGATCGGGCGATTGAGATGTTGTTCGAGAGCGGCTAGAAAGGCCGCAGGGAATGTCTGAGAATGCCGCCGCCGTCGATGCACAGTATGCGGCGTTTTGCGGGCTCACCGTCGTTTTCAATTCCACTTAACTGCACCGATTTTCTGCTTCTCACCACCTGAAGTTTGCGGCTAGGCCTCACTTGTGCAATCATGTTTCAGAGATGATACAATCCGTCGAATCGAATGTCAAACAGGTTTTCACATATGAAACGGAGGCCCCATGTCCAAGCTAACCTTGCAAATTCTCGGCAGGAGGTTGGCAGAAAAGCGAAAGTCACGAGGCATTAGAGAGGTCGCCAAGAAATCGGTGTTAGTCCGGCGACATTGTCCGAATTGAGCGAGGCTATGTCCCTGATATAGAAACATTCGGTAAGGTTTGCCGGTGGATGGACGTCGATCCCGGTGAGATCTTAGGAGTAAAGCCGAAGGTGGCTAGTAAACCGAAAGCCGCTGTTCACTTTAAGAAGGATCAAACTTTGCAAATCGAAACTGCACAAGCTCTCGCTCAAATGATTCTCGCAGCCCAGCGCGCCATGATGGCTTCTGAGGGACAAGAGAATAGGCCGCTGTGTTGGTCCGGGGTTTAAAAGCTGGTGTGAAAATGTCTCCGTTCACCTGCGAAAGGACTTGGGGCTTATACCTAGCGCACCTCTAGACGTGAAAGCCTTGGCGGAGTGGCTGCATATAGAAATATGGACTCCTCACCAAATTCCTGGGCTTGAGTCGAAATGGACGCATGTACTTCTTAAGAAAGATCCCGATGCCTGGTCGGCAGTCACATTAGCCATAAACTCCAAGAATTTGATTATTTTGAACTCTTCTCATTCTAAAGCACGTCAAGCAAGTGACCTGACGCACGAACTATCTCATATCTTGATAGGCCACGAGGCTGGTCGGGTAGATATCTCACCGGACGGGTTGTTGATGCTGAACACTTACAATAGAGACCAGGAGGATGAAGCAAATTGGATGGCGGGGTGCTTGCTCTTGCCAAGAGAAGCCTTGGCGGTTGCTATAAAGCAACAGGTCGACTTCGAGATTACAGCAAAAAAATACGGAGTGAACCGTGAGATGCTACGTTGGCGGCTTAACGTAACCGGCGTGCAACGTCAGTTTGCACGAGGGCATAACAGGGCTCTGGGGTCTAACTTCCTAGGTCCCGACGCTGATTAACGACGGAGCAGGGCTATTCAGGTAAATGTGGCAATGAAACGTTCTTATCGACTTTTGATAGAGGGCCTGGCTTTTGAATCTCATCATTTCCAACAATCAAAAAGAAAGATTTGAGACAGCATCGAAAGATTCGACACTAACAGCTACTATAAAGAAATTTTGACCTGAAACGTATTCCCCGTACCGAGACCGAGTAGGGACGCCATGACAGTTCGCATTGCCCAGTTCGTGCACGCCACCCACGATGTGGTGGACGAAGCTTTCCTGCGGGAATTTCCTGAAGTCGAGGCGGTGAAGGCCAATAACCTCGAAGCCCTGTCCGATGCGCTCGCCGGGGCGGAAATCTTCCATGTCTACAATTCCGCCTTTACACCGGAGTTCGCGAAGCTCGTGCGCGACAAGGGTCGTGCGCTGAAGTGGATTCAGTTCACGACCGTAGGCATCGATGTCGCGCTGAGAGTGGGACTGCCCGACGGCGTTTGGGTCACGAATTCCGGCGATGTGAGCCAGCGGGTGCTGGCCGGGCACGCCATCGCCCTGATGCTTGGCGTGATGCGGGGATTCCGTAGATTCGAGCCGCTGCGTGCGCGGCATGATTATGCGCGGCAGAGCTTGCCCCGCTACATGGTCGCGCCCGATGGCGCGCGCATGGTGATCCTCGGCATGGGCCGCATCGGTCAGGACATCGCGCGCAAGGCCAAGGCATTCGACATGGAGGTGATCTGCGTCACCCGCGCGCCCGCTCCCGCCGTGCCCGAGATCGACCGCGTGGTGCCCCGGGAAAAGGTGGACGAGGTGCTTCCTACTGCCGACGCGGTAATGATCGCGATGCCGCTCGACGCCGGCACTCAAGGATTTTTAAGCGCGGCAAGAATCGCGCTCATGAAAGAGACGGCTATCCTGGTAAATATCTCCCGCGGCAAGGTGGTGGACGAAGCCGCTCTGGCCCGCGCCCTCGCCGAAGGCCGCATCATGGGGGCAGGGCTCGACGCTTTCGCCAAAGAACCGTTGCCCGCGGATAGTCCGCTCTGGGATCTCCCCAACGTGCTGATGACGCCCCATGTCGGCGGTAACGGCGGGCGCGAATTGTGGCGGCGGATGAGCGAACTTGTGCGCGACAACACGCGCCGCTATCTTTCGGGTGCGCCGCTCAAACACGTAGTGAGAACACCCGATGGGACGCTTCAAGGTTTTGAAAACCCGCAGGCTGGCAACTCATAGTGGGTGAATCTGAGGTCGAGAGTTTTATGCGAAAGACCAAAACCACTCGCTACGACGTTGCCGAACACCTGCGAACACCGGAGGAAATGGCGGCATATCTTGAGGCTTGCCTCGATGAGGCAAAAGGAGATGCCGCCTTTATAGCCAAAGCTCTCGGCGATATTGCACGCGCCCGCGGCATGACGCAGGTGGCGCGTGACACCTTTCGGTTTCAAGCATTGGCACGCTGAGGCGGCTGAGAGGTAATTAAGAGTCGTGCCGGAGCGTTGCACTGCTGCCTGGCGTGGGAATGGAAAGGGGAAACGAAAACATGATCGACGAAAGCTATAACGCAATCAAAAACGATTTCATCATGGCGCTTCGGATCATTTACCGTGAGGGACTGAGCGACGCGTTTGCTCATCTCAGCCTGCGCAGCAACGAGGGCGATGAAATGATGTTCATGCCGCGCAAGAGTCCGGCTATAGTCAAGAGCGAGGAATTGTTTTTTGTCGACTTCGATAAATCCGTGCCGCAGTCTTCCTTGCACCAGGCGATCTATAAAGCCCGTCCCGATGTCAAAGCGGTTTTTCACTTCCACTCGCCGGCGGTGGTTCTGCTGAGCGTCGTCGGCCAAACCATTCGGCCGATGCATAACTACAGCGCGATTTTCTACGAAGGCGTGCCGCTCTATACCGGAACGGGGCAGGTCGAATCGCCGGCGCGGGCCGGGGAAATGGCCAAGTTGCTCGGCAACGCCAAGGCGTTGATGCTGCGCGGACACGGCGCCGTAGTCGTCGGACAGTCGATTCGTGAGGTTTGCATCTTGGCGCTTTTCTTAGAGGAGTCGGCGCGGCTGCAAACCGAAGCGATAAAACTGGGTACGCCGATGTTTATGGAGCGCGACGAAGCCGAGAAGATCGCCAAGCGAACCTTCAAGCCGACCTCCGTCGAACGTGCTTGGGACCATTTTGTCGCGAAATACGCCGATTGATTTTGTTGTTCGGCCGGGCAGCCCGATCTCATCGACTGGAAATGGTCGGTTAATATCTCTCTCGGGGATGGTTGAAAATCCCTCGCCTTCAGGCGAGTGAGAGTTCGTCATGCCGGCGAACGCCGACATCCAGGTTCGTTTTGGAAAACTATACCGGCGCGCCGGCAATTACGAAAAGGCTAAGACGCAGCTCGCCAACGGCGTTGCAATGATGCGCGAGATGGAGATGGGACTGTGGCTGCAAAAGGCTGAGGCTGAGTTGAGGGAACTAGAATCATTCCGTTAACCAGACACCCTGTTGAAATTCTGCTTGGCCTAAAAATGAAGCGCAATGTGCGGGAAGTCGGTTCGAGCTGGAATGCGGCGAATTTATTGACTCGAAAAACTACCGGCTTGGGGCGGTTGCAATCCGAGATGCGCACGGAATACAAGAACTAAAATTTGAATAACAAAGGGACAAATATGAAATGCCGGCTTACCTTGATGGCCGCCTTGACCGTATCGCTCTGCTTCATTCGCGCTTCGATGGCGCCGGCCCAAGTTGCGAGAATCAAAGTCGGCTACTCCTCGATCGGTGTCGGCCAGTCGCTCGTCTGGGTTGCTAAAGAGGCGGGGCTTTTCAAGGAGAACGGGCTCGATGTGCAGCTTATTTTTATCGGCAGCTCGAGTATCCTGACTCAAGCCGTGATCGCCGGCGACGTGCCGATCGCGATCATGTCCGGCACGGCGGCGATCGGCTCGCAATTGGCGGGATCGGACGTTGTCATGGCTGCGAGCACAAAAAAAGATCCAGCCCAGGCATTTCTGGTCACCGCAAAAGGAATTTCACAACCCGCGCAGCTCAAGGGGAAAAGACTGGCGGTGAGCCGGCTCGGCGCATCTTCGGATTTTATCCTCAGGTTGATTCTCAAAAAGATCGGCTTAGTGCCGGACAAAGACGTGGCGATTGTGCAGATCGGCTCTTCGCCGGTCAGAATGGCCGCCTTGGTCAATGGCGCCGCCGATGGCACGGCGCTGACCTTCGAAGAGATGATGGTGGCCAAGAAAATGGGTTTTAACGTCATGCTCAACCTCGTGGAGTTGGGTGTCGAATCGCTAAACAGCGACGTCGTGACGACGCGAAAATTTATGCGGGAGTCGCGGGAAACCGTCCAACGGTTCATCAAGGGCATGATCAAAGGAGTGAGTTTCTTCGCCGCCAATAAAAAATTTTCCATGGATGTTATTGCCCGCTACACCAAGAGCAACGACACGGAAAAGATCGAATATGGCTATGACTATGCGGCAAAAATCTTTCTCAGGAAGCCTTACCCGCCGATCAAGGGAATCCAACTCGCCCTCGAAGAGATCGGCGAAAGAACTCCCGCGGCGAAGACAGCGAGTCCGGAGCAGTTTATCGACATCTCTATCGTAAAAGAGCTCGATCAGAGCGGCTTTATCGATGCGCTTTACAAATAGAATCGGAGAAGATCTATGCGGCTTGCGGTCAGATTAACTAGCGTCATTCTCGGACTGCTGCTTGCGCCAGTGGTAGCTTCGATTGCCCGCGCGGCGTCGGTGCCCCAGAAAGCGACCTTCACTTACGGCGGCTTGAATGAACGCAGCGGTGTGCTGTTCGTCGCGCGCGATGCGGGGATTTTTCAGAAGCATGGCTTGGACGCGACGATCGTCAATGTGCGTAATGCGCAGGTCGGCATGTCGGCGCTCGCCGGAGGGGAGACTCAGTTCCACGTCGGGCTCGGCCACGGGTACCTCTATCGGAGCCATGGCGGGCGGTCTCGATCTCGCTTTTATCGCGGGGCTGATCAATAAGCTCGACGGCGCGTTTGTCGTCAATTCGAGCATTCGTTCTCCGGCGGATCTCAAGGGCAAACGGATCGGTATTCAGAGCATCGGCGGCGGTGTTTGGATGTTTACCATGCTCGCCTTCGATCACTGGGGGCTCGATCCCGATCGCGATAAGATTCAGTTTCGCATCCTCGGCGACCAATCGGTGCAGGCCCAGGCGATCGCCCAGAACGTTATCGACGGCGGGTATCTCAGCTATTCCTACGGCGCGCAGTTGGAGCGCCAGGGATATCGAATCATGGCCGACCTGATAAAGATGGGCATTCCGTATCAGGGCCTGGGCGTCATGGCGAAGCGCAGCTTGATCGACAAAAATCCCGAACTACCGGAGCGAGCGCTGCGGGCGCTGGTGGAGACGATCACTTTCGTCAACAATCCGGCTAACAAGAACGTCGTGGTGAAATCTCTGGTGAAAGAGCTCCGGCTAACGAAAGTCGAAGATGCCCAGGCCGGTTATGAAATGATGCGGGTGCTTTTTGAAAAGCGCATCTATCCCAATGTTGACGGTTTGCGCAACGTCATTCGCCTCCTCGGTCGTACCAGCGAGCCCATCCGCAAGCTCAAGGTCGAGGACATCATCGACGACCGCGTGGTGCGGAAGTTGGAAAAGGAAGGGCTCTTCTAGGCAGGCTGCTGAAAAAGACCCATATGCATTCGTTGCGCACTCGATCGATTGCGCGTCAACGTACAAGAGTACGCCTCCGCTGTGCCAGTCAGATCCTTCGCGCGCCTCGCCTCTGGATCTTTTTGAGCAGCCTGCAAGAGGCTTTTTCACTAGGAATGGAGTCACTGGAATAATGGAGTGATGGAGTGATGCGTTAAGACCCAGCATTCCAACACTCCAGTACTCCATCACTCCAACCGTCTCGACCTTGACGCTCCCGCGCCTCTGGTGGTAGACCTGCCCGTAGATTCAAAGTACGTAAACCACGCGTTCTAAGGAGGAAAAGTTTATGGCTGGCAACGGCAGTAATGCAGGATTTGAAGTTTTAATTTCTTCTGACTCCCACGTGATGGAGCCGTCAGAGATTCTCGCCGAGCGAGCGCCGCAATCATTCAAAGATCAAGTACCACGCTTTCCGAAGTTGGAAGTCGGCAGCAGTTTCCAAACTCATCCCGGCGGATCGGACCCGACGCACCGAATCAAAGAGATGGAAACCGACGGTCTCAGCGCCGAAGTGCTCTTCCCGACGTATCTGTTGCCCCACTTCGCTATGGACGATGGTAAGCTCCAGGCAGTCTGTTTCCGCGCCTACAACGATTGGCTGATCGAGTATTGCAACGTGTCGCCGAAGCGCTTGATCGGGATCGCCGCGATCTCCGTCTACGATATCGATGAAGCTGTAAAGGAACTCGAGCGCTGCGCCAAGGCCGGCATAAAGGGCTCGATCATCTGGCAGGCGCCGCACCCGGATTTGCCGTTTCACTCGGAACACTACAACAAGTTCTGGGCGGCGTCACAGGATTTAGAAATTCCCGTGCATTTGCACATTCTGACCGGTCATGGTTACCACAAGGAGTCCGTGTTCGGGAATAAAAGGACCGGAGTTGAGGCTTATCGAGGCAGCGTCAACCTGAAGCTAAAGGAAATCATCGACGCATATTTCGAATTGATCTTTTACGGCGTGTTCGAGCGCTATCCCAAGCTAAGATTCGTCGGCGTCGAGAATGAAATCGGCTGGATGCCCTTCATGCTGCAGCAATGGGATTACTATTACAATCGCTTCAAGAAGGTGAATCCTCTCCCGATCACCAAGAATCCTAGCGAGTATTTCAAGAATCAGATTTTTGGAACGTTTTTTAGAGATACGGTCGCGGGACACAATTTTGAGCATTGGGGACAGGACAACTGCATGTGGTCCAACGACTATCCGCACGGCAATTCGACCTGGCCGGATTCGAAAAAATTTATCGACCGCGACCTCGGCCACTTGCCGGCCGATATTCGCAAGAAGCTGGTCTATACCAACGTGAAAAATCTCTACGACATCGATATTCCGCATCCGGTGCAGTAGGGGCGCGGATTTGGTCGTGTGACCCATTGGCGCGCTGGCGGACGAGACGAAGTCTGACAGCGCGCCATTTTTTTGGCCGTAGTGTATCGCGGAAGATATGATTCAACTCTTACCACGAAGGACAGCGATAGTTCGAACGAAGGTTTAATCTCAATTGGGATCCGAGGACCCTTCGTGTCCATTCGCGTGACTTCGTGAGTTAAGACAAGTACAACTCGATACATAGGAGGTTTTATGCCCGCACGTTACGGTTCCGATCTGGTCGTCGATCTGCTCAAAATTCTTGGCATCGAATATGTCGCGCTCAATCCCGGCTCGAGCTTTCGCGGCATTCACGATTCTCTGGTCAATTACGAGAGCGGCCGCACGCCGAATCCCGAAATGATTCTCTGCTGCCATGAAGAGATCGCCGTGGCGGTGGCGCACGGCTACGCCAAGGCGACGGGCAAGATCATGCCGGCGATCGTGCACAACGTCGTCGGTCTGCAGCACGCCTCGATGGCGATCTACAACGCCTGGTGCGATCACACGCCGGTGATGGTCATGGGCGGCACCGGGCCGATGAACTCCGCCAAACGCCGTCCCTGGATCGACTGGATTCACACGGCGCAGGTGCAGGGCAATCTGGTGCGCGATTTCGTCAAGTGGGACGATCAGCCGGTGGGCATCGAGGCGTTTCCGTCCTCGATCATGCGCGGCTATCGCATCGCCATGAGCGATCCGGGCGGGCCCGTGTATCTTTGCTTCGACGTCACCGATCAGGAGGCCGCGATCGAAAAAGAAATTCCCCTGCCCGATCCGAAGCGTTTCCGCCCCGCGGCGCCGCTGCAGGCGGACTACGATGCGATCAAAGAAGCGGCGCAGTTACTCGCGTCGGCGCAAAACCCGGTGATCCTCGCCGACTATGTGGGGCGGAACAACGACGCGGTGTTGAGCCTGGTGGCCCTCGCCGATCTGCTGTCGATTCCGGTCATCGATCTCGGTGCGCGCTTGAATTTCCCCAACACGCATGCGCTCAATCTCACCGGCAGGAATCGCGAGCTGATCGCCAATGCCGACGTGATCATGGGTCTCGACGTCACCGATCTTTACGGCGCGCTGGTGCGCACGGATCCCAACACGCACGCCAACGTTCCCGCGACCAAACCCGGCTGCAAAGTGATCAACGTCACGCTCAAAGATATCGTAGTGCGCGGCTGGACCAGCGACTTTCAGGAGCTGGCGCCGGTGGATTTGCCGATCGTCGCGAATACCCGAGTTTTTCTCCCGCGCTTTGGCCGAAGAGATCAGGAAGCAGGGAAAATTTTCCAAGAGCGTCGTCGATGACCGGCGCAAGGCAATGGCGGCGCAGCATGAAGAAGTCCATGCGCGCTGGCAAGCCGATCTCAAGAAGCGCTGGGACGAGCGGCCGATCGCGCCGCCGCGTTTAGCCTGGGAAATTTGGGAAGCATTAAAAAAAGAAGATTGGCTGCTGGTGGCTGGCGCTTTTCGCGGTTGGCCGAGCCGTCTGTGGACTTGGGACAAGCCCGGTCTCTTTCTCGGCGGCTACGGCGGCGGTGGTTTGGGTTATGGTCCGGCGGCATCGGTCGGCGCGTCGCTGCCCTACCGCGGCACGGGCAAGATCTGCGTCAATCTGCAGCGCGACGGCGAGATGCTTTACACGCCGAGCGCCCTGTGGACTGCGGCGAATACCGGCGTGCCGTTCTTGACGATAATGACCAACAATCGGGTTTATTATAACGACGTGGAGCATCAGGAAAAAGTTGCGATCCACCGCGGCCGGCCGGTTGAGAACAAACTCGTCGGTATGGAAATGGCCAAGCCCCCGGTCGACTTTGCCAACTTGGCCCGCTCCTTCAGTCTTCACGGCGAGGGACCGATCACCGAACCGGAGCAGATTCGTCCGGCGGTGGAACGGGCGATCAAGGTCATCAAAGAAGAAAAACGACCGGCCTTGGTCGATGTGTACATGCAGATGGTGTGACGCATCGTCGGCGGGAGCAGAGCAGGAGATCGACTATGGGCAGAGCGAAACTGCTGCGTTTGAGTTTGATCGTTGGTTTAGTCTGGGGCAGCGCTGGCGTTGTCAACGCACAGAGCAAGCCACTCAAGAAGATCCGCGTGGGCGTGCCGTCGGTCGGCGTTGCGAATATCATTATCTTTGTCACCAAGGAAGCCAAGCTGTATGAAAAGTATGGGCTCGACGGCGAAGTCATCACGATCAACGGTTCGGGAATCGCCTCGAAAGCATTGATCAGCGGCAATATCGATATCTGTCCCGTCGCGACGCCGACGGTGATCGCCGCGAATCTCGCCGGATCGGATATGCAGATTCTTGCGCATACTATGCCCGGCGTCGTTCATGCGCTGATGGTGAGACCGGAGATCAAGCGGGTGGAAGATCTCAAAGGCAAAAAAATCGCCGTGTCGAGCCTCGGCTCGCTGACCGATTTTCTGGTGAAGGCGATCGCCAAGAAGAAGGGTCTCAATCCGGATCGCGATTTCACCTTCATCCAAATGGGTGGCGACGGCGAGCGCATCGCCGCGCTCAAGGCCGGAGTCGTCGACGCCGCGGCGCTATCCCATCCCGGCTATGGGACGGCGCGGAAAATAGGCTTTCCGATGCTGTGGGACGCGGCCAAGGAGCTCGACTATCCGTGGATGGAAATCACGACGCGGCGGGCGACGATCAAGAGCGATCGAGAACTGGTCATGAATTACGTCAAGGCGCATCTCGATGGGATCGCACTGTTCAAAAAAGATCGCGACTTCGGCCGCAAGGTGATCAAAAAGACCTTGCGCATGGACGATGACGAGTTGGTCAACGAGTCCTATGAAATTTATTCCAAAGCATTTATCCCGGCGCCCTATCCCAATCTTCCCGGCATGAAAGTCAGCTTCGAATACGTCGCCGCGACACGGCCGGACGTCTGGAGCCACAAGGCCGAAGAATTCGCCGACCCAAGTTTCGTCGCCGAGCTGGACAAGAGCGGGTTTATCAAGTCGCTGTATGGGAAATAACGCTGACAGCCATGTGCGAAGCTTAAAGAATCTTTTGCCGCAGCTCATCGAGCGTATAGCAAGACTTTGCCCTTGCCTCGTCTACGATCAATGCTGCGATACACGAACTCCACTCCGTCAATAGATCTTCGGTTTCCCGGCAGGTCAATCACATGGCTGCCGTGACCTTCGCGAAAACGCGCCTGGATTTTCGGTCTAAACTTCTTGCCGTCGTCAAAGGTCACGACCATCTCGCGGATCTCGATCGGCGCATCTCTGACTTCCGATTCGCAATTCCCGGAATGGTCCGTCATTCTGTTTGACGTCAATTCGATCGTGATCGTTGTCGAAATTCACCTCTTGCTCACCTAATAGCTGCCATCGACCGCCTTTTTGTGTCGCGCCGGAAACGCCGGCGCAGAGCAGTACAATCAAAAGTATTGCGAACATGAATGACCGCTTCATACAACCTCCCATAGCGCCACAATGATTATTCGCAGCCTCTCCCTATGCCTCAACGTACCTACGCAATGTGCTGTTCCGTGCTAATAATTTCCTACTCGCCATACTGGTGAAGGCTAAGTCAAACGCATCGATGAGACCATTTAATTGTACTCGGCTTCATAACGTTTGGGCTATTACTTTTTTCCTCAAGGCAAAACGATAGTAGTTCTCAGGTCCTGATAAGATTGAAGCCAATTCTTAGGCGAAGCTGACTTGTCCGGTAATTTCTACCGGCAGATCGCCTCTAATTCCCTCCGCGCGCTTTTGCCCAAGTTTTCTAACTGGGCGAGATTTGGGCACTTTATGCCTGGTATGACGGTTGCTCTACTCTTGTTCCAGAGGAGGACAACATTATGAGAACCATTGCAACGATACTATTGCTGGGAAGTTTAGCTCTGACCGGTTGTGAATTTGCTGCGGGAGCTGCTACCGGCGCTTTGGCGACCGGCGCCGGCTATGAAATCAATGCGAAGCGGCAGATGGACCGGCTTGACGATGATTATCGTCATGAGCGAATTAGCCGCCGCGAATATGAACGCCGTAAAGATCAGATAGAGCGCGGCTCGATTATTTACTAATATTCTAAGTCGAACTTCTGATCGGCTATTGTTCCAGGCGCCGTCTAACGCGATCTCGCGACAGGCGGCGCCTGGAAATGCGCTTTACAGAAGCCAGCGCGTTTTCGCCGCTTCCGTGCATCCACCGCACATATCAAAACACAAATCTGTCAGTGGCTGGCGTCAAGGCTGAAAAAACGAAGACGGCACCAAAAGAACTTGCTCATAGTTTTCTAGCTTAAACTTCTTTCCTGTTTTAAGGCACAGAGCATTGTGGCCTTTAATAGCTTGCACCTGGGGTGGGACGGGGCCTGTGCCGAAGGATTCGGCAATGCTTTGCTTGCGGTCCGGGCCGTGGTCGAGATGGATTTTCATGAGAAGCGGATGCTCGCTGCCGCAATCATTGCAAAGAACGTAGACTTCGTATGCCGGCATGATGCGCTCTTTATCGCCAATCTGGTTTAAGCTGTGAAGTGCTCTCTTGTGCACTTCTCTCGCTATCCGCCTCTTCTCTAAAACATCCGGGCTATTCTACTTTCTAAAGATTAACAAAGAAAATTGTAATCTAACAGATTATTGAAGCAATATATAAAACCGGGCCCCGAAACAGAAGGAGGAGCGTTTTCGACACCGGCAGCATAATAGTTCGGCCTAAGTCGCTTCATGGTAAATACTTGGTTACAATCACAACATGAAACGCTCTGGCGTCGCCGACCTTCCTCTCCATGGCGGCCGCGTGCCGCAATGGCTTGCCGAACGAATGACCCAACTGGGCACGGCTATCACCGAAGCCGTCGTCCAGGATTATGGCGCCTCGGCTTTTCTCTCGCGGCTGAGCGATCCCTTCTGGTTCCAGGCGTTGGGCGCGGTGATGGGAATGGACTGGCATTCTTCGGGCATTACCACGTCAGTCATGGGAGCCCTCAAGCGCGGGCTAACACCACGAGCAAATGAGCTTGGGCATTTATATCTGCGGCGGCCGCGGCAGGTTTTCGCGCAACACGCCGCAGGAATTGCGCTCGATCGCCGAGCGATCGAGGATTCGACGGCGAAGCCCTGGTCCGCAACAGCCGGCTCACGGCGCGCATCGACAATAATGCGATCGCCGATGGATTTCAGATCTACCTCCATAGTTTCATTGTGACTTCGGACGGCGAGTGGGCCGTCGTGCAGCAGGGTTTGAACGATCGGAGCGGCTTGGCGCGTCGGTACCACTGGCACTCCGCCGCCGTGCGCGATTTCGTCGCCGAGCCGCACAGCGCAATCGTCGGCGAGAATCAGGGCACGATCATGAACCTCGTGGATGCTCAAGCCAAGCCCGCGCAAACCGCTTTGCTTGACATCGCGCGCGAAAATCCAGACACGACTTTAAGGGCGGCGCGCCACCTGCGCCTGCCGGGTCATCACGAAGTACGCGCGGAGAACATCGATCTCAAGCGTCTCGGCGCCGTGCTCGCCGTCGCGTACGAAAGGGATCTGCACCAGTTCGCCGAACTTCTGCTCTTGGAGAAACTCGGTCCACGCACTCTTCAGTCGCTCGCCTTAATTGCCGAAGTTGTCCACGGCGCACCGAGCCGTTTCACCGATCCCGCGCGCTTTTCATTCGCGCACGGCGGCAAGGATGGTCATCCATTTCCGGTCCCGTTGAGGACCTATGACGAATCCCTTAACTGCCTCAGAACGTCACTCGAGCTAGCCAAGCTCGGCGACAAAGACAAACTCGAGGGCTTTCACCGCCTCGAACGATTCGTCCGGACCATCGAAACCCGCCTCCAACCCGAAGCCGACTTCGATGCGGTCATTGCCCACGAAAAAGCGATCTCTCCCTCGCTCGACGGCCGTTCCGTCTTTGACGATAAGCCCCGACAGCTGTCACTTTTCTGATTTCAGGACGGAGGAGAGTTCGCTCAGGACAAACTCCGGCGCAGGGAGCCATGAACCGAACTGTCACAAAGGTTGGCGGTCGGTGACTTCACTTGCGAGACACAACGCTTCCGAACATCAAGCCGATCAGCGAACGGTAATAAATAAAACGCCGGCAACCATGAGCACTGCGCCGAGAATGATGCGCAAATTTACCGTCTCGATTTTGCGCAGGAAGATCGCACTGAAGAAAACGGTGAAAAGCGGCGTCGTGTTGAGCAGCGGTATGATCACGGACAGCTGACCGCGGCCGAGCGCGATGAAGTTCGCCACCTGCGCGAGCGTTGCCAATGAAGCCGCGCCGACGAAGAAAACCAGGCTGCGCCCCGGTAGGAGGAATTGGGCGGTTCGTTTGGTGGTGAATGCGAACAGCAGCAGCAAGATCAGCGACACAGTAGTCACCACCGCCACGGCGACGAATGGATCGGGGATAATTTTCAACCCTTGCTTGCGCAGGCTTTGTGAGACCGCCGAGATGAGGCCGGCGCTGATCGGCAGGAGCGCGTCGACCAAGCGCCATTTCGTATCGCCTTGCTGCCTTCCCGAGATCACCCAAAGGCTGCCGACAATCAGAACCGTGCCGAGGAAGACCCACCAACCAGGCTGTTCGTGGAAGATGGTAATTGCGATGGCGGTCGCGAAGAGCGGCTCGCTGCCGCGCAGCGGCCCGGCGCGGGCGACGCCGATACGCGTGATGCCCTCGTAAAAAAGCGCGCGCGCAAAAAGCGGTTGCATGGAGCCGCTGATCAAATAGTAGATCATTGCCGGCGAGCGGAGAAAATCGAGCGAGGTCGTGGTGATCAAATAGCTCCACATGCAGGTGATCGACACCGTATAACTCACTAACATGGCGGCGAAGATATTCGACTGGCGCAAGCCGAAGCGGACCAAGATAGAATCTCCCGCCCAACCCATGGCGGAACCGATGGCGATAATTTCAGCGGACAGCGGCGTCAAGTGTCGTCTCGTTTGCGGAAGTGTCAGATAAGCCGAGTGCGCGGGCATTTGCAAATGTGCGGCTGGAGAAAGAGCCAAATGCCGCAAACTGGATCGACATGGCTTGCGCTCTCGGCAAATACTGGCCTAAGATCGACTTCGCCGGGAACAGAAATTCTTCAGTCGAGGAGGAAATATGGAAAAGCAAGCGAAGGTCGTGCAGCTAAAGACTCAACTGGTGAAAGAGGGGCACACGCGGGAGTTGCTCGCGGAAACCGATCTGATGACCTTGAGGATCCATTGCTATGCGCCGGGGATCGGCGAAAACGCGCTGCATTCGCACACCAAGGAAGATCATATGTTCCTGGTGCTGCAGGGGACGGCGCAGTTCACCACCGGACGCGACGGCAAGATGGTCGTCACGGCGGGAAAAAATCAAGCGGTCGTGCTCCCGGCTGGTTGTTACTATCAGTTCTGCAACTCGGGCAGCGATCCACTCGTGATGGCGCGCGTCGGCGCGGGATCGGACAAGGCCGATCAACGAATCAACCCCGACGGATCGGCGATTCCAGGAAGAACCCATGAGCAGGGCGCGGCGAAACCAGTTTTGATCGAAGGAGCTTTCTTTGAATAGCGTCAATGGTTCGGGCTTTCGTGGGCTCACCGCAGAGACGCTGAGAACCCTGAGACGGTTGTTATCAACGGACTAACCGAGAAGATTATCGGGGCAGCGATAGTGGTTCATAAAACCCTCGGACCCGGCTTCTGGAATCGGCTTATGAAGAATGTTCGGCGTACGAGCTTTCCCTTGCCAACATTTTCTTCGAATGTCAGCTGGCACTGCCGGTAAGCGACAAGTCACTTCAGCTCGACTGCGGATATCGACTCGATTCTTAATTGAAAAGACCGTGATTTTGGAACTGAAAGCGGTGGAGACGTTACAACCGATTCACGAGGCTCAACTTTTGACCTATCTGAAACTAGGTGGATGGCCGATCGGTTTGCTGATCAACTTCAACGTGCCTATTCTCAAGAAGGGAATCAGGCGACTGGTAAATAATTTTTAGTAACCTCTGCGAACTCAGCGTCTCTGTGGTGAAACTCCTAACAGGAAATCGCAAGTCATCGGAAACCTTTGAATAGAGGGAGGGACAAGCCCGCGCTCGTGGGGGGAGCACGGGCTTGTCGGGAGAGCTTCCCCTACGGGAAGTGGCGGAACTGCTTAGGCAATGTCTCTCATGTGCGTGAAAGTGTACTGCAGCTTTCTAATCTCGGCGTTGAACCAACGTTGACGTCGGCGATGGCGCGTCAGGTGCGGTTTGAGAAGCGACTGCGGGTACATCTTGGCGCCGCATTTCTCACACTTGACGGCTTCAAAGTCACTCCGAGCCAACGATATTATTTTCGATTCCTCTTGTGAACCTGGCCGCATGATCTTCCTCCTCGGCTGTTGCGGCTTGAAGGAGCAAGTGACATGCCAGCATCCCTAAACCCCTTTGATCATGGATTTCTGAATCTTTTTGCGCGGTAAATAGGATGGACGGCTGGCTATTGGTTTGACGTAGATGTCAGGGACGTGTCACGGGTGACAGCGGACAATCCAGCACTCACAATTACTGCCACGTCATCGGCGCAGAAGAGCGGAAATTTCAATACCCAGCAGGCTCAACTTGACAATTGCGCCAGGTGATTTTCTTGCGCGGCGCGGGCGAGTTTGGAAGAGTTGGCGACGAGGGGCGTAAAAGTTTTTTACAAGCCACCCGGCAAGTCGAAAAATTCGGCGGCAGTGCTGCCCAATAAATTATCGAAGTCTTGCGAGCTCAGACCGGAGCAGGTTTGACGCGCAGCGGTTTGATGTGCGCTGGCACGTACGGTGCGCGCGCCGGATAGTCGATCCGATAACGGCCCGTGGGCAAGGCGACGACGTGCGGTCCCTGCTCGGCATATTTCAGGTCCAGACCGGCAAAGGCGTCGAGGGGAGTAAAATGAGTATCGATTATCTTCTACCTCCGGTTCGAAACCAATCCACATTCATGTTACCGCACGCCGACGACTCTTCGCACCGCATCGATAATATGCTCTTTGCCGGGTACAAACTGCGCCTTCAACGCCGAGCTCGCGGGCACAGGCGCGAACGGCGCGGCGATGCGCAATATCGGGCTGTCTAGATAATAGAAAGCTTCCTGTTGAATGCGCGCGACGATTTCCGCGCCGATGCCGCCTTGCTCGACAGCTTCGTGCACGACGATCAGCCGGCTGGTTTTTTTTACCGAGTCGACAATTGATGCCACGTCAAGCGGCGAGATGCTGCGCGGATCGATTACTTCGGCGGAAATTCCTTCATTCGCTAACTCTTCGGCCGCGGCGAGCGCCAGTGCAAGCATGCTCGACAGAGCGACTATCGTCACGTGATCGCCTTGCCGCAGAACCTTGGCTTTACCAATCGGGACGATGTGATCGCTATCGGGAACTTGCCCTTTCGACCAATAGAGCCCGCGATGCTCGATGAAGACCACTGGGTTGTCGTCGCGAATAGCTGTCTTCAGCAATCCTTTGGCATCGGCGGGATTGGACGGCATCACTACTTTCAAACCAGGGACATGTGCGAGCCAGGCTTCGAGGCTTTGCGAGTGATGCGCACCCATGGTGCCGCTGATGCCGCACTGGACGCGCACGGTGAGCGGAATTTTTAGCTGCCCGCCGGACATGTAATGGAGTTTCGCGGCATGGTTGACCAACTGATCCATCGCCAGGGTGATGAAGTCGATGAACATGATCTCGACAACGGGTCTGAGCCCTGCCGTTGCCGCGCCGACAGCGAGACCCATGACCGTGCCTTCGCTGATCGGCGTGTTGACCATCCGATTCGCGCCAAGCTCTTCAGCGAGTCCTTTGGTGACGCCGAAAGGGCCGCCGAGGGCGACGTCTTCGCCGAAGACGTAAACGGATAAATCGCGGCGCATTTCCTCGGCGAGACCGGCGCGGATAGCATCAAGATAGGTTTGTTCAGGCATTGCGAATAAGAATTTCGGAAGGGCGCAGCATGCTACGCCCCTACAATTCGCACGTTATGTCGATACTGCGTAGACTTGATCGTCGCTGTCGTCTTGCTGTGGGCCAAGGAGATGACAGCGCGAATTCGGCGGCTTTCTCGACAAGCTCGCGTGCTTCGCTTTCGATCGATTCAAGTTGCTTTGTCTGTAATCATCTTTCTTGCTTTCAGCGCACGGGCGACACGCGCGATGGGATCTCTTCTTTTTCCATTCGGCGAGCTGCGACAACTCGCGATATTTTGCCGGGTCGCCTTCGTAGTGGCCGCGCATGCGGTGCGTCAAGCATTCGACGAAAATCGGTCCTTTGCCGGCGCGGCATTGCTCACGGCTTTCTCATCGCTTCGCGCACGGCGAAGAGGTCGTTGCCATCGACGGTGCTGGCCGGAATCCCGTAGGTCTTCGCATGCTGCGCCAAGCGTTCAATTTTCGTGTGCGCCGACAGCGGCGTAAACTCGGCGTAGCCGTTGTTCTCACAGACGAAGATGACCGGTAACTTCCAGAGGCTGGCGATATTAAGCGACTCGTGAAACGGCCCGGCTTGACCGGCGCCGTCGCCGAAAAAAACCACGGCAACTTGATGTTTCTTCCGTTCTTTGGCCGCAAAGGCTGCGCCTAAGGCAAGCGGAATCGTGCCGCCGACAACGCCGGTGGCGGTGATGAAGCCGGTTTCTTTGGCGACGATATGCATCGAGCCGCCTTTGCCACCGCAATAGCCGGTGGCACGGCCGGCGATTTCGGCCATGAGCTTGTTGATATCGGCGCCCTTGGCGATGGCATGGCCGTGCGAGCGATGACCGCCGAAGACATAATCGTCATTCTCCAGCAAGCTGCAGACACCGACCGCGACGGCTTCTTGGCCGATGCCCAAATGCAGCAAGCCGACGATCTGACGCTCGGCGTAAAGCGCCGAGGCTTTTTCCTCGAAGGCGCGAATGAGCCACATGCGGCGCAGCAAGGCGATAAGGTCGGAAGAATTTTTTTTAGCCATGACGTAGTAGGGTATTCAAAACGAAACCGCCGGCAATCGACATAAGCAAGTCGAATTGTGCTGCGATGAGAATCAAAGGAAGAAAGATTTCTCGCGGCGCCTGCCCTGAGCATTGCCGAAGGGCTCGAAATGACACGCAAGGAGCTGAATAGCAACGCATTCTAAAAAGTAGAAAACTTGGAACTAGAAACTACCTCAGCGCAGCGCTGCCTTGACCGCATCCATGATGCGTGACTCCGAGGGGCCGATATGCGCTTCGAGCGGCGGGCTGTACGGCACGGGCACGTCTAACGTCGAGACGCGGCGGATGGGCGCTTTCAATTTGTCGAAGCCGCTCTCGGCGATGCGCGCGGCAATCTCGGCGGCGACGCCACAGCTCTGATGGGTTTCGTCGGCAATGACAACTCTATGGGTCTTTTCGATCGAGGAGAGAATCGTTGCCAAATCGAAGGGCACGAGCGTCCGCGGATCGACGACTTCCACTTCGATGCCTTCTTTTGCGAGTTTCTCGGCGGCCTGAAGACCGACTTGCACGGTATAGGACGTCGCGACCAATGTGACGTGGCTGCCTTTGCGTTTCACATCGGCAACACCGAACGGTATCGGCTTGTCGTTGTCCGGGATTTCACCGCGAATATCCAACAGCCTGGTGTGATCGACGAAGATGGTCGGGTTATCGCTGGCGACGGCGGTCTTGAGCAAGCCTTTTACGTCGCGCGGCGAAGAGGGAATTGCGATCTCCAAACCGGGAACATTCCACAGCATGGCCTGGGGACTGCCGGAGTGTTGCGCCGCGCCGCCGCCGCGCAGGCCGTGAAATAGATGAAACACCACCGGTACGCGCGTCTGACCGCCGGACATGGAAAAAGCGTTGGCCGCTTCGTTGGCGACTTGCGGCCAGGCTTCATAGATAAAACTGCCGGTGCTGAGATCGACGACCGGCCTTAAGCCTGCCATCGCCGCGCCGGTGGCGAGACCGCAAAAGCCAAGCTCGGAGATTGGCGGCGAGATCATGCGCTCGGCGTATTTATTTTTGAGATTTTGGTAGACGTGGCGGTGCGGGCTCAGACTCAAAAAAGTCCCGTTGATCAGATGGACTCTCTCGTCCGCCGCCATGATCTCTTCCAGCGCCTCGAATTTGGCTTCGTAATAGGCAAGCTCTTTCATAATCAGCTCTGCGCAAAAAAATCTTTTTCGGCTTCTTCCGGTTTTGGATAGGGACTGTTGAGCGCGAAGTCGACGGCAACGGCGATCTCGCCTTTTACTCGGCCTTCGATAGCGGCGATTTCATCGCGGCTCGCTTGTTCGGCTTCGACCAATTCACGAATGAAAATCAGCAACGGGTCGCAGGAATGATACCACTCGCGGGCTTTTTCCGGCACGCTGCTGACATCCCAGGCGAGCGAAGTGTGGGTCGGCTGCGGCACGGTGGGCCAATTGGTTTCGCTGCCGGGAAAGCGAACCGTTTGTGCTTCGATGAATTGAGGGCCTTCGCCGTCGCGGATTTTCTGCAACGCTGCGCCGATCGTCGCGTGCACGAGCCCCGCATCCATGCCGTCGATCTGCTGCGCCGGGATTTTGTAGGCTTTCGGTAAATCCGTGAGCGGATACGCAGCCATGGAAGACGATTGCGCCGCAGCCACGGCGCGGCCGGCGCCGTATTTACCGTTGTTCTCGCAGAGAAACAGCACCGGCAGTTTATAAAGCGATGCCAGATTGAAAGCTTCCGGCGCGGCGCCTTCTTCGAGCGAGCCGTCGCCAAACAGACAAACGGTGATGCGCCCGTTTTTCTGCGCTTTCGATGCGTAGGCCGTGCCCGTCGACAGCGGAATGATGCCGGCGACGACCCCCGAGCTGTGCAGAAAGCCGAGCGACGGCGCGACCGAATGAAACGACCCGCCTTTCCCTTTATTCAGCCCGTCGGCGCGGCCGAGAATTTCGGCAAAAAGTTTCTTCGGCTCGACGCCGCGGGCGAGCAGATGGCCATGGTTTCTGTGCGTGGTGAAGAGATAGTCGTCGGCGCGCAGGCATGAGATCGCCGGCACGCCGGTGCCTTCTTGGCCAACGTAAAGATGATAGTGTCCGCCGAACACGCCTTTGTCGTGGAGCGGCACGAGATTCTCTTCGAAGTGACGAATGACAAACATCCGCCGGCACAGATCCAACAACGCTTCACGCGGTAGTTTGGGTAACATATGGGTTGTGACTTATTGCAAAAGCCGGGGGCTTGTCAACGTCCGTTCGCTCGATTGACAAGGCTTCGACGGCGGGACTAAATGCCAAATAGGAAAGGCATTCGGACGGAGGCAATTCCATGATTTCAAAACGGTGGCCGTTGGTTATATTCATGGCGAGTCTTTTCGTTTCGCCTTCAGTTCTCTTCGCTCAATCCCGCGCGCTGAAAAAGGTCCAAGTCGGTGTCCCTGCGATCAGCATGGGGAACATCATCATCTACTTTACCAAAGAGGCAAAAATTTTTGAGAAGTATGGTCTCGACGTCGATCCGGTCGCGGTGGCGGGCTCCGGCATCGCTTCAAAGGCGCTGATCTCGGGCAGCGTGCTGATCTCGCCGATCGCGACGCCGACGGTCATGACCGCAGTGCTCGCCGGCTCCGACATGGTGATTTTGGCTCACACCATGCCGGGCGTCATCCAATCGCTCATGGTGCGGCCGGAGATTAAACGCGACGAAGACCTCAAAGGAAAAACCATCGGCGTGACCACCTTTGGTTCGCTCACCGATTTTCTCGTCAAGTATCTCGCCCGACAGAAGGGGCTCATACCCGGACAAGGATTTTGCGCTCCTGCAGATCGGTACCGACAGTGACCGCTTTGTGGCGCTGCAGCAGGGAAGAATCCAGGGGGCGACCTTGTCGCATCCGAATTTTATTTTCGCGCAGCGCGCCGGCTTTCACGTGCTCTGGGATTTCTTCCGCGACGTCGACTATCCCTGGAGCGAGATCGCGACCACGCGCACCCAGATCAAGCAGGATCGCGATCTGGTCATGCGCTACATGCGCGCCCATATAGAAGGCATCGCCCGATTTCAAGCAGGAGCCTGAGCTCGCGAAGAAGGTCATCAAGAAGATGCTGCGACTGGACGACGATTCGTTAGCGCAGGAGTCTTGGGAGCTATTTGCGAAACATCGTATTGCCGCGCCGTACCCAAACATCAAGGGCATGAAAACGAGTTATGAGTACGTCGCGGCGACGCGACCGGACGTCTACAAACACAAGCCGGAAGAATTTATCGACTCAAGCTTTGTCGAAGAGCTCGACAAGAGCGGATTCATCAAGAAACTGTACGAGAAATAATCTGCCGGCATGAAGGTTCGCATCGGAATAGCGCTCGGACAATGGCCGATTCAAGACCACTCCGCTGACGCCATTCTCGATCTTATCGACTACTTCGAAGCGCTGGACGTCGATTCACTCTGGGTAAGCGATCGCCTGGTTTCGTCCGCACTCATTCTCGAGCCCGTTACTTTTCTCGCCTACATCGCCGGCCATTTGCGCAAAATGAAGCTCGGCACGAGCACGCTGGTGCTGCCGACGCGCAATCCGATCGTCCTCGCCAAAGAACTGGCCACACTGGACTTCCTTTCGCGGGGCCGGTTATTTCCTGCTTTCGGCTTGGGCGGCGATGAATCCAAGGATTTGCTCGCCGTTGGCGTGAACAAGAAAGAGCGCGCGGCTCGCGCCGATGAGGCGATCCGTCTCATGCGACTCCTGTGGACGGAAGAAAATATCACGTTTGAAGGAAAATTTTATTCCGTGCAAAACGTCACGATTATGCCACGACCGTGGCAGAAAAACGGTCTGCCGATCTGGATCGGCGGGCGGAGTCAAGCGGCGCTGCGCCGCACCGGGCGTTTAGGCGACGGCTGGCTAGTCTCTTCGGTGTCGCCGGTGGAAGTCGAAGCGGGGATCAAGACGATTCGAGAACACGCCGCGGCAGCTGGACGTGAAGTTCCGGAAGATCATTATGGGGTTTTGATTCCGTTTTACTTCGCGGCGAGCGCGGAAAAAGCTTTGGAGCTTGGCGGACAGTCCGTGCGCCCGCGCGCCGACATGCCGATAGCGCGAATTCACCGCCTTTGGAAATTCCGATCAGGTGCGTGCAAAAGTCCAAGCCTATATCACCGCGGGTGCAACAAAATTCGTCATGCGTCCATGCGGACCGTTCGAAGCCTGGCGCGAGCAGATAGAAATGCTCGCGCGTGAGGTGATTCGGCCGCTGCAGACATCGGCTGAGTGAAGTACTCGCCAACATTTCACCGACCAATCGCCGAGCTGCGGATGTAGTATCAGGCACGCGGAGTTCGCCTGGATTCCCGCTAAAAGCATGCAGGAATGACGGACCCCAAACGCACTAGTAGATTTCTTGGCAAGGCTCTCAGGCAGAGGTTGACTTGGTCACCAGCACTGCCGCGCCGTGAATCTTTCCAGCGCGCAAGCGATTCAACGCTTCGTTCGCTTCTTCCAGCGGAAATGTTTCTATTTCGGTGCGCACGGGAATTTTGGGCGCTAGCGCCATGAACTCTTCGCCGTCGCGGCGGGTGAGATTGGCGACGGAGCAGATCGAGCGTTCTTCCCAGAGAATTGAGTACGGAAAAGACGGGATGTCGGTCATGTGGATGCCGCCGCAGACGACGGTGCCGCCTTTGCCGACGGCTTTAAGAGCTTGCGGCACGAGCTCGCCTACCGGCGCAAAGATGATAGCCGCATCAAGTTTTTTCGGCGGCAGTTCGTTCGAGCCGCCGGCCCAAACCGCACCGAGATCGAGAGCGAATTTTTTTGCTTCTTCGTCTGTGGGCCGGGTGAAAGCATAGATTTCCCGCTGTTGATACTTTGCCACTTGCGCGACGATGTGCGCGGCAGCGCCGAAGCCGTAAATGCCGAGCCGCTTGCCGTTCCCTGCTTTAACCAAACTTCGGTATCCGATCAGACCCGCGCACAAAAGTGGCGCGGCTTCCGTATCGCTATAGAAATCTGAGATCGGAAAACAGAAGCGCTGATCGGCGACAGTACATTCGGCATAGCCGCCGTCGAGCGTGTAGCCGGTGAACTTCGCCTGGTCGCAGAGATTTTCTTGCCCGCTCCGACAGTAGGCACATTGGCCACATGTCCAACCCAGCCACGGCACGCCGACGCGGTCGCCGATTTTAAAGCGAGTCACCGCGTCACCCAAATCGGCAATGGTGCCGACGATTTCATGGCCGGGCACAAGCGGCAATTTAGGCTGTGTCAATTCGCCATCGACGACGTGAAGATCCGTCCGGCACACCGCGCACGCGTGAACGTGGATCAAAACTTGGCCGGTGCCAGGCTTGGGGATTGGCAGATCCGCCAAATGCAGAGGTCGGCCGGCTTTTTCAAAGACCATGGCCCGCATCAGTTAAATGTTTATCGAAAGTGATTTCAGAAGCCAAATGGCGGAACGCGCCAATGCGCTTTTTCTTGCCGAATTCTCCTCCGTGTTATAGTGAGCGTCAATTTGCAGATACAAATCTAAGCGTGATCCAAAGGAGCGGCCAAGTGGGATACATCGAATCGAATCTGTTGCCCGATGAGAAAATCATCTACAAAGCTAGATTGCACTGGATCATCTTTTGGAAATCGTGCGCGCTGGTAATTCTTGGAGGAATTTTTCTACTCATTCAACCGATCATCGGCGGCGTTGTCATCTTGATCGGATTTTTTGCTTTACTTTTTCCGCTGATCGATTACGCAACATCAGAGTTCGGCGTCACCAATAAGAGGGTGATTATCAAAGTCGGGTTTCTGCGCCGAAAAACACTGGAGTTGTTGCTACGCCACGTGGAAGCGATATCGGTGGACCAAAGCGTGATGGGCAGGTTGCTAAATTACGGCTCCGTGACGCTCACGGGGACCGGCGGCGTGAGAGAAGTGTTTCATAATATTTCAAAGCCACTGGAGTTTCGCCGGCAGATCCAAGGGGGGGCGTCTTAAGGTTCTATCGACAGGTCGAATCAGTTGGACCGATCGGCGCGGCGTCAATCCAAGTCGATATCTCTAATCGGCTTTGTGATGGGCTCTTCTTTGGCTTTCTTGAACAGCTCTTGAAATTTCGCTTCTAACACTTTCGACCTGTTCTTTTCCGCTTCGGCGATTTTCTGATATTTTTCATCGCGCCGGCCGGCTTCTTCATTGACCTGCTTTACCGCATCTTTCAGCGCCACCGCCATTTGCGGTTTAACCGGCAATTTATGGTCAAGAACAACGCCGAGCACCGGATCGATTGTTAGTGCCGCATCGCAGCAGGGGCAAGTGATCTGGATTGCGTTATTAGCTTTTCGTCTGGCATGACATCGTGAGTTCCTCTCGTTTGAAACATTCGGAGGGCGGGTTCAAGCCGCCGTTTCGTTATCCTCTCAACTCGATCTGCTCTCCATCCGGGCCGCCGAAGACGACCCGACGCCAACCGTTTTCTCTTGGTTCGCGCGCGGCGGTATCGTGTGGGGCGCGGACCAATTTGACTCCATCCCTTTGAAGCTTTTCGATAGTCCCAGTAAAATCGTCGGTCTCAAGACAAAAGTGAAAACCCGACATGGTCTCGCCGGGATGATGGGTCAATTCGAGCACCGTATCGCCCAGTTTTAGGTAAGCAATCTGCAAGCCGCCGCCGGCGACCTGCTGGAAGTAGTGGCTAAAGCCGAAATGATGCTCGTAAAATTTTACCGAGCGATCCAGGTCTGACACGTGGATCGCGACATGATCGATGCGTTTGAACATAACTGCTTCTCCAACTAAAAGGATAGGCTTTTCCCAGGTCAGTTTGCAAGCTTGGCTCGACGGTGTGCAAATCATGCGCAGAGCGCTAAAATAGCGGCGCGACAAATTTAATAGTTATGCCTATTTTTCGACTTGTCGAGGACACGGTTTTTCCACCGCCGGATTACGCTGATCCGAGCGGTTTGATCGCCATTGGCGGCGACCTTTCCAGTGAGCGCTTACTGGAAGCTTACCGGGTTGGTATTTTTCCGTGGTATTCGGAGGATCAGCCGCTGCTCTGGTGGTCGCCCGACCCGCGTTTTGTCCTCGAACTCGACAATTTTAAAATATCGCGCAGCTTGCAAAAGACGCTGCGAAGAGGAGTTTTTCACGTGACCTTCGACCGGGTGTTTGAGGATGTGATCGCGGCTTGCTCCGTTGTGGCCCGGGAAGGGCAAAGCGGCACTTGGATCACGCCGGAGATGCAGCAAGCTTATATTCACTTGCACGGGCTGGGTTTTGCTCATTCGGTAGAATCCTGGTTCGAGGGTGAGCTCGTCGGCGGGCTTTACGGCGTGTCCTTGGGCAAGGCGTTTTTCGGCGAGTCGATGTTTCACCGTAAAACCGACGCGTCGAAAGTCGCGCTGGCGATCTTGGTGGAGAAACTCAAGGTCTGGGGGTTTCACTTTGTCGACTCGCAGATGACGACGGATCATATGTATCGGCTCGGCGCCAGAGAAATTTCGCGGCGGATTTTTTTGAAAAAACTGCAATCGGCGCTGCGCCATTCGACCAAGCGCGGCAAGTGGCACGTGGAAGATTGAAACGAGGTTTACGAATTTGTTTTGCTAGGGAGCGGCGCTTGCTCCACCGTGCGAACCAGAGCTTCGAGAGATTTTTCAGACGGAAATTCCAACACTAAAAGCGCGATGCTCAAAGCCGAGAGCCAATATTGATCTTGAACAAAGCGGCCAAGGATAGCCAACACCAAGCCATAGACCGCGACTGCTTCGATGATTGCGAAAATCACAACTTTGCGGGTGACGTAAGTAGACACCACGTAGGCGGCGCGTTCTTCGATGCCGCCTTTGAATTCTTCCAAGGCGCGAAAGAGCTTGGTCGCGCGCGCGGCGCGCAGGATCGCCTCGGACGATAAATTTTGTTTGCGCCAGTAGGCGTAGTAACCGAGATCGACGACGGTGAGCAGCCAAAGCACGACTCTGGCCGTCTCAGCCAAAGAGCGATTGCTGCCGATGTTGGGATTGCCCAGCACGTTGCGCGCGATCACGAGATAGATCGGGATCGAGATAACAAAGGCGCTCCACAAAATCACCGCAGCGCCGCGCTGATCGAGCAAAATTTTTCTAAACTCGGGTCGAATCATGGGTTTCCCTCATCTGCGGTCTTAGCACAGCCGAACGCGCCCTGTCTTGCGAATGCGGAAAAATTCGTTGGCTAGCGCGATCGCCTTGTCGCCTCTGAGGCGCGGTGATATAGCCACGTTGAAAACTCACTTTTGGAGGACAAGATGGCTGAGTTCGATATCGTCATCCACGGCGGCAGACTGATCGACGGCACGGGTAATCCCTGGTTTTACGGCGACCTCGGGATCAAAGACGGCAAGATCGCGTCGATCGGCAAAATTAATCCGGAAGCTGGAGCGCGGGCTATCTCGGCTAAAGACTACGTCGTGACGCCCGGCTATATCGACATGCACACGCACAGCGACCAACCGATCGTCAACGACGGCAACGCCGAAAGCAAAGTGCGCCAGGGCGTGACGCTGGACATTATCGGCGAGAGCCAAACCGTGGCGCCGCTCGAGGGCGCGATCTTGGAAGAATACCGGGCCGAGCATCGCAAACGCAACGGCATCGAAACCGACTGGGAAACTTTTACCGGCTACTTCAATACGGTGATGCGCGGCGGTATTTCGATCAACGTCGGTTCCGGTGTATCGCCACAACAGGTGAAACGCGTGGTTTGCGGTTTCGAAGAACGTCCGGCGAACGCCGCCGAGCAGGAGAAGATGAATCGGCTGGTGGCCCAAGCGATGGAAGAGGGCGCGCTCGGTCTTACTGCGGCTTGGCATGCCAAGGGACCGGAGAGTCCCGGTGAGGTCGTCGAGATGGCGAAAGTCGCCAAGCGCTACGGCGGTTACTACGGCGTACACGTCGGCAGCGAAGGCTTCGATATTTTTGAAGAGTTGGCCAAGACCCTGCGCATCGCGCGCGAGTCGCAGATTCCGATCCACGTTTATCATTTAAAAATGCGCGCCAAAGCCAACTGGGGACGGGTGCGCGAAGTGGTCGAACAGATCGAAGAAGCGCGGCGCGAGGGTTTGGATATTACCGCCAATCAATATCCTTACACGGCGATGCAACATCCGTGGCGCCGTCTGTTTCCGCGCTGGGTTCAAGACGGCCCGGTCGGCGAAACGATCTCGCAGTTCAAGAGTCCTTCGTTTCGCGAGCGCGTCATGAAAGATCCCGAGTTCAGCCAATATGTCGATGAACACGGCGGCTGGGAAGGTGTCGTGGCGGCGCGGTTGGATACCGCGGCCCTTAAGAAGTTCGAGGGCATGACGATCGCCGAGATCGCCAAGATCCGCGAACAGGATCCGGTGAGCACGTGCTTCGATCTGATTTACGAAGAAGGCGCGTTCATTCACGGCGTGCATCACACGATGAACGAGGACGACGTGAAGGCGGTGATGCGCGTGCCTTGGGTTTCGATCGGCTCTGACGGCAGCGCGCTCAATCTAAAATATCCCGGCAAGCCGCACCCGCGCAGCTTCGGCACCAACCCGAGAGTGCTGGGTAAATATACGCGCGAGGAAAAAGTACTTACACTCGAAGACGCCGTGCGCAAGATGACCTCGATGCCGGCGCAAGTCCTCGGGCTCAAAGATCGCGGTCTGTTGCGCGAGGGATATTGGGGAGACGTGGTGGTGTTCGATCCGGATCGGGTCGCCGATATGGCGACCTACGAGAATCCCAAGCAGTATCCCAAAGGAATCGATTACGTATTGGTCAACGGCTCTGTGGTGATCGACAACGGCCAGCACACCGGCGCGCGGCCGGGCAAAGTCGTATATGGGCCGGGATATGTGGGAAAATGAAAAACTGAAAAGGTAACAGTAAAAATTAGCATTGACTTGGAACAAATCGACCGCGACTTGAGGAGACGAAGTCTTTGATCCCGGGCGCTGTTTCGGATAGCGTTCCCGCGAACTCAATTCCCTACAAGGAGGCAACCGTATGGAAAGAAAAAAGGCGAGCGATTTCGACCCGCAACTGCTGAGTCTTTTCGATCGATACGTGCATGGCGGCATCAATCGCCGCGAGTTTTTGGAAGGCGCTGCGAAATTTGCCATCGGCGGCCTGACGGCGACGGCATTGTGGGACATGCTCCGGCCCAATTATGCTCTGGCCCAGCAAGTGCCCAAAGACGACAAGCGAATCAAAGCCGAGTACACGATGTATCCCTCGCCGAAAGGTAATTCGTCGAATGGCATGATGCGGGGATTACTCGCCCGTCCCGCGACCGGCGATAAGTTTCCATCGTCGTCGTGATTCACGAAAACCGCGGACTCAATCCTTATATCGAAGATGTCGTGCGGCGTTTGGCTGTCGCCGGCTTCATGGCATTTGGACCGGATGCGATTTGGCCGCTTGGCGGTTATCCGAGCTGTAGACAAGTATGGCGCCGAAGCCGATGAAAAGGCTGGCGAGATGCAGAGAACTCTCGACGACGGGAAATTGGTCGAAGACTTCGTCGCCGCAGGCGAGTTTATGCTCAAGCATCCACAGTCCACCGGCAAGCTCGGCGCCGTGGGCTTCTGCGGCGGCGGCGCTAGGGTCAACTTACTGGCGGTCCGGATTGCCGCAGCTTGCTGCCGGCAGCTGCCGTTTTATGGGAGAGCGCCGGCGATTGCGGACGTGCCGAAGATCAAGGCAGCGCTGCTGCTTCATTTTGCCGAGCAGGATCCCAACATCAATGGCACTTGGCCCGATTACGAAGCGGCTCTAAAGGCCAATGGCATCAAGTACGAGGCGTATATCTATCCGAAAACCAATCACGGTTTCCACAACGACACGACGCCGCGTTATGACGAAGCCGCCGCCAAACTCGCCTGGCAGCGCACCATCGACCACTTCAACAAAACGTCTGAAGTAGAGCTGGTTAGTCGGTCCATCATTGCGAGCGACGCCACTTGGGCGCGCTCGCTCTGATGACACCGGAACGGACTCGTCGGCGCTGTAACAGGCGGTACGCACCGCGCATCGGCTTTTTAACTCTGCAGATTTTTCTTAAAAAATTCTAAAGTCCGGCCCCAGGCCTCTTTCGCCGCGTCTTCCCTATAACTCTGTGGGCTCGTGTCCGAATTGAATGAATGCGGCGCGCCGGGATAGATTTTGTACTCGAAAGATTTACCGTACTTTTTCATCGCCTCTTCCAGTTGCGGCACGGCCGAGGTGATCGGCTCATCTGCCCCACCATATTGGCCCAAAACCGGCGCCGTAATGTTTTTAACATCTTCAAGGTTCCGTGGATTGCTGCCGTAGTATATCACGGACGCCGCCAAGTCTTTGCTCCGCGTCGTAAAGAGCAGAGCTTTACCCCCGCCCCAACAGAAACCAATCACACCGATCTTGTTAGCGCCGACAAAACTTTGGCCTTTTAAATAATTGATTCCGCCGGTGAGATCTTTGGTGAGCGTGTCATCGTCCAATTTTCTACCCGCCGCGATGGCCGCTTCGCTACTTGCAAACGAACTCGTTCCTCCCTGGCGCGACAAAAGGTCAGGCGCCAGCGCCACGTAACCGGCTTTGGCAAGCCTTCGCGCCACGTCCCGAGTGTGATCACTGATCCCGTCCCAGGCATGAATTACCACTACGGCGGGACGCGCAACGTCCCCTTTGGGTCGGGTGATATAGCCGCCGATTGCGGTTCCATCGGTCGAGGCATATTTGATCTCCGATGATGTCAATCCAGGATCGTTGGGATCCACCTGTGCGGCATGTGCGATCACCGGCGCCAGCGGATCGATCAGTAGCTTTCCCCGCCGCTAGACCCCCGGTAACCAGCACGCTCTTTTGGAGAAACTCCCGGCGCGTAACCATGTCCCTACTCCTTGATGCTAACCTTGCAAATGTTTCTTGAAGAACTCTAACGTCCGGCCCCACGCATCCTTCGCCGCCTCTGGACGGTAACGGTCCTCCCGCACATCACTGTTAAACGCGTGCGGTGCGTCGGGGTAAATCTTATAGTCGTACGACTTGCCGTTTTTCTTCATCTCTTCCGCGAGCCTTGGCACTTGCGAAGAAATGGGTTTATCCAGCTCGCCATAGTTGCCCAAGACCGGCGCGGTAATATTTTTGACTGCATCGAGATCCTTTGGAATCGGCCCGTAGTATATAACCGTCGCCGCCAAATCTTTGCTCTGGGTGGTGAAAAGAAAAGTTTTACCGCCGCCCCAACAAAATCCGATAACTCCAATTTTGTTGGGCTGGACGAAACTTTGACTCTTGATATAGTTTTGCGCACCCATCAAGTCTTTCATGACGTTGTCGTCGCTGAGTTGGTTAATCGCTTTCGCGACCTCTTCTCGGCTCGCGAACGAACTAGTGCCGCCCACTCGCGAAACGACGTCCGGCACAATCGCAACGTAACCCGCTTTAGCCAATCTCCGGCCGACGTCCCGATTATGGTCGTCAAGCGCCCAGTTGTCGCTGACCACGATCACTGCCGGTCGTCTGCCATCTCCCTTCGGACGGGTAACATAGGCGTTAATTGACGCCCCGTCGTCGGCGGCATATTTAACATCCGTCGATATCAGCGCCGGGTCGTTCGGATCCACTTGATTGGCGGCATGGACAGCAGTTGGACTCAGCGAATCGAGCAATGACGACGCAACAGCCATACTGCCCGTCCAGAGCATGGCCCGTCGTAGAAACTCTCGACGAGTGATCGTTCCCGCTCGATAACTGTCCATCAAATATTTGAGATCTTCTAGCATGTATTCCTCCTTGTGTTTTTTGCCTGCTATTTGATCATATCGATTTTGGTCAACGTCACTTGCTGCCCTACGCCGGGAGCATTGCCCAGATGATAAGCGGTATACTGCTCAAAATAAGTATTTTCAGACGACATCCCGTCTACAGGGATAATAACTTGCAACCCCCGGAACGCAGCCTGACTGGCTGTATTGAGCACGGCACCGTGGGCAGCGGTTCCTACCACTACCACCGTCTTGATTCCCTTATCGTTTAGGATCTTTTCCAGATCGGTCTTAAAAAACTTATCGGCCGCCGATTTCACTATAGGTTCCCCCTCAAGCGGAGCCACGTCTTTGAGTATATCAGCCGGAGTGGCTGCCGTCGTGATGCTATGGACGACCAATACGCCTTTGTCTCTGGCGAGTTTCAACAAGGCTTGAACGTGAGGAACCGAAGTCAGACAACGCGGCCGCCTCTCGGTATTACAAGTCTGTTTTACAAAATCGAGAACCAGCAGGGCCGTCGTCTTAGGATCGAGCGTTACAGTCTTCAATTCGGGAGGTTTTGGCGCCTGCACTTTGGACCAATCATCGACAATCGTTTGCGCAGATGCTGGAATGGCGCCTTGATAGAAAAAAAAACCAACCACTATTGTAAGCGCATAAAAAACCGAGGTGAGAATTGAATGGCTTTTCCGAAAAGATATTTTTGCCATAGGCTCCTCCAAATCAATAAATTATCGCCTGAGAAGCTGCGCAACTTATAACACCTCCCCCAGGCCCTCGCAAAAGTTCTCGTAAGGCAGTTAAACAATCCTCCGCTAAAAGCCGAGGAATTTAAACGTGGTCGGTTGGCAATCGACTATCTTGCTATTTCGTTACTCCCGCCTTTTCGTCACCCCGGTGAAAACCAGGGTCCAGCCCATCCCCTAAGCCTGGGTACCGTTTCCCAATGGTATGAGGGACCCTCTCCGTCACTGAGCTGGCCAGAGTTTATCCGAGCGCCCTCGAAGGGGCTGCCATAAGCATAGCGTAATTTGCCCTCGACCCAAGTACGCCCTGATCTTTGTTTTAAAGCTTTTGATTCGTGCATAACGTTCAAGCCGTTAAAAAAAATCCAACGGCGCATTTATCGCCGCGACTTTACTCAGCGTCCGAGAAAAATTTGACCGAATTCCTTGCCGCTCTGATCGAGAATCGGCCCGATAAAGTCCACGTCGATCAGGAGATATTCCTTTTCAGCCAACTCGGCGAATCTTTGCTTGACGCCCTTGCGAGCGACGACGCGACCGAAGGTCGTGATCATGCTTTGGCCTTCTTCGGAAAGTGCCCAATCGACAAACAGCGCGGCGGCGTAAGGATGGGGCGCGTGGCGCGCCAGCATGAGTTTGTTCGCCTGAGCAAAATAAGGATCGAGGATCATTTGATCGATCGGTGCGCCGCGAGCTTTCAAGTCCAGGACGGTGTGGCCTGAAAGCGCAATCGCTAAGGGCCTTTCGCCAGCAGCGATTAACTGGCTTTGCGCAGTACGGCCGCGGACCAGCCGCAAATCCTGTTTGGCGAGATTCCGCATGTACTGAAGTCCTTTATCTCGCCCCATCTGTTTAAGTAGCACCGCGAACCACTCGTAGGATTCGTCGTCGAGAAACATGTTGCTTTTCCACTTTGGCTGTAACAGATCGTCGTAGGTTTTCGGTGCGTCCGGGCGTTTGACGAGATTAGTATTGTAGCCGAGCACGATTGGAATCACGTACAGGGATGTAAAGTAGCCGTCCTTGTCCTTATTCGGGGTATTGAAGAACTGGCGCTGCGGCGATTGATAGGGATCGATGGCGCCGATTTTCTTGAGCGCCGATGCCTGCTCGGCAGAACCGTTGGTTACGTCGAACAAGTGATTTCCCGCATTCATCTCCGTTTGAATCTTAATCACCTGGCGGTTACCAGAGACGCGGTAGGGATTTACCTTTATGAACGGATAACGCTTTTGAAAGACGCGGATGAACGGGTCGATCTGCTGGGCTTGGAGAGAACTATAAAACGCTACTTCGCCTTCGGCTCGAGCCTTCTCGACTAGAGTTTTCTGCCGTTGTTCCGGCGCCAGATTGTTTAGCTTGGCCAGAACTTGACCAGCGGTTTCGGGTGGGGTGCCTGCAAACGTTGCGTTTGCTGCAAAAATTACCAGCAATAGGATAACAGCGCGGAAATTCCACCGCTTCATTCGTCAAGCCTCGCTTAGAACGAATCGTGGTCTTCGGTTACCCGAATGACAGCGCGCTGTCAAGCAAGCTAAATATTTCACGCGCGCGAGCGGTCGTTTGTTGACAGCTATTTTGGTATTCGATAGCGTCGCGTCACAATGCGTGGATAGCTTGCCACTTCCGCGTTAACTGATATTGGAGGTGCCAGTGGAAGATCTCAAGCCGATTAAAAGCGGGAAAGTCAAAGTCGACGACGTCAATCTTTATTACGAATTATACGGCGAGGGCGATCCGCTGGTGCTTGTCGCCGGCACCGGTATCAGTCTCGCGCCTTGGCGCGTCTCTCAGGTGCCGGAGTTCGCCAAACACTATCAGGTTTTGATCTACGATCATCGCGGTTTGGGCCGGAGCGACAAGCCGGACATGCATTATACGACTCGGCTGTTTGCCAAGGACTGCGTCGGTCTAATGGACGCGCTCGGCATCAAAAAGGCCCATATGATGGGACATTCGATGGGCGCGCGCGTGTGCCAATGGATCGCATTGGATTACCCGGATAAGGTGCGTAGCCTGGTTCTTTCGGGGCCGGGCTCGGGAAAATATAGCGAGGAGCTCGAAGATTATCCGCGCGGCGTGCCGATGGACGCGGCTTTGGAAATGATCGAGAAGGGCTACGAAAAATATCAGAGCGATCACTGGGGCCCCGGTTTCATGTTCAGCGACAGTTTCGTCAAGGAGCACCCGGAGATCGTAAAAAAATATCAGGAGCTGATCGTCGACGAAGTGCCGCCGTTAAAATGTTATCTGCGCCACGTGGTGGCGCGCCAATGCCACGAAACGACTCATTTAATTCACAAAATCAAAGCGCCGACCTTGGTCATCGTCGGCAGCAAGGACATTCACGAGGGCGGCACCGGGAGCCACGTCGAGTCGGCTAAGGTGCTGGCGGAAAAAATGCCCAATGCAGAGCTTGTGCTCATCGAGGGCGGCAGGCATGGTTATCTGCGCGAGATGCCGGACAAAGGCCATCCGCCGATCCTCGATTTTCTTAGACGTCATTGACGCGAGAGATGCCCATGTTCATCAAGCGAGATCTGTCGATCAGCCGGCGTGAATTTGCTCGCGCCGTGGTCGGCGCTGCGGCCGGTATCGCGGGGAGCAGCAAGCTGGGCTGGGCGGCGGCGCCACGCGACCGCATTGTCGTGGCGATGAGCGTCGGCATCGATAGCGTCAACCCTTATGCTCACAGCGATTCGCCTCTCTACGGCTTATGGGGCCATATCATGGAATCGCTGGTGGACACGGATTACGAGCGCAAGAATTTTTCGCCCGAGCTGGCGACGGCTTGGAGCCCCAAAGGCAATGAATGGACTTTCCAACTGCGCAAGGGCGTGACGTTTCACGACGGCTCGCCGTTTACGGCCAAGGATGTGGCCTATTCCTACGAGCGTTTGGTTAAAGACAAACAGAGTCTCCAGGCGCCAAATCTGAGCGATATTAAAGAAGTCAAAGCGCCGGATGATTACACTTTGGTCATCGTCACGCAGCGCCCTAAAGTTGCGCTGCTCGGCTTGCTCTACAATCGCGTGATCCTGAGCCAAAAGGCGGCCGAGCGTTTAGGCGAGAAGCTCGACGATCAGGCGATCGGCACGGGTCCTTACCGTTTTGCCGGATGGCAGCGCGGCGCGCATTTCACCATGCGCCGGAACGATAAATATTGGGGCGCGCCGCCAAGCGTTCGTGAAATCGTCTGGCGGCCGGTCAAGGAAGACGCTGCCAGAATCGCGGCGATCGAATCGGGACAGGCGGATATCATCAATCAAGTGCCGGTTCACGAAATCGACCGGCTTAAACGCAATCCGCGAGTGCGTGTCGAGATGCTGCGCGGCTTGAGAGTGCTTTATATTGGTTTGAACCCGGCGCACAAACCGTTCGACAACAAGCTGGTCCGCCAAGCTTTCAATTACGCGGTCGACCAGGAAGCGATTATCAAGCATGTGCACGAAAATCAGGTTTATGGCCTCAAAGGGTTATTGGGCCCGCAGATGCTCGGTTACGACGATCAACTGGAAAATTATCCGTACGATCCCGAGAAGGCAAAAAAACTGCTAGCCGAGGCTGGCTATCCGAACGGCCTCACCGTGGATTTCAACACTCATGCCGGCCGTTATCAGAAAGACCGTGAAACCGCCCAAGCGATCGCCAGCCAAATGGCCAAGGCGGGTATCAAGACCGATATCAAGGCGCCGGAATACGCGATCTACGAAGAAGAATTCAACAACGGCAAGTACGGCATGTACATGTTCGGCCGGGGCTCGATTACGGATCCGGAAGCTTTCTACATCCGTTATTTTCGCTCGGGGCGGGGCAAGCGGCTGTCGTATAAGAATCCTGACTTCGACCGGATTTTCGACCAGCAGAGCGAGACTTTCGATTCGGCCAAGCGGGAGGAAATGCTGCGCCAATTGGGCAAGATCTTGCACGAGGATTGCCCGGTCATTCCGCTTTACAACACGGCCGATGTCTATGCGGTGCGCCGAGAAGTCATCTGGAAGCCGCGGCCCGATGAGAAAATTCCCGTCATCAATGCCCGGTTCCAAAGCTAGCACTTGGGGGAAAGAGTGGACAAGAAAGAAATCATCGACAAGCAGAAGAAATATCTTTTTAGCTGCGTCGCGACTTACTATGACGAGCCGCTGGTCGTCGATCATGCCAAAGATCAATATGTCTATGACGCCGACGGCAAGGAATTCTTGGACTTTTTCGGCGGCATCCTGACCGTCAGCGTCGGCCATTGCAACGAGAAAGTAACTAAGGCGATCGACGAGCAGACCCACAAAGTGCAGCACATGTCGACGCTCTACGCCAACGAGCCGCAGGTGCTTCTGGCGGAGAAGCTGGCGCAGATCACACCGGGACGGCTGGAAAAATCTTTTTTCACCAACAGCGGCACAGAGGCCAACGAGACGGCGGTCTTACTGGCACAGATTCACACCCAGTGCCAGGACGTCATCACGCTGCGCCACAGCTACAGCGGCCGTTCTTATCTCGCGTTGAGCCTCTCGGCGCAGTCGAGCTGGCGGCTGATGCCCAACGTCGTGCCCGGCGTGCATCACATCGCCAACGCTTACTGCTATCGCTGCCCCTTCGGCTTGACTTATCCCAGTTGCGATTTGAAGTGCGCTAAAGACGCCGAAGAAGCGATTCAAACCATGACTTCGCAGGGACGAGTCGCTGCGTTTCTCGCCGAGCCGATTCAAGGCGTCGGCGGATTCATCGTGCCGCCCAAAGAATATTTCAAAGAGATCGTCGGCATCATTCGAAAATACGGCGGCCTGTTCATCTGCGACGAAGTGCAGACCGGCTGGGGCCGCACCGGCGGCAAGATGTTCGGTATCGAACACTGGGGCGTCGATCCCGACATCATGACTTTCGCCAAAGGCATGGCCAATGGCGTGCCCATCGGCGCGACCATCGCCACGCCGGAGGTCGCCGACAGCATGAAGGGCAACACGATTTCGACTTTCGGCGGCAATCCGGTCACTTGCACCGCGGCGCATGCGACGATCCAAGTGATCGAAGAGGAAAATCTCGTCGAAAACGCGCGCGTGCTCGGCAACCGTTTGCGCGACGGCTTAAACGCGTTGAAAGACAAATATCCGATCATCGGCGACGTGCGCGGCATGGGGCTGATGCAGGGCATGGAGTTGGTCGGCGAGCAAAAGAAACCCGACATTGAAAACACCAAACGAGTGATGGAATTGACCAAGAAGCATGGACTGTTGGTCGGCAAGGGCGGCACTTACGGCAATGTTTTGCGCGTCGCGCCGCCGCTCAACACGAACAAGGATCAGATCGACCAGGCGCTGAAAGTTTTGGATCAGTCTTTCGGTCAGTTAGGTCAATGAAGACGCTGCTCGGTCTCCGGTTATCATTAAAGTCATGATTGCAGCATTGCTCCTGATTAAACTGCCAACCGCATGAACAAGCTTAGTCGCAGGATCATTGGCGCGATTCCGGTCCTCCTGGGTATCTCTTTTCTCATTTTCCTACTGATGCATATCGCGCCGGGCGATCCGGTGAGTCTCTTGCTCGGCGACGACGCCACGCCTGCGGATATCGAGCGGACGCGCCACGAATGGGGCTTGGATCGACCGCTGATCGTGCAGTATTGGGACTTTCTCACTCGGGCGGTGACCGGCGACTTCGGCAAGTCGCTCAAGTTCAACGAGCCGGTGACAAAATTGGTCAGCGAGCGCTTGCCGGCGACGCTTGAACTGGCGTTTGCCGCCTTGTGCGTCGCGATCCTGATCGCGGTGCCGCTCGGCGTTTATTCGGCGATCCGGCACAATTCGCTGCTCGATCACGCCGGCATGAGCGTCGCGCTCATCGGCGTCTCCTTGCCCAATTTTTGGCTCGGTATCATGTTGATATATTTTCTCGGCGGCCAGCTGAATTGGCTGCCGGTCGCCGGCCGCATCGAATACGGCATTGAAGTCAGATCCATCACCGGGCTCTATTTACTCGACAGTGTGCTGACCGGTAATTACGCCGCCTTTTGGAGTGCGTTGCAGCACTTGTTGATGCCGGCTTTCACCCTGGGATCGGCGCTGGCGGCGATCGTGACGCGCATCTCGCGCTCGAGCGTGCTCGAAGTCATGCGCCAGGATTACGTAACGACGGCGCGGGCCAAGGGCTTGAGCGAGTCGACGGTAATCTGGCGCCACATTCTGCGTAACGCGCTGATCACGATCGTGACGATCCTCGGTCTTCAGTTGGGCGCATTGCTGAGCGGCTCGGTGATCACCGAAACGGTCTTTTCCTTTCCAGGCATCGGCGACCTGTTGATCCAGTCGATCTCGGCGCGGGACTATAAGCTCACCCAGGTATTGATTCTCATGTTTGCCGTCACCTATTTCGTCGTCAATCTATTGGTCGATCTGCTCTACAGTTGGATCGACCCGAGGATCAGGTTTTAATGTTTTCGCTGCGCTATTTAAAAATCTGGGTGGGCGGCGCAATCTTGCTGTTGCTCTGCGTGTGCGGTCTGGCGGCGCCGTTGTTGGCGCCGCGCGATCCGCAGGCGCAGACCTTGGAGGATCGCCTGCGGCCGCCGCGCTGGACCGAAAACGGTTCGTCCGCCTACCTGCTTGGCACGGATAATCTCGGCCGAGATATGCTCAGTCGGATTATTTACGGCTCGCGGATTTCCCTGATGGTCGGCGCCGCCACCGTGATCTTCGCCGGCTTTGTCGGCTGCACGCTCGGCGCAGTCGCGGGCTATTTCGGCCACACGACCGATGAAGTGGTCAGCAAAGTCTCGGAAATATTTCTTGCCTTTCCATTTTTGTTGATCGCGATCGCGATCATGGCATTCCTCGGCCAAGGAGTCGGCAATTTGATCATGGCGCTGATGCTCAGCCGATGGGTGCAATACTGCCGCGTCGTGCGCGGCGAGGTGTTGTCAATCCGAGAGCGGGATTTCGTCACCGCCGCCAAAGCGTTGGGCGCCAAAGACTGGTATGTGCTCTTCCGCCACGTGGTGCCGAATACGCTGGCCAGCGTGACGGTGATCGCGACCTTCGGCATGGCGATCGTTATCATCACCGAAGCGAGCCTGAGCTTTCTCGGGCTCGGCGTGCCGGTCCATATCCCGACTTGGGGGTCGATGCTGAGCGAGGGGCGAAGCTACATCAACCGCGCGCCGTGGCTCACAATATTTCCAGGGCTGGCGATTTTTATCACCGTATTCGGCATCAACCTATTGGGCGACGGCCTGCGCGATATTCTCGATCCGAAGTTGCGCCGGCAGAGGTAGTTGGACAACGGAGCGGATGCGGAGCGGAGAAATTCGATTGGATATTCGATATAGGAGATTTCTATGGCAAAGAAGGTATTCAGTCGTAGACAATTTTTGATGCAGACGGCGGCCTTGGGTGTCGGCGCGGCCACGGCGCCGTTTTTTTTGCGCAACGGCTACGCCGCTTCGCGCGATCGGGTGACGATTTATCACAGCAGCGTCGCCGACTCGATTCATCCTTACAATCACAGCTCGAGCCCGATTTACGGCGACTGGCAGCACGTCATGGAGCCGCTCATCGAGCTCGACTACAACAAAAAAGATTATGTCGGCGTGCTCGCCGACTCGTGGCAATTCCAGGGTAACAAATGGCTCTTCAAGCTCAAAAAGGGCATCAAGTTTCACAATGGCGCGCAGTTGACGTCGAAGGACGTGGCATTTTCGATCGAGAAAATGCGCGATGAAAAAGGCGGCAGCTTGCAGGCGCCGAATTTCAAAGACGTCACCGAAGTTCAAACGCCCGACGACCTGACCGTGATCTTCGTCACCAAACAACCGCTGGCGATTTTTCTGGATCGTTTGGAGAACCGATTTATTTTAAGCAAAGTCGCCGGCGATAAATTCGGCGACAAGCTTTATGACAACCCGATCGGCACCGGCCCTTACAAATTCGTCAGCTATCAGCGCGGCGGCAACATGGTTTTCACGCGCAACGAGGAATATTGGGGCGGCAAAGCGGCGATCAAAGAAGTGATCTTTCGCAAAGTCACTGAAGACGCCGCTCGCTTGGCGGCGCTCGAGTCCGGTCAGGCGGATTTCATCAACAACGTGCCCGATCACGAGGTCGCGCGCTTGCAAAAGCACCCGCGGGTGAGAATCGACAAGGTGGAAGGGCTGCGGATGTTTTTTCTCGCCTTCAACATGGCATTCAAGCCCTGGGACAACAAACTCGTGCGCCAGGCGGCGAATTATTCTGTCGATGCGCCGGCGATTGTGAAAAACATTTTTGACGGCATCGGCTATCCCTGTAATGGTCCGGTGGGCGCCAACGTGATCGGCGCCGATCCTAAGCTCAAGCGCTATCCCTACGATCCACAGAAGGCGAAGCAACTGCTGACTCAGGCCGGCTTTCCCAACGGTTGCGACATCCAGCTCTATTATTCCGCCGGGCGCTACCCCAAAGACAAAGAAGTCTGTCAGGTCGTCGCGGCGCAGATGGTGAAAGGCGGATTTCGCGTCGAACTGATTTCTCAGGAGTGGGCGTTATTCTGGGACAAGCAGGGAGTCAACGGCGGCAAGCTGCCGTTCTATTACATCGGGCGCGGCTCCCTCACCGACGCCGACACGCTCTATGATCAATATTTTCGCACCGGCACAACCAAACGCACGAATTATAGCAATCCGGAGCTCGACAAGGTCATAGAGGAGCAACAAAAAACCGCGGATCAGAAAAAGCGCGTCGCCTTGTTGCAGCAAGCCGGCAAAACGATCATGGAGGAAGCGACTTTCATCCCGCTTTACAATCTCGCCGACATCTACGGCGTGGCGCGAAACCTGATCTGGCAGACGCGGCCGGATGAAAAAGTTTTGGGTTGGGACATGAAAATAAAGTAAGTCATCGATGGCCGCTTAGGCGCAGAAAACTTTTTTTGCGAATCTCGAAGGCTCGGGAGGCATGATGCGTTCGGATTCACCTGCAATCAAACGAAGAACGTTTTTGAAGCAAGGCGCCTTAGCCGGCCTGGGCGTTCTCGCGCCTACGGCATGGCCGCAGCTCAGTTGGTCCGCGTCCAAAGAGCGGCTGATGATTCTGAGCAGCATCGGTTTAGACACGCTTCATCCCTACGCGCACAGTTCCGGTCCGCAGTATGGCATCTGGCAACACATGATCGAGCCGCTGGTCGAGATCAACTACGCGCGCAAAGATTATTACGGCGTGCTCGCCGAGTCTTGGAAATTCCAGGGGAACACATGGGTGTTTCGCCTGAGAAAAGGGATTCGTTTCCACGATGGCTCGCCGTTTACCGCCCAAGATGTGATCCATTCGGTCAATCGCATTAGAAATGATAAGCGCAGCCTGCAGAAATCAAATTTCGACGACCTGACCGAAGTCCAAGCGCCGGACGATTATACCGTGGTGTTCACGACTGCAGTGCCGAACGCGGTTATGCTCGACCGGTTGCAAAACCGCTTTATTCTCAGCAAGAGCGCGGCGGAGAAATACGGCGACGACGTCGATCAACACGCGATCGGGACCGGGCCGTATAAGTTCGTGAGTTGGCAGCGCGACGGTAATCTCGTCATGACGCGCAACGATGATTACTGGGGACCGAAGGCCGCCATCAAAGAAGTCGTGCTGAAAAAGGTCGGCGAGGATGCGGCTAGAATGTCCGGCTTGCTCGCAGGACAGTGCGACGTGGTCAACAATGTTCCGGTGGAGGAGATCGCCCGCTTGGACAAGCATCCGCGGGTGCGTGCGGAAAAAATCGAAGGGCTGAGAATGTATTTCTTGGCGATGAACGTCACGCACAAGCCGTTCGACAACAAGCTCGTGCGCCAGGCGTTTAACTACGCGGTCGACCCAACGGTGGTGATCAAGCATATCTATGAAGGCCAGGGTTATGTGATGAGCGGGCCGCTTGGCGCCAACGTGATCGGCTTCGATCCCAAAATTAAGCGCTATGCCTACGATCCGAAGAGGGCCAAGGAATTGTTGGCACAAGCCGGCTTCGCCAATGGCTTGGAGGTCAAGCTGTACTTTTCTCCGGACCGCTATCCCAAGGCGAAAGAAGTCTGCCAGGTCATCGCCGATCAGCTTGCCAAGGCGGGGGTAAAGGTCGAGCTCGTCTCTCAAGAATTTGCCATCTTCTGGGGTTCGGACGGAGTCAACGGCGGCAAGATTCCCTTTTACTATGTCGGCCGTCCAGCCATCGATGCGGATACGGTTTACGACCAATATTACCGTTCGGGCAGAACCAAGCGGGTCAGCTTTCAAAATGCCGAGGTCGATCGGCTGATCGATGAACAGCACAAGACCGAAGATCAAAAAAAGCGCGTTGCGCTATTGCAACAAATCGGTCGTATTCTGATGGACGAGGCGGCACTGGTGCCCTTGTACACGCTCGCGGAGATCTACGGTGTGGCGCGCAATGTGATCTGGAAAGCGCATCCGGAAGAAAAGGTTCTCGCCTTTGATATGAAAATTCGCTAGCGGAAACGACACAGATAAAGTTCACGCCAGGTCGATTGGAGAATCGAATGAGTTCACTGAACCCGAGCATCAAGCGCAGAGATTTTCTCAAACAAGGAGCCCTCGCCGGCTTCGGCGCGCTACTTGGCAATTCCATCGTCAGGGCGAGTTACGCCGCGTCGCGAGAACGGCTGACGTTCCTGGCCGCGGTCGGACTGGACACGCTTCATCCCTACGCGATCAGCGCGAGCCCGCATTATGGCATCTGGGAGCATATGATCGAGCCGCTGATCGAGATCAACTACGCTAAAAAAGAATATTACGGCGTGCTCGCCGAGTCATGGGAATTCCAGGACAAGAAGTGGGTGTTCAAATTGCGTAAGAACGTGCGCTTTCACGACGGTAGCCCGTTCACATCGAAGGACGTGATTCACTCCGTCAACCGAATTAAGACCGATAAGCAAAGCTTGCAGGCGGAAAATTTTCGCGACTTGACCGAGATGCAGGCGCCGGACGATTACACTGTGATTTTTACGACCGAAGTGCCGAATGCGGTTTTTCTCGATCGCTTGTACAACCGCTACATGGTCAGCAAAGCCGCGGCGGACAAGTACGGTGATCAAGTCGACCAGCACCCGATCGGCACGGGTCCCTATAAATTCGTCAGTTGGCAGCGCGGCGCCAATCTAGTGCTCACCCGCAACGAGGACTATTGGAACGGCAAAATGGCGATCAAAGAGATCGTTATAAAAACCGTCAAGGAAGACTCCGGGCGGGTCTCGGGTCTGATGGCGGGCCAAGGCGACGTGATTAACAACGTGCCGGTCGAAGAGCTTTCGCGCTTCGACAAACATCCGAGGATCCGATCCGGAAAAAGTCGAAGGACTGCGCATGCACTTTCTCGCGATGAACGTCACGCACAAGCCGTTCGACAATAAGCTGGTGCGCCAGGCCTTCAACTATGCGGTCGATCCGGCGCAAATCATCAAATACATCTATGAAGGCAACGGCTATGTCATGAACGGGCCGATGAGCGCCAACGTGATCGGCTTCGATCCCAAGATCAAACGCTATCCCTACGATCCGAAAAAAGCCAAAGAGCTGTTAGCGAAGGCGGGATTCAATGACGGCTTGGAGGTGAAGCTCTACTTTTCACCCGACCGCTATCCGAAAGCGCGCGAAGTCTGCCAAGTGGTCGCCGATCAATTGGCCAAGGCCGGAGTGAAAACCGAATTGATCGCGCAAGAGTTCGTTATTTTTTGGGGTAAAGAAGGCGTCAACGGCGGCAAGACGCCTTTTTATTATGTCGGGCGGCCCGCCATCGACGCCGACACGGTTTACGATCAATACTACCGCTCCGGGGTGAGCCCGCGCATTCAGTACAAGAATCCGGAGTTCGACAAGTTAATCGACGAAGAACAGAAAACCGGCGATCCCAAAAAGCGCATCGCGATTTTGCAACAGGCTGGACGGATCTTGATGGAAGATGTGCCGTTTGTGCCGTTATATACCTTGGCGGAAAATTATGGCGTGGCGCGCAACGTGATTTGGAAGCCGCGGCCCGATGAAAAAGTTTTGGCTGCGGAGATGAAAATTAAATAACATTGGCTCAATATTGCGTGCCGCAATACTTGCTGCCGCTCGGCACTCACCGCCGGCGGTTGATGTTGCAGAACGAGTTTGTTTTCGCTTCGGACAATTTTGCACGGCGATCATAGGGTCGACGGGAAACCAGCAGAATCCGCTGTCGGAATTTCTTGGCATAGTCGTTGCTCTAGCGTCATTTCATGCCGACGAATGCTACTGGCGTAGCCGATGGAGCGGCGGCGAAAATGCGCTACTCCTCAACCCTACGATGCATCGGTCAATCCCTCGAAGCGATGGAACTGAAGTCGCTGGAGATAAAAACGCACGGCGATGATTTCATTGTCCAAGTGTGGAACCGCGGCCCGTCGATGGCCATGGATCTGGAAAAGCATTATTCGCCGCAAGATTTACGTAATCTCGACGCCGAAGGACGCGAAAAGCGCAAACCGTTCGCCGGACCGCCGAATCTTTTGAGCTTATCGCAGGTCTTGCGACTTGCCGGGAACTACGTCGATCGTATGCGCGGGCGGCTTCTCAGGGTTTCTTGGCAGGATCAATCAGACAAGATTCAATCGATCACCGTGCAATGGGAGCCTGTCATACCGGTTATGGGAGCGAGTGAATCCCAACCGACGAGCATCGAAGAGTTGTGCATCCATATCTACAAGCAGCGCAAAAAAATCCCGTTTAGCTCGGAGCGTCAGGCACACCGACCGTTTGTGAGCGTCGCCCGTAACAGATGATCGGTGCGGCAGCTTTAAGCTTGATACTTCACCTCGCCGCCGACCAGCGTCATCTCGACTTTTAGATCTTTGATTTTTTCCGCTTGAATCTCGAAGGGGTCTTCGGCGAGCACCGCGATATCCGCGAGCTTGCCGACTTCGAGCGTGCCCTTGTCATTCTCTTCGAAAGCCGACCCACGCGGCGGTCGTCGTGTGCATGGCGAAGGCTTCGCCAACGCTGATTCTTTCCTCCGGCACCCAGACTTCGCCCCAACGCATCTTGCGCGACACGCAAGCGGCGATATCGCGCAACGGATCGACCGGCCAATAGCCGGGCGAGTCCGAGCCGCCGGCGATAATCACGCCGTTTTTCAATAGAGTCCGAAACGGGAATGCTTTGGTCAGCCGCTTTTCGCCGACGCAGTCGAGGATTGCATCGCCGACGTAGTAGCCGATGGCGATGTTTGGTATCGCGACGATGCCGTCTCGTACCATACGCTGCATTCGCTCGGGCGTGCACAGCCAGTTACCCATGTGCTCTATGCGGTGGCGGTGATCTTTGCGCGGCGAGTGCCCGATGGCATTCTCGTACGCATCCAGCGCCATATCGAAAGCGCGGTCGCCAATCGCGTGCACGCAGCAGCGCAAGCCGGCGTCGTGGCAGATCTGGACGGTGTGGCTCAGTTCATCTTGCTGGATGCGGATGATGCCGTGATTGTGCTCGTCGTCTTCGTACGGCTCGTAGAAGCAGGCGTTGCGCCCGGTGATGCCGCCGTCGATGCTCATCTTGACGCCGCCGACCCGCAGCCATTCGTTGCCGAATCCGGTGATGAGGCCGAGCTCGATCAAGCTCTTCGATTCGATCATCGATTCGATGACGCGCGGCAGGATGCTCACGCGCGCATGCATGTTGCCTTCTTTGTAGATTTCTTGATAAGCGCGCACCGGCTCGGCATAGCGCACGATGTCGTGGACGGTTGTCACGCCGCGTTCAAGGCACTGCTGCAACGCGAACACGATACCGTCTTTAAGCTGAAGATAATTAAATTCCGGCGCAACTTTTTTGACGATCAACTGGGCGCGCTCGTGCAGCTCGCCGGTAGGCTCGCCGCTTTGGGGATCATGCTTGATGTGGCCGCCGGCCGGATCGGGCGTGTCGCGCGTGATCTTCGCCGCGGCCAACGCGAGAGTGTTCGCAACCGTAATATGCGCGCCGAAAGAAATCGGAAACCGGATTGTCCGGCACGGCGCGATCGAGATCATGCTTATCCGGAAAGCGTTTGTCATTGAGCCGAAAATCTTGCATCGGGCTGCCATGAGCAACGATCCACGATCCTTTGGGCGCGCCAGCGGCGGCATTGGCGAGGCGTTGCAAGATATCGGCGACGGAATGGACGTCGACGTAAAAATCGCGGCAGTCGACAAGCTCCATCTCCGCCGTGCCTTTTTCCGAGAGATGCACATGAGTGTCGGTGAGCCCCGGAATCGCCGTCCGACCTTTGAGATCGATCGCTTGAGTTTCCGGGCCGGCGAGGCGGCGAACTTCGTCGGAATTTCCCGTGGCGACAATGCGCGAACCGACGCAGGCGAGGGCTTCACAAATTGCGGTCTCGCTCGTGAAGGTGCGGACTTTGCCGTTGTATAGAATCAGATCGGGATAGGGTAAGGGTCGCTTGGTCATTGGCTGGTTCGCTCCTTGTTTGTTCTGCTATGATGGGGAATCCGATACGTTATCTTCTTTTCACAAACAATTGGCGCATCAGATTCTCCCATTGGCTGAATTTCACTTCAAGTTCTTCGAGGGAGAATTTTTCATCGAGGTAAATCTTTTTGAACTTCTGGTCCCGCGTTCCAGTATCCTCGCGCGGCGACCAGAGTCCGCCTTTCATCATCAGTTGCTGCCCTTCCTTTGAGTGAACGTAGTCGAGGAAGAGCAGGGCGGCATGCGGGTGGGAAGCTTTGGATGACAAACCTGAATAGCCCACAGTCGTGACCACCGGCTCCAGCGGACGCCACTCGATTGGCGCGCCTTTTTGTTTCGCCACGGTCACGTCGGCGTCGAAAATTGTCGGCGACAAGGGCACTTCGCCTGACGCCACCAGCCCGGCCAACGCGGCGCCGGACATGTCCTGGACCTTGATATCCTGTTCCGCCAACTTGTCGAGGAACTCGCGGCCCATGATCTCGATAGTGCTGCCGATCCAGCGCACTCCGGTGGAAGTGCCGGCGATAGACATTTTGCCTTTCCATTTCGGATCGAGCAGGTCCTTGATCGTCTTCGGACCTTCGTTCGTTGAAATCAAAGTGGTGTTGAATCCCAAGCTGTTGTAAGTCTCGCGATTGCCGAGATAATAGACACCGGTTTTTCCTTTCGACTTGACGGTGTCGGGGTAGAAGCGCGCTTCCGGAGTAAAATATTCTTGAAACAAGCCGTCGCGTTTCATCAATCCCATGCCTTCAGAAGTCGTTTCGACAACGTCGACAATGGCGCGGCTGGAGTTGAACTCCTCCATCGCCCGGCGGATCAGGTTCTTTGAATCATTGCGCCACTCGGAAACCTTGATGAAAGGATACTTTTTCTCGAATTCCTTGACGTAGGTGCGAAACCAGGTGTGCGAATCATAAAGAGTGAATTGTCCTTCGCGCTTGGCGCCTTCGATGAGAATCTTTTCCCGATCCGCGCCTTGATACAGAGCTAACTGCGCGATTGTCATCGGCGCCGCAGCGTTAGCTTGGAGTGCGGCGGACGTCAGACAAATAAAGCTAGCCAAGATCAAGCGTAAAATCTTCGTTTGCATGCTTAAAGTTGTCTCCCTCCCTACGCGCCGGTAGGGCTATCTATCTTTTGCGGATGAAGAGCTGGCGCAGCAGCCCTTCCCACTGGCCGATTTTTGCTTCCATCTCTTCGGACGAATACTTTTCGTCTAAATAATTTTTCGTAAATTTCTGCTCCAAAGAGCCCAAATCTTCGCGCGGCGACCAGAGTCCACCCTTCATGATCAATTGCTGGCCTTCCTTGGAAAGCAGGAAGTCGATGAAGAGAAGAGCCGTATGCGGGTTGGCCGCTTTGGCTAAGAGCGCCGCTGAACCGACGGTCGTGACGACAGGCTCCAGAGGACGCCATTCCACCGGCGCGCCCTTCTGTTTGGCTAGTGTTACGTTGGCATCGAAGATCGTCGGCGACAGCGGGATTTCACCGGAAACGACCAAGTTGATCAGCGATGCCGGCGCCATATCTTGCACGCTCATTTCCTGGTCGGCCAACTTATTCAAAAATTCGCGCCCCAAAGTTTCCAGCACGTTGCCGATCCAGCGAGCGCCGGTCGTCGTGCTGGTGATCGCCATCTTGCCTTTCCATTTCGGATCGAGCAGGTCTTTGAGGTTGCGCGGCGCGACGGCCGGAGGAATGAGCTGCGTGTTGAACCCCAAGCTGTTGTAAGTTTCACGGTTCGGCAGATAAAAGAAGCCGGTTTTGCCTCGCGGCTTAAGCTCGTTCGGATAAAAGCGCGCTTCAGGAGAATAGTACTCCTGAAACAATCCTTCGCGTTTCAAAACGCCCATGCCGTCGGCGGTGGTTTCGACGATGTCCGCGATCGCGCGTCCTGATTTGTTTTCCTCCAGCACTTTGCGAATAATGTTTTTGGAATCATTGCGCCATTGCGTGGCGCGCACGAAGGGATATTTTTTCTCGAAGCTCGCGACGAAGGTTTTGAACCAGGTATGCGAAGTGTAGAGCGTGAATTGCCCCTCGCGCTTGGCGCCGTCGATGAGAATTTTCTCCCGATCGGCGCCTTGGTAGACGGCCAGTTGCGCCGGAGCCATCGGCGGGGTGGCAGCCATTGCTGCCGTAGCGCACGACCAGTAGACGAGACAAATGAAGGTATCGAAGAACGATCGGGCGCGCCGTAGAAACATTGTCCGTCTCCTTCAGCTGAACCATCTCACAACCGCAAGGTGTTTTTGTTCTCTTTCAACCAGGCCGCCAGCCGTGCGATGCCTTCTTCCAAATAGATTTTTGGTGTCCAGCCCAGCTCGCGTTTTGCCAGCGAGATGTCCAGCGGATCGCGATTCCGGTGGGGTGCGACTTCGGCGGCGTTCGGGTGCTGGCCGATTTCAAACTTCAAATCAGGCAGCGCTTTTTGAATCGCGCGCTGCAAATCTTCACTCACGTATGATTGATCAAGGCCGATATTGTAAGCGCGACTGAGCGGCTTGTCGGCGAACAACGCTCGACTAATGGCATCTACGACATCATCGATGTAGATCAAGTCGTCGAGCGGGCGGGTGAGAAAAGGCCGGCAGGGCTGGCCGAGGATGCCTTTTTTTAACTCCAGTGGGATGCTCCGGTATAAGCCCGGGCCGTAAACCGACGAATATCTAAGGGCGACGAAATCGACGCCATGTTTCTCTTTGTAGAAGTCGCCCATCCATTCTGACACGGTTTTCGCGGCGCGATAAAAATAAGTGGGATAAATCGAGACGGCGTCTTCTTCTTTGACCAAACTTCCGTCCGGTTTTTTAAGTTGACCGTAGATCGAAGCAGAGCTTGAATAGACAATTCGTTTCATGCCGAATTCTTTTGCCGCTTCCAGGATGTTCGTCATCGCGTGATAGCAGTAGTTAATCACGGAGGGATCTTCATTCCGCGGCGGGTGCGCAGCATGGAAAACATGCGTGGGCCGCTCCTTTTCGCAGAGCGCTCGGAAAGCTGCAGCATCGGTCACATTCATGATGTGGCTCGGCGTTTTGATACCGAGCAGCGAGAGGTCCGGCGAGCGCGGCACGACGTCGATGGGAACGATTTTATGTCCAAGAGCCTCGATCAATCGACTCGCGTGCGAGCCGATGAAGCCGTTGGCACCGGTGATCAAGACCGTGCAGTGACATGATATTATCTCGTTCGGTGTCAGTGCCTGCTGATGAACAGGCGGCGCTTCAAGCCTTCCCACTCGGCGAATTTTCGCTCCATGACCTCGGGCGGATATTTGCTCTCGATGTAAACTTTCTTGAATTTTTGGCCCGGCGAAGCAACATCTTTTCGCGCCGAGCTTAATCCGCCTTTCAGCACCGCTTCCTGTCCCTCTTTGGAGTGGAGGTAATCAAGGAACAGCAACGCCGCGTGCGGATTGGGCGCTTTGGCCACCATGCCGGAAGTGCCGGTGGTCGCAATTACGGGATCGATCGGCCGCCACTCCACCGGCGCGCCTTTTTGTTTGGCGACAGTGATATTCGAATTGAAGATTGTCGGCGACAGCGGCACTTCGCCCGATGCGATGAGCTCAGCAAGGGCGGCGCCGGAAATGTTCTGCACGTTGACGTCTTGCTTGGCGATCTTCTCGAGAAACTCGCGGCCGTAGGCTTCGATTACGGCGCCGATCCATTGCGTGCCCGTGGTCGTGCCGGCAATGGACATTTTGCCTTTCCATTTCGGGTCGATCAGATCTTTCATCATTCTTGGCGCGTCAGCAGGCGGAGTAAGACTCGTGTTGAACCCCAGGCTGATGTAAAGCTCACGACTGGTCCAATGGAACACGCCGCTTTTGCCCTTGACTTTGACATTTTTATCGTAGGCACCGAGTTCCGGCGAGAAAACTTCTTGAAACATATGGGCTGGGATCAACAGCGCCATGTAATCGGGACTGGTTTCGACCACGTCGGCGATGAAACGTACCCGCCGCAGCTTCGTCGGTCAAGCGCTTGAGCAATTCTTTCGAGTCGCTGCGCCAGACGTTGGTCTTGATGAACGGATATTTGCGGCCGAATTCCTGTGACACATAGTCCTGCCATCCAAGTATTCGAAGTGTAAAAGGTGACTTGCGCCTTCTTTCTTCGCGCCTTCGAGCAGGATCTGTTTCGCGATCTTTTCCTTTATAAAGAGCCAGCTCGGCGACGGACATCGGCTTTGCCTGAGCCGCCAAGCGACAAAGAAACTGGCCAACCACATGATCAGTGCGACGAGAACGAGTAAGCATCTGACAGACATCGAAAATCCTCCTTGAGAGACCGGCCGCGCTATTAGTCGAAATAACCGTTCTTGTAGGCCCAGAGCCAGAGATAGGCGATTTTTTCGTTGTACAGTTCGGAATAACCGACGTGGCCATAGCGCGGGATCAAAACCACGTGCGCGCCGCGCGTCGCTCGCGGCGTACTTGGCGCCCATGAACATCTCGCGCTTGTGCTCGAGCTTCTCACCTTTGACCCAGTGGCCTTTGTCGTTTTCGCCGACAGTGAGCAGCACACGAATGGTTTTCAACCAGTTCGGATCGGGTTCCTGCAAATGATCGAAATATTCTTCGCGCGGCAGACCGGTGCGCTTGGGATATTCTTCGAGAATGCCGACGGCGGCATTGTGCTGATTGTCGCAGAGACTCGTTTTCATCTGCGAGCGCAGCGGGCTGATGAGACGAATGTAATCGTCGGCGCCACCCCAGGGCGTTAAATCCTCGGGATCGACGTAACCTGATTCCTTGAACGAATCGGGTGAGCGCCGTGAGACGTGATCGATGGGTTTTTCGGTGTACTTTTCCGCGCCGGTTTTATTTCTCCATTCGAGCCGCCAGCCGTCGGGACCGCCGCTGCCGAAGCCGACGATGCCAATGACCTTCGTTTTCTTTGAAAACCGCGTGAGATGCGCGGCCATCGGTCCACCCGTGGAATGACCGAAGCCGATGATTTCCCTTCCGGCAAAGTGCTCGTCAGTCAGCAGCCCGGCGCCCTGCAGGATGACGTTGAAGGTGCATTTCAGGTTGCGGTCTAAAACTTCGTCTTGGGGCAGATCGCGATCTTTGAGGTAGATCGGATTTCGCTCGGCGATCGGTTGTTTCCATACGCCGCCGAGCGGGTAATGGCCCGGATAGGTAAGCGCCAGCACTTTGAATCCTTGTGCCGCGAGCACGCGCGCCAATCCGGGCCGCCCGTCAGGCGTCAGATCCATGATCTTTTCGCTGCCCGCGCCGCCGTGAAAGAAAACAAAAGCCCGACGCGGATCGGTTTCTTTTTCCGGCGTGTATAAGCGTGCCGTGCATGTCCCAGTCATAGCCGTTGCGCTGATAACGAGTCCAAGCATCGGCAGTGGTTACTTGGGTGGCGCTGTAAGGCGGTTCTATCGCCAGCCATTCATCCCAGCTCAGCTTCAACAGCAAGTCGTTCGATTTTAGGCCGGCAAGAAATTTTTCGGTGGCGCTATTCATCGACATGCAACTTCCCCTTTTAACCTTTGGCTACGTAGTGGTCGAGGTAATACTTGGCGATTTCCCCTTTGGTCGCAAACCATACATTGGGAAAACCCTTGGCGTAACGGATGCACTCTTCAAAAACGCCGATGATGTTCGGCCGCCCGCCGATGTGCGCATGCACGAGACAATCGATGAGCTTGGGCGCGCCGGCTTGGCCTTCGGCATATAGACAGTCGAAGGCTGCCTTGAAGCTGTCGAAATAAACCCGTGCGGGATTTTTGTGAGTGAACAGGAGGCTCAAGTCGTTGGCGTAATCCAACCGCGGCATGATGACGATCGGTTTGCCATTGACAATCGCGATGCTGCGGGATATCGGGTCCCGGCAGGTCACCGGTCCAGAAAATGCCTTCATCCACATAGTGGCCCAAACTGTATTCATTGATTCGATGGCCGGGACTGACCCACCCCACCGGGCGCTTACCGGTCACGGAGCCGAGGGCGTCGAGAGTTCGCCGGATGAGATTTTTCTCCGCCTCGGCATCCAATGAAGATAGCGCGGTGTCATTGACCCAGCCGTGGCCGACGATCTCATGACCGCCGGCGTGAAGTTCCTTCAACGCATCGGGAAAATCTTCGGCAATACGGCCGTTGGTGTCGATAGTGCCTTTGACGCCATTGCGGTTTAGCGCGTCCATGATGCGCCAGATGCCGGCTTTGCCACCGTATTCGCCATAAGCAAGCGAGGCGTAGTCGGGTTTGCCGTCTTCGCTGCGGCGATATTGGGAGGATTTTTCAAAGGCCTCGAAGGCGACAAAAAAGCTGACGGCGATTTTTGCGTCATTGGGCCACTTGATCGGTTTGAGTCTCATAGCTTTGTCCTTTCTAGGATTTTGGCGCCCCGAAAATATTCCGGAAGAGCTCGTTGTATCGGTTGAAGTCTTCGCCCGCGCCGATGTCGTCGATGACGTAGTTTAGCTTATCGATGCCTTGAGCCGTTGTCGGTATGCCGCGTCGTGTCGGCACGCGGCCGAAGGAAGCGATGATCTTTTGACCTTCCTCGCCGAGCATGAAATCGATGTACAGCCTTGCCGCATTGGGATGAGCGGCCTTGGAGCCAACGCCGATTGGTTGAAACTTGGTAAAAACCGGATCCTGCGTAACCCAATCCACCGGCGCGCTTTTACGCTTGGCGTCTTCGACATTGTGCAAATAGGTGTTCAGCACGAGAGGAAACTCGCCTGCGGCCAGAAGGCCGGTCAGAATGGTCAGGCCCGAGTATAGCTTGAATTCCTGGGCGCCGAGTTTTTTCATGTAAGCCAACCCCTTTTCTTCTCCCATGCGCTTGACCTTCCAGGAAAACCATTCGGGCTTGGAATGATCCATGCCGATCTTGCCCTTCCATTTCGGATGCAACAATTCTTCATCGGACTTGGGCACCTCGTTGCGCTTGACCAGGCGCGTGTTGTAGCCGATCACGTTCGGCATCATGTAGACCGCCGCCCAATATCCGTCGGGATCGAAGAACGGTTTTTGGATATTTTTCACTTCGGGCGAAACATACTTGGCAAGCAAGTTCTTTCTTTTGAGAAAATAGGCTTGGGTCTCGGCGGACTGAACGACATCGAAATCATACTTGCCGGCTTGCGCCTCGGCCATGATCTTGGTCAGCAAGCGTTCGCCGACGGCGCGAAACATGGAGGGTTGGATAAACGGATATTTGGCTTTAAAGGCGTCATTCAGTTTCTGCGCCTGGTCGACTGTCATCGAGGTGTAGATTACCAACGCGCCTTCTTTTTTGGCGCCTTGAATGAACGCCTCGTCGCTAGCGCGGACTTCGGCACTGATAATAAAAAACATCGTCAGTGCCACGAAAAAAAATCCACGACTTACGCGCATGATCACACCTCGAAATAGAATCGAGGCGAATAGTATCAAGCGGCGGTGAAGAGCGTCAACCGGTTAGACCGAATAGGCAGATTTGTTCGCGTCGCGGCGGAGAAGGTCGCCGAATTAAATCAGCTCGGTGATCAATTTTCCGGACATTTGCCGGTGGTGAGGTGGGCTGCGAAATCGGCGGGAAAAAGTTTTAGTGCGCTCTCGATCGGCGGACCGGGCATCCCGATGAGGCTACAAAACCCTTTGCCTTTATTGAAGGCCAGTATTTTTCCGAACTGCTCTAAGATCGGCTGACCGCCTTGTCCCGCCTGGACTTTCTTTAGCATCATCGTCAGTGTGCTGGTCTCCATGCGACAGGCGGGACATTGGCCGCAGGATTCCGCGGTGAAAAATTCCGAAATCTTCAAAACTTCTTCGACGATGCAGGTCCCTTCGGGAATCAAGCGAACGACGCCGCATCCGAGCGCCGAGCCGGCGTCGCGCATCGAGTTGGGATCAAGGGGCGTGTCGATCTTGTCGGCTGGCAGAAACGCCGACGACGGCGCGGCCGGCATGATCGCTTTTATTTTTTTGCCGCTTTTCATGCCGCCGCCGCATTCTTCGATCAGATAACGCAACGGCATGCCGAACGGCAGCTCATAAACTCCCGGCCGATTGACATCGTCGTTCAACGAAAAGATCATCGTCCCAGAACTCTCGGCCGTGCCGAACTTGCGATACCAGTCGGCGCCGCGCAAAACGATCGGCGCGACATTGGCGAGGGTTTCGACGTTGTTGACCAACGTTGGTTTACCGAACAAACCGACGGTGACGGGAAAGGGTGGTTTTTGCCGCGGCCAAGCTTTCTTTCCCTCGATGACTTCGATTACCGCCGTATCTTCCCCGGCGACGTAATTATGCGGCGCAGCTGTGACTTCAATGTCCAGATCAAAACCGCGGCCGAGAATATTTTTTCCTAAGTAGCCGGCGTTTTTGGCCTCGGCAATCGCGTCATTGATGCTCTGGGTCGCAGCGTCGTATTGGGCATTGATATAGAGATAAATCTTCGTTGCGCCGATCGCATAGGCCCCGAGAATGGCGCCCTCGAGCACCAAATGGGGTAAGTTCTCGAGCAATACTCGGTCTTTTTTGCTGCCCGGTTCGTCTTCGCCGCCGTTCACTACCAGGTAGCGCGGCTGCTCGGGGGCTTCGCGCGTGAATTGCCATTTTTTTCCGGTGGGAAAACCCGCGCCGCCGCGGCCGCGCAGACCGGCGTCCGAAACTATTTTGATGAGCTCTTCCGGAGATGCCTGGAGCGCTTTGCCGAGCGCCTCGTAGCCACCTCGACTGCGATAAGCGCTTAAGCTTTCTCTTCCCTCGGGCACACCGTGCGGGAAAAGGATGCCTTCCATGGACTAGAAAACCCCCGTGTCGAGAAGTTGATAGATCAACTCTTTCAGGGAAGAGTCGATCGTGTCGAGCCGCTGAACGTGCGGCCCGCCGGCCAGATGCTCGGTGATCTCGTCGAGGTCCTCCACCTTCACTTTGGCGTACCAGTTCTTTTCTGGGTAAAGCACGATGTTGGGACCTTCCTGGCAAGCGCCGAAGCACATATAGGACTTCACCTCGACGTCGGTCAGCCCTTTATCGTCGATCCGTTTTTGCAGTTCCGTCATGAGCTGCTCCGAGCCACGCGATTTACAATCTATATTCTGGCAAACGAGACACACTCGACTCACGGGGTTTCTCCTTGTGTTCTACTTACTCGTGCGCAAACGGAGATGCAATAAGCCGACGGCCGGCCAAGTTAATTCATCTGTAACTGGGTTACCCAGTCTTTGCCTTCTATGATTTCCGCCAGGATGCGTTCATCTTCTGGCGTCGGAAGAGCATCGCTCAGGTGCTTTTGATACTCCTCCGGGGTTAATGACTCCCCGGTCACGCTGTACGTTTTGCCAACATACTCGCCGATCGAGCGATTGAATTTGAGATCGGGCGCATAGAGCTTCGGTTGGTCTGCGGGAATCAATTGATTGAGTTGGTCGATGAGTTTGCCGCTTTCTGTCATGTAATGAGAGCGCGCCAAATCATTCAATCTATCCTTCTCAGCGGGCAACGGTAGCCTCATGTTCGTCGAAGCGACCTTTCAACCCCCAGGTGTAAGTCCAGTGCGCCGACGACGAATGATCCGTCCCAAACAGATCGTAGGCGGTCGACAGCCACTTATTAAAGTATTTTTGCATGATCGGTATCGGGATCTTGCCGGCTCTCAAAATGCGCGTTAATCCCGTATGGCCGGTAAACATGTGAAAAAATTCTTCCTTCAACATCGCCGTGACGCTTTCTGCCAACGGCGCAAAGGCCGAATGGGAAAGCATCGTTAACTGATATTTACCGTCGCGATCGACAAATTCGGTGTAGGTGAAAAAGTCTAGCCAGTTATTAACCGGCGCATTGAACGACCCCAGCAGCCGGTCGCCGCGGAAGGCGCGTCGCTCAAGGAGCTTGCGCGCCTCCAACTTCCCCGAATCGCCGAAATAGTTCACCAGCAAGTAACACATCTGCCAGCCATGACGCATTTCCTCGCTGTTGACGCGGGTGAGCGCTTGCCGGTCGTATTCAGTCGGCGCGGTATCGAGGAGATTTTTCTGCTGCTCGACCGAGGCGAATTCGGTATCGCCCTGGTAGACGATCAGATTCATCAAGGCATCGCGTATGGATTGATTGGGAATCTGCGTGAGCCGTTGCCATTTCGCCTGACCTTTAAAGTCGCCGAATTCGATCTCAGGGGAGTGCAATTCGCCCAGCTTGGTTTCAAACTGGTAATTGCCAAGTAGCGCTGGATCGTAGCCAATATCCTGTTGCCATTGACGAAAATAATCTACCCAGTCTTCGAAAGTTGAAATTTTGACCATGACAATTCCTCTCGGTTATAGTTCGAACGATCGTTCGAAAATAAGAATAACCTTTGATGGTCAGTAAATCAACCCCAGGAGCAACTAATGATACATTTCGAGCAACTCGACCATGCCGAGCTCACGCGTTTGCTCGAATAAATATCTTTTAATTTCACCGACTTCATCCATTTCGAGAACGATTTCGGCAACGGCTTTGGCGCCTTGATAACTAATCGAGCGAATCGCTTTCTTGATGACCGGAATGTAAAGCGAGCCCGTGCTGAACTCTTCCAGACCCATGCCGAGCAGCAAGATCGCGCAAAGCGGGTCACCCGCCATTTCACCGCACATGCCCACCCGTTTCCCCTCCCGTTTGCCAGCGGCGATAGTCGAGTTCAGGGCGGCCAGAACCGCGGGGTGCAACGGTTCGTATAGGTTTGCCACCTTGCGATTGCTGCGATCGACGGCGAGGAGGTATTGGATTAGATCGTTGGTTCCGATACTCAGAAAATCAACTTCGCGTAGAAAACGGTCGGCGAGTTGGACGGCGGCAGGCACTTCCACCATAATGCCGAGCTCCATCTGCCGATCATAGGGGGTGCCTTCCCGATCGAGCTCATGCTTGGCTTCGGCGAGAATTTCTTTGACTTTCTGAATTTCTTCGAGACTTGAGATCATCGGAACGAGCAGCCGAACTCGACCGAGATCACCGACCCGGAGAATAGCGCGCAACTGGGTTTTGAAGATCTCTTCGACTTCCAGCGAAATGCGGATCGAACGCCAGCCCAAAAATGGGTTTGGCTCGGCTGTCACGCTGCGCATGTAAGTCGGGTATTTATCCGCGCCGATGTCCAAAGTTCGAATGGTCACCGGCCTGCCCGCCATAGCTTCGACGACGCGGCTGTAAAGGGAATACTGCTCCTCTTCGCTCGGAAAGTCTCGATGCGATAAAAACGGAATCTCAGTTCGGTAAAGACCGATGCCTTGGGCGCCGTGGAGTTGGGCAAAAGCCACGTCGCTGAGTAAACCGATATTCGCGTAAAGCGAGACGCGGCGGCCATCGGTCGTTTCTGCCGGCAAATTCTTGAGCTCGCCGAGCTCACGGTTCAGCTCGGCATAGTCGCGTTCTAAGCGGTTGTATTCGCGGATCACTTCCGGATTCGGATTGACGTGCACATTCGCGGCGTTGCCATCGATGATCAGCATATCGCCTTGATGAACCGACTCCATCAATCCCTCGATAGCGACCACGGTTGGGATCTCGAATGATTTCGCCAAGATTGAAGCGTGTGAAGTGACGCCGCCGGTCGCGAGCGCGATGCCCTTAAACTTATCTCCTTCAAGCATGCTGAGATCTGCCGGCGAGAGATCTTCCGCGACCAAGACTGCGTCGTCGGGAATATTGTAGGGCTGGTCCGACAAGCCGTTGAGATTTTCCAGCAGCCGTTGCGCCGCGTCCCTGACATCGGTGGTGCGCTCGCGCAGGTAGGGGTCGTCGATTTTCGCGATCGAATCCAAGTAACGTTCAAAAACCACTCTGATCGCGTATTCGGCCACATATCTTTCTTTTGAAATCTGGTTTTCGATTTGCTCAATCAGCGCGGGGTCTTCTAAAATCAGGCGGTAAACGTCGAAAATCGCGCTTTCCTCTTTGGAGATCAAAAAGTTCATGCGATTCTTGACCACGTGAACCTGTTCGATGCCGCGCTCCACGGCGCCGCGAAAGCGGTTGATCTCGCGCTGCGGGTTTTTTGCGAGTTTCTTCTTGATCGCACTCAGATCCATGCGCGGCTCCAAAACGAATGCTCGGCCCCGGCCAAATCCCGGCGATGCCGCCAGGCCGTTTAAACGACCGCGCCAGCCCTGTTTGGTTTTAGCGGTTTTTTCGCGACGATTACCCTCGTAGGAGCGCAGTTTGCGCATCGCCTCGTTCATGCGCTTTTCAAATTCCTTGCGTTCCTGCTCTTTGCTCTTCAGGGAGTCGGCGAGGCGCGCTTGAACCAGAATGCTCGCCGCTTGCCCCGAAATCGTCGTGAGCAAGCGAATTTCATCGCGGGAAAATTCGCGCCGCCTCGACGTCTGCACGACCAAGACGCCGAGCGGTATTTTTTGTTGAAACAGCGGCACGCCGAGAAAAGAGTGAAAATGCTCTTCATGCGTTTCCGGGAAATATTTGTAGCGCGGATGTGCCAGCGTATCAGCGACCATCACCGGCTTCATGCGCTCAATCACCAAGCCCGTTAGCCCTTCGCCTATGCCCATCGAGACTTTGTCGACCGATTCCTGGTCCAAGCCCATGGTCGCGCGCAAGGTCAGACGGTTGGTGTTGCGGTCCAGGATGTAAATCGAACAGACTTCGGTCTGCATTCTTTCGGCTACGGTGGCGACGATCCGCTCGAGTGTCTCCTGCAGGTTATGCGAATGGCTGATCAGGGCGCTGATATCCTCAAGGATATCGAGGTGGGGCGGAGTGTTACGGTTCGGTTTTTTTGTCGGTCTCTTCGCCATTGGCTGCGGCGCAGCGCCGCGCTTTCTATAAAACACAATTCGCGCTTCTTCGCTAGGGAGCGACTCCGCTGCGTTTATTGTTGGAGCGGCCGCGATCCGCGCCGGCGAAAGTGCGGCGCTCGGTCGGGCGCGAAAAATCCAGGAAGAGGTTCGCCGCACGGACAGCGATCACCGTGGAGATTGTTCTCCAAGATCTCGTGCCAAGAGCGGCGGATCAAGGCTCGAGAGCAGGCCGAACAGTAGGTCGTTTGTCCTTCGTCGTCGTGGACATTGCCGACGTAGGCGAATTTGATGCCGGATGATTTCGCGATCTGGCGCGCGCGCGCGAGGGTCGTCGCTGGTGTGCGTGGTTTATTGGTCAACTTAAAATCCGGATGAAACGCTGTGAAATGCACCGGCACGGCATCGCCGAGGTGGTTAACGATCCACTCGCAAAGCCGCTTGGTTTCATCGGGATCGTCGTTTTCGCCGGGGATCATCAGGTTGGTGATCTCGAACCAAATGTCCGTTTCGTGTTTGAGCCAATTGAGCGTAGCGAGCACCGGATCGAGGTGAGAGAAGGTCAGTTTGTGATAGAAGCGTTCGCTGAAAGCTTTGAGATCGACGTTGGCGGCGTCGATATGCCGAAAGACTTCCGGCCGGGCCTCGGGCGTAATGTAGCCGGCGGTGACCATGACGCTTTTGAGCCCGCGTTCACGCGCCACATGCGAAATGTCGATGACAAACTCGCCCCAGATCACCGGATCATTATAGGTGAAGGCGATCGCGGGCACGCGGTGTTTGAGCGCGAGCTGGACGACTTGTTCGGGGCCGATCTGAAGGCTCTGCGCTTCGTCGAGCTTGGCCTTGCTGATGCTCCAGTTCTGACAAAAGCGGCAGCCCAAGTTGCAACCGGCCGTGCCGAAGCTCAAGATTTCGCTTCCCGGTAAAAAGTGATTGAGCGGTTTCTTTTCGATGGGATCGATGGCGAAGCCCGTCGACGTTCCATAACCGAGCGAGTACAGCTTGCCGCCGATGTTCTTGCGAATGTAGCAAAAACCAGCTTGGCCCTCGCCGATGCGGCAAAAGCGCGGACAAAGCGTGCAGAGTGCCTTGCCGTCGCCCTCCGCATGCCACCAGAGCGCTTCCTTCATGAGGAAAATATCCCGCTTTTGACGCGGCATGGCAAGGGCGAAACGTGGATAGCCGGTCCGGATTTTCTTTTGATTGTGTTATAGTTCGACTATGGGTGGAATCGCAGGACTAAAAGGCATGCGTCATGTCGCCCTCAAAGTTAAGAACGTGGCGCGATCAAAAAAGTTTTATCAAGAAATCCTCGGCATGGACGTGGTCTGGGAGCCCGATGCCGAGAACGTGTATCTTTCGTTCCGGCTGCGACAACATTGCGATCCACGCTGTCTCGGCAAATTTCGCGGCGAGCGCGGAAGAAAAGCAATTGGATCACCTGGGCTTCATCGTCGAAAGCACCGAGCGGGTAAAAGAATTGGAACAGGAGTTTATCGCCAAGGGGGTGCGCATCGTTCACCCGTTCAAAGCGCACCGCGACGGCAGCGCGTCGTTTTACTGCGCAGACCCCGACGGCATCGTGATCCAGATGCTTTACGAGCCGCATTTGAGCATGCAAAGGATCGAGTGACTTCAAGGGCAGCTCAATCGTAAAGTGTGCTGGCAGGCGGCAAGCTACAGCGCCGATTCTCTGTAAGTATTTTTCATCAAATTCACTGCGACAACGGCTTGACCGGTATCGGCGCTGCGTCGATCATTGTTTCCTCCGAGATTGCTGAGTTCGAAGAGCTTGACGGCGATCTTGTCGAAGGGTTCGAAGTTGCCGATGGCGCGGTCCGTGTTCCTACCGGGGCCGGCTCGGCGTCAGCTGATGGCTTAAGATTCCCGGCCCTTGACGCTCGTTGCGTACATCGATTAACGTTCTTCCGACTAAGTTAACCGCAAGGCAATCTGATCGCGCAAACCGATAGGGAATTCGCGACGAGGAGAAGGCGCTATGTATGATCTCTTGTTAAAAGGCGGCAGGATTTACGACGGCTCGGGCATGCCGAGTTATAACGGTGATGTCGGTATTAAAAACGGCAAAATCGTCGAGATCGGCCGGCTTAAAGAGAGCGCGACACGGACGCTCAACGTCGATGGTTTAGCCGTGGCGCCCGGATTTATCGATCCGCACACCCATCTCGACGCGCAGTTATTTTGGGATCCGCTCGGCACTTCGTCTTGTTTTCATGGGGTGACGTCGGTGGTGCTTGGCAACTGCGGTTTGAGCTTGGCGCCGGCGAAAGCGGAAAACCGCGACGCTGTGATCAAGAGCTTCGTGCGCGTCGAAGCGATCAGCCGGAAGGTGCTCGAAGAAGGCGTGCAGTGGAAATGGATTTCAACGGCTGAGTATCTTAATGCGCTCGGGAGCCGCCTCGGTATCAATGCCGCCGCTTTGATCGGCCATATCGCGGTGCGCCATTACGTGATGGGCGAAGAGGCCGTCGAACGGCAGGCGACAGCGCAAGAAATCGCCGAGATGAAAGATCTCGTGCGCCAAGGCATGGAAGCCGGCGCCGTCGGGTTTTCGACCAATCAAAATCCGCGCCACATCCGTGAAGACAAAAAACCCGTGGCGAGCCGTCTCGCCTCCGACGACGAGCTTGGATCGCTGCTCGACGTTTTGGGCGAAATGAATTCCGGTGTCGTGCAGTTGAGCGGCGGCGGCGCGGACTCGCGCGGCCGTATCGCTTACGCTGCGGCTATGGCGCGGCGCACCGGTCGGCCAGTGTTATGGCAGAGCATCAGCCATAGCTGGAGCCGGCCCAATCATTGGCAAGAGATGCTCGCCAACACGGAACGGGTCTTCAAAGAAGAAGGATTGCCGATCTACGCCATGACCCAGGCCAAACCTTTTCAAAACCGCTACACCTTGCGCGACGCCCAGTGCTTCGACGAATTTCCAACGTGGAAGGCCGCAATGTTTAGCCCGCTTGCGGCGCGCCGGCAGATGTTTGCCGATCCTGAGCTTAGAAAAAAATTGCGCACCGAAGCGATCGAGGATTCTTCTCCGTCGGTTTTTCCAAGACGCTGGGATGTTGTCTTCGTCGACCACGTCAAGCTGGCGCAGCATAAATCGCTCGAAGGCAAATCGGTGGAAGAAGTTGCCAAAGCCGCAGGCAAAGACGGCCTCGATTTCTTTTTGGATCTATCGCTCGAAGAAGATCTTGAAACGCGCTTCGTTCATACCAATACCCAAGGCGACGCAAAAGCGGTTTGCGAAATTCTCAAACACCCCGCCGTGATGATCGGACAGTCCGACGCGGGCGCGCATATGGGCTATGACGCGAGATTCGGATACAGCACGGCGTTTCTCGGTCGCTGGGTGCGCGATCATGGGATCATGTGCTTGGAGGAAGCCGTCGGCAAACTTACGTTTCGCGTCGCTTCGATTTTTGGTTTGAGCGATCGTGGTTTGCTGCGCGCTGGTTTTGCCGCGGACGTCGCGGTCTTCGATCCGGCGACTGTCAATACATTAGAACCGGAGTACGTTCAGGACTTGCCCGGCAATGAAACGCGCATGATTCAAAAAGCCACGGGCGTGCCGTACACGATAGTCAACGGCGAGATTGTAATCGAGAACGGCGCCGCCACCGGCGCGTTGCCGGGAAAAGTATTGAGACGCAAAGCGCGCGAGAATTAACAACGGCCGTTGTGGCGATGTCTTTAAAGACCTACAGATAAAAATCGCCCTGAGAGATTTTTGCTGGATTCGATGCGTATCTCTCCGGTTCGGTAATCTCTTCCTTATTGTTCTTTTTTTCCTGCCTTTAAATCTGTTTCGATTTTCCAACCTCCTGATGGCACTAACTTTTTTTGTGGCACGGGCATTGCCCCTATACTGATCTAGCCGATAAGCACGATTTTAACCGATCAACCCCAAGTAGGCTTTTTATCGGCGCGCTACGTCCAAATGTTGGGCGAGGTTGAACAAAGAAGGAGGGAATTTTTATGATTAGCAAGATAAAGACTTTGGTTATGGGCGGTCTGGTTACGGGATCTTTGGCGCTGTCGGCCGGTTCTGTGTTTGCGCGGGATTACTGGCATTGGTCTGAGCAGCAACACCGCTGGGATCGCCGAGCGGATATCAGAAGCGACTATCGAGATCTAAATCAGGCGAAACGGCAGCTCGAGTACGACCGCGCCCATCACGCCAACCGCAGAGTGATCGCACGGGATCTCGAACGCGTTAGTGCGATCGAAAATGATATTCGTGAAGACCGCCATGCATTCAACCGCCGCTAGCATTTCGGCGGGTGATTAAAGTCGGCAAAAAACGAACGTAATTCTGCTCGGCGAAGAAGCGATTAGCCAAGCAATTGAGACGGAGGAAGTGAATGAATAGTCATAAACTGAATGTTTTTTTAGTAGGCGGGCTCGTGGCAGGTTCATTGATCGGCTCGGCTGTTCCGGCTCATGCTGATTGGGATTGGCATCGTTGGTGGGGCCATGAGCGCCGTGATGAGGTCAGAAACGATCGTCGAGAAATTCAAAACGATAGAAAGGAACTTCGCGACGATCGCGGTGAATTGCGCCAGGACCGGCGTGAGCTTAGGCAAGACTTGCGCAACGGCGCCGGCCGCGGTGAGATTGAGCAGGACCGCCGGGAGTTGGCAAACGACAGGGCGGAGTTTCAAAGGGACCAAAGAGAACTGAAACAAGATCAACTCGAGTTTCACCGCGATCGTCGGTAGTTTGATGCATTGTTAAATTTACAGCCCGGCCGCCTTTTGGCGGCCGGGCTTTTTTGTGCCATATGGAATGGCGGGCGCCCCTTCTTAGACAAATTCGTTTATTTAAGCAGATTGCGATAGGGCCGTTTTTATTCGTTCCGGCGTGAACGGCACATCGCGCAGGCGAACGCCCGTGGCGTCGAAGATCGCGTTGGCGATCGCCGCTGGAATGGCGCTGGTAGTTGCTTCGCCCGCGCCGACAGCGAGTTGATCCGGGCGGTCAATGAGCTCGACGATAACATCGGGGATCTCGGGAAAGCGCAGAATCGGATAAAGCGCCCAATCGAGACTCGTTACCTTCGCTCGATCGAATTTAACTTCTTCTTTTAGCGCTCGACTGGTCGCTTGGATTACATTGCCTTCGATCTGGTTTCTCAGCCCGTTGGGATTGATAATCAGACCGCAATCATGGGCGATCACGACGCGCTTCACGCGTACTTCGCCGTTTGCGAGATTGACGTCGACATCGGTCACGGCCGCAACATAAGCTTCGGTTCTGTCGTATTGCACAAAAGCAACGCCGCGCCCGCTTTTCACTCCCGTTTGTTGTGACGGCTCCCGGTTGGGCCAGCCGGCACGTTTGGCCACCACTTCCAAAACAGCTTTGGCGCGCGCGTCGTTGAGATGGCGCAAGCGAAACTCGATGGGGTCAATGCCGGCGGCCGTCGCTAGTTCATCGATAAAAGATTCATTCGCGAAGGTATTTTGCGGTGAGCCGAGTCCGCGCAGCGCCGAAGCGCGCAGGGGACTAGAACGAAGCCAGTGGACCACCACCCGGTTGTTCTTGAAATTGTACGTGTGATTGGCGTTGCGATCGGCGCCCGACTGGTTGGGCGTGCCCGATGCGTTGCCGGTGAGCGTGCCGGCAAGCAGACTGCCGGCGCTGCCGTTGGGCCGGCTCGAATGAGTCGGCGTCCAACCCTGGAAGTCCCAGGCGACGACGTTGCCTGCTTGATCCAAGCCGCCGCGCACTTCCATGACCATAGCCGGTCCGAGCGGCTCCCAAACGTGCTCGTCCTGACGCATCCACTGCACGCGCACGGGTTTACCGACGGCTTGTGAGAGCAGAGCCGCATCCGCGGCGGCGTCATCCGCGCCGTTGTGGCCGTAGCAGCCGGCCGCTTCGATATAAATGACTCGAACATTGGCCGGAGAAATTCCCAGCAACTGCGCGATCGTCGGGCGCAACTGGTGCGCTCCCTGGGTTGCCGACCAGACGGTCGCCGCACCGCTGGTGACTTCGGCGACGGCGCAAGATGGGCCGATGGAAGCGTGCAACTGGTAAGGCCAATGATAAGTCGCCTTGAAAGTCTTGGCCGACCCGCTCAGAGCGGTTTCCACATCGCCGGACTCCGCTGCCGCTTTATCATTGGCGGGAATTTTTTTCAGGAGATCGAAAAGCTCGGCGCTGGCCGGCAGGCGCTGCTCGTCTTGCCAAGTGACTTTCAGCTCGCGCGCCGCCCGTATCGCCTGCTCCTCGCGTTGACACACGACGCCAGCGAAGTTTTCTTTCACGACTATTTTTACCACACCGGGAATTGTTTTGAGCGATGCTTCGTCGACACTCGTGAGCTTGGCGCCGACGCTGGCCGGATGGATCACTCGGCCGTGCAGCATTCCCGCTAGACGAAAATTTTGCAGATAAAGATGTTCGCCAGTGACTTTTGCCGGGATGTCAACACGCGCGATCGACTGACCGACAAACTTGTAGTCACGGGGAATTTTTGCTTTGACCTTGCCGCTTATCGCGCGGTTAAACGCCGTGCCGTTGAGCAAATCGGCGTAAGTGACTTTTTTCTTTGCATCGTCACCGACGCTGATCACGCCTCGAACGATCCTCAGCGATTCGACCGGCGCATGCAACTGCGTCGCTGCGAGTGATAATAACGTCGCCTTCGCTTCAGCCGCAGCCTGGCGCAGCTGACTGCCGCCGCGCTTGATGGTCTGGCTGCCGAAGGTGGGCGCCTGATCGACGGTGTTAGCCGTGTCGCCCTGGATCCAAGTGATTTTTTCGAAAGGAAAATCGAGCTCGTCGGCGACGATTTGACGCAGCGAGGTCGACACACCCGTGCCCAGCTCGACTTTGCCGGTCATCACGGTGATCGTGCCGTCGTTCTGTATGATCAGCCATGAGTCGAGTTGGTCAGGCGGCAGTGGCCCACCGGAAGTTCGCAATGCTGGCGTGCCTTGGGCTTCGGTATCGAGCGGAAAACCGAATGCGACGACGAGTGCACCGGTAACCTTGAGAAATTGTCGGCGGGTGATCTCGAGGTTCATATGATTGTTCGTCACTTTCGGCCGAGTTGATTCCCTCCGGTACCCGGTCATCTTCTGGCGCGCTCGGCAAACGACCAATCGTAGACGACTTGCGGTCTGACGGTGATTTTTTCCTTGGCGCGAAAAGTACCGACGGCGATCCATTCTTCGACGACGGAGTCGGGCAACGTCAACTCGGGATTATATTGGTCGCGATAGACGGGATAGAATCTTTCCGCCGCGGCGCGGTCGAGCTTGAGCAATTTTTCGAGCAAACCGACGCCGATTTCGCGCTGGCTCTGTAAAAACAATATGGCCGAGCGTTGGCCGCGCAAAACGCGCACGATCTCATCCGGCTCTTTGTCGATTTTGCGCTGGGTCGTGCTCAGGCCGACGATGGGTATGCGGACGAATTCCGCCGTCTCCTTGACCGATAAGAGCGTCTTGAAGCCGCGCTGCTCGGCGCGATATTCGAATGGGCTGTTGACGACAGTCGCATCGACCGAACCGCCGACGAGCGCGGCAAAGCGCGCATCGGGGCTGCCGGCGATCGCTTGCAAGGTGACGTCTTTGTTCGGATCCAGGCCATTGCGGCTGAGCAGTTGATAAATCGCAAAATCGGCCGAGCTGCCGAAAGTGTTGATCGCGATTCGTTTTCCCTTGAGCGCTTTGACGCTGTCGATTTCGGGCCGGGAAATAATCGCGTAACCGCTCGCCTTGGTGGTGACGCCGACGATTTTCACCGGCAAACCGCGCGTCGCCGCGCCGGCGATGAACGGTAAAATGGTCACGTAGTCGAGTTCGTTGGCCAGCAGCGCGCTCAGCATCAGATTGGTGCCCTGAAACTGAATGTAGCGGACCCGGAGTCCTTCCTTTTCAAAAAAGCCACGTTCAGCCGCGATGCGGTCGGGTAGCGCCGTCCAGGCGGAGCCACCGGTCCAACCGATGTTGAGGACTTTGGATTCGGCGGCAAATACCGCTGACGTGGCCAAGACGGCTAGGAAGATTGCCGCAACCCTAATGCAGGCGGCATGGCTGAATTTCGCGAGCATGGCGAAGGTGTTTGACTTTATCCAGCCGCGGCTTGCTTCGTGGATACTTCGCCGAGGTGTTGTTTGAAAAAATCCAACGTGCGCGCCCAGGAAGTTGTGTCCGCTTCCGGTCGATAGCCATGCCAGCCGCTGCGGTTAAAACCGTGCGGCGCGTCGGCATAGTAGAAAAACTCGTGCGCTTTGCCGAGCTTAGTCAGCTCGGCCCCAAGCCGGCGCATTTCGTCCGGCGGTGGATTTTTGTCGAGCTCGCCAAAGTGGCCTTGAATCGGGCAGGAGACGTTGGCCGCAAGGGTCGCCGGCGCGGGGCGTTCGCCCCATTGTTGATAGGTGCCGCCGCCGTAAAAATCCACGGCGGCTTTGAATGAGCCGGTTGCCGCGGCGGCAAGGAAGGCAATGCGCCCGCCCATACAAAAGCCGACGATGCCCAGCCTGGACGTATCGGCGTTGGCGCAGCCTTTGAGAAAATTGACCGTGGCGTTGATATCGTTTAGGACATTGATATCGCGCCGGGTATTTTTGAAGTTGGCGGTTTCCTCGGGCGTTTTCGGTTCGCCCTCGCGATGGTAAAACTGCGGCGCGATGCCGATATAACCGGCCGCCGCGACGCGCCGGGTCATCTCTTGCGTGAACGCGGCAACGCCGTCCTGGTTCTGCGCGACGATGATGGCCGGAAATGGACCCGGTCCGTCAGGCTGGCTCAAGTAAAGTCCCATCGGGCTGTGATCGACGGTCACTGTTTCCCAAGAATTTTTCATAAGCAGTCCTCCGTAAGTACGTCGGTTGGATTGGTCTTTCAATTAGTCCCTCGTTGGATTCGTGTCAATGGCAAAAGGGGATGAGCGCGCAGTCGATTTTCGACATCGCTTCCTTGGCGCGCGGAACGGTGTTAGATTTGCACGAATGAATTTTTCGAGCCTATATTTTCACTTTTCGTGGTCGCGCCGAAACCGTCGTCGCGCCCGGCATTTTTTGGCCGCCGGCATCGCCGCCGCCTTTATCTGCGTCATTTTGGCGCCGCGCTATGTTGACGCCGCCCAAAAGAAAACCGCGAACCGGGACAATGCACCAGCGAAGCCGAGTCAAGCCGCAGAGACCGATCGCTCGGCGAAGTCGCCGCATGAGACAAAATCTTACGAGATCGCCTTCAAAGAATTCAAACTCACAGAACGGCCTGCGCGTGCTTCTCGCCGAAGACCATAGCGCGCCGACCTATTCCATTTGCGTCACGTACAACGTCGGCTCGCGCGATGAGCGGCCCGGTCGAACGGGGTTCGCCCATTTATTCGAGCATATGTTGTTTCAGGGCTCGGCGAACGTCGGCAAGGGCGAGCACTTCATTCTGATTCAAAACAACGGCGGCAGCGCCAACGGCACGACCAATATGGACCGCACGAATTATTTCGAGACTCTGCCGGCCAATCAATTGGAGTTGGGGATTTTTCTCGAGGCCGACCGCATGCGCGCTGCGGCGATCACTCAGGCCAATTTCGATAATCAACGGTTGACCGTGCAGGAAGAGCGGCGCCAAAGCTACGACAACCGCCCGTACGGAAAAACCTATGAGGCGGTCATCGACCTGGCTTACGACAATTTTGCCTATAAACACTCGACGATCGGCTCTATGGACGATCTCAACGCCGCGACGATCGAAGACGCCGAGCTTTTTTTTCGCTCCTATTACGCGCCGAACAACGCGGTGGTCGCGCTGGTCGGCGATTTCAAGACCGACGTCGCGCTCCGTCTGGTCAAAAAATATTTCGAAAACATTGCGCCGCAAAAAACGCCGAAAGCGCCGGACATGACGGAGCCCGAGCAAAAAGGCGAACGGCGTAAAGTTATCGAGGACAACTTTGCGCGCACGCCGCGCCTCGATATCGTCTATAAAATCCCCCCCGGAAATACGGCCGATTGGTATGCCCTCGATGTTCTGGGTTACGTGCTTTCGAACGGCGTGTCATCCCGCCTGTATCAAAAGTTTGTCAAAGAAAAAGAGCTGGCGTTGAGGGTCGAGGCCGACGCCAACGAACTGCGCGGCCCGTCGCTGTTTTGGTTCAGTATTATGGCCCGGCCGACGACCGACCTCGGCGCGTTGGAGACCCTATTGTATGACGAGATTGCGCGGCTGCAAAAGGAGCCGATCGCGGATTGGGAGCTCGCCAAAGTACAAATGCAGCTGCGCCGCCAGCGTGCGCAACAGACTTACAGCAGTCGCTCGCGCGCCAATTCTCTGGGCCACTTTGCAGTTTTTTATAACGATCCGGGATTGATCAATTCGATCTGGAGCCGTTACGAGCAAATCACCAAAGCCGATCTCCAAAGGGTCGCGCAGACCTATTTTCGTGAAAGCAATCGCACCGTCGTCACGACCCTGCCGAAGTCGGCGGCCGGAGAGAGCGGTAAAATTCAATGAATGGGCACGGCAAAAGCTGGGATATTTGGCTGACGCTCGGCCGCTGCCTGATTGTCGCCGTGACGATCGTCGCGGCGCCGCCATTGCTACCCGGCCAAGAGTCGATCAGCACGCCGCCGAGCAAGGTCGAACGCAAAAATAAAGCCCCGGTCTCGCGGGAAATTCTGCGTGTTAAACTGCCGAAGCCGGTCGAGGCCAAGCTCAAAAACGGCCTGACCGTGCTCATTCTTGAAGATCATCGGGCGCCGTTCGTCAATGTGCAGCTGTACATCGGTGGCGCCGGCGCGCTATTCGAGCCTGCCGATATGGCCGGCTTGGCCAGCACCACGGCGCACATGCTGCGCGAAGGAAGCCAAACACGGACGAGCATCCAGATCGCTGAGGAGATCGATCGCCTCGGCGCGTCGCTCAGCGCCGGCGCGTCGTTTGGTTCACCGGACGCGGTGTTGAGCGCGTCGGGGCTGAGCGACAACTTCGATCAATGGTTCAGCGTGGCGACAGATGTCTTGTTGCACCCGAGTTTTCCCGTCGAGGAGCTGGAGAAAATGAAACAGCGTCAGCGGGTGCAGTTGCGCGAACAGCGCTCGGCGCCGGGCTTTCTGCTGGACGAACGGTTTCATCGTGCCGTCTACGGCGAGCATCCGGCGGCGAACGTCGCGCCTACCTTAGCCTCGCTCGATGCGATCAGCCAAGCGGCGCTGATCCAATGGCACCGTGAGCGCTATGCGCCGCAGGACGCGATCCTCGGCATCGCCGGCGACGTGCGCGCGAAAAATCTGATTGCTAAGTTGGAAAAACAACTGGCGGGTTGGAAAAAAACCGAAGTCACAGAGACCTGGCCGCGCAATCCAACCGCCGCCACCGAGCGCAAGGTGTTCTTGGTAGACCGGCCAAATTCAGTGCAAACCACGCTGGCGCTCGGGAACATCGCCATCGACCGGCTCAATCCGGACTACACGTCGATGGTGGTCATGAATCACGTGATCGGCGGCGGTGCCTCGTCGCGCTTGTTTCTGAATCTGCGCGAAGAGAAAGGTTACACTTACGGTGTCTACAGCGATTTCAGCGCGCTCAGATATCCGGGGCCCTGGCGCGCCGGCGGCAACCTGCGTACCGAAGTCACCCAAGGCGCCCTCACGGAATTTTTTAACGAGATTCGCCGCATCCAAGACGAAAAGGTTCCAGCCGCAGAGCTGGAAGCGAGCAAGCGCTCGATTGTCGCAAGTTTTGCGCTGTCTCTGGAACAACCAGCGCGCGTGCTCGGCTTTGCCATCGCGATCAAACTCTATGGTCTTCCCGCCGATTATTGGGATGCTTATCCGGCAAAGATTATGGCGGTGAGCGCTGACGACGTGCAGCGTGTCGCGCGCAAATATTTGAATCCGGATAGCTTGCAAGTTGTCGCCGTCGGCGACGCCGATAAAATCAAGCCGATCTTGGAACAGTACGGCAAGGTGGAAGTTTTCGACGCCAACGGCGTACCGCTCGGCGCCAAGCCTTGAGTGCCGCCAGACCGTAGCCACACTGCTATCTCTTGTTTCCGATGCCCTTCTGCAAATATACTTCGGGCGCGATCCAATCGAATAACGGAGCCTAAAATGTCGGCTGACGCGTCTGTTTCTTCTGGAGCATTGACCGGTCTACGAGTCCTCGATCTCACTGGACGAATGGGCGGGTATTGCGGGTTATTGCTTGCCAATCTCGGCGCCGAAGTGATTCTTGTTGAACCGCCAGGCGGCGACCGGCTGCGCCGCGAAGGACCGTTTAAAGACGACCAGGCCGATCGAGAGCAAAGTTTATCGTTCGCGGCGTATCATACCAACAAGCGCGGCGTCGTCTTGAACTTGGAGAATGACGACGATCCAACCACCCTGCGAGAGCTTGCGCGCGGCGCCGACGTGTTGCTTGAAGATAAGCCGGCAGGTTATCTCGACGGTCGCGGGCTCGGCTATCGAGCGCTTCAATCGATCAATCCCACCCTGGTGTTGACTTCGATCACCGGCTTTGGTCAAGCCGGGCCCTATCGCGATTTCAAAGCGCCCAATATTGTCGCCTTTGCGATGGGTGGTCTGATGAATCTATGCGGCCACCCGGGCCACGCGCCGCTTATGGGCCCGTGCGATGTCGCGTACCATTTGGGCTCGGTGCACGCGGCCTTCGGCACGTTGGTCGCGCTCTTTAACCGGCGCGCCACGGGCCGCGGCGCGCATGTCGATGTATCGTTGCAAGATGTGCTGGCCGCCGATCCGTTTCTCCGTATCATGACGCGTTACAGCGTCAGCGGCGAAGTGCCGCAGCGCACCGGGCACAGCCAGTCGACCACGGTGGCGGAAACCTATCAATGCCGCGACGGCTATGCGCGCATCTTCGTCAATCAGGCCGATCATTGGAAACGTTTTGTTGACTGGCTCGGCCGGCCGCCGGAGCTGCTCGATCCAAAATTGGAAAACGTGCAGAACCGGTTCCCCTTGCGCCAAATCATCGACCGGCTGGTCGAGGCGCGCACGCTTAATTTCGCAGTGCAAAAATTTTTCGATGAATTCCAGTCGCTGCGCTTGGCCGCCGCGCCGATTAATCCACCGAGCGCTTTTCTCGCCGACGAACAAACGCGCCACCGCGCATTTGTGACTGAGGTCGAACACCCGCAGTTGGGACGGCATGGTTTTCCCGGCGATCCTTATCATTTTTCCGAGAGCCCCTGGCGGGTCGAGCGCGCCGCGCCGCTGCTCGGCGCAGATCAGGCGCAAATCGGCGCGGCCTGGGCTCGCCCGTCGTCGTGGTTGACGGAGTGCCGCGACGGCGCGTCAGCATCGGCGCCCGGACGAACTCTTTTCGAAGGGATTCGCGTGATCAGCTTTCCCACCGGCATCGTTGGCCCGGCGCTCGCCGGGATGCTTGCCGAACATGGCGCCGAAGTCATTGCCATCGAAGCGAGCCGGTCCGTGCGCAGCCCGCAGCGCGGCCAGAAATTTCAAATCGCCGCCGATCTGGAAAGCAACCGCGACCGCAAGCGTATCGTCGTCGACATGAAACATCCTGACGGCGTGGCTCTGGTGAAGCGTTTGATCGCCAAATCCGATGTCGTCGTGGAAAATTTCAGCGCCCGAGTGATGGCGAGCTGGGGCATGGACTATGCGCGCCTGAAAGAGGTCCGGCCCGATATCATCATGGCGAGTCTGCAAGCGTTTGGCCAGACCGGCCCGCGCCGTGAATACGTGAGCTTTGGGCCGATCCTGATGTCTTATTGCGGCATGGCCTATCTCTGGCGCGATCCGGAAATTGAACGGCCCGGTGCCGCATGTCAAACCGCTTTTCCAGATTACGTCGCGCCTTCTTACGGCGCCGTTGCCATTCTCGCCGCGTTGCATTTTCGCGCGCGCACGGGCCAAGGTCAGTACATCGATATTTCCCAGGCGGAAACAGCGGCAGCGATGATTGGGCCGGCCTATTTGGAATATCTCGTTAATGGCCGCGAAGCGCAGCCGTGCGGCAATTTTTCTCCGACCGCCGCGCCGCATGGCTGCTATCGCTGCAAAGGCGCCGATCAATGGTGCGTCATCGCCATTCAGTCCGAGGACGAGTGGATGCGTTTCTGCGACATCGCCGGTCATCGCGAGTGGCTGACCGATCATCGGTTTTCCGAGCCGGCGGCGCGCGTGGCCTATCGCCAGGAGCTCGATTATTGGATCGGTGAGTGGACGGCAAAATATACGCCGCACCAGGTGATGATGCTGCTGCAGCGCGAAGGCATCGCCGCGGCAGCGGTGCAAACGGCCGAGGATCTATACCGCGATCCGCACCTGCGCGAGCGCGGCTTCGCGCGCGAAGTTTTCCATCCGCAAATCGGTTGGGTGACGCGCGCCGGGCCGTCCGTGCGCATGATCGAGCACGGTTTCACGCCGGGCGGCGAGGCGCACGTCGCCGGCCAGGACAACGAAGCGGTGCTGAGCCAAATCCTCGGCATGTCGCGCGCCGAAATACTTGACCTAAGCGAGCGCCAGGTGCTGCGTTAGACGGAGAAAAACCAACTTGATGGCTACGAAGCTGGAACAGCATGCCATACGGAAGCGATCCGGTATCGATCGTGCGATTCGCCAAGCGGAGCGCCAGCTCGCCGACGCCGATCCGGTCATGAAACGGCTAATCGCCCGACACGGCCGCTGTCCGCTCGCCGAGCGCAACTTCGAGCCGTTTCACATGCTCGCCAACTCGATCATCAGCCAGCAGCTTTCCACCAGAGCCGCCGCGACCATCAAGCAGCGCGTCGGCGCGCTTGTCGGTGTGCCGTTTCAAACGGATAAAGTTCTTGCCGTGCCGCAGGAGCTATTACGTAGCGCTGGATTGTCCGCAGCCAAGGCGCGCTACATCCGCGAGCTCGCCGCGCGCGTGTGCGACGGCCGATTGAATTTCATTGAGCTCATGGCGTTTGATGACGAGCCGTTGATTGAAAAGCTCATCGAATCGCCCGGCATCGGGCGTTGGACCGCCGAAATGTTTTTGCTCTTCGGTCTCAAGCGCCTCGACGTGCTCGCCCTTGGCGATGCCGGCTTGCAGCGCGCAGCGCGATTGCTTTACGGTAAAAAACGTAAATCGCTGACTCTGTTGCCGCGTATCGCCGAAGCATGGCGGCCTTACCGCTCGATTGCGTCCTGGTATTTGTGGCGCTCGTTGGAAAGTAACTAGGCGCGATTCAATGATTATTCCTTGGTCATGTCATGTTTGCGCAAAGCAGTTTGACAAGTACGCCGGCGGGATTTGCGCCAAGTGTAAGAAATCGACTTGCCTAAAACATCTAAAACTCGTCGGTTACGTGAAAGATCAGGGCCCGGCGAGGACCGAGCAGATTACTTGTGTCAATTGCGTTAGAGGCTGGGGAAGTATCGACGCAGTTGAGGAGAAGTTCTTTTTCAAAGATCGCCTGGGTGCGCCGTCTGGGACTATAAAGCGACTGCCCGCGGCTTTTTGCTATCCAGCCTTACGAACTTTGCTTGCCCAAATATCGCTGATCTCTTTCGACGCGGCAATGCGGCCGTAGTGTTTCTTGACCAACGCCACCGCTTCGTTATGCGCTTGCGGTCCGTAAGTCGTGGCGCAGCAATCTTCGACGAGCGTGATGTAGTAATCGAGCATGAAGCCGACGGTGAGCGTATGAAAAACGCACATGCCGGTGCCGACGCCGGTGACGAGCAGGCTTTCGACGCCGCGAGCGCGCAGCAGCATGTCGAGATCGGTGCCGATAAACGCGCTGTAGCGGTGTTTGGTGACGATCATTTCACCGTCTCGCGGTTCTAGTCCCGCGTGAAACTCTGCGCCCCACGTGCCTTCGGCGCAGGCGAGCAATTCCGGATTCTTGAATTCCGTCCAAACCGGTGAGTTGGTCCATTGGTTGCCCGAGGTTTTCACGAAGCAGATCGGAAAATTATGCGACCGCGCCTGGTTCACTAAATTCACCAAGCGCGGAATCATATCCTGTACGAACGCCATGTCGCGTCCGCGCTTGCAAGCGGCGCCGTCGCGGTGGCAGAAGTCGTTTTGCATATCGACGACGATGAGCATGCCGTGCTCGGGACCGACACGGTCTTCCAAAGAGAATGGCATCGAAACGCTCCTACTCGTAAAGTTTTTTGATGAAGCCGCTGTCGTCCAGCTCTTTCACTAGGCTGTTGTCAAAAAAAGCTTGCGGGTTGGCGGAGCGGGCGCGCGGGTTATCCTTGGCATAGAAGTCCAACAAAGTCGTCACGCCTTTCAAGGAAACGTACGGCGCGTTTTCAAAGTAGCCCGAAGTATAAAGTGTGTGGGATCGCTCCAAATATTTGGTCTGCGCCGGGGCTGTTCTGAGTTTTCTTGCGAGGACATCGATGCTTTCTTTGCGGTTCTTCTTGAAGTAGGCAATGCCCTCGACATATCCCCTCATGAAACGCAACGTCAAATCTCGATGCGCGCGGAGGTAAGCGCGAGTGGTGTCGATCATGCTGTGCAGGTAATAAATGTCCATGTCGGCGAGATCGGCGAGCGTGCGGAAGCCTTGGTCTTCGGCGAAGAAAAACGTCGGCTCGGTGAGGACCGCCGCATCGATCCCGCCTTTTTCGAGAGCGGCCATCATGGCGGGCGACGACCCGATTTGCAGGGTCTGCACGTCGTTCGGAGTCATGTTCCAACCGCGCAGCATGATCAGCAACACCAAGTGAGAGGCGGCGCCCAGTCGCGTTATGCCGATTTTTTTTCCGCGCAGGTCCTCGGGACGCTTGAGATCGCCGCGGGCCACGACCCTTTGCACGCCCTTGTTGACGATGGAGCCAATCATGATTACATCGGCACCGCCGAGCGCCGCGTTGATGACGCCGCCGCCTCCACCGCCGAGGAACTGAACGTCTCCGGCAATCAGCGAGCTAACGCCGCCAGCGGAGGCGCCGCCGATCAAAATCACTTCGCTTTCGATACCATGCTTTTTGAAAAGCCCTTTTTCCTCGGCTATCCACAAGGCCGCGTTGATGGGTGTGAAGGAGCTGAGGCCGATGCGTAGCCGATCAGCGGCGAGGACCGTGGATGGGTATAAGCAAGCGCCGAGTAATAGTGCGAGACTGGTGATGGTGAGGAATTTCGACGCCATAGAATTTATCCGAGATCTTTTAGCTCGTCACCAATGCGAAATCCTCATTTTATGAATTTCCTTCGAGCTCTTCATCCGAAATCCTAAGCACTCGGTCGACGCTCCGGTTGCCGATAACCAGCCGAGAACGTTATTTCCGATCTTCCGGCTTGATATACTTCACCGATGCGCCGCCCTTTTGCGAGTGGAGGTATCCTTCCACGTCGCTCAGCGGATTGGTGTAGTAGCGCAACCGATGTTGGACGAGGTCGTCGGCGCGCAGCGCCATGTCGAAGGGCAAGTCTTTTTGCATATAGGCAGCGATCTTGGCGTTCTCTAAGGTTGCGCCGTTGCGGCTGGCGAGTTCTTTGGCAAGCGTGTCGACATAGCTATCGAGGTCTTTGTCGGGCACGACATCCGATACGAGCCCGACGCGTTCCGCCTCGATGCCGGTCAAGTTTCTACCGGTAAGGGAAATATAGAAAGCTTTCTTGAATGGAATGCCGGCGTGAAAGAGCGACGGTGTCGCGGTAGCGCCGTAGCTGCCGCGGATGACTTCCGGCATACCGAATTTCGCGCTCTCTGCGCTGATGACCAAATCATGGCCGTTGATCAGCGCCAAGCCGCCGCCGAGACACCAGCCGCGGACTTTCGCAACTGTCACCTGCGGCAGTTTGCGCATGATGTCGACAATCTCCGCGACGCCGCCAAAACCACGCGTGCGGCGACGGTTGTCTTGCCCGCGCATATCGTAAAGGTCGCGGCCGGAAGAATAAGAATCGCCGCCCCCGGTTGTGACGATGCAGCGAATCTTGTCGTTTTCGGCAAGCGCGCGGAGAATGCTCGATAGCTCGGCGAGCAAAGCGATGCTGAGAGCGTTTTTCTTTTCGGGACGATTTAGGATCAGCCAGGCGATGCCGGCGTTTTCGTCGATGTTGGCGTTGATGAGTTTGGTATCGGCCATGGTTTTACTCCGTAAGTTTAAGTTAGTTCAAGCCGTTCAAATCGTTTCTTGTTCTGTATCCTGTCATTTCGAGGTCCTTCGAAATACTCAGGATAGACTCCGCCAAGAAATCTTTTCAGGAAGGATCTCCCATGGAGTTTACCCTGAGCGCAGTCGAAGGGTTCGAGATGACAATCGTTGATGTAGGATATTTTCTCGCTCTCAGATCGCCTATGTAAACCGGTAGAACGTTTTCGCATTGCCGGCGAGAATCTTTTGCTTGGTTTGATCCGATACATCCTTGCGGCGCACGACTTGGCTTACGCTGTGCGGCCATTCCATATCCCAGTGCGGATAGTCGGAGGCGTACATCATGCATTCGTCGCCGAACTGTTCGATCACCAGCGGTAGCGCCGATTCCTCGCCTTCGCAGGTGAAGTAGCAGCGATGGTCCTTGATGTATTCGCTCGGCAGCAGCTTGAGCGGCTCCATTTCTGATTTGCGCAGTAAATATTTTTCGTCGAAGCGCTCCATCCAGTAGGGCAGGAAGCCGACGCCGGCTTCAAGAAAGCCGACTTTGAGCTTCGGAAAACGGTCGAGCACGCCATTGGAAATGATCGAGACGATCGAGAGCATTTGCTCGAACGGATGCGAGGTCATGTGCACGCCGATATATTTATGAAAACGCGTGTTGCCTATCGCCACTTGGGCTGTCGCGTGAAAACCGACGGGCACGCCCAGCTCTTGCGCCTCGGCGTAAATCGGATCGAACTGGGGCTGGCCAAGGTCCAAGCCTTGCTGCACGTAGGTCGGCATCATCACGCCGACAGCGGCTTTTTCGGTCACCGCGCGACGCAATTCTTGCACCGCTTCGGGCACGACTTGGGGCGCGATGACGGCGGCGTATTTGATCCGATTGCCGCTGTCCTGACAAAAGTCGCAGGCCCAATCGTTGTAGGCCGTGGCCAGTGCGACGGCTAGATCGAGCTCGCGCACCAGACCGATCGACAGGGCATTACTGGGATAGGCCACGGCATCGGCGATTTTTTCCACGTCGAGGTCTTTGCAGTATTCTTCGGGATTACTCGGCTTGCGACCGGTGGTGTCGTTTAGAAAGATGTCCCAGCCGAACGACGGGAAGTAAGGTCCGCTGCGCGCGCGAAATTTTTCCGGCAAATATTTTTTATACGCCGCTGCGTCGAGATGATGGGCGTCGGCGTCGATGATCGTAAATTCCACGATAAAGCCTCCTGAAAAGCGAGCAAAGTTACACCGGCTTGGGCAGTTTCGTGTTCCAAGGATCGCGTTTCCAGTTCAACCCGGGCCCCGAAACGGTATCCGTTAGTCCTGCAATCCGTAGCGTTGCGCGATGTTGAGAAAGACCGAGCCGACAAATACGGTGCCGATCGTAATGATCAGGCTGAAAGCGGCCAATTCGCCGACGTGACCGTTGTCCCACAGCTCCCAGATCGTCACCGCCACCACCTGCGAACCCGGTGAATAGAGCAGTAGCGCGATCGACAGCTCTTTGAACGTGATCAGAAAAATATAGATCCAGCCGGCCAGCAGCGCCGGCATAATCAGCGGCACGACGACGTGACGTACCATCTGGAACCAGCTCGCGCCGCTCGCCAGGGCGCCTTCTTCAAGCTCCTTGTGCAGGCTCAATAGCGCGGAGTGACTAAAGCGAATTCCGTACGGTAGATAGCGGGCGGTGAACGCTAGCACCAAAATCCAAATCGTCCCATAGACCGGGATTGGCAGGATCAAATACATTTTCAAAATGGCGATGCCCATCACAATGCCGGGAAAAACCAGCGGCAGCATCGACATTTGGTCCAGCAACCAGCGGCCTTTGATCGACGCGCGCACGACCAACCAGGCGGCGAAAAAAGTGATGACGACGGCGACCGTCGCCGACGAGACGCTGACGGTCAGGCTGTTCAGCACAGAGCGAATCACGCCGCTGTCGTTAAACGCAGTGACGTAGTTGTTGAGCGTTAGCAGGGAAAGCGCCTTGCGCGACGGCACCTGGGCAAAAGGCAGAAAGGACGACCAGGCGATGGCGACGATCGGCAAAAATTGCAGCAGCGGCAAAACCAGCATCAGCAAACCGCCAAACCAGCGCCATTTGCCGAGCGCGATTCGGTTGGGCCGGAAGTTTTTGCCGCTGATAGTCGTGAACTTATAGGTCTTGCTGGTGATGCGATAGTAAGGAATCAATCCCAGGGCGACCAGCACGATGAGAATGATCGAGTAGGCACTGGCCTCGCCATATTTCGGAATCAGCCCGCCTTTAATCTGCAGATAGATTTTGGTGGTGAGCACTTCGACACCGGCAGGAATGCCGATCAGCGCAGGAATTTCAAAAGCTTCCAGCGAGCGGATCATGGTCAATATCATCACCGCCAAGACGCTGGGGACCGCCAGCGGAAACGTCACGCGCTGAAATACTTGCCAACCGCTGCTCCCGGCTGTGGTCGCCGCTTCTTCCAATGACGGATCCATGGAGCGGAAGGGGGTCGACATGAGTAGAAACACGATCGGGATCCAAAGAAAACTTTCGACTAAAATCATGCCGCTCATGGAAAAGATGTTAAAAAAAGGTTGTCCGATGAGCGCCATTCCGACAGCATTCAGCATTCCTGCTTTGGGGCCGAGAAGCATGATCCAGCCGACAACTTTGATGATGCCTGGAATCGCGAACGACACGTAGGCTGAGATATAGGCGAGTTTGCGAAATGGAGCGTCGCTGCGCTCGGCGAGCCACGCGAGCGCCGTGCCGTAAACCAAGGCAACGGCGGAGCTGCTCACCGCGTAAATCAGGGAATTGCTCAGCAATGTTTTAACGTCGCCGAGAGAATCGACGATGTTGAGGAAATGCTGAATCGTAAACGAGCCAGCTTGCAATCCCCGGTCGGTGACCAGGCTGGTGTGCAGTATGAAAAAAAACGGCGGCAAGACAAGATAGGCTAAAATCGCCGTCGTGAACAGAAATAACATCTGCGCCGGGTTGCGCATCATCATGTGCATTGTCAGGCCCTCGCGCTTAAATGGTTTTGAGTCTCGGGTTACGGCTTTCGGGTCAACATTAAACTCGAAACTGACATTGCAAGCTATATATCAAAACGGACGGGCAAGACAATTGCGGCTGTGGGAAGGAGGTAAGGGGTAAGAAACACGCGGAGCGGGGATTGGCTGCACGCCTTACCCTCCCTCCAGCCTGACGCTCTTAAACCCCCGGGCCGATGAATGGCTCGCCCGGGGATCTCCAGACAATGGTTCGAGCATCTCCGACCAGTTGTTCGCGGCGACCTTGCGACGCAATTCGTTCGGCTACAGCTTACCGTCCTAGCGTAGCACCTATATTTAACAATAAAGAGCGGTAACGGGTCAGAGCGATGAAATTAACGATTGGGGATCATGCAGATTTCGTGCGCATCTTGGATGTAATTTGGTATCGGGAATTTGCTGACTCTTGTCAGAAGCACGGTTAGAAAGTATGTCTTTGTGAAGGCCGATAACAATCTGGATCGGTGCAAAGGTCGAGACGCTGAAGGCGCGACAGACTACGGTCCTGATTCATGCATACCATGAATTGCTGTTAGCGTAAGAAGGTTGCGCCTAGGAATCGAGCGGGTTTCTATCCTACACACCCTGAGAAGACCCCCCAGCCAATGAGTTGCTCGCCTAGCACGCCAGAGCCGGCATCGTGCGTTCAAATTGATCTTTGTTCCGCTACTGATATTTTCGCTGTTCGCCCAGTGCGCTGTGGTCTGGACTCAACTGGAAGATATTCGAGGCGGCTATTTTGATTTCGTGCTGTACTACAGCGGCGCCAAGATCTTCAATGATGGAAACGGCGCGCAATTATATGATTTACAGGTGCAAAGGGAGTATCAAAAAGAATTTGGCGTCGCCAATCAAAATCGGGATTTGCCGTTTAATCACCTCCCCTATGAGTTATTGCTGCTTCTGATTCCAGCGAAATTTTCATTTCCCGTCGCCCACTCTCTTTGGGCGGCAATTAATATCCTGCTGCTTGCAGTAATCTTGCTCCGCCTTTCGCCTTTCGTCGAGGGTAGGCATCGGTGGTTGTTTGCTCTCATGCTATTCGCTTATTTCCCAACCCTAACAGCTCTCAAGATGGGTCAGGATTCAGTAATTACGACCTTTCTGCTGGTCGAAACTTTTGTGAGCCTCAAACGCAAACGCTACGCCATAGCCGGCGGCCTGTTAGCCCTGGGCCTATACAAACCGCAGTTCGTTTTACCGATGGTCGGGATATTTTTGCTACACCGCCGTTGGTCGTCGATATTTGGGTTTTTGTTTACGGGACTGTTGCTTGGCGTGCTCTCACTGGCGATGGTGGGATGGAACGGCCTGCTCGGGTTATTTTCATTGTGGTTGCCGATGACGCAGCGTGGTCACGTCGTTTGGCCGGAACTGATGACGAATTTACGTGGCTTGATGTACATGATATTGGACCTCGGTGGGTTATCGGGTGCAACGAATATCCTGACTTTGGCTTTTTCCATATTAGTTTATGTCATAGCGTTGCGCCTGTGGCCGCGAAGCGCGGACGAGCGGAATGAACTGTTCGATCTGCGCTTCGCCCTTGCTGTGGCGATGACCGCGCTAGTAAGTTTTCACTTGTACTCGTACGACGGCACTCTGCTGGCAATTCCTCTAATCATTATGCTGAACCAAATCTTGAAAGACCCCAATTCCTATCCCGTGCGGCATCGCATTTTTTTGGCTATTCTGATCGCATGGTTTCTTCCGTTAGTGCCGAATATACTTCTGAGCGCGGCGAGTCTCGCCTGGTGGGCGCTGCCTTTACCATTTCTTTTTGGTGTGATCGCTATGGAGATTTGGCGCTGCTCGAAGTGGACCGTCGGCAGGGATGAATTGGTTGGAACGGCTGTGCCTATGAGTCGACGCAGTTGGATCGTTAAGACGAAGGGAAATTCACGATGGAACAAACAGCAACTGGTAATGGCCAGACTTGGGATTTAGAAGCGGATGTCATCGTGATCGGCTCGGGAGCGGCGGGGCTTCCGGCAGCGATTAGAGCAGTTGAAGGAGGCGCGTCGGTTATCGTCGTGGAGGCAAATTACGACGTTGGTGGGCACGCGATCATCAGCGGCGGCCATATGGCTCTCGGTGGCGGCACCAGCGCGCAGAAAAAATACAATATTCCCGATTCGCCGGACACGGTGTTTTCCGATCTGACCGATTGGTCGATCGTGCAGCCCAACGGTTCGCCGGATTTTCGTTACAACGACCGGGCAGTCATGCGCGCCTTCGCGGATCACTGCGCGCAAACTTTTGAATTCTTGCTGGCCAACGGTGTCGAGTTTACCGATAAGGCGCCGGACAATCATGGTGCATCGACCACGGGCAACTCGGCGCCGCGCGAGAATCATGCGTTCTGGACTAAGGGTGCCGGCTTAGAAAGTCCCAACGCCGCAGCCGGAACGGGCGTGATCCGGCCGTTGGAAGCAAGCGCGCGCGCGAAGGGCGTGCGCTTTTTGCTGAACTACAAGATGACCGGGCTGATCCGTGAGCCGAACGTGGATGGAAACTCGGCGCCAGTGATTGGTCTCACGGCGCGATATACCCCGCGCATCATGCCCGGGTCAACGACGCCGTTAAAGAGCTTTCGTTCGGAGGGCAATATCGAAAGCACGCTGCCGACGATGAAACTGCGCGCGCGCAAAGCGGTGATTATCGCCACGGGTGGCAGCACCAGCGACATCAATTTTCGCCGCATGTTTGACCCGCGCTTGACGCCGGTGATCCAAGTCGGCGGTGAACCGTATAGTTATCAAGACGCCAGCGGCGAACTCGCGGCGATGGCCATCGGCGCGTCGCTCTGGGGCCTGGCCAACCAAACATTGGAAAACGGCGCGACCATGCGCACCCAACGCGCTCTTGCGACCAAGTATAATTACACAACATGGAAGCTAGAGAGCCCGATTTTTCCATTGGTGCGCGCGACCGGTTTCAACGTGAAGGATTGGCAGGACTTGATTCTCGTCAACCAAGTGGGCAAGCGATTTTACGACGAGACCAAGGGCGACGTCCCGCACGGCAATCTCGGCGGCCAAATCACGCCGTGTATGCCCAATGATTATCGCAATGCCGAGAACGTTAAGTTCAATCCGACAAAATACAATTTTACCCACGCGGCGCTGGCGATGAACGAGTATTCAGAGCCGCCGGATTATTGCGCGGGTCCGGTGTGGGCGATCTTTGACGCGGACGCGGTAGAACGCGAAGGGTGGAAGGTCGTGCCGCCGTCCGTCGATCCAGACGGGTATTTTTTTGCCGCGAACACACTCGAAGAGCTCGCCACCGCGATCAAAAACGAATATCAGGCAAAGCCCATGCAAGGCGCGACGCTACAAGCGACGGTGGAGCGCTACAATTCGTTCGTCGACGCGGGAGAAGACAAGGATTTCGGCAAGCCGGCGCCGAAACATAAAATCCAAACGCCGCCGTTTTACGCGGCTTGGGGGACGCCGGTGGTGCACGACACGCGGGCCGGCTTGAGAATCAATGCCAGGTGCCAAGTGATCGACATGAGCGGCAAAGTGATCCCCGGTCTCTACTGCGCCGGTGAGTCGGCCGGCGGCTTCAACCAACATGGTATGGGCCGCTGCGCTACGCAGGGATTTATCGCTGGTACTGACGCAGCGAAGTTGTCGCGGCACGAGTAGGGGCAACCCCCGTGGTTGCTCTGTCGGAAGGCAGGCACTGGGGTGTGCCCTTACAACTGAAAGATCAATGACTTGATCGTTACCGGCACAGTGCCGGACGGCTCCAGGGTTTTTCCCAGATCGATGAAGTCGAAGTCACTGAGCGTGACGCCGTCCAGACAAAGCAGAGGGTTCTCGATCGCGAAATCATCTCGGAGAATCGTGCCGACCAATCCCGCCAAGTCGTGGTCGAAGACGAGATAGATCGGCCGGCCGTTTTTCAAAGTGCCCGGCAAGCCATCGATCAGGCCGCGGCAAAATGCCGCGATGCGGATCGCGGTCGGCGGACCGTCCCAGCGGAACACGAGAGCGACTTCTGCAACTCCCTCTACCAAATCGAAGGCGCGAAAATGTTTCTGGATCGCCTGAGCGATTGTTGCGCTGACGATCTCGCCGGACAAATCGACGTCCGGCCGCAGCACCTGCAGATTTTTTTGCGGCAGTAAACTTTCATCGGTGCGGTGAATCGTATTGCCGCTAACTTGCACCGTGTGTTGCGCCGCGCCTATGACCGTGGCGCGGATGCACTCGCGCGCGGGCGCCAGCGGCGAGCGCAGCGCTCCGCTGCTTATTTGACGCTGGAGGGATTGTCCCAATGGCGCGCCGAGATCGCCGAATGATTTCGACTCCTTGCCATAAACATATTCGCCGACGCCGCCGGAAAAAATAACCGCATCGTAATGCTTCGCACCGCTCAGAGGTGCTGTTAGCCAGAGCTGAGCAAGCTCGGACGACGGTTGTTCGTCCTGCGCAAGGCTGAGAATTGCTTGCGCCATGTAATTCGTTAGACGCTCGACCTCCGCATTCGTGACCCGGCTGCCAACCTGCCACGCAAAGCCAACCTGGTGGGCCAATGCTTGGCCGCCCGGTTCTAACAAAGTGATCGTGTCTGCGTTGTCGGTAGCCAACAGTCGCCCGCCGATGTGAAACGCCGCGGTACTCAGCACGCGCCCGCATTCGGCGACGGCCAACTTCGTCGTGCCCCCGCCGATGTCGATGTTTAGCACTCGGCATTGCTTTTCAGCGGAATACGCGACCGCGCCCGAGCCATGCGCGGCCAGCAGCGCTTCGAAGTTGTGCCCGGCCGTGGCGCAGACGAAGGTGCCGCGCTGCGCGGCGAACAAGTCGGCGATGGCGCGTGCGTTGTCACGTCGGATCGCTTCGCCGGTGAGGATGATCGCGCCGGTGTCAATGTCGCGCGGGGTCAAGCCGGCTTCCTGGTACGCGGCGTCGACGAGACGACCCAGTGCTTGATCGTCGACGCGTTCACGACCTGCACTATACGGTGTCAAATGAACCGGCGACAAGTAGAGCGTGTCGCGTTCTGTGACGACAAAGCGGCTGGAGAGTTCCCGACCGAGTCGGCGCAGAACCAATTGCGAAAAAATAATCTGTGAGGTGGCAGTGCCGACGTCGATACCGACGCTCGTAAGCGTGATCGTGTCGAGCTTCCAAAGCGGATGTTCTTCCTCTTCGTCGAGCCCGTGCGCGTCGTGGTCGTGATCGTGGGGAAGATCGTGCATGGCAGATTCCAAGGAAGGGCGACCGCCGGTCGCCCCTACCCGCTTATGCGACCTCGCCGTGCTCGTCGAGAAACAGCACTTTCGCGCTTTCGGCTCCGGCTTCGCCGGTGCACCACGGCACCATTTTTTTCATCTTGCAGGTGATGCCACGTTTTTTGAGCTCGGCTTCGAAGATCTGATGGATCTCCGGATCTTCATCCTCATACTCGACTTGATAGCCGCCTTTTTTGCCGCTGACTTCGCCTTGGCGCAGCACAGTGGATTGGCTTGCCTGCCAGCGGTTGGCGGCGTGCTTGCGCGAGATGCCCTGATTCATCACCAAGTAAGTGGCCGGTGTGGAACCGACGTTGAAGTGTTGATGCAACCACAGCCCCTCGCCTGCGCCAGAAAGATAAAGACTGCCCTCTTGCCAGTCGCAGCGGATGCGCGGCTCATTGCCGCGCTGCGTTAGGACGTAGCCTTCGCCCTCGGTGATATACAGATGCGCGCCTGGGCCGTGGCGATGGCCTTTCTTGTAGTGGCCCGATTCGAAGCGCGACACATGCGACTCCATCATGCCGGCGCCCATCACCATGAAACGCGTTCGTCCCGCCGCCACCCCGGCTTTTCCATTCGTAGAGCGGCAGTTTCTTGATGTCCGGGATGAAATTAGTTTCCCAAACTCTTCCTTTGTAGAGCTTGGCCTCGGCAGTGAAATAATCTGCACCACCGGCGTAGCGATCCGTGAAGTCGTAGGGATTGTTGAAAATAAAATCTTCGCTGGCCCACTGGCGCAACAGTTGCGGCAGATCGGTGACGGAAAACCAGCGCGCCGAGCGCGACAGGCTGGCGTTAAAGAACTGATGCAATGCGTTGGTCGGCAGCACGAAGTAACTGCCGGGCCCCCACTCAAAGGTTTGTTTCGCTCCTTGGTCGCGCCACACCGAGGTCGAGCCGTGTCCGCTCACGACATAAATCGCCTCGGTATATAGATGCCGCAGCGGCGCGGTGGAACCGCCCGGCGGGAGTTCAACGATATGCTCGTCGCCTTCGTCGTCACCGTCCAGATAACAAAGCGCGCCCTTGACGCCATCGCCCTTGCGTGGCCACGGCCCAACTTCCACCGACTTCATGTCTTTGATGTAAACACCGCCGACGAGCGGCGCGCCTTCACACTTGCGCCAATCTTGATACCTGTCGATACGGACAACGGCCGGCTGTGTTTCCGGATCTAGATTGCTTGATGCGCTCATGATAGATCCTCCAACCTCACGCTTAAATTATCCTGAAGTTATTCAGGAACCGAGCTGCATGTCAAATTCAGATCCGTCAACAGCAGTGGTGCTGTTAGATTAAGATCCGTCACTCCGTTCGAGGTGACCAGTCGTCTATCGTCTATGTTGTTGTCATTCCGAGCGACAGACTGTGTGAAAACTCGATCGGAACCCTTCGACTCAGCTCAGGGCGAGCGGATAAGTACTTGGATTCTAACGAAGCCATCTCGTTCGTGGTGAGCGCCGTCGAACCATGAACGTAGTTTTCACACAGTCTGGCGAAAGGGAGGAATCTTTGTCGACATCACGATCCGAAAAAAGATCACCGCTGGCTGATTTCTTTGGCGAGGCGTTCCCACTTGTCGGTGTCATGCTCAAATTGTTCGAGAGAGCGACCGAATCCAGGATGCCAGCGCTTGAACGGCATTTCATTCGACGGATGACCATACTGGAATTTTTCCAGTATTTTGCGAGAGCTCGAGCCGAGAAGGAAATCGACGAAAAGAGCGGCTGCGTGCGGGTGCGGTGGTTGCGCGGCCAAGGCGACGCATCCTGAATTCGTCGGCACCAACTCCATCGGCACCCAGGCGACCGCCGAGCCGCGTTCGGCCGAGACCATGGCGTGATTGCGGTAAATGTGAAACGACGCGCCGAGCTCGCCTGAAGCCATCAGGTCGACCAGCGCAGCACTGCTCACCGTATAAACCCGGATATCTTGAGCTTTGAGTTTTTTGACGAACTCTTCGCCTTTAATCTTGATCATCGCGCCGATCATGCGCGCCGAGCTTTCGTTGAGGGTGATGCTCATTTTCCCTTTGAGCTGCGGGTGAAGCAGCCCATCGAAGCCTTTCGGCACCGCGCTCGCCGGAATTTGTTCTTTGCTGTAGCCGAAACCCATATAAGACTCGCGAAAGATGGTCCAGAAGGTGAGCCCCTTGTCGGCTTTCTCTTTGGCTTCGCTTGGATAATTTACCAGGGCCGGCGAATCGTACGGGCGCGTGAGCGCGTTTGTCCGCGCCACCATCATGAAATCGTAAGTGGTTTCCAGGACGTCGAAGGTCGGACGGCGCGCTTTGGCTTCTTCCGACATGCGCGGCATCAGCTCGCTGCCGCCGGCGCGAAAAACTTCGACGCGCACGCCGGGATATTTCGTTTCGAAGGCGCGCGCCAGGGCTTTGTACGAGTCACCTGCCAGAGATGTGTACCAGGTAGCGACGCCTTCTGTTTTTGCTCCCGCATGGAGTAATTGTTCGCGGTCCGCGCCCATGTAGGCGGCGATTTCCGCGACCGTCGCGGGCTTACGCGATTGCGCCGCCAGCAGCGTGGGGATAGTCAGCAATACTGATAACAAGATCGCTTGCAGCCATCTCATCTTTACGGCTCTCCCGATAGAGAAAAGTTCATGGACGATCCGTCTCGCGCGGCGGCTTTGCTCATCCGCCTTTACGGCTGATTTCTTTTAGAAGTCTTTCCCAGCCTTCCAGTTGTTTCTCGTATTTGTCCGTGGCAATCCCGTGGTCCGGGCGCCAGCGTTTAAAGCCCAAGTTTTTGGCGGCGCTGCCGTATTCGTATTTTTCCAGCACTGCTTGGCCTTCCGGTCCGAGAAGATAATCGGCCAAGAGCAGGGCGGCGTGCGGATGCGGCGGCTGCACGGCGATGGCCGCGCCGCCGACATTGGTCGGCACGATGTCCATCGGCACCCAATCCACCGGCGCGCCTTTAGCGATGGCGTTGAGCGTGTGATTGCGAAAGATGGCGGGCGAGGCGAGAACTTCACCCGAGGCGATCAGATCGAGCAGAGCCGGCGGAATGATCGTGTGCAACGCGATCTCTTGCGCCTTGAGCTTTTTGACCAGCTCCACGCCTCTGGTGCTGATCATCGCGCCGATGACTTTGTAAGCCGGATCGCTGACCGACACGCCCATGCGGGCTTTCAGCGCCGGATGGAGCAGCCCTTCATAATTTTTTGGCACGGCGCTTTTAGGAAGCAGTTTGGTATTATAAGCGAAGCCAATGTAGGACTCGCGCGCGATCGCCCAGAAATACAAACCTCTTTCGCCTTTTTCTTTAGCGTCTTCCGGATAGGACGCAAAATGCGGCGAGAAATAGGGACGCAAAAGAAAAGCGTCTCGCATAAACATCAGATTGCCTTCGGTGGTTTCCACCGCGTCGGCGATATATTTTTTGGCTTTCGATTCTTCGTACATACGCGCGGTCATGTCGGAGCCCGAAACTCGATAGGCTTCGACTTTCACGCCGGGGTATTTAGTTTCGAAGGCTTTGACCATGCCTTTGTAGGATTCGCCGGCGAGCGATGTGTACCAAGTGAGCTTGCCCTCGCTCTTCGCTCCTGAGTAGAGCAACTGTTCTCGATCAGCGCCGCTATAGGTGGCGATCTCCGTAATCGTCATCGGTTTGCGGCCTTGTACCCAGGCCTCCGAGGGCAACAGGAACAGCAAGCAAAGCACGAGATCTAGAATCAGCATTTTTGCTTTGCTGCCGTTTTGTTTAGTAAGATGACCTTTCATTTCTGGGCAATCTCCTTGGCTAGTTTCTCCCACTTGATACCGTCTTTTTCAAATTGCTTCAGCATTCTTACCGAAGCCAGGATGGCGGCGCTTGAATCATATTCATTCGATGATCCGATGGAGTCCAATTGATAACCGGTACGGAACTATCGCCCGATACCACGGCCAAACAAATACTGTCAACGAGCAGTGCACAAAGCGTTACCCAGCCTTCTCTATAACCAATTCTTCACCGTTAATTCTCCGATTCGTCATCCATTGTTAAACTCGGCCGAGTAGTTCCATGCTGTCGCGCATTCTTCCCAAGGCTTAATCTTTTTCTCAAGCGCGATTGGAGCGCCCTTTTGTGGGGTTACGAGCAACACCCATTTGGGGTTTGACGGAGCGTCTTCGTTGTTGGTATTGCGGCTCTGGATAGTGGCAGTGGGTGCAAGAGGGGAAAACTGGCTTCCAAACATAGGATTACCAAGGAGGTGCTCTATGAAGAAATTACGAATGTTAATTGTTGTTGTGGCTGGCCTTTTGGCCACAGCTACCTTGGCCCGCGGTGAGACCTTGAACGCCACGCTGACGGGCTATGAGGAGTCGCCGTCGGTATCCACAGTCGCCAACGGGGATTTCAGCGCGATCATTGAAAACAATGGTGCCGCTGACCACTTCCACTATACCCTGACGTACAGTGGGCTGCAGGGGACGGTGTCACAGAGCCACATCCACATTGCCCAACCCGGCGTGAACGGCAGCATCGTTATCTGGCTATGCCAGACGGGCACGAATAAGGATCCTACCGGCCTTTCCCCTCAGTGCCCTCAAGAGGGGACCGTGACTGGGAGGATCACGGCCGCAAACGTCATAGCCGGGTCCACGACAACCCAGCAACTCAATGCTGGTGACTTTGCCGGGGCCATAGCCGCCATCCGGGCCGGCTTTGCTTACGCGAACGTACACACGCTTCCCCTCTCGCCGGGCGGTGAGATCCGCGGGCAGATCGACGCACATCGGCAAATAGTGACTTCGATAGCGACGACGGAAGGTCGACAACTGAGGCAGACAACATCGGAAGATGATCGGTGCCGCTGAATAACAAGCGTGTGCAGGCATAACTCAACGGCACGCATAAATGGCTAGTGCGCAGAGCCTGCGAAGCTGCGCCCATGTCCTCCCGCGTTATCTATTCGCTTGTTCGATGTACTCACGCAAAAACGAGATTACTTCCGGGCGGTGTCTGAGAGGCGGGCTGGAATAGGCGTTCTCCCGCTTCACCGACTTCAAAGCGCGGCTGAAAACGCATGGCGGTGGTCGCGTCCTGGAGGAAGTCCTGATCCCGTGACAAGGCGTCGAAAGCCTTTCGCAATATGCTAATCGACTCCGCCGGCGCCTTCGGCGGCAACAGCGCCATTCGTGTCATGCTGTCAGCAAAAACTAGTCTTGCGAGCGATAGCTTCCAGGTATCGGACCGGTGTAGCGGGTTTGCATCGATTTTAACGCCCGGCGCGGCCATTGCCATCATTTCGCCACTTTGATAAACGCTTCTGCTCTAATTGACGCTGTCAGGCACGGTACCGGAGTTTGCCGTTTTACGGTCATTTCGCCTGCGCGCGAATATCCGCGAAAGGAGGGGGAAAATATGTAATGCAAGACGAATGGCGATTTGACACTAGCCGCTTCATTCACAGCCGAAACATGCCACGTAACTCGGAGGACAAACTATGAGGTCACAATCGATTTCTATAAAAGTTTTCCTGCTGTTTACGGTTATCTTATTTCCACTTGCGCCTAAATTTGCCCCAGGCGGCTTGCAAAGCGTCTTGGCTTGGGGAGACGATGACAATGATAGGCGATCGTTCCCGCAGAAGGCCACGTTCACGACTCTGATCACCACTCCACGCGCCCTTGAGGGGTTGACCGGAGACAATCATGGTAATCTGTACACCGGCGGTTCGGTCACCGTCGCCACTACCCCCATCACCCCCTGCCCTATTTGGAAAATCAATATCAACAATCCCGCTCTGGTGGAGGTTGGGAAAATTACGCCCAATGCATCTCCCTTCACTTGCGGCTTCGCTGGCATTGCTTTGAATGACATCGGCGATGTGTTTGTCGCGGACGGAGCCGGGGCAAGAATATTCAGCTTTACACCGAATAGCGGCAGTCCGCCGACCGTGAGCGTGCCATATGCCATCGGTACTCCGGGCGCCAACGGTCTTGCCTTTGACGAGAAGGGAAACCTGTGGGCCAGCGATGGGGTTACCGGTCAGGGAAGGGTTTGGAAAATCACCGGGCCCGGAGCCAACTGCACTGCCCCGCCCGCTGTTATAAACTGCGAAGAGGTTTTTCGTATCCAGCCGATGTCGAATGAAGTGAATCTCGTGGCCGGCGTGGGCGGAGTTGGGCGTGACGTCCGCGACTTGCCGCCTGGTGTTATAATAGTGACACCAACAACTCGCAATGCGGCACTAACACCGTCTGTCCAGCACCCTTCACTACTCCCTGTGCTCTCGGCTCCCAACCCCTGGTTGCGAACGGTTTAGCCTTCAATAAGAAGGGCGATCTTTTCAATATCGACACCGCTCGGGGAGCGCTTTGGAAGATTGAATTCGATCGGCATGGAAACCTCAAGAGTCCGACCGGCTGCGATACCACATTCACGGCAAACACGCTGTGTCTCAGCAATATCTTTGTCGCTCATCCGATTCTCGAGGGCGGCGACGGCATAGCCCTCGATCGCGAGGAAAATATCTGGGTCGATGCCAATGAGCGGAATGCGGTGGCGGTGGTTACCAGAGAGGGGAAAGTCTTTGAAATTTTCCGCAACCCGGTCAACTTACCGAAGCCTGTCGGATTTGGAGTCGGATTGAGGAACGCAGGTGACCAAAATGGTGTGGGAAACGATCACATTCTTGAATTCCCAACGAGCCCATTTCTTACCGGAAAGGTATTTTGCACATCTATGTCTGACGGCAACCGGCGCGACAACTCCCCAAATACGGGCGGAGAGATTGTGCCGGGCTCAGCGATTCTAGGTAAGATCTCCTGCATGGATCAGGAATTAAAAATTCCCGGTCTGCCGCTACCTGTTCGGTAGAGTCGTCAGCCGCGATGGAGTCTCCTGGGACCGACCAGGAGACTCACTGCGCTTTGCTGAAATTCACCGCTTCGACCGACTTTTAGTAATGCCTTCATTCAATCACTGCGGCTCTGATTCTCAGTGTTCTGTTCGTAGAGAAATATTTCGACCTCTTAGTCATACCCGAGGGTTTCAGTCGGGCGTCCAGTCAGAGTTTCGTCTGGATTCCCGCTTCAAGCATGCGGGAATGACGGAATAACAGAAAAATCGTCACATGTGGATCTGTTCTGCGTGAACTTACACCCCGGATTTCGGGCTGCGGAAGTTTAGCGTTTCTTTGATAGCCATTTCGGCCCGGCGATCGGTCCGCGCTGTCTAATATTACCGATAGAGAGTGTGAGCCGCCTACTTATTCGCGTCTTCGATGTACTTGCGAAGAAAAGCTATGACCTCGGGCGATGTCTGCGAGGCGCGCTGGAACAAGCGCTCGCCGGCTTCGGGCATGGCACCAGTTTTCGGTGGCGTAACAGCAAATTTCCGATCACGCTTATGACTCTCCTCGCATCAATTCCATTTCGTTGGTATTGATTAGCGATCCAAAGCTAGGCGGGTCCGGCTGGTAAAGCACTGTAACCGTGCCCTGAAGAGCCCATAGTGAACAACCGCAGCTAATCGCCGCTGGTAGATGAGTCCTGAAGAAAAGTCACGAAGAAGAAAGCAAGCGCGCAAGTCTGGTAACCCGCCGGATCAGCCGACGGCGACACTTTCAAAGGCGCTGACGGTCACACTGGCGATCGCAATTCTGGCGCTAGCGCTCGCGGTCCGCCTGTACAGCATTAATAGCGCCCCTCTTTGGCACGATGAAGCCTATACGCTTCTCGCGGCCGAGTTGCCTCCCGCGCAAATCGTCGATCTTCTGAAGCACGATTCGGGGCCTCCTCTGTATTATTTTTTGCTGCACTATTGGGTCTCTTTGTTTGAAGAGAGCGAGCTTGCCGTTCGCTCGCTATCGACTCTCTTCAGCATACTGTTGATTGCAGGAATATTTTGGGCGGGTCAACGTTTGTACTCGACTGAGGCAGGTCTTCTTGCCGCATTGATCGCGGCGACTTCCCCGATACAGATTCATTATTCCCAGCAGGTGCGGATGTATACCCTTTTGCCGCTTGTTTCGCTGGCTTCGATCTATTTCCTGGTCCGATATCTTCAGACTTCCCAGCGAAGATATATCGCCCTGTGCGCCGTGGCGACAATATTATGTTTGTACACCCATTCGTTTACTTTTTTCCTCCTTCCTGTTCACCTTACGCTGATTCTTTTTGAAGGCGGCCGGCAAAAAAGATGGAAGGACCTGGCGGTCATGTATGCGGTGGTGGGCTTCAGTTATCTGCCGTGGCTGCCGGTTTTCCTTTTGCAATTGAAAAACAAGGATCCGATCGCCTGGTTCAGTCTTTTCTGGCAAGACTGGGGCCCGTTGGAAGCGGTTGCCTGGACGTTGAGTTCCTTCTCGCCCGGCGGGGCGCAGCCGCCGATTGTCGACGGGTTCAATGTGCCGGCGTTTGGCCGGGTCGGCCCGGCGTGCTTTTTTGGTGTCTTAGTTGTTGCCGGCGTTGCCCATCTGATCAAGACTCGATGGAGCAGAGATCGGTTGGGCGCGCTCTGTTTCTCGGCCTACATGATCGTCCCGCTCGCTTGTTCGGTGATTTCTTCGGTTTTGATCAGCCCGAACTATCTTGCGGGTCGCGTCGACCAAATGGTGTTTCCGGCATTCTGTGTGATCGCGGCTCTGGGAATCTGTGCTGTTCCCTCTTGGAATTTGAGATGGCCAATGGTCGGCACCATGCTAATTTTGTCAGCTCTGACGTTGCAACAATTCTACGGCCGCGATTTTGCCTGGGGCGCGCGGGAGGTCAGCGACTTCATCAGTGCGCGCATTCAATCCGGGGATCCCATTGTTTGCACCGGTTTGACCCGCACGTCGCTGACCTATTACATGCGCCGCCACGGCGGGCGAGCGAAAATGTTTTCTTATCCCCGCGATACCGCCCAGCACCTCGGCTACCAAAACAACATCAATCTCTTGGAAAATCCCGACTATCTCGCCGCCGAGGCGCAGGGAATTATTAATGATATGCGATCCGCCAGTGCTCCAGGCGGTCGTTTCTTCGTCGTGTTGGGATATGCCTTGATGGTCAATAAACCGTTGTGGGAAAAGCTATCTGCCACCGCCGACTTGGAACTGCTCGAGCCTCCGTCGTACGTGGGTCCTCAGAACGGCAACAATGGCGTGGTGGTGTTGCGATATCAATTCAAGAAATAGAATCTTCCATTGCGATTCCGATGATCGTTCTTGAATAACGCCAATCAGAAATTCGATCGACGATTTACTTGTTTGCCTCTTCGATATACTTGCGGAGAAAATTAACCACCTCGGGCGATGTCTGCGAGGCGCGCTGGAACAAGCGCTCGCCGGCTTCGCCGACTTCGAAGCGCGGTTGAAAGCGCATCGCAGTGATCGCTTCTTGCAAGAAATCCTGATCGCGTGACAGCCCGTCGAAGGCTTTGCGCAGAATCGCGATGGTTTCCGGCGGCGCTTTCGGCGGCATTAAAACCATCCGCGTCATGTTGGTGCTCGACATATTCGCCGCTTTGAGCGCTTCGTATTTGATCCCCGACGGCGGCTTGCCAAAAACTTCTTTGTAATAAAAGGTGAACGGCAGAAGCTCCGGCACGTCGCGGCTGACCAAGATTTCGCCGCTCGGCGCAACCAGGTCCGTGTAATAGATCGGCACGACCATGCCGGTCTTGACCATCTGCGGCTCCACTTGGGTGCGGTAACTGGGAAGAGTTTCATCGTGATATTGCGCTTCGCCGCGCTGCACGGCGAGACGCGCGTCGGAGCTGTTGTTGTAGCCGGTGACGTAATCGTATTTGAGTCCGAGGATATCGAACGACAAGCGAAAGCGAACGTCTTTGGAGCTGCTCACGCCGAGACCGGCGGCGCGAAACTTTTGCGCCTTGACGAAATCCGAGGGCTTCTTGATGCCCGGTGGAACATCGGCGCGGATGTAAGAGACGGTGACGCCGTGCACGCCGGTGATAAAGCCGAATTTGCCGATATCGACGCGCAGAGCGGGATCTTTAATCTGATGCTGAAAAAGCGCGCCGGTGAAATAGGCCGCCGTAAATCCGTCAGCCTTAGCAACCTCGCCGATGTAGTTCACCGCCGTGAGACCACCGCCGCCGCCCATGGCTTGAACCGTGACCGTGGGGTTTCCTGGAATGTGGCGGGGGAGATGCTTAGCAAAAATCCTACTCTCGATATCTGTCGGGCCGCCGGCGGCGAAGTTGATGACGACGTTGAGAGTCTTGCCTTGATAGAAGGGACTCTTTTCGGCCGCGTAGGCCGTCGTCCAAAGCGCGGCCAACGATAAATAGTTAAACGCAAGAAAGCAACGTCGCCAACGTTTTCCTTTCATTACTTCTCCTTTCGGCTCGATGAGCAACGGCAGGAATCTTACAGAGCTGATTTTTAGGTCGACGTCAGTTAATCCGCTTCGCTTTCCAAAAACAAACTTTTGTCTCGCCGCTGTTCATACTCCATCCGCCACCTCTTTGTCCAATCGGGTTTTTATAAATTTTACTGGCCACGCGATTGTCGTGATGCACTAGTTTGCCTGGTCTCTAATTGAACAGACCAAAGCCAGCGATCGGCTTGAAGCGGCACGATTGGGAACGAAGCCCGCTGCGAGATGGTAGAATAACTGGCAAAGCGAAGATCGATGTTGATGTGGGAACGTATGAAGTAAACGTCGACGGTCAATTATTAGAAAGCGCACCGGCGCACGTGCTGCCGCTAGCGCAATGCTATTTCTTGTACGCAAGCCTACAAGCCGAAGATTTGTCGAAACTCGCGGGCGTAGTCGTCGAAATGAAGGTAGACGTCTTTAGGAACGGCCTTTAGCTTTAGTTTGGTTTGATCCATTTTGGGCGCCAGGGGCTCGATGTCGCTGCGCGCGGGAATGCGGCGCATGCCGCGCACCATCTGCTGGCCTTTTTTCGACGTGGCGAAGTCGATCAGCAGTTTGGCGGAATTTGGATTGGCGGCCTTTGCGCTCAAGCCTATGCCGCTCACGGTGGCGACGATGGGATCGAAGGTTTCGACCCAGTCTACGGGCGCTCCTTCGCTTTTCATGCGCTCGGCGCGAAAGTTATAGGCCCAAGCCAGCGGCACCTCGCCGGCGCCGAGCAGTTGCGCCGTCAGGCCGTGACCGCGCCGCCACAACGGGTTCTGCGCCGCTAAACGTCTCATGTACTGAACGGTTTTTTCTTTGCCCCAGACCGTCGCCAACGTGCCGAACCAGTCGTAGTCCGTGGAGTCCATCAACATCTTGTCCTTCCACTTCGGGTCGAGCAGGTCCGGATAATTTTTCGGCGCGTCTTTGGCGCCAATCATTTTGGTGTTGTAGCAGAGCACCAGATTATTGACGAAGATGCCGGTCCAGTAGCCTTGCGGATCTTTGAACTCGCTGAGAAAAGCGTCTCTTTCCGGAGTCAGATAAGGCGCGACCATATGCCGGTCCGCCACCACCGACATGGCGGCGGTGGAAATCGCGTCGAACAACCAACGGCCGGCGCGGGTTTCGCTCAAGACCCGATTCATCAACTGCTCTTCGCCGGCGCGCACGAGCTCGGCTTTGATGAACGGGTAGTCCTTCTGAAAGGCGTCGAGCAACGGCTTCGACGTGTCGATCGCCATCGAAGTGTACCAGACGAGCTTGCCTTCTTTTTTTGCGCCTTCGATTAAAGCGGCATGGGACGGAGTTTGTGCGTTAAGGTTGCCGGTCAGCAACACACTGATGAGAACCGATGAAACGAGAAAACGGAAATGAGTTTTCATTCTAGTCCTCGCGATTGCATGCCGGTCGAGGATGGCGAGGAGCGAAGATCGCGATCATCTATCATCGATCCTCTATCCTCGCGATTCTAAGCTCTCGGATAAAGCGCATCCATCATCAATTTCTTATGGTGTCCGGGCGTGCCCAGATACTGATAAAGCGTATGCGCGAGCACGCTGTGCGCCATCATCGGATGGCTGTAATCGGTTCCCGGTCCGGCCCAGACCATGTGGGCGTAATTCGTCCCATGATAGTAGCCGTCGCTGGCCGTCGCTTTCGCTTCGTGAGCCCCGGCGCGAGCGTCCAGGCCGCTGTCGATGCGCCAGATCGCTTCGTAAGTCGCCCAGCGCGCCATATCGAGATTGATCGAAATATCGACGCAGTGATCCTGCACGCGCTGAAAACGGCCGATCGGCTGTCCGAAGACGACGCGGGTGCGCGTGTACTCGCAGGTGATGTCGAAGACTTCCTGGGTGGCGCCGACTTGATAGGCGGAGAGGATCGGCAGCGACTTGTCCAGCGCGGCTTCCAGCGTCGCCCAGCTCGCGCCGCTCGATCCGAGGAAATCCAAAGGCGAAACGGCGACATGATCGAAGCGCACTTCGGCGACGGAGACGAAAAATCCGACGTGCGGCGTGATCGTCACGCCGGGACTTTTGGCGTTGACGAGGAGAAACACCACTTTGCCTTCCTCCGTGCGCGCGGCGCAAAGAAAGTTCGTGGCGGCTTCGGCGTCGAAGACGAAGCGCTTGGTGCCGTTCATCACGTAGCCGCCGGGAGTTTTCGACAGACGCGTCTCGACCGCTTCCGCTCCCCAGTACGCCGCCTTATCGGTGATGGCGGGCACGACGATCGACGAGCCATCGCAAATCTTCGGCAGCAACATTCGTCTTTGCTCTTCGGTGCAGGCTTCGAAAATCATCTGCGCACTGAGCACGCCCGAGGTAAAAAGCGGGCCGGGGACAGGGCCGTGCCCCAGCGCTTCAAACACGACGGCGCAATCCATCGTCGACACGCCGGCGCCGCCGTACTCTTCCGGCAACATCATGCCGAGCCAGCCGATCTCGGCAGCTTTCTTGAGCAGCTGCGGCCGGAAGGTCTGCTTGTTTTTGTACCACTGCGTCATCTGATGCGCGGGCACTTCCGCTTTGACGAAGTCCTCCGCCACTTTTTTAAATTCTTCTTGGGTTTCGGTAAGTGCTAAGTCCATGTGCAACTCCTTTGCGGCAGGCAATAGGCAACAGGCAATAGTTCGGAGCCTTGCTTAGTCTGTTTCTGGCGCTTTTTCCGTCGTCGGGCGGCCGAGGCCGAGGCGACGGGCGAAAATTAGTCTGTCAGTGTCCAGGGTGCCGCCGCCGTGCAACTGGCCTGGGCCGGTGCGCACAGCGTATTCGAAATCGATCACTTCGTGCACGGACAGGTTTTGTTCGAGAGCATCCGCCCCCATGATCGCTTGCAAGCGCTCGCCGTTGCGCAGGCGCAGCATGCGCTGATAGTAGCGCTGCTGCGGGCCGCCGTAGGGATGCGGTTTCTTGGCGAAGCGGCGCCAGTAAATGAGCTGGTTGAAGCGCCGCAGAGTATTCAACTCGATGGTCATCTCGGCGATCAGGTCGCGCACGCGCGGATCTTCGATGATCGGTTTGCCGTCGATGTGCGTGCTGCGGCAGTACTCGACGACGCGCTCGATCAGCGGATCCACTGCGATGCGGCCGTCGCCGCCGTGCTCGAGCTCCATGTGGGTGCTGGCGACTTTCCAGCCGTTGTTCTCGCCGCCAATCAAATACTTCGCCGGCACGCGCACGTTGTCGAAGAACACCGCGTTCTTGATGCCCATCATCAAGTTCATGTGCTGGATGGTGACACCGGGAAGATTCGCGGGGATGTGCAGCCAGGCGAGGTTCTCATGGCGCTTGCCTTGCGGATTGGTGCACACCAGCGTCCACAAATAATCCGGCGGCAGATGGTGGCCGACCATGACCTTTTGGCCGTTGACGAGGTAGTCATCGCCGTCGCGTAGCGCTTTGGTTTGACAATTCGCAATGTCGCTGCCGCCGTGCGGCTCGGTGAGCACCTGCCAAACGCAAATCTCCGCTTTTGTGATCGGCGGTAAAAATTCCGCTTTCTGTTCGTCGGTACCCCAGCGGATCAACACCGGCGCGACGATGCGCGCCAGAGTGTAGAACACATGGGACAGATTGAGTCCGTACTTGAAGAGCTCGGTGTCGAGCACCACCTGATGATCGACCGTGAGATCGGCTCCGCCGTACTTTTTAGGAAAAAGCGGAAACAGCCAGCCCTTCTTTCCCAGCTTTTCGGCCAGGCCGCGGCGAAATTTATATTCGTCTGCGTCCTCGCGCGTCGACCACGACGCCGACCAGCGCAGGTGCTCGTGGCCTTTGAACTCTTCGGCCATCCAAGCGGCGACCTCTTTTCTAAAATCCACTACGTGCGGTGGATCGGCGCTAACGTTAAAATCCATAGTTCACTCCTTTTCTTTCCCGGTCTAGAGTCTCGGTCTAGGGTCTCGAGTTCTCTTAACCCGAGGCACGACACGCTGGACTCGAAACTGAATTCATATCACTCCACTCGCTCTCAATTCTTTCACTGCGTCGATGTCGTAGCCCAAGTTCGCCAAAACTTGTTCCGTGTGTTCGCCCAAGAGCGGCGCCGCGCGAAAAAATTTCGGCGGTGTGTCCGACAGGTTGATCGGGCTGCCGACCAAATTGCTCATGCCCATCTTCGGATGGCTGATTTGTTTCGGAATCCCGAGATGTTTGATCTGCGGGTTGTCAAAGACTTCAGCAATCGTGTTGATTGGCGCATTAGGGATTTGGTTGGCATCGAGACGAGCCAGCCAATATTCGCGCGCCTTTGTGCGGAACTGAGCGCGCAGCATATTCACGATCTCTTCATGCCGGTCGGTGCGATGTTTGTTCGATGCGAAGCGCGGATCACCGACCAAACCATCGAGCTCGCCGGCTCTCAAGAAATCTTCCCAAGCTTGGTTATGGGAGGAAAGATGAACCATGAAGGGTTTGCCTTCGCAATCGAGCAGGCTGTAAATGCGTCCCTTGGGAAAATTTTCCCGCGATACCGCTTCGCCGCCGTTCAAGTAATCAGCGACGTGGGACTCGATGAAGGCGATCGCCACTTGCAGCAGCGACACGTCGATGAACTGGCCGCGTTCGGTTTTCGCCCGCGCGAAGAGCGCCGCCATGATGCCGTGTGCGGCGAAAATCCCGGCGGAATGATCGACGAAAGAGACACCGGCCACTTTGGGATCGTCGAGGTCGGTGACCAGGCTCATCATGCCGCTGAGCGCTTGGCCGATCGTATCGAAGCCCGGCTTGTCGCGGTAGGGTCCGCTCTGGCCGTAGCCGGAGATCGAGCAGTGAATCAGTTTGGGATTGAGTTTTGAAAGTTCTTCGTAGTCGAGGCCGAGTTTGGCTCGAGTCGGCGGACGAAAGTTTTCAAGGAAAATATCCGCCGTCGCCAAAAGCTTGCGTAAAATTTCGCCGCCTTTTTTGTGCCGCAGATCGATGGTAACGCTTCTTTTATTACGGTTGAGCGCGCGAAAGCTCGGGCCGTAGCCTTCATATTTGGGATTGCGCCCCCGGTGCGTGTCGCCGCCGTTGGGCAATTCGACTTTGATTACGTCGCAGCCGAGGTCGCCGAGGAGGCTGCTCGCATAGGGGCCGGCCACGTGGCCGCTGACGTCGATACAAGTATAACCTTCGAGAGCTCCGGAAATCATGCGCGCTTCAAATCCTCAATACAGGTTTCATTTATCGCAATCAAAAAAGGTTTTCTACAGTTTGGCGAGTTGACCGCCCGAGCTATAAAATTTGTTGAGCAACTTCGTCATATATGCAACTGTGTCGGCGACTGCTGCCCATTCAGGAGGATTCCCATGCGTTATGAACTATACTATCAACCGTCGATCCAAGGCCGCGGCGAGTTTGTTCGCCTTTCACTAGAAGATGCCGGCGCGGATTACCTCGACGTCGCGCGCGATCCTAACTTCGGCCGTCCCGGGATCGTGAAATTCCTCGAAGACCCGTCTTTGGAACATCCACCGTTTGCCCCGCCGTTTCTCAAAGCCGGCAAGCTGCTGATTTCCCAAACCGCCAACATTCTCCAGTTTCTCGCGCCGCGGCTCGGTCTCGTGCCGAAAAACGAAGCGAGCCGGCTCTGGGCGCATCAGTTGCAACTGACGATTGCCGATTGGCTGTATGAAGCCGGCCAGACACACCATCCGATCGCGAACGTCCTCTACTACGAGCAGCAGACGGACGAGGCCAAAAAGCGCGCCGCGCATTTCATCTCAACGCGCATTCCAAAATTTCTCGGCTATTTTGAAAGAATCCTCAAACAGAACGCCAAAGACAGGGACTTCGTTTTCGGCAAGAAAGTTTGCTACGTCGATCTCTCGCTGTTCCAGATGATCGAAGGGTTGCGTTACGCTTTTCCAAAGACAATGGCGCAACTCGAATCGCAATACCCGAGAATGGTCACTTTGCACGATCGCGTCAGGGCGCGTCCGCGCATCGCGGCTTATCTCTCTTCACCGCGGCGGCTGGCGTTCAACGAGCAAGGCATTTTCCGCCACTATCCCGAGTTGGAAGAAGGATGACGCAAAAGGGAAACTGTGGACCGAGCAGGGCTTCCGGAGCTTCGCTCGATGCCGACCTTATCGGCCTGGGTTTAGAATACAGACTCAGTCCAACCCTATGAGCCGGCTGCTAGCAGAAACAAAAAAGGGACGGCCGGCTGCCCGACCATCCCTCTCGCAACGTGCATGTTTAGGAGATTACTTAGTGGCCGGTTTCTTCTCCGTCACGTCGCCTTTTTTCTCCGTCGCTTTTTTGGATCCGGCCTTGACCGAGGTGGCGATCATCTTTCCATCCTTCTCGGTGTAGGAAACCCTCACCATATCGCCCACTTTGACCTTTTCCAGCGCGTCTTTAGCGCTCTTGGAATCGGCGGCCAGCTTGATCTCTTTGTCATTTCCCTTGACTGCGAATGTGCCCGCCTTCGCGTCCACCGACGTGAGCTCACCGGTAATCCGATGGCTCTTCGCCTTCTCGGATTTCGTCTCCGTTTTCTTCTCTGCCGGAGCGGCTGGAGTCGCGGGTGTAGCGGGAGTAGCCGGTTTCGTCTGCGCGAAGCCGAGAGCGCTGAAACTTAACGTAGTCAAAGCGACAACTAAAATCTTGATCATGTTTTTCATGGTATCACCTCCTTTCTTTTTGTTAGACTTGGTTGTTAGACGTGATATTTTCAAAATCCCTTCAAATGCTCCTATAGGTAATAAAAATCTCACACGGTAGCTCACTTAGCCAGTTGTACGCGATATCCGGACATCCGCACCCAGTGAACTTGTGGTGCTCCGATTCCTGGATTCGCACAGCATTATTTAAACATTGTGAGGAAGCGTAGTGCAGAGTGGTCCTTCAGAAGCGGAGGAATCGCAGCCTAAATTTTTAGGCTGCGCAACGCCTTTCCAAAAAAACGACGGCGCGACTCGAACCGCAACACCCGAGGCTGGCGTTTAAGAGCAAGAAATTTTCCGCCACTATCCTGGGTTGGAAAAGTGATAGACGCGGAAGAAGAACAAAAAAACGCTGGATCGAGGGGTCGTTCTAATCGAAATTAATAAACGCGGTAGGCGGTAGATTGTAAAGGTTGTTATGTCTGATCCTATGAGCCTGCCAGGGTGGTTTGCGGCTCAATCGCCGGTGAGATACGCGTCGCGGTAGCCCTCTTGGCTCGCCAATGACTGGCGCACCGATTCCGCCTCTTCTCGAGCGTCGAAATGTCCGACCCGGACGCGATAATAGGTTTGTCCTTTCACCTCGGCCTTGACCACGTAGCTATCATAGCCGCCGGCTTTTAACCGTTCGATCAAAGTATCGGCAACAGCTTTCCCGGGCACAGCGGAAATCTGCACCGACCATTTTTTGCTCACCTCTTCAGTCGACTGAGAGGTGTGCACGCGTGGCTTTGCTGGAATTGGCGCGGCGCTTCGATTCGCGCGCAACTGGCTGTCTCGATCGAAGACACGTTCTGCGGTCTCGAATCGATGCCAACCTGTCCCGAGGCTGTAGACTGCGCGAGCGGAACTCGCGGCGGGGATTTTTCGCTCGCCCCATCCGCTCGCTCTTGAATATTCTTGTTGGTGAATAGGCCAAGATAAAAGATGACGACCGCGGTCGCGGCAAACAACGCCGCCGACACGATGCCCCGCATCCAATTAAAATAAAAGCGCCGGTGAATTTTCGGGTGCTTTGCACGCTCGCCCCCCGGTAATTCCCGATGATCGGAGTAAGTTTCTAAAGCCTGGCCGTCAAGGAGCGACTCGCTCGCGATCGAGCCATGGGATGGCGGGAAAGCTTCAGTCAAGGCTGCTTTGGTCTGTAACACGGGCCGGAACCTTGCGATCAACTCGGCGGCTTTGGCGCCGCGTAATTCCGCCGCGCAAGGTTCAAACGTAAACCCCGTCGGCCGTAAGTGTCCAGACTGAAAGTCGGTTTCGCTTTCGTGGCGCAGCAAGGCCTCCTGGATGTTCGCCGACTCGCCGATAAAAACTTGGCAATCGAAGTTGAAGAGCCCGTATACACCTGAAGTCGACGGCGCGGTGGCCGAGATTGCCTCTCGTGTGAAACTTTCCGAACGGCCCTCCGGCTTCCACGACAAGCTCCAGCGCACCGGCTCTTTCTCAATATCTGCAGCGGGTGACTTCAAGATCGGACACCTGAACAAATGTCTTAGATGCATTAACAGTTCGACAATGTTGCGACTAGTTTAAACGACTCCGAAGAGTGTGTCACGAAATAATGCTGCCCATCGAGGGTCTCTTGCCTGAAAACGATTGCGAATTAGGAACTCAGTGGAAGGGCATGGCAAAAGTGTGCTCAACGAGTTTCAATCTCGCCAGATCATCGTGCGCGTACATATGAAACGATTTAATGCCCTATCGCTCGGTCGCCAATAAGGTTTGGCCGGCGAGATGCGCGGCGAGCTAGGCAATACTCCCGCCCGACCGTCAGGCCGTGCTCCAGGCTTTTCTGCCGCTAAAACTCACACGGCGCCATTTTCCTTAGAATAGTCGGTGGTCAGCCATCGTTCGGGGCGCATGCGGATAAGGACGTTATCGCTATGCGTAGGCGTCTCCTCCATATAGCGGTCCACATAGCGGTCGCCCATTTTTTCTCCGAGATAACGGCGGGCGAGGGGACGCAGATCGCGCTCGATATCCGCCGTTTCAGTAGAAGTGATGGCGCCTTCCACGCTGACGTACTCGTACGGCGGAGTTTCCGTCTGCACGCAGAGACTAAACCTGCCGGCCCGCGCGAGCAGTCGACCCTTTCGCGACTCCCGACCGGTCATGATTCGTAGATCTCCTCCCACATCGTAGGCATACCAGATCGGTACCGTGAGCGGTCCCCGGCCGTCTTCGGAAATGCTAATGATGCCGACGTGAACATCGGCCAGAAACGTCTCGCGCTCTTGTTTCGTCATGATGAGTGACATTTTGTCCTCCGTATAAATGAGTCGATTTAAGTTGCGTTCATTTCAAGGAAGAGTGATGACACCGTTCTCAACTATATCTATCGAGTTCGGGATCGACAACGACTGAAACCAGTTGACTCGTAGATAGAAAGCTCGTGCAGTATTAGACTCAGGTATGCATCTTCCCGTGAACCCGCCCGTTTTGCCGATGCTCGCCAAGCGGGTCGAGGAATTACCGGCAGGCGCAACATGGATCTTCGAACCGAAATGGGACGGCTTTCGCGCTCTGGTGTTTCGCGACGGGGACGAGGTCCTGATCCAGAGTCGCGACGGGAAGTCACTGAACCGTTACTTCCCGGAACTGCTCGAGCCGCTCTGCGCACAGTTGCCCGTGCGCTCCGTGCTCGACGGCGAAATCGTCGTCGCCAAGGATGACGCGCTCGACTTCGATGCGCTGCAGTTGCGCATTCATCCCGCGCAGTCGCGGGTGAAGCTTCTTTCGCGAGAAATTCCAGCGTCGATTGTGTTTTTCGATCTGCTCAGCGAGGGAGATCGGGATCTGCGCAGCATGGCGTTCGCAGATCGTCGATCCATGCTCGAATCGCTGCTTTCATCCGTAGCGCCGCCGATCCATTTGACGCCCGCAACCAGAGAATCGAGCATTGCGGCGGATTGGTTTCGTCGCTTCGAGGGCGCCGGTCTCGACGGCGTCGTCGCCAAACCCGTTTCGGGAACCTATGAATCCAACAAGCGGGTGATGCTCAAGGTCAAGCACGAGCGCGATTGTGACTGTGTCGTTGCCGGCTTTCGCTGGCACAAAAAAGGTGAGCGCACGATGATCGGGTCGCTCTTGCTGGGCCTTTTCGACGACTCCGGCGCGCTGCAGCATGTCGGCGTGTGCGCGAGCTTCACGGAAAAGAAGCGCCGCGAGCTGGTCGAATTCCTCGCGCCGTACCGCGATAATGCTCTTGCCGCGCACCCTTGGAAAGATTGGGCCGAGCATGCACCAGCGAGCGGTGAAGCCGAACATCGCATGCCTGGCGCCCAGAGCCGGTGGAGCGGGGGCAAGGACTTGTCTTGGGAGCCGCTCCGTCCCGAACTGGTCGTCGAAGTCGCTTACGACCACATGCAGGGCAGCCGCTTCCGTCACACCGCGCAATTTCGCAGGTGGCGCACGGACAAGAAGCCGAGCGAGTGCACGTACGCCCAGCTCGAAATCGTTCCGCCACAAGAGCTGGCCGCGATTTTCGCTGGCGATCGGTGATACGCGTAATTCCAACAAGGAAGGGCGACCGGCCGGTCGCCCCTACGACTTCATGGCGCGTCGGTTACGCCATTCACGCGTTGGATCGTCATCCGGGTCGGGGGTTTCTTGCGCTGGGCGCAACTCTTCGGGCACCTTACGCAGATTCACTCGGATGCGGGTCCAGGTGGACGACCTGCCGCGCATGGAGTCGATCAGCACGTCGTCGACGGCGAGCAGCGCGGCGGCTTGGGGATATTTACTTTTCCATCTTTCCAGACCGGCGAGGGCCGCTTCTTTGTCCGGCGAATTCGCAATCACCAGAAGCGGCGCTTTGGTCCGCGGCTTCTTCGCGACATTCTTCACAGCGGAACGGGCGCGCGAAGGTTGCACGCGCGGCGCTTCGCCCTCCATCTTACGAAAATGTGGCGGCCAGGGCGCATCGCCGAGACCTGCCGCCTCGTCTGCCGCAGCGAGCTCTAGCAGCTTTTCGAGCGAACCTGGCGCGGCGTCGATGTCTGCGTGCGGATCGCCGAACTCCGCGAAGCGCTTGGGAACCGTGAGCACGGTGAAGTCGGCCGGGTCGCAGTTGGGGACCTCATGCCAGTGAAGCGGCGTGGACACACGGGCGTCGGCCACCGGGCGCACCGAATAGGCGGAACAAGTCGTGCGGTCCTTGGCGTTCTGGTTGTAGTCGAGGAATACGCCGTGGCGCTCTTCCTTCCACCACTTTGAGCTGGCCAGCGCCGGCGCGCGGCGCTCGACCGCGCGCGACAACGCGAGCGCGGCGCGGCGCACCTGGTCGAACGTCCAGCGTTGTTCGATCCGCGCGTTCACGTGCATGCCGCGTGAGCCGCTCGTTTTGGGCCAGCCATAAAGGCCCATCTCCTCGAGAAATGTTTTCACCTCGAGAGCCACGCGGCGCACGTCGTCCCAGCTCACACCGGGACCCGGATCGAGATCGACGCGTAACTCGTCCGGATGATCGAGATCGCCGGAGCGCACCGGATGTGGATGCAGTTCGATGCAGCCCAGGTTCACAACCCACGCGAGCCCCGCTGCGTCATCGACGACGATTTCCTCCGCTTTGCGGCCGGATGGAAATGACAGCGTAACGGTGCGCAACCACGATGGCCGCTTGGCGGGTGCGCGTTTCTGATAGAAAGCCTCGCCTTCGGCCCCGTCGACGAAACGTTTGAGCACCAGCGGACGATCCCGGATTCCAGCGAGAGCGCCCGGCGCGACCGACAGGTAATAGCGCACGAGATCGAGTTTCGAGAGCTTTGTCTGCTGGGAAAAATACGGCTTGTCGGGGTGGGTTACCTGGACCTCGCGCCCGTCGATCGACAGAACCTCGGCTTTGTCTTCTTTCATCACGAATCCGACTAACGCTCAGCCTTGCGGCCAGGCCTTTACAAGCTTAACAATTTCGCTCCATCGATCTAGTTCTGTTTTGATTTTGCAGGTTGAATCCCATTTGATTCGTCCCATCCACACGCCGGCGGTATCTGGCTCGATCGGGCGCTTGTACTCGACGAAAAGCAGCTCTCCGGGTGGCAATTTTATTTGAACTCATTTGATTTTTATTTTCTCATTGCTGTATAAGTTCCGTGCGGTCGCTTTTTAACTGACTGTAAAACTCCACAGCTGTCGAGGCGTGCTAATTTTTAGCGAAAGGAAAAGCTCATGAAGCAACATATCTTTCTTCTCGCGGCGATGGCGGCGCTCGGTGTCGTCAGCAGTGATAGGGGCCAGAGCATTGGCGCTGAAGGCGCGCAGGCCAGTCCTGCCATGAGTTTTTTTGTCAGTAGCACCGGGAGCAAGACTGTCAATTTGGGCGGGTTGCGCGGAGCGGATAAGATTTGCCAGGGGCTGGCGAGCGCAGTCGGTCTCGGCAACAAAACCTGGCGCGCCTACTTGAGCGCCGAGCGGGACCCCGACAACGGCAACAAGCCGACCGACGCGCGCAGTCGCATCGGCACCGGCCCTTGGTCCAATGCCAAAGGCGTCGTCGTCGCGAAGGATCTCGACGAGCTGCACGCCCGCAAAGGAGACGCCGACCTGTTTCTCGACGAGCGCGGGCAACGCGTTCCCGGCAATTGGCCGGATTCACCAAAACCCACGGTGCATGACATTCTGACCGGCTCGACGGCCGACGGTAAGCTCATGGCTGGTAAGACGTGCAACGATTGGACATCGGACGCTAAAGACCAACAGGCTCAGGTGGGTCACTCGGATGGCCTGGGACCCGGCGGCGATCCGTCCGGGAGATACGCCGTATGGAACTCGGCACATGAGAATGGCAGCTGCGCCGATACCGCTCCGCGCGGAGGCGGGGGCCGGATTTACTGCTTCGCAGCGAAATGAACGGGCGAGTTAATCGAGCCCATCTCGTCGTGCTTGCTCGATAGCGACTCTTGTTGGCGGCCCGCGGTTTACCGCATGGCTAAACGCGGGCGAAAGGTCGTTACGACAAATCCCGCCATGCGAAGGGCGGCGTATGCCTCTTCCGCTGGGCGAGCAGATCCAGCAGGCCATAGAGTTTCCTGCATCGCGTTCATAATTGCTCAAATAACTAAAGCTCACTCCGTTAAAAGGAGGACATTTCCATGGCAAAGACCACACTCAATCCCGATGGACTGCCGGTGCCGCGTGGGAGTTATTCGCTGGTCAACATTGCGCAGCCGGGCCGGATGGTGTTCATCGCGGGCCAGACGGCTTCAGATCATGAGGGCAAGGTCATCGGCGCCGGCGATGCACGGGCACAGACGCGTTTCATACTGGGGAAGATTCAACGCGCCGTCGAAGCCGCCGGCGGAACGATGAACGATGTCGTCGCCCTGAACGTCTTCACCACGGATGTGCGCAACCACCGTGACATCAACGAAACGCGCCGTGAAGTCTTGGGATCAAACTTCCCAACCAGTACGATGGTGCAGGTGGTGGCGTTGGCGCGACCAGAGCTGCTGCTGGAGATCAATGCGATCGCGGTTATTTCGTGATTCCATAAAACAACAACTAGCCAACTCCAGACTGATCCTTTGGGACGGGCTCCGAGGATTGCTTCATGACTGAGAGACCGTTCAGCGAAACCGCGGGGCGATCGATCCAGCTCTTCAACGGAGTCAATCTCAATGGCTGGCGGCAGGCCGGCCCAGGCAGATTCAGGATCGAGGATGGAATGCTCGTGACGGAAGGCGGCATGGGTCTGCTATGGTATTCGGCCCGACAGTTCGGAAACTTCGAGCTCCAGGTAGACTGGAGGGTGACGAAGAAAAGCGACAACTCAGGGATCTTCGTTCGTTTCCCTGCGCCGACCGTTCCCAATGAAGCGGGCGGCGATCCACAGGTCGCGATCAATCAGGGATACGAAATCCAGATCGACGACGAGGGCGCGCCGGACGGCGCTATGATTCACAAGACCGGCGCCATCTATAGCGTCCAGCCACCGGAGAAGATCGCCTCCAAGCAGCCGGGCGAGTGGAACACCTTTCTGATCCGCGTCGAAGGACAGATTTACAACGTCACGCTAAACGGCGAACCGGTGGTCACCAACTTCAAGGGCAATCGTTCCATGCGCGGTCACATCGGACTGCAGAACCATTCACCCGAGGACCAGGTTTTTTTCCGCAACATCATTGCCACGCCGTTCTGAACTGGAATGTGTCAATGCAACGCCTGACCGTGCGCCTTGCGACTGGACTCCGCTTGCACGCCGACGGTGAATCTCGAGTTCAATCCGCACGGGATAAAACGATAACCCCCGTCAAGGAGACGTTCATGGTCATGGATCGAGTCGTTCACATAACCAAAAAGTGGCTGGGCAGCGCGCTTTTGCTGCTCGGGGCGGTCGAGTGTTTTGCCGCCGCTGCGCCCGCGTCGATTTCACAATTGGCCCTCTATCAAGGCGCCGACCGGGAAAAGATTTTGATCGAGGGCGCCAAGAAAGAAGCCGCGTTCATGCTCTACGGCTCCCACACTTGGTATCGCACCATGGCCACGGAGTTCGAGAAAAAGTATCCATTCATCAAGGTTACGGAGTATCGCACCGATGGACGAACCTTGATCAAGCGGGCGTTGGAAGAAATTCGCGCCGGCCAATACATCGCCGACGTGATCGCGACGACCGGCGAACAGATGGATCTGATGAAACGCGAGGGAGTATTTCTAGAATACCATGTTCCGGAAGCGCGCAATTATCCCGAAGACGTCAAGCACAAAGGCAAGAACGGTTTTTATTATGTCGGCCACTACGAAACCTACGCCAGTTTGGGCTTCAATACCTCGTTCATCCCGACCGCCGATGCGCCGAAAACCATGCTCGATTTATTGAATCCGAAGTGGAAGGGCAAGATGTCGATCGTCAGCACCACGACGGGAACGCGTTGGATCGGCAGCACGCTGGAATCCTTCGGCCGGGAATATCTCGATAAGCTCGCCGATCAAGACGTCAAAGTGCAAAACATGTCCGGGGCGGCCTTGTCCGGCATGGTGGTCTCGGGTGAAGTCCCGCTGTCGCCGACGATCTTCGACGCCAACATCACCCAAGCCAAACAAAAAGGCGCGCCGGTGGAATGGCGCCCCCTCGAACCCGTCGTGACTACCGTTGCGTATGCCGGCTTGACGCTCAAGGCGCCCCATCCCCACGCCGCCTTGCTCTTCCTCGACTGGCTCCATTCCAAGGAGGGTCAACAGATGATCCAGAAAGGCGGCCTCTGGTCGCCCCGCGAAGACATCGGATCATTGGCGCAAAAATTCAAAAAATCCTACATCGACGAGAAATACGGCGTCGAAGAAGCGGAAAAAAAATACGCCGAGTGGGACAAGTTGATGCAGCAACTGTTTATCAGACGAAAATAAGTCAATGCTGAAGTGGCTGACCAAGGAAAGAGAAAGCCTGGTCGTTAGTACGTCGGAAGGTCCTGTGGTTGGTAACTCCGATGATCGGTTGATTCCGTCGGCAAACCTTAAAGGTGAGATACTTGTGCCGTACCGAAGTCCACAGCAGCATCTCACTGAAACCCCCGCCACTCACAGCCTAAAGAAAAACGACGAAGCACCGTCACCGGAGCTACCGGAGATTTGTTACAACAAGAAAGATGCCACAGTAAAATACGTTGTACCTTGTCGGTGTTTTCAGTTTGCCGGTAAGATCCGCCTCATAATGATCCAAGCGGTTGTACAAGTACGTACGGACCCAGGGGTTTGTTAGCACGTGGTTGGCGGTCGCTTGCTCGTTCTACGAGCCAGTGACACGAACTATTTGCCGTCGTCGATGCTGACGACGATGATGGCGTTGGCGATCAGCCAGCCGTCGTCGCCCTTTTCATTCAGCACCTGCAATCCGCCGTGGACGACGTTGACGTGCCCGCCGCCGTGGGGCAACGTTTCCAGCACGGCTTTCTTATCTACGGCCTCGGGCTTCGGCACGCCGATGGTGACCTCCACCCGCATATCGTCCGCGGTCTTGCCCACCAGCCGCGGAAATCCCAAGCTGCTGTGATGAATCGCATCGAACACCGCCCGCTTGGCGGCATTGGTGTAATCCAATCCGTGCACATCCACTCCCATTCCCATTTCTGTAACGCACCGTACTAAAGCCATACCTGGTTACCTCCATGCAAACGAAATCAGTTTCAAACGTTCCAAAGGTTCCAATTCTTCAGATGTTCCAGTAGTTGAGCGCCTGCGTTTCAACGAGAAAACGAGCGCTAAGTTCTCGATGTCGCTCTATTTATGCGATCTCGTATCGTCGAATCAATACCTTGCGCTGGTTGGACCCACGGGTAGAGCTAAATACGTTTTGAACGATTGGAACGGAGCGCAGCGGTGAAACGACTGAAACGGGCCGCAAGTATTTCAATCGCGAATATCCTGCAGAAACCATTCGGTCGGAATCTCGCGCCCGAGGCCGGCTTGCTTGGCGAGCTCGTAGACTTTACCCGCCACCGCGTGGAACTGGGCGCCCTGCAGATTGCCGCGCTCGGAATACGTGATCTGATCCGGCGAGCTGCGCCCTTTCACCTTGCCGGCGACGAGGTCGGCGAGCGTGATCCGGCGATCCGGCAGCGTGTTGCCGTGCTTGCGGCGGTCACGGCGGCCGTCGCCATACTTATGTTGCTGTGGGCGCGCTTCGTAGCCGACATGCTCGGCGTCGGTGGCGAGCTCGGGATGGCCGGTGGGCGCCGGCGTGTCGCCGAACCGCAGGTAGACGTCGACCCGTTTCAGGCTCTCGGTGTCGGGTTTGCCGGTGCCGCCGACGACCACGATGTGGGTGCCTTTTTCGAGCCATGCGCCGTCGGTCACTTCGACCGCGGAATCGGTGAGAGCCGCCACGATGTGGGCGCCCTTGTAGACCTCTTCGGGGCGGTTGCAGACTTTTACCTCGATATTGTATTTCGCCGCCATCTCGTGCGCGAAGCGCTCGCGGTTTTCGCGCGTCGGGCTGAACACCTGCAGCTTCTCGATTTTGCGCACGCGCGTGAAAGCCTCCATGTGCGTGCGCGCCATGCCGCCCGCGCCCAGCATGCCGACCACCTCGGCGTCTTTGTTCGCGAGGTACTTCACGCCGATGCCGCCGTCGGCGCCGACCCGCATGTGCTGCAGGTAGCCGTCGTTGACGAAGGCAAGCGGTTCGGCGTTCTCGATCGAGGTCAGCAGGATCAGGCCGCAGTAAAGGCCGGGCCGCACACAGTACTTTTCCTGCGTGACGACGCCTTTGTATTCTTTTTCATAGACGATGTCGGACTTCATGCGGATCGCGAAGTAGCCGGCGGTCGATCCTCCCTCCATGGTGCCCCACTGGTAGTTCCGCGCCGGATCGCTGGTGGGAATACGGATGTCGATGCGCGGCCGGCAGACCGCCTCCTGGGCAGCGAGCTGCAAATAAGATTGTTCCAGCGCCGCAATGGTGTCCTCCATGGTGAGGACCTGTTGGACTTCTTGGTTGTTGATGATGAGCGTCATGATGTGCAATTACCTCTTCAGCCGGCGGATTAATGTGGAGTAATGACAACGGGAGCACTTCTCCGTCAAGATTTCCGCAGCCTACGGCTTCAGCGGAGTCGCTGCAAGGCACGCGAAGCAAAGATTGTAAAAATTGTTATGTCAGGCCGCGTTCGTTGACCTGGGGGTATCTGCGTTGGAGCTGAATGCAGGTTGAGATAGCCAATTAAGGTTTGCGGTGACGTATAGCAATTGCTAAAATCGTGCTCAATGGAGGTCGTCTTCACCAGCTCCGCGTTTCGACACGGCTACACCAAACAAGATTTTTATGAACTATTGGCAACGGATTATTTGAAGATTCGAAGTCAACGCGGACTCGATGAGGTCTATGAATTGCTCGGAAGAAATCTAAGCGGCTCCTATCTCCACGTTGTCTATCGTGTCTTACCCGACCATCGGCTACGAGTTTTTCATATGAATGGCATGACTGAAGCGCAAAAGCGGCGCTATCGGAGGTTCCGAAGATGAAAAAGACAAAACGAAAAGCTTCTCGTTTAACCAGTAAGTCGACGGATGAAGAGGTCATCCGCTGGACAAAGTCCCATGATGTGTTCGATCGGCTGGAAAAAGGCGTATCTGAAGTCGTCGAGGATCACAGCGATTTAGACGAGGCTCTTCGAGAAGCAATTTTCCAAGACAATACTGCCCAACTTAATATGCGCCTCCCGCCGGCCATGAAGGCTGTGCTGAGCAAGCTTGCACGCCAACGCACAACGGATGCGACTACCCTTGCCCGTATATGGCTAGCGGAACGGTTGGAACGGGAACTCAAAGCCGGATGAATTGACTGTTAGCGTGATGAAACCGACCCCATTTACGGAAGATACAAAATTCGTTAACCAAGCTGTAACCTCACCGCCAGCGGCATCGCCTCGGCTCCACATCGGCGGCATTTTTGGAAATTTGGTCAGCGCCGGATCCATGTGATCCCAAGGCTGAGCGCTGGAAGTGAAGATGTCCAAGGTCGGCTTATACAAGCTCGGGTCATCGAGGCTCCCGGCCGTGATCATCGCGAGGTCCGGCATAGCGCTGGTCTTGCCGAACAAACTCGCACCGCACTCCGGGCAAAAACCGCGGCTCAACGTATTGCCACTGTCTGCTTTGCCGTCGTAATACTTGACCGCGCCCGTAATCTTTAGCGCCGCGGCCGGCAGTCCGATGTCAGGTTCATATGCGCCACCGCTTGCCTTCTGGCAATCGCGGCAGTGGCAATTACCCATAAAAAGCGGATCGGCGGAACATTCGTAGCGCACCCGACCGCAAAGACAGCCTCCGGTAAATCGAGTAGCCATAGTTTTTACTCCTTGCTTGTCCGTCAATTCTTAGCATCACTATTTCGAGAAATCGATGATGAGCCACGGACCACGTGCGTTTGACCAAGAGCCGATCGATCAGCTCATCAAAAATAGTTGAGCTGGAAAAGTCTAGACCTCCGCCAGAATTCGCGCTTTCGTTATTGCGAAGGCGCTTTTAGGAGTTGTGATATAAGGGTTTCTTATAAGAAACATATGAGTTTTTCTTATTGGACAAACGTCAACTTTTGGAAGTAGAAATCGCGGTGGTAATGCATGTGCGAGGGGGAGAACGAGCAAACATGGCTGCCCGCCGAGATTGATGATCTGTTTTATCAGATCGACAAATGAACAAACTACCAGACTTGATCTTTCAGTCTCCCCATAATTTCAGTGCGGCGAATATTTACGCAAGTAAGGCAAGTCTGATTCGGCAGACCGCCTCTAAGTGCCGGAGAGAGGGGTAACGACCATGGCAGGGGGATCCAGAAATCTAATAGTTCTTTCGGACGGAACCGGCAATAGCGCGTCGAAGGCGTTCAAGACCAATGTATGGCGCCTTTATCAGGCCCTCAATCTGCGGGACGGAAAACAGGTCGCTGTGTTCGGCGACGGCGTCGGAACATCGAGCATTACGCTTCTGCGGATCATCGGCCTCGCGCTCGGCGTGGGGGTGAAGCGCAATGTGCTCAATCTCTACAAGTTCCTGTGCCACAACTACTGGCGGGAGGAAAAAGACGGCCGGACAGAGAGCGACCGCATCTGGATGTTCGGATTCAGCCGCGGCGCATTCACGATCCGCGTGCTCGCCGGTTTGGTGCATTCCGAAGGACTGGTCACGTTCGAGACCGAAGCGGATTTGGAAAGGAATGCGCTCGCCGCCTATCGCGCCTTTCGCAAAAAGGCTTTTCCTGCGAAGGCCTGGTGGGTCTTTTGGGTCCCGGTCGGGCGTTGGGTCCGCGACGTTTTGATTTCCTTGTGGCAACCTATCACGGGCGGCGTCCCATACGAGCATGTAGCAAAGCGTGAGAACATCGAAATCCATTTTGTTGGGGTGTGGGACACGGTCGCGGCCTATGGCCTGCCGATCGACGAACTCACGATCGCGGTCGACAAATGGGTCTGGCCGATGAAGTTCGAAGATACCTCACTGCTGGAACGCGTGCGGCACGCGCGACATGCCTTGGCACTCGATGACGAGCGGCGAACCTTTTACCCAATCCCCTGGGACGAACGGGAGGAAAAGAAGCAGCGCGGCACGGTCGATCCCGATCGCCTCACGCAGGTCTGGTTTCCCGGTATGCATGCCGATGTCGGCGGCGGATATCCGGACGATGGACTCTCATTCGTGCCGCTGTGCTGGATGATCGGCGAAGCGGAGAAGAAAGGGCTGAACTTCGAAAAACTCATCGTCGAGACCTATCGGTCGCTCGCATCGCCGACTGGCCGCCTTTACGATTCACGCGGAGGGATCGTTGGCGCGCTGTGGCGCTATCAGCCACGCAATGTCCAGTTGCTGATGGACAAGAACGATGACACGGTCCCATTGGATAAAAGGGTCACGCCGCTGGTGCATCATTGCGCGGTGACGCGCATGACTTACGGCAATGACGGCTACGCGCCGAAGTCGCTGCCATTCAAGATCAACATTCTGCTGCCGAACGATGCGCGAATCCCGTTTGACACGAGCGAGGTCAATACCGCTTTGCAGACGGTCACCGATGCCCCCACGAAGACGGTGCTAACCGATCTCAAAACGCTGATTGAGACGGCGGAAGCTCAAGAAAAGCGCGGGCATTACTTCGCGTTGGTGCTCGACACGATCTGGTGGCGGCGGTGCGTCTATTTCGTCACGCTCGGACTGGCGTTGATCGCGCTCGCATTCCCGGTGATCTATGCGCTGCTCGATTGGGGCGACAAGACCGAAAAGATCAATCAGATCACGGGCGGCACTGTCGCTTACCTGCTCAGGCTCTTCAAAGGATTCATACCGAGTTTTGCGAGCCCGTGGGTCGATGCTGTTACGCAGGAGCCCCCAACCTGCCGTCAATATCGTCCTGCTTTTCATCATCAGTCTCGCGATCAGTGGCGTCCTGAAGCGCCGTATTCAGGACCGCGCCCGCGCCGCGTGGAACGTTCAGCCGAAGGTTGGCGATAAAAAGATCGATCGTTTGAGGCTCGCGGGGCAGCGCCATGCACTTGCGGCAGCGGCCGTCGTCCTCGCCATTGTCGCTTATTTCTCGTACGGGAATTGGAAGAGCTTTTGGGCGGCGGTCATCGGCGCAGTGCTGAGCGCGCTTGTCGTCTTCTTCCGAAGAAAAGAGCCCAAGAAAGTCGATCCAGCGAATCCGCCTGCCGCGTTATGGATCGCACGCGAGCTCAGAAACTCAAAAAAGGCCGTTGCTGCCTATCGCTGGGCCGCGCAAACTGGATTCCCTGCGCTCTTCATCCTGATCGTTGCCTGGCTCGCCGCGTCGGGGCTGAACCTTGGACTATACAACCTGCGAAGCACGAACGGCGCTTTCTGTGAGGCGGACGAGGTTGATAAAAACCAGACTGAGGAGGCGCGCAAGCAGGAAACGCAGCAGCGGGCCCTGAATGACAAGCTAGGCTCCGCAACTGTCGATATCAGTTCGCCATGCGCTCGCACTGGCCTGTGGCTCGTCGCCGGGCGGCAATACCGCATCCGGATCGAGCCTGGGGTCGCTGAGACTGCGCCAGGGACATTCGAGAAAAAGCCTGAATATGCCTGGTTCGACAAAGGCACGCCTGCCGATGTCGTCGGCTTTGGCGTTGATAGCCGCGCTCATTTCGCAGGGATGACGCTGAAGCACTGGTGGCGGGAAAACTACTTCCAGCCGATCGCGCGGGTTGGGAACATCGGCAATTACGAATATCCGCTCCATCCTGCTGCGCCGCTTCCCAAGGTGGATTTTTCAACCTGCAAAGCGGACGCGCCAGCTGACGTTGAAAGCCCGGCGCCGGTGTCCGCGAGGCTAGAGGAACTGGGCTGCGAGAAAAGGAAAGAAATCCAGCGAAACGAAGTGCTGATCGCCGACATCACGCCGGACTCGACCGGAGAGCTCTACATCTATGTCAACGATGCCATTCTGTTTTGGGACAGTCGAGACCATCACAAGTTCTACAAGAACAACAGCGGCAAAGCGAAAGTCACCGTGACGCGGACTGTCGCGCCCGCGACAGTCGATTTCAATTCCGCCGAGGGCGGCAAACCGCAGCAACGCAATTGAGGGATCTCGCAGGCGCGGGCCGCGGAGTAAAGAAGCAGGGATCAAGCCGCGCTGGTTTCAAGATCGGACTGCGCAAGCCAGTCAGCCTGAACGCTTCAGTTCTCAAGCACCTGTTTCATACGCCGCACCAAGTCCGGCGAGACGGCGCCCAGCTCTTTTCCCAGCGCGGTGATCGCTTCGCCGGTCGTGAGGCTCGGGTCGAGGCCGGCTTTTTTCGTTTCCGCGATAAAGTCGGTGTCGATCAACATCTTGGCGAAAGCGTCGCGCAAAATTTTGAGCCGGTCCGCGGGCAGGGCAGGCGGGCCGAAAAAGGGACGGCCGATTTCATCGGGCAGCACGAGGATTTTTGCCAGCTGCCGATCGGCGTCGCCGACTTTGTGTTTGTCCATCAATTCCCAGATCGTCGGCACTTCGGGGAGGTTGGGATAGCGCTTGCGTCCGCTTTGAGCGAGCGCGCGAACAAAGCCCGTCTTCGCCCAGGTCCGCGAAGGCTCGGTGCCGAAAAAGGCCTGCACGCTCCCGGCCCGACACTGTATCTCGCCGCGCTCGATCGCCAGGTTGGCTTCGGGCGAGCTCTGGTAGCCCGGCACCATGCTTAGCTTGAGCCCGAAGACTTCCTGCAGAAATCTCGGAAAATAATAATCGCCGGTGCCCAGACCCGTGGACCCGCACTTGACCGGCGCCGCCGCGCTGCGGAGATCCTCCAGCGCCTTGAACGGTGCGTCGGCTCGGATATAGAAAACCCGCGCGCTCTCTTCCGACGAGCCGATCCAACTGTACTTGAACCATTCGAACTGAACTTCCTTTTGTCCAGCCAGTTCCTGCAAATAAATTCCCGGGCTGACCATGCCGAGAGTGAGACCGTCCGGTTTGGCAACGCGATAGATGTAGTTGGCTGCGACGATAGAGCCGCCGCCGGCCATGTTCTGGACGATAATGCCGGGATTGCCCTGCACATGCTTCTCCAGATGCTTGGCGATGATCCGCGCCCAGACGTCGAACGATCCCCCCGCGTTGAATCCCACCCGAATAGTCACCTGCTTGCCCTGATAAAACGGCGCCTGCGCCGAAAGATCGGAGATCCACGTCAAACAAACCAAAATAACGCCAACGATGTTTCTCAAGATGCACACTCCATGAAGATTTTTCCTTTGATTCGCACCGTCGCGACTATAGCAGCGCTTTGCGGTCTCGCCAACGTTTTGATAGCTGATTCGAGATGATTAATCGTGGATGGCTGATGCCTACGGTTTCTCGTATCACGCCCAGGAAAACCACAAGACGAGCACCAGAGGGGAGCAATGCAAATCCATCAAGTCAATGATCCACGTAAGTTTTGTGGTGAAACTGCGCTGAGCACCATGTCGATCGCGTCATTTTTCGCGGGGGGATCTCGTTGAGCGATAACATTATTTCCTACATTGACATGTGCCGACGCGAGGGCACGAGTCTCCAGCAAGGAATGAATTTTGGTATAGGTGGAACTCACTCAGTCATATTGATGTCGGTTCGGCGCAATGCACCATATAGGGATCGGCTTGAAGATAACGGTACAACTCTCGTTTACGAAGGGCATGATCAACCAAGAGGACCGAAGCAACCGAATCCAAAGACTTTAGATCAGCCAGAACGATTTCCTTCTGGTCGACTAACACAGAATGGCAAATTTCATAAGGCCGCCCAGCTTTTTAAAACTGGAAAACGCCCGCCAGAGCGCGTACGGGTTTATGAAAAGATTCACAAGGGAATATGGTCCTACAATGGTATTTTCCATCTTGTCGATTCTTGGTGCGAAGGTGATGAGTTCCGCGAAGTGTTCAAGTTCCGCCTAATCGCGGTCGAAGGAGACGAGCGATTTGATCAACCGCCTCAAAGGAACCTTCAACGGCGTCGCTTGATACCGACACCGGTCAAACTCGCAGTCTGGAAAAGAGATGGTGGAAAATGCGTGATCTGTGGCGCGACTGACCAGCTTCACTTCGACCACGATTTACCTTGGTCAAAAGGTGGGACATCGGCAACTGAAAAAAACGTGCAGCTACTCTGTGCTCGCCATAACTTGGAGAAACACGATCAGATTATATGACCGTTACCGGTTACATTTAAGATCGAGAGTAACTTTCTCTGGAGAAGCCTGACCCTCAAGATCTCTCGTCACTCGTCGCTCACGGATTTACACCACTATGAGCGCGCGCGGTTAAAAAGACCGGTCTCTTTTCTGAATTGCCAGCCCATTCAATGTCACCCGCGCGCTGCAATAGACTGAGTTGCGCGTCGAGAATCGTTGCGACCCCGATCGTATCGTGGTAACCGGAATCAAGTTTATCTCAAGGGTCGGCGGCGTTGTGAACGAAGCAATAAGGCAATCGCGTTATGGAATATCCATCGACACCTTGCAACAATCTTCTCGCTGGCTGCAATATTTTTGCTTTACCTGCTTTCGGTGGCAAACGCTGAAGAGACACGGGTAGTCGTCGCATACAGCTCGATCAATCCTAATTCTTCTCATCTGGAAATCGCGCGGGCGCAAGGTTTCTATCGCAAATACGGCTTGGACCCGGAGATCATTCTCGTGCGCAGCAGCGCGACGGCGACCGCCGGTTTGGCTGCAGGCAACATTCAATTCGGATTTATTGGAGGCTCGGCGCTTCTGAACGCGGCGGCGGAGGGATTACCGCTCACTATGCTGGCGTCATTCGACGCTCAGCTCACCTACGAGATTATCGCGAGGCCGGAGATTAAGCACGTGAACGACTTAAAAGGAAAGAAATTCGGCGTAGGTTCTCTCGGCGGGACGCCCTGGATGGCGGCAAAGCTGGCGTTTGAATATCTCGGCCTCGACGAAAAGAGAGATCGCATTCAGGTCATCGCGATGGCCAACCAAACGAGCCGTTATCACGCGCTGGATCAAGGCTCTATCGACGCCGCCATCTTGCAGGGTAATTTTAGTCGTGCGCTTATTGGCAAAGGATTTAGCATGATCGCGGACCTTGAACGAGCCAAAATCCCGTTTGTCGGAGCCGGGGTGGTTGTTTCGTCTCGATTTTTGCGTGAAAACCAAGCCACGATAGAAAACTTCTTGAGAGCGCTGCTGGACAGCCAAAGCTTTATCAATCGTTCTGAGAATAAGCCGGCGGTGTTGAAAATAATGGCAACCCATCTCAAGGAAAAAAATCCGGCAGCCCTCGAAGACGGATTCCAAGTACTTAGCGCAAACATGAGCCGAAAACCGTTTTCGTCCGTCGCCGGTCTCAACAACATCAAGCGGATGCTGGCACTCTCCAATCCGAAAGCAGGAAACGTGAAGCCGGAGAAATTGACGGACGACAGTTTATTGCGCAACTTTGATAGAAACGGAATTCTGGATCGCGCGCTGGCCGGTTCCCTGTAGTCAATCTTTTTGTGGGACAGCAGATCACGTGGAGACTAAGGTTTGCCCAAAGCGAGCGAAGTGACGTCACGGTCTAGCACGGGAGCGGTTTAGCCACCCGGGTTGAGTTGCCGCTGTTGACTAACTCAGCTGACGTCTCGATCCGTCCGTCACGTCGATGAGGACGCCGTCTGGATCGGCCAGATGAACCATTCCGTGGGGACACGTGGAAAAAAGTCGCTGCCGCGCGTCTCCCTCATCGGCTTTGCGGGCACGCCTCGGCGCAATCGACGGATCGCGCTCGATTAAAGCGTCGAGATCTTTTTGAAATGCCGCAACGCTTTCCACATGAAATCCCAAGTGATCCAACGCCGGCCTTTCGATTCCCGATCCCAGGTAATCCGTGATGTCCCAGGGCATGATGGTAAACGTCAATCTGCCATCGGTGAGATAAAAGTTGGGATCGTCGGCGGGCCTTTCTAAAGCGGCCAGCTCGAAAACTTCGACATAGAACTCGGCCAGAACCTCGGGGCTCACGGCCCTAAGCGCCAAGTGGTTGAGGTGGCGTTCCTGCTGCCATTCCCCTTCCTCGTAAACGCCTCGCCTTTTCCCAGCCCCTTTTGATAGATCGAAGACATTACCTGCGGGATCATGGGTGCTGATGCCGGCGAAGGATCTGCCACCGGGCCTGTGCAGGACTTTGATCTTTGGGTATTTAGCGTGGAGGCGAGCATACACGGTCTCGACATCCTCGACCTCGAACCCAAAGTGGTCCAGACCGGATTGGCGCCCGGGAGCCCTGGAATTGATATTCAGCCCAACGTATCCGTCTCCGACGACTGCGGCTCCGCGCGGCTCGTCCGACGACGGCTTGGACGATCGCATACCAAAAAGCGATTCGTAAAATCTGCCCAGTAAAGTGAATCGATCGCTTACAATCGCGACATGCTTCAACTTCGCAAACATCGTTCGCTCCTCCAGTCGTTCAATGTTGCTCTCTTATGCTATCCGATAAACAAGCGTATTCACTAGCACAGTGAAGAGTCAAGAAAAAACCCTCCAGTCTGGAACCTTTCGGGCCTCCGCCAACCTGCGCATTTCTCTATTGCCTATAGGCTGTTGCCTAATTATAAAGGAGACCGCGAAGATTTCCGTGGAGCGTTCTTCTGCGAAGCAGCGACGGTGAAAACTACCGGACCGACTAGCATCCGGAGAACGATCAAAACGAAATCTCTATCAATCATGAAGGAGGAGATCGCAATGAAAAGCTTGTCTGCCATTGCTATGGGGCTGCTGCTTGTCACCGGACTCACGGTTTTGGGCTGCTCACCACAGATGTCTGGTCAAGGCGACGCGGGATGGATCACGCTCCTTGACGGCTCGAACCCCAAGACCCTGGACAACTGGAACCGGATCGGCGACGCCAATTGGCGGGTCGAGGACGGCGCCGTCGTGGCCGACAAAGGCAAGGGTGGCCATCTGGTCTCGAAGAACTCCTACAAGGACTTCCAGATCCGAGCCGAGTTCTGGGCGGACCACACCACGAACAGCGGTATCTTTTTTCGCATTTCCGATCCCAAAGCTATCGGATCCAAGACCGCGTACGAGGCGAATATCTACGACCAGCGCCCAGACCCGGAGTACGGCACCGGGGCCATCGCCAATGTTGCCAAGGTATCTCCGATGCCCAAAGCGGGCGGCAAATGGAACACCTATGAGATCACCGCCAAAGGCTCGCATCTGACGCTCGTGCTCAATGGGACCAAAACTGTCGATATCCAGCACACCCAGTTCACGGAAGGTCCGATCTCGCTGCAGTTTGCCAATCGTGAAAAAGGAACCCCCGGCGGCGCCATCAAATGGCGCAGGGTGCAGATCAGGCCTCTGTAACTCGCGCCATCCACAGCGTAGCGGCGACGACTGCTGGGTTTATGGCGTATCTACGGTGCGGTCGATGTCTTCCTGAAGCGAGACGATATCAGCATCAGAGCAAGGCTATTCCGCGGTTTTACGGAATGTAAAGATTGGAAACGCGATCATGTAGATTGCGGTTAGCAGGGAACTAAATTTAAATATTGTATGACGCAGATTATCAATACAATCTTTTTATGCTGCTTGGGGCGTCATCGTTTTCGTCAGATGTGGTCCTTTTGTCATTCTCCAAATTATTGCCGGCGATTGACGGAAGCTCGAATAAACCCGGATTGCGCAGTGAAAGATTTGTGGAGTAAGGAGAGAGAGAAAAAGGATAAGAGGAGTAGTGGTTTAGGATGAAAGAGCCGAGGCGAAAGCGATCACCGCTGTATCGGAAGATTTTGTTTGGGTTTACCGATCATCCGATCACGGTATGGGCTGGGGTAATTTTGCTGCGGGTTTATTTTGAATGGATCAAACTACGAGAGGAGCTAGACGAAACATTAGTGGAATTTCGCAAGCGGTCAAACAACCAGATAGGGTCGGTGGAGGTGATGCTGAGTTGGTTTTATGGGTTAGCTTTGGGAGCAGAACGGTTTGAGCATTTCACGCGGTATCGGCGGGATCGGCTGTTGGGGGAGCTGTTAGGGATGAAGCGATTTTGTTCGCCGGACACGTTGAGGCGGCTGTTTTTGCGATTTCACTATCGCGAGGTGACCGAGACGAGCGAACGGCTGATGAGGTTTAGCTTAGCGCGGATGCGACCGATACTGATGGGGCATACGGTGGATTTGGATTCCACGGTGTTGTGTCGATACGGCGAGCAGGAGGGGAGTTTAAAGGGGTACAATCCGAGCAAGCCTGGGCGCAGGTCGCATCATCCCTTGGTGGCATTTTTAGCTGAGGGGCGCCGATTGTTATGGGCGAGTATGCGAAGTGGGAATAGCGGCAGCGCCAACGGCTGTGTGGAGTTCATCAAGCAAGCGGTTACGGTGCTTCCCCAGGGGCATCGGATTGGACTGTTACGGGCCGATGCGGGATTTTTCGAGAAACGATTCTTGGAGTACTTAGAGAGCCAAGAGTTGCCGTACATTATCGTGGCCCGGTTGACTGCGGTGGTACGAAAGCTCGTGATTCATCGGATACCGTCCACGGCCTGGCGGGTGGTGGCACGGGGGATCGAGGTGGCAGATCTGGAAGTCAGTCTGCCGAACTGGAAAGCAGCGAAGCGTCGCTTTGTCTGTCTGCGTCAGGAGATTTCGGAGCGGCCCGAGGCCAGAGGGAGACGATTAATAGATTGTCCGGGATATACGTATCGGGTGATGGTCACCAGCGTACCGTATGCCGCCGAAGTGGTTACCCGAATGTATGCGGGGAGAGCCGACAGTGAAAACCGCATTAAGGAGTTAAAAGAGGACTTAAGCTTGGACAGCTTTTGTCTTAAATCTTTTGACGCCACCGATGCGGCTTTTCGTATGGGCTGTGTGCTGTACAATCTATTGGCGGATTTTCGCGAGACGGTGTTGCCGCGCTCGTGGTTTGAAAGACGGCTGAGAGCGGTTAGAGACTTCGTGTTTTTGGTGGGCGCTGATTTGATCTCTCAAGGGCGCCGGATACAGATCCGTTTTGCGATGCCACAACCCGATCGACCCGAGTTCTTGCGTCGCTTGCGCACGGTGTCCGACGGACTTCCGATTGCGGCGCAGTTGGAATGGTCTCTTACCGACCAAACTCCAAGCCATCCCGACAAAATCATTACCCCCATTCCACTTCTCAACTCCGTACCGTCCCAAGTTTCTTTCCCCTGATTTCTCTACTGCGGAATCCGGGTTGAACACATGTGCATGGATTGTGCCCTAAGCTCGACAGGACTTTGGAGAGATTTGGTCAATGCGCGGGAGTTGAGGGCTCGTAAGGCCGGCGGCAATTTTGCCTGTTAAGGTTTTTCGCATACATGAAATCAGGTTAAATTGTCGGCTGACAGAAAAAGGGGAATTATAGCGATACACAAAACGGCGGGGGTAACGTAACGAGTCGACTTCTGGGATCGGAGCGGAAAACGCTTGCGAAAGACCTTTTCGCACGTCGACGCAGACAATCGATTTCGACAAAGAAACGCTCCCGCAGATGTCGCGCGGCGTTCATCACCCTATCGAAAGACACGGTGTTGGACCGGGCGCGCAGATAGTATAAACGAAAGTCAGACGCCGGTAGTTATCGCTTCGCAACGCTGCAGAATTGGCGACTCATTGACAAGTACGTCGCGCCGATGCTCGGTGAAATCCAGATTCAACGGGTCGGGGTTGAAACGGTCGAGTCCGCGGCCGCAGAGTGGTCACCATGACATCAGTCAACAAGGCAAATAACGTGCTCACTGCGCCCACGGCGACCTTCAAGTTGGGCAGCGCTATGGACCCATTGAGCAAAGGCAAACCTTGCTGAACTCGCCGAACGGCTGAGGGTTTCAGAAGAGGTGAGACCGACAAAGGTTTATCCGCCAGAAGAGCTGCAGACGGTGATCAACAAGACGGCAGGGCTGGTTGGAATCGTCTTGACGGTGATCGGGCTGTATCTTCATAGTCCCACGCCCGAACAACTCTTCGCTGCTGATTTGCCCATGACACAATTGAATCATGTGTCCAAAATCTGCTCATGGAGCTAGTTAATTCCAGCTTGCTCAACTAGGCAAATCCCGTAAATGGCAGTTTATTTAGGTGGTATTATCTGACAAAAACTGCCATAATTTACTACTCGCTACTACGAATCTGGGAATGGAGGGTTTGCGCGCCAACCAATGAGGGTTGCGATCAATAAATTTTCACATGCCGATGTTTTCGACCGATGCTGGAAACGCCGTTCGGGGCATCGCCTAAATTCCCTACTGTTTGTTGTCCTTCTTTCCCTCGCGGTTCCTGGCTGTGAGACGACCACCACCACGATGCCTGGTCCTTCAAGCGGCTCCACCGGTAGAAGAGAAGCGCCGCGCGGCTTTTTTGACAAATTGACCGATGCAATAACCGAGCGGGAATGTAGCGTTGCCCATTTTACATGTCCCTACGGTTTCGGGGCCGCCGACGAACCTTGTGACTGTACCGACCCGCGCGGAGTTGTCTTACAAGGTCGTACGGTCAAGTGACACTAAATGTGAACTGTACTTTTTGTAACTCGTCGTTAAAAGTCAGCGCAAGAGTCTGCCGTGCGACCTTTTTTTAGTGGACGCGGCCGATTCATATTAGTTTTCACCTCAGTCGACGAATTTTTCGCATATGTCGTTGGCTCGAAGACGATGGCAACGTCGCACGCCCCTTAGGTATAGTTGTTGCTCTGGCGAATCGTCTGAGGTGATCGCAAAAAATGGTGAACGCATCGCGTCACAAGATATTGATCATTGAGAAACAGCCCAACTATACTCAACCCGTGGTCAAGCAGGTTCTCTTTGCCGGATTGCTTCCGTTGATCGCGGTGACCGGGGAAGGAGGGTTGCGAAAAGCGATCGAGCATCACCCGGATTTGATCTTGCTCGAGTTGGACCTTACGGATATGGACGGCCTGGAATTCGTGTCGCTACTTAAAGAAAAACCTCAACTTGAACAAATTCCTATCATTGCTATGAGCATCTTTCCGTACATGAAGAATGCTGCGTTGTATGGGGGGTGCGATGATTTTCTAAAAAAACCGGTGAAAATGATCGATTTGATGGGCCACATCAGGCGATTCCTATACGAAGCTCCATCCGTCTCTCCGAAACGATTGGCTCGATAAGCCGGCGATCCTGCATTTTTTCCTGTAAATATTTGACTCGTTGATGCCAGTTTGGTTTTTCTTGCGACCTTTGATCGCCCCTCCGCGGCGGCCGAAGAAAGGCCTTGTCGTGTTCCTAGGAAAGATGTACTAGAACGATAGAGATCGTATTGCGTTTTGATTGCACAGTGTTACGAGACATTTCTAGCCAAACGGACTAAATCGTAAAGGAGGCCAGGGCCATGTCAGTTGTAACCATTGCTCACGCAGCCTTCAGTGGCGGGAATGCAATAGCTGAGAAGGTCGCATCCCTGTTGAATTATCGCTCGGTTGCTCGCGAAGTCCTAATCGAAGCGAGTAAACGCTACGGCATACCCGAGGCGAAGTACACTGAAGTGCTCGAAGGCGAGGGGCATTGGTGGGAACGTTGGCGAGAAAGCGTTCGGCTTTACCGCATCACTCTGCAAGCCGCCATGTGTGAAGTCGCCGAAGAAGGCAATTTGGTTTATTACGGGCGTGCCGGCCAACAATTGCTGCCTGGCATTCCTCATGTGCTCAAAGTCCTGATCGTTGCGCCGGTGGAGTATCGCATCGAATTGGTGCGAGCGCAGCAAGGAATGGATAGCGAAAGCGCGCGGCAGTATGTGCGCGAGTTGGATCGAGTGCGCAGCCGACGTTTTCGCGCGGTCTTCAACGCCGACTGGCAAGATCCGATTGGACACGATTTGGTATTGAACAGCGGTAGGTTCTCCCCGGAGGTGGGCGCAGCGCTGATCGCCGACACGGTGCGACGGCCGGAATTTCAACCGACGCCGGAATCAATAAAAGCATTTCAAGATTTGGCCACGACGGCGCGCGTCCAAGCCGCATTGATCACCTCGGCGAAAACTCGCAACGTTGTATTGAACGTTAAGAGCGACAACGGTACGGTCACCATCTCCGGGATCTTGGCCGATCCTGATTTGGAAAAAGAGATCGTGCGTATCGCCAAGAGCGTTGCGGGAGTATTGGAGATCGTTACCGACATCGAACCGCCGCCGATCGAATACATGCATCCATAAAGCGCGCCGAACGCAATTGTTTTTCCGGTAACAGGACATGTCGGAATTCGAAGCTCACGATATTGATTTTATGAAGCTCGCTTTGGCCGCCGCCAAAGAAGCTGCCAGCCGTTGGGAAGTTCCGGTTGGGGCCGTTGTCGTGGCGGCTGGAGAAGTAATCGGCACGGGTTATAACTGCCGCGAAGAGCGCCAGAGTCCGCTCGGACATGCCGAAATCGTAGCCGTCGAAGAAGCGTCCAAGCAGTTGGGTACTTGGCGTCTCGATCAATGTGATATCTATGTCACGCTCGAACCCTGCCTCATGTGCATGGGCGCGATCTTGCAGGCGCGAATTCGTAAGTTAGTGTTCGCCTCTCTCGATCCGAAGGCCGGCGCGGTTGAATCTCTTTATCGATTATGTGAGGATCAACGGCTCAATCATCAATTACCGGCGCTAGGCGGCGTTCTAGCCGATGAATCCGCGGCTTTACTTGCGGATTTTTTTGCGCGCCTAAGATCGCGCAAACGAGATACACGAAAAGCGGAGAGGTGGCCGAGCCCGGTTGAAGGCGCTTGAC
>CAVWLW010000033.1:0-385399 GCA_963755715.1 uncultured delta proteobacterium
GTCCCAACGGGAATCGAACCCGTGTTCCCGACGTGAGAGGCCGGTGTCCTAACCGCTAGACGATGGGACCTTGGCTGAGGAGGAAGGACTCGAACCTTCAATCGCCTGATCCAGAGTCAGGTGGCTTACCAATTAGCCGACTCCTCAAAGTCGCGAGTGATAAAACTAGAAGAATTAGTTAGGCGAGTCAAGTTGCGGGATATATTCTAATGCCTTTCGCAGCCGGTCAATCGTGCGCTCTTTGCCGAGGACCGCGATGACATCGTGAATCCCGGGACTCACGGCGGCGCCGGTCAAGGCGACCCGCACAGGTTGAGCGAGTTTGCCCATCTGTATGCCGTATTCGTTAAGCGTATTCGTGAAAGCTTGCTCGATCGCCGCCTCAGTGAATTCGCTTAGCATCGCGAGTTTCTCGATCAAGCTCTGAATCGGCGCGGCGGCGTCTCTGGTTAAAAACTTTTTTGCCGCCTTTTCCTCAAGAACGATTTCGTCGGACAAATAATAATGCGCCGCATCGACCAATTCGGTTAGCGTTTTCGCGCGTTCTTGCAGCGTCGCGAGCATTTTTTCCAGCCATTTCTTGTCCTGCGGCACGGGATAACCTTTGGCCTGAATATAAGGCACGATCTCATCGGCCAATTGCGCGAGCGGCCGAGATTTTAAATAATGAAAGTTGACCCACAAGAACTTTTCCGGATTGAAAACTCCGGCGGATTTGCCGACGTTTTCAAGGGTAAACTTCTCGATCAATTCTTCGCGCGAGAAGATCTCCTGGTCGCCATAGGACCAGGCTAGACGAACCAAGTAGTTCACCACCGCCTCGGGAAAATATCCCATGTCACGGTAAGCGGTGACCGAAGTCGCGCCATGGCGCTTGCTCAGCCTTGCTTTATCGGTGCCGAGGATTAGCGGCACGTGGGCAAATTGCGGCAATTCATGGCCGAGCGCTTGGTAAAGCTGGATCTGGCGCGGCGTATTGCTTAAATGGTCGTCACCGCGAATGATGTGGGTAATCTCCATGTCGATATCGTCGACGACCACGCAAAAATTATACGTCGGCGTGCCGTCCGAGCGGGCGATGATGAGATCGTCCAATTCGCGATTGTCGAAAACGACATCGCCCTTGATCAAGTCGCGGACTACGGTCGAGCCCTCGGCCGGTGAGCGGAACCGAACGACATAGGATTTGTCAGTCGGCAGCGACGGGATCACGCCTTCGGGCGGACGACACGTGCCGTCATAGGCGGGTTTGCGTTTCTCTTTCTGTGCCAACTGTCGTTTGGCATCCAACTCCGCTGGTGTACAGGTACACGGATAGGCTTTACCGTTCGCTAATAGCTCTTTGATCTTGTCTTTATAGAGTGAATAGCGCTCGGTTTGATAAAACGGTCCTTCGTCATAGTCGAGCTCCAGCCATTTCATTGCGTCTAGGATGGCTTGGATTGCCTCCGGCGTCGATCTCTCGCGATCGGTGTCTTCGATGCGCAATATGAACTTGCCGCCGTAATGGCGAGCGAAGAGGTAATTAAAAAGCGCCGTGCGAGCGCCGCCGATGTGCAGATAGCCGGTCGGGCTTGGCGCGAAACGAGTGCGGACTTGAGCCATGCCGTAAGCTAACAGGCAGGTAAAAAGCCGTCAACGGCGCGTTAAAATTCTGTTTTGATTATGATATTATCCAGTTATTCACAGAGGAGAATGGGCCGTTGGAAACAAAAACAAATGAAGGGGGCGGAGGAGCGACGATGGGTGCGGCTGATACCGCGCCGTCTCATTTTATTCGAAATATCGTTGCGGAAGATCTCAAGCACGGCAAAAATCAAGGAAGGGTACACACTCGATTTCCGCCGGAACCGAACGGCTATCTTCATATTGGCCATGCCAAATCGATTTGTCTCAACTTTGGATTGGCCGCCGAGTTCGGCGGACTGTGCAATCTTCGTTTTGACGATACCAACCCGAGCAAGGAAGACGTCGAATACGTCGATTCGATCAAAGAAGACGTTCGCTGGCTCGGTTTCGATTGGGACGACCGGGAATTTTACGCATCAGACTACTTCGAGCCGCTCTATCAGTTCGCGATTCAACTGATCAAAGCCGGTAGGGCTTTTGTTTGCGATTTGAACGCGGATCAAATGCGCGAATATCGAGGAACGCTAACAGAGCCCGGCAAGAACAGCCCCTATCGCGATCGCTCAGTGGAAGAAAACCTCGATCTGCTTCAGCGCATGCGCGCGGGCGAATTTGCCGACGGCAGCCGGACGCTACGCGCGAAAATCGATATGGCGTCTCCGAACATCAATATGCGTGACCCGGTCATGTACCGGGTTTTGCGTGCGACGCATCACCGCACCGGTGATACATGGTGCATTTACCCAACGTACGATTTTGCCCATGGTCAGTCGGATTCGATAGAGGGGATTACTCATTCGATCTGCACGTTGGAGTTCGAAGATCACCGTCCGCTCTACGACTGGTTTCTCGATCAGCTCGGCATTCACCATCCACAACAGATCGAATTCGCGCGCTTGAATCTCACCCATACGGTCTTGAGCAAGCGCAAACTGCTTCAACTGGTTCAGCAGGGACATGTCACGGGTTGGGATGATCCGCGGATGCCAACGTTAGCTGGTTTCCGTCGCCGCGGCTACACCCCCGAAGCGATTCGCAATTTCTGCGAGCGCATCGGCGTGGCCAAAAGAAATAGTGTCGTGGATATTGCCATGCTCGAGCACTCTCTGCGAGAAGATCTCAACAAGCGCGCGCCGAGAGTCATGGCGGTGTTACGGCCAATCAAAGTCGTGCTGGAAAATTATCCCGAGGGGCAGGTCGAGGAGTTAGAGGCGGTCAACAATCCCGAAGATCCGAGCAAGGGAACACGTAAAGTTCCCTTCTCGCGTGAGCTTTATATCGAACAGGACGATTTCCGTGAAGAGCCGCCAAAAGGTTTTTTCCGCTTGTCTCCCGGCAAGGAAGTGCGCCTGCGCTACGCCTACATCATCAAATGTATTGGCGTGGTGAAGGACCCGAAAACTGGCGAGATGACGGAATTGCGCTGCACTTATGACGCAGAGACAAAAAGTGGCTCATCGCAGAGCAAACGCAAAGTTAAAGCAACGATTCATTGGGTCTCTGCCGCGCACGCTCTACCGGCTGAGGTAAGACTCTACGATCATTTATTCACGAAGGAAGATCCCGACGACGTGCGCCGAAGGCTCGGATTGGCTCACGAACATCAATTCGAAATCATTAGAACGCTTGGCATTCTGTCGGGTCGAGCCCTATCTCGCGAACGCGAAGCCCGGCGAACGATTTCAGTTTGAGCGGCTCGGCTATTTTTGCGTCGACAGCGAAGATTCGTCGCCCAACAAGCTAGTATTCAACAGGTCCGTTACTTTGCGGGACACGTGGGCAAAGGTAGAAAGATCAATAAAAAAGTAGCTCTGCCGAAGGATGCAACCTAAAACCGATAGGCAGCATGAAAGCCTAATAGGTTTTGAAATACGTTGAACTTGTCTTTGCCGGTGACGCCTGGAAACGAAAGCGCGTTCGGATCGCCGCCAGTTTCTAACACGTTATTGTTTACGCGACGCGTTTTGTAAAACACAGCCATATAGCCGAGGTCTAGTTTGAGCTGCCGCCAATTATATCCAAGGCCAGCAGTAAGAGTTAGTAATCAGCGCCCGGGATTGCGGGCCCCAAGGTGCTGGAGGGGATCGGTGTCTGATCCAATCCAAGCCCAGCCCTCACTTCAATGTTCTCATGCACTTTATAAGCACTGCCAAACCTGAGAGAACTCGAGTTCTTCCAATTTTGTGGAATAAAAAAACCCGATATAGGAACTGCGCCTCCCAGGCCTGGCAACGGGCTCGAAAATGATGCTCTGAGATGCTCGAACTTACTCCATTGAGCGTAGTCGTATTGCAGTTCCACACCCCATTTCGGATCGATCTGCCAATGCACTCCGACGTTGATTAGGGGTGGCGTTGGTAGATGTATACCGGATGCCTTCGAATTCGCGGCCAAACCTCCCGCGCCCGGCGCGTCTACGAATTTTACGTCCGCTGACTGAAAGTTGATATCGACATGGCTCGTATAGGTCAGTCCGAATCGAAGACTATCGTTAGGTTTCACGAGAATCCCGACCTTGTAACCATATGCGTTGTCGGTATCGGTGACGCGTAGTTTTCCATCGCCAAAAGGACCAAAGAAAATAGCTCTGGAAAAAGTGCCTGATGCATGCACGAAGCTGACACCACCCCCGATTGAAAAATATGGCACCGGTTCCCAGGCCACGCTGGGAGTAATGAAAATAGTACGTAATTCCGATCTTACGGCCGCGTAGCGGGTGAAAGCGTCAGGTTTATAGCTCGTCGCCAACCCGAAAGGAGTATAGCTACCGATACCGAGAGAAAGTTGAGTATTTGGTATGTGATAATTGGCAAATAGATTCGGTAGAAAATCATCGTCGTGTATGTTTTTCGAAGTTGCACCGGAGTTCTTAACGCTGCTAATCGTGTTTACATACGTGAGACCCCCGAGGATCTGATTTCCGTCCACCTGCGTTAATGCAGCGGGGTTTACATACACGGCTGAAGGATCATCGACGCCAGCTACTGCGGCTCCCCCCATGGATTCCGCTTTTGCTGTTTGGGGCGGAATGGCATAGCCACCAGCGAAAAGATCATTATTAATTAGTGGGAGTGAAAGCAAAAGATAAAAAAAAGTCGCGAATTTCGCGATTTTTCTATTCATTTACCGCTCCATTATCAACTTGACTGCTTATGGCAAAGCTTATATATCATTGCCAATTGCTGCCAAATTTTGCCATAGCCGAGGAATCAATGCAAGAAATTTTATTAACCGCAGAACAGGTGGCGCGCTATCTTAGAATCGATAAATTTACGGTTTATCGTCTGGTTACGCAGAAAAAGATTCCCGCGTTCAAGGTTGGTAGCCAGTGGAGGTTCAAAAAGGAGCTATTGGACGAATGGTTAAAGAAAAATTCTAACTTGGCCTCAGAAGTAGAGCCATGATGGTTATTGGCACCACGGACCAGAGTTGAGTAGAATATGCAAAACAGAGAATTCGATAAAGGCCCGCGTCGCGTTGTCGTAACAGGACTCGGAGTCGTTTCGGCGATCGGCATCGGCAAGGAGTTATTTTGGGATTCTCTGAGGCTTGGCCGGTCTGGAATACGGGAAATTACATCCTTTGATACTTCTTCTTATGACTGCCAGATTGCCGGAGAAATTACCGAGTTTAATCCCGATGATTTTATGCCGGCGCAAACTGCGCGCCGGATCGATCGTTTTGCGCAATTGGGACTTGCCGCCGCAAGACTAGCGGTGAGCGATGCAGGATTGGATATTGCCCGGGAAAAACCAGGGGTGGTTGGAATCATTCTCGGCACGTCTATCGGTACCCTTTGCTACGCGGAGCAACAGATCGCGCTTTTCTATGAAAAGGGCGTGAAGCGGATCAATCCTTTCTTTGCCACCTCGGTGATTCCAAGCAGTGCGGTTACGCAGATAATGCTGGATCTCGGCATTCACGGCCCCTGCCGCACACTCACGACTGCTTGTGCGTCCGGCACCGGTTCGGTCGGCGAAGGATTTCGTCGAGTTAAAGACGGAGAATTGGATATAATACTGGCGGGGGGAGCCGAAGCGCCGATTACCCCTTTGGTGCTGTCGACTCTATCTGCGATCCAGCTCTTATCGAAAGCCAATGACACGCCGCAACGGTCCTATCGCGCATTTAGCAGGGACGCTGCGGGTTTCGTGTTAGGTGAAGGCTCCGGTATCTTGATTCTCGAAGAACTGGAGCACGCATTGCAACGAGATGCGAAAATTTATGCCGAGGTCATCGGCTACGGCGCTTCATCGGACGCTTATCACGTCATGATCTTCGACCCGCAGTTTGATCAACCCGTGGCGGCTATTCGAAACGCCTTGGAAGAAGCCCACATCACACCTGCGGACCTGGACTATGTCAATGCGCACGGCATCGCGATTCCCGCCAATGACCGCTCCGAAGTCGAGATTTTCAAGCTGGCGCTGGGCGAGGCGATGTCGAAGATTCCGGTGAGTGCGACCAAGCCTCTGACAGGTCATGTCCTTGGTGGCGGCGGAGCGTTGGAGTTGATCGGTTGTTGCTTGATGTTGGAGCATCAATTCTTGCACCCCACGATCAATCTATCCGAGACTGATCCATCTTATGGGCTTGATTTCATTCCCGAGGTTGGACGACATGAAGAGGTCGACTCGATGCTCTCCGTCTCGTTTGGATTCGGTGGTTACAATGCCGCTTGTGTGATTCGACGATACGAAACCTAACTTTTTTAAGGCGCCAATGTGACCGTCTACTCCATTCCAACACTGGCCACCGCACTCCTGTCATTTGGCTTGGGCGTTTTCATTCTTGGTAGGAACAGCAAGTCCAAATTAAATTGGACGTTCGCGTCCTGGTGTTTTCTCACCTGTTACTGGCAGAGCTGTTGGACCGTTCTCTTTAACCTGAAGGACCCGCAGTACGCGGAATTGCTCGCACGGCTCGGCTACTCCGGCATCATTTTCATTCCGATCGTCTTTTTTCATTTTGTCGTTGAATTTATCAAAGGCACCCAGCAGCGTTTTCTGTCATATCTTTTTTATAGCCTCGGCGGTCTGTTTTTGCTTTCGACGTGGCTGACGGATTTTTTTGTCGCGGGGATTTATCAATATCTCCTGGGGATATTATCCGCGTGGCGGCGCGCTGCACCTTTTCTATCTGCTTTTCTTAGTTGTAATATTAACTTCCGGGTTGCAACTGCTATGGCGGTTCAAGAGTCAGTCCACGGCCCAACCGACTCGATTGAATCAAACGAAATATGTCATGGCTTCCACGCTGATTTATTCCGTGGCGGGCATTGATTTTCTGGCGAACTACGGACTCCCGTATTATCCGCTGGGTCTCGTTTTTACCAACGTTCACGCGTGCATTATCGCCTATGCCATTATCCAGTACCGGCTGCTCGACGTGAGCGTCGTCATCAAACGAAGTCTGATCTACGCGCTCGTTTTAATCGCGCTGCTCGTCCCCTGTTATATCATTGTAATCGGTGGCCAGCTCTACTCTTTCGGGAGCATCAGCTATTGGTTTTCATCAGTGACCCTCGTGCTGCTGCTCGGCGTGGGGTTCCTGTTTCCAAAATTTAGATTCAAAACCGAGGATGCGCTCGAACGCGTGCTGTTTCGAAGGCGAATCGATTACCGAGATACGCTTTTGCGCTCGAGTCGCGATATGGTTTCGATCGTCGATGTCCAAGCATTATCGGATAAGCTCGTTCACACGATCGGAGATGCGCTGGGCATCGAGAAAGTATCGCTTTTGCTCAATAACGATTCGACGCGCGCCTATGAGCTCGAAGCATGCGTCGGATTGGATTTTGATCAGCCCCGCGCCGTGTTCCTTTCAAGCGAAAGCCCTTTGATCCAAGTGATTCAACGGCGTCGAGAGCCCATCGTCAAGGAAGAGCTGGAATGGATTCCGCTCGGCCCCGGAACGCCCCAGACTGTAGAAACCATGGCGAAGCTCGGCGCAGAAATAAGTTTGCCTATCATATCGAAAGAGAAGTTGATCGGCATTCTCAATCTCGGCCACAAAGAGGACAAAACAATTTACTCCAACGAGGATCTCGAACTTCTTTCCACTCTCACCAATCAAGCCGCGATCGCAATCGAGAACGCGCGCCTATACGAAAATTTAAAACAGTCTCAAGACACGCTGCGCCGTGCCGATCGGCTCTCGTCATTGGGCTTACTGACGGCCGGTTTAGCGCATGAGATAAGAAATCCGCTCGTCGCGATCCGAACTTTCACTCAGCTATTGCCGGAACGATACGACGACGCGGAGTTCCGTGAGGGGTTCCAGGGTCTCGCCCTTAAGGAAGTTGATCGGATTTGTGGGCTAATAAACGATCTTTTGAGCTTCGCACGCCCTTCTAAGCCGAACGTGTCACCCGAGAATCTCAATGACGTGGTCGACAACATCGCGCGCATTCTGGAGACTCAAGCCAAGGAAAAAGGTGTAGCTATCGCACGCGAGTTTGGCGATGATCTGCCCAAGGTTTGGATTGACAGGGAACAGATGAAGCAGGTATTTATGAACCTAATTTTAAACGCTATCCAGGCCATGCAGGAAGGTGGATCAATAAGCATTTCGACTCGTGCCGTCTCACGAAATAGCGCCGAACCCTCTGGTGAGTTCGTGCAAGTCGAGGTTCGGGATACTGGCATCGGTATTCCCGAAGAAAACGTGCAACATATTTTTGATCCTTTTTTTACCAGCAAGGATGAGGGGAGCGGTTTGGGGTTGGCGGTGTCTCACCAAATCGTGCAAGAGCACGGCGGCTTCGTCACCGTTGAAAGCACGGTTGGCAAGGGGACCGCGTTCTTCGTTCACGTTCCGGTGGGCAAGCCAGTGCGTCCGGCCGCAGCCAATGGTCGGGCTCAGGTGAATGAAGCGAATCTTAATCATTGACGAGTCGGAAATCGTCCGCGAGACGTTAGCGTTGATTCTCGGACGTGAATTTGCCGTATCGAAGCGAACGCTCGGCGCCCAAGGGCTTTCTTTTGCCGACGGCCAGGACGCCGTCGACTTGTTGATTCTCGGCGTATCGCCGCAGCATGGCTTGGAGGCCGCAAGCCTCACGCGCTTCGCTTCTCAATTGCCATTTGCGGTGCTCTTTCTGGTTGATTCGAAAGCCACGGCACGAGGGATTCCTCAGGAGCCTCAGGTCGACTGTCTTGCTAAACCGTTCAATCCCTACGAGCTGCACGAGAAGGTCGGGCAACTGCTGGCGCGCCGGTCGACTGCCGTCGGTCCGCGACCGCAGTCGCACGATTCTCGGGGTGTTTCGCGCTATTTGGAATTTCCTTACCTGAGTCGCAGTGCGGCGACTTTGGTAAAACGGTTTGCTTCAGCTCGCCTGCCCCTGTTAGTCAGTGGTGAAATCGGCTGCGGACAGGATCGAATTGTCGAGGGGATTTGTCAGCTCCAGAAAAATCCCGGCGTAAAACTCGCGATCAACGCGGCGGAGGCAAATAGTGAATACCTTGAGCAAAAAAAGTTTCATTTCTCGTTTCACGAGCGATTGAGAGCGGCGCCGACGACTGTGATCGTTCAGGATCTTGACAAAAGCTCACCTGCCGCGCAGTCGCTGCTCCTGGTTTTTCTCCAAGAGGCGGAAGAAAAGCTGGATGAAATTCGCTGTCTGGCTACGGCCACCGGCGATTTATTGGAGAAGGTTTACCGCGGCGAGTTTCTCGAGGCGCTTTATTATAAGCTGGCAACGCTCACGCTAAAGCTCCAGCCGGTTCGAGAGCGCAGGGATGATATTCCGGTCCTGGCCGACTGGTTTGCCCGTAGTTATGCCGACGTGCTGCGGATCAGCGAGCCGACCTTTTCTGCGGAAGCGAGCAGCCGGTTGTGCAATTATCTCTGGTTCGGAAATCTCATGGAGTTGGAAACCGTGATTGCTCGAACCTTGGCCTTACGCCGCAAGTCGAGCATTGAGGCGGTCGATCTGGTCTTTGACTTTGGCGATGAGGCCGCGCACATGGCCGATTTGGCGGATCTCACTGAGTTCACGCCTGGTGATGCGACCGCCGATCTCAAGCCGGCGCAACCGAGCCTTCAGCCGTACGGCGTAGTGGGTGACACGAATGGATCGACCAACGGTCAGCGTCAATCCAGTTGATTTGAATGTGGTTATCCATGAACTCGCCCACGAGTTTAAGAATCCGATGGTCACGATCAAGACGTTTGCCCAATTGCTCGGCGACCGCTATCAAGATGAAAACTTTCGCACGCCGTTTTCAAGAAGTCGTCGGCAGCGACATCGAGCGCATGGACGAGCTGTTGGAAGTCATGATCGAGTTCGCCGACTTTGCCCAGCCGCGCAAAAGCACCGTGGCGCTGGAAGAAAAGCTGCGAAACGCGTTGAGTGAAATTCAGCCGGACTGCACCAAACGTCAAACGCGCATCGAATGGAAGCAGAACGGCGCCGCGCAGCTTGTGCGCGCGGATGAAGCCCAGTTGGAATATATCCTGAAAAACGTTTTGCTGGCGGCCCTGTCACAAGCGCGGATGGGGAGTGAGATCGAAATCGATTTGTCGTCCGGCGGCGCCCTAGTCATCAGCTATCTCCGTGAAGGAGGGCGGGTCGCGTCGATCGCTCATTATTTGGACGAAAAATCGCGTCCCCAAGAAAGCCTTTTGCCGCTGCGCGTCATACTCGCGAAACACTTATTGGAAACAAATGGCGGTCGCTTTGCCGCGGCACCCTTAGACAGCGATAGAGAAACATTGAGAATGGAGTTTCCGGTTGTAGAGGAGGGACAGCAACGCTGACATGAGCCAACCCGTAATATTAGTCGTCGATGATGAGGCGGGGGTGAGACAATCCCTGCAAATGGTCTTCAACAAGTCTTACCGCGTGATCGAAGCATCCGCCGCGGATGAGGCTATCCAAAAAGTCGCCGATGAGTCGCCGGATGTCGTGCTGCTGGACATCATGATGCCGGGCACGGACGGTCTCGCGGTCTTGAAGCAAATTAGATCGGTCAATGGCGATTGCCAAGTCATCATGCTGACCGGACTCAACACCGCGCGCACGGCCTTCGCGGCCAAAGGCACCGGCGCGTTTGACTACGTGACGAAACCTTTTGATGTCGAAGAGCTGCGCTTGCGCGTCGAGCATGCGCTGGAAAAGGTCCTGTTGTCGCGCGAGCTGGAACGCTTAAAAGAAGAAGTCGGGCGCAAATACGGCGTCGAACATGTGATCGGCAAGTCCAAACAGATTATCGACGTATTTAAAGCCGTGAGCATGGTGGCCGCCAAAAAAAGCACGGTGTTGATTACCGGGGAAAGTGGTACCGGCAAGGAACTCATTGCGCGCGCGATTCACTATAACAGCGATCGGCGTTCGAAACCGTTCGTGGTGGTCAACTGCGCGGCCCTGCCCGACACTCTGATCGAGAGCGAACTGTTCGGCTACGAACGCGGTGCGTTTACCAACGCGTCACAAAAGAAAGTCGGACGATTCGAGCTGGCTCATGGCGGCACCTTGTTTCTCGACGAGATCGGCGAGCTCAATCTCGGCACGCAGGCGAAGTTCTTGCGCGCGATCGAGCAAGAAACATTTACCCGGCTGGGCGGCACCGACGAAATCAAAGTCGACGTCCGGGTCATTGCCGCGAGCAATCGCGATCTTGAGCAGCTGGCCAAAAACGCGGAGTTTCGCCCGGATCTGTTTTATCGCCTTAACGTGGTGGGCCTCTTCCTTGCGCCCTTGCGAGAGCGGCCCGACGATATCCCGCTGCTGTTGGATCATTTCGTGCGCCTCAAATCGCAAGAGCATTCCATTGCGGCCAAGAACCTTTCACCGGAAGTGGTGGATTTTTTCACTTCCTACGCCTGGCCGGGCAATATCCGCGAACTGGAAAATTTAGTCGAGCGCCTGACCATTTTGACGCCGCATGACACGATCATGCTGCGCGATCTGCCTACGGGGATGCGATCCACGGATCAGACCGCGACCCTCAAAGAGGACGTGCTCAGCGGGTCGCGTCCGCTCAGCGACGCCGTGGATGAGTTTGAACGGGAATTGATCGTAAAAGCCCTGCAGCGCACCGGCTTTAACCAAACCAAAGCGGCGTCGCTGCTCGGCACCAGCCGGCGGATTTTAAAATACCGAATCGAGAAGCTAAAGATCAACGATCCCAACGATTCCGAATCGGAAGTTAAATTATCGCCATAAGTGGACAAATTTGTTCCGCAAATATCTTCGCTCGCCTTCATTTCACCAAAATATCTTTTTAAATTAGTGATTTACTTCACTAGGTCTAGTGGCATATTACTTGCTGCATCCTTCGGGCATGGATGCCAGCAAACCCAGTATCTTAGTCGTTGACGATGAGATGGGTCCACGAGAATCTCTCAAAATGATTCTCAACCCGTATTACAACGTGCATACCGCGGACCGTGGGACGCAGGCGGTGGAGATGCTGAAACAGCTCCCGGTCGATCTCGTGACAGTCGATCTCAAAATGCCCGGCTTTAGCGGCATCAATGTGCTCGAGAAGGTCAAGCAGCACGACCCCGATATCGAGGCGATCATTATCACGGGCTATGGATCGCTCGATACGGCCATCGAAGGACTTCGGCTCGGTGCCTTCGATTACATTTCGAAACCTTTCGATGTCAATCACATACTTTCCTTGGTTCGGCGCGGCCTGGAGCGACGCACGGCCAAGGCTCGGCTCCGACAGGTCAAATCGGATTTTCTGTCCAATATTTCACACGAATTAAGAACCCCTCTTAGTGTCGTCGTCGGATTCGTCTACCTGTTGCTCAATCAGGTGATCGGTAAGCTGACCGAGGACCAGCAAAAAGTTCTCGAAACCGTCTATCGCAACTCGGAAGAACTGCTCGAGTTGATCGATAACGTTCTCTGGATGACTTCGCTGAATGCCGGTGATGCGAACGCGACGATCGAAAAATTCGACGCGCGCGACGTGGTCCATGAGGCACTGAAGCGCCATGAAAAAATGATTGGTGAAAAGGGCCTGCAAGTGAACGTTCACGCGGGGGATCACGACCTGCCGTTGGTTAGCGACCGCGCCAAGGTCGACCGGATTTTTCAGAACGTCTTCAACAACGCCGTTAAATTTACCGCCGAGGGGCAGATCGACGTAAAGGTGCAAGCGACGCCTGATAAGAACGGGATCGAGTTCGAAATCATCGATACCGGAGTAGGCATCGAAGAAAGCAAGATCGATTCGATCTTCGAACCCTTTCATCAAGCAGATAACTCGGTCCAGCGCGCCTATTCAGGCTTGGGCTTAGGGCTCACGGTCGCTCGACGAATGGCGGAATTGGTCGGCGGCAGATTGACCGTGACCAGCAAGCCGGGCTCGGGTACGCGAGTTTCTATGACCTTTCCGTCGCAGGTCAATGGCGCGACGGCGTCGACTCTAGAGCAGCGCAAATATGGATAACGGCCGCTATATTTGGTGCCGCAACTGCGGTGCGATTCATCACGTGACCGCTTTCGATCGGTATCCGATCTATGCCCTCGAGGGAGGTGAGGCGCAGGCGCTGCCGGCGAACGACTGGCGAGATTTTATGGCGCGCCATGCCGGTCATCGACTCGAAGCGATGACGGCCACGGGAAATGACTACCTTCCTTCAGGTTCCGCGTTTGATCCGATGGCCATCGCCTATCTTGAAGTTAGCAACGGCGCAGAAACATTGCTGCTGCGCCGAAACCGCAAGCGCATCGACGAAGCGCTTAACTATGAAATTGTCAACGGCCGGTTGGTTCAGACGGAAGTGAGTCTGGAGGTCCAAGAGGAAGCGATCCGCAAAGAGATGAAACTGCACTTTTGCTGGTCGCCCGCTGCGCCCTTGGCAGATGAGAAAATCAACTATTTCGTTTCCTTGTTTAGGGAGATTGTCAACCACATCGATCCCGCTTCCGCGCACCCAAGCCAATGCTCCGACGTCGATGAAAATCTCAGCTACTGTCAGCTCGACTCGGCTATAGTCGAAACTTTAATCGCGAGCTGCGAAGGTTATTTTCTTCCGGTGGAGTTGGCCTCGCTACGCAGGTTCGTCGAGACCCATAGCGATAGCGGTAACGTGATGGCATTGGTGAAATGCCGCGCCGTTATCGTCGAGCAGCGGCCGCAATAGTCATTCCGCTTACCGATTTGTTTCGCAGCCTTACCTTATCGTTTGTCGTCGCGGATTTCTGCAGTGTCTCGCGTTTCATTTCACTCAACCAAGACTTCGTCTGTCTTGTCGACTTCTTTGAGTCTTACCTGAACGTTTCCTCCAGCCGATAAATTTATCTTCTTGCCGACGTAATTGGCAGCAATGGGCAATTCGCGCCCACCGCGGTCGATCATCACCGCGAGATGGATCATGCGCGGCCGGCCGAGATCGATCAAATGGTCGACCGCCGCGCGCACCGTTCTGCCGGTGTTGAGCACGTCATCGAAGAGCACGACGACTTTGTTGGCAATGTCGAAGGGGATGCGCGTGTGATCGATGGTGCCGCCGGGTAAAAGCGCGTTCAGATCGTCGCGATACAAGGTGATATCCATCTCACCGACGGGGATTTCTTTGCCGTGCCGCTTGCGGATGAATTCGGCGAGCCGTTTCGCGACATACGGCCCGCGAGTGCGGATCCCTATAAAAACGATCTGATCCAGATTGCCGTACGCTTTCGTCATCTCTCGGGCGAAACGTTCGAGAATCACTTTGATTTGGACGGCGTTGAGGATGCGTTTGTGCTTGGACTTAGACGGTTTCATTGCCGACTCGAATCATCGTTTCCATTAGTAACTGGGCGCCCAGGGCAATATCGTCAGGATCGGTCCACTCGAGCGGGTTATGGCTGATGCCCCGGCGGCTCGGGATGAAAATCATACCGGCGGGTGTGATTTTCGCCATCTGCATGGCATCGTGCCCCGCGCCCGAGGGCATGATCTCATAATCGATAGCCTTTTCATCGCAGAGTTGCCGGGTAATGCGCAGCAAGCGCTTGTCCAAAGGCACCGGTTCCTCCGCGCGGATATTCAAGACTTCGATGGCGATGCCGCGGTCTCGGGCAATCGCCGCGCCGCGCTGTTTGACCAGGCGCGCCACCTTGTCTTTCGCTTGGGCGGAGGTGCTGCGAATGTCGATCGAAAGCTCGGCCCGGCCGGGCACGGCGTTGATCACGCCGGGTTCGATCTTCATCGCGCCGACGGTGCCGACCACTCGGCCTTTCTCCATCGAGGAAAATTTCCGGCAAATTTTTTCCACGTACTCGATCAATTGGGCGGCGGCGACGAGGGCGTCTTTGCGCATCTCCATCGGCGTCGTGCCGGAGTGATCGGCCTGGCCTGTAAAGATGACTTTGAAGCGACTGGGCGCCGCGATCGAGGTCACGAGACCGATTCTTTTCGCTTTGGCCTCGAGAATCGGCCCTTGCTCGATATGCAGCTCCAGATAAGCTTTCATGCTCTTCGGATCGCGCGCAAGTCGAGAGAGATTGCGCGGCGAGATCCCCAAGCTGGAAAGCACATCGGCGAGCTTCGTTCCTTGCGCATCTACGGCATTGGTCAAATCCTTGGGGTGCACTTCGCCGGCGACCAGACTGCTACCAAGGGTCGAAAAACCGAAACGGCTTGACTCTTCGCCGATGAAACAAACCACTTCAAGCGGCGCACGCAAGGTAATTTTGTTTTCACGGATCGTGCGGACCGCTTCGAGGGCGCCGATCACGCCAACGGGGCCGTCGTACTTGCCGCCGTGGATCACCGTGTCGAGATGCGAGCCGGCCAATAGCGCGGGTGCTTTGGGATCCGCCCCGTCCAATCGGCCGAAGATGTTGCCGATGGCGTCGACATGGATCTTAAGTCCGGCTTGTCGCATCAAGTGAATGAGCACTTGACGGCTGCGCAATTCTTTAATCGAAAATACCAGCCGCGTCACTGAACCGTGGTCGCCGATGCCGATGCGTCCGATGGCGTTGAGGTCGCGCATGAGGCGCCGTTTGTCGATTGTGGGCGCGTTACTTGGAGCCGGCATCGAGGCTGCTGGAAGTTGCTGCATGCGTCCTCATACTAGCAGCTTCCCCCACGGCTTAAAATCCATTTTCTGTCGCCGGCTTTATTGGAAACGGTGCAACCCTATGTTATAGCCAGCCTATCCCGCACGTTGAAAGGTATTCCCCATGAGTGAAGTTTCTAGAAAAGTCGCTGAAATGCTGCTGTCGACCGAGTCCATCGCGGTCTATAAGGACAAACCCTTCGTGTTTGTCTCCGGCCGCATTTCTCCGGTTTATATCGACTGCCGCAAACTTTTGTCGTTCGCGGCGGAGCGCGAATACATCGTCACGGCATTGGCCAAAAAAGCCGAGACCGATATCGGACTCGACAAGATCGACGTTGTCGCCGGCGGCGAGACCGCGGGCATTCCCTACGCCTCGTTTGTTTCCCACTTGCTCAAAAAGCCGATGATCTATATCCGGAAACAGCCCAAAGGTTACGGCGGCACGAAACAGATCGAGGGTATTTTGGAGCCGGGCAAGCGAGTCATGCTGGTCGAAGATCTGATCACGGATGGCTTGAGCAAGCTGCGGTTCAATATCGGCATCCGCGGCGCCGGAGCGAAAATGACCAGTTGTCTCTGCGTCTTCGATTACGCGTCGGATCGATTGAACCAGCACGAAGGCAAAATCAATCTGGCCAAAAACGACATTCAACTTCACGTGCTCGCCAACTGGGACGACGTCTTGGATACCGGCTTGAGCAATCGCTATTTCAGTGAACAGTCGAGCCAGCAAATCATCGACTTCCTCAATGAGCCCGACAATTGGGGCCGCAAGATGGGCTTTGTGTAAGCGCCCGAGACGGTGCGATTTTAAATTCGTCTAAGGGCACGGCAGGCCGTGCCCTTAGTATTTTCGGCGCCGGATTCAGTCGTAATTCGCCGAGGTGTTAAATGAAAACTTTGCTGCGCAACGCTCTGATCGTCACGATGAACGAGAATGACGAGATCATCGAGAAGGGCACCATTGCCATCGACGATAATCGAATCACTTACGTTGGCCCCATCCAATGGACGCCGGCGGGTCCGTTTGACCGGACGATCGAAGCCGATCGTTTGATCGCCATGCCGGGCATGATCAACGCGCATTGCCACTCGCCTGCCAATCTCGTGCGCGGCATGATGCCGAGCAAGCCGCTGGAGATCTGGCGCGCCTATTATCGGGCGTCGCTGCGCGACATGCGCGACGAGGATTTTTATGCGAGCGCGCTGCTTGGCGGCATGGAGATGCTCAAGAATGGCGCGACGACCGTGCTCGATCATTTCTTCGGCAATCAGGCTTGCCGCTTTATGGGCGCCGGCGCGGCCATCCAAGCGATGCGCGATCTCGGTCTGCGCCACGTCGTCGCGCTTACCTTGTCGGACAAGAATTACGAAGAGACGATCCCGCTCGGCGATGGCGCGACGCGGGCAACTGACGAGATCAAGCGCATGAGCGCGAGCGAGGCGAAGGCGGCGGAGGCCTGGATCGATGACTGCGAAGGGTTTATCGAAACGTTTCACGCGCCCGAAAAATTGACTACCGCTTGTCCCGGCCCGTCGGCGGTGCAGCGCTGCACGGACGCGTTGCTGACCCAATCCGCCGAGTTGGCGCGGCGAAAGAATTTGCCGATGCACATCCATCTCGCTGAAACCAAGGCTCAGGCGGTGATGGGACGGCAAATTTATCGCACATCGTTGCTCAAGCATTTGGATTCGCTCGGCGTGCTCCAGGCGAATCTTTCGTTGGCGCATTCGATCTGGATTGAAGAAAATGACGTTGAGCTTTTTGCCGGGCGCGGCGTGACGCCGGTGCACAATCCGGCGAGCAATCTGCGCATTGGCAGCGGCCTCGCGCCGGTCAAGGAATGGCTTGCTGCGGGCGTCAACGTCGGATTAGGTACCGACGGTTCGGCATCGAACGACGGACAGAACATGTTCGACGCAGTTCGTTTGGCGGCGCTGATTCACAATCAAGCGGGGACGGATTTTAACGATTGGGTCACGCCGCCGCAGGCGCTCGCCATGGCCACGCGCAACGGCGCCCGTGCCTTCGGCGTCAACGCCGGCACAATTGCGCCGGGTAAGCTCGCTGATATTGTCTTGCTACGCCGGGATACTGCGGCCTTCACGCCGCTAAACAACGTTATGAGTCAGTTAGTGTTCTGCGAGAACGGAAGCTCGGTGGATTCGGTGATTGTCAACGGCGAAGTCGTTGTCCAGGACGGTCGCCTGGCAAAGGTCGATGAACGGGAAGTGCTCCGGCTCGCGACCGAAGCGCGCCTGAGACTCGATGCATCAATTCAAACTGAACTGGCTGCGGCCCGCACGACCGAACCGAGCCTTACGGAAATGTACTTTCGAGTATTCGAGAAGAGGGGATAAATAGTTAGCTTTAGTGCAGTCGTTTTTCAGCCGACCGCCCGCGGTGACGCGTCAGCATATCCTCTCGCCACAGTTCCGGGGTGTCGTATCCGCGGACTACTAAATCCTTGGCTCCCCAATCCGGATCTACGTCTGTGAAATCTACGGTTTGTATTCCTGATGAATTGTCCAGCGCCCGCGACTTTCTGATCGTGTTGCGCAGAATCAGCGCGACCAAAGCAAAACCGATCGACGCCGCGATGATTGTTCCGGTAAGCAAAATCAGCTGAGGCATTGGCGGGTCCCTGAACGTGCAGAAAGCTATATCTTGGCGCTCGGGTGATCGTCAAGCGCTGCAATTGCTGATCGGCGCAAAGCAGCAATAACGCGAGTTTACAGTTTGAAGCGAGTCGGAGTGGTTCGATCAAAGCGCCGGTCTTCGTTCATGCCAGGGAGTCGCCTGTTCGTAAGAATAAGCGACTCGTAGCGCAGTGGATTCCTCGAAAGGCGGGGCCGCGATCTGTAATCCGACCGGCAGATTGTCCGGTGTGAAGCCGCATGGGACCGAGATCGCAGGCAGGCCGGTTAAGTTGAATGGATTCGTGAAGCTCGGACGGAGATTTTGCTCGTTCGGGTCCATGCCTTCGAACGTGTCGGGCGGGCGGGGCGCAGTCGGAACCGCGAAGACGTCGACGCGCTTAAAGTTGGCGCGAATCTGTTCATTCAATACCGAGCGAGCGCGCTGGGCCGTCAAGTAGTCCGCTGCACTAAGGAAAGCGCCTTCGAGCATCCGGCGTCTTACCGTGCTGCCGAATTTCATCGGCGTCTCTTGGTAGGTTTTTTCGTGATACGCGTAGGCTTCGGCGACTAAAATGGTTTGATTAGCTTTGCGTGCTATGGAGAAGGGCTTGCCATCGAGCTCGACGATAAGCGCGCCGAGGTTTTTCAAGACTTCGAGCGCCTGATTGAAAACTGTTTCCGTCGCGGCATCGACGCCCAAATTCTCGTTAAACCAGCCGGCGCGGGGCACGCCGACGCGCAAACTCTTAATTCCCTCTCGAAGTTCAGCTCGGAAATCGGGCACGGGAACATTTGCCGACGCTGCGTCCTTGGCGTCGTAGCCTGCGATCGCTTGTAGCAAGAGCGCGCAATCCTCAACGCTTCGCGCCATCGGTCCGGCGTGGTCCAGCGACCAGCTCAGCGGTACGACGCCATAACGGCTGACCCGGCCGTAGGTTGGCTTGAGGCCGACAATGCCACAGTGGGCCGACGGGGTACGAATCGAGCCGCCGGTGTCGGAGCCGAGCGCGCCGTAACAAAATCCCGCAGCGAGCGCGGCGCCGGAGCCGCTGCTCGAACCGCCGGGAATGTGTGCAAGATTCCACGGATTGCGCACCGCGGGAAAAGGCGCGTCGACCGACGGGCCGCCAAAAGCGAATTCGTGCATGCCAAGTTTGCCGAGTAGGATCGTGCCAGCCTCTTCGAGTTTTAAAACCGCCGTCGCATCGTAATCGGGAACCCATTTCTCCAGCACCGCCGAATGGCAAGTCGTGCGGATGCCCTTCGTCATGTAGAGATCTTTGAGCGCGATTGGAATGCCATGCAGCGGTCCTCGCTCTTTGCCCGATGCAAATTCTTGTTCCGCTTGGCGCGCCTGGGCACGCGCGCGCTCAGCGGTGATGGTGATGAAGCTATGCAGCTTGCCGTCGAGCGCTTCGATGCGTTCAAGGCAGGCTTCGGTGAGATCCACCGGTGAATAATCCTTGCGGCGCAGACCGGCGGATGCTTCGGCGATGGTCAAATAACAAAGGTCATTGGATTTTATGACGGTACTCATTTTCGATCGCCGTCCGATGCGATAAAGACTCCGGCCGGCTCATCTCCAGGCGCGATGATAGCGCGCAGCACAGCGACCTGTTGTTGAGCCCGTTTGACGCCGGGCAGCAGCCGTTGCAAATCATCGTCGGAAAGATTTAAGCCGGCAAGATCCGCCAGGACCCGCAAGTCCTCAATCGTAAATTCTTTTGCCATCGTTTGCCTCGGATGCTATGACTTTTTGCGAGCGCGCTTAAGATGCAATCAATTCAGTTCCGGCGCCCGCTCATGGCCGTCAGTCTGTTCGGTGCATGGATCGCGCATTGTCGCAAATTGACGAAGTTTAATTCTTCGGCACCAACACCTCGCGGATTTTCGCGACGCTCTTCGCGTCCATTTTAAATAAATTCTTGACGATACCATCCATTTCACTTCCGGTCAGTGGATTGATTTCGAGCTTCGATTTTTTCATCTCGGCGAGCAGCTCCGGGTCCTTCATCGTGGCGTTGAAGCCATTGCGTAAAATATCAACACGGCTTTTTGGCATGCCCGGCGGCAAGGCATAGGCGCGCAGTATCGCCGATGGCGCGTGGATGCCGGCCTCGATCAACGTGCGCGCGTCCGGCGTCTTGGCGAAATCGATGGCATTGGGGACGTTGGGAATATCTTCGGCTTTCTTCGCGTTGACCTGAATGATGGCTTTGACCATGCCGGATTCGAGGCCATTCGCCCATGTGGTTCGGATCGACGCCCAGGTCCAGCAGCCGCCGTCGACTTCACCGGCTTCGGCGGCGACGCGAATATTCGAAGTTCCTTTGAACCCTTCGATCAATTGGATCGGCAAACCGAGCGCGGCTTTCAAGACGCGCGGCACGTCGGAATCGTTCGCGCCCGGGGCTTCGCCGCCGAGCTTCACCGTTTTTTTGCCGGCGAACCAGTCGTCCAAGGAATTGATGCCGCTGGCTTTGGTCAGCGCGCAGACGGTCTCGTCTTGCACCGGCGCGCCGAGCCACTCAAATTTGCGCGCGTCGAACTCGATTCCTTTATCGCCCATGATCTGCTGCAAGACGAGCGAGCCGATAAAGTTGCCGATGACCAAACCGTCCGGCGTCGCCTTGAAAAGAGAATTGGCCGCCACCCGGCTGCCCGCGCCGGTCATGTTGTCGACAATGATCGCAGGGTTGCCCGGTACGTGGCGCCCCATGTGACGGGCGATGACGCGCGCGTAGGCATCGAAGCCGCCACCAGCGGCAAAGCCAACGATGATGCGGATGGTTTTGCCGCGATAGAAATTCTCATCGGCTGAGGCGGCGTACCCCGAGCGAGGTGTGAAAGTTGCCACTAAAGAGATTAGGACGATTAGGAGTCTGAGCATGGTGCCTCCTTCAGGGTTCAAGTCGTTTAGCCAGTTCAAGCGGCTCAAGCTATTCGAAAGGAATCGTAGTCCGACTAAACGCTTGAGCTATTTGAAGCGCATGAAACGATCTCTTACTGGAATCGGCAGGCTCAGCGCAAGTTGCCGGTGTGGCCGAGGGAGTACCGTCCCGGTTGCGGCCAGACAGTGAGGCCGTGCGGCTCGGTTTTCACGGGAATACTTTTAACGTTGCCGTTGGTCGTGTCGATAACGTAAACCGAGTTGTCGTAGCGGCCGGAGAGCCAAAGCTGTTTGCCGTCGATGCTGATGTTGCCCATGTCCGGGCTGCCGCCGCCGGGGATCGGCCAGGTCGCTTCTACTTTTTGCGTCGCGAAGTCGATCACGCTGACACTGCCTTTGCCTTTCGGCGGGCCGTAAACGCGCGCGACACCGCGGTTGGCGACGTAGAGCTTCGTGCCGTCTCGGCTCGGATACAAACCGTGCGTGCCGATGCCGGTTTTGATATGGCCGAGCTCCGTAAACTTGTCGCCATCGACGACGAAAACCCCATCGGCCTTCATATCCGCGACATAAAAAACTTTGCCGTCGGGCGAGATGCGCACGTCCTGCGGCATGCCGCCTTTGGAGAACTTGAGATAGCCGGCGACCTTTTTTTCGACAAGGTCGATCTTCACCACGCTTTTGGCGTACTCGCAGGTAAAAATCGCATAGCGCCCATCAATGGAAAAATCGGCGTGATTGATGCCGCGGCAGTTCGGCGTTTCGATCGAGTATTTGAGCGCCATCGTGTGCGGATCGCGAAAGTCGAGGCGCTTATGCGCTTCCGCGACGACGATCGCGGCGCTGCCGTCCGGCGTAAAATACATATTATAAGGATCGTCGACGGGAATATTTTTGCCGGGCTTGCCGGTGAGCGGGTCGATCGGCGTGACGCTGCCGTCGGTGCGGCCTTCGGCGTTATTGTTGACCCAGAGAGTTTTTAGGTCCCACGACGGCACCACGTGCTGCGGGTTAATGCCGACTTTGTATTTGTCGACGACTTTCAACGTTGCGGGATCGATCACCCAGACATCGTTGGAGGTTCGATTGGGCACGTAGACTCGATGCAGGTGTTTCGCCACGACCGGGCTGAGGTTTTCCGGGCGTGTTTCACTGTAGAGATTCTTTGGATCGACGACCGCCGGCATGCCAGGAACGGTCTGGATCGTCTTTGCAGTTGTCTCCGCTCCGATCGCCATCGCGGAGAGACAAAAAACCCTTGCCACGATGAACGCTGCGAACAGCGAGACACAAGGCTGACGATGCCGCATGAATCTTACCTCCGAGATAAAAACCGTCGCCCGCCGAGCATTGACGCCCGGCGGGTGCATGAATGTTAAACGAAAACTATTGAGATTACGAGAATGGCGTGGCTAGGCGGCAGTTTTTTTCTTCTTGTTCTGGATGGCCCAGTAGACGTTTTCCGGTTTGAGCGGCAGATCGTAGACACGCACGCCGGTGGCGTCCGCGACCGCGTTGCCGATCGCTGCGGGCGTCGGCGCGAGGCCGGGCTCGCCCAAGCCTTTGGCGCCATAGGGGCCTTCGGGCTCGGCGCATTCGACGACGATCGAGATCAGCTCCGGAATATCCAACGAAGTTGCCAGATGATAATCGAGAAAAGACGGATTGCGCACTTTGCCGCTCTTGTCGATAACCATCTCTTCGTGCAATGCGGAGCCGATGCCCATCACCACGCCGCCTTCGATTTGCGCCACACAATTGAGCGGGTTGATCGCCTTGCCGACGTCGTGGGCCGCGGACATGCGCAGCACGCGCACGCGCCCGCTATCCTCATCGACGGCGACTTCGGCTGCTTGCGTGGCGTACATATAAAAAGCCGATGCATGATCGCTGTGACCGGTCTCGAGATCCAGGTCTTTGCCGATTTCGTAGGTGTAGGAGCCGTCGCCGCGCACTTCGCCGTTAATGCCGAGCTTGCGCCGCACGACTTCGCCGATCGGCAGAGCCTGCTGCGGCTGGTCTTTCAAGAAAACTTTGCCGTCGGCATAGTCGAGATCTTTGACCCCGGCTTCGAGCATCGGGCTCGCCGCTTCCATGATCTGCTCGCGCGCGTGAATCGAGGCGCGGCGCACCGCGTTGCCCATGTGATAGGTGCTGCGGCTCGAGGTTGTCGACGCGTCGAAGGGAATCACGTCGGTGTCGAGCTGATGCATGTGCACTTTTTCCATCGGCACTTTGAGTTCCTCGGCGGCGACTTGCGAAAGAATCGTGTTGCAGCCCTGGCCGATTTCCACCGTGCCGGCCAGCACCGTGACTTCGCCTTTAGCGTTGACGACGACACCGGCAGCGGATGTGGTCGGTGACCGGGTCGGTTTCTGGATACACGCGAAACCTTTGCCGATTTTTACCCCCGGCCTGACGTTCGACGGTTTCTTGCCCCAATCGATTGCTTCAGTCGCTTTTACCAAGGTTTCTTTGAGACCGACGGCGTGGAGTTGCTCGCCCCAGTATGAAATGTCGCCTTCGACAAAGATATTTTTCATGCGAATGTCGACGGGGTCCATGCCTAACCGTTTGGCGATCTCGTCCATTTGTTGTTCACCAGCCCAGGCTCCTTGAGGAATGCCATAACCTCGATAAGAACCGGCGACCGGCTTATTCGTGTAAACGGCATAGCCGTCAACTTTCACATGCGGAATGCGATAGGGCCCCGGCGCCGGCAGGCTGCCGCGAATACAAACCGTCGGGCTCTTTTCGGCGTAGGCGCCGGCGCCCCAGTAGATTGTCATCTCGCGCGCCATCAGGGTGCCGTCTTTTTTCACACCGCTTTTCGAATAAACCACGGCCTCATGGCGCGTCAGCGTCGAAATAAAAGTTTCTTCGCGATTGAACTTTACACGCACGGGGCGCCCGTTGGTATGAAAGGCCAGGGCCACCGCGATCGGCTCGACTTTCAAGCCGCCCTTGGAGCCAAAACCGCCGCCTTGCAGCGGATTGATGAAACGGATCTTTTCCTTGGGCATACCCAACGCTTCGGTAATTTCATGTAGGGCGCGGAACGGCGCGTCGTTGGCAACCCAAATCGTCAATCGTCCCGATTCTTTGTCGAACTGCGCGTGCGCTGAGTGGGGCTCCATGGCCGCGTGCTGGATGATCGGCACGAAATATCTTTCTTCGAGCACGAGATCGGATTCCTGGAAGCCTTGCGCGACGTTGCCGGTGCGCAGCTTGAAATGTTCGGCGACGTTGGGCATCGCGCCTTGGACGACGAATTCAGCTTTTCGGTACTTGGCGAAGTCTTCATGAATTTCTATGCAGCCCGGCTTGCAGGCTTCCTCGGGATCCGTATACACGGGCAGATCTTCGTAGTCGACCTCGATCAATTTTACCGCAGCCTGCGCGATATCTTCGTCTTCCGCTGCGACCGCTGCGACGGGCTCGCCAATAAAGCGCACTTTGCCTTGCGCCAAAAATGGCTTGTCTTTCACCGACTCGCCGTGTGTCCAAGGCACGTCTTCTCCGGTCACGACAGCAACAACGCCGGGAAGTTGTTTAGCTTTGTCGGTGTTAATCCGTTTGATCTTGGCATGCGCTTTGGTGCTGAACAAAGTTTTGCCGTAAAGCATGTTCGGTAGCACGAGATCATAGCCATAAACCGCCTGGCCGGTGATTTTCTCTTCAGCATCAACGCGCTGAACCGGTTTACCCACGACTGTCAGTTCCGCCATTGTTCCACTCCTAAAATTTGTTCAACCCGTTCAAATGGTTCAAACTTCAAACCTTTGAAGGAAAAAAGGTTATGATAAATTTTACGCGCTCTTTGCGCGCAGGATCGCCGCCGCGTCTTGCACTGCCTGGATGATCTTGGCGTAGCCGGTGCAGCGACAGAGGTTGCCGGAAAGCGCATAGCGGATGTCGTCTTCGGTTGGGTTGGGATTTTCGTCGAGCAACGCTTTCGACATCATCAACATTCCTGGCGTGCAGTAACCGCACTGGGCGCCGCCGTCCTGCAAGAATGTTTTTTGAATCGGATGAAGCTCGGGGCCGATTTTCAACCCTTCAATCGTGACCACGTCGGCGCCGTCGAGCTCGCCGGAAAGAACCAGACAGGAATTCACCGGCTGGCCATTCAAAAACACCGTGCAAGCGCCGCAATCGCCCGTGCCGCAGCCTTCTTTGGTGCCGGTCGCGCCGATTTCATCGCGCAGCAAATCGAGTAAGAGCCGGTGCGTCGCCGCTTCGCGGCTGACGCTTTTCCCGTTTAACGTAAATTGGATTTTCTTGTTCATGACAACCTCAAAAATAAACTGGAGTGTTGGAGTACTGGAGTGTTGGGTTAGGAATTTCGAAAACCCATGACTCCATCACTCCAATACTCCATCACCCCATTTCTTCTAGTATCTTCTTTCGCGCCGTTCCACCCAAGTCTTCGCCGGCCCTACGGCGGCGTTGAGCAGTGCCCGCTTGGTCATGGCGCCGACCATGGCGCGGCGGTATTCGGCGGTGGAACGCACGTCGCTGATCGGTTTGGCTTCTTCGGCGGCAATAGCTCCGATCTTTTCCGCCAACTCTTCGGTGAGAACCTGCCCTTCGAGAGCCGCTTCGGCGCGCTTGGCGCGGATCGGCGTCGGCGCGACTGCGCCAAGCACGATGCGGACGCCGTCACATTTCTTGTCTTTCTCGCCCAGATTGTAGGCAACCGCGACGCCGACGTAAGCGAGGTCCATCATCTCGCGGGGCGAAAACTTGATATATTCGCCGACGAGTCGCGGACCGGTTTTAGGTATCGAGACTTCCGTCAGGATTTCCTCCGCGCTCATCACGGTTTGCCCCGGTCCTTTAAAAAATTCTTCCAAATTAATTGACCGTTCGCCAGTGGCGCCGGCGATTTTAGCCGTGGCATTCAAAGCGATCAAAGCGGGCGCGGTGTCGGCGGACGGCGTCGCGTTGGACATGTTGCCACCGATCGTCGCGCGATTGCGAATCTGAATGGAGCCGACCTCGGCGGCACTTTGCGATAGAAATGGATATTTTTTTGTGATCAAACGCGAGATCTCGATCTCGCGCATGGTCGTGAGAGCGCCGAGTGTGATCGTGCCATCGCTGTTTTCGCGAATGCCGGCAAGACCGGGAACGCGCTTCAAGTCAACGATGTACTTGGGCAGCAAGCCCTTTTCTTTCATGGCAATGACCAAGTCGGTCCCGCCCGCGAGAAAGCGGCCGCCAGGGCCGTTTTCGCTGACCAGCCGTCTCGCTTCTTCGAGCGTAGCAGGCTGGTAGAATTCGAATGGTTCGGTGCGTTTCATGAAAATAGTGCCGTGAGGATGTTGCGGGGCGACCGCCGGTCGCCCCTACAATTCCTCGCTCCTTATACGAGTGGTTTAAGCGCTTTGCCGATGGCTTTGCCGCAAGGCTCGCCGTCTCTCATTTGAACGTGGCCGCGCACGACGGTCAATATCGGCATCCCTTTGACCTTCCAGCCGTGCCAGGGCGACGGTTTGTTCTTGCTGTGAAGTTTGTTGACGTCGATCGTGCCTTCCTTATCCATGTCAACGACAGTGATGTCGCCGTCGGAGCCGAGCCGGATGGCGCCTTTTTTCGGATAGACCTGCCACACTTTGGCCGGATTTTCGGAAGCGACTTTGACGTATTGATTCAACGTCAATCGACCTTTGTTGACCTCGGTTAAAATTAGCGGCACGCCGGTCTCGACGCCGCAGAAACCGGAGATGCAATCCCAGATGGCCGGCTTGGTGAGCTTGCCATAGATATCCGACCCTTTTTCTTCGAGCGTGTGCGGTGAATGATCGGTCGCCAAGGTATCGACGAAGCCTTCGCGCAGACCTTGCCATAAAACTTCCGCGTGATCTTGGGTGCGAACCGGTGGATTCATCTTCAAGAGCGAACCGACCTTGTCCATGTCGTTCGGTTCGCGCAGCAGATAGTGCGGGCCGGTTTCAGCGGTGACTCTCAAGCCGCGCGCCTTGGCGTCGCGCACCATGTAAGCGGCTTGCTTCGAGCTCATATGGAAAACGTGCAGCTTGGTGCCGAAAGTCTCGGCGAAGAAGAGTGCGTGATGCACGGATTCTGCCTCGCAGATATCGGGACGAGAAGCTTCCCAATAGCGCGCTTCGTTTTTATTTTCCTGCTTGAGCTTGTTGGTGCAGTACGCCATGATCTGGCGATTTTCCGCGTGAATTCCCAGCGGCAGCTTCGATTGTGCGATGTAATCGAAAGCTTCCACGCACATGCCGTCATCGGGAAAGGGGAGGTTGCCGATGGTTTCACCGAAGAAAATCTTGTAACCGATCGCGCCGGCGGCGGCCATCGGCAAAATATCTTTGGTATTGGTTTGTACGACGACCCCGGTGATACCGAAGTCGACCAGCGATTTGGCTTCGCCCAGCTCTCTCTTGACCTTCACCTGCTCGGCGTCAGCCGTTGGTGGCACCGTATTCGGCATGTCGACGACGGTGGTAATTCCGCCGCAAACCGCCGCGGTAGAACCCGTGTTGAAATCCTCTTTGTGGGTCATGCCTGGTTCTCTGAAGTGCACGTGGCCGTCAAACAGACCCGGCAATATATGTTTGCCTTTGACGTCGACCTCCTGCTTGCCTTGAGGCAGCGAGTCGTCGGCACCGATCGCGACGATCACTTCGTTGCTGATCGCCACGCCGCCTTTAAAAGTTGCCTCGGGTGTGACCACCCAACCATTTTTGATAACTAAATCTGCAGCCATTTTTCTTCCTTTCTATTTGTTTTTCTTATTGTTTGCTTCAATAACTCGGAGTCCGCGAATCGCTTGCCGCTGTTGGAGATCGGTCATGACGTTTTTTTTGCCGGCTTGAATGTGGCTGCGCAGAACGGCGACAGCTTCGTCGGCATCGCGGCGTTCGATCGCCTCGAGCACCAGTAAATGTTCCTGGTGCGCGGCCAGCCCGCGGGCAGGATCGTACAGTCCGTCGGTCCGGCGCTTGAGCACGATGCGCTCGAACACGTGGTTCAGCGTGCTCATCAAAGTTTCATTGCCGGCGAGCTCCGCGATCGCCAAATGCACCTCCTGGTCGAACATCAGCCGCTCTCGGGTGAACCGGTTTTGCACGTCGCGCCCGTAGGAATTCATCTTCGCTCGCAAGCGAGCGAGCGCGGCATCGGTGAGATTCGCGATCGCCTTTTCCACAGCGAAGGCTTCCAGCGCTTCGCGGAGCTCATAGAGCTCTTCGGCCTCTTGCATTCTAATTTCTTTGCAGGTAAAACCGCGATTCGGTAGAAAGGAGACGTATCCTTCCTGAACAAGTCTCGTCAATGCTTCGCGTACCGGCGTGCGACTGACGCCGAGACGCTCGCTGAGCTGCTGATGATGCAGCTTCTGTCCCGGCATGATCTCATTGCAAAGAATCAAATTTTTTATCTGGTTGTAGACGCGAGCTGAAAGATTTTCAATGGCGCGCGGTTTAGTTTTAGATCGCTTGAGCGAGTCAGACATGGATCGATTTTTTGTATGCAAAAGTTTATGCAATTGCGGAACCCTATCCGATCCAATTAGGGTTGTCAACGAAGGCGCATCCACGCTTGCAAAAACGCATGGAAATGATAAGGAGTCATGCGATTTGAGGGTCATAGAGAATCCTCAATCAGGGTTTAGGCAAAATTTACATCGTCCACCCTACATCAATATATTATTTTTTTAAGGAGGCATTGTGGCACAGACTAAACTACAGGCGGTTGGATTACGGCACGAGTACTATCAGCCGCGCACGGGCGGCAGACTCTTGGCCCTGGATAACATCAACCTGCAGGTCGAAGAGGGCGAGTTCGTCAGCATCGTCGGGCCCAGCGGTTGCGGCAAAACCACCTTTATTAATCTCTGCGACGGTTTGCTCAAGCCGACCGCGGGCCACATCGCCATTGACGGTGTGCCCGTGACCGGCCCAGGCACGGATCGCGGGATGGTGTTTCAGGATTCCTGCCTCATGCCGTGGCGCACCGTGGCGAAGAACGTGATTTTTGGTCTGGAGTGCCAAGGTCTCGACAACGGAGAGGGCCAAGATCGCGCCAAAAAATTCATCAAACTGGTCGGCTTGCAGGGATTCGAAGATCACTATCCGCACGAGCTCTCCGGCGGTATGCAGCAGCGCTGCAATTTGGCGCGCGCGCTCACCGTCGATCCCAAAATCCTGATCATGGACGAGCCATTTGCCGCTCTTGACGCGCAAACGCGTGAAATCATGCAGGCGGAATTGCTGCGCATCTGGCGCGAGTCGGGCAAGACCGTGCTTTTCATCACGCATCAAATCAACGAGGCGATTTATCTCGCCGATCGCGTAATCGTGTTTGGCGCGCGTCCTGGAAAAGTAAAAGAGATGATCAAAATCGATCTGCCGCGCCCGCGCGATCTTTCCATCAAGCGCGATCCGAAATTCTTACAATACGAAGATCGGCTTTGGAGTTTGATTGAAGAAGAGGTCAAAAAGACCATGCTCCAAGATCAAGTGGTCCGTAACATCAATAACTGAGATTCCCCGACAGGGTTGGACATGAGCAGTCGTTTCAATTCCCAATCCCTGATTCTAGTCGGCTGTACCGCTTTCGTTCTCTACCTCGCCGGGATTCCTCTCGTGATGCTGCTTTATGGTAGCATCCGGAGCGCTCCCATTGGTGAACCGGGAGCGACTTACACGATTCAGAATTACGTCAAGGCTTATTTCGATAAGGAATTCTATCTTCTACTTCTCAATTCCGTTTATTACGCTCTCGGCACCTGCAGCCTGACTTTCGTGATCGGAACGTTTCTCGCTTGGGTGAGCGAACGAACCAATACGCCGCTCAAGAAATTGTTCGTGGTCATGTCGCTGATCCCGTTTATTATCCCCGGCATTCTCAGCACGATTTCATGGATCCTCCTCCTCAGCCCGAAGATCGGCTTGATCAATATTGTCGTCAAGGAAGTTCTCGGACTCGAAGCCGCGCCGTTTAACGTCTATTCGATGTGGGGCATGATCTGGGCGGAGGCGATCCATCTTTACCCGTTGGTATTCCTCTTGATGTCGGCGGCGTTTCGCAACATGGATACATCTCTCGAAGAAGCCGCGCTCACCGCCGGGTCGAGCACTCTGCAAACTTTTTGGAAGGTCACGCTGCCGCTCATGCGCCCGGCGATGTTCAGCGTTCTGTTGATCAACTTCGTGCGCGGCATCGAAGCCTTCGAGGTGCCGGCGCTGATCGGCGTGCCGGCCAAGATCTCGGTTTTTACCACCAAGATTTTTCTGGCTATTCATCAGTTTCCTTCTGACTTCGGCCTGGCCGGCGCTTACGCGGTGACGCTCTTGGTCATCAGCACAGTCGGCGTGCTTATTTATGGTAGGATCACGCGCAAGGAAGAGCGCTACGCGACGGTCACCGGCAAGGGCTATCGACCCCGGGTGATCGATCTCGGCAGCTGGAAGTATTTGACGCTGGGAATCTCGTTCGTAATTTTTTTCCTGGCGGTCATTTTGCCGGTGTTCGTCTTGCTCTGGTCCTCGTTCATTCCTTATTACGGCGTGCCATCCATGGAACTGGTGCGGAAAATGACCTGGGCCAATTATCAATATATTCTCAATTATCCCCTTGCATTGACTGCTTTTAAGAATAGTTTTTATCTGTCCGTCGGGTCGGCGACGCTGGTTATGTTGCTGACCTCGGTGATCGCGTGGATTACCGTCAAGACGAAATTGCCGGGAAGAGCGTTTCTCGACAATATGACCTTTATCCCGATCGCCATGCCGGGAATCGTGTTGGGCGTAAGCCTGATCTGGGTTTATCTCACTTTGCCGATACCCATCTACGGAACGATTTGGGTCCTGCTCCTGGCTTACATGACGAAATTTATTCCGTACGGCATTCGCGCGGCGTCGTCGTCGATGATTCAGATCAACAAGGAATTGGAAGAAGCGTCGTTTACCGCGGGCGGCACGTGGTTTCAAACTTTCAGGAAAGTCATCCTGCCGCTGCTCATGCCCGGTTTTACCGCCGGTTGGATCTATATCAGCATCATCGCGCTGCGTGAGCTTTCGACCTCGATCTTGCTTTATTCCTATAATAGTACCGTACTTTCGATCATGGCATTCGATCTTTGGGAGGGCGGCCAATATACCTATGTGTGTGCCCTGGGTGTGTTGATGGTGCTTTTGCTCGTTGCTATGGCGTTCACCGCGCGCAAGCTCGGCGCGAAGATCGGTATCGCGGAATAATCATTCATCTTGAAACTTGATGTTGGCGCGGGCTACGCGGCAGCGGGTCATTGGGAGGAGACATGGCAGAAAAAAGAGATATGGTGCAGATCGCTTCGCTGGAAAAATACTTTGGCGAGGACAAAGAGCGGGTGCATGTTCTCAAGGGCGTAACGCTAAATATTCCCGAGGGGTCGCTCTACACCTTTCTCGGCCCCAGCGGATGCGGCAAGACGACAACGCTCCGCTGCGTGGCCGGTTTGGAACGGCCGGATGGAGGCAAAATCAGCATTGCCGGCCAGACGGTGTTCGCTTCCGGAGAGCGAGTCTACGTGCCGACCAACAAGCGGCCGATCGGCATGGTGTTTCAGTCCTACGCGATCTGGCCGCATATGACTGTGGCCGAAAACGTCGCCTATCCGCTGACCATCCAGCGACGCCCTAAGGATGAGGTTAAGCGTAGAGTGGGCGATGTATTGAAAATCGTCGGACTCGACGGCTTGGAAGACCGCCCGGCGCCGAAACTCTCCGGCGGCCAGCAGCAGCGTGTCGCCTTCGCGCGCGCGCTCGTCAACGAGCCCAAAGTGATGTTGCTGGACGAGCCGTTAAGCAATCTTGACGCGAAGTTGCGCGTACAGATGCGGTCGGAGATCAAAGCGCTGCAACGCCGAACCAACATCACGACCATTTTCGTTACCCATGATCAAGCCGAAGCCTTGGCCATCTCCGATCAGATCGCGGTCATGTACGGCGGCACGCTGATTGAAGTCGGCGCGCCGCATCAGCTTTATTCCCGTCCGACGCGCCGCTTCACTGCGACGTTTTTGGGACTGACCAACTTGATCGACGGCAAAATCGTCGAGCTCCACGGCGATGCGCAACCCGGAAAGATTCAAACCAAAAAAGGCCTGCTCTCTTTCATCCCGGCGCCGGGCTTGAAGCAGGACCAAGCCGCAGTGATATCGATTCGCCCCGAAAACATTCCCTTATATAAGGAACGGCCGCAGGGGCTGGAAAATGTTCTGGAAGGCAAAATCACCGAAGCGATCTTCATGGGCGATGCTTATCAGTGCAAAGTCGCGGTCGGCGACGATTTGCTCGCGGTGCACACGCATCCTTTTAACTCGGTTAGTCCGGGCGACAAAGTCTACTTGCAGTTGGATCCTAAAAGTTGCAATGGGCTTCCAGCGGATGATAAAGAAGGTATTGATGAATCCATGTTGGGGGACTAGAATCCCGGAAACAGAATTTGAAAGGAGACTGTCCAATGACAGCACTAGAGGCTAGAAAGTTAGCCGAAGATGACATGAAAGCGGGGAAGACCCCGAAATACACCGATTTGCGTGATTGGTTGGAAATCGTCGACAGCATCGGCGAGCTGAAAAAGGTCGATGGCGTCGACTGGAATCTCGAAATGGGCACGCTTGCCGAGATCTTTGCCCGTGAGTCCAAGAGCGGCGTGACGCCGGCGGTTTTGTTTGACAACGTCCCGGGTTATCCGAAAGGATTCCGCACTCTGTTCGCCCAAAACGCTTCGTTCAAACGCATGGCTTTAAATTTGGGCCTGGACATGAACCTTTCCAGTCTCGATTTGGTTCGCGCCTTCCGCCAAAAGCTAGTGAGCCATGAGCCGATCAAGCATAAAGTCGTCACCAAAGGCCCCATTCTCGAGAACGTGGATTCCGGCGACAAAGTTGATTTGCTCAAATTTCCCGTGCCGTTCATGCACGAGCTTGACGGCGGTCGCTTCATCGGCACTGCCTGTTTAGTGACCACGCGCGATCCGGACGAAGGCTGGGTTAATTTCGGCGCTTATCGCGGCATGGTGCACGACAAGAACAGCATGGGGCTTTATATTTCGCCCGGCAAGCACGGCAGCATCCAGCGCAATAAATACTTCGAACGCGGCAAGCCTTGCCCGGTCGTCGTTTCCGTTGGTCAAGACCCGGTTTTGTTCATGGTATCCGGTAACGAAATCGATTACGGCGTTTCCGAGTTCGATTACGCGGGCGGTCTCAAAGGCGCTCCCGTTGAAGTTATTGAAGGGAAGTCCACCGGGCTTCCGTTTGCGGCCAATGCGGAAATCGTCATCGAAGGTTGGATGGATCCGACGGACAGAAAGACCGAAGGTCCGTTCGGCGAATGGACCGGTTACTACGCCAGTTCGAGCCGTCCCGAGCCGGTGATTCGCGTCGAAAACGTTTACTACAGAAACGAGCCGATTCTCTGCTGTGCTCGTCCCGGCCGCCCGCCGTCGGATTATTCCATCGCTAAATGCATGGTGAAGGCGGCGTTGATCTGGGAGCAGGTCGAGAAATGCGGCGTGCCGGATGTCAAAGGGGTGTGGTGTCACGAAGCCGGCGGCGGCCGCCTCTTCAATATCATCTCGATCAAACAGCGCTATCCCGGCCATGCGCGCCAGGCGATGCTTGCTGCGTCGCAAGTTCACGCCGGCGCTTATCTTGGCCGTTACGTCATCGTCGTCGACGAAGACATCGATCCGACCAACACCTTCGATGTAATCTGGGCGTTAGCCAGCCGCTCCGATCCGGTGGAGTCGATTGAAATCCTCCGCCGTTGCTGGAGCGGCCCGCTCGATCCGCGCATCCAACCGGGCAAGAAGGGCTTCAACTCGCGCGCGGTGATCGATGCCTGCCGGCCGTTCGAGTGGATGAAAGACTTCCCGCCGGTAGCCGAATCTTCTCCGGAGCTGAAGGAGAAGATCTACAACAAGTGGAAGAAAGTTATCGAAGCATAGGAAGAACGTCGTTAACGTTTGTTTCAGAAAGGGGTGGTTGTTTACACAGCCGCCCCTTTGTTTTTTGCTCGGCGAATCCAAACTAGAAAGTTTCGACACGATGCATTGGCTAATTCATTTATCTTCCGGCGCATCCCCCCTCTCTCATGCTCTAGGAAGGCTTAAAGATCGCCTGACGCGGCGAAAACCCTGAGACCGCACCAAGATCGACGCTTCGAGAATTCTCAAAACGTGAAATTTCCCGAGGGATTTCCTAGCCCGCGAATCCTGAACTTAATGCGCATAACGATCACGAATCTTGCTCCCTCCATGGCCGCGCTTGCCGTGCATCGCTCCCTGCTCTTTGCCCTTAATCTCGCGCGCGTGGCTTGCTCGACGAACACGCGAGTCTAATCAACCACCCCCAAGAGCACGAAGACGTTTTCTAGAGACAAAGACGTATGCCAATTGCGGAATGTTGGATGCCTAGCTTTTCATAGCTATTAAAACGGAGTCCGGATCAAAAGGAACGGGGCTGGAACGGAAAGGTCCTTTGATACGTGCGAATCCGGATTGGCGCAGCCACCCAAGAATCTCTTCACGTGCATAACAGCGTCCTCGGGGCGTGTGTAAAAGAAGCAAGACGGAAAATAACGCGGCCCACTCGTGAGCGGTTCTGTCCCGACTCATGAATACGTCGCGCACGATCAAATGACCTTGGGGGTTCAGACAGCGATAAAGCTTCCGCAGCAGAGAGCGGTTTTCTTCGATCCCGTGGGCGTGAAGGACATTGGAAACAAATACGGTATCGAATCCCCGTGGCAGCGCATGCCGTAAGAAATCCACCCCGATGACCCGCACTCTGTTCGCCATACCCGCTTGCCTGACCGCAGCGCGCGCCAGAGGAAGAATACGCGGATGCTCGACGAGGGTCGCTCGCAGGTTAGGATAACGACGACAAAAAGCCACGGAAAAAGCTCCAAGCCCGCCACCGACGTCCAGCAGAGTCTCGGTGCGGGCCAAGGGTAATTTTTCGATCAAATAAGGCGCAATCTCGCGGCCATCGAGATCGAGACTGTGAAGCAATCGCTTGGCTTTCCTCTGATCGGAGAAGAAAGGCTTCTGGATCATGGGTCTCGTGTCAGCGCTAAGGGCCGAAGCAAGTCCGCCCCAAGTGTCCCAAGCGTCGTAATCGGGCAGCAGAAAAGTTGCTCCGCCGCGACTGAGATAACGCGAAGCGAAGGGAGAATTGGCATATTTTTCTCCGCGCTTTCGCATTAAACCCATGGCGCACAGCGCGTTAAGAAAAATCTGCCACCCGGCTGGACTTCCGCCGAGATGCGCAGCCAGAGCTTTAAGGCTTCTTTCCCGCTGGCCGATCCAACCGAATAGATCAAAATGGGCCGCAGTGATAAGGATGCAAGAGCGCCAATAACTACTCTCGCTTCGAAGTCGCTGAAGGTTCCATTTCCTAGCGGGCATGACTGCTCTTTGACTTGAGCACTCGGTTCAGGCGTGTGCTCGCGGCCATTCTATAAAGCCGCTCATAACCATTCACCATTTGTTCCACAGAAAAACGCTCTTGGACCCAGTTCCGACAGCGCGCGCGATCCAGCGTCTCGACCCGATGAGTCATCTCGACCATCTCATCTTCGTTTTCGACCAGATAGCCGGTCTCGCCGTTCTTGATCAACTCCGGCATTGAGCCCCGTTGGTAGGCCAGCACCGGAGTTCCCGCAGCCATGGCTTCTATCACGACCATGCCGAACGGCTCGTCCCACTGAAGGGGGAAAAGGAAGCCTTTGGCCTTGCCCATCATTGCCACGAGATCGTGATAGGCCAGCCGCTCGATATAGCGGATGCGATCTCCGTCGATGTGCGGCTTGACCTCTTTGAGAAAGTACTCCTCGCTCCAAGGCAGGTGAGTGGTGACATGGCCGATAATGACGAGCCTCGCTCCAGCCTTCTTGGCAACGCGGATCGCCTCGGCAATGCCTTTCCCCGGCGTCATTCGACCGACGATGATGAAGAAATCTTCCGGCTGGTCGTTAAACGAGATCTCGTCCAGATCGACGGCGTTATAAACGACCGGGAGCGATTCGTCTCCCAGCATTTTCCTTTGAGCCTGGCTGACACAGACCGGCAGGCAATGCGGGAAGTGTTTTCGATAATATTCGTGCAGTTCCTTCTCGATATAAGCGTAAGTGACCAAGGTGGGCGTTTTCACGAAAGCTGAGAAATAAGGGGCCAGGGTCGTCCAGTGAGCATGAATCACATCGAAACGTTCGGCCTGACGATAAAGGTTGTAGGTATTTCGTGCCTCGAACTCCTTTTCAAGATAAAACGTGGACTTTGGATCATCCTGGCTGGCGATCGGTAAAACAGCTTGGAGCTCGCACTCAACTTTTGAGTCTCCCGAAGCGAAAAGCTCTACATGATGCCCGCGAAGAGTAAGCTCCCGGCAGAGATAATAGACGATCCGCTCCGTTCCGCCGTGCGTCTTCGGTGGAACAGAGATATAAACGCTGTTGATTTGAGCAATCTTCATGACAACATTTAGAACCTATTCCGTTTATTAACTTTGTTGCAAGGCACGGCAAAAGCCAATCAAAATCAGTTCGCAAAGAAATATTTGCCTTACGCGCCGTCGCGCAGGACCACCTGAGCGCGTATGGGATCTTCTACGACTAACCAATCTTAACCACGTTCGCGGACCCTGAAACTACGCGTCAATTGCCGGTGAGGCCTTTCGCGATACGGTCGATGCCTGCTTGCGCGCACGCAGCGTCCTCGGTTCCTCCGCCCTTCGAGCCTGGCGTGCCCGATACGCCGATCGCACCGACCAACGAATTGCCCGCGTGTATGGGCAGACCGCCCGCTGCAGTAGTGATATTCGCTAAATGCAGCGGTCCTGCATTGCCGGGATTCTTTGCGGCGTTTTTGCCGAATTCGGCGGACGACATGTCATAGGTTAACGCCGTGTGCGCTTTGCGCAGGCTGTGCTCGACGCTGTGCGGGCTCGCGCCGTCGTCGCGTATACTGACCACGACCCGGTCGGCGCGGTCCAGCACTGTGATCGTCACGACGCTGCCGTGCTTACGGCACGCTTCCAGCGCCACCGTCGCCATTTCAAGCGCCGCATTAGCCGAGATCGAGCGTTCGCTTACCAGGGTTTGGGCGTTGCTTGCGCAGGGTAGAAACGCCAGTGCCATTGCCAAGAAAGTTCGTCCGTAGATCTTTTTCATGCTATTTGCCTCCTTCGATTACAGTCCGCCCAATTAGCAATCCGGGGCAAAACGTAGCTGATTGCGATTTCGGCTGTCAACTGCAATTCAGGCTTGAGATTGTTTCCAGCAATATTCTCTTTCTAGATTCATTGACAGTTCTGCGAAGCAGGGCTTATAAATGAAACATCCTTCCCGGAGGTGAATCATGGGAAAGCTCAGGCATATCGCGTTCATTTCGGCGGAACCTAAGAAACTCAGCGATTTTTATCAGAAGTATTTCGGCTTCGAGGAGTGCAAGGTCTTTCCTAGCGGCTCGCGTATGGTGATCGATCCGCTTTTCAACTTGGCTTTCCTGCAAAGAGCGGCGGTGGAAGTGGCGATGGCGGGAACGCACCGAGCCGACGGCAGCGAAAATGAATTGACGATCGGGATCCATCACTATGGCTTCATGGTGGATGATCTCGATCGAGCAGTGGCGAAACTGCCGGCTGGATTAACTCGCGGTACTACGCCGCAGGTTTCCGCCGGCGTCGGCGGCCCCGAAGGGGCGCGGCCTGCCGAGGTCCGGTTCCTCGATCCTTGGGGCAATAACGTCGATCTTTCCTCTCGCGGATTTCTCGGTAGAGAAGAAAAGAAACTTCCCGGCGTGCGTCTGCTCGCCGTGCAAGTTCCTGATTTGGCTGCGGCCTGTGAATTTTACCAGCGGCAGTTCGATCTCGAGCTCGTCGGCTGGACGGATGATGGAACGGTCCGCCTGAGCGACGGCACGGTGACGTTGCTATTGACCAAGTCACAAGTGCGGCCGAAGAGCGGCGTGCAATATTTCGGCATTCAAGTGAGCGATCTTGCGGGCACCAAAAAGCGGTTGCAGGATGGCGGTGTGGCGGTTTCGGAGGCGGGCAGTGGCCAGATTCAATTCACTGACCCGGAAGGAAATCGAGTTGTCGTGTCGGAAGCGGGTTGGGTGAATTAAGCGGACCAGTCTTTCATAAGCTTCAACACAGCCACCGCATGTTCTCGGCTGACAGTTGGAAAATCAGCGAGAAAATCGTCAAGCCGACCTCCCTCCTCGACATAGTCGATAAGCGTTTGCACCGGGACGCGCGTGCCGGAGAAAACGACGGCACCGCTCATGACTTTTTCTGACCGCGTGACGAGTGGTTGTGGAACCGGCATAGCGCACCTCTTGTTGAATACTTGCGCGTCAAGTAAATCGAAGCTAAAACCGACGTGTTTAACAGGCATCGTCGAACAGTCTGCTCGGTTAGATAAATCGTCTAGCCCGAAGTCCGTCATATCCCTGCTTGCTGTATTAGCGTGGATATCCAGGCGGGTGTCTACATATCGCATACTTGCCAAAACATACAAACTTAGATTCATGGCAAAGTCGTCCTAAGCGCCGTACTGCCTTCATCCGTGATGTATTTCCATCGGCTGAACAAGCTGCGTCTCCACGTCGCTGGGCAGTTCAATACGTCGCACAATTTTCGGCCAAAGCTCAAGCGGCGGTGCTTTGATCAAAGATGCATTGAGGGTCACGTCATCAAGATCGTCGTGCAAGTAAGGGCGACGACCGCAATGGCGCGCGTCACACGACATACGTTTCCCTGGGTAGCACTCGCGCCAGTGGCAGATGCGGCCAATGTAATTGCCCGCCGGATCAGCCAGGAAGATGTCAGCACCTTTATTTCTGCTCTGCGCGTGCCCCTTCAGTCTTCGGCCTGCAGTCGCCAACGGCTTGAGATCGGCATCATCATCCACAGTGACCAACAAATCCGCATCCTTTGGATTTTGTTTGTCTGTCGCCAATGAACCGACGAGAGCGATACGCCGGACTCCAGGACAACTACGGGCGCGCTCCACAAAGAACCGGACTTCGGCGAGCAGAGCGTCTCGAATCGTTAGCTCACTGCTTGTTATTTGGGTCATTGCTTCGTGTATCAGTAAAAGTGGTCTCTACCGCTTCTCCGGTGGAATATTTTGGATAGAAGCCGCGAACTTCGCATGAGCTGCGGGATACTGGCCTGTGCTTAATCTTGGTGCTCGCGGGGTTCGTGCCGAGGAAGTTGTCGCCCGTCCAGTTCCTCGATGGCCTGATGGGTCTCGGAACGAACCTACCGCCGCAGTTCGGGCAGACGTTATCAAGCACTCTGTCAACGCACGTTGGGCAGAACGTACATTCATAAGTGCAAATGCGTGCTTCGACTGAACTTGGCGGCAATGCCTGTTGCAGTGTTCGCAGGTCGGGCGGAGTTCTAGCTAGCATCGCTCTCTTAATGGACGGCTGACCGCGTTCAAGCAACATCAAAAACTCCTGCTCTGTTTTTCAGCACCGTCAAATCGTCGTCCGTTGAAATTTATCTTTTCGATCAGCAAGGTGTCAATGACTTTACACTCGTCGTCGTTTCAATGTACCTGATCAATATATCTATATATCTCCGACATACCCGCGTGGCAGAGGTCCATGGGATATGACCGGCTGCATGAATGCCTGCGGTCACTCCATATTTTGCGCGGCTGGACGCTTGACGCTTTCCGTACGGGAGGTGTACTTGTGGCGTAATCCTGAAAGGAGATCAAAAATGCGCGTACTCAAAATGAGTGAACTTGAAGAAAAGCCGATGGACACGGCGACGCCCATCGCCGGCTGGACGGGTGGAGCAGTGAGCCGGACGCGGCAGGCAATTATTGGCGACGGGCAGTCGGAGAATTTCCGCTGTAACGTGGTCAATTTCCGGGTTGGCGCAACGACTGGCTGGCATGTGCACGACTGCGATCAGATTCTTGTCGTCACAGCGGGAAAGGGAAAAGTCGCGAGTGAAACTGAAGAGCGTGATATCACGGTTGGCGATGTCGTCCATATCAAAGCCGGAGAGCGTCATTGGCATGGCGCGTCGGCGACTTCGCCGCTGTCGCACATCACAGTGACGACGGTGGGCAGCACGTCGAAGCATTGAGCAGGGTGGTGACGAAAGGGTTCTCGTGCTTCGAGAGGCTCGGCACGAACGGATAGTTCTTCGTCCTTTCAATTGTTTTTCCGTTCATCCTGAGCGTGTCGAAGGACTCCGAGAGAATCTTTCCGCGTGGTGATCTAGACGTGAACAGGTACTGATCCGGTTTTGGCTTCGGAGGAGGAATACTCATGCAAATTCTGAAAGGCGACTTGAGTAACGTCAAAGGAATCCCTCCGAGCGGGCTCTGCGTCGGCGTTCATCGCGCCGGCGCGGTGCATCAGAAGATGGTCGCGAAGCACGGCGACGGTCTCGCAGTCTGGTCGCTCAGACCCGATCTGGATTTCATTGCTTTCAAAAAGGAAGGGCTGGGCGAACAGGGGATTCGCTCCACCAGTGATATGGAATCGATAGACGCCGGTGAAAAACTGATTTACGGCGTGCGCGGGGCGCCGCCCGAGGTGAGAGAAAAGGCGCGTGAGAAAGGCCTCACCCTGCTGGCCGACGCGACCTGTCCTTTTGTCACGCAGCAGGAAGAGGCGGAGATCGAGCTGCTGAACGCCGGCTGTCATCTGGTGGTTCTCAGCAGTCGCACGCATCACGGCATCCCGAGGTTGCAGGGGATCGCGCGAGCGAAAGGCAAAGAAGTTTTTATCGTCGAGCGCGAGGAAGAAGTCGATTCGATTCGGCTCACTCGTTTCGAGCCCATCGGCGTGATCGTGCAGACGACCTTCTGGCTGGAAACGTACAAGAAAATTATGGCGCGCATACTCGAGCGCTTCGCCAACGTCCAGGTTCGCAACACTGCCTGCATCGACTCGCTGCAGCGACTTCCGGAGGTAGAAAAGCTAGCTAAACAAGTCGATGCGATAATTATTTTCGGCTGGACCGAAGGCATGACGACCCGAATGATCGAAGTCGCCCGCGCTTTCAATGCGGACGTGCACAAAATCGAAAAGGTCGACGACCTCAGGTTGGACTGGCTGCGGGGAAAAGAGAAAGTGGGTATCATCGGCGCCAACGAGACCCCCGAGTGGATGATCAATGAAGCGATCGAGCGCATCAAAAGCATGGCGGCCTGAGCTATGCCGAAAGTGACGTTTATGCCGGTCGGCCAGTCGTTTGAAGTGGCGGCGGGGACGACGATCCTGGTTTCGGCGATCCAGAACGGCTTGCAGCTGCGCCACGACTGCACCGAAGCGATTTGCGGCACGGACCGGGTGAAGATCCTTTCCGGTAAAGAACAGCTGAGTGAAAAGAATGAGAACGAGGAATTGACCCTCGAAATGATGAACGCGGGGCCGGACGAAAGACTCGCTTGCGTCGCGCGGGTTGTCGGCGACGTGACTGTCCAAGTGATCGAGTAAACGACCCAAGGAGGATCGATGGCGGCGCCAGTGGCGATTCTAGCAAAACCGGACGATCATCGCGGTATTCTCACCATGGCGGAGGCGGTCAATGCTATGATCGAGGCGTTTCGCAATTGGGCGCAGGACCCGCTGGTGGCGGAGCTTCGGCGGCGCACGCATACGCCGAAGAACGTACGAATTACTTTACACCAGGGCGCCGCGCCGGCTTACGGCACGACGGGCATCATGGCGCACGCGGAGCTTGTGCGCATTTTCGGCGACAAACAAAAATATCCGCGCCGCGGCCGCCCGGTGCTGGTGCTTTACGACAGCGACACCGCGGCTTTGAAACTCATTCTAATCGGCGAAATGCATCCCAAAGAGCTGCCGGATGCAAACAGCGTGGTGGCGATGCCGACGGCCTGCGCTTCGATGGTCGGGACCGATCTGCTCGCGCGCAAAGATTGCCGGGTCGCGGGGATTTTCGGCGCCGGGGATCAGGCCAGACTGCACCTCCTCGCGCTCACCTGTATTCGGAAATCGATCAATAAAGTGCGTGTCTTCAGCCCGACCCGCGAAACCCGAGAAAAGTTCGCTGCGGAAATGAGCGCGGTTTTGAGTATCGAAGTCAGCGCCGCTGATTCTGCCGCAGAGGTGGTCGACGGCGCCGACGTGATCGTGTGCGCGACCAATTCGAACGTTCCTGTCTTTGACGGTAATTGGCTGGTTCCCGGCCAGCATGTCACCTCGATCGTTTCGAGCAACATCGGATTGAAAAAGAGAGGCTATGTCGACCAAATGCGCCGTGAGATCGACGAGCGGACTCTGGAGCGCGCCGACATTTTGATGACCAATGTTTGGGGACAGGAAGAACTGGACAAGACCGCAGTGTTTTGGGAAGCCTCACTCGATCGTCCGAATATCGCGCGCAAGATCGTCGACGCCGGAGAGGTGATTCGCGGTGAAAAAAACGGACGGACCGACGCTTCTCAAATCACCTATTTCAAAAACTGCGCGTTTTGGGGCATCGGCGCCGCGGCCATCGGCGGGCTGATCTACGACAAACTTTTGCAGCAGCGCAAGGGATTGGTGCTCGACTTCAACCCGCATGAATTTTATGACGATGCGTGGACGGAGGATTAGATCCGGTTGATTGAGAGAGAATGTGGATTACCGTGAAGATGATTAAAGTGAGGGATGCTTAGATTGCGCGGAACAACTCCGAGGAAGAGACGACAGATGGCTGACTGAGATGATTGGCGGAGATGCGTTCATGTCAGCCGCACGCCAAGTACGCCCAGATAGGCTGTCGACCGAAAAAGGATTAGCGATGCCTTACATCAGAACCATTCCGCCGCAGAGGCGACCGGCAAGCTCAAAGAAGTTTACGAGTCGCTGGCGGCGGGCCTTCGGCGGCGAGGGGAAAAGTCGCGATGGTGCGCCAAGTGCAGAGTTTGAATCCCGACGCTCTCATGGCGTGGAGCGACCTAGGCGCTGAGATCATGCACGGGCGGTCGAACTATTACGCGGCGCCAGCGCGAAATGATCGCGACCGTCGTGTCGGCGACGAATCACTGTAGCTATTGAACGACCGCTCACGGAGAGGCTCTCCGTACAGAGACCGACGACGATCCGTTCGTCGAAGCGATCAAGCAGGACTACACCAAAGTCGATTTGCCGGCCGAATGAGCGGGCGATGTTGGACTACGCTGTAAAGCTCACCATCGCACCGTCGAGCGTCGGGGAGGAAGACATCAAAATCTTGCGCTCACACGGCTTCGACGATCGCGATATCCTCGACATCATCTACGTGATTTGTCTGTACAACTTTAACGATCGGATCGCCGATGCCACAGGAATCAAAGCACACGATTTTCTTCGATAAGGGATCAACTAGTTATTTGCAGAAATAGGTTCAATGATCACGACAGGGCCTCGGAACGAAGCTAACGGTGTGCGTTCGGCAAGCACCCTAGCTGAAGGAAAGATTGGATGATCGAGCTCTATCACAACGACATGTCGGTGTGCGCGCAAAAAGTTCGATTCACGCTCGCGGAGAAAAAGCTTGCGTGGGAAGGCCATCATTTGAATCTTCGCGCCGGCGATCAACAGGAACCGGAATATTTGAAGCTCAATCCGAATGCTGTGGTGCCGACCCTCGTAGACGATGGGAATATCATCATCGAGTCCACGGTCATCTGCGAATATCTCGACGACGCCTATCTTGAGCCGAAGCTTAAACCGGTCAATGCGCTGGGGCGCGCACGCATGCGCTTGTGGACCAAGCAGCTTGATGAGGGCGTACACGCGGCGACCAGCGTCGTCAGCTCGGCGATCGCGTTTCGTTATCAAAAGCTTGCCATCGGCATGGAAGCGCTCGAAGAATTCCACAAAAAGATGCCCGATCCGGTGAAGCGGGAAAAGAGCTGGGAGAACGTTACCAAAGGCGTCGAGTCGCGCTTCTTTCCCGAGGCGATCCAGCGCTTCGACAAATTGCTCGCGGACATGGAGGCTTCATTAAAGGAATCATCGTGGCTCGCCGGAAATGAGTTTTCCCTCGCAGATATCGGCTACGCGCCGTACATTACCCGGCTCGATCATCTGCAACTGCAATTTCTCTGGGACAAGCGGCCTCATATTCCCGATTGGTACGACCGCTTGCGCGAGCGCCGGGCTTACACGGAAGCACTGGAAAAATGGTTCAACGCCAACTATCTGCCGCTGATGAAAGAAAAGGGTCTCGAAGTTCGCGACAAAGTCAAAGCGATCGTGGCGGAATAACTCTGCCTGAATTCCTGAAAGGTGAAATATGGAAAGCGCCGGATTGGTGTTGGGTGCTTTGGGTCGCGTTCGTCAAATGGTGCGCGAGGCGATCAGCGACTTAAGCGCGGACGAAATGCTCGCCCCACCCAAACCGCATATCGCCTGGCTCACTTGGCACATCGCGCGGGTCCAGGACGCTAATTTTTCTGGGCTTCTCGAGCGACCGCAGTTGTGGATCACCGATCGCTGGCACGAGCGCTTCGGTATGGCTCCCAATCCGCGGGATTACGGCTCCGGCCATCGGCAATCCCGCGAGCAAGTCGATGCGTTTACTGTCACGGACAAAACATTGTTGCTCGATTATCTCGACGCCGTCTTCGCGCAAACCAAAGACTACTTGTCGACTGTTACCAACGCCGATTTGAACCGAGTCCTCAACGAACCGCAATACTCTCCATTGCCCACCCTCAGCGTCCGTCTCGCCAGCGTCATCAATTGCAACACGCGCCACGCCGGTCAGATCGAATATCTGCGCGGCCTGGTCAAATACGGCGGTTGGTTTCCTGGTGCGGAAAAGCGAAGCAGTTCCGGGACATAGCGCTGTACCAGTGGCTGGTGTCGACCCTAGAGCCGGCGAGACTGTTTCGCTAAAGGTTCAGGAGCATCTGTCGGTCGCTTGCATGTGCCATTGCCCTGGATCTCGCCTGCACGGTTCCTCTTGCTCCCCGTCCCGTTTCCGCAGTAGAGATTAAAGGGGAAGGGGCCGGACTATGAAATTCTCAATCTTCATGATGCCGCTGCATCATCCGACAGAAAATCCGTCGCTGGCGTTCGATCGCGATATCTCGCTGATCCACTATGCGGAAGAGCTTGGCTATGACGAGTTCTTTATCGGCGAGCATCACTCCGGCGGTTGGGAAACCATGCCCGCGCCGGAAATGGCTCTGGCCAAAGCATCGGCGCATGCCCACCGCATTCGCCTTGGCACGTCGGTCATCAGCGTGCCGTTTCATCATCCGTTTCACGTCGCCGAGCGGATGGCGTTTCTCGATCATCTCACGAAGGGCCGCGCTATTCTCGGCGTCGGCCCCTGCGCTCTGGTCACGGACAAGAATCTTTTCGGCCTCGCTACTGAAAAGCTCTACCCGATGATGGCTGAGTCGGTGGATATCATCGTACGCTTGCTCGAATCGCCCGAGCCGATCGACTACGACGGTCAGTACTGGAAGATCCATCAAATGCGCTTGCAGCTCCGTTCCTACCAACAGCCGCGCATGCCGCTCGCGATCGCGTCGTCGGGGAATCCGGTGAGCCTCGAACTGGCCGGCAAGTACGGCATGCTGTTTCTGTCGCCGGCGGGGAAAAATAAGAGAAACAATCAAACCAAGGCGGAACAATGGAATGACGTCGAAGCGTATCGCCAGCGAAGTCACGGCACGCAAACTTCGCGCGACAATTGGCGCATCGCAACCTGCGTGTATCTCGCCGACAGCCGGGAAGAGCGTGGCGCGATGTCGAGGAGAATGTCGCGCGCGACATGCAGTATTTTTTCGCCATCGGTCTGAAAGCTCCTTACGAGGCGTACCCTGGACAGCCGGCGCAAGAAATCACGCCGCGTTCCGGCGCCGACCGGCGCGACTGGATTATCGGCACGCCGGACGACGCGATCGCGCAGATCGAACGCATGCAGACGGAAACCGGCGGCTTCGGCGGGCTTATGTTGACCACACATGAGTGGGCGAGCACGGAAAAGCTGCGGCACTCTTATGAGCTTTTCGCGCGCTACGTCATGCCGCACTTTCGCGGCCATACTCAAGGATACCGCGACGAGTGGCAGCGCATTCAGCAAGCAGTCACGAACGGCGGCAGTAAACTCACTCACACCGATCAGCCGAGCGATCTGTCGAGTAAAGCTGGCGCGAGGTCATAAGCGCCGCCGCGGCTCCATGCCGTTCAATACCAGAAAATCTACTGGCGGGAATTGAGTTGTTGGATGTCGTCTGCCGCCATCCTCCGTCTGGCGATTGCTCGCGCTATTTCGATTCTTTTCTCAGCGATGTAGGCAAGATGCTCCGTTTCAACAACGTCGTTCTCTGTTGTCCATACACGCTCGGCTTGATCGAGCGTTAACCGCGCCCTATCCAGTGCTACTCCGGCGCGTCTGACTAGTTCGCGGTCTTGCCGCGCGCGATCGTAGTCGTCGCGCGCCCGCTGCAACGCTGGATTGCTTACGGCGCCGCAACCCAACGATAAAATCGCCAGCGATAAGAGCACCGCGCCAAGGCACCTGGGATCGAGAAAGACATTGGGCTTCATAAACTACTCCTTGGTGGAAACGGGTGATGATGGCAGCCCTGTAGCGCGTTCGCTTTCGGACCGAAACGGGTCGAGCCGGCGCCGCAGATCGTCCGCCGCCCGGCGGGTAATTTCCGCTTCGGCCTTGGCCGCTGCGAGCTCGGCCTCGACTTGAGCGGTTTCGGCGAGCCGACGCGCGTCGTCGTATTTTTTGGCGGCCATCGCCTTTTTAGACGCTTCGAGCTTCTCTCTGGCGCTTTGTAAATCCATCGGCGCGAGCTCATCAGCCCGCGCCTCGCTCGCCGCGCGCACGTCCAATTCCGCTTGGGACAAGATCCCGGTTGGTGGTTTGGCGCTGCTGCAGCCGATATTTTCAAAAACGAATAAGATCAACAAAGACGGAAGAATTCCGACGCGAAAGGATTTTTTCTGCCGCCGCGTCAGGTCACGGTTCGGATCGGAGATCGCGCGCATGATTTTCCTCCCAGTTGGTCAATCGAACCAAGCCGTAGACGTCAGATGCAGCCGAGATCGGCGTGCTAATCGATTCGCCTAAATTGTATAACTCTCGATGTTAAGTACAAGTAGACATAGTGTCCCACGTCTCCGCGTGCTTTTCGACCGGTGGACGCGCTGGGATGATCCTTATTTGTTGAAGCCGAGGTGTCGGAATTTGCGATGCATCTTTTCGCCCCGGCGAAAAATATATAAAGACTGAAGCCGTGAATTTAGCTCCGCTTTTTTACCGCGTGCCGCTCGCCATGCCTTATTGGAATGGCGCGATTTATCGAAGCGTGCTCCGTTCATTCTGTTCCGGGCGCGTCATCGATGGCGCAGACCTTGACGATCTGAGATCACGGCTAGTCCAAGAGCTTGGAGTCGAGGACGCGCTTCTGTGCGGTTCGGGAAGCTTGGCCCTCGAGATTGCGCTGCGCGCGTGCAAAGTGGCACGGGGCGACGAAGTGGTGATTCCGACCTTTTGCTGCACTGCCGTAGTTGCCCCGATTGTAGCGACGGGCGCGACGCCGGTTCTGGCGGACGTCGGTGAAGAGCTCAATCTTACGGTCGAGACGGTGCGACCGGTATTGACCCAGAAAACCCGCGCGATCATTGTGCCGCACCTTTTTGGCAATCCCGCCGACATCGAAGGGATCGCAGAACTGGCCGCGCGGAAAAACATTCGCGTGATCGATGACGCCGCGCAAGCGCTTGGCGCGACGATCGACGGCCGGCCGGTCGGGAGCTTCGGCGCTGCCGGTATTCTCAGCTTTGGTAACGAAAAAGTTTGCTTCGGTCTCGGCGGCGGTATGGCTATTTTTCGCGATAAAAAACTTTTGCCGAGTGATTTGCGGTTACAACTCGCCCAGCCGAAGTTTTTGCCCACGCTTGGAAAACTCGCATCGACGCTGTGCGCGTGGCGTTGGCGCCGGTTGACGGCGCCGCTATTGAAATTATCCTCGGGGCTGCGACACCGAAGTCCCGAGTCAGCTCCGATAGCGTATCGGCGCGAATCGATGGCCAATCTCCAAGCAGCAGTCGCCAAGAATTTAATGCAAACCCTGCGTGAGAATATTCAAGCGCGCCGCGAGCGCGTGCGTGCCTATCAAAACTTACTGGCAGGAGTAGCGGGTTTACAACTGATTCCGCACCAGAGCGGCTCTGCCTGTTTAAGTCAGGTTGTGCGTTTGTTGCGTCCGAATGACCGCCGCGACTTGGCTGTGAACGCAATCACGGCGCTGGATCGGAGCGGTTATGAAATTCAGGGCAGCTACGTGCCCATTCATCTCCTGAGCAATTTCGGCATGTGTGTTTGGGATCATCTTCCTTATGCAGAAAGAATTTGGGCTGATCTCATCGAGCTGCCTTGCGAACCTGACGTGGAGCTCACTCAAGTCGAGCAAATCAGCGCGATTGTCAAAGCGAGCGTTCATTCGTAGCAGGTGTGCCGGCCCATTTTTCGTATTTTTCGCGCTGTAGGCTGCGCGCCAAATTGCCGTGGTGATTCCTGTCTTCCGCTCGACGCAAACCGGAAGTTTGTGATAACCCTCGGGGAGATGAGCGCCGCCTCGCCGATCAATATTTTTACGCTTTGGTTCTTCCTTCGTTGTTTCTGCTTCTACGTGCAGATTCTCCCGTCCGTTCGATTGCTAATCTAAATCAATGCTGAGCGCGCGTGAAATTTACGAGGTTCCATGAACGATCTTCACTTTATCGACACCACCGTGCGCGACGGGCAGTTGAGCCTTTGGGCGCTCGGCATGAAAACCGGCGCGATGCTCGCTATCGCCGAGCAGATGGACCGGTGCGGCTTCGAGTCCATGGAGTTCTTTGGCTTTGCCGGCTACATCAAGATGGTTCGCGAGCACAAAGAAAATCCTTGGGACTGGATGGGATTGGGCGCGAAGAAGTTTCGCCGCACGCGGCTGCGCTACCATGGCGGGCTTGCCACCGGCTTCGAGAAAATACCGCGCTCGGTGCGATTGCTGATGATCGAGCGCGTGGTGGCGCATGGCATTACGCTCACGCGCTCCTCGGATCCGTGGAACGACTACGAAGCCGCGGCGCGAGAGATCGAGGCGCTGAAAAAGCTCGGCATGGACGTGGTCATCAACATCATCTATTCGGTATCGCCGCGCCACACCGATGCATACTACGCCGAGCGCGCGCGCCAAGCCGCGGCGATCCAGCCTTACCGGATTTGCTTCAAGGACGTGGGCGGGTTGCTGACTCCCGACCGCGCCCGCACGCTGATCCCGCTGATCCAACAAAACATCGGCGCCGTGCCGCTCGAGTTTCACGCCCACTGCAACAACGGCATGGCGCCGTTCAACTATCTCGAGGCGATCAAGCTCGGCGTCGACACCCTGCACACGGCGATACCGCCGCTGGCCAACGGTTCGTCGCAGCCGTCGATTTTTAACATCGCCGCCAACGCCCGCGCGCTCGGCTTTAACCCGCTCGTCGATCTCGAAGCGATCAAGCCGGTTGAACAGCATTTCACTTACATCGCCAAGCGCGAAGGCCACCCGTCTGGCGCGCAGCGCGAATACGATCACGCGCAGTACTTGCATCAGGTGCCCGGCGGCATGATCTCCAACTTGCGCCATCAGCTGCGCACGATGGGTAGGGAAAATCGCTTGCAGGAAACTTTAGAGGAAGCGGGGCGGGTGCGCGCTGAGTTCGGCTATCCGATCATGGTGACGCCGCTAGCGCAGTTCGTCGGCAGCCAGGCGGCGATCAACATCATTACCGGCGAGCGCTACAAGGAGGTGACCGATCAATCGATTCAGTACGCGCTTGGGCATTGGGGCAAAGAAGCGCCGGCGGTGATGGATGAAAATATTAAAGACAAGATTCTCAATCGTCCGCGCGCCGACGATTGGCGCAAATGGTCGCCGCCGGATCTCTCGCTGCACCAAGTGCGGCAAAAATTTGGCGCGCCGGGTGTGTCGGATGAAGAATTGGTTTTGCGCGTGATCGCCGGCGAGGCTGCCGTCCAAGCGATGCTCGCGGCCGGCGCGCCCAGAGAATATCTCAGTGCGACACAACCCTTGATCAAATTAATCGGCGAGCTTGCAAAGCGCAAAGATTGTAATCAGGTTTACGTCCGAAAAGGCGAGCTGGTGCTTTGCTTGGAGAAAGAAAGCTAGCGCTTCGGCTTCGATCCGATTCGGCGGCAGCTTCATTGCACAGAAAAAAAGGCCCGAGCTCTTTTAGGCTCGGGCCTTTTCATTTCGGCTTGCGACTCCTAGTCTAAAGTTTCCAATTTCAAAACCGACGCGCCGTGGTTGCTGCCGACCCAGAACGTTACCGGCGAAGTATTGTTATCCACGAATACTCGGCGGATGTTGGTCTCCCGCGGCAACAGATAGTCGGTGAACTGGCTGGTCTTGGGGTCGAGGCGCGTGACCCGGTCGGTCCACATGGAGCCGGCCCAAACTTCACCGTTTTTATCCGGCACGACGTGGTAGGGCGCGCTCCAGGGGATCGGCACCTTCCATTCCTGGATTTTCCCCGACTTCGGATCGAGCATGCCGATGCCATTGGCGCCGTATTCCGCGAACCAGAGACGATCCTGCGCATCGAATCGGCCGCGCCGCGGTCGGGAGCCTTGTGTGATCGTCGAGAAAACTTTGAACTCTTTGGTCTTGGCATCGATACGGCCGATGTTGTTGGCGCCAAACTCGAGCAAGTAGAGATTGTTCTCACTGTCCGACGGAATGCCGTAGGCGTTGATCGAGCGACCGGCGCCGGGAATCTGAAACTCGCCGAGATTTTCGTATTGTCCTGTGGCGAGATCGAGCCGATAGATGGCATGGGTGTCCTGATTGTTCGTCCAGACTTTGCCGTCCACGTGAGAATTCGCCGGGCTCACCATCGATTGCTGGGTGTGATCGCCCTGCCATTCCTTTGGCACCGGGTAAACCTGAAACTTTTCCGTCTTGCGGTCGAACTTGGCGATGCCGCCCTGATACATCAATGACACCCAAACATTTTGTTCCTTATCCAGCTGGAGATCGAGCGTCCCGAGGGGAAATCCCTTTTTCAGCACCGGGATCGGAAATTCCGTTACTTCGCCGGTCTTTGGATTCAGGCGGCCGATAAACTGTTCGCCGAAATCCGAGTACCAGACAAGCCCTTCGGAGTCTAGGACGACGTCGTGCGGCATCGCCAACTTCCGCGGCAGATCATATTCAGTGATGATCGTGTGCGTGGCTTTGCCCTTGGGCCGCGGCAAAGTTTTGAGCGGAAAACTCTGCTTCGAGTTGTAGCTCGCGTTCACGTTGGCAAGCCAGGCGCCGAGTTCCATCGGATCGACGCCGCGGGTGCGGTCGCGCTGCACGCTCCCGACAGTCACTTGCGGCCGGAGCGGACTGCTGCCCGGCGCATAAGTCGACATGCGGCGAAATACTTGCACCCACTCTTCCGCGCTTTTGTTGGCCTTTACGATACGTTCAATGGTGTGGCAGCCGTTACAACTTAGGAGAAAATTTTTCTGCTGTTCCGTGCCGGGTATGCTCAGCAGCCATTCAGCGTCGGTTAGTTGCGCCGACGGATTTTCGGCCGCTTTGAGTTTGAGATTGGCGGTGGCGGTTTTGCCGGCGATCACGTCGACGGTCTTGGGACCGTCGAGATCGTAACCGACCGCACGAATTTTCAGAGCGTAATGGCCGGGCTCAAGTTTTTCACCGGGAAAGGCAAATCGTCCTTTGGCGTCGCTGACGACATTGACCGTCATCGTCGAGCCGTCTTTTTTGGCGCCGACGACGACGCCTTCCATCAAGCTTTTCTTTTTGCGAGCTGACTTGGCCGGTCAGTGCTATGGCGCCGTTGGCGTGAACATCGGTGGCGAGTAGTAACGAAAAGACTACCAGGGCGACGCTGGCGAGAAATTTGTTCCGCATTTGAATCCTCCTTAGACGGGCCGTTTTTGGAGATCCGAAGGGAAGCATGCACAAAGTAGCACCGGATCGTTCCCGGCGTCAATTGCCTTTTTTAACCCCCTATTTAGCTCTTGCGCGCGGGTGGTTGTGCGTTGCTCCGAGAAGCGGGTGTGGTGTATATATGCGCGTGTTGGAGACCTGCTCGACTCGATGCTGCAACAAGTCCGAGTCCGATCGCGGAAAAGGAGGGAACATGAAAAAAACAAAATGGCTATTTGTAAGTTCGATGATAAGCGTGGTTGCGATATTCTTGATGCTCTCTCCATACCGGCTGAGCAGCCAACAAGGTGCAGTGGTGCGCGTCGACGGTGACGACGTCGGAGGCGTGGTCACCAGCGTGAACGGTCCGGAGGCCGGCGTCTGGGTGATCGCTGAGACAACGGATCTACCGACCAAGTTTGCCAAGATCGTGGTCACCGATGATCAGGGCCGTTACTTGATTCCCGACCTGCCGAAAGCAAATTACAATATTTGGGTGCGTGGTTACGGGCTTGTCGACTCACCGAAAGTTCGGACGGCGCCTGGGAAGACGCTCAATCTCAAAGCGGTGATTGCATCGACCGATGCCGCGGCGGCTGAATATTATCCGGCAATCTACTGGTATTCGATGCTCAAGATTCCCGACAAGAGCGAATTTCCCGGCACCGGGGAAAAAGGCAACGGCATGCCGGAAAAACTAAAACATCAAGCTCAGTGGCTCGACGTAGTAAAAACCAATGGCTGCAACACTTGCCATCAACTGGGGAACAAAGCGACACGAACAATTGCCAAACAGTTGGGTGAATTCAAATCGTCATCCGACGCCTGGCAGCGGCGCATTCTTTCCGGTCAGGCCATGACGTCGATGCTCAACGCCGTTGACAGAATCGATTCGAACCGCGCTATGGCCCTCTTCGGCGATTGGACGGACCGCATCGCTGCCGGCGAAGTGCCGAAGTCAAAACCACCGCGGCCCCAGGGTGTAGAGCGCAACGTCGTCATCAACGTGTGGGATTGGAGCAATCCCAAGGCTTATCTTCACGACGAGATTTCCACCGACAAGCGCAATCCGACGGTCAATGCCAACGGGCCGATTTACGGCTCGACGGAATTGAGCACGGATCTTGTGCCGGTGCTTGACCCGCAACATCACAAAGCTTGGGAGATGAAACATCCCGTGCGCGATCCGAACACGCCGTCCGCGAAGACGGACCCGCTCGCGCCGTCGCCTTACTGGGGCGCTGAGCCGATCTGGGATAGCCAATCGAACCAACACAATCCGATGATGGATGAAAAGGCGCGCGTGTGGTTTACGGCGAGAGTCCGTCCGCCGGAGAATCCCGATTTTTGCAAGAAGGGATCGAGCCATCCGTCGGCTAAGGTTTTCCCCATCAACAGCGCGAACCGGCATCTATCGATGTACGACCCGAAAACAAAAAAGTTCACCTTGATCAGCACCTGCTTTTCTACGCACCATCTGGTTTTTGCGGAAGATGCCGATCACACGCTCTGGACCAGCGCCGGTGGTCCCGCCAGCGGCGTCGTCGGTTGGCTGAACCGCAAGATGTTCGAAGAAACCGGCGACGAGCAGAAGTCGCAAGGCTGGACACCGCTGATTCTCGACACCAACGGCAACGGCAAGCGCGACGAATGGGTCGAGCCAAATCAGGCCGTCGATCCGACGAAAGACAAGCGCGTCGCGGCGGCTTTTACGGTATCGCCGTGAGCCCGGTGGACGGTACGGTGTGGGGATCTTCCCAGGGATTTCCCAGCTCCATCGTGCGACTCAACCCAGGGCCAAATCCTTCGGAAACCGCGCTCGCTGAATTATACGAGGTGCCGCTCGACGCCGGCGCCTACGGCATCCGTGGGATGGACATCGACCGCAACGGTGTGGTTTGGTCTTCGCTGTCGAGCGGCCATCTGGCGAGCTTTGACCGGCGCAAGTGCAAAGTGCTAAACGGCCCAACAGCCACTGGCAAGCACTGTCCCGAAGGCTGGACGCTGCACACGCTGCCAGGACCCAACTTCGAGAGTTTGAAAGAGCCGGGCAGCGCGGAGGCAAGCTATTACACCTGGGTGGATCAGTTCGATACTTTCGGTCTGGGCAAAGACGTGCCGATCGCCACCGGCAATCTGAACGATTCTTTGTTGGCTCTGGTGGATGGAAAGTTCGTCAACCTACGCGTGCCGTATCCTTTGGGATTTTACGCCAAGTGGATGGACGGCAGAATCGACGACCCGAAGGGCGGCTGGAAGGGCAGAGGCCTGTGGGCGACCACCGGCACGCGGACGCCATTCCACATGGAAGGCGGCAAGGGCACGCGGCCAAAGGTCGTGAAGTTCCAGTTGAGGCCCGATCCATTGGCGAAATAAGTTGGAACTGAACGAACGTCGCTGGACGCGGCTGTGAGTAAATGGTCTGGCGCATGTAAAGTCCTGACGGACGACTAAGGAGATTGCGATGAAAAACACCAAGACGTTGGGTTTGATGTTGCTGGCTTCCGGTATTGTCGCGCTTATCGCGGCATGCGCGTCTCAGATGGGCGGCGAGCCAAGCACAGGCGCGGCCGTGCGTATAGATAACGACGACATTGGTGGCGTGGTCACCAGCGCCAATGGACCCGAGGCCGGTGTCTGGGTGATTGCCGAGACCCGCGATCTACCGACTCGGTTCGCCAGGATGGTCGTGACCGACGACCAGGGCCGCTACGTCGATACCTGATCTGCCGAATGGGACTTACGACCTGTGGGTTCGTGGGTACGGGCTGGTCGATTCGCCAAAAGTGAAAGCAACTCCTGGCAAAATCGAAAACCTCAAGGCGGTCATCGCGCCGAACGAAGCCGCTGCGGCTCAATATTATCCGTCGATCTATTGGTACTCGATGATGAAGATTCCCGACAAGAGCGAGTTCGGGGGCAAGGGGAAAGTTCCCGCTGATATGACGCAGAATGAATACCTGAACTTGGTGAAGTCAAACGGCTGCGCTAACTGCCATGCGATCGGCAATCGCGCCATGCGCACCTTTCCCGACAACGTGCCGTTCCCCCTGGGCAAGTTCGCAACCTCCGAGGAAGCCTGGTTTCGCCGCATTCAGTCGGGACAGGGCGGCCATCCCATGTTCGAGACTACGGTCAAGCAACTCGGCACCGCGAATTTGCGTTATCTTGCCGACTGGACGGACCGCATCGCTAAAGGCGAGCTGCCTCACACGAAGCCAACGCGCCCGCAGGGTGTCGAGCGCAATATCGTCGTCACGACCTGGGATTGGCTCGACGACAAACATTACCTGCATGACTTAATCGCGTCTGATCGGCGCTTTCCGAGCGTTAACGCCTACGGCCCTGTGTACGGTTCGACAGAGCTGAGCATCGATGTCATTCCGATCCTCGATCCCAAAACGAACAGCACCAAAAACTTTCCGGCACCCGTGCGCGACGCCGATACACCTATGGCGATGCAAGAGGGACCGATGCAGCCGTCGCCCTATTGGGACAACGAGCGGATTTGGACTAGCAAGGCGAGCAATCACAACGGCATGTTCGACCGCAAAGGCCGCGTCTGGTTCGCCGCGGCGGTCCGCGGTCCGAACAATCCTGCTTTCTGCCAAAAAGGCTCGGACCATCCTTCGGCGAAAGCGTTTCCGGTTGAGCGCTCGAACCGTCAGTTTTCGATGCTAGATCCGAAGACCATGAAGTACACCTTCGTCGAGACCTGCTTTAATACACATCATTTGCAATTCGACGCCAATGACGTGCTGTGGGCCAGCACCGGCGGTGCGAATTCCCCCGTCATCGGCTGGCTCGACATGAAGATTTTCGACGAGACCGGTGACGCGGCCAAAGCGCAGGGCTGGACGCCCTTGATCCTCGACACCAACGGCAACGGCAAGCGCGACGAATACGTGGAGCCCAATCAGCCGGTGGACCCGACGAAAGACAAACGTATCGTGGCCGGATTCTATGCCATCATGCCGAACCCGGCCGACGGCTCCGTCTGGGGTGCCGTACGGACTTTCCCTGGCTCGATCGTGCGCATCGCTCCGGGGTCGAAGCCCTCGGAGACGGCGCTCTCGGAGATCTACAATATCCCGCTGCCCGGCTTTGGTATCCGCGGGGCCGACATCGACAAGCAAGGCGTCGTCTGGGCGTCGCTCGCAAGCGGCCATTTGGCGAGTTTCGATCGAAGAAAATGCAAAGGACCGTTGAATGGTCCCAAGGCGACGGGCGATCACTGCCCCGAGGGCTGGTCGTTCCACCAATATCCCGGTCCTGGCTTTCAGGGCATAGGCGAGAACAGCGCCGAATCGAGCTATTACTCATGGGTGGACCAGCACAACACGTTCGGACTCGGCGAAGACGTGCCGATGTCCACCGGCAACTTACACAACGGCCTGATCGCGTTGAAAGACGGCAAGATGATCCTGCTGCGGGTGCCCTATCCCCTTGGCTTCTACGCCAAAGGCTTCGACGGACGCATCGACGATCCGAAAGCCGGTTGGAAGGGACGCGGATTGTGGAGCTCGAGTGGCGACCGCGCGCCTTGGCTGATGGAGAACGGCAAGAGGATCCAAGCCGCTAGCCGTGAATTTCCAGATGCGCCCCGATCCGTTGGCGAAATGACTCGAGCGCGAACGAAGGAGATGTTGCTCCCGATAGTCCGGCGTAGGCAGAAACTCTGATGAATCATCGGTTAAGGAGGCGGCCATGAAAAACACGAAAGTGTTGGGTTTGATATTGATCCTTTGTTGCGTCGCCGCGTGGCTGACGGTGTATCCGGTGCAGCTCGGCAGTCAACAAGACGCAGGTATACCCATCGATAATGACGACATCGGCGGCGTGGTCACGAGTGCGAAGGGGCCGGAAGCTGGCGTCTGGGTGATCGCCGAGACCAACGATCTTCCCACCAGATTTGCCAGGATGGTCGTCACGGACGATCAAGGACGCTACGTGATTCCGGAGTTGCCCAAAGCCAATTACGACATCTGGGTGCGCGGTTACGGATTGGTGGATTCACCGAAAGTGAAAAGCGCTCCCGGCAAGCTTCTCAACCTCAAAGCGGTGGTGGCGCCAAACGAAGCCGCGGCGGCGCAATATTATCCGGCAATTTATTGGTATTCGATGCTCAAGATTCCTGAAGCCAACGAGTTCGGCGGCAAGGGTGAGATCCCGGCGAAGCTGACTCAGACCGAATGGCTCAACACCATGAAGAACAACGGCTGCATCGGCTGCCATCAGCTCGGTCAGCTCTCCACGCGCACGTTTCCGAAGAGCGTCCCGCATCCGATCCACATGGGGACGTCCCAAGAATCGTGGTTCCGCCGCATCCAGTCCGGTCAATCCGGCGAGCAAATGTTTGACGTTATGGTCAAGCAAATGGGCGGCGCGCCGATTCGCTATTTCGCCGACTGGACGGACCGGATCGCCAAGGGCGAGCTACCGCAGACAAAACCTGAGCGGCCCCAAGGGATCGAGCGCAATATTGTCGTCACGACCTGGGATTGGCTCAACGAAAAAAAATATCTGCATGACTTGATAGCCTCGGATCGACGTTACCCGACGGTCAACGCCTATGGACCGCTCTACGGCTCCACCGAATACAGCACCGACGTGATTCCAGTGCTGGATCCGGTCAAAAACACTGTGTCCAGCATCGTCGCGCCGGTGCGCGATGACAATATTCCGGAGGCGCTCGGGCCTGGGCATGCGGCGAGCGACAAACTCATGCAGCCGTCGCCTTACTGGGGCGGCGAGAAGCTCTGGGATACCAAGGCGAACAACCATAACGGCATGATCGATCGCAAAGGCCGCGTTTGGTTTGCGGCAAGATTTCGCGACGCGAATAATCCCGATTTTTGCAAGAAAGGCTCCGGCCATCCGTCGGCCAGAGTCTTTCCGTTGGAGCGGACCAATCGCCAGCTCACAGTCCTCGATCCCAAGACCGGACAATACTCGTACGTCGATACTTGTTTCGGCAGCCATCATTTGCAATTCGGCTACGACGCCAGTGAAACGTTATGGACCAGCGGCGGCGGGCAGGTGGTAGGATGGGTCAACACCAAAATGTTCGATGAGACCGGTGATATCGCAAAGTCGCAAGGCTGGACGCCGATGATTCTCGACACCAACGGCAATGGCAAGCGCGACGACTACGTAGAGCCGAATCAGCCGGTGGACCCAACTAAGGACAAGCGCATTGTCGCCGGCTTTTATGCGGTGATGCCCAATCCGGTGGACGGCTCGGTCTGGGGCACGTTCCGCAGTAATCCGGGCGCAGTCGTGCGCGTCGCTCCGGGAAGCAACCCTTCCGAAACTGCTCTCACCGAGATCTATAACGTACCAATGCCCGGTTTTGGGCCGCGCGGTGGTGATATCGATCGCCAGGGCGTCGTCTGGGTGTCCTTGGCGAGCGGCCACCTCGGTAGCTTCGATCGCAGGAAATGCAAAGGCCCGCTCAACGGACCAAAAGCGACCGGCGATCATTGCCCCGAGGGTTGGTCTTTTTATAAATATCCCGGACCGGGCTTCAAAGGTCTCGGCGATAATAGCGCCGAGTCGAGCTACTACACCTGGGTCGATCAGCACAACACGTTCGGCCTCGGCGAAGACGTGCCCATGTCCACCGGCAACTTGAACGACGGCCTGATCGCCATGAAAGACGGCAAGATGATCGTGCTGCGCGTGCCCTACCCGATGGGCTTTTACGCGAAGGGCTTCGACGGGCGCATCGACGATCCTAAGGCTGGATGGAAAGGGCGCGGCCTGTGGACCACGAGCGGCGACCGCGCGCCATGGTTGAAAGAAGGCGGTAAAGGCGCCAAGCCGATCGTTGTGCACTTCCAGATTCGCCCCGATCCGCTGGCGAAGTAATTCATTACGATCCGGCGGAACCGTTGGTCGCGGTTCCGCCGGAATGTTTTTTTACCTCACTCCCGCCGCGTTCAAGTAATTCAGATCGACAAAGCGTTCAGGCTCCGGCAGAGGCTTTTTGATCGTGTCGGCTTCGCCCATGAAGGTGATGACTTGGGCCAAACCTTTGAGGTTGATCTCGGCTTGTTTTGGCAGGACGTTACGCTCGGGCTCAAAAAATAGCTTGAGCGTCTGCTCGGCGATCTCGCTTGACGAGTCGGTTGCTTCGACAATTATTTTCACGATGGTTTTGCGATTGGCCGGATCGCGAATGAATTTCAGCGCGGCGCCGAGGCCGCGCACATAGCGGACGAGCGCTTCTTTATTCGCGCTTGCCCATGAACGGCGCGCCGCCGTGACGGTATAGACGAACTCGGGTACGGCTTCGGTGGACAGTCCGAGCAGCCGATTGCCGTCTTTCACCGCTAGCAGATCCTGCGGTTGGCCGAGCGGCACGGCGTCGCATTCGCCGCGCCGCAAGCATGTGTAGCGCGCCGGCGTTCCCTCGATGATCCTGACGCGGAAATCCTCATTGCGCAGACCGTGGAGGGCGAGCAGCTTGCGTGTCGAGAGGGTGATTGAGCCGGCTTCATCGGCGAGCCCGATGAGTTTGCCCTTGAGGTCGGCGAAGCTTTTTATTTCGGGCCTCGCCACTAGACTGTAAATAGGATTGTTGAACTCGGCGGCAATCGCCCTCGCGTCGGAGCCCGCGAGTACAGCCCGGATCAAAAACGCCGTCGCGATATGCGTCACGTCGGCGCTGCCGTCGTTGAGCGCGTCGAGCATTTTGTCCGAGCCGCCGGGGAGCGGCACGACCACGTGGAAATCCAGCTTCTCGCGGCGAAAGAAACCCTCCCGCTCGGCAACGGTTACCGGCAATGAAAAAATACTGCGTATCGCGGAGTAGCTTTGCGCGTAGCGCAACGATAGCGTTTGCGCGGCGGCGAATTGGCTGCCCGCGCAAAGAAGCGTGCTTACGGTGATAAAAAGTGAAAGCGGCAAGCGAGCTCGCGAGCGCATGATGAAATCGGTTTAGCGCGCCGCAGGAATTTCAAATCGATTCATCGAAACGATCTACTTCGCGCCGACTTGTTGCATGGTGCACTCGACTTCGACGGTGGCAGCTTTTTTATCGCGCGGTGGGCGCGTGAGCGTGCGAATTTGCTTGTAGCCGTCCTTGCTGCACGAAATGGAGACACGGTTCGCGGTGATGTTCTTGCCGAAGCCCGGCAGTTTATAGACTCCGGTGGCGTCGGTGCGGGCAACGACGGATCCCAGGCCTTTGATCTCAGCCGTGACTTTGGCGTCGCGAATCGTTTTACCGGTGTTGTCCTTTACGAAGCCGAAGAAAGCCAAGCCGTCGGCTTCATCGTGAATATCGGGCGCATCGCCGCCCGCCCAGACGGGAGAAACAAACAACAGACTCACTGCCATGCCGAGCGCGAGATGAGTTTTAAGGTGCTGCATCGTCATTCGCCCTTCGTTCAGAACCGCCTTATCTAGCGCATAAAAAAGCCGCTCAACATATAGCTGAAAACAACCATCGACGCTATCGGTACGGCCCAGGACCAACCGGACCAGAGCCGTTGCGCGAGCCGTTCGGGCATGAATCGAGCCAGAGTCGCCGCCGCGAAGGCGACAATGGCGGCTGTCGCTATCCAGCCGTACCAATACATGGCGGGACCGTCGCGCGGCGGCTGTACCAGCGGGCCGAATTCTTCGAGCGCCGGGTGATAAGTGAACAGCGCATAATTATTTTGCACCGCGATTAGATAACTGACTGAGTAAACTACGGTGAACACGACGGCACTGGAATGGAACGAGCGCGACGCGATCATGATCCGAATCCTCTGATGTTGTTAAGAATATGTCCGACCAAAAAGCTCCACCACACGATAAACGCAAAGGTTGCGGTGATGACGGCGCGGGCGCGGGTCTCGCTTTCGGCCAGCGGTTGGCGCCAGAAGGACCAGTAAGCGGGGAGCATGCCCAGCCCCAGCGCGACGAAATGCTCTTTCAATTCGAATGCACCGTTGGCCTTCCACAAATCCAACTGCTCGAGCACGACGCGAACAGCCATGCGATATTCGCCGTAGATGATGCCTCCAAGGATCGCCGTGGCGACGTACAGAAAAATGATCGCCGAAACGTAGGACGGCGCGGACACGGCGCGCACGCGACCGACGAATGAGTCGGCGGTTTTGCGCGCCGGCACCAGGACACTGATGGCCTGGTGTGTGATCGAGCCGAGCAGCGCCACCGCCAACAGACCGTGCACGATGAGCAAAAAGGTCGTCATGAAGATTTCTCCTCGGCGTTCCCGCTGAGCGTTCCATACTCCGGTCCCGGTTCGATGTCTAGCCCATCGTCTATCATTACGGCGGAGGCGCCACGAAAAACAAGTTGCGCACAGATAAAAGAGCGGGTTCTTGTCGCTTGCGGCGCCATGATGTACTAGAGGAAGAAAGCGAGCTGGTTATATGGTGTTGATTAATCGTCGCACGTTGCGCATTGAATGGGGTCAGTGCGATCCCGCCGGGATCGTTTTTTATCCGCAATACCTGATCATCTTCGACACCAGCACCGGCTGCTTGTTCGAGCGCACCGGCTTGACGCCTTCGGCGATGCGTAAAAAGTATCGCATCGTCGGCATGCCGATCGTCGAAGTGGGAGCGCGCTTTGTCATGCCCTGCCGATTCGACGACGACATCGTCGTCGAGAGCGAGGTTGGTGAGTGGGGCCGCAGCAGTTTTACGGTGCGGCATCGGATTGTCAAAGCCGGCGAGCTGGCGCTGGACGGTTTTGAGAAACGGGTTTGGGCGGCCGCAGATCCTGAACGCCTGGGCGCGATCAAGGCGCAAGCAGTGCCGGCGGAAATCATCGCGAGTCTATCCGATCCGAGCGGCGCGACAACTATAAAATTGGATCAAGCATAATGGAGGCGGAACGATGGAAACGTTAGCGTCTAACGTAACGGATCAAGTTGCTTCGACAAAACAACCGCGTTTCTCCGGCATGAGTCATGTGAGTTTGCCGTGCCGGAATCTTGAACGAGTCGAAGCTTTTCTATTCGCAAGTGATGGGTGGCGAGCTGTTCCACGAGATCGCCGGCTTCGTCGAGTACCGGATAGCAGACATCGTCATTGGGCTGTCCGAGCAGGAGGAGGGCTGGACCGGTCCGGACGACGAATATCCGCACTACGCTTTTTATCTCGACGGACAAAATTTCGAGCTAATGAAGAAATGGCTCGATCGCTACGCTGTGCCGAATTATCCTTACCGGCGTGACCAGACCGCGCTGATTTATTTTCGCGATCCATCGGGAAATCTTTTCGAGCTTTACTGTGACCGCGGCTATGAAGGCATCGAGTCTTTGCCATTGGCGCCGCGAAGGGGAGGGCCGGCGATCGATTTTCGCCGGCTCAATTATGTGTGGAATCATGGATACGCCGGGTCCGGCGTCGATCCCGAGATTCAGAAGCCGCAGCTCAGCGCTTTTGCGCACGCCAGCCTTTTCTGCGCCGATCTCGAACAGGCGAAGCGCTTCTTCACCCAAGTGCTCGGCGGCGAGCTGATTCACGATGTCGACGGCTTCGCCGAAGTGCGCGTCGCCGGGATCATCATCGGTCTCACGGTTCGGCCCGGGCGCACTACGGCGCGCAATGCCGAATTTCCCCATTATGCGTTTTTCGCGGAAGCAGAAGATTTTCTGCCGATGGTGGCATGGCTTCGTCAAAACGGGGTCGTCACGACCGAGCCGTGGACACGCGATGGCGTCAAAGGCCTTCTTTATTTTCGCGATCCGGCGGGAAATCTCTTCGAGATGTATTGCCGTCAAATCAAAGACGCAGCGAGCTTCGCGCGCGGCGCGAAGCAAGGCGGTAACTACACGATCGACCTTGCGGCGTTGGAGTATCGCTGGCCTAGTTAGATTAGGAAGACAAAGCAGGAAATTAGAAAAACTACCGAGCTCTGCGCGAACCGCGCAAATACCCGCCAATATTCGATCTCGCACCGGGCTCCCGCCGCGCCATTCAATTCGGATTAAGGCCGCTTGTTTTCGAAATTTTACGCTGACGCGCGGGTCAGTTGGTTCGATTCGCTTATTTTCGGCGCCGGCAAAGAGCTATCGTCGGCAGTGAGCTGAACCAATTGCGATAATTGGTCGCGCGCTTCGCTCAATGTAGCGACCACCCGGTCGGCACCGACCGAAGTCAAAGAAGCCTGCGCATATTCCAAACTTCCGGAAAAATTCCAGCGGCCGACGAGGATTTTGACGTCGGCGCAACGGGCGCGGATTCTCTTGCAAAGATAACGGGCTTGCACCAGACCGCCGGGCGCGATCGCGCCGATACAAACCAGCCGCGGCTGCTTCTCTTCGACCAGCGCAACCACTTCGGCGGCGAGCATATTTGGCGAGGCGACGTCGATCGGATAACGGCGTGAATCGAGAAGCTTTTCGAGCGCAAGCAAGGCGATTTCGTCGGCCTCTCCGTCGGCGGGGAAAGCGAATATTTGAAAAACCTGGTCTGGCGGAGGAGCGGCCGGTTCGACCGATTCGGTCTTCTTTTCCGGCGATTTTTTAGCCGCGGCTTGTCGGTCGTCGAGATCTTCCAAGATTGCCCGGGTGCCATCGTGAACCGATTTCTGGTCTTTCTCGCTCAACTGATCACGGCGCCGGTCGCTCTTGCCCCGGCTCAAAGCCGGTATGAAAACGTCGTCGCAAAGCTCTGCGATCGAGTGGGTTTGCAAATATTCCTCGACGATTTCTTCGCCTTCGTCCTGATCGCTTGCCAACATGCGCTGATAGAAGTTGACGTAGGTTTCCAATGCCGGCGCATCGCTCAGCAGCACCGTCACGAAGGCCATCTCTGGAACATATTTGGCGAACACCACCAAGCACACCGTGAGCGGCGTCGCCAAGACGAGCCCGACCGGTCCCCATAGCCAGGTCCAGAATGCCGCCATGACCAGCACGGCTATCTCGGATACGCCGGCGCTTTCGCCGTATAAGCGCGGCTCCAAGAAAAAATTGATAATCAGCTCGATGGCGAGGAAGGAGCCGACGATAATCAGAGATGTCATCCAGCCGGGAAAATAGGCGAGGCTCAGAGCCGTCGGCAGCAAGGCGGCCGACCCATGGCCCGACATAGGGAATAAAGCGCAGCATCGTTGCCAAAAAACCCCAGAGCAGCGCATAAGGAACGTCGAGGAAAAAAAGTATGACGCCGATGGCAAGGCCGAAACCGCTGTTGATCAGCAGCTGTGCGAGCAGATAATGGCTGATTTTCTGCCCTGCTTCTTCCATCGCCTTGGTTGTAATCGTCAGACGACCGTAGCCCGAAACCCGGATCAGGCGGTTGCGTAGCTCTTCCCGTTGAATGAGCATGAAGATAACGAGCACGATGGCCAGCACCGCGCCAGCAAGGCGTTCGACGATCGGACCGGTAGCCAGCGGTATCGGCCAAAATACCGAGTGCTGGTCGGAGGCAACCACCACCGGCCGCGGCGCTGGTTCTCGCGCCGCCGTTTCCGGTTTGTTCAGTTCTTTCTTGACTTCATCGACGGTCTGTTCGACTTTTTCCAGTGCGCCGCCTCTTTTGAAGTCGCGCAAATCGGCAACCTTTTGCTGAATGTTTTTTCGATATTGCGGCAGGTCGTTGGCCAAAGCGGCAATCTGCCACGCCACGATCCAGCCCACGCTGAGTAGGATCGAGAAGGAGAAAACCGTCGCGATGACGACCGAAACAACCCGCCCCAAACGCAAGCGCTCGAGCGCGCTTACGACCGGGTTCAGCACGAAAGTGAGCAGCAGGGCGACGGCGATGGGCACCAATACTTGCTGCGCCCAATACAGAATGGCGACGATCGTCACTACAATAGGCAGAAAAATCCAACCCGGCATTTTGGCGCTGGAGCGAGGGAGCAGCGTCTGCTTTGTCGGGACCGAGGGTGGCGGCGTTGCTTCTTCCGGCGGAGTGTCCGCGCTTGAGCTCTTGGTGAAAAGTGTCGACAACATTTAAGTTAAGCGGGTCGGCTATTCGATGCGTTTAGATAGCAAGTTGCTCAGCCAATTGATGCCCTTGGGAAACAGCGTGTCGCGGCCGGCAGGTATCGGCTCGTAAGTGTCTTCGCCGAAGACCGGTCCTTCGGGGTCGAGCGGCAGTCCGTCGGGAAAGAAAGTTTCGATCCAGGTCTCGGCTTCTGCTGAATTGTCCAGCAGCGGATGAATGCGCAGGCGCGACGACGGATCTTGAGCGAACTCATCGAGGCGGCCGACCAAGCCGCCGATCGGTGCGAGGGCATCGGCGGCGGCGCCGTCGAGCCCGGTGTGCTCGGTGAGAAGATTCACGCGCGCGTCGCGTATCGAGCGCAGCGCGTCGTCGTCGCCGTGGCGCGCCTGCCACGAAACGTTGAGCTCGGTATCCAGTCCCATGCTGCGATTGTTCATGTTGGCCGAGCCGACGCTCAGGAAACAATCGTCGACCAAGAGAAGCTTAGAATGAATGTAGGTGGGCACGTCTTCACCGTCCTCGGCCCGTGAGGCGGGATAATAGATGCCCAACTTGTGCCCGGTGTTGGCCGCGAGGTTTTTTAGCTCGCGGATGATTTTCGTCTGGGCGACGCCGATCGATGCCTGCTCGACGAAGGCGTTGGCTTCCTTGGCCAGCAACAAAACGATTTCCAAGCGCGGGCGGCTGCGGTCGTGCATGCGCCGGACAAGCGCGTCGTAGATCGCCTGCGAGCTGAAATATTGGTTTTCGAGATATATGAGGGATTCGGCGGCGTGGACCGCGTCGCGAAACAGACGGCGGATTTCGCGCACCGACTCATTGCCAGATTCCAGCGGCTTGACTTGAGTCCGGCTGAGCGCCACCCGCGGCGAATCGATCGGCAGCGCGTTTTGCGGGCGCAGCGCCGGCTTTTTCGACGGCGCCGGAAGCTCGAGCTCGGACCCAGACCCACAGACGATCGACCACTGCTCCTTGAAAAATTGCGCGAGCCGCGCGGCCAGGGCGCCGACGTGGTAGGTTTGCACGTCATGAAACGGCGCGTAGGGGATCTCATCGGTATTGACGCGGCGCGGGTTGACGGCGCGATGATCGCGCTCGTCCCAGCGCCCCGAGCAGATGTCGAGTCCACCCAAGAAGGCGATCTGGCCGTCGATCACGACGAATTTTTGGTGATGGCTGGCGCCGAACGCATGACACGAGTCAAAGCAGAATTGGATGCGCTCATTGGCGTTCCATTTGAAATGCCAGCGCTGCAGCCATTCCCGATCGATGCAGTAAATCATGCTGAAGTTCCAGGCGAGAATGTACACGCGCAAGTCGGGGTTGTTTTCACAAAGACGATTGAGAAACGAAAGGAGCGTGCTGTCGGCCGCGGTGGGGCCATCGTCGCGCAGGAGTTGCACGTCGCTGTCGAATTGCCAGCCGGACAAGAGGATGTAGCTCTCGGCCTTTGCCGCCGCAGTCCAAAAAGCGCGATAGTAGTCGCAGCCATCGACCAGCAAACCGCTCTCGCTGACGTTGTCGATGCCGTAACAGTTGATGCCCGCCGCTAAAATATCTTTCATGGGTTTTATGATCGCGTTCGCCACGGCTGAATTCTAAGGGTCTGGCTTCAGGTACCGAGCTATTGACAGACCGTGGACACCCTAAAAGCGCAACTAGAGTGCCAGGGAAAAATCCTTATTTTTTCGAGGGCGCCGATACCTTTTGTCGGTTTTATCCCTACTCCGGTCCCGTCGGTGTGACAGGAGTTAACCTGCAAATGCCGATTGCCGGTGCGCTATGAAAACATCTTGCGCCGTGAAAATTAAGAGAATAAGAGTAACTAAAGATTAGCCTAAATCGGCGGGTGGGGTTTGCGTTCTGGTTGACGGGGGCATCAAACAAATATTTGATCAGTCAGGCACAGATCGTGAATCGCAGGTGTTGTAACGGTACCAAAGCAGCGATTTATGAGTGACGCGCAAGAGCCTTCTGTTTCGGACTCGGATCTTGACGCCAAAACATCCGACAGCCACTGCACCGTTGTCGGCATCGGCGCCTCCGCCGGTGGCATCACCGCGCTCAAGAATCTTTTTCAGCATATGCCGTCCGACAGCGGCATGGCCTTTGTCGTCATCGTTCACCTCGCCCACGACCACCACAGTACTCTTGCGGCAATCCTTCAGTCGAGCACTTCCATGCCGGTGTTGGAGGTGACCGAGACCCTGCGCGTCGAGCCGGATCACGTTTACGTCATCCCGCCGGGAAAATATCTGGAGATGTTGGACGGGGAAATCCGTCTCGCCGAGCGCACCGAAGTGCGCGGCGTGCGTGTGCCCATCGATATGTTTTTGCGCACGCTTGCGGACGCTTATGGTCGCAATGCGATCTGCGTGATTCTTTCGGGCAGCGGCTCGGATGGCACCCTCGGCTTAAAACGGGTCAAGGAAGCCGGCGGTATTGCCATCGCGCAGGCCCCGGAAGATGCCGAGTACGACTCGATGCCGCGCAGCGCCATCGCCACCGACCTCGTCGATTTGATTTTTCCCGCAAGCCAAATCCCGGAAAAACTCATCGCCCTTAAGCGGACCGCCGATAGATTGCAACGCGACGGCGAAAAAGTCAGCGACGAAAAGATTCCCTCCCAGGACGCCGTGCGCGAAATTACCTCGCTGCTGCGCGCGCGCACCGGCCACGACTTTTCGAGCTACAAGCAGCCGACGGTGTTGCGCCGCATCGCGCGGCGCGTGCAGGTGCATGAGCTGGAGGCCATCGACGAATACGTCGATTTCTTGCGCGGTCATCCGGAGGAAGTCGAAGCGCTGCTCGCCGATCTGCTGATCACCGTCACCGATTTTTTCCGCGACAAGGAAGTCTTCGAAGCCTTGCAGCAAAACGTCGTGCCGAAGTTATTTAAGGGAAAGACTTCGGCGGATCAGGTGCGGGTCTGGGTCGTCGGCTGCGCCACCGGCGAGGAGGCCTACTCGATCGCGATGCTGCTGCGCGAGCATGCGGACCAATTGGCTGATCCGCCGGCGCTGCAAGTCTTCGCGACCGACATCAACGAACAGGCGATCGCCACGGCGCGCGCGGGCCGCTACAACGAGGCGATGACCGCCGATGTTTCGCCCGAGCGGCTGCGCCAGTTTTTTGTGAAAGAGGGCAGATTCTATCACGTGAAAAAAGAGATACGCGAGATGGTCTTGTTCGCGCCGCACAATGTGACCCGTGATCCGCCCTTTTCGCGCATCGACCTGCTCAGTTGCCGGAATTTGCTGATTTACCTCAATCGCGACATGCAGGAACGGATCTTGGAGATCTTTCACTTTGCCCTGCACCGAGAAGGGTTCTTATGCTTGGGAACCTCGGAATCGGCTGAAAGCGCCGCGTCGCTATTTTCTGTTTTCGATAAAAAGTGGCGTATCTACAAAAATCGCCAGGCGAGCCTGCCGCACCCGAAGTTTCTTATCCTCCGGCGCAGGGGAAGTGGCAGGTGCGTTTCCCCGAACCGCCGCCCCTTCAGCGCGTACAGGATTCTTCCTTCGGCGAGCTTCACTTCAAGCTGATCGAATTGCACGGACCGCCGAGCGTGCTGGTCAATGAAGAAGGGGATATCGTTCACTTGAGCGAGCACGCGGGCCGCTACCTGCGCATGGCGGGCGGCGAGCCGACCAATAATTTGCTCAAAGTCATTCATCCCGATCTCCATATCGATTGCCGCACGGCGTTGCTTGCCGCGCGCCAGAGCCATCAGCCGAGCGAAGCACGCAATCTCCGGGTCACGCTCGACGGCGAGCCGCGTAGCGTTAACCTGATCGTGCGCCCGGCAATAGACGGAGGCGAAGCGGGACAGGCCTACTTCCTCGTGCTATTCGAAGAGCAGGAGGGGCCATCACGTTTCCCAGAGCTGCCACCGACCTCTCCGGCTGCCTTAGCCGGCGATAAGGTGATGGAGACCGCAGTCCTTCATCTCGAAGAGGAGCTGCAGCAGACGAAGAATCGGCTGCGGATAATCGTCGAGCAGTACGAAACTTCGATCGAAGAGCTGAAAGCTTCCAACGAAGAGCTGCAGGCGATCAACGAAGAGATGCGCTCCGCGGGCGAAGAGCTGGAAACCGGCAAAGAAGAGCTCCAGTCGGTCAACGAAGAGCTGATCACGCTCAATCACGAATTGAAAAACAAAGTCGATGAGCTCAGCCGCGCCAATTCGGACCTGCAAAACCTGATATCGTCGACCGACATCGCTTTGATTTTTCTCGATCCCGGCCTACGAATTCGCCGGTACACGCCGCAGGCCCAGCACCTTTTCAACATTATTCCGACGGATATCGGTCGCCCCCTCGAACATCTGACGCATAAGCTCGAATACGAAAACCTGGTGGCGGATTCGACCGAAGTGCTGCGCACGCTGCGGCCGAGCGAGCGTGAAATCCGCAGCACGGATGACCGCTGGTATATTTCCCGGATCGCGCCCTACCGCACGGTGGAAGACAAGATCGATGGTATCGTATTCACGTTCGTCGATATCACCGAGCGGCGCAACACGGAGCACAATTTACGCCAGGCGCATGAACGCTTTGAGCTGGCCGTCGAAGGTTCGAGAGACGTCATATGGGATTGGAACATAAGCACCGGGGAGATTTATTTTTCTGATCGGATTTACGAGCTATTGAGTGAAAACGGACAGCGGTTCACGCACGGGTTTACTTGGCGAGATTGGCAGGCGCTGATTCATCCGCAGGACAGAGCCAGGGTGGTAAAAGAAACCGAGCGCTATCTGGAAACGCGGGACAAAGTTTACAACGTCGACTATCGGGTGGGCAGCAAAGAAGGAGCTTACCGCTGGGTCAATTCTCGTGGGCAAGCTCTCTGGGACCCGTCCGGCAAGTCGACACGGATGGCCGGCTCGTTGACCGATATTAGCGACCGCAAAACATTGGACGAGGAACTGATCGCGTCGGACCGGCGCAAGGACGAGTTCTTGGCGATGCTGTCGCACGAACTGCGCAATCCGCTCGCGCCAATGACCGGCGCCTTGGAGCTCATGAAGAGCGCCAGTGACCGGGACACCGAGCAGCGCGCGCTTCACGTGCTCGAGCGCCAGGTCGGCCAGATCGTTCGCATGGTGGATGATCTGCTCGACATCTCGCGCATGGCGGTAGGAAAATTGAGCTTGCGTATGACCCGCGCCGACTTGGCCACGGTAGTCGAGTTTGCGCTGGAAACCTGCCGGCCGATGATCAATGCCGCGGCACATCGGTTGACGGTTTCGTTGCCGCCCGAGCCGCTTTATCTGAATGCCGACGTGGCGAGGCTGGCGCAGGTGCTCGCCAACCTTTTGAACAACGCTATCAAGTACACCCCATCGGGAGGCGAAATCCGTCTGAGCGCGTCGCGCGAAGACGATGACGCCGTCATTCGAGTGCAAGACAACGGTATGGGCATCGCCCCCGCTGATTTGTCGCGCATCTTCGATATTTTTACCCAAGGCGACCCCCGGAGCCGGCCCTTGGGCGGTCTAGGCATCGGTTTGAGCCTGGTGAAGCAATTGGTCGAAATGCACGGCGGTACGGTCTCAGCGCTGAGCGGCGGTTTGGGAAAGGGGAGTGAATTCATCGTGCGCGTGCCGCTGTCGGCCAATCAGGACGAGCAAGTCACCGCGCACGAAGAAGCTAAAATCGCCAAGGCGGTCCCGCGGCGCATTCTCGTCGTTGACGACAACCAACACGCGGCGGAAATATTGGCCAAGTGGCTAAACCTGGAGGGGCATTCGGTGACGACGGCTTTAGACGGCGCCAGCGCGATCGAAAAAGCGCTCGTGTTCAAGCCGGAGGTTGTTTGCCTCGATATCAGTTTGCCCGATATCAGCGGTTACGACGTTGCCGCGCGCCTGCGCCGCGATCTGCCGGACCTACTCATCATAGCGATCTCCGGCTGGCTGCAGGAAAGCGAGAGCCAGAACGCTAAAGAAATCATCAATCACTATCTGTTGAAGCCGGTCGATTTTAAAGATCTCCGCGCCAAGATCGCCGGCACAAGAGCGCCCGACGAGTGACGTCGCGATGGCGGATTGGTTCGGTCTTGTCGTCAGTCAAATTCTATCCGCGTCATGACCCGGCCGGGCGAATCTATCGGTTATCACCAGCTCGCCGACACGCAACCGCTTGACGTTGAGATCATCGATCTCGAGCGAGCGGATGTGCGAAACATCGACAATAAAACGTTTGAGCACCAAACGTCCGATCGCCAAGGCGCCGATCGCGAGAGCGCCGACGGCGAGGACGCCGATCGCTTGTGATCCGACAGCCAACGAGCCGATCGCAGTTTTTTTCGCGGCAAAAAGCGCAAGGCGCCGCGCGCCGCTTGGCTGCTCCGCAGTTTGGTTACACCGGCATTCATCTTCGTGATCTCCTCTCTCTAAGCTGGACCTTGGCTCTTCAACATCTCTTTTTTTCTAAACTGATCCATGGTGCACCGACGGCAATGAGCACATGCGGATCAAGGAAATTAGCAGGGCGCTGAAGCCGATCCAATGAAGTACAAAGCGCGCGGCGTGCGAGTATTCCCACTGGCTACGCCATCGACTCCAGTCCGGCGGAATCGAAGATGCTGTCCATTTGGCCGTCTCGGCATTGACCGGATTGGTAAATCCCAGCCAGACGACGAAAAATGCGAGGGCCAGACAAATCGTGCCGGCGAGCGCCAGATAAAAAGCCGGCCGATGAGCGCGCACGAGATAAGATAAAACTGCCGTGGCGATGATCGCGCCGATCTCGACGGGTGCGCCGACGTAGGCGAAGTAGGGATAAAGCGTGTGCTGAAAAGTTCGCCAAAGCTGACCGTCGACATTCATTTTAGCCGGCATCTCCAGCGTATGAGCGAAGCTCGTGCCCATCAGCAACGATGTCAACGTAAGCGTCAGGAAATACCAAACCTGAATAAACATAGGCGTGCCGATTGTTCAACGAAGACAAGAAATAGGAGCAAGCGCTGGGCCAAGATCGCAATTGCCGCATATGACGCGCGATCTGCGACTGGATTGCGCATTGCAGGCGATGGAATGCTGCAAGGCTGGAAATTTTTTGTCCCGCTTGTCGGACAGAAGGAGAAGACCCGGCGCTATTGCGCGGCGGCTCTCCGATAGCGGGCGGCGCCCATGTGGCCCAAGCCGATCGTGAGCACTCCGAGCAACAGATGGATCACCTGGATGATCCAGTGATAGTCGCCGACCAGCAATGACGCCTGGATCATGCCGAGCCAGCCGGTCAACGCGCCGACGATAACGGCGCAGGCGGCGATGATCCAACTGCCGCCTCTAACAAGAGCTTGGCCGATACCGATCACCCAAAGCGCGGCGACGGCCAGGAGACCGAGCAGCATATGCAGCGAAATAATATTCAATGCCATACCGGTCCAGAGGACCAAGCCGAAAATCAACGCGAGTATACCCGCTAAGCTCAAAACGATGGATGCAATACGGATTATCATAAGGGCGAATGTCCTCTCGCGTCCGGCCGCGGCGTGCGTTGTGTAAGCGCGCGCAACAAGCATTGATAAAGCTCAATGCTATAGAGGTATTAGCAGATTTCCGTGCGGATCACTAAGAGCGGCGCAATATTTGTGAGGGCATATCGGGAGTGAAAGCGGTTATGCCGCTGCGGCGATCGACGCAATTTGTGCGGGGAGAATTTGTTTGCTGGAGGTCCTCGAGCCCGCGCCGTTTCCGGATGAATTCGCTCGCCGCGAAGCGGAGGAAAATTTCGTCTTGATAAGACGTCGCTCTAAAATTTCCGATTCGGGGTTGCTGTACGAACAAAGACGGTCATGTGCTCGGCGCTCACGATCTCCACCTCGGTACCGGCGACGATCATCTGATCGGCGGGAAGCGCTCTGGCGCTCCAGAGCTCACCTTGGACTCGGACGAAACCCTTCGGTGACAAATCATCGTGCGCGAAACCCCGCGCGCCGACAAGCGCTTGCAGACCCGTTTTAACGTTCGTCTGGTAGGCTCGGTGTAAAAGCGGATAAAGCATCACGTCTTTCAACACCCAAGCAAAAAAACCAACGACGCCGAGCCATGGCGGCAAAAATTCCCAGTGCAAGAGGGCGAGCAAAACCGCTGCTGCTATAAGCCAGCCGGGGATTTGAAATATTAAATAACGTTGCCAGGTCGACATCGATGGAGATTTTACGGATCGCGCGTCTACGAATCAACGGGTTTTCAGTTGATTAGAATCGCATGGATTGACATGATGACCGAGCGCCTTTTTCAAAGGGGGGCGAACAAAATCTCATTTCGGCCGCGTTTCTCCGGCATTTTTCTTGACGCTCGCGTGCGGTCTCGCTACTGTCACTGGACCCTTTGTCGAAAGGCTAATTCAGTCATGGATGAGTTACTTAAGGATCTCGCGCCCACAGGAAGAGTACGAGTCGGCATCAATTATGGAAATCCCGTGCTCGCCAAGAAAGATCCCGCAAGCGGCGAGCTCCGCGGCGTGGCAGTCGATCTCGCGCGCGAGCTTGGCACGCGAATCCATGTTCCGGTCGAGCTCGTCGGCTACGACTCGGCGGGAAAAATGTTCGAAGCGGTGAAAGCTGGAGCCTGGGATGTTGCGTTTCTTGCGATCGATCCCGGGCGCGCCGATGAGATCGATTTCACTGCTCCTTACGTAGAAATCGAAGGCACCTATCTCGTCCCGGCCGGTACGCCTTATCGGGTCGTCGGAGACGTCGATGAGCCCGACGTGCGCATCGGCGTATCCGCCAAGAGTGCTTATGATCTATTCTTGAGCCGCAGCATCCAACACGCGGAATTAATCCACGCATCGGGCCCCGATGCTGCATTCGCGTTACTCCTCGCCGGCAAGGTCGATGTGCTGGCCGGAGTCAGGCAACACCTCGTCGCCAATGCAGCGAAGATTCCGGGATCGCGCGTGTTGGACGATCGGTTCATGGCGATCCAGCAAGCGCTCGGCATTGTCAAAGGCCGCGTCGAAGGCGCCAAGTATTTGCGCGAATTTATTGAGGATGTGAAGGCATCAGGCTTGGTGAAGCGGGCCCTCGAAAAATCCGGCGTGAGCGGCGTGTCCATTGCGCCGGCGGCGCCGACCGAATAATCGGAGTTTCAACTTTATTGCTAACCGCCCGTGGTCGATGTTAGGCTTCCCTATGAATCAGGAAGGAAATCGTTATGCCTGAAACGATCACGGTTGAAATCCCCTATACCATAGACAGCGGCGAGAAACTCGTTAACGAGACCTTCGGCCCCAACAATATTCGGCGTAGCCGCACCGGAAGTGACGACAGGAAACCGATGACTATTCAGAACGGCAGACTGTTCGGCGATCGGCTGTCGCTGGATGAGCAAGGTTTTGTCTTTGTCACACACCTGACCCAAGTAGCTGACTTTTTCGATGCCGACCAATTGAAGTCCGTATATTACCCGGAAGTCGAGCAATTGATCCGGCGCGAGTCGGGCGCAGCGCGCGTGGTGATATTCGATCACACGTTGCGCTCGGGCGACGAGACGGAAAGGGAAACGAAACTCATCCGCGAGCCCGTACTGTCGGCGCACAACGACTACACGGAGTGGTCCGGACCCAATCGGGTGCGGGAAATTTTTCCCGATGAAGCGGACGAACTACTGAAGCGCCGCTTTGCGATCATTCAGGTCTGGCGCGCGATCAATCAACCGATCCGGGCCAATCCTCTAGCGCTCGCCGACGCGAAGAGCGTGGCGATGGACGATCTACTCGTCGCCGAGCGTCGCTATCCGCACCGTGTCGGGCAAACCTACCGTTTGAAATACAATCCCAATCATCGCTGGTTTTATTTTCCCGAGATGCGCCGCGACGAAGCTTTAGTGTTCAAAGTCTACGACTCGGAGACGGACGGACGGGCGCGCTTCACGCCGCATACCTCCTTCGCCGATCCCGCATCTCCGCCCAATGCCCCGCCGCGTCAAAGCATCGAAGTGCGCGCCCTCGCGTTTTTCGCTTCGTGAATGCTGCTCGACCCTTGTCGCTTGCCGTATAGGCTGATCACTATGCGGCGGCGGCTCGCTTCGGGATGAGCGCGACGACTACGTCTGCATCCAACACTGCGGCTATGCGATGCAGCAATGGCAGCGAATGGCGCCGGTAGCCGGCCTGCTCGACGGCCGAGATGGCCTGCTGGCTACAGCCGACTTTTTTTGCGACGTGCTGCTGCGACCAGCCTTTCGATTCGCGCAGACGGCGAATTTGCAGGGCGACCTCGGCTTCAGGCCGTTTTTTATTGAATGTCGAAGCAAAGATCCGATTGTGTTTCAATCGGCTCAGTTGTCTTTGAAAATTATCCATTGATGCTCCCTCCGCGTAATAATTTATCGTTCGAGACCCGTGATTTTCAATTCAGATTAGACCGCCATGGTCATTCAATCCGCTAAGCGTCGTCGTGTCACATCGCCCCGGAAATAGCTTAGACGACGTGGTTTTAGTCAAAGCAAATAAATTACCACTCAACGCCCCACGGCTTGAGCGGATTGAAAAATTTACTGGACCCTTCTTGAATTCGCACGGGAGGGTAAATAGTGCGCTTACCCTCCCGTACTTTTGGATTACTGCAACAACGCGAGAACGATAGTTTTCAGGTACGATTCTTACGGCAACTTGCTGTCAGATTTAGGCGACGTGCCGGTACTGCCACGCTCCGGCAAAGATCGCCCCGGACTACTCTTGTCACGCCGAGCCTAGCGGCGGTTTTTTCATCGAGGGTCCCGGTGCGAAAAAACTTTGCGCCGTTGGTCAGGCGGCTACAAACGCAATCGATATGCCAGCGGAAAATAAATCCGTGCTTTACCAGTAAAATGGGTAAAACCCTGGAATTAGGCGGATACCGAGCAGTGCGATTTGAGATGTCCGTTAGAAACGCGCTCGCTGTCTGAATTTTCTAACTACAGGTGTAAGTAATCCCGGTGAGAGAATTCGACGGCTCTGCCGCGCCGACGAAGCCGTGCGGATCGCCGAGTGATATTGGGTTAACAAGTGAAAACTGTGGACTGACGGTGAAGCTGCAAAGAATCGGCGATTACTCGGTGAAGCGAGGCCAAATTCTCCGGCCTGTGCTCGGCGGTTAAGGCACACACGGCGTCACCCCGGTCCGACAGGTCCTTTGGAAGTAGCTTCTTCGGCTCGAACCGGCCGGACGCCGAAGGGCTCGGATCGATTACCAAATAAGACTAGCGCGCCAGGGCCGACGCTGGTTAGCTGGTAATATTCTTTGGCGGGCAGAAAGACGATATCGTTTTTCTCCATCACTCGTTCGTCTCCCTGGATGCCTTTGACTGAGCATTTGCCATCGATGACGAGAAAAGTTTCCGGTGATTGGTGGTAGTGCATTGGCGTGCCGTCGCCCGGCTCGAAGTAAAGCATCCAGGAGCGAAAGTTGTCGGTGCCGAAAAGTTGAACATTTCTGAGTTTGTCCTTACCTGCTTCATCGATCTTTTGCTTTAAGCTGATGAACTCCATGGGTTGCCCTCCGCGCGTAGTATTCAGGTTAAACTATTGCAGATGGGCTTCGCTTGTCAATTCACACTTTCACCGTACCGCGGAAAACGATCTCTGGTATGATCCGAATCGTATGCCGCTTTCGCGGGCGATCGGTACACTTGACGGTTGGCTGTAAGGCGCGGACTGCGGAGCGAATCAGCGAATCGATTGAAATCCCTATCGGGATGTCTCTTCGTTCGTGATCTCAATCTCCTCGGGAAACACGTATAACGAAGAATCACCGTCCCAGCGCACGAGAATCATTCGTCTTCCCAAGTTGTCGATTTCGTGAATCACGGTTCCCACGCTATCAGCATCAATCATCATTTGGTGGGCGCGAAAGGTTTTTTTTGCCCGGCAGCGGAGTCCTGCTTTACTCGTGTCGATCTTCATCTCGCCTCCTCGCGTTGCGTTACTTGGGAAGCGGCGCCACTCAATTATTACCGTTATTACCGTTATTACCGTCTTGCGAAAGCTAATTCCTGTACCAATTCAAAGGGCGCAGGATCTCCACAGGATAATATAACATTTAATACCGAGGATTGTGAGTTCAATCCCGACCTATCGGCCGAGTGACCGACTCGCAGGATTTTTCAAAGCGATCCACTTGTATCGCCGGTGTAGAGTGGCAAAAGAGAGGCCCTAGTCGAGCGCCAATTCTTTGCCACGCGCGCGGCAGTGCGGCTTTGGTAAAAATATTCGGTCGAAGCGGCGGAGATGGAGTACAACCGGCCTGAGCTTTCCTGCGCCGCCAAATGGCGCCGATCGTTCTGCTAAACGGGAAACTCACATGAAGGCTCGGATCATCCCACCCGGGTGTCGGTTGCGTCGATACGGGCACGGAGAGACTTAAGGCGCTCAATTGCTCTCGTTCGGCACTGGCAGCACGCGGCAATGGAAAACGACACTTCACGACACCGGCCACACTTACGGTGCGCGCAGAACGCACAATCGGTTTGCGGAAACGGCCAGAAAGATAATTCGTGTATAAGATCTATGCGTTCTTTCATGGAGAAATTTTTGGCTGTTAGACGGTTAGACGTTGGCGGTGATGTTTTGTATACGCGTTGTCGTCCACGAGTTGGAAAATGCTGCTAGTTGCAATATCGGCATTCGTTTCTAAATGATTTGCTTCGATGAAGCAAGCATTCGCGCGCGTTTGACGACGATTCAACCAAAAAACTTTGCGTAGATTCGGATGAATGTCTTTGGCTTCGTTAAGCGCGGTAAAAATGCCGCTCCGGTTTGAAATTTAGCGCCGATGGCGGTGGTATCATGAAGTCCGAAATTGCGGCGGCGATTGCCAACCGATTGTCATGCGCGTGCAAACAGGGCCGCAGGTTCCCCGGCGGATGATCCTGCGCATGTTCGGCGTAGACTTGGCTTTCGACCTGGACAATTGATAGTTGCTCGTGTAGCTAAGGATTAAGGAGCCTGTTCAGCGAGAGAAATTTACGCTGCCACATGCCCGACAAACGCGCTAGATCACGGATGGGAGGTGTCGCATGGTCATACTTCACGTTACGGTTCAGATAAAACCCGAACACATGGCCGAGTATTTAGAAGCGGTGCGCCACGACGCGGAGCACTCAGAAAAAGACGAGCCCGGCTGCCTGCGCTTCGACGTATCCCAGGCCAAGGATGATCCGAATCGGTTCTATTATTACGAGGTCTATAGAGACGAGGCGGCGTTGGAAGCACACCGTCAAGCGCCCCATTTCAAACTCTATGCGGAAAAAGTCCAGCCGTGGCTAGCCGCCCCGCCTGAGCGCCGCTTTGGAAAAAATCTGATTCCCGCCGATGCCGCATGGCGCTGAATGAAATCAGCGCGCTTGTAAGCTGTCAATCGAATTCGTAATCGACTTCGCGGGGCAGGCTCTGCCTGCCCGCCGGAATGGCAGGAACAAGAGTCGACTTCCAGTCGACAAATTTCAGCGGCGTTAATTCTTCTTGGAAACGCTTTGGATGAATCCCGAGGTTTCGAGCTTATTCATAAAGGAATTATCGATGGCATTTTCGACCCGAACATCGGCGATTTTAGGATTGATCTGGGTCATCAGTTTGTGCAGGCGCTTCATTCCTTCAACGTTGGTATGCGGCGCCCGCTCATAGGCATTAATTACCGCATGATAGGATTCCTCCGCATCTGCCGAATTGGTTAAGCGCAGGTTCGATGCCAACAGCCGCATGACTATTTCCTTGTTGGCTGGATCGAGCGTAACCGCGATCGCTTCGATCATCGCTTTTAAATAACCTTCGATGACCTGAGGTTTAGCTGCCGCGATGCGCCGCGTCGTCACCAGCATGGTTTGCGGTAACGTCACGCCGGTATTTCTGGAGTTGTAAAGCACGTGATAACCCTTGTTGCCATAGAGATCGCCGACGGCGCCCGTCAACGTCGTTGCATCGACTCCGCCGGTTTCAAGCGCCAAGCGCCGGTTCATTTCTGTTCCGGGAATTGTTAGAAAGGTGATCTTTGCCTGGGTCGGATCGACGTTGAAATCCTGAAGAGCCAACAATGCTTGCAGATGTGACGTGGAGCCGGGGCCGCTGATGGCGATGCGCTTGCCGCGCAAGTCTTCCTTCCTTTTAATTTCCGGTCTGCCGTTCAGCCGATAATCGAGCTTCTGCTTCAAGTTGGCGATGCCGATGAGATCCGCCCCGCTGCTTGCTGCGTTGATGACGTGGCCCGGGCCGACAATGGCGGCGTCGATTTCGCCTGCTAGCAAAGCCGCAACGGCCAACGGGTTGCGCGGCATGAGGATGAACTGCATGTCGAGCCCATATTTCTTGAATAGGCCTCGGTCCCGCGCTACCCACAGCGCGGTCATGCTTTCGCTGGTAACGCTGCCGGCTAAGTTGGTCCGCGTCTGCGCGGCTAGCCGGCCTGGCAGCGCCTGACCGAACAGGGCAGCGAGAAGAATTAAAACTCCGAGCCGGATTACCGGGACGGAGTTTTTGACCGCGCAAATTTTCATCGCTGTTGTTTAGCTCGGTTTTTTCTCGCCCACCGGTTGCACATCGAGAAAACCATGCTCCGAGATGTCGAAATAATTGCCATCCGGATCCGACCCGCGGGTCTCCGCATAGGGCCTGCCGTTGGGGCGCGGCTTTGGCAATTTGTTGGGATTGATCTTTTTCATCTTCTCGACGATGGCCTCGCCGCTTTCGACCTCGAAGCCGAAGTGGTACAGCCCATTGGTCGCGTTTTGATCTTTATTGGGGATGATGGCTAGATTGAAATAGCCGTCCGAGAGGAAAATGGTTCCTCCTTCCTCTTTACTCTTGTGGATCACCTTCATATCGAAGACGTCCACATAAAACGACGCTAATTTTCCCGTGTCTTCCGTGCGAATGCCTAGATGCCGAAGTTTCGCCATAATGCCCTCCTTGTGATTTAGTAAACGTTGATCTCGGTCGCCTCTGAAATTCGCTTGAACGCTACAAGATCGCTCGTTGCGTTGTCAAGGTAGCGACCACGTTACTGTTACCTGCGCGCCCTCGTCAATTAAGAGTTGCTTTAACAAAGATCTATGGCATCGGCTTTCGTCTTCACAGTAACAGCCCACTGAAAAATTTGTCCGCGACGACAACGCCGCCAGCAAAGCAATGAGCCGCCGGGATGCCGGTTTAAGCATTTCGCGCCGGTATCGCCGTGCGTAGACGGCCCAGCGCTTCGCCGTGAGTGGCTCAGAAAGCGCGTATGACACCAGCGGCGCGCTCGGCGCCAGCTCCGGCAGCCACACGTCGAAGTAGTTGCGTCTGCGTATATTCAGTTTTGCGCACGCCGCGCGGCGGCCGGCGCACGGTGCCGATGCGCAAGCCTTCTTGCGGCTTGCGTGCTGACCCGAGTCGCACGACGCGGATTGCCATGGCTTCGATTATTTCTTCCCATCCCTCGCGCGCAAGACTCCAAATATCCGCCTGGGCAGTGGAGGGAATAATTGCCGCGGATTTCGTTTTAAGATGACGTAAAAAGAATTTAACAATTTGGTAAGTCAGGCGCCAACGGCTCATCGCTCCTGCCGTTTGTTAGACGCCAGCCGCGCGGCCCCGAAGGTAAGCCGCCCATTTACGGCACCGACATGCACTGGAGATCAGCACCAATGGTCAGGGGACCTGTATAGAACTTCTTCAACTCAGCGATCGCAGGTTCAAGATCAAACTGTCCGATGTGACTGAGAATCAGTCGCTTAACGCCCGCGTCTCGGGCGACGCGACCGACGACCGCGGGCGAAGCGTGAAAAGGATTATCACTTGCGGCCGTGGCGAAATGCATGACCAGGACATTCGCGCCCTGCGCGAACTCGATGAACCTTGGGTTGGTTCCGGTCTGATCCGTGCTGAATACGATCGACACATTGCGCGTTTGTACACGGTACGCCAGAGCCGGAATATTGCCGTGCGGTATGCCCAACGCTGTCACGGTGATTCCTTCCCGGTCGAGCACGGTCGACGGTTCTACTTTCGTAACATCAACAACGCCGACCTCGAGACTAACGCCTCCACCCGTGCCGCCCAGCGTGCCACCGAGCACTTGAAAGGCGCCATTTTTCTGATCGAAGAGGCGACTGAGGAACGACGGAAAGCTTGGCGCCACGTTGTTGCCGGAAGGCCCGGTAATGGGCAACGGTTCCTTGCGCGCCTGATTGCTTAACCATAGCAGGGCGGGCAGGTCAGAGACGTGGTCGGGATGGAGATGGCTTATAGCGATCAACGATAGGTCGCTAAGCCGTGCTTGGGCCTGGCCAAAGCGAAGGAAGGCGCCGCCGCCGATGTCCACAAGTATTCTCGCCTGAGCGTCGATCCAGAGGAGGTAACTGGACGACGCGCGATCGCGGTTGACCCCGGGTCCACCAGAGCCCAGGATCTGGACTGCTACCGGATTCGCGGTGCAGCTTTGAGCCGACGCGGTGGACGGGATGGAGAGAAGGGCGAGCAAGCTAACAATCGCGAATTGAATCATCATCCGCATCCCGATCAAGTTTGCAGATTGTTCTTGAAGTGGTCGAGGGTTTTGGCCCAGGCCTCTTTCGCTGCTTCGGGATGATAGCGATCGGTACCTTCGTTATAAAAACCGTGTTGCGCGCCGGGGTAGATCTTATAGTTGTACGGGCGATTGAACTTTTTCATCGCTTCCACCGTGGCGGGAATGTCTTGGTTGACGCCGGCGTCCTTCTCGCCGTAATGGGCAAGGACCGGCGCCTCGATATTTTTCACCAGCTCGATTGGGCTGGGACTGCGGCCATAGAAAAGCGCCACCGCTTTGAGCCCGCGTACTTGAGTTGCCGTCGAGAAAGTCATTTCGCCGCCCCAGCAAAACCCAATTAACCCGAGCCGGTCGCCGCGCACGTCCGCGAGCGTACGCAGATAGCTGTAGCCCGCATCGGCGTCTTGCGCGACATTCTGCCAGGGCGCGAGTTCGCGAATATTGCTCAATCCTTCCATCTTCGGATTTACCTTTGCTGTGCCGCCGTGACGCGAGAGAAAGTCTGGGGCGAGCGTCACGTAGCCTTGCTTGGCCAGCCGGCGCGCCACGTCGCGAATGTGGTCATTCAAACCCTGGTTCGCGTGAACCAAAACCAAAGCGGGAAATTTGCCGGACGCCGCGGGTCGAGCGAGATAACCAAAAAGCGGTCCCGCCTTTCCGGCGAATTCGACTTCATGCCAAAGAACCGCCGGATCGCTGGCGGTGACTTGGGCGACGGCGGTGGAGCGATAGAAGTGCGTAAGCAGTGCGTTGGCCGCGGCCAAGCTGCCGGTAAGCATTATCGCCCGGCGCACAAATTCTCGCCGCGTGATTTTTCCGGCCTGATAATCACGGATCAATTCGTTGATTTTCATCGCGCTCGCCTCCTAAATGCAATTTGAATCTTGGCATTCTGGGGAACAGGCGGAAGTTAGTGGATGCCGATCATTGGAGTCAAGGGCAATCAGCGGCGTCACATCATCGCGTCCCATGTCGAACTTGCGCTGCACACTATGTCAGATGGAGCTGAGAACGGTTGGAAACGTCAAGATTAAAGATGCTGACCCCGTACCTGGCCTCTTGTTATGTTGCCCTTAATCAAAAAGGCTTTTTTGTGTGCAGCTGGATTCTTGTTGCAGATTATTTTCGTTTGATTTTTGATTCTCTATATACTCACGAACGAGTTCTGTCGTGACGCCGCTTCCCACACTACCGATATAGTAGCCGACCGCCCAGAGAACATGCTCTTTCCAAATATAGCGTTTGATGATGTCAGGAAACTCCTGCAGCATCCTTCTCGCTGATATACTCTTTAAAATCTGCACAATTCTTGCCGGGGCATACTTCGGTGGTGCTTCAATCAGCATGTGAATGTGGTCAGGCATCACCTCCATAGCAATGATATGAAAGTGGTAATCACGGGAAATCTCTTTGAGGATTTGCAATAATTTTTCCGCTATTGTTCCGACCAAGAAACTTCGACGGTATTTTGGAATCCAGACCAGATGGTACTGCAGACTATAACGGCAGTGGGAGCCAGACCTGGTATTCTCTCGGAAAAAATAATGTAAGACTGCCTTCAGAGTTTCCTGTCGATTCAGCTGATTCATTGCATCTTTTGCCTATCGGGTTTGCAGCCACAAAATCTTCTGTGTCTAACTTGCCTAACCAGCCTAATTTGAACTCGCGAAGTTACGATGTCGGGAATTACTTTGTGACAATGCGTGCTTACAAGACACGTCCCCGCGTCTTCACCGCTGACCAGCTCGCATCGCGTTCTCGAAGGCGATCGAACGATCAGGCGTATTTCTTGACCGACTGCTCGATGGCGCCGCCGGCTCTGGCTTCCGGTATCATGACCGGATGAATCTCAACGCTGGCATTGAACGCGAGGAACCACGGCTCGGCGATAGCTGGGATTTGAGATGCATCTGGCATGTCGAGAAAAATGAATCCCGAGCGCTGGCCGTTGTTGTCGGTAAAATAGAGGGCCTCCGGCTTCAAATCTGCCAGAATGGAATTGATGGTCGCGCCGAGCTTGCCGGTCTTCGCAGCGGCGTTGCCGGAATCAACGGGAATGTTGACCTTCAGTAAAAAACGCATGCTTCACCTCCAGCGGTTGGGGTAGGTTGATCGGGTCGGACGACGGTCTTGCTAGTTGGCTCAGCGCGATTGGATTCAATCTAGATTGAGCTGCTTTTTAACATCAGACGCTTTGAGGGTTTTGGTTTGTTTGCCACGGACGTCGAGGAATTTCATTAAAGCCTTGTTCTGGCGCTTCAGTTCAATCTCGCGATTGAAGTCGTCAATCTCGGCTAAAATGAATTCTTGCCCTTCTGGTGAACGGAGAATAAGTCCTCCTCTTTGGGCTTTCTTAAGTAACGAGGTGACGGTTTTCGCCTGTGTGGGGATGTTTACTGTCTTCATAACTACTCCAACTTTTTCTGAATATCTTTCGCGATGCGTTGGACTTCGTCCATGACCCGCAGGAGGTTGCCGCCCCAGAGTTTTTCGATCTGCTGTTCCGTGTAGCCGCGGCGGACGAGCTCTAAAGTCACGTTGAAGGTTTCGCTGGCGTCGTTCCAACCGACGACTCCGCCGCCGCCATCGAAGTCGGACGAGATGCCGACGTGGTCGATGCCGATTAACTTTACCGCATAGTCGATATGGTCGACGAAGTCTTTCAGCGTGACGGGCGGGTCGCCGGGATATTCTTTGTCGATTTCGGCGAGTTTCCTATCGTATTCGGCGCGGCGATCGGCTGGCAGTTGGGTGAGCGCTGCTTGGAATCGCGCGCGTTGACCCGGGCCCGCGGCTTCCGGCAGATTGTATTCTTTTCTCACTGTTGCGAGCGCTGCAGTACGTTCAGGTGAATCGGGTTTTGTCGTCTTGACGAAGCCGCTATAAGCAACGACTTGGATCACACCGCCGCTCTTCTTGAGCGCTAAAAGTTGCTCGTCGTCCATGTTGCGGCTGACATCGCAGAGCGCTCGGGCGGCGGAGTGGGATGCGATGATCGGCGCCTTCGACAGTGCGGCGGCTTGCATCATCGATTCTTTTGACGCGTGCGCGACGTCGATCATGATGCCGAGGCGATTCAACTCGGCGACGACTTGTTTGCCGAGCGGCGACAAACCATTCCACTTCCAGCCGTCGCGCTCGCCGGTGTGCGAGTCGGCGAGCTGATTGTGGCCGTTATGCGTGAGCGACAAATAGCGCGCGCCGCGATCGTAAAATTCCTTGACGCGGGTGATTTCCTCGCCGAGCGGATAGCCGTTCTCGACGCCGATGAGAGCGACTTTTTTACCCTTCGCGTGGATTCGGCGAACGTCGGCGGCGGTGAGCGCGAGCTCGATCTTGTCCGGAGCGATCTCGCGGGTAAAGCGCTGGACCGCGTCGAATTTCTCAACCGCGAGTTTGTAAGCTCGCTCGTACCCGGCTGATGTGAACGCATCCGGATTCTGCGCTTCTCGCGTCTGGCCGACGTAGATGCTGAAGAACAACGCGTCGAGGCCGCCGTCGATCATATTTGGCAGATTGAACTGGGTTTCGAGACGCTGCGTGTAATTGCGCTCGCCGGTCAGATTGGCCGGTTCGAAATCAATGTGAGTGTCGAGGTTGATCACTTTCTCGTGAATAGCGCGGGCTCGTTTGATCAGTGCGTCTTCGGCGGGCGAAGTTTGCGCGAACGGAGTTGAGTTAGGCACGACGATGGGCATGATGATCATCCAGGTAAGTAAAGCAAGTAGCGCATGACGAGACATTTCGAATCCTTTAGCGACTCAAGAAGCGATTTACAAACTCCCCGCATTCTCTTCCCATCACGCAACGTCGAGCAATACACGTGGATTCTTGTCAGCGACGATAAGCAATGTTCTCGCGGCGCCAGACGGTGCTCGACGGCCTTGCTCCCAGTCCTGCAGCGTACGAACCGATACACCGAGCAACTGGGCGAATCGCGCTTGAGAAAGTCCCGTTTTTTCGCGAATGCCTGCAACATTGGGAATGGTTATAACACGGCCGTACTCGCCACGCTTGATTTCTCGGAGTCCTTCGAGGATTTCAAGACCGATGTTTCGTTTGGATTTAGCCATCTTCAATCTCCTTTCGAATCTGCCGAAGAACATGGGCCGGGATATTTTCAGTTACATTTTTGGGATACATCGTCAGCATCCAAATCATTCCTTGAGTGATTTTGGCGTAGTAGATTACGCGATAACCGCCTCGCTTTCCGCGTCCCGGTGCACGCCAGCGAACCTTGCGGATGCCACCCGAACCCGGAATGATGTCACCTGCCTCGGGATTTTCTAGCAGCGCGATCTGCAGGCGGCGATATTCGTCGTCACCCAAGTAGTCTTGAACGAGGCGAGTGAAGAGCCGCGTCTCGATAAAACTATACACTGAATCAGTATACGGCAATGCCGTATCTAGTCAAGGGAGACGTTGAGAAGGTGACGATGAGCGGGTAGTGATGGGTATTTGGCGACTTCGATCGGTCCGTTTCCGGTATGCATCGCTCATGCGTTAGTTGGTCAGAGCTAAAGAATGATCTTGGACGGAACAAGCTCGCGTGCGATTAATGACGTCGCTCGGTCGCTGTTGTGTAGCGCTCCAAGACGTGTTGGATCATGCTGCGGGCGAGCTCGTGCTCGCCGAAAAAAACCCTGCCAGCGTTTTCCTTTTCCAGCAACGCGGCCTCTTCTTCGCTGTGCGTGCGCACGATGATCTCGACTCGGGGGTTCACCGTGCGCGCGGTTTCGATCATGCGCCGAACATTGAGCATGTCTGGTATGGCGATTACGAGCAGACGCGCGCGATGGATATGCGCTTGGATCAGAACGGCGGGATCGGAGGCGTCGCCGGAAACAGCCGGAATGTCGCTTGCGCGCAGCTTCTCGACGATCTCGCGATTCTCCTCGGCAACGACGAAAGGGATGCCTTGCGCAATTAAAGCTTCGCCGATCCGCCTGCCGACGCGGCCATAGCCGACCAAAACAACTTGTCCGGCGAGGCGATTGAGGTCTACGGTCATCGGCAGCGCTGCGAGGGGATCATCGGGACGTTCCAGGGCTTGAGCGAGTTTCGAGCGCGCGCGAATCCACGTCTGCGCCGGCTCGATGGCTTGAAACACCAACGGATTGAGCGCGATCGAGATAATCGCGCCGGCGAGAATAAGATTCTGACCTGCCGTGGGCAAAACGCCGAGGGACACACCCAGCCCGGCCAGGATGAAGGAGAATTCGCCGATCTGGGCCAGGCTCGCCGACACGGTGAGCGCAGTATTGAGAGGATAACGAAATAGCAGGACGAGAAAAAAGCGGCCAAGGATTTGCCGACGACGATGATCGCGATGACCACAAGCACGTGGAGCGGCTCGCGAATCAACACCTGTGGTTCGAAGATCATGCCCACCGAAACGAAAAACAGCACTGAAAAAGCGTCTCGTAGAGGCAATGATTCCTCGGCAGCCCGATAGCTCAACGGCGACTCGCGCATGACCATGCCGGCAAAAAAAGCGCCGAGGGCGAAGGACACGCCGAACAACGCGGCCGAGCCGTAGGCGATTCCGACAGCGGCAGCGACGACGCAGAGGGTAAACAGCTCGCGCGAACCCGTGCCGGCAACCTGCCAGAGCAGCCACGGGAAAACGCGCCGGCCGACAACCAGCATGAGCGCGATAAAGACCGCGACCTGGCTGAGCGTGAGCGCGAGGGTTGTCAGCAGACTCCGATCGCCGACAACCCGCGCGCTATCCCCGAGCCATGCCGCAAGCGGCGGCAGGAGCACGAGCACCAGGACCATGACCAAGTCCTCGACCACAAGCCAGCCGACGGCGATGTGGCCGTTGACAGTTTCTAACATCCCGCGGCTTTCCAGTGCCCTGAGAAGCACAACTGTGCTCGCGACTGAAAGACCCAGGCCGAAGACGATGCTGCCGGCGAGGCTCCAGCCCCACATCGCGGCGACGGCCGTACCGAGTAAGGTTGCAACGGCGATTTGCACAATGGCGCCAGGCAGAGCGATGCGGCGTACGGCGAGGAGTTCGTCGAGGGAAAAGTGCAGACCGACGCCGAACATCAAGAGCATCACGCCGATCTCAGCGAGCTGGTGCGAGAGATCGACATCGGCGACGAAGCCCGGCGTGGCGGGACCAATGATGATGCCCGCTATCAAATAGCCCACCAAAGGGGGCAATTTGAGACGAGCGGCGACGAAGCCCAGGATCAAGGCGAGCCCTAAAGCCGCGGCAATCGTGGTGATCAGGGTTACACTATGCGGCACGCGTCATTTTGCCATTTTGAAACCTTAAATAAAGGACTGCGCTTTCAAATTCCGGCATTGCCTGTGAGCCCCCAGTGGACGCGAATCTTCCCTGATACGCGATCGGCGCGAATTTGGCGCGAAAATCTCGCGTCGAAAAGGCGGGCACGAAGCAAGGATGACGTATTTGTCCGGCGCGCTATCTTGCCAGTCACCTTTGAGTTAATCTGCCCGCATTTGCGCAGCGGATGAAAATGGTTTTTCGCCGATAAGCTTCTGGGAGATTCGCTTCTGTGGAACGAAAATGGTGGCTCGTCATTGCCGGCTGTATTACCCACGCCGTGAACACCGGTTTCAGCTACTTCGGCATGAGCGCGTTTTTTCCGTCCTTCGAGCGCGAATTCGGCTGGAGCCGAACGGCGATCTCAGGGGCGTTTTCCCTGGCGCGTGTCGAGTCGGGATTGTTGGGGCCCATCGAAGGTTATCTGACCGACCGGGTCGGTGCGCATCGCATGCTCTTCATCGGTCTGATCCTTTGCAGCCTCGGATTCATCACGCTCAGTTTAGTGGATTCACTGCCGATGCTCTATGGCGTGATCATTCTCGGTATCGTGCTCGGCTCCAGCTTGGGCTATAACATGCCCATCAGCGTTTTGATCGCAAAGCTGTTTCGCGAACGACGAAGCTTGGCCTTCGGCGTTTTTCGCATGGGGCCGGGCATCTCGGGGCCGCTAGTGCCGTTGGTCGGTTGGATGATCGGCCTTTGGGGATGGCGCGCCGCGGCGGTGATTTCGGGCATCATCATTTTCTCGATCGGACTGCCGATTGCCTGTTTCATTTACAAAATCTATTTGCAGGAAGAAGCGGCAATCTCGAGCTTCGAAGCCGGGAACACGCAAGCTCCGACAACGCGTCGTTTGTCGAACGATCCACAGTTCACGTTGCGCGAGGCGATGCGACTGAAAGCGTTCTGGTTTTTGTCCACGGCGATGGCGCTGCGCCACATGGTCACGGAAGGCGTGTCAGTTCACTTTGTGATCCTGCTCGTCGATCGCGGCTGGACGACGGCGGCGGCGAGCAGCTTGCTCGGACTCTCGGCGCTGATCGGCGCGCCGGCGCGCCTCGGCATGGGCTGGCTGGGAGATCTGCTCGACAAGAGGAAAATGATGATGGGTTTGCTCTTGACTCTGAGTTTTTCCGTCTTGCTGATGGGCTATACCGCAGAGGCGCTGATTTTCACGCCGTGCATGATTGTCTACTCGCTTTCCTACGGCGGTCTTGCGTCATTGCAGGAACCGATCCGCGCGGATTATTTCGGCACCAAGGCTTTCGCGACGATCCAAGGCATGAGCCGATCTATTACGACCGCCGGCACTTTTATGGGGCCGATCATCGCCGGCTTTCTCTATGACCTCACCCACAGCTACACGATTGCTTTCGGGATATTTGCGGCGGTTAGCCTCGGCGCGGTCGCGCTGTTGTTTTTGGCTAAACAACCGCAAGCGCCAACTTTATCGTAGTGGGTTCCGATATCGGCCCGGCGACGCCAGCGCTGCCCTCACGCAAGATTTTTAGATTCTCCCTATGGCGGACAGGTTGGATCCAGTGTTCAAACCCAAGGACACGTGGCGTGCTCCGATGGCGCATATTGTGGTAGATACGGCTCAACTTCAAGGAATGAGATCGTGGAGACTGAGCTCAGCAGAGACGCTTGCTATGGCGCGGCGATCAGTCGCGAAGAGATCTCACGATCTGCTGGACAAATCGCGCGTGGAACCCGACGAGGAGGCGTTGGAGTCGCTGCTGGCGAATCTCGTGATCTGTCTGCAGAGTTTATTGGAAATCAATTCTTCAATTGTGACCGCCAACGGCCAATCCGCCAGTCTCGCCGGCGGTCTTAAATCAGTCAGTGGATTGGCCAACGAAATCTGTGGCGACTGCGTGCCGCACAGTTATGCGCCTGCTCTTAAAGAATCGATGGATCAGATCCAAGAGTTGGCGCGCAAGATCGCATAAGCGCTCAACTCGGCGTGAAGTGGCACTTTGCGCCAGCTATAAGTCCGCTCGGATATCAAGGCAAAATCGACAACACGACGATCAGACGACCATCAAGAAAGCTGGCGGCGGAAAAGGGTTCTACGCTAGGTTCAGGTCGACACCAATCGCGGCGTGGTTCAATTATCCGGTGTCGTAGACTCGGCTGCGGAACGGAGTCTCGCTGAGCGAGTCACGCGTGGTGTCAGCGGCGTCAAGGGCGTAACCAACAATCTGCAGGTGAAGTGATCGCCAGCAGCTAGAAGTTGCAGCGCATTTCTTTCTCGAGCTCCGGCACCAGAGTGGGTTCGGCGACATCTTGAGGTTTGATCCCGCGCGCAGACGGAGTCGACGCTGCCGTCATTTGAACGGCGAGGTCGATGCCTTCGCTCTTTAAATGGGGCCGGGTCGGAATCACATCGGTCATATAAAGCCGATAGAGATATTCGACGGCCGCACCGTCTAGGTCCCGTCCGCTCTTGGCGACAAACTGCAGAGCTTTTGCCGTATCTTTTCTCGCGACCGCGATGCCTTCGCAGATCGCGCTCATGAATCGCTTCGCATCCTCGCGGCGTTCCTTCAAAAATGTCGCCGAGATCGCATAGTCGGCGCCGCCGCCGGCATAAATTTTTAGCTGCTTGTGGTCGGTCAGTCTGGTCAGACGGTTTAGTTTCCCGGTCTTCTCCAACTCATACATCGCTTCCGCGGTTACCATCATGCCGGCAACGTTGCCATCGAGGAGACTCTTGACTCGATCCGTGTTACGGCCTTCGTCGAAATGAACTAACGTTACATCCTTCTCCGGGTCGATGCCGAGTTTCCTGAGCGCCAGGCGGGTCAATTGATCCGGCGTGCTGCCCGGTTCACCGCTGCCGACTTTTTTCCCTTTCAGATCTGCCGCGCTCTTGATCGATCGCGTCAGCCAAAAACGCGGAGTAGTTGTAGCCGGTGTTGCCGACCAAAAGCATCGGCGCTCCGCCGGACGCGTTGTTGTAAACAATGTGGTTGGCGCTGACAACGGCGATATCGGCATCGCCCTTTTTCAAACCGGCGAGTAGTTTGTCATTGGAGCCGGGATTGGTCCAGGTGATTTTCAAGCCATTGCGTTCGAAGATCCCGGTATCGCGCGCCAAGTACATCGGCAGCTTGCTGATGTTCCAGGGCGGGTAGTAGAGGACACGGACGGGCTCACTTTGAGCCGTAGCAATCGAAGGAAAGAATGAGGCTAATATAACGGCGACGCGGGTCAGCATGGCTCGAGTGTTCATGGCATCCCGTCCTATTTTTTAAACGATACAATGAAATAGGCCGGCGCCGACTTCGAGGCGGAATCGCCTTGGCCGACCACGATGAGGGGGTAGGTTCCCGCTTGTTTGGTCAGCGCGGGCGGAACTGTGGCTTCAATCTCGCCGGGGCTGATGAATCGGGTTTCCAATTCCTTGCCGGCCAAGGTTGCTTTGTGGAAACGGTCGAAGCCGCGGCGCGTGGTGATCTTCACTGTCGCAGCGCCCGAACCCTGAACGACTGAACGCGGCGAGAGCTCTATCTCTTGCGGCGTCGCGCGCCACGGCGCGGATCGCAGGGATCGGATTCTTATGATTGGCGTGGAATTCGTGATCGACGATCTTACCGCCGAGCACGACTAGTTTGACGTTTTGTGTCGTCCAGACGTCTTTCAACGGATCGCCGTCCACGGCGATCAAGTCGGCAACTTTGCCGGGCTCGACGGTGCCGAAGTCTGTGTCTTTGCGAAATGCCTTGGCGACGTTGACGGTCGCCGCCTGAATTGCCTGCATCGGCGTCAGCCCGGCTTCGACGAACATCACCATCTCTTGATGGACGCCGAGTCCTGGCAGGCCATTATTGGGATCCGATCCGGCGCGGATGAGACCGCCCGCCTGAACATAACGGCGGATAAGATCCTCTAGTTTTTTGTAGCCTTCGCGCGCGTTGTTGAGGCGTTCGGGCGGAAACTTGGCGTACCGTTCATATTGTCCGAGCGCTTGTTCGCGCAACACGCCCGGCAAGTAGCTCGCCTCTTTGCGATCGAGGATTGAGAGTTCCCGTTCTTTGAAGCGCGCGACGCTCGGCGAAAGTGGCCGGTACCAGGTCGCGATGGTCGGGCTCCAAGAAACGTGTTTCTCGGTCACGGCTTTGACGATCCCGTCGAAATTTTCCGGCTCATAATAATAGGATAAATCGGCGGTATTAATTTTTCCGGTCATGCGCCGTTCGTGAATCTCCCAGCGCTTTTTCACGTCGCCGATGGACGTCATGCCCAATCCCCAGTGATGCTCGACGCCGGCAAATCCCGCTTCCGCCGCCAGAAACGCGTCGAGACAATGGCAGGTGACCGGTAATCCGAGTCGGTTCGCTTCGGCGGCGCCGGCTTTGATCGCTTCTGGCGCCACGTACTCGTTGAACTTGATGATCTCGATGCCTTCCGCTTTCTTTTTCCGCACGGCGGCGACCGCCTCTTCCGGCGTTTTGATCAAATAGCCGCGCTCGCCGCGCAGGGCCCAAGCCGGCGGCGGGCCGACCAAGCGCGCGCCGGTCGACCAAATGCGCGGGCCCCGGATTTTACCGAGACTGGTTCCATCTCGCTGGGCCAGAGTCCATTCGTCGTCGTTCTGGGTTATATCGGGGCAGGTCGTGATACCGAGGTGGAGGTAAATCTCGCCCATGAAATCGAGCAGGTGGCAGTGACCGTCGATCAGACCCGGGAGAATCGTTTTGCCTTTCACGTCGATGACACGGGCATTTGGGGGCGCGGCTACTTCACCGCGTTTGCCGACGGCTTTGATGCGCTCGCCTTCGATGACGATGACCGCGTCTTCCATCGGCGCCCGGCCGGTGGCGTCGATGAGGGTGCCGCCCTGGATGACTAGCGGCGTCGCTTTCTGCGCGTGACTGGCAATTGGCAAGGCGAACGCCATGAAGCAGAGGACACAAGCTATAAGAAACTTCCTGTTGTTAATTTTCATTCTTGTTTTCCATTATTGATGATGGGGAGTCACTTGTTGATCGAGTCGATAAAGCCGCTTTTCTCCAATTGTTCGACCAACGACGTGTCGACGAACTGCTCCGGTTTGGGCAGCGGCTTTTTGCCGGGGAACTGATTCTCGATCATGAATTGAATCGCTTTCAAAGAGGGGCGCGGACTTCTTTGCAACGTCGGCGCGTAATCCTGCCAGGTTCCCTCCAAAATCTCCTCGTCATTGAGCTTGCCGTATTTGCCGAGAACTTTCTTGCTGAACTCTTTGTCGGTGCGATAACGGTGAATGCCGCGGGTGAACGCGCGTAGGAAGCGTAACGCGGTGTCGCGCTGTTGAGCGATGAAGGTTCGCGTCGTGATCACCGTGCCGTTGATGTCTTCGATGCCGAGATCACCAAAATTCACCAGCTCCCGCATGCCCAACTTTACCGCTTTCGGGTAAAGCGGGTAGCTCAAGGCGGCCACTTGCACGATACCGCTCTGCAAAGCGGCGAACGCTTCGGGCTGGGCACCGAAGGTCAGAATGGCGACGTCTTTGGTCGGCTCCAAGTTGAATTTTTTTAACGCGATGCGGAGCACTTGATCGGAAGTCGACCCGAAGGTAGTGATCCCCGCCTTTTTCCCTTTCAAGTCGGCCGGCTGCACGATCTCGGGCCGTGCCATCAAACGAAACGGTGAAACCGTACCGGTGGCGCCGATAATCACAACATCGGCGCCAGCGGCAGTGGCGGTCAATGCCGCCACTGCGCCCGCCTGAATAATCGGCGCGCTGCCGCCAAGCATGGCGGCGACCATCCGGGTGCTTCCACCGACGCGGATCAATTCCACATCCAATCCTTCGTCGAGAAAGTAGCCGGCTTCCTTGGCAATCCATGCCGTGGCCCAGGAGCCGGCGAAACTGGGATAGAGAAGCCGCATAGAAGTCTTCGCCGAGGCGGCGAAAGCGGCTGCCGGAAATAGGAGAAAGAGAGCTAAAAATAGCAGCGCCGTTCGTAAGCTGTTTCGCGCCATGCGCACCTCCAAGTCGTTCGAGAAAAATTGTCATCCAGCGCTTGCCACGACTTCGCGGAACACGCGCATGAAGTTGCCGCCGACGATTTTCACAACGTCGGTTTCCGGATATCCGCGGCTCAGCAATCGGTCGCTTCTATGATCCCCGCGCAACGAGGCGCCAGTATCTTCGATCGTGATCATGTGCACGTTAATTTGCAGTTGGTTTCCGTGCTCGAGCGTTGTAAAGATTTGAAACTTAACCTTCGCGCGCAGAGAATACATCAAACCTGGTCCGTAAGAAAAGCGAATAGAAAGCAGTTAAGCATGGCTCGGACAGACCGATGAGGCAGCATCTTTTAGGTCACAATTGGGTCCGGTTTTTTTCCTCGCCGTTATCTTTCTGATCAACTTTACATCGCGAATCATCCTCTCGCCGCTATTGCCGACGATCGAAAGAGAATTGGCGATCAGCCATAGCCAAGCAGGATTCTTTTTCTTTTTGACCTCCGGCGGTTATTTGGTCGGGCTGTTATTGTCGGGCTTGTTCGCGTCGCGCTCAACGCACCGGTTGGCAATTATTGTGTCGATCGCGGGCGTGGGGGTTGCGATGTTGACCGTTGCCTTCGCAACGAGCTTGTGGCTGATGCGCTGCGGTCTGTTCGGCGTCGGTTTCGCCGCGGGCTTATATCTGCCCTCGGCAATCGCGACGATTACGTCGCTGGTTGACAAACGGCACTGGGGAAAAGCCATCTCGGTTCATGAGCTGGCGCCCAACGTGGCGTTTTTCGTCAGCCCGTTTATCGCCGAGTTATTTCTTCGCTGGGCGAGCTGGCGCGCCGCGCTGGGCTTCCTCGGCGCACTGTCGATCGCTGCCAGTGTAACGTTCAGCAAGTTTGGCCGCGGCGGCGGCTTTCTCGGCGAGTCGCCATTCTCCGCTACGTTCTGCGCGTTGGTGCGCGCGCCGGCGTTTTGGCTAATGGTCGTGCTGTTCGGTTTGGGTGTGAGCTCCACGATTGGCGTCTACGCGATGCTGCCGCTGTATCTGGTGACCGAACGCCACGTCGAGCCGAGTTGGGCCAACACGATCGTGGCGCTCTCCCGTTCGTATGGTCCGATTCTTGCGCTGCTCGGCGGCTGGGCTTCGGATAAACTCGGAGCGAAGCAGACGATCGTCATCAGTTTGGTGTTCACCGGTGCCGCGACGTTGCTGCTCGGGCCGCTATCGGATCATTGGCTGAGCGTCGCAGTGTTGGTTCAACCATTGCTGGCAGTATGGTTTTTTCCGGCAGCCTTCGCGGCGATCGCCATGATCACGCCTCCTAATGCGCGCAATCTAGCGGTGGCATTTACAGTTCCCTTCGGGTTTCTCATCGGCGGCGGCGCGATTCCCACTCTTATCGGAGCCATGGGCGACGCCGGTTCATTCGCCACAGGATTCATGTTGACCGGCGCTTTGATCGCCAGCGGGGGAATTTTAGGGCTGTTTCTCAAACTGCCTGCGGCGAGCGACGGAGAGAGGTGACGGTTATTGTTTTCGCCGCGCGGAGTAGTCTATAAATTGAGCCATGATGACGTTGAGCGATTTTGCCGAAAAAATTCGCGAGAGCGAGGACATCGTCGTTTTTACCGGCGCCGGGATCAGTACGGAATCAGGCATTCCCGATTTTCGCAGTCCCGGTGGCATCTGGACGCGTTACCGTCCGGTCACGTTTCAAGAATATATGAGCAGCGAAGCATCGCGCATCGAAGCCTGGAAACGACGCCTCGACGGCTGGGAACAGTACAAAAACGCCAAACCGAATATCGGCCATTACTTTGTTCATTCATTGGACGCCAAGGGAAAACTCGTCGGCCTGATCACGCAGAATGTCGACGGCTTGCATAGCAGGGCGGGACTGCCGGATGAAAAAATTGTCGAGCTGCATGGCAGCAACCGCAAAGTCATTTGTCTACAGTGCGACCGGGAGTATGATCCGGACGAAGTGATCAAAAAACTCGTCGGGGATTTCGCGTCGCCGAAGTGCGATCAGTGCGGCGGCATTCTTAAGTCAGCCACGGTTTCTTTCGGCCAGGCGATGCCGGAAAATGCGATGCGTCTGGCTCAGGAATGGACAGAACAAGCCGAAGTTTTCATCGTCATGGGCTCGTCGCTGCAGGTGCAACCGGCGGCGTCATTTCCCGTGGTTGCCAAGCGCAACGGCGCGCTGCTCGCTATCATCAACCGCGAGCCCGGACCGCTCGATGATACCGCGGACTTCGTTCATCACGGCGCTATCGGCGAGTTCTGCGCTAGGTTCGGTGAAATGATCGCGGACGGTTAAATCGGAATATCTCCCGCAAAGCATGCCCTGAGCAAGGTCGAAGGGACGCAAAGGTCGCAAAGAAGAGAATAGAATAAATTCCGAACTTGGCGTCCTTAGCGCCTTGGCGGGCGGAATATCCGAGTTCGATGCATGGCAACGGAGGTTCAAAATGACCGATTGGAGAATGATCGACGCGGATGGTCATATCCGCGAAGTTGAGAGCGACGTTTTCGAATACCTGCCGGAGCATTACAAAAACCGCCGCGAGGCGGTGCTGTATTTTCCGCTGCTGCCGCATCACGGCTGGCACCGACAGGCGGGGCACGGCGGCATGGGCGCGTCCTTTCTCATTCCTACCCTGCAGGATTGGCAGCTGGCGCTGGATCAAGGCAACATCGAGGCGGCGGTGGTTTATCCGACACGGTTTATGCACATCGGCCAAGTCGGCATGACGGAGTTCGCCGTCGATCTGAGCCGCGCCTACAACGATTATCTCTACGACCGCTTTCTGCGCGATGAGAAGCGCTTGAAAGGGATTGCGGTGTTGCCGCTGCAAGATGTTCCCGCGGCGGTCACCGAGTTGCGCCGCGCTGTGAAGGATTACGGCATGGTCGGCGGCGTGTTACCGGCTGACGGTCTGCCGAGGCCGTTAGGCCATCCCGAATTTCATCCCCTTTACGAAGAAGCGGATCGCTTGGGTTGCATGCTCGCGGTGCATTCTCAGAACTCGCTCCGCAACAACGATCTTTTCATGTGGCGCGGTGAAGCGGCGACGCTGGCCCACGTCTGGCCACAGATGCGCCAGTTCACCAACTTCATGTTTTCCGGCGTGCTGGGGAAATTTCCTGATCTGAAGATCGCTTTCTTGGAGGCAGGCTGCGGCTGGGTGCCCTATCTCATGAGCAAAATGGAAGGGCGCATGGGCGAGCTGCCGCGCCCATCGAAGCTCATTGAGCGCGGGCAAATCTATTTTCAGTGCGGCGAAGAGATGACAACCAGCCGAGATTTAGAATTGCTCGGCGATGAATGCCTATTCTGGGCGTCGGACTTTCCCCATGAAGGGATCGTCGATATGAGCAAGGCCGTGAATGAATTCTTGAGCCGCGAAGATATTCCGGAAGCGGCGAAGCGGAAAATCAGTTACGACAATCCGAAGAAGCTCTATCGGCTTTAAGACTGGCTAGTTCAAAACGTTCAAGTCGTCAAAGAAATACGGATCGGATTGAACGACTGGAACGTTTTGAACGGTTTGAACCAGGACTTATCTATCAGCCGTCGCTGACTTCCGCCGGAGCTTGTTGGCGAATGTCTTTACGCGTGACGTAATCGATGATCTGGATCTTTTCCGCCGGGCCGGAGCGGTTGCCCATCATGATCATCGGACCGTCGCCGGTGTTTTCCAAGGTATAAAACGAACCGCCGGTGATCAGCGCGGCCTGACCGGGCGTAAGGCGCACTTTACCGCCGTCAGGAAAGCTCATCGTGCATTCGCCGTCGAGAACGACGAACGTCTGATCCGCGTTGTGGCAGTGCATGGCGTCTTTCTGCCCCGGCTGATAGTAGTGCATCCAAGCATGGAAGCGCGGCGTATTAAAGATGTTCTTACGCCGTTTTTCCTTGTGCGCCATATCGACGAGATCGACGACTTCGATACCCATGGAAAATTCCTCCTGACTATTTTTTCTACAAAACTGCGATCACTTCGATCTGAAACAAGTTATCGCCGCGCAGTTCGACTTTTGTCGCGTGGCGCGCGGGGCGGTCGTGCTCGTCCGGGAACATCTTGAGCCAGGCTTTGTTGACCGAGTCACGGAGCTTTTCTTCTTTCAGATACACTTTCATGTAGGCGATATTATCGGGCGTGCCGCCGGCGCCTTCCATGAACAGGCGTAAATTACGAAACATCGCTTCGGCCTGCTCGTCGGGATTGGGCGATAACACGCCGGTTTTGGCGTCCTTGCCGGAGATCGCCGAAGAAAAAATCATGTTGCCGATCACCACGCCGTTGGGAATCGGCGCGCCGTGTTCCATGCCTTTGATATGGATACTTTTTCTTTTAGCCATGAGATTTCTCCTCAGTTTTCTTACGCGCTGAGGTTTTCATATCATGAGGCGCAAACCCCAGTCTACCCCGGCAAGCGGGTGAGTGTAGTTCCGCTATTTCAACTGTCCGGCGCGGTCAGGAAGCCGGTCACAGTTTGGTAAAACTCGTCGTCGGCGTCGATGTGGACCCAATGGCCGGCGCGCGCGATCGTTTCGATTTTGGCCTGCGGGAAAGCTTTGCGGATAAGCGCGCTATCTTGATCGGTGACAAAGTTTGATCGGCCGGCGCGGATAAAACAGGCGGACTTAGTAAACGGCCGCTCGATGACGACTGCTTGGGTCAGCGCGTCGTAGTTTTGCATGATTGCGTCGAGCGCGATGCGCCAACGAAAGCCGCGATCGTCCCGAGTTAGATTTTTCATGAGGAATTGCCGGACCTCCGCTTCGGGAATTGGCCCACTCAGGGCCGCGTCGATGTCGGAAAAATTTTTCGCGGCGCGTAAATCAACCGCGCGCAGCGCCGCGAGCAGGGATTGGTGCGTCGGCGGATAGGCTTTGGGCGCGATGTCGACGACGACGAGCTTGTCGACCCTCTCCGGGTACTGGCCGGCAAACTGCATCGCGACTTTGCCGCCCATCGAGTGGCCGAGGAGAAACACTTGCGCCAAGCTTTGCTCCTCGACAAACTCACGGAGATCTGCCGCCATGATTGGGTAATCCATCGCGTCACTATGCGGTGATTGACCATGATTGCGCAGATCTAGACAGTAAACGGTGAAGTGGCTCGACAAGCGCCTGCTCATGGAACGCCAATTATCCGACGAGCCGAGGAACCCGTGCAAAATGACTAGCGGCCTTCCGTGGCCCTGCACTTGAAAGTTTAGGCGCATAATCGATCTGGCTCGCAACCTGTCCAGAATCCTCGCGCTCGAACCGAATGGTTCGTATGCGCAATTTCACTGAGTTGTACTGAGATTTTTCTGAAGGAAAACGAACGCTGGGTCAAGGGATCGATGCAGGTGTGGCAATTCGCGCTGGCTGATCAGTTCTGGCCGGCGACACGCGGCACATCCCGGCGAATGAAACCCGGCGGCCGCCCGTGTTTCGAGTGGATTTCTAACCAGCCGTCACGGCTGTTGACGACGCTGACTTTCATCCCAGGTTCGATATCGCCGATCCGCGGCGAGAACTCGGTCGGCGCCGCATAAATCCGGCTGGTGCGGGTAATTTCGTAGATTGCCGCCACTCTCGCTTCTGGCTTCACCGGCGGCATGGCACTTTCGCTTTCGCTATTTTGCCTAGTGGCGGGCTTTACGATTTCCTAGGCGACATCCGGCGCTACCCGCCGACCACTGGTTGAGCCCTCCCGGCGGGCGGTTCCTTGGACGGCTCCAGGCCAGGCTCGATTTGCTTTTGCGTGCGGCAGTGACGGTGGGAATCACCGGTGTAGTGGAGTGCGACTCAAAGGTACCATCCGCCGAATGCCCCAGTGGCCGCTAACAAAAGCAGCACCGGAAAAATGCCAAAGCGCCGCGCTTTTTTTGGTTCTGCTTCCGCCCCCGTGGCCGTTTGCTCGGGCTGTTCAAGCCGAGTCGAGCTCTCTCGCGCCGTCGACGAACTCGGAGCATCAGACAAGCCGGCCGTGGCGGTGGCGTGGGACGGTGCGCCCATCAACCGAGCGAGAGACGATAAATCCTGCTGAAGCTCGCGCTGCATTTCCGCCAGCGATGCATGTTTGGAAAGTAACTCGTTGTAGGGTTTTTGCAGCGCCGCGAGCTGCTCGCGGTTGGCGTCGGCTTCCGCGATGCGCGCCTGCCAGCGCGCTGCTTCTTGTTCGTGGTGCTGGATTTCCTCGCGCAGGCTTTTTTGAGCTCTGTTCGGATTCGGCCATGTGAGCGCGCAGCGTTTCGAGTTCCTGAAGCTTTTCCCGACCGGCCGAAATTTCTCGCTCCAGCTCGGCGACGCGCGCGCCAAGACTTTGTCGCTCCTCCCGATGTCGCGCCTCGAGTGCGTCGATATCGACTTGGTTTTGCCGGGCGTTTTCCAGCTCGCGAATCTTCGCCTGGCTGTCGTTGAGCTGTTCTCTTAACGCGCCGACTTCGGCGTGTGTCCGAGCGATCTCTTGTTGACTGGAATCGTGCTGGATTTCTGCCGAGCCTTGCAGTTGCGCTTCGCTGGCGTGCAGTTGGGCGCGCACCTCGTTCAATTCCATTTTCAATTGTTCATTGGCCGCGCGCAACTGTTGTGGTTCTCCCTGATCACTGGCGTGGCTTCGCTGGGTTAGCTCCAGCTCTTCGACGGTTCGACGGCTCGTTTCCAGTTTGTTGGTGAGACCACGAATTTGATTCTGCAGATCCTGGTTGGCAGCTCGCAATTCCGCTAACGCTGCGGAATTATCCGGTGCCGGCGCATTTCCCTGCTGCATGTTTTCAAGCTTCGTGACCAATTCTTCGACTTCACGCCGCCTAGTTTTTAGCTCTCTTTCGGACGTGAACAAAACAGCGCCTAGTAAAGCGATAGCCACTCCAGCAGACATCACGATCCAGACAAACAGACTTTCCATCGTGCTCTCCTAATCTTTATCTTTAGTGGACAAGGTGAAGGTTCACCTCGTCGCCAAATATATGCCAAGTAACAAGATGCTCTCTGGGTTGCCTAAATTGCTTATATAGCGATTGTTTTTGACTTGGAAGGGAAATAATTTACCGCCCTGACAAAACTAATTATGAACAAATTCGTGATTCTCGACTAATTTTGTAAATCCCTAACCCGCAAAGGTTTTCTGGTCATTTTAAGGGTCTTAGTGAGAGCGCCAGCGCGCTGGCACTGCTGCGCCACATGAGATATGCAAAAAGACTAACTTCGCTACATGACCCGTACGATTCCATCCACGGCTCCTGCCGTCTCACGTTCTGAAGAGCGCGCCATACTGACGGTGACTTGTTCGGCTGCATTTCTTTTTTTCAACAGCTTCGGCAGCATCGGTGTTGCTTTGCCGGCGATACAAAAACAGTTCGGCAATAGTTTGTCGGAGATTCAGTGGGTCACCTTGATGGGCGTGGTGACGATATCGAGTTTATCGTTTTGCTTTGGCCGTGCCGGTGAGATACTTGGACAACGCCGGCTTTATAAGATCGGCGTGGTGCTTTACGCCGCGGGCGCGGGGTTGGGTGCCATCTCGACTTCATTCCCCGAGCTCTTACTGGCCCGCGCGGTTATGGCCGTCGGGCTTGCGATGGCCTTGCCGATGTCGACGGCGATTCTAGCGGCGAGCTTCGGCGCCCAGCGGCGTGGCCAAGTTCTTGGTTTGTTCGCTTCGGCGATCGCAGTCGGCCGGATGACCGGTCCTACCATCGGCGGTTTGCTTCTGCACGTGGGCGGTTGGCCGTGGATTTTCTGGATGAATTGTATCATCGGTCTGGCGGTAACGGCGGCGGTGATAAAAATCTTTCGCGGCCCAGGCGAGCGCCGCCGCGAACCCTTCGATTTCCGCGGCGCCTTAGCCTTGCTGATCGGTTATCCCGCGCTTTTGCTGGGTCTTACCTTCGCCGCCAATCACGGCTGGACATCGCGCTTCGTCGTCGGCTGGTTCGCCGTCGCCGGGATCGCGCTCGCCAGTTTTTTTTGGCTCGAGCTGCATACGACCAAGCCGCTCGTCGACGTGGCGATCTTCAGGCGCAAGATGCTCGCAGCGGCATTGCTCGCGGTCGCTCTGAGCAACATGATTCATTATCCGATCGCGCTCTGCGCGCCGCTGTATCTGCAAAACGTGCTCGGTTCGTCGGCCGTGGCGGCCGGACTGATGCTCGCGGCCTTGCCGCTCTCGACGGCGCTGGCTTCGCCGCTTGCCGGTCGACTGGCCGATCGCTTCAATGCGGCGACGATGGCGAGCATCGGTCTGCTTATAATCGTGGTCGGGATCGCTTGCTATTCTCGGCTCAAAACAGATTCCGACTATCGTCTGGTCCTCGCGGCACTGATCTGCGTCGGCGCCGGGATCGGTATCTTTACGCCGGCCAATCAAACCGTTGCCTTCGCCGCAGTCAGACAAGAGGATTATGGCGTGCTAGCGGCCATGCTCAGTTCCTTCGGCACCGCTGCTGGCACGATCGGCACGACGATTGCCGTGGCTTTGATGGAAATCGACGGCGGACAAAAGCTCTGGACTGAACCTGGCACATTTGCCGGCGCGCAACAATTTGCGTTTGCTTGCCTGCTGCCGATTGGGATAGTAGCTTTGATCGTCGCCGACAAAAGCCGGCGCGAAAAACAATCGGCCGCGTAACAAGACTCGATCGCTAAATTCGACTAGAGGAATAGAAATGGTCATCGATTTTCAGCATCACTACATTCCGGTGGAATTGGCCAAAAAGCGCGGGCTCTACTCGGCGACGGGCAAAACTATGTTGCAAGAGGGCGGACTGCCTGCGACCACCATGCATCAGCGGCTCTATGACTTGGATTTACAATTGGACGACATGGCTCAAGCCGGCGTCGATCTATCCGTGCTTTCATGTCTGCTCGGCTGGTCGGCGCCGCTCGAGGAGTGCCGGTTTATCAACGATGACCTGGCGGCGATTCAGAAAAAATATCCGCGGCGCTTCGTCGGCTTGGCGCAAGCGCCGATCCTGGACGGTCAAGCAGCGCTGGCTGAATTGCGCCGGGCCATTAATGATCTAGGCCTGCGCGGCATGACGATTACTTCCCAAGTTAACGGCTTGTCGCTCGACTCGCCCAAGCTTTATGATTTTTATGAAACCGCTTGCGCGCTCGATGTGGTGGTTTTTGTTCATCCCGCTCTGGTGCCGACTGGTTATGAGCATCTAAAAGATTACGATTTGCCGCGCGTGCTCGGCCGCGAGGTCGACCTCACGGTGGCAACGACGCGACTGATCGCCGGCGGTATTTTCGATCGTTTCCCAAATCTTAAGATCGTTATCGCTCATTTCGGCGGCGGCATCGCCGCCGTCAAAGATCGATTGATTGGTAAGGGTTACCGTTTCGGCACGCTGCAAAAACCATTCGCCGACTATTACGATAGCATCTATTTCGATATGGCAGGCTTCGAGGGCGGCGTTGTCGCGCTCAATTGCGCGCTTCAAGGGATTCGGCCGGAACGCTTGGTCTTTGCCAGTGATTATCCGCAGGATTTCACCGGGGTCAACACGGACACCGGCAAAGGCATGAGCGAATTGAAAAATTATATCGATGCTGTACGCCGGCTGCCGCTCGACGGGGCGAGCCATGAAAAGATCCTGGGCGGCACCGCGGCGGAGTTATTGAAGCTCGGTTAGTTCTGCTTACTCCGATGAGAGTTGCCTCTACGGCATTTCGCCAACCAGAAAAATTGCCAGTCTTGTTTTACCGTTCGACGGCGGGTTTGGCTAAATTGGCTTCCACATAGCCCGGCTTGTTGCCGCGCTTGGACTCCACCTTGAGCCAACCCTTGTCTTCTTCGACCACGTTGAGCTTGGTTCCCTTACCGATGTTCGCGACAACGGGATAATGTAACCCCGGGCCGCTCCGCACCTGAGTATCCATGACGGCCTCGTATCGTCCTTCGAGCGGAGGAGTGGGACTGGCGGTTTCTTTTGTTTCACCGACCGCGGGCTTTACGGATGCCATTTCGATAAAGCCGGGGGCGTTGCCTTTCTTGGAAACGATCAGCACCCATTCGCCGTCTCTGCCGACGACATTGACCTTGGCGTCGCGACTGATGTCGGCAATGGCGCGAAAGCGCGGCCCTGGCCCGGCGCGGACCTTGGTATTTTCGGTCGTTACATAGAGACGAGTTTGCTCGTTGAGATCGGGTAGGTCTTTGAGCTCCGGGGTTTTTTCTTTGTTCCCGCAGGCGTAAACGCCGAGCGATATCGCTGCGACAAGCAACCAAGCTGGTACCCTAAACATGTAACGGTACATTTGCGGCCTCCGAGGCGTTACTATTTTGCTGAGTATAGCATGTTTGCGGCCGCTCAATGAATTTCTTTCCAAACTTTGGCCAGGCTCTCACCGTGGACGCTTAAATCCCATTCGCAGAAGTAACCGAAGGGCGTGATCCAAACTTGATAGCCAGTCTCGCGCAGCCGGTCGGCGAGCGTTACGATCAGCGTTTGAGCAAAACCAGATTCGGCGGTGTCACCGCCAAGATGGGTGAAAGAATGCAAAACGATATTTTTGCAGGCGCGCTTATTGGCGAGCCATTTGACATGTTTTAAAGACTGGCGCAAGACGGCGCTCGCGCGATCTTGCGCGGCATCGGATGCTTCGGCGTGCACGAAACACGACCACGGTCTCGGAAACTTCCTGGTCGATATCCTGGTCGAGGACTTCGGGCAAGGTTTTGGAATGGGTTTTCCAGCGGAAACGTTTTGCTTGAAAGCAAAGCAGTTTCATCGCATCCGTTTCAATAATGGTCTAAGAAGTTTTTGAGCAGCTTTTTGCCTTCTTGGTTGAGGATCGATTCGGGATGAAACTGCACGCCTTCGACCGGGTAATTCTTGTGCCGCACCGCCATGATGATGTCGCCGGCGGCGCGCGCGCTGACCGTTAGCTCGGCAGGGAGGCTGTTCGGGTCGATCACCAAAGAATGATAGCGCATGGCGGCAAAGGGATTTTTCACTTGGCGAAAGATCGTCTGCGAATCGTGGCTCACATCCGACAATTTGCCGTGCATGATCGACGGCGCGCGCACGATCGCGCCGCCGTAAGCCGCGCCGATCGCCTGGTGCCCCAGGCAAACGCCGAGAATGGGAATCCGCGCGCCAAAGCGCGTGATGGTGGCGCAGGAAATGCCCGCTTCCTTGGGCGTGCACGGGCCGGGCGAGATCACGATCTTTTCCGGTTGGAGTGCCTCGATCTCGTCCAACGTGATTTTGTTATTGCGAAATACTTTCACGTCGGCGCCGAGCTCGCCCAGATAGTGGTACAAGTTGTAGGTGAAAGAATCGTAATTGTCGATCAGGAGAATCATCGTTTTCTCCACTGTTCGGCGAGCTCGACCGCTTTCAGCATGGCGCGCGCTTTGTTGAGCGTCTCCTGGTATTCCATCTTCGGATCCGAGTCGGCGACGATCCCCGCGCCGGCAGTGATGAAAACTTTTTTGCCTTTCATCACGATAGTGCGAATCACGATGCAGGTGTCCAGATTGCCGTTGTAGCCGAAGTAACCGATGGCGCCGGCGTAAAGGCCGCGCTTTTGCGGCTCCAGTTCGCCGATAATTTGCATGGCACGGATCTTCGGCGCGCCGGAAACGGTGCCGGCGGGGAAAGCCGACACGAATAGATCGAATGGAGTTTGGTCCGCGGCCAATTTGCCGCGCACGTTGGAGACGATGTGAATGACGTGCGAGTAACGTTCAATCGTCATCAGCTCGTTGACCTCGACGCTGCCGATCGCGGCGACCCGGCCGACGTCGTTGCGGCCGAGGTCGACCAGCATGATGTGCTCGGCGCGCTCTTTGGGGTCGGCGAGCAGATCGGCTTCGAGCTCGCGCTCTTCTTCCGGGGTGGCGCCGCGGCGGCGTGTGCCGGCGATGGGGCGCAGCTCGATCGTATCGCCGGTGAGCCGAACCATCGTTTCGGGCGAGGAGCCGATGACCCGAAGATCCTCCAACTCCAGATAGAACATGTAGGGTGACGGATTGATGAAACGCAAGGCGCGATAGATTTCAAACGGATCCGTCTTTGTTTCGGTTTCGAGTCTTTGGCTGAGCACGACTTGAATGACGTCGCCGGCCTTGATGTACTCTTTGGCTTTCTCGACTGCGTCGACAAAACCCCGCTCGGTCAAATTCGAGCGAAATTTTCGGTCGCCTTTGTTTTGCGTGAGATCCCTTGGCTCGATGCCACGGGGTTTTTTCTGCAAACTCGAGATGACTTTATGAATCCGCTTGACCGCGGCGTCATAAGCCCGGCGCAGATCGGTTCGTTCGTTTAGCTGAACGTTATCGATCACCTTGATCGTGTGTTTCAAATTGTCGAAGGCGACCAGCGTCTGGACGAAAACGAAAAAAATCTCCGGCATGCCGAGCGGCTCTTTTTTATCGTTGGCGATCTCGTGGAACTGTTCGACGGCATCGTAAGAAACATAACCCAGCGCTCCGCCGAAGAAAGGCGGAACGCCGGCGACCGTGACCGGTCGGCATCCGCGCAACAGCTCCTCGAGGATGGCTAACGGCGCCTGGGAGCGAAGTTTTTGTGACTTGCCGGCTTCGATGATTTCCACTTCGGCGCCGCGCGCCTTGAAGATCTTGTACGGACGAGTGCCAAGGAATGAATAACGGGCCCAACGCTCGCTCCCTTCCACGCTCTCAAGCAAGAATGAATAGCGGTCGCGCTCCAGGCGCTTGAAAAAAGATAACGGCGTCTCGAGATCCATCAGCAACTCTTCATACAAGGGAATCAAGTTGCCTTGCTTGGCGAGAGCGCAAAATCCTTTGTAGCTTGGCTGAATCATTTCGTAAAAAACAAAAAGGGCCATAGGTTTTCCACCTATGGCCCCGGTATAATCAAGTTTTTATGTGGAATTAGCCATGGCGGAGACGCTTCGTCACTGGCAAGCGCCACCAACCCGTGTTTGTCCGTATCGCTCCTGACCGTATCATAACGGCCCTATACTGCCGTATTGTGTTTTGCGGGTCAAGTATATGGCGGCAATTCGCCGCGCCGGGGCGAGCATATTCGCACGGCTTCATACGTGCGCTCGCAACGCGTCGGATTTTTACGTACTGGCGAGATCTTGGCCTAGAGTCTGTAGAGTCTGAGGAGCCGCCGTTCATCAGGTCAGCGCTTTTGCCGCAGAAAAACGCAATATATATCTGGCTGTCAAAACGTCCCTGGCTTGCTCGTCGCGCCATTTGACAACGCCCGTGGGTTAGCTTAAAACGCCTTTTTGGAACTGCCACGCCGTCATTCGGTATTGGTATCGTTTCGCTTTAAAATTTTGTCGAGGGGGAAACATGGTTCGCCGGGAAAAATCCAATTACGTTATTCAATCGGTTTCGCATGCTCTCGACGTGTTGGAGCAGTTTAACGGCACGGTCGACGAAATCGGCGTAACTGAACTTAGCAAACGACTTAAATTGCACAAAAACAACGTTTTTCGTTTGCTCGCGACCCTCGAAGCGCGCGGTTACATCGAACAAAATAAGTTGAGTGAAAATTATCGGCTGGGATTACGCTGTCTTCAACTTGGGCAGACCTTTATTCATCAAATGGGCTTATTACTGCAATCGCGGGCGATTCTTGAAGATTTATCGAAGGCGAGCAAGGAGAGCGCCTATGTCGCGATTCGCAAGGGGAGTGCGATTATTCCGCTTGATTTCGTCGAGCCAGCGAGGTCGGTGCGCGTGGTTTCGTTTTTGGGGACTGTCCTACCATCGCATTGCACCGCGGCAGGCAAGGTCCATCTGGTGTTTGGAATGGACGGCACGGCTGGTCAGGATTTGCCGGAGCGCTTGGAACGCTACACCGAAAAAACGATCGTCGATCGAAATATGTTGCGCGAGGACATGAGCCGAATCGGCGAATCCGGCTACGCGGTAGAACGCGGCGAATTCGCCGAAGACGTCAATGCGATCGCCGTGCCGATCCGCGACTACACTCGCTCGCTCGTCGGCACGATGGCGGTCGTGGGCCCGGGTTACCGGCTGACGGATGAAACGATTCATGAGGACATTGCGCCTTTGCTGTTAAGAGCCGGCACCGATCTTTCCAAACGGCTGGGATTTCCCGGCTAAGCTTAAAGTGACCTATTACAAACCGCGTAGATGGACGGCCCGCGTCGGATTTTAATGCGGCGCGGGACTTGTCTTTTCAACGATTCAACGAAGATAGAATTCTGTAAAGCACAGTCGGCGGCGGCGTCAGAAGCCGCTGTGCCGCTCCATGCTGCGCCGACGATTTTTGACCGCAGCTCAAAATAGCAATAAGAAGGGAGTGAACGGAGGTCCATGCGACCGCTATGCTAACCACCATCGAGAAAATACTTTTTATCCTCCTCGCCCTCGGCTCTCTTTACTACGGCGGCAGCAAGTTTTACTTGGTTTACCGGGCGATTGCGCGCGGCAAGCCCGATGAGCGTTTCGATGACCTCGCAGGACGCATCCAACGGGCGATTTGGATCGTGCTGACGCAGCAATCGGTTTTTAAAAAGCGGCCGATGGTTTCGTTGCTGCACGCGTTTGTCTTCTACGGCTTTGTTTTTTATTTTCTCGTCAACCTGGTCGACGTGCTCGAGGGGTTCTTTGCCATTCATGCCCGAGGTGGGGCGTGGAATCTCTTCAATCTCGCCGCCGATATTTTTACCGCGAGTGTTTTGATCGGAATCACCGGTTTGATACTGCGCCGCTTGTTCGTGCAGCCCAAGGATTTTGAATTTCCAGCCAATGTTCCGGTGCAGCCGGAAGTGCGCAAGGGAATCTTTCGCGATTCCACACTGGTTGCGGGTTTCATTATCTTTCATGTCGGCTGCCGGCTATTGTTCAGGGCGACGCACCTGGCGCTCGAAGGATGGGATTCCTACCAGCCGGTGAGTTCGGCATTTAGCGCCGCCTTTGCCGGACTCGCGCCCGGCGGGCAGGAATTATTAAATCACTTCTTTTGGTGGGGCGCCTTGGGATCGATTCTTTTGTTCATCCCGTACTTTCCGCGCTCCAAACATATTCATATTTTTCTCGCGCCGGTGAAGCTGGCGTTGAAAAAAGATAAGCCCGGAGCTCTGCAGCCGATGGACTTCGAAAAGGAGGAAGTCTTCGGCGCGGTCAAGCTCGAGGATTTTACTTGGCCCCGACTTTTGGATTCCTACAGTTGCATCATGTGCAATCGGTGTCAGGACGTTTGCCCGGCGACGAACACCGGCAAGGCGCTCAGTCCCGCGGCGATTTTGATCAACGAGCGTTATGAGCTGAACAAAATTCTGCCCGGCTTTTCGGCCGGACAGGAGAGCCCGCGGCCGCTGCTCGACTTCGCGTTGAACGCCGAAGCGGCGTGGGCTTGCACGACCTGCAATGCCTGCATCGAAGTTTGCCCGGTGGGCAATGAGCAAATGCTGCACATTATCGACGTGCGGCGCGAGCGCGTGCTCACGGCGGCGGAGTTTCCCAAAGGACTGCAAAACACGTTCAACCACATGGAGCGAGCCGGCAATCCTTTTGGCATGGCAGCCGAGGAACGGCTTGCCTGGGCAAAAGATTTGCCGTTTGCGGTGCCGACGTTGGAGCAAAAGGCCGAGCCGGAAATTCTCTACTGGGTCGGCTGCGCGGTGGCCTTCGATCCGCGCGCGCAAAAAATCGCGCGCAGCATGGCCGCGATCTTGAATGCCGCCGGGATAGATTGGGCGGTGATCGGGAAAGAGGAAAAATGCACCGGCGACACCGCGCGGCGCACCGGTAATGAGTATCTCTTCGCCCAGATGGCCGAAGAAAACGTCAACGTGCTGAATGAAATCAAGCCGAAAACGATAGTGACGACTTGTCCGCACTGCTTTCATACCATTGCCAACGAGTACCCTCAGTTCGGCGGTAAGTTCGTTGTCAAGCATCATACCGAGTTCATCGACGAATTGATTCGCGCCGGACGGCTCAAGCTTGAAAGCGTTGGCGACGGCTCAGTCACCTATCACGATCCGTGCTATCTCGGGCGGCATAACGGCATCTTCGATCAGCCTCGCGCGCTGATCCAGTCGACGGGAGCAAGATTGACGGAACCCGTCCGGAATCGGAGCAATAGCTTTTGCTGCGGCGCCGGCGGCGGCCAATTCTGGAAGGAAGAGGAAAAAGGAAGAGAACGAGTGAGCACCAACCGCTACCGCGAGCTGAAGCAGACGGGGGCGCAGACGGTCGCCACGGGTTGTCCGTTCTGCATGCGCATGATCACTGAAGAAACCGCCAAAGAAGAGCCGGAAAGCGCCATGCAAGTTTTCGATGTTGCCGAGCTGGTCGCGGCAAGGCTGCAAAAATAATATGCGCCGAAGCTACGCCTATTTTTTTGCCTTAGGCGTCGCGTTGCTGCATGGCGCCAGCGCTTGCCGAGCAGACCCGAGAGTGACGATTTCGACCCGGCAACGGGGGGATGTGGCTTTTCAGGTTGAGATCGCCGATTCGCCGGCGAAACGAGAGCTGGGTTTGCAATACCGTCGAGATCTTGCTTCAGACCGCGGCATGATCTTTTTGTTTTCGGAGGAGTCGCGGCAGACCTTTTGGATGAAAAACACGCCGATTCCTTTGGACATGATTTTTATCGGCCGCGATATGAAAGTCGTCGGTATCGTGGCACAGACGATACCGTTTTCCCTCGACCCGCGCTCCGTTGACGCGCCGAGCCAGTATGTGCTGGAAATCAACGGCGGCTTGGCGGAACGCCACGGTATCCAAACAGGCGACAGAGTTCGTTTTGATTCGATCCCGACTCAAGGTGGGCGGGAATAAAAAAGGGACCCAGCGCGCGCGGCTCTGGATCCCTGGAACGACTCAAGATGTGCTTTTAGATCTCGCTGAAGAAGTAAGGCCTTACCGGCGCGAGCTTCTCTTCGTAAGAATCCGGATACATAAACCATAGCGTCGCGGCGATGCTGCTGAGAAGCGAATTGCCGTCCTGGGGCGTGAAGCAGGTGCCGACGATCTCCTTGTCGCCGCGCATCGCCAGGCTTTGCGTCACAATCACGGTTTGGTTGAGGATCCTGCCGAACATGCCGTGGTCGCGCCCGAACGAGAACACGGACGCCGATGACTTTTTATTGGTCAGGGCAACGCGCAGATTCGCCCGCAGCCGGCGCATCAATTCATCTTTGCTGATTCCTCTGCGCAGTTTGAGATTGAAGTGAATGGTGTGCATGTATTGCGTATTCAGCTTGAGAGCCGAAGAATAAACATCGAGATCCAAGCCGAGAGTTTTGAACAGATAGTGGGCGTCACGGCCCTGGTGGGTGCCGAACTTCGGATCGTCGTGTTTACCGGCTTCGGGAGCCGGAATGAAATCGCCTTCTTGGCTTAGATCATTGGCGCGGCGCATGCAGACAAAACGGCTTTCCGCCAAGTTGTCTTCTTTTTCCGGACCCAAGGCGATGGTGTCGATCAACACGGCGAGATTGTGCGTATTGCAACTGACCACCTGGATGAATTGATCCTTGCCTCTTTCGAGCGCCTTGTCATTGATGCCGCGGGCGTATTTTTTCCCGAAGCCGTCTTCGCTGCCCTGGGCAATGAAGCCACGGCCATTGCTTGCATATTTGTTGTAAAGTTTTTCCTTGTTCTCATTGCCAACGGGCGTGCAGTCGATGATCACGCTGGCGCGCTCGATCGCCTCTTCCGCCTCAAGGCTGGGATGCATGCCCATCTCGACGAATTTTTGCCAACGATCTTTGTCAACGGCGAGCTTTGCGCCTTGTTTGCAAGAGACTGTGACCTTGGACCGGTCGGTCACCAGCGGCGTGCGCTTGTGAAAGGTGATTTCATCGATGCCAAACTGCTCTTTGAAAGTAGAGAGAATGCCGATAAGCGGTTCGCCGATGGTTCCGGTGCCGACGATATGAACAATTTTTTGTTGTGCCATTGGTCCTCCGCCCCGTCATTTCGATAGGCGGATACTAGCCCAAGAGCGGCGGGCGATCAATAGATTTTAGCGCACTTCGATGCGCTTGAACGGCACTCGGATGAGCGAGAAAGAGCTTAATCCGCCGGCGCTTATGTGGTAGAACTTTTTTGGAGGAAACCATATGGCAACAGCAAATTTGCCGACGGCATTTTTTGGCGACAATTTCGGCGTAAAGAACAGTGATCTGGAAAAAGTTCTCGACACCGCTTTGGCGAAAAAAGCGGACTATGCCGATCTTTATTTCGAGTATCGGCAAAACGAGGGCGTCAGTCTGGAAGAAGGGATGGTCAAAAACTGCTCCCAGTCGATCGCCAATGGCGTCGGCGTGCGCGTGCTCGCCGATGCGAAGACCGGCTACGCTTACACCGACGATATTACCATAAAAAATTTGGAGCTGGCGGCGCGCACGGCACATTACATCGCGCAAAACCGCCCTTCTCCCATGCCCGTGCCGGTCGGCCAGCAACGCGGAGAAGCGCATAATCTCTATCCCGTTAAGACTCCGGTCAATGACGTTGACCTGGAGAAAAAAGTCGAGCTGCTCTACGAAATCGATAAATTTGCGCACGGCCTCGATCCACGGGTGAAAAATGTCTTTGTGTCCCTCGGCAGCGAATATAAGGTTATCTTGGTGGCGTCATCCCAAGGGCTGGTCGTCGGCGATATCCAGCCGCTGACCCGGCTCAATGTCACCTGCATCGCCGAAGAGAACGGCAACCGGCAGATCGGCAGTTTTGGCGGCGGCGGGCGGGTGGAGTTCGGTTTTTTTGTCGACAACCAGGATTGGCAGCGCTACGCCAGCGAAGCGGTGCGCCAGGCGATTTTGAACTTGACCGCTACCGACGCGCCGGCCGGCACTATGGATGTCGTTCTCGGTTCGGGCTGGCCGGGGATTCTCCTGCACGAAGCGATCGGCCATGGCCTCGAAGGTGATTTTAACCGCAAGAAGACGTCCGCTTTTACCGATCGCATCGGCCGGCGAGTCGGATCGGAATTGTGCACGGTCGTCGACGACGGCACCATCCCGTCGCGCCGGGGCTCGATCAACATCGACGACGAGGGCACGGCAACGCATCGCACGGTGCTGATCGAAAACGGTATTCTCAAAGGCTATTTGCAGGACAAGCTCAACGCCGGTCTGATGAAGATGGCGCTGACGGGCAACGGCCGGCGCGAGAGTTATGCGCATATTCCGATGCCGCGCATGACCAATACGTTTATGCTCGCCGGCGACTCGGCGCCCGAAGACATCATCCGCTCGGTCAAAAAGGGGCTTTACGCGGTTTCCTTCGGCGGCGGTCAAGTCGATATCACGAGCGGCAAGTTTGTTTTTTCCGCCAGTGAAGCTTACCTAATCGAAGACGGTAAAGTGACCGAGCCCGTGAAGGGCGCAACACTGATCGGCAACGGTCCCGATGTTCTGACCCGTGTCTCGATGGTCGGCTCGGATCTAAAACTCGACGAAGGCGTCGGCACCTGCGGCAAAGATGGCCAATCAGTACCCGTCGGCGTGGGCTTGCCGACGATCAAGATCGACGGGCTGACGGTGGGTGGAACGAGAGCGTAGTAAAAGTAGGTTCAAGCCGTTCAAAAGGTGTCGGAGGTTTGAGTTCGGTAGAACGACTTGAACCTTTTGCGATTACGGGGAACTTATGGAACGTTTCGAATTAAGCCAGGAACTGGGCCGGGAGATATTGGACACGGCCAAAGCCAAGGGCGCCTCGCAGGGCGACGTCGTAATGGCGGAGAGCGATTCGTTCTTTGTCACGGTGCGCATGGGCGAAGTCGAGAAGATCAGCCAGGCGGGCGAGAAGCGTTTAGGCTTGCGGCTGTTTTTCGGCAATAGCTCGGCATCGGCGTCGACCTCGGACATTTCGCGGAAATCGATCGAGAAGCTGGTCGACGACACTGCCCGCATGGCCCGAGTCACCGCGCAAGATCCGCATGGCGGCTTGCCCGAAGCCGCCGATCTTGCGCGCGAGCTGCCGCAATTGGATTTGCTCGACGAGCCGGCGCGAGCGGTTTCGGTGGATGAGAAAATTCAAATCGCGCTCGATACGGAGAACGGAGCGTTGACTTACGATGCGCGGATTACCAATTCCGAGGGCGCCGAGTTTTCCAACCAATTCGGCCGGGTGATTTACGCCAGCAGTCACGGCTTTGCCGGCGAATACGCCGGGTCGACATTCGGCTACTCCGTCTCGCCCGTGGCTTCGCAGAACGGTTCGATGCAGCGCGATTATTGGTATTCGTCGAATCGCAAGTTCGCCAAGCTGGAATCGCCCAAAAGCGTCGGCGCTCGGGCCGCCCAACGGGTGTTGCGCCGTCTCGGCGCGCGCAAAGTCAAAACCTGTGAGGTGCCGGTTGTCTTCGATCCCGAAATGGCGGCCTCGTTGATGCGCAACTTGGCGTCCGCATTATCGGGCTACGCCTTGTACAAAGGCGCTTCGTTTTTGATCGACAAACTTGGCACGAAGATCGGCTCCGAGCTGCTCACGGTGATCGACGATGGGACGATTCCCGGCGCACTCGGCTCGCGCCCGTTCGACGGCGAAGGACTGCCGACGCGAAAAAAAACTGTCGTTGAACAGGGTGAGTTGCAAAGCTATCTGCTCGATACCTACAGCGGCAAAAAACTCGGCATGAAATCAACCGGCAACGCGTCTCGTTCCGTCGGTGAAGCGCCGGGCGTTTCGCCGGCGAATTTCTATCTGGCGTCCGGCAAAGATTCGCCGGAGAAGATTATTAAATCGGTTAAAGCCGGCTTGTACGTGACCGAGATGATCGGCTTTGGCGTCAACATGGTGACCGGCGATTACTCGCGCGGCGCGGCCGGGTTGTGGATCGAAAACGGCGAGTTCGCTTTTCCTGTCGAAGAGATCACGATCGCCGGCAACCTCAAAGAGATGTTGCAAAACATCGAGATGGTCGGTGACGATCTCGAAATGCGCGGCCGGATCGCCTCGCCGACGATTAAAATTTCCCGGATGACCGTGGCGGGCGACTGAAAATTCACGAGGATCGAAGATGGAGGATCGAGGATCAGGTTTCCATCCTCCATTCTCGATCTTCTATCCTCGCTGCCGAATCCCTAGAGCACCTGAAATCCTGCCTTCAACGCCGCGCGTAAAAAATCATCGATATGGGATTGGCTCGGATCGAATTCGAGCACCGCGACGCTGCGCTCCAGGCTAAAATCGATCTTTTCGACGCCGGCGAGAACTTGAAACGCTTGGCGCAAGGTCGGCAGATCTTCATTCTTGAGATTGGCGATCGAGAGGATGGCGGTTTTTGTGCGCATCGTGCTCTCCTTGTTTTTAAATTTGACAGAACTTTCTTGGATTCGCAATTTCAATTTGACTCGAGACGATGCGCTCTTTGACCGGGCGGTTTTAGAAAATCGCGGACTCTCGAATTGCCCTTCTCCGTCAAAATCTGTATAGCTCACAGAATCCGTTCAGCAATCAGCTCCGTAACGACGAAATCATTAATCTTCAAAGATGACTTCCATTCCGGCTGAGTTTTACGCGCTGGCCAACGCGTTTCTATTTGCGTTGCACAATATGTTCACCAAAAAAGCGCTGCGCTACTCCAATCCCGCGACCGCGGTGATCAGCAGTCTCTTGATCAACATCATTTTTCTCTGGGGCGTATCGATCTTGTTCGTGCCGTTGTCATCGCTGACCAGCGCTTCGATCCTGATTTTCGTCGTCGTCGGATTTTTTCAGCCCGGCCTGACCCGCTTGCTCAGCTACAAAGGCATCGACGCTCTCGGCGTGGCGATCACCGATCCGATCCGCGCCACTACGCCGTCTGTTCAGCGCCGCCATGGCGATAATTTTTCTTGGCGAGAAAATCACGTTGCCGATCATCGTCGCGACTTTGATGATCATCGCCGGCATCACCTTATTATCCTGGCGCAGCGGTTCGATGAAGCTCGCCGGCTCCGCGGTTTTTCTCTGGTATCCGATCGCGGCCTCGGCGCTCGCGGGCGCCACGCAAGTCGTGCGCAAGTTCGGCATGGCCGCAGTGCCTCACCCATTTCTCGCCGCCGCTGTGACCGCGACGTCATCTTTCATCGTATCGATCTTGACGCTTTGGTACGTCGAAAAAAGCCAGGAGACCTGGAAGATGAACCGCCAGTGCTTCTGGTGGTTTCTCGCCGCCGGCGTCACGATCAGCCTCGGCATGACCTGTATTTATTATGCGCTCGATCTCGGCAAAGTCTCGGTGGTGATTCCCATCAGCAGTACCGGGCCATTTTTTTCGCTAATCTTGGCCGCGATTTTTTTGCGCGACGTGGAAAAGGTGACGTTACGAATTGTCATCAGCGCCGACGATGATTGTCGGCGGGGTGGTGCTGCTGACGTTGTGGAAGTGAAGCGAGACGCGATGGAAATCGGACACCGAGGTCTCTCTGCCAATTCTTTTCAAACCGAGCAAAACGCGTTATGAGAAAGCGATCAACACGGACGAGGTATTGTGATGGCTGACTATTCCGTCGTAGGGCAATCGGTTTATCGAACGGACGCCAATCCGAAAGTGACCGGGCGGGCGCTGCATGTCGGCAATATCGAGATGCCGGGCATGCTGCACGTCGCGGTTTTGCGGAGTCCGTATGCGCATGCGCGGATTACGCGCATCGAGAAATCGAAAGCGGAAGCGCTGGATGGCGTGGCAGTCGTATTGACCGGCGCTGAGATCGCAAAGATGCCGGGCATCGATCCGCACTTCGGGCCGGCGTTTCGCGATCAGCCGATTCTCGCCGTGGAAAGAGTCTGCTACATCGGCGATCCCGTGGTGGCGGTGGCGGCGGTCGATCGGCGCACGGCGGAAGACGCGCTCCAGCTCGTCGAGGTCGATTACGAGGCATTGCCCGCGGTCGCACGATGTGCTCGAAGCGGCGAAAGCCGGGATCGCCGCTGGTGCATGAGCAGCATCGGCCGGCGAAGGCTTTCGCCGATCTCGCCCACGTTAAAGCCGGTCAGCAATCGAACGTCTGTTATCACTTCAAGCTGCGCACCGGCGACGTCGACAAGGCGTTTGCCGAAGCTGATCGAGTATTCGAAGACACGTTCAGCTCGCCGCCGGCGCAGCATGTGCCGATGGAGCCGCACGTGACGTTGGCTTATCTGGACGAGCACGAGCGCCTTAACATCTGGACCGCGAGCCAATCGCCTTCTTATGTCCGAACGGAGATTTCTGCGACTTTCGGTATTCCCATGAACCGGATTCGCGTGCGCGTGCCGTACATCGGCGGCGGCTACGGCGCCAAGCTCTACGCCAAGCTCGAACCGCTGGTGACGGTGCTGGCGCTGATCACGAAAAAGCCGGTGCGTTACGCGCTCACACGCGAAGAAGAATTTTTGACAATCACCAAGCACAAAGTCGTTACGAAAATCAAAACGGCAATCAAAGACGGCGCGATCACGCGCGCGTAAATGCGAAGTCTATTGGGACACCGGCGCCTACGCGGAAATCGGCCCGCGCATCGGTCACAAATCCGGCTACACATCGGCGGGGCCGTATCGCATCCCCAACGTCTGGATCGATTCCTACTGCGTGTATACGAACAAAGTGCCCGCGGGTGCGTTCCGCGGTTTTGGCGTGCCTCAAGTTATCTGGGCCTATGATTCGCAAACCGACATGATGGCGCGCGCGCTCGGTGTCGACCCCGTGGAATTTCGTTTGAAGCCGATGTTGGATGAAGGCGAGCGCTTCGCCACAGGTACGGTCGTGCGATCGTTCGGCATCAAAGAAGCGATCCGCCAGGCGGCCCAGGCGATCGAGTGGTCGAAGCCGAAGACCGGCGCAAAACGGAACCAAACGCCGTGGCAAAGGCATCGCCGCAGGCGTAAAGGCAGTGCTGACACCGTCGATTTCGGGTGCCATCGTCATTCTCAACGCCGATGGCACGGCCAACGTGCTTAGCAGCACCGTGGAGATGGGGCAGGGATCGGAGACAACGATGGGACAGATCGTCGCCGAGGAATTGGGCATTGCACCTGATCGCGTCCACATCGTTCAGCCGGATACCGATGTTACGCCCTATGATACGATCACGGCCGGCAGCCGTTCGACTTACCATATGGGCAATGCCGTGCGCATGGCCGCTGGAAAGATCAAAACGGAATTGTGCGAGGTGGTGGCGTCAAAACTAGAGGTAGCTCCGGACGATTTGCTATTGCGCAATGGCCGTGTCGTGGTGCGCGGTATGGAAGAGCGCGGCATGGCGATCGGTGAAATATTTCTGGCCAAGTTCGGCAGTCTCGGCACCACGCTCGCCGCCGAGGCGGTTTGCCAACCGACGGCGGCGCACATGGATCCGGAAACCGGCCAGTCGGAAAAATGCACGGAGTATTGGTTTCCGTCGGCCACCGCCGCGGAGGTCGAGGTCGACACGGAAACAGGACGAGTTAAGATTCTCCAGCTCTTCAGCGTCGGCGACACGGGCACCGCGATCAATCCGCGCCACTGTGAGCAGCAGTTAGTCGGCGCCGCGGTGATGCATTTAGGGCTGACGATGTTCGAGGAGATGATCTTCGACGAGGGTCAACTCGTCAATGGCTCGCTGCTCGATTATCAGGTGGCTTCGTTTAAGGATATGCCGGAGTCGATTCGACCGATTGTCGTTCAAGTGCCGCATGAAGACGGCCCTTTCGGTGCAAAAGGAGTGGGCGAAACCGGCGCATTAACAGTTGCGCCGGCGATCGCCAACGCAATCGACGACGCGGTTGGCGTGCGCATTCGCGATTTGCCGATCACGCCGGAAAAAGTTTTGCGGGCGTTGCTAGAGCAAAAAGAAAATGCCAGTGAAGGCCTTTGACGGCCATCGCCGGTTGTCCGAAAATCATGGCCGATGCCGTGCTTACTGCCCCTTCGACGCGCCTTTTCTCATCGCGTCCATGTTGATGTTCGGCATGCCGGGCATCACGATATCGCCTGGCTTCTGTCCGGCTTTGCAGGGACCCAGCCATTTCGCTTCGATTACTGATGAGGATTCCTTCATCCCCGACATCGGCGGCTCATAGGTGCTCTTGATGTCGGCCTTATAGGCTGAGTCGAATTGGCCTGTGAAGACCGCGCGGGTTGTCGCGGTGCTGTTCTGCACTTTGCATACGGATTCGGCGACGATCTTGTCTCCTTCTTTGCGCATCTCATTCTTGCTGCACTGCGTTTTCTGATTTTCGCCCATCTCTTTTTTCATCAGGTCATCGGTTTTCTCGTCGACACACTGTTGCACCGCATGACTGCCTTGGGTCTGCCCGCTCGAAATCTTGATCTCCCACAGGCCGGACTTGCGCTTGGGCGCATCGAAGGAAGCGGCGGCAGCAGCGCTGGCGGCAAAAAGGACGAGGAGCAGGGCGAAATATCTCATGCTGCGATCCTTATAGGAGGAAGTTTTTCGATTGGCGCCGGACGTGAGTTAGATCGCCGCCGGCGAATCGAGTTCGAAGCCCAAATCCGAGATCATTTGATGGGCATCGGAGGCTTCTTGTCCCGGCGTCGTCAGGTAGCCGTTAACGAAGATCGAATTCGCCGGGTAGAGCGCCATCGGCTGCAGCGAGCGCAGGTTGATCTCTCTGCCGCCGGCGACGCGGATTTCTTTGCTCGGATTGACGAAACGAAAAAGGCAGAGAGTTTTCATGCAACGCTGCGGCGTGAGATGTTTTTTGTCCTCGAAGGGAGTTTTCGGGATTGAAGTGAGAAAATTGATCGGGATCGAATCGATGTCCATGGCGCGCAGCGACAGTGCCAAGTCGATGATGTCCTCGTCGCTCTCGCCCATGCCGATGATGCCGCCGGAGCAGGTGCTGACGCCGGCCTGTTTGACGTTCTCAATGGTCGCGACGCGATCGTCATAGGTGTGCGTCGTGACAATTTCCGGATGGCGCGTGCGGCTGGTATTGAGGTTATGGTTGACCCGACCGACGCCGACGTCTTTGAGCCGGCGGATTTTTTCTTCGTTCATCAAGCCGAGCGAGCAGCAAATATTCATGCCGGTTTGAGCGCGGATCTCGCGCACGGCTTCAGCGATGTCGTCGATCTCTTTGTTCGTCGGGCCGCGGCCGCTGTTGACGATGCAGAACCGCACTGCGCCGGCGGCTTTGGCTTGCTTGGCATGTTCGACGAGTTTTTCTTTCGACATGAAGGGATAGCGGTCGATGGGCGCTTCGGAGACCGAGGATTGAGAGCAGTAGTGGCAATCTTCCGGGCAAAGGCCGCTCTTGGCATTCTGCAACACGTGGATTTGCACGCGTTTACCGTAATAGTGGCGTCGCACTTTGAATGCCGCGCTCACCAACTCGGGTAACTCCTCGTCCGTCGCGTCCAATACCGCTTTTAATTCATCTCGTTCGGGAATAATTCCTTGAAGCGCTTTGTCGGCCAACTGCTGAAAATCCATTCCTACCTCCGAAGTCAGACCGTTTTTAACATGCGCGGTCCGGCCTTGCAAATATCGCGGCGCGAGCGTGGAATTTCCCCCACGTGTACAAGAAAGCAGCCAGGACGAAATGGAAAAAAATCGGTATCGTGCCGCCGAACCAGCGCATTTCCGGGCGCAAGATCATGGTTATAACGTAGCGCAGCAGCATACTGCCCGCATAAATCGCGCTGAAGCTGATGAGAAATCTCGCCAAACGCATTCGCGTCTGCGCAAAAAATCCTTTGCCGCGCCAGACGTCGGAGACGATCTTGACCATACCGATTAACAGGACTACCTGAGTCGCCAGCAGAGTGGGATACGGAATGAGACCGGACGCCCACTGCTCCGTAGAAGGTAGCCAGCTGACCGAAAAAAATACCACAAGAGCTTGGCCCAAGACGCGCAGAAAGAAGAGCACGGTGAGAAAAGCGAGAACGGCGCCGTGCGCGCGAAATCGACCTCGCTTCACGGGAGCAATTCACTGGCCGTCTTTACGACAAACTGGATTTCGCTCGCCTCCTCAGGAGTAGCGCTCAGAAGCTGCGCCTTGAGTTGCACGTCGCGCGTTCCGGGCTGGAGAGCGGCATTGGCTTTGCGCTGGAACCAGCCCGGTTTCATCACGCACAACAGAGGTGCGCCGAGCCGCCGCGACTCGCGTTTCTGCGCATATTCGACATTGAGCGCGCGCAGGGACGCGTCCAGTTCCTGCAGCAATTGCATGAGACGTTCTTGAGCCGGCATCGCACCGTCCAATTCCACGAAGAAAGAGTAAAGAGATTCTTCCGCATCGGCACAGGCGCGAAAGTGTTGAACCGCCATTCCCGCGGCGTTTTGCGCCTGTGCCATGGCCTGGATCACCTGGTTGACGTGAAGTTTCTCTCCAGTGATGTTGGTCACATCGCGGCCTTTGCGGACGAATTCAATCAACGGCGTTTGGTTATAAAAACCGGCGACGCGAACGACGTCATTGATATCGTAGCGGTAAAGACCGGCGGCCGTGGTGAGAACGAGATAATAACTCGCTCCTGCCTCGAGCTCAGCGCAGGTAAGGATCGTGGGCGCCGGGCTGTCAATTTCCGATTCGGGAATGAACTCATAGAAATTTTCATCGATAGCAAGAATCCCGGCCGAGCCTGAGTCGGAAATCGGCAGCGTCATCTGCGCCTCGCTTGCCATATAGCCGAGATCACGCACCGGCGTCGTCTTGCCGAACCAGCGGGCGAATTCTTGCAGACGGACGCCGACGGTACCGCCCTTCCAACAACCGATGAGTTGCAGTCGCGGCCAATATTCTCTGGGGCGGAGCGACCCGTCGCTCTTGATTAAAGATTCGAGTCTTCTCGCGCGCGCGGGGTTTTTCCTGAGACGGCCCGCGAGCGCCGCGCGCATTTCGGGCTGGAGGTTGCACCGCGCCGTGATGGTGCCGTCGCAAATGTCCTGGATAATTTCGTGTTTATTTCGATTGACGGTTTCAACCAGCTTCAGAATCGTGCTCGGGTTGGGCGTGCCGAGAAACGTAATATCGTGTTCCAGTGCCAAGCGCATGATGAGATAATACTTGGCTTCGAAGTCCTTCACTTCGGCGATCTCGTAGGGTGTTGCATAAGCGTTCTGAATCCAGCTCGGAGTGCTTTGATAGATCAATCCGGAAGCCGCGCCGAAAGGGATGCCGCCCGCCGTGCGCCCCTCGACGACGGGACTCACGACACCGAGCAGCTTGCCGCTAAAAAGATCCGGATGGTCGATCAACGCGCGGTAATACCACAGTCGGGTGAGCAGGCGATGATTTCTGCGCGTGGTCTCGGTGATGGGGATCAGTTTGGGCTGGCCGGTGCTGCCGCTGGTCAGGGTGAACATCAAAACCGGCGCTGCTGTCAACGCATGGGCCTCGCCGTTTTGCGCGCACTCGATGTACGGACGCAGACGCTCGTAGTCGCCGACGGAGACTTGCGCGCGATAATCGCTGAGAGAATGAATGGCCTCGAAGTGGTGATCGCGGCCGAAGCGCGTAGCGCGATTTCGCTTGATGAGATCGAAAAGCAGGTGATTTTGGATTTCTTGCGGCTTAGCCGTCAGGTCGTGCCATCGCGTCCACTGGCGACGCGTGAGAAACGCGGCGGCTTTTAGAAGGATGCCCATTTCGCTCTATCCGCGCACTTCGTGCTTGACGGTTGCGAGACGTTCCAAGACGTCTTCCCTGACTGTGACGCTGAGGCCGCGCGTTTTCAAGAGCGGTGCGCGTCCGCCTAAACCGAAAGCGACGCTTTCGTATGTGAGATCCTCGGCGAGGAGCCAAGTGCCGAAGGAGCCTTCGGCGAATTCGAGCGCAGGCAAATACGCCGCAAAGGTTCGGCCTGCGGCCGAGAGGATACCGGTTTCGCCTACTTGCGCGCCGACTTGGATCTTGATGCCTGCTTCATGCGCGAGCTTGGCGATGGCCAGGCTGCCGGTGATGCCGCCGTTTTTTGACAGGCGGATATTGAAGTAATCGCAGGCGCCAAGCTCTATGAGCCGGCGCGCCTGTTCAAGCGTGACGAGCGACTCGTCGGCCATGACCGGGATTCCACTCTCAGCGCGTACGCGTTTCATTCCTTCCAGATCTTTGGCGGGCACCGGCTGTTCGATTGCTGCCAATTTGAATTGCTCGAGTCGTTGCAATTGTTCGATTGCTTCGTGAGCATTCCAAGCGCCGTTAGCGTCCGCGCGGAGTGCGACTTCGTCGCCGACCGCTTTGCGCACGGCGTCGAGTCGCGCTGCGTCGTCGGCGGTGCCGACTTTCACTTTGACCTGGTGTAATCCAAGCCGCGCCATGCGTTTGGCGAGAGCGGCGGCATCTTTCGGCTCATCGGCAGAGATCACGCCGCTGTACACGACTTCGAAACGGGCGGGAGGAAGCAAATCCGCCAGCGCGCAATGATCAACGCGCAAGCTCCAATCGAGCAGGGCCAATTCGACGGCGCAAAAAGCTGCATTCCACGCGACGACGGTCGTTTCGCCGTTATCGCCGCGTGTCCAGTTCGGCATTAGCGCTTGCAGGTGTTCAAGAGTTTCCCAGCCTGGCGCGAAAGTTTGACGAAAAAGTTTTGGCGCCAGGTGGTCGCGAATACGCGCGACCATGGTTTCCGTCGTTTCTCCGGTAACGTAGGAGCGCGGCAGACTTTCGCCGAAACCGCTGCGGCCGTCGCTGCCGGTGACTTTAACGATCACCGCGTCGCTTTCTTCGCGGTTGTGCAGCGCATGGCGAAAAACTTGGTGGAATGGGATGCGCAATTGGTAGATGGTTAGAGACTCGATGCGTTGGGCTTGCGCCTTCGCTATTTTACTTCGCGTGCGTTGCTTGGAGACCGGCGGAAAGTAGTGGCGCACGAAGAGGTTGTCGCCGAGAGTGAAATGCGCGATCTGGTCGAATAACGGATCGGGAATCTCATGAAAGTTTAAATAATCCTGGATCACTGTCACGCCTTCCTCGGCGTGGCGGATATCGACTTCGGAATGAAGCTCAAACCAGAGCAGCGCCGCTTTGGGGATGGAATAGTGATTCGTCAAGGCTGTGGCAATTTCGCTCGAACAGCGCGACAGCATGAACTCGAAGCTCATGGTTTCCAGCAGGAGAGATAGGCAAAGCTCGCGCAAGGTCGCCACCGGCACTCGGGTGGCGCAGAAGATCGCCACGCGTTTGCGCGCGTCGGTGATCAGCTGATCGACTTCATTCTCGGGAAATCCGATGCCTCGAACCAGCTCGACCAGCAGCGCTGAGTGAGGTTTTTCCTTCTCCGAACGGCCCATTTCCTCCAAGAGATTTTCTTTCAACAGCTCGGCGGCATTGGACGGAAGAGCGGCAAAGCACAGTGCCACGATATGCGCAGACAAATAATGCGTGCGAAAAACGTTGCGGATGAACTCGTGAGCGGCTTCGGTCGAGGCGTGACCGCAAGCGAGGCTTTGATATTCTCCGGAGTCGCGAAATTCGCGGGCCGCCTCGTTGAATGCGCGGGTAATTCGCTCGACGGAGATCATTTCGACCCTTTCGTAGCTGTTGCGCGCTGAATAAAGAACGTAGCTCACGCGCCCGGCGTTTGAGTTTTTTCCTGTGCCATCGCTTTGATTTTTTTTAAGTCGACTTTTCCAGTGCCAAGTAAGGGAAGCGCATCGATGGCGTAGAGATTTTCCCGTTTGGGAATCCAAAGCTTGGGTAGCTCGGACTGGTTCAGTTTGTTCCAAAGATCCTCTTTGCTGACGCCGTTCTGAGCGTAGAACGCGATGAGTCTCTCGCCCCGTTGCTCGTCGGGAAGGGCGGTGACGGCGGAGGCGATGCCGCCCAAGACCTCGTTGATGACCTCTTCGACTTTCATGTGCGGCACCATTTCGCCGCCGATCTTGCTAAAGCGCGAAAGCCGGTCGGTGATGCGAATGAAACCGTCTTCGTCGATGGCAGCAACATCGCCGGTGATATACCAGCCGTGGCGCATCACTTGTTCCGTGAGGTTGGGCTGGTTTAGATAGCCGAGCATCACGTTCGGGCCTTTGATGAGCAACAGCCCTTCTTGGCCGGGGCCGAGAGATTGCTCGGTCTCCGGATCGATGATCTTCGCGGCGACGCCGGGGATTGGGTGGCCGACCGTGCCGGGTTTGTGGCTGATCTGACTTTCTTTGCCGTCGACGACATCCGGCGTATTTACGGCGACCACCGGCGCGAGCTCGGTGCAGCCGTAGCCTTCCAGGATAGTGGATCCGAATCTTTCTTGATACGCGTTGGCAATTTGCCCGCGCAGCTTTTCCGCGCCGGCGATTAAATATCGCAGCGATGCGAATTGCTCTCTCGTGCAACGTCTTAAATAGCCGGCGTAAAAAGTCGGCGTGCTGATGAGCAATGTAACTTGATATTTCTGTACGGTTTCACCGATCGTTTTAGCGTCGGTGGGATTGGGATGATAGACGACGCCGAATCCGGCAAGCAGCGGCAGCCAAAGTGTGCCGGTAAAACCGAAGGAATGAAACAATGGCAATACGCCCATGATGCGATCGCTAGCGGTGAACTGGATCACTTGGCCGATGCCTTCGACATTGGCCGCAATGTTGCGGTGCGAGAGCATGACGCCTTTGGGCGCGCCGGTGCTGCCGCTGGAAAAAATCACGGTGGCGAGATCGTCGGGCTTCTGGGCTTTGACGTAGCGACGGGTCAGCAAAAATGGGGGCAAGAGGAAAGCTTTCATCGTCGCGCCGATTTTTTTGATCGGCGTAAAAGTTTTGCGAATCTCTTCGAGAAAAACCATGCCCGCCATTTCTTTCACGCCGGCTTTGGCGAGGAAGACCCGGGAAGTGATGATGGTTTTGATGGCGCACTGCTCAACCGATGCGTCCATCGCTTCGCTGCCGGCGGTAAAATTCAAGTTGACCGGAATTTTTCCGGCGAGGAGAAGTGCGATGTTGGTCAGCGCCCCGCCGACGGACGCCGGCAGAATCACTCCCACCATCGACTCTGCAACACAATGTTTTCGCGCCCAGTTCGAGAGCAGCAGGCTGCCGATCAAGCTCTTACCGTAACTCAATTCGGTGCCGGTCGTGTCGGCCATGCAGAAAGAGAACCAGCGCCGTTTCGCCATCCGAATAAAACTGGCGTGAAGAAGGGCGGCGCTGCTTTCGCGGCGGCCAAGCGCGTTGCTTTCGAGCTCAAGGACGGCATTGCGCACTTCCTGCACGGTTGCATCGGAGCGAAGCGGCGAGCCAAAAGAGACGGTCACAGGATAGGAAAAATTTTTCGGCTGTTTCCAGAAAAATCGCCCGCTCTTGAAGCTGAAGATGCTGCCCCAAAGCTGATCGAGGTGAACCGGCACGATGGGAATATTCGTGCCTTCGACGATTTTTTCGAAGCCGCGTTTAAACGGCAGCAAGTGACCGACGCGGCTGATCGCGCCTTCGGCGAAGATGCAGACGATATGGCCCTTGTCCAGCTCGTTGCGCGCATGTTTGAGCGACTGAACGATATCGCGTCGGTTGGTTGCCGACACCGGGATCGAGTGCATGAGGCGGAAAAACCAGTGCAAAGATTTGAGGTCGTAATAATCGCGATGCAACATGAAGCGCACGAAACGAGCCGTTGCGCCGCCGATCATGAGGGCGTCGACGAAGGAAACGTGATTCGACACGAGCAACGCGGGACCCCGCGCCGGCAGATTCTCGGCGCCGATGACCGTGATTCGATAAATCGTGTGCGTGACCAGCCAAAGAATGAACCGGACAAAATAGTCGGGGAGCAGGTAAAGAATCACCGCCGTGCCGGCCAAAGTGACCAGCCCAGTCAGCAAAATGATCGAATCCGGTGAAAAGTGCAGCGGCGTCTTCAAAATCCAGTGAATTGCCGCGGCGAGAAAGATGCCGATCGTGTTCATGAAATTGTTGGTCGCGATCAGTTGGCCTTTTTCCTCCTTGCCGCTGCGCTGCTGGAGTAATGCGTTCAGCGGCACGGCGAACAGGCCGGCGGAAAATCCAAGCAGGACCAGCGACATGCCCGTGAGAAGATAGGACGGCGCGGAGAGCGCGACCAAACCCAGACCAACGCCCATCGCAACGGAGCCCAGGGGCACCAAGCCGAGTTCGATATGGTCGCCCGAAAGGCGGCCCGCAGCGAGGCTTCCCGCGCCAATGCCGACCGCCAAAAACGTCCCAAGCAGCCCGATGTGAAACTCGTCCAGTTGCAAAAGTTCTTTGCCAAAAAAAGTAGATTGATCTGCACGAGCGCGCCGAGAAACCAAAAAAAGGAAATCCCGATCACCGTCAGCCAAAGCGGGCGCTCGGCGCGTAAACGACGCAGGCCGTCGACGACCTCACCGAAAGGATTGAGTCGTATCAGCTTGGCGGCGCCGGATGCGGGAACTCGAGTGATGCGCAAACTTGTCAGGCTGCCCACGACGGCGACGGCGATCATCATGATCCCGATTACCGGTAAGTTGTGTTTCCACAGCGCAAAGATCGCGCCGCCCACGGAGGTGCCGAGAATGATCGCCATAAAGGTGCTCATCTCGAGCAGGCCATTGCCGCGGGACAACTCTTTTTCAGGAAGCATCTCCGGCAAAATGCCGTACTTGGCCGGACTAAAGAAGGTGGCATGGAGTCCCATGAGAAAGACGCCGGCAAGCATGGCCTGAATATGGCCGGTGAAAAATGCTCCCAGGGCCAAAACCATGATAATGATCTCGAACATTTTGACCGCCACTAAGATGGTGCGTTTGCTGTACACGTCGGCCAGATGACCCGCATAACCGGAAAAAAGCGCCGATGGCAAAATGAACAGAAAAGCGATCAGCTCGACGTAGTTATCGGCGCCGTTTGTGGCCAAATCCAGGGCGATAAACGACACCACGATTTTTAAAAAATTGTCGTTGAACGCGCCGAGGAATTGCGTGCAGAAAAAAGCAAAAAACCCCGGCTGCCTGAGCGTATCGCTATACTTACCGTTAGCCATATCGACCCAGCTTACTAGCGTCCAATTTCTTCGGCAAGTTCAAAGCTCATCAGAAATTTGTGCTCCCTTCACTGCGAGCGGCCGTCCTCGCACAGCCGACGGATTCGAAAGTAATTTTACTAGACAGGCTCGCCCCGGCAAATCATGGATTCGCCCAAACTGTTGCAGCGATTCAAGGAACCGCCCATAATCGATTACATGGAAATGGTTCAATTAAAAGTTCCTCAGTGGGAGAAGCACGTCGGTTTGTTGCATGGCTTCATGGGCCGGCAAGGCGGTAAAAGTGTCGGGCCTTATTCCGGGCTGAATGTTTCTTACCGAGTCGGCGACGATGCCAAGGTCGTCAGCCAAAATGTTTGCGACATGAAGCTGGCCGTCGGGATTCACGATGGCCGTATCGTAACCATGCGCCAGGTGCACGGCGATCACATCGTCGAAGTCACGGATAAAAAACTCAAAGAAGCAGGCGAAGCGGATGGCATGATCACCGGCGAATCGGATATTTATCTCGGCGTGTTAACCGCCGACTGCGTGCCGATCCTCTTCGTTGCACCGAAACAACGACTCATCGCCGCCGTGCACGCGGGGTGGCGCGGCACGTTGGCGGGAATTGCTGACAAGACGGTGCGTTTATTCAAGAGCCAATACGACGTCGAAGCGCATGATTTGGAAGTCGCGTTTGGCCCATCCATCGGTCCCTGTTGTTATGAGGTGAAGGAGGATGTGACGGTGCCGCTGATGAAAACTTGGGGGCGCTTGACGACCCCGAGCATCCACGTCAAAGAAGGAAAATCGTTTATCAATCTGCGCCGGCTCAATCGCGATATCGTGCGCGCATCCGGCGTCCCCGGAAAGCAGCTCTTTAACGTCGGTCCTTGCACCGCTTGCGCCATGGACCAATTCTTTTCCTACCGGCGCGAGGGCGGAGAGACCGGCCGGCAAATAAGTTTCATCGGTTGGTTGCCCTCCTAGCCTTTTGCGGTGATTAGCCCCTTTGAGGCCAATCCTGGATAAGATTTCGGCCGCTCGAGTGACCGATTTTGCCCTAGTGGATGGCCTTCATGTGCGGACAGATGGTCCCGGGCATCAAACCGACACTATTACTCGCAATAGTTCGGTCGATCATTTAACATACGGCTTGCATTGCCGAGAGTAGAGTAATGGCAAGGATAACCCACCCCAACTACGGATGACCGGTCCACTTTTTGGCGCCGTGGCGCCGGGTTTACGCCTATAGGCATCCAAGGTCGTCTTAATCCCATGGCCATGTCCGCACAAAAAATCCCCGCGGAGGAACAGCAGTGGCTGACTGATTCCTTCGTTGATCCCAATGGCCGGGTGTTCGAATGGCGCGGCGAGATCTATCGAGTGATCGAGCCGGCCTATGCCGCGCGCTGGCAAGAATTGGCGAAGGACGGCACGATATCCACGCTTATCCGCGATGGTTTGTTGATCGAAAGCGAGCTAACGAGTCTTACGACCGAATCAAATCAGGCGGTTCTGCGTCATCGCCGGGTGCCGGTCGTCTCGTATTGCTATGAATGGGTGGCGCCGATGCTTAAAGCAGCGGCGCTCGTTACCGTGGAACTTTGCATTCGGCTCGCCGAAAAGGGGCTAACGCTGCAAGACGGTCATCCGTGGAATATTCTATTCGACGATACGAAGCCGGTTTATATCGACGCTGGTTCAATCGTTCCGGCCCGGGACGATATACTGTGGGCGCCATACCAGCAGTTCTGTAATTTTTTTCTCTTTCCGCTTTATCTTTATGCCGCCGACCGCGACCGGATAGCGCGTTGGTTGCTGCGCGATTACCTTTCCGGCGTGACCGATGAAGATTTGTTGGCGGCGCTGCCGCTGTCATTCAAATTACGCCATCCGCGGCGGACGCTCGGTGTCGCGGTGCCCAAATGGGCCGGCAAATTATTGGAACTCCTGCCCGACGATTTGCAGCAGCGGTTTTTTTCCATTTCTAAGACTGTCAATAGCGGGCCGACAAATCTAAACCTGAAAATCAAATTTCTGGAGTCGTTAAGGCGAGACATCGAGAGTTTGCGACTCTCCGACGGCAACAGCCATTGGGCGCGTTACTACGGGACTACCGACAAGAGCTACTTTCAAACCGAGTTGTCGCCGGGCGACTGGCAGAAAAAGCAACATATCGTGAGTGAGATTTTGGCCAGTGTTCGCGCGAAAAGCGTGCTCGACGTCGGCGCTAATACGGGGCACTACGCCAAACTTGCGGCGGACAGTGGTGCGCGGGTTACCGCCTGTGAACTCGACGTAGCGGCATTGACTGTTTGTTACGAGCAGGCGCGCGAAGAGAAAAATTGAACATCCTGCCGTTGGCGGTCAATGTGTTTAGCGACTCGCCGACCCCGGGTCGTGGCGGAGTGGCCTCGCCGCCGCCTGTCCGAGCGGCTGCGCAGCGACCTCGTCATGGGCTTGGCCCTCATTCATCACGTCGTTGCAATGCAACGCATGAACATCCGCAGAGTGAGCGAGATCTTGGCCGCCTTGAGCTCTCGTTGGCTGCTCTTAGAATTCGCCGCACCGTTAAAGCCGAAGATCGGCGCGAGTCCCGTGCCGGGCTTGGACGATTACACAGTCGACGATCTCGAAAGCTGCTTGAAACAGCATTTCAAGGCTATCCGTCGATTCTCTTCATATCCCGACGAGCGCAAACTATTTCTATGCGAAAAATGACGCGCCTCTTCGAGATCTACGGCAAGATCGCGAGGCCTTGGCTCACGCTGGTCGTTTACCTCTGGATACTCGAGCTGCTGGCCACCTTCTCCGACTCGCGATCCGGAGCCGCTGTTCGATCGAATCGCCGACTGTAGCGCGATCTTGGCGACCTTGGCTTTCTGGATATGCGCCGCGGTCTTGTTGCCCTCGCTTATCGCTCTATTCGACAATCGCCGGACGATTTTCACCCTTAGCGCGTTCGCGCTCAAAGTCGCGACGATTCTGGTCACTGCTTTCTATTTCGTTCGCTGGATCTTTAATTGGGCGGCTTTATTCGGCGCTACGAACGCCGTTACATACCTGCTGCTCGGCGTCGGCCTGTTACTGGCGGTATGGAGTGGGTTCAGGCTCAAGAATCGCGTCCAATCGACGGCTGCTCAAGTCACATTAGAACGACGGCTGGTGCTATTTTGCGCGGCCCAGTTTTGCTAGCGGCGATACTCATTCTCGATGATAAAGGTCGGCAACAACTTTTGGTGGGAGTAAGACACTCGCCGGTCATTTGCTCATCCTTCCGCGCGCCGGCCCAATGTCGTCCTTCTCACGGCAGACGCATTACGCGCGCAAAACATGTCGTTATACGGTTATCATCGGAAGACCACGCCTTTCCTCGATCGCTTCGCCAGCGAGAGCAACGTTTATACTCAAATGCACGCTAACAGTACGTCGACGCGACCAAGCCTGACTACCATTCTCACTGGAAAAGATCCATTTTCCCATGGCCGTTTGACAAAATTTCTGCCGGTTTACGACAGCCCGGAAAATCTGGTCGCGCTGTTGCGCGACCAGGGTTATACCACGGCGGCGATCAGCAGTAATGCGGATGCCACATTTTACTATCTTGGCTTGATTAAGTATCTTGTCCATGGCGAATATCCAAATTTTCGCCGGTTGACTCTGTCATTTTTGCGCGACAATGGCGTTTATCCGACCAACTCGGGAACCAGGATGTACGATGAATTCGCGCGCTGGTTTTTCCCTTGGGTTATCCGGAAAAGACGCTTGGTTATGGGCCTGCAAGCGACACGCTTCAGCTTGCGACTCAAATATTGACGAAGTTGCCGGAACCGTTTTTCTTGTTCGTGCATCTGCACGAACCGCATGACCCTTATGAGACACCGCCGCCGTTCAAGGACAAGTACACAAGGCTCGGCAATCGTGAAGCTCGCGCGAAGCTGTCGGCGTTTTACTACCAGCGATATCAGCCGGACTTGCAGCCGTTCGTCGACGCCGAGCGCGATCATTACGATGAGGCGATCGAATATTTAGATGCTGAGCTTGGAAAATTTGTGAACGCGTTGCGGCGAGACCCGAAAGAGTCAAAATACTCTGTTGGTATTGACCGCGGACCATGGCGAGTCCTTCGAGCGCGGCTTTCTAAATCACGGTGAGGATTTGTACGAAAGCTCCATCCATGTGCCTTTAGTGATCAAATTTCCGGGTCAGCGAAAAGGCGAAAGATTATTTTTTCCGGTTCAGTCGATCGATATCGCGCCGACAATCGTGGAGACGGCCGGTATCGCCGTGCCAACGTGGATGGACGGCGTCTCTCTCGATCAAACCTGAAGGGCTCGATGATAGGGAGAAAGTTTCGGTCAATTACAAAGACCCCGTGCAGCGAAAAATTTATGACCAGCCAACCAAGGCGGCGATCCGTTGGCGACAGTTCAAGATGATCGTGAGCTGCGATGTTGGACGAGCGGAGCTGTACGATCTCGATCAGGACTCGGGCGAGCGCAATGATTTGTTCCAGTCGTCGCCGGCGCTGGTAGGAGAATTATGGGAAAAACTCCAGCGTCATCTCGCGAAGAGCGCGGCAAAAATGCCCTGTTTGTTTCATCCGAATGGTTAGGCTGGATAGTGTGAAAACGTGATGCTCAGAAATTGAACCACTGCCTTGGGTATGATGAAAACAATTGCCGCATTGGTGTTTTTTTGTGTGTTCCAGCTAATCGTAGTTGGGCCCGCCGCGGCTTATATCGATCCGGGGACGACCGGATTGGTATCGCAAGTCTTGTACGTTCTGTTCTATGGCGCGTTGGCAGCCTGCCTCTATTTTTTTCGTTCTCTTATTTCGTTCGTGACCGGCGTCAAGGAGTTTTTAGCTAAATTTTTCGGTCGTTGGCTCCGGCGCTAATATATTGCAGGCGTATTCCCGGATGCTTGATTGGGTCCCACGGTGTCTAGAGCGCAGGCAACTTAGCGGTTCCAAGTCTTTTTTTATTTTTCCGGTTGTATTAAGCAGTAGAAAATTCAGGCAAAGGTGGACTTCGACGCGGTGCTGCGCAGGAGAAGTCGTCCTGGCTGCAGCGCCGATCGGGAGTCGAAGAACATTTACAGCTTAGCAGGAGCGCGAATTATGAAATTCACTCGGCGAAACTTTCTCACTAAAGTCACCGTGGGTGTTGCCGGCGTATCACTCATGCGCGATCTCGGTTGGGCGCAGACGAAGGGCAAACTCGGTTACATGAAGATCGTCGACAACGCCGCAATGTTCATGGCTATGGAAAAAGGCTTCTTCAAAGCCGAAGGACTCGAGATCGAGACCGTGCCGATGGCAGGTGGCGCGGTGATCGTGCAAGGCGTGACTTCCGGCGATCTGCAATTTGGCTGGACGAATGTGATTTCACTCTATCAAGCCGTCGTCGAGGGTTTCGACTTTAAGTTGATCGCCGGCGGCGCGACCAATGTCAGGGGAACCAACGAGACCCACGCCATCGAAGTCCTGAAAGACTCTCCGCTTAAAAGCGCGAAGGACCTTGAAGGTAAGACCGTTGCGGTCAACACGCTCAACAACATCGTTCACTTGATGGCAATGGCTTGGGTCGACAAGAACGGCGGCACATCGAGCAAAATCAAATTTGTCGAGATTCCGTTCCCGCAAATGGAACCCGCTCTGGTTGCCGGCAAAGTAGACGCGATCAGCGTGCAAGAACCCTTTGCCGCAGCCGCGGCGCGCAAGCCGGAGGTCCGCGTCTTGTCGAATCCATGGGGCGATGTCGTGCCAAAATTTTTGATCGCGAGCTGGTTCGCGTCCGACAAATGGATTCAAAAAAATAAGCCAACGGGTCAAGCCTTCGTGCGCGCTATCAATCGCGGCATCGATGCCATCCACGCGGACAAAGAAGGCGGGAGGAGCGCGATGATCAAGTGGTCGGGGTTGAATCCGGACATGGTCGGCAAGATCGGCCTGCCCCTCTTCGAAAAAGCCGTGTCGGAAAAGGATGTCCAGGTCACCATCGATTTGACTTTAAAATACAAATTGATTTCCCAAGCGATCAAAGCGCGGGAAGTGATCAGCGACATCGCGCCGAAGGCTTAGGAAAAAGTTGGAGTAGAGTAAGAGCCCAATACTCCAATTATTCCATTCTCCCGTGGCCATCCTCGAAGTCCAAGGTCTGTCGAAGAGCTATCGTCAAGCTAGCGGCGAAACCACAGTCGCCATCGACAACATCACTTGCCAGGTTGAAGCGGGAGGATTCGTTTCGTTCGTCGGGCCGTCGGGCTGCGGCAAGACGACGCTGCTCATGTCGATCGCTGGCCTTTTGGCGCCGACGTCGGGGCGAGTCATTGTCAACGGCAATTCGGTCGCCGGGCCGCCGGCGAATTTGGTCCTGCTGTTTCAAGAATATAACAAATCGCTCTTCGCCTGGCGTTCGGTTCTCGGCAACGTTCGTTTCGGCCTGGAAGCGCGGCGAGATCAGCTCGGCGGATGCCGGAGAAAAGGCCAAAACGCTGATCGAGCTCGTCGGCCTCAAGGGGTTCGAAAACCATTATCCTTGGGAGCTTTCCGGCGGCATGCAGCAGCGCGTCGCCATCGCCCGGGCACTCGCGTACGAACCGGAAGTCTTATTGATGGATGAGCCATTCGGCTCGCTCGACGCGCTGACTCGTTTGGAGCTCGAAGATGTCTTGCTGCGGATTTGGGCGGAGCTCAAGACGACGATCCTTTTTATCACCCACGATATCGAAGAAGCGATCTATCTATCCGACCGCATCTGGGTATTGAGCCGCCGCCCGTCGCAGATCATCGACGAAATCGAAATCACTTTTACGCGGCCGCGCAACCAGGTGACGACTCGCGCGGAAGGGCGATTCATGGAAATCAGAAATGCCATCTACGATCAGATCCGCAATTGATGGGTGCCGCGAAAAAATTCAACTGGCTTGGTTGGTCCGCCTTCGCTCTTTTGTTGTGCCTCTGGGAGCTCGGCTCGCGCGCGGCGCCCAAGCTGCAGCTTTATGTGCCGCCGATCAGCCAAGTGATGGTGGCGCTCGGGCAGTTGGCGTTGGCCGGTCCGATCGTAAAGCACTTGATGATTACGCTCGGTCGATTCTTGGAAGGATATCTGCTCTCCGCCGCGATCGGCGTTTCGCTGGGAATCGTTCTCGGCTATTTTCGCATCGTCCACAGTTTTCTAGAAATGTCGATCGAATTTCTCCGGCCGATGCCATCGGTGGCGATCATTCCCGTCGCCATTTTGGCGCTCGGCATCGGCGACTCGATGATTGTTGCAGTCACGGTTTATGCCACCGTCTGGCCAATCCTGATCAATACCCTCGACGGCGTCCGGCGCATCGAAAAGATCTTGCTCGACACCGGCCGCACGTTCAGTCTCGTGCGTCGGCAAATACTGTGGCAAATCATTTTGCCGGCCGCCTCGCCTTACATCGTTACTGGGTTACGTCTCGGTGTGTCCATCGCGCTTATCTTGGTCACGACCGCCGAGATGATCGCCGGCAGCAAGGGCTTGGGCTTTTTTATCCTCGACGAAGAACGCTCCATGAACAGCGCGGCCATGTACGGCGGTATTCTCCTGGTCGCAGCTCTTGGCTATACGCTCAATCGGCTGTTTCTCGTCGTCGAAGCGAGGACGATGCGCTGGCACCGCGGCGTGACCGCGCGGGAATCGGCCTAAGATGCAGCCAAGGCGACTGAACGGAGTTTTGTTTTTATGCGCGTTATTGGTCGCGTGGGAGATCGTGGCGCAGGCGCAATGGATCAATCCGCTGATCGTGCCGCCGCTCAGCAGGATCTTGCGCATTTTCTGGGAGCAGGTTTCCTCGGGTCAAATCCCTGCGCAGATACTCGTCAGCATGAAGCGCGCGGCGGCGGGTTACTTCCTCGCCGCCGCGGTGTTTATTCCGCTGGGTATTTTTATGGGCCTGTCGCAGCGAATCTACAGTCTCTTCGAAGTCATCGTCGAGATGCTGCGGCCGGTGCCGCCGCCCGTGCTGATTCCGTTGGCGATGCTGTTTTTCGGTCTCGAAGACAAGATGAAAATCTTTGTAATCTTTTTTTCCTGCGCCTGGCCGATCCTGCTCAATACGCTCGACGGCGTGCGCAGCATCGACCCGGTGCTGGCGAACACCGGCCGGACGTTCGGCTTGTCGCGCCTGAAAACCCTATGGCAAATCGTTCTTCCCGCCGCCTCGCCGCAGGTGATGACCGGCATGCGCGTGAGCTTGCCGATCACGCTGATCCTCGTCGTGATTTCCGAAATGGTCGGCAGCACGGACGGCATTGGCTACTTTATTCTCGACGCGCAGCGAAGGTTTAAAGTCGCGCAGATGTACGCCGGCATGTTTTCCTTGGCACTGCTCGGCTACCTGCTGAATCAGCTTTTCGATCTAGTGTATCGACGGCTGCTCGCCTGGCACTGGGGGATGATGCGAGGAAAGGATGAAGGATAAAGGCAAAGGATAAAGGATAAAGGTTTTATCCCTTATCCTTCCGCCTTTTGCCTTTCATTAGACCACGTGCATGCCGCCGCCCGGAGGTGGTGTCGGTTGATTTTTGCCTGGAAGCCATTCTACTTCTTTGCGCGGGCTGTTGCCTTTGACCGCGAACTTGGCGCGGCCCATGTTGGCGAATTCGATTTCGATTGTGTCGCCGGAATTCACCGGCTTGAGCCCTTCATGGAAGGTGCCGGTGGCGATGATATCGCCGGGGTTGAGCCGGACGAAGCGAGTCAGCCAGGCGATCTGGTTCGGAATCTTGTGCGCCATCGCGCCGGTGTTATAGTTCTGCCGGGGTTCGCCGTTGGTCCACGACTTGACGTTGACATTGTGCGGGTCAGGGATTTCGTCTTTGGTGATGATCCACGGACCGCAACAACCATGGGAATCCTGTCCCTTGGGTACAAATTGCGTGCGCCGCACCATGCCGCGGGTTGAGATATCGAAGAACGGCGCATAGCCGAATACATAATCCAGGGCCTTATTCTCCGGCACGTCCTTGGCTGTTTTACCCATAACGAAAGCGAACTCGGCCTCGGGCTGATAGACTACGCTGGCAGGAATGTCGCGCAGCTCGACCGTGCCGTCCGGTCCCACCAGATCGGGAGATTTGTAGAAATATTCGTTAGGGAAATTGTCCGCGGTCCGCTCGGGGCGATCGATATAATTGCTGAAGGCGGCGATGCACTTGCTCGGCCGCGGCAGCGGGCAACGAAGCTGCACGCTGTCCAGCGGCACGCCGCTCTGCTCCGCCATGATTTTTTCAAAACGACGGCGATACTTGCGCCAGCCTTCGATAATCTCTTCCATGACCCGCTGCGGTCCCTTGGCCTTGCGCGCGCTGACGCTGTCGCTCACGTCGACGACCATGTTGCCATCTTTGATGACGCCGATTCGATCATCGTTGAATCTCAGGATTTTCAATTGCGTCTCCTCTCTGGGCGAATTTCGGCATATCATTGCGATAACGAGCCGGGGTTGTCAAACCGATCCCGCGCCCAATCGTGCCAGGGGTATAATGCCGTCATCTTTCAAATTCATGCGTGTTGGTGTAATCGATTCGAAGGAGGAAACATGCTGCTGATCAACAACCAGGAAGTGGAAAAGCTATTCACGATGAAAGATTGTCTCGAAGCGTTGGAAGACGCCTACGACGATCTGCTCATCGGCGATGCGGTGTATCGGCCGCGCTTGGATCTTTGGATGCCCTGCGAGCGGCCGGACGGCTACTGGCGCTGGGGCACGATGGAAGGAGCGAGCCGCAAGATCGGCGTGTTCGCGATTCGCATGAAATCCGACGTGGTTTATTGGCCCAAGGGCGAGACGGAAGAAAAGTATTGCATGCAGCCGGGCACCTGGTGCGGTTTGATCATGGTGTTTAGCGTGCGCAACGGCGAGCCGCTGGCGATCATCAACGACGGGCTCTTGCAGCATATGCGCGTGGGTGGCTGCGCCGGCTTGGGCGCGAAATATTTATCGCGCGCCGATGCCTGCGATGTCGGCATCTTCGGTTCCGGTGGCATGGCGCGCAGTTATCTCGAAGCGTTTTACGAAGTGCGTAAGCTGCGGCGGGTGAGAGTCTACAGCCCGACCCAGGCGAACCGCGAGAAGTTCGCCAGAGAAATGACCGGTAAATTGGACATCGAAGTCGTCGCCGTCGACACTCCGGAAAGGGTCGTGCGCGAAGCCGATATCGTCGCGACCTGCACGGATTCGACACAAACGATCTTCGATGAGCCTGACTGGCTGAAAGAGGGCGCGCATATCACCTCCGTGCGTGCCTGTGAGATCGGCCCACGCGTGATCAAGCGCTGCGATCTTTCGGTCAAGCTCGGCAAGAACACCATTGAGGCGATGGACGAAGGCATGATCCGCTTGCACGGCAACGTCGGCTACATCGCCGGACAACCCGAGGAGCGGGCGCGCATTCCGAACCCGACCGTGGACAATTACAAAGGCGATTACTTTAAATACTTCATGGATGTTAGAGCGGGAAAAGTTCCGGGGCGGGTAAATAATCAGCAGGTGACGTATTTTATCAACGCCGGCACGCAGGGACTTCAGTTCGCCGCCTGCGCCGGGAAAGTCGTCGAGCTCGCCAAGCAAAAAAAGGCCGGGCGCGAGCTGCCAACGGAGTGGTTCTTGCAGGATATTCGGGATTAAGAGCGTCTAGCGTTCAGAGTTTGGTGTCTCGGGTTTTTTCGAAAAGTCCGGACGAACCTGAGACGCGAGACACTAGACCCAAAACACGATTAATATCCCAGATCCTCGATCTCCTCTTCGTCCATGCCGAAGTAGTGCGCGATCTCGTGCAGCACCGTCAGACGAATTTCCTCGCGCAGCTCCTCGGGATCGGGAAAATCTTCGAGCAGGGGTTCGGCAAAGATGGTGATTTTATCGGGCAACAACGGCGGATCGAGACTGGATCGGTCTGGGAGTGGGATTCCCTGGTAAATGCCATATAGAGTGTCGTGCCGCGGATCGAGCCCTTCGGCGCGCAGCAGCTCGATCGAAGGCCGTTCTTCAACGACGAATTCGACGTTCAGCAACCGCTCGCGAAACGAGCGCGGCAGGCGATCGATGACACGGCCGACTTCTTTCTTGATTTCCCGGTAATCCAACGTCCGCAAGTGTCGCGCAAATGTTTTCTCGCTTCAAGCTTCTCGGGTTATCCTTATTGACCTTGGCGGCTTTAATATTTTTCGGCTGTGCAGGTCCTCTGACTCCCGGGCCGATGACGGCTCCATCAGAGCCGGCGCGCTTTGGCGACGATCTCGATGCCGATTCATTGCGCACGGCGGTGCGTTACAGCCTCGAGTATCTGCAAAAATTGCCGCCGGATCACGTCGTCGGCGTGCAGCCGCGTCGCTTTACCGCACAGGAGATCATCGCTTCGCTCCAGGCCTTTGAGGAACTGCTCGATGATTGGCGCTGCGCGGCCTGCTTTTCCCGGCAATTGTCACGCCCGCTTCGACTTGGTGCCGTCGAGCGCCGATTCAGAGTTTTCACAGGTTTTGTTCACGGGATATTACCAGCCCGTGATCGACGGTAGTCTCGTGCCGACGGAAAAGTTCCGTTATCCGCTGTACGGCCGGCCGGCGGATCTCATCACTGCCGAACAGGTGACGCTCAATGGGCCCGCGAAAGTCGAGAAAGTTGTCGGGCGCGCCGAGGGTGAGCAGTTTTTGCCGTACTACACGCGCCGAGAGATCGATGAGGTGGGGTTGCTGCGCGGGCGCGGTCTCGAAATCGCGTGGGTGGCCGATCCGGTGGAGCTTTTTTTTCTGCACATTCAAGGCTCCGGGATTATTCGTTTGGCTGACGGCCGCCAATTGAGCGTCGGCTATGCAGCGCAAAACGGCTGGCCCTACCGCAGCATTGGCCGGCTGCTTATCGACGGCGGCAAAATTGCCAAGGAAGAGATGTCGATGCAACGCCTGCGCCGCTACCTGAGTGACAATCCTCGAGAGCAAAGCGATATTCTAAATTACAACGAAAGTTATGTTTTCTTTCGCGTGAACCAGGCGGGAGCGCTGGGCAGTCTCGAGGTGCCGGTCACCGCGGGTCGTTCGATCGCGACCGACTCGCGATTGTTTCCCAAGGGCGCGCTCGCGCTGATTCAAACAGAAATCCCTGTGATCGATAGCGCGGGTCGATTGGCGGGCTGGCGGCCAATGACACGTTTTGCGCTCAATCAAGATACCGGCGGCGCGATTCGCGGTTTGCAGCGCGCGGACATCTATTTCGGCACGGGAAGCCAAGCGGAGGGTTTGGCAGGCTATATGAACCACCAGGGGAAGATGTTCTTCTTGATATTGAAGCAGGAGCAAACAGATTCCAGTGGCCGCGCGAATGACATGGACCGGGAGACGAAAAGCGATCGGTAAAACTTCGCTTTCATTTACGTCTACCGCCTGCGATCTTTATTCCCGCGCGCACTTGAGCCATACTTTGAATAATTTACGGATGACATCCTCGACATGACGCGGCATACCGAAACGCGAAGGTTGCAGTGGGCATTGGCGATCAGCTCGATGTATTTTTTCGCCGAGTTGATCGCCGGCTTTCTCACCAACAGTCTCGCCTTGCTGTCCGATGCCGGCCATATGCTGTCGGATATCGGCGCGCTCAGTCTCAGCTTATTCGCCTTTCGCATGGCGCGGCGTCCGGCGACGCTGCACAGCACCTACGGTTACCACCGGATCGAGATCCTCGCGGCGCTTTTCAACGGCCTGACTTTGTGGTTGATCGTCGGCATCATTTTCGCCGCGGCCTACAGCCGGCTATCGCATCCGCCGGAGATCGCAAGCTTCGGCATGATGGTGGTGGCGATCCTGGGCCTGCTCGTGAATCTTGCCGCGGCGATGATTCTCCACGGCGGACACCATCACAACCTAAATCTGCGCGGCGCTTTTTTGCACGTGGTGAGCGACGCCGTGGGTTCGGTGGGCGCGATCGTCGCCGGTGTGATCATGTTGACGACCGGCTGGTATCTCGCCGATCCGGTCATCAGTATTTTTATCAGCGTGTTGATTTTGTTTTCGTCTTGGAGCTTGGTGAAAGATTCGCTCAGTGTGCTGATGCAGACCGTGCCGAAAGGTATCCGTCTCGAAGACGTGCGCCGAACGATCGAAGCGGTGGATGGCGTTAGCGCCGTCCACGACTTGCACATTTGGGCAGTTACCTCCGATATTTTTACATTGAGCGCCCACGCGGTGGTGGCCAACGGCGGGGATTTTCATGAGGTTTTGAACGGCATCGAAGATACCTTGAAGGTACAGTTCAATATCGAGCACACCACGATCCAACTCGAAATCGAAAGCCGGGAGGAAAAAGAGTTCAAAGCTTTTTGACGCCTGCCGGGTTTTTTGTATTCCGGAATATCGTTTATGAAACGACGAACTGTCATAGTCGCGGTTTTCGCCGCGGTGTTTGTTTTGGGCATGGGCTATTCGCTTTGGAACTACGCCGCCAATCGGGATTCATTCATGATTTCGGGCGTCATCGAAGCGGATGACATCCACGTCGGCTCGAGACTCGGCGGCCGGGTGCTCAAAGTGGTCGCGCGCGAAGGCGAGACCGTCAAAGCTGGCGAGCCGATGGTGCTTTTAGAACCCGATGAGCTTAATGCTTCGCTGGCCGAGGCCGAGGCCAATCTACGCCAAATGGAAGCTAAGTATGCGCTGCTCAACGCCGGCTATCGTACCGAAGAAATTGAACAGGCCGAAGCCGCGGCGAAGCAAGCGCAAGCCGAGCTCAATCATTTGATCTCCGCGCCGCGCCGTCAAGAGCTCGACCAAGCGGCGGCGGATTGGGCGGCAGCGAAAATTTCGGCGGAGAACTCGGACAAAACGGCCGAACTTATGAAAGACCTCAGTAAACGCCATCTCATCGCCAAGCGAGAGGCTGAGGACGCCGCCGCGAAAGCGGAAGAAGCCGAACAAAAGGTGAAGACGCTGCGGCAGCGCTACGATCAGCTGCTGGCGGGGACAGGTCCGGAAGAAATAGCGCGCATGAAACAACGGGTTGCGGAAACCGGCGCCCGGCTGCGCCAATTGCGCGCCGGCTACCGCAAGGAAGAAATCGCTCAGGCGAAATCGGCGCTGGAGGCGGCGCGCGCGAAAGTGCGGCTGCGCCGCGCCGAGCTGGATGAAACCGTCATCAAGGCGCCCGCCGACGCTCTGGTGGAAACCCTCGATCTCGAATCCGGCGATCTCGTCGCGGCCGGCAAACCGATCGCCACCTTGCTGCGCACCGGCAGCTTGTGGATACGCGCTTATCTACCAGAGGCGCGCTTACGGTTTGTCCAAGCCGGCGACAAAGTGAATATTCGCGTCGATTCTTTTCCCGATAGGTCTTTCAGCGGTGTTGTGCGCCGGATTCAGCGCCAAGGTGAAGTTGAGCCGGCGAAGGCGCAGAGTCCTGAAGAGCGCGTGGCGCAGGTATTTCCAACTGAGATTGTGATTGACGATCCCGATCACTTGCTTCGACCAGGCATGAGTGCCGACATAGCGATTTCAAAGGCCACCGTTCGAAGCCAAGCTCAAGTCCGGCAAATCTGAAAGCGTTGAGCGCTTATCTGGCGCTTGCACCCGAGAGAAAATTTACTGTTTCGTGGTTTTTTGAGCGCGCGTTGGGCTCAAGATACGCTGGGACTCGAAACCACTCGTTGACCGCGCGGCAGCAAGCAGGCCATCAAACCGACGCTGATGAACGAGAGGATGCCCAGCAGCCAGAAAATCGTCGGCAATTCGGCGCTGACCAGCATCAAGCCGACGATCGACGTGGATGTGGTTTTGGACACCTGTTGGATCAAGCGGTCGCACGACACGATGCCACCGCGCAGCTCGGCCGGGGCATTTTGCGTGAGCAGACTTTTCTGCATCGGCGAGATCACGCCATTGGCGAGTCCGTAAAAAAACAGTGCGGCGCCGACCAACCACACGCCATGGACGAAAGGAACGGCGAGCACCGCGCCGCCGCTGACGAGGAAAGCAAGAAACAAGATATTCGCTTTATCTCGGCCCGCGGCGATGCGCCCGGCTTGACTCGAAGTCAGCATCGCGCCGATCGAAAAAAAGATATAAAGCAATCCCGCCGTCGCCGTCGAAACATTTTGCGTGCGCACGAGAAACAGCGGAAAGTAAGTGAGAAAACCGTAGTCGAGAAAGAAGCGCAGAAAACCCGCCGAGAACGCGATGACCAGCCGCGGATGGCGCGCCAGCCGGAGCATGTCGCCGAGATACGCCATAGTCTTTTCGCCGGACTTGCCCTTCGTTTCGGGCATCCAAACTAAAGCGATGAGGCCGACGGGGACGGCGAGAATGTAGCAGGCAAAAGGCCAAAACCATGCGATCGTGGCAAGCAAGCCGCCGAGCGGTGGAAAAATGAAATAACCGATGCGGTCGAGAAAAACTTTCAGTCCCTGGCCGCTGATTTCATTATCGCCTTCCAGCAAATCGCCGATCAACACGATCGTCAGCGGAATAACCGCGCTGAAGCCGACGCCCTGAAGCGACCTGAAAACCAGCAGCCAGCCGAAGGTCGGCGCGAACGCCATCGCCGCGCCAAATATGCCGAAGGCGATTAGCCCCAAGCCCAGCAGCAGGCGCCGTCCGTACAAGTCGGCGATGACGCCGAAAATCGGCGAGAGCACGATCGCCGGCGCGGTAAACAACGTCATGATCCACGAAAGCTGGGCGTCGGTAATGCCGAAAGGCTGGCTGAGCGCTGGCAAGGCCGGCTGGATAAAATTGACGCCCATCATGAGCGTGATGCTCGCGGCGTAGACGATGCTCAAGGCGCGCGCCTTTGCCGGTGCGAGCGTTTCCATGCCGAACAATGCCGTTAACGAAGTCATTCGCCGCAAACTAATTCAATCGGTCATGCCAGTCAAATCTCGGTTCTGTCGCCGCGAGTAAGCGCGCGCCGATTTTTCATCGCGCGCAGTACGCATCGCCGGAGATACAGATGTCAAGTTTATCGACTGGTGAGCGTGGGGCGAGCGTGATATGGAGAAGCGCAGTCAGGGCAAATTTTTCAACGCAAGGAGCTTGTGATGGGCCAAGACATGCGCACATGGATCGATCGATTGGACAGGGCCGGGTTGCTCGCCAGAATCAGCAAACCGGTCGATCCGCGCACGCAGATGGGCGCGCTGCTCTGGCAGGCGCGCGATCGGGCGCTATTATTTGAGAACCTGCCGGATTATCCAGGCTGGCGTTGTTTGGGGCAGGCGCCGGGCGATGTGTCGCTCGCGCCCGTCGCGTTCGATACGCCGCGTGAGGAGATGATCCCGGAATTCGTGCGGCGGACAGAGAAGCTCGGGACGACGCGCCTGGTCGAGACCGGTCCGGTTCAACAAAAAGTTCTGATCGGCGACGAAGTCGACATCACTCGAATGCCGATCCATCAGGCGGGCATTCGCGACGGCGGACCGTTTATCGGCTCCGGTTTGATGATCACCAAAAACCCGCAAACCGGACAGCGCAACCTGAGCTTTCATCGTCTGCAAATGAAGGGACCGAAAAAGACCGGGATACTTTTATATCCGCGCCACGCCTGGACCAACTACCAAATGTACGAAGCGCAGGATAAGCCGATGCCCGTGGCGATCATGATCGGTCATCATCCGATGTATTATTTCGCGGCCGCGACCACGACCCAATACGGCGTGGACGAGCTGGAGATCGCCTCGGCGCTGCTGCAGGAGGATGTCGAATTGGTGAAATGCCGCACCGTCGATCTGGAAGTGCCGGCGTTCGCGGAGATCATTCTCGAAGGGGAAATTCCGCCCAAAGTGAGAGAGCCGGAAGGGCCGTTCAGCGAGTTTCAGGATTATTATTTAACCGGTTCGGGCATGAATCCGATCGTTAATATTAAAGCAATCACCATGCGCGCCGATGCGATTTTCAAAAACGTCCAAAACGGCACGGAGGTCGAAGGCTGCGTTTATCATAAGGTGCCCATGTCGGCGCAGATCCTGCGCCGCGCGCGCAACGTCGGCGGCTCGGCCGATGTCAGGAACGTTTTAGTGATGCCGGGGATTTTCGGCGTCGTGGTGCAGATGAAGCCGCGCTATTACGGCGAGGCGAAAAACGTCTTGATGTCGGTGTTATCGAGCGAGTACCAACATCCGAAAATAGCCATTGCCGTCGATGTCGACGTCGATATCTTCAACTACGCGGAAGTGCTCTGGTCGATCAATACGCGCGTCAACCCCGCAGAGGATATCACCGTTATTCCCGGATCAAAGATACACGCGATGGATCCGTCCTGTCCCGAGTTCGGCCATCCGGGCGCGCCGGGCTGGCACCGTATCGGCGGCAAGATGATGATCGATGCGACCAAGCCGCCGGAGTGCGATGGCAAGCGCCGCGATGAATTCGAACGGCTCCGTCCGGTGGGCTGGGAAACGATCGATTTGGCGGACTATCTGCCGGCGGGCTCGCCGCCGCTCAGAATTAAACCGAAGATACCGATGGGATAAAAGATGGTTCAGGGTTCACGGGTTCAAAAGTTCAAGGGATGATCAATTAAACCGTGGAACGACTTCGCGGTGGTGCTACGTTATTCCTCAGGTTCGCCGAAATAATCTCGCACGATTCTTTCTTTGATGTATTCTAAAGCGCCCAAATCTTGAATGATGTCACCGCCGGTATCATAGAAGAAAATATCGCCTTTGTGATTTCTGCCGATGGCGACGAGCCATTCCAATTCGTCTCGATCTTCTAATAAGTAATTGATCGCTTGATTAGCCCCTTTGCTGGCGATGATGGTGACTTTGGGGTTGGCGTTTTTTCTTGCCTGGGTCATGGAAGAAGCCTCCTGAATGCAATCGGAGTCTATAACAGAAGAGCCGACGCTACAACTTGGCTGGAAATCGTCCGAAAACCGCCGCGCGCTCTGGTCGACCGATTGGCGAGTTTATTTCATTGCAAAATCGACGCGGTTCGGCCGGCCTTTGAGCTTGGCTCGCTCTTCGTTGCTAAGCGGCTTGCCGGCGACGACAAACAGGCGATCGGCGCCGACTTGGCCGGTGGCGAGGAGCGCGTCGCGCACGGTTTGAGCGCGCTGCGTGGAGAGTTGACGCAGGTCATCGTCGCTGACTTTTGCGTACTGCATCATCAGCTTTTCCATCTCCGGAACCGGCAGATTTTGCGCTAAGCCGATGGCGTTGCGCGGTTTGGGAAAACTCTCCTCGCCGTAAGCGGTCTTCAAATACTGTTCATATTCGCCTTTGTCGATTTGGACTTCGTCGACCGAACGCGGCGCTTGGCCTTTGCGCGCCAAGTCTTTCAGTTTCTGCGCTTTGACCTTGCGCTCGATGCCGACCCGCTTTAAGCCATCGAGGTCGCTAATCGGATCGACGCGGCCAATGATCTCCAGGTTGAGACTGGGACGATTGTTCAAAGCTTTGGCTAGTGTCGCGATTTTGTCGCGGTCCGGCTGCATCGAGGCTGGCCCGGCCATTGGCGAATTCGATATAGCTCAACTCCTCGCCGCTGCCACCGCCGCCGAAGGCCGATGCGATCAGCGAGAACGGCGCGGTCACGGCTTTGGTAATGAGATTGATGACAATCCGCAAAACAAGACCGCCGACGCTGAATTGCGGATCGTCGAGGGAGCCACTGATCGGCAGATCGACATCGATGACGCCGTTGCGATCTTTCAACAGGGCGACCGCGAGCAGCACGGGTAGCTTCGTGGCGGTCGGACTTTCGATTTTTTCGCCGAAAGTGAGTTGGTTGAGAATGATCTTGTTTTCGGCGGTGAGCTTGCGGTTGTCCAGCTTGTACTTGACGTTAAACGACAGTTTGCCTTTTTCGATGCCGTAACCGACGTATTTCGCGGAGTAGGGCGTCATGGGGCTCAATTCGATTTCCCGCGCATCGGCGACGATGTCGAGGAAGAGCTCTTTGGAGAGCGGGTTGAGCTTGCCTTTAATGTCCACGGGCGCGGATTCGTCGAGTTTGGCTTTGAGATCGATATCTCCCGGTGTCTCCGGTTTCAGCTCGGAAATGGCGCCTTCGACGCTGGTGAGGTTGGCGGAGTAATTGGGCTTGACGAAGAAATCGCTAAAGTGGATGTTGCCGCTCTGAAGATTGATCTTGCCGATGCTGATCGCTTTGGGAGCGGCGCTATTCTCGACGGGCGGCACTGGTTTTTCCTCCGCCTTCGCCGGCGCGGCCGGCTCTTCTTTTTTCTCTTCCGGTTGGGCGGTTAACTTTTGCAAGTTCATTTTACCGTCGGCGCCGAGGATCAGGCGCGAGTAGAAATCCGCCAGCGTGATCTCGCCGATGCGCAATTGAAAAGGCTCCAGATCGAATTGAATCGCGTCGAGCGCCAAGGATTTCCACTTGAGCAGGTCCTGGGTGTCGTTCTTTTCGACGCTGCCGAAGTCCGCGACGCGCACGCTGCCTTGGTAATTGACCCGCATGCCGCCGTCGGCCGCCGTGTTAAGCGACAGCTCGCCTTTGGAGCCGATTTGGCCGCCGGTGAGCGATAAATTCACTTTGTCGCCCATGTAATTTTGAAAAGGAAGCAACTCGATGTCCTGGCCGTCCACGGTGAACTTGGCGTTCAATGGATTCACAGTCGCCGTGCCGACCAGACGCAAGAGCCCTTTGTTATTGATTCTGGTTCTGATCGTCGCCTTGCCTCGCTGATTTTTTGCCGTGGAGAAATTCTCGCCGTGAAGGGAAATTTCCGAGAGAGTCGTCTTTGCGCCGGCCGCCGTTCCGCGATCCTCGAAATCGATCTTGAAGCGGTCGAGAGCGATTTTTTTTGCGTCGACTCTCCAGTCGCCGTCGTTCTTTCTTCGCTGGTTGAGCAGGCGCGGCGGCCGGACTTTGAGGCTTTGTGATGCGGGCGAGATTGATCGTGCCGTCGGCGTCGCGTTGTATATAGCCGTTACCTTCTTTGCCTTCGATGCCACCAATGACTAGGTTTTTTTACCGACGTCCACTGCGACGTCCGTCACCGCCAATGAAGCGATGCGCCAGAGCGGTGCGGGCTGTCCGGCGAGATCGAGGCGAAAGGCGCGCAGAGTGGCGTTCAAATCCGTAAGCTTGATTTCGTTCGCTTCGTCGCCAGCCGCGAAACTGTATTGTGTGGAGATATCGAGGGCTCCATCTTTCACCTCCGCCGCCAGCGCAGTTTCGTAATAGGGACGCAGCGCGCCGATTTTAAGACCTTCGACGTCGAGTTTTCCCTCGGCCAGCAGCGGCGCGATTTGCAAGGTGCCGCTATGAGTGAGTTTTTCTTTACTGTCGGATTCGAAAGCAAGCTCGACGTTGGCCTTCTTGCCCGTCTGATTGGTGAGACCCGTGACCTTGAAGTTAACGTTGTCGAGGCGCGTCTTGTAGGGATGTTGGGGCCCTTCGTCGTCGATATAAATCATCGCCGACTCCAAGGCGATCTCCCCGACCGAATAGGCCAGAGGCTTACCTTCTTCTTTTTTTGCCTCCGCGGCGTCGGTTTTCACCGGCGTCGACGCCGCGACCAGGTTGGTCAGATTGAGACTGCCGTCCTTGGCGCGGTTCAGATGCAGCTCGAGACCCTGCGATTTGACCGACTTGAGCGCGATCGTGTTGGTGAAAACTTCGATGGCGTCGATCAGAACGTCGAAGCTCGGCAGCTTGACCAATGGCGCGCCGCCGGTTTGCTGCATATCAAGATCCGTCAAGCCGAGATTACCGCCTATGGAGAGCACCGACGGATTATTTTTGGATGCTCTGAAACTGGCTGTTAGCTTGCCGTGCAGTTGACCGGACGGCACTGTGAAGTTCAATTTTACCGGCGAGTATTCGAGATACTTGGCGATTTCCAGTTTGTCGATATTGATATTGAAAGTGCTGTCCCGGGAATCTTTGAACGGGGTGGTGTCGCCGCCTAAGTGCAAAGGTGCGCCATTGATCACCGCGGCAAATTCCGGTTTGACTTTGATATCGACGTAGGAGGGCAAGCTCGAGATAAACGGCACGCCGAGCTTGATCTGAGTCACGCTGTGTTTGGTCTGTTCCGGGCGGTCGTCGAAGTCGATTTTTCCGTCGACGATCTCGATGTTGTTGAGCGAGAACCGTGGCGTCGGCCCGGGAGGGCCGGAAGTGAATTCCTCGATCAGATCCTGAAAGTTGTATTTCCGGTCATCGTTGCGAATCACGCTGATATAAGGCTTTGCGATCTGCAGCGCTTTGATCACGGGAGCCAAACGAAAGATCGATTGCAGCTCCAGGTTGACGTAAAGCTCGTCGAAGGAGACGGCGGGCGACGCGCTTTGGCGCTCCTTCATCAGAAAGCCGCGCACCGTCAGGCTCAGCGCGTAGGGGTTGATCTTGATTTGCTCGATCGAAACCTGGCGATGAAATTTGTCGGAAAGCGCGCTGGCGACTTTGCCGCGTATCAGCGGCGGGGCGACAAGCCCGAATAGCACGCCAATGGCGATAAAGATGCAAACCACCCAAATTGCAATCTTTCGAGTGCGCGGATGACGCGCTATCCCCTTGGCTTGATCGCGGATCTCGCTGATCTTCATCACGGCTATCTGGATGGATTTTAGTTCGGCCCGATCTTAGCGCAGGGTTGGTTGCTTGTCCATGACAAGAACGGCAACCGCTGAAGTTACAACGGCGTGAAAGAATTTTATGCTATCGATCTTCCGCCGCTTGAATCGCCTCGAGCAAAGCAAGATAGGTGGCGGGAAGTTTCCAGTGTCTCGCGCCTTCGAGAATGAGACTTTTATATTCGGCGTTGGACCGCGGAACGTTCGTTTCTATCTCGGCGACGTAGATCAAAACTACCAACGGCTGTGCCCCATCGCCGAGCGCATAAACCGGCATCAGCTCGCGACGATAACCATCCTCAAAACTATCGAGCGTCACCAAATCGGCTTCATTGACATCGTAAACGATGCCGCAAACCTCTTTCCCTTGCGCCGGAAAAACATTGGCAGTGCCGCAGTTGCGCAAGCGCGAATGGCGCGTGATGCCGAACTCGTAATTGGCGAGCCGTGCGACGCAGACAAACTGCGCTGAGGGACAACGCCGCTGCATCTGTGGCCAGTTCATATTCGAGCCGTAAGCAAAGTAATACAAAGGGATCTGCCTCGTGATGAACGTCTTATAGTAAGAAAAGCGCTTACCGGCTACAAGCATTCCGCAGTAAATCTCCAACCTGCCAAATCGGGTTAAATCGCGTTTGCTTGTATCTACAAGAAAAGTTAAGATATGAACGATTTTGTTGTTTAGGGGAGAAATTATGAAATTTTTTAGTAACTTAAGCGCCGTTATTATATTAATCTCGATGTTTTTGTTGCCCGCTCGTGGATCTGCCGGCGAAGCTACTGTCCAGCTCAGCGCGACGGTTAATGAACTCGTCACCATCCTGGTGAACACTCCAGTTGCGGAACTGCGGGCAAACGGCCTGCCGGACAAGGCTCTCAAGCTCGTTTATGCAAGATTCGATTTCTCGGAACTGACCAAACAGTCCTTGGGCCGGCATTGGCTGGAGCTGGACCAAGTCCAACAGCGTGAATTCGTCGCTGCCCTCACGCAAAAGCTCCTCGTTGCTTATGGCCGAACCGTACGCGCTTCGGGCGATGAAAAAATTGAGTTCAACGGCGAAGAACTGAAAGGAAACCTTGCGAACGTAGAGACAAAAGTCGTCAGCGCCAACAGCACATTGCCGATCGATTATCGTTTGCACTTCGTCGACGGCCAGTGGAAAGTCTACGACATGGTGATCGATCAAGTCAGTATCGTTCACAACTATCGCGCTCAATTCGATCGGGTCATCGCGAGATCATCAGTCAAAGAGCTGCTGCAGAAGATGAAAGAGCCGGCGTCCTGATGCTGGCATAGAATATTGCAAGTATCATCACTTCTGAACAAAGCTCCAGTCGAAAGCCCTGGACGGATCGGGTGCGGCTTCGAGCTTTAGCTCCGCGCGAATCTCTTCCATAGCAATTTGTAGTCCTTGAGCACTGGCGACGCCCGTAGCGGACCAGCTCGACGACGCCATCTCGTAGCTTCCTTCGGCCAACCCTTGGTCCATATCGGTCCATTTCATGATCGAGCGAATGCTCTCGTGCTCATTGTTCTTGGCGTATTGAATCCCGCGCAGCGTCGCACGCACCAGCCGGCGAATTTCATCCGGTTGTTTTTGGATCTTTTCCAATCGGGTTCCGAACCCGGCCAGAGGCGAAGGGATCAAATCACCGACAAAAAGAATCTTGCGAAAGCCCTTTCGCTCGAGCATGACGTTGTAAGGCGCTTCGATCAGCGCGGCATCGATGGCGCCGCTCTCCATCGCAGCGATACGGTTCGTGCCGCCGCCCAAAGCGAGAATTTTCACGTCTTGATTCGGCGTCAGCTTGTAACGGCGCAATAGTGCGCGCGCGTAGGTATCGGTGCTGGCGCCAAAGGATGAAATGCCCAGTAGCTTGCCTCTCAGCTCTTCGACTGAATGGATCCCCGGCCGGGCAATGAGAGAGAACAAGGGTTTGTCGGCGATCGTCATCACGACCCGCAACGGCACGTTGCGTAACGCGGCGCGGATAGTCGAGCCGAGCGCCGTCGTGTAACCGACGTCGCCGGCGATCAGCGCTTGCATGGCGACCTGCGGCTTCATGATGACGTAATCGACGTCGAGACCTTCCGCTCGGTAAAACCCTTTCTCGCGCGCAAGATGAATGGGAAACCATGAAAGCGACTTAGATGGCGCGGAAATGTGAATCTTAGTCGACTGGGCGGCGAGCCGGGTGAAGAATTGCAAGAATCAGCAGCACAATTAACATCGGTGCTCTAGGCGTGATCATGTCGGCGTACATAGCCAGTTCTTAAATAGCTTACAAGTCTCGGAGCGTTGTTTGGCCCTAGGTATTTATGTCGAGGGTCTTTGCGGTGGAGTCGCCAGCAAAATCAAAAACGCCGACGTGAAGAGAGCGCAAGAAAAAATGGTGAACGATAGATCGTAGCTGCCCATGCGGTCGTGTAGAAAACCGAAAAACGGCGCGCCGCTGGCGGCGAACAAATGAGAGAAGAAAAGCGACAGGCCGCGCACCGTTCCCAGTGAAGTCCGGCCGAAGAAATTGGCCCAGATCACTTCGCGCAGGACAAAGCTGCCGGCCAGGCCCGTGCCGTAGAGAAAGAACCCGACGTAGGTGAAATGAATCTGGCGGCTCGAGATCGCCATGATCAAGCCGATTCCCTGAATCAAAAACTGGATACAGGAGACCTTTCTTATATCGAACCTGTCGGCGAATACGCCCCACACCAGCGTGGAGCCGAGTTGCGTTAAAGCGATCGTACTCATGAAGGACGCGGCGATCAGCGGCGAGTAACCGATATCGGTGACATAAGAAAAGATGTGCAGATTGAGACCGGCGATGCCGACGCTGGCGATACCGAAGGTAACGACGAGGAGCCAAAAGGTCGGTACGCCGGATCGCCTCGGCTCGAGTCCACGATCTTTCAGTTCTTAGGTTTTGCGATTGCGCGCTAGATGGCGGCGCGCTGGTCGCTGGTGACTTATCGGCTGTTTGATGCGGCGGATCGCCATCGGGGCGAAGCCCCATGTCTTCGGGTCTCCGGCGTATGAAGATCAACGCCGGCGCTATGACCAACAGCGGCGCGACGATGCCGAATACCGCCCAGGTGCCGCGCCAGCCGATCAGGACAAACAAAGATGCGGCAATCAAGGGAATGCCGAGCTTGGCTAGGCCCGTGCCCAAGTTGGCGATGCCCATCGCTCGGCCGCGCTTGCGCACGAACCATTGGGCGATCGTTACGTTGATGACCCAAGAACCCAGTAAAGCTTCGCCCGCGATTACTAAAGAGCAGCGGACGAAAACGAACTGCCAAAAGCTTTGCACTAGACTGGAAAGCAACAGTCCTGTGCCTTCCATCAGAACGCCGAGGACGAGGACGCCGCGGCCGCCGTGGCGGTCGATCCACGGACCGAGCAGCGGCACGATCAGCGCCGCCACGCCGATCTCGAAAGTGCGGATCAACGAAAACGCCCCGCGCGAAACGTTCAGCTCCTCGGTGATCGGTTTGAGAAAAATGCTGAGCGTGCTGGAGAATGCGAATGTTCCGGCGATGTTGACGAGAATGCCGACGCCGACAATGTACCAGCCGTAGAAATAACGCGGCTGGATTGTCGCACCATCGAGTTTGAGGTTTGTGGTCATGAAATGGAGGTGAATGAACGTGACAGCCAAAACAAGTATCAGTCTGGCGCGAGTTACCGCCGGGCGGCAGATGGATGAATGTGTTGCATGGTTTTGCTGTCGCTCGATAAAACAATAAGCGGCGGTGTTCTGTCAACCGATCGGCGGCGCGGCTTGAAAAATCGGCATCACGGCACTAACAATGGCGGCGCAGAGGCGATAGGAGGCTTATCGTGCTGATTCTCTCCAACGAAGATATTGAAAAGATTTTGCCCGTCGGCGCTTGTCTCGACGTGCTCGAAGAAGCTTATCGCGATCTCGGCAACGGCATGGCGGCGACCGTGCCGCGCTACGATGTCTTCAGTCCGACCAAGCCCAACGAGTTCTATGAATACAAAACCATGAGCGGTGTGCTGCCTGGTCGCAAGGTCGCGGCGCTGCGTCTGAATTCCAGTATCGTCAAGTGGTACGAAAAGGCCGGCGGCCTTCGCAAAGACAAGCTGCCGGTGGCGGGCGGCGACAAGTACGTCGGACTCGTCATGCTTTTCAGCACAGAGACCGGCGAGCCCTTGGCGATTTTCCCCGACGGTTACGTGCAGAAGTTGCGCGTCGCGGGCGCCAGCGCGATTGCGGCGCGCTATCTCGCGCGTCCGGATGCCAAAGTGATGGCGTTGCTCGGCGCCGGCTGGCAGGCCAGCGCGCATCTGGTGACGTTGTCGATGATCCGCGACTTGAAGCAGATAAAAATATTCAGTCCGACGCCGGATTCGCGGCGGCGTTTCATCGCGGAGTGGTCGGGAAAAGTTGCTGCCCAGTTAATTGAAGCGGAAAGCGCCGCGCAGGCGATCGACGGCGTGGATATGGTGATCGCTACGACGAATTCGATCTCGCCGCTTTTTTCCGGCGATATTTTACGGCCGGGGATGCATGTTTCCTGTGTCAAGCCTTGCGAGCTCGACGCGGCGACGTACAAGCGCGCCGATCCGCTGATCATTCACTGGCGCGAGGCCAAGCCGTTTCAAATCGCGATCGGCATCGACCGCCAATCGATCCCGGACGTGGCAGAGGGTTGGCAGCATCCTATCACACGCAAAGAAGAAGCCGTCTGGGATTTTCCGACGCTCTCGGAATTGGTCAACGGTCAACATCCGGGACGAACGAAAGAAGATTCCATTAGCTGTTTCTGCAACAACGTCGGTCTGGGTCTGCAATTCGCGGCAGTGGGCAGTGAAGTGCTGGCACGGGCGCGGGAGGCGAGGGTGGGGCGCGAGATTCCAACCGATTGGTTCTTGGAAGACGTGCATCCATAAAAATAGTTTCAAGGTTCTGATCTCTAGGTTTTAGTTAAAAACATGAAGACCCTGAGCAGAGTGTTGATGTTGTTGCTTGTGCTGACGCCAAGAATCTTAAGCGCGCAGACGAAGCTCAAGGTCGCCTATCCGACTACCGTCGGTTCGATGGCGGTTATTTGGGTGACCAAAGACGCTAAGCTGTTTGAAAAGTACGGGCTCGACGTTGAGTTGATTTACGTTGCCGGCAGCTCGAGGATTGTCCAATCGATGCTGGCCAAAGACATTCCGATTTCCGAGATCGCGATTCCGGCGGTCATCCAGGCCAATCTTGCCGGAGCGGATCTGGTGATGCTCGCCGGTCCCAACAACAAGCCGGGACAAAAGATCATGGTCAAGCCGGAGATCAAGCGGCGCGAAGATCTGAAGGGCAAAAAGATCGGCATCAGCCGCTTCGGCACCTCGGACGATTTTTTGCTGCGCTACGTGCTCGGTCAATGGAATCTCCAGGCTGACCGTGACGTGGCGTTGGTCCAGATGGGCGGCTCGCCTGAGACTCTCGCGGGCTTGGCGGCGGGCGCCATCGATGGCGGTTTGCTCGCTTCGCCGCTCCATCTCCAGGCCGCCAAGTTCGGCTACCATCTACTCGCGGACCTGAGCACCATCGGCATCGATTATCAGGGCGCGGGTGTGGTGACGACGCGAAGCTACATGCGCGAGGCGCCCGATGTCACGCGGCGCTATGTGCGCGCCTACGTTGAGGGCTTGCACCGTTTCAAGACCGACAAGAATTTCGCCGTGAAAGTGATCGGCAAGTACTCGCGCAGCACGGACCAAGAAGCGCTGGAAGAAACCTACCAGCACTACGCCGTCAAGATTATGCCCAGAGTTCCCTATCCGACGATCAAAGGAATTCAAATGGTGCTCGACGAAATCGGTTCGCGCACGCCGAAGGCCAAGAGCCTCGCGCCTGAGAGTTTTATCGACATCAGCTATTTGAAAGAGCTCGAGCAGACTGGATTCATCAAGAAGCTTTACGGCGAGTAGTTCGTCACATTGCTACTGATGTATCTGACAGGATCGCTTTGTCCAGTTCATCGATCAAAAAGCTCTCCGGCAATTTTGAATATTCAGTCAAAAAGTTTTTTCAGCGAGCGACAACGAGCGCGAGATTATATTCTCACGGATTATTATTGACAGTTCGAAACCACTTTCGTAAACTGCCTTCAGCAGGGAAAGGAGGTGGTCCAGACATGATTGATAAATGTATTGTCTGCGAGGTGGCTGAGACCTAGGCTCTAGGCGGATTCTTTGACGGGGATTCGGGCCTGGAGCCTGGGAATCCCCCTCAGTCCACCTATAGGTCCGCTTCAACGGCTGCTTCGGCTGTCGCTTGAAGCGGACCTTCTTTTTTTCAGCAACTCGAGCGCGGCGCCGGCGGTTTTTCTGCTCTCGCGATTCTCGCTTTCGCTGGCCTCGCGTAAAGCGATGACAAATTGCTCTGACGGCGATCCTAAGTCGGCCAGGACGATCGCTGCAGCATTGCGGACCCGAGAGTCCGCGTCTTCCAAGTAAGTTTTCAGCAAAAGACTCTTGTCGTTGTCATTGAGATCCGCTCTTTGCTTCAGGCAAATGGCGGCGGCGACTCTGACGGTTGGATTGTCATCGCGCAGCCCCTTCAGCAATGCCGCCAGACTGGCGTCGTCGTTTAGAGTCAGGTCGCGGATACAGTACAGCGCCATCCTTTTTTGGTTGGCTGTGCCGTTGGCGCTGAGTTCTATCAGATGGCCGATATGGTTATCATCGTTTTTGGCGAGGCGAACGAGCAGAAGGGCGACCGCCCACCGGATATCCGGTTCTTGATGATCCAGTGCGTCGAGTAAGACTCGTATGACGGTGTCGTTTGGAGACGGAAGTTGTCCTAGGATATATGCGACCGGCCAGTAATTTTTTTTTCCTGGTTGAGTGAGCCGTTCAAGAAGCAAGGCGCGCAGGTCGGCCGATTGCCCGGCCAACGGGAAAAGGGCATCGACCGCGGCCCGAATCGTCGGCTTGTCGTGATGATCCAAGTCGGCAATGAGCGCGGCGATCTCGCTCTCGGCTTTAGTCACGAACGGTGTTCCCGTGTCGATATCAGACCGCCAGCGCCAATCAAATTTCGAGAAACTGCGGACAATCGGTTAAATTGCGGTTGCCTTTGGCCGTGACCACCACGACGTCTTCGAGGCGCACGCCGCCGACGCCGAGATAATACAGGCCGGGTTCGACGGTGACGACGTGACCGGTGCGTAGAATCGCATCGACCGGCGCGATGCGCGGCGGTTCATGAATATCCAATCCCAAGCCGTGGCCGGTGCCGTGAAAAAAACCTTGCATACGGCCGTTGATGCGGCCGGTGTGAAATCCCCGAGATTCGAAAAGATTCAAAATATTTTGGTGCACTTCCTTGCCGTTGACACCGTCGCGTATTTGCTCGTAGCCGATTTTCTGTCCCGCTTGCACCGTCGCGTAAATTTCCTTGAGCTTGTCCGACGCGCGTCCGCGCACGACGGTTCGGCTGAGATCGCCGAAGTAACCGTTTCGTTGCGAGCGCGGAAAAATATCGAAGATGATCGACGTATTCGCTTTGATTGGCCCGCTGCCCTCGTGGTGCGGATCGACGCATTGATTGCCGGAAGAGATGATCGTGTGGCTCGGCAGCCAGCCTTGCGCCATGATCGTCGTATTGACCGCGGTCTTGAGCATTTCCGAAGTCAATCGCGTTCCATTCAAATAGAGATAACCGTCGCGCTTGGTCCGCGTGCGCTTGAGCATGCGGATACCGGCTTCCAGCCCGAGCCGCGCCACCCGTAGCGACTCGGTGATCTGCGCGACTTCGACGCGGTCTTTCGCCTCGCGCTCCGGCCAAAACGGATCGCGTTTGATTTGCACGCTGTAGCCTTTGGCGCGCAGTTGGTCGGTGAGCAGCGCCGAGAAATTTGCCGGCACGATCAAAGCGCGGATGCCTCTTTCGCGAAACAGCAAATCGAGAATGTCGATCATGCCCGCCGGCGCCTTGCCGAGCTTGCGCAGCTTGCGCTGATAGGCCGAGAGCGACAGAACGCGATCGACGTCGGCCTGCTTCTTGGCGCGGTCGATTTCCAAGTCGCTCATGACGACGAACTTGATTTTTTTGTGCTGAAAAAAAATAAACGGGTCGGGCACGAAAAAGCCGACCGCGTAGAGCATGTTCGCGTCGCCCTCGCTGGCGGTGACCATCAAAAGCGCCTGGTCGTTGCGCAATTTTGCCGTGCCTGGGTCGCGCGTGGCCATGGCTCTCGTCTTGCTGCGGTTGTTTTTTGTTTCGGCCATGAGTTTTTTCGCTCGTGAAAAATTCACAGTGGATCGCTTGATCCGAATAGTAACGCGAGGTCGCGCCTAGCGCAACTTCGCCGCCTTCATGCGCTCGGCGGCGTAATTCTGTTGACACACCAAGGCCGTTTGTTATGATGCCGCAACTCGCTCGCGGGAACACTTCGATTTCGCTTCTAAGGAATCCTTTTCATGGTCATGATCAACAATTTCGACAAGCTCCGTGAGCTTAATCAAAGGGCCGAGGCTGGGGGCGGAGAAGAGCGCGCGCGCCGCCAGCACGAACAGGGAAAATTATTGGCGCGCGAGCGCCTCGATATTCTCCTCGACAGCGGCAGCTTCGTGGAGCTCGATCGCTTGCGCTTGCACGACTGCGTCGAGTTCGGCATGGAAAAGCAGAAATTTCCCGGTGACGCGGTCGTGACCGGTTACGGCGCCGTCGACGGCCGCTCAGTTTATGTCTATTCGCAAGACTTCACCGTTTTCGGCGGCAGCTTGAGCCGCGTCGTCGCCGACAAGATTTGCAAAGTGATGGACATGGCGCTGAAGAACGGCGCACCGTTGATCGGCATCAACGACTCCGGCGGCGCGCGCATTCAAGAAGGCGTCGACAGTCTGGCGGGATACGGTGAGATTTTTCAGCGCAACGTCATGGCATCCGGCGTCGTGCCGCAAATCACCGCCATTATGGGCCCATGCGCCGGCGGCGCGGTTTATTCGCCGGCAATCACCGATTTCATTTTCATGGTGAAAACCAACAGCTACATGTTCATCACCGGCCCCGATGTCATCAAGACCGTGACCCACGAAGAAGTCACCAAAGAAACTCTGGGCGGCGCCGAGACGCACACGGGCACGAGCGGCGTGGCCCATTTCACCGCCAATACGGAAAAAGATTGTCTGCTGCTGATCCGCGAGCTGATCGGTTTTTTACCGAGCAACAATCAAGAAGAACCGCCTTTTCATCCGAGCAACGACGATCCGCTGCGCCGCGACAAGCGGCTCAAAGATTTGGTTCCCGATAATCCCAATCGGCCCTATGACATGAAAGAGCTGATCGCGGCGGTGGTCGATGAAGGCTATTTTTATGAAGTGCAGCCGGAGTTCGCGCGCAATATTCTCATCGGCTTTGCCCACCTCGGCGGCCGCTCGGTGGGGATGGTCGCCAATCAACCGGCCCATCTGGCGGGCTGTTTGGACATCAACGCTTCCGTGAAGGCGGCGCGCTTTATTCGGTTTTGCGACTGCTTTAATATTCCCGTGGTGACGTTCGTCGACGTGCCGGGCTTTTTGCCGGGCACGGAGCAGGAATATCACGGCATCATTCGCCACGGCGCGAAGTTGCTCTATGCTTACGCCGAAGCGACCGTGCCAAAAGTCACCATCGTGACGCGCAAAGCCTACGGCGGCGGTTACATCGTCATGGCGAGCAAGCATCTGCGCGGTGATATTAATTTAGCTTATCCGACCGGCGAGATCGCCGTGATGGGACCCGAGGGCGCCATCAATATCGTTTTTCGCGATCAGCTGCAGAAAGCAGCCGATCCCGCCAAAGCACGCGACGAAATGGTCACCAACTATCGGGAGACTTTCGCCAACCCCTTCAAAGCCGCGGAGTCGGGCTACATCGATGCGGTGATTTATCCCGAGGACACGCGGCCGACGTTGATCCGCGCGCTTGAAATGCTTAAAAATAAACAAGACCACAATCCGCCGAAGAAGCATGGAAATATTCCACTCTGAAGAAGGCACTAGGCAACAGGCAATTAGGCAACAGCGGATTCGCCTCGGTCTCTCAACTATTGCCTGTTGCCTATTGCCTCGTGCCTGCCTTCCCATGTTTAAACGCATCCTCATCGCCAATCGAGGCGAGATTGCCGTGCGCATCGCGCGCGCTTGCCGCGAGCTCGACATCGAGACCGTTGCGGTTTATTCGGCGGCCGACCGCGAATCTCTGCACGTCAAATACGCCGACCACGCCTATCCGATCGGACCCGCGCCGTCGATCCAGAGTTATCTGTCGATCGACCGCATTATTGAGGTTTGCAAAAAAAGCCGCGCCGAAGCGGTGCATCCGGGCTACGGGTTTCTAGCCGAGAACGCGGCGTTTGCCCAGCGCTGCAAGGACGAGGGCATCGTGTTTATCGGCCCATCGCCGCAAGTGATCGATCAGATGGGCGATAAAGTGAAGGCGCGGCAGATTATGAAAGGCGCCGGCGTGCCTGTAGTGCCGGGATCGGACGGTATTTTGACCTCGGAGGAAGAGGTCTTAAAGACGATCGAATCGATCGGTTATCCCTGTATGTTGAAGGCGGTGGCCGGCGGTGGCGGCAAGGGGCTGAGGCTCGTCCGTCGACCTCGCGAGGTATCATCCGCGTTTCGCGCGGTGGGCTCTGAGGCGTCGTCATCCTTCGGCGATGCCCGGCTTTACGTCGAGAAATTCATCGAAAAACCCCGCCACGTGGAGATTCAAATCCTTGCCGACAGCTACGGTCACGTGATTCATCTCTACGACCGCGAGTGCTCGATTCAGCGGCGCCATCAGAAAGTTCTTGAGGAGTCACCGGCGCCGGGGATGGACGATCGCACACGCCGGCGCATTGGCCGGATCGCTATTCAAGGCGCGCGCGCCGTCGGGTACGTTGGCGCAGGGACGTTGGAGTTTCTGCTCGACCAGGAACAAAATTTCTATTTCCTCGAAATGAACACGCGTCTCCAAGTCGAGCATGCGGTGACCGAGCGGGTCGTCGGCATCGATCTGGTCAAAGCTCAGATTGAAGTCGCCGCCGGCGGTTACTTGCCGTGGCGCCAGCGCCATATCACGCAAACCGGCCACGCCATCGAGTGCCGCATTTACGCCGAGGACCCGGAAAGAGATTTCATGCCCTGTCCGGGTAAGATCGAAGGGCTGCGCTTGCCTGAGGGACTCGGCTTGAGAAATGACTGCGGTGTCTACGAAGGCGCCGAAGTGCCGATTTATTACGATCCGATGATCGCCAAGCTGATCACCTGGGGCGAAAATCGGATCGAGGCGATTCTGCGCATGCGCCGCGCCTTGCGCGAATACCAAGTGCGCGGCATCAAAACCAACATTTCATTCAACCAGTGGATCTTGCGCCACCCGCGCTTCATGTCCGGAGACGTCAATACCGGCTTCATCGAAGAGGAATACCGCGCCTCGAATAGCGAAGAAGTGCTGCCGCACAAAGAAATCGCGCTTGCTTCCGCGGCGATCGCGGCGCTCCATCGCGAACAGGAACAGACTTTGGGACTTTTAGCCCGAGGAGCCGCCGAACCGTCGAAGTGGCGCGAGCAGGGCAAGCGCAATTCGCTGCGCCGCCACGAAAGTTTCACAGGCCGCGGCTGGCGCCGCTCGTAAGGCTTGAGACATGGCTTTTATCGCCAAGCTCGGAGAGCAGAGCTACACGGTCGAGATCGAAGAGAACGGCAAGTCGGTCTACCGGGTTTCGGTCGACGGCAATGAATTCCTCGTCGATGGCAAGAAAACCGGACGGACCAATTTTTCCTTGATCGTCGATAACCGCTCCTTTGAAATCGAGGTCGACAACACGGATGACGAATACCGCGTGCTCGTCGACGGGCGCAATTATCGCATTCACCTCGTCGACGAGCGCCGCGTGCGGGTCGGCGCTGCGCAATCGGGTCTGCAACTTCAGGGGCGTCAGATGGTGTCGGTGCCGATGCCCGGGAAGATTATCGCGGTGCTGGTGGCGGTCGGCGACGCCGTAGAAATGGGTCAGGGACTGGTGATCGTCGAGGCGATGAAAATGGAAAATGAGGTGCGCAGCCCGATCAGCGGGGAAGTCAAAGAGATCAAAGTCAAACCCGGCGACACCGTCGAAGGCGGCGCGCTGCTCGTGATCGTCGAGTAACATGGTTTTAACCGATTTTTTGAGCGAAATTGTTGTCTGTCAGTTTTATTCGTGTTATAGCAGCGCTCGATGATTCCGAAAAAATGTTTTTTTACCAAAGGAGTCGGCGTCCACAAGGAAAAGTTGGCGTCCTTCGAGTTGGCCTTGCGTTCGGCCGGGTTGGCCTACTGCAATCTAGTCCTGGTCTCGAGCATCTACCCGCCGGGCTGTAAGCGTATTTCCAAAGAAGAAGGCACCAAGCTGCTCCGGCCGGGCGAGATCGTCTTTTGCGTTTACGACCGCGAGAGCACCAACGAGCCGAACCGTTTAGTCGCGGCCTCGGTGGGCGTCGCCATTCCGGCGGATCAGGAGCAGCACGGTTATCTCTCCGAGCATCATTCGTTCGGCGAGACCGAAGAAAAAGCCGGCGAGTACGCCGAGGACTTGGCGGCCAGCATGTTAGCCACCACCCTTGGCATCGAATTCGACCCGGACACCGCCTGGGATGAGCGAGAAAACCTCTTCAAGATGTCCGGCAAGATCGTGCGCACTTCGAACATCACCCAATCGGCCATCGGCAACAAGGACGGGCTTTGGACCACGGTGTTTGCCGCCTGCGCCTTTATCAACGACGATAATTAGCCGAGCCGGCTTCTTTTTCGGATGTGTTCCAAAGGGCTGACCCCATGCGGTTGGCCCTTTTTATTTAGCGTCGCGTTCCAAACGATTCATTCTGTAACGCGCGGCGTAGGCCGCGCCGATGCTGATGGCATAGAGCAACAGCAGCGGCGCCATCAGGAGCAGTTGCGAGATAAAATCGGGCGGCGTTAATACCGCGGCGAGGAGCGCAAGCAGGACAACGGCGTAGCCGCTGTGACGCAGCAAAAATCGGTGATCGATGAGTCCCACGCGCGCGACAAAGAACGCCAGCACCGGCAGCTCGAACATCACGCCGAAGGCGAGCACGAGGCGAGAGACCAGCGATAAGTAATCGCCGACCTGCAGCAGCGGTTGGATGTCGATCGCTTCGTAGCGGTGCAGCAGAAAACTCAACCCACCGCCAATCACGACTGCGTAACAGAATACCACGCCGCCAATGAAGAAAAACGACCCGAAGAGGGCGAAGCTCCGAGTGTAGCGCTTTTCATGCTCGTACAACCCCGGCGCGACAAATTGCCAAGCCTGCCAAAGCCAAACCGGCGAGGTGACAATGATCGCGGCGATGAACGAGACTTTCATTTTGGTAAAGAAAGCTTCGGTCACCGTCGTGCCGATCAGCGCGAGCCCATGAATGTGCAGGCGCCGCACCGGCGCGACTAGGATGGCAAATATTTCATCGACGACGGCGTAACAGCCGGCAAAAGCGACCGCGATCGCGAGCGCGCTTTTGATCAGTCGTGAGCGCAGCTCCGCCAGATGAGAGGTAAAGGGCATCTGGACGTCAGAAGCCTGCCCGTTACCGACAATCGTGTTCACGTCTTTGCAGCAGTGGCTGGAGGATTTTCCGGCTTAGTTTCAGGCGGCTTTTCTAGCGACGGCTCGTCTTTATGGGTTGCGCTCGGCGCGGTATCTTCGGTGTCGCGCTCCATCTGGCGGAATTCGTCTTTCAATTCGTCAGTCGCGCGACGAAACTCAGCCAGGCCCTTGCCCAACGCGCGCGCGAGTTCGGGCAATTTCTTCGGTCCCAGCACGATCAGCGCCAGGCCGAGAATCAAAAGCAACTCTGGCATGCCGATACCAAACATGAAGGTAAACTATGCGATTTCGCGGGCCGGCGCAAGAATTGCCCGCTACTTTGCAGGAGCGCCGACGAGATGTTAGGTTATTTCGATGGCAAAGCCGCTGGTCGTCATCGACCAAGGATATTTAAAACATCTGCCCGGCGAGTCTCATCCCGAACGTCCCGAACGTATTCAAGCGCTGCTCAACTTGGCCGGCGCTCTTGATAAACAAATGTTTGAGCTCGCTTCTCCCCGGGCGGCGACCCGCGCCGATGTCGAATACACTCACGGCGCCGATCACGTACGTCTGGTCGAATCGACCTCGAAGCACAATCGCTACGCGCTCGACGGCGATACGATTACCTGCCGCGATTCGTTCGGCGTCGCCTTGTTGGCGGTGGGAGGATTTTTAACTTTGTTGGATGCCATTGCGTCAAAGCAAAGCTCAAACGGTTTTGCCCTGGTCCGGCCGCCAGGCCATCACGCCTTGCGCGATCACGCGATGGGTTTTTGCTTGTTCAACACCATGGCGATCGGCGCCGAATATTTAAAGCGCGTCTACGGCGCAAAAAAGATTTTGATCATGGACTGGGACGTGCATCATGGCAACGGCACTCAGGCGGCGTTTTACGACGATCCTACGGTTTTATTTATTTCCACGCACCAGTTTCCGTTCTATCCCGGCAGCGGCGCGGTCAACGAAACCGGCGTCGGCGCGGGTGAAGGTTTTACGCTCAACGTCCCGCTTCCGGCCGGCTGCACCGACGCCGAATATCTGCAAGTCTTCCAAGATATCGTCGTTCCCGCCGCCGAGAAATTTCAGCCCGATTGGATTTTAGTTTCGGCCGGATTCGATCCGCACCGGCGCGATCCGCTCGGCGGCATGAATGTCACCGAAGAGGGCTTCGGCGCCATGGCGCGTTTGCTTCTGGCGCTGGCGAACAGGTTTGCCGATGGGCGGATCGCCTTCTTACTCGAAGGCGGCTACGATCTGGCCGGACTGCGCGATTCCGTGGCGGCAGTGTTGGCCGCCATGCAAGCCCAAGTTCCGCCGCCCGCCGGGCATTTGCCACTGGCTGAGAGCAGGATCGAGCCGGTTATCCGTCGCATACTACAAGTGCACGAAAAGTATCAATAAACTAAATTCCCATTAACTATTGACCCTCTCGAATGACTCATCTATCTTTACGCAAATCCGCCACAGTTTAGCTAGGAATCGTAAAACATGCATGAACAACGCAGAGTTGTCGTCACCGGACTTGGTTTGATCTCGCCCTTGGGCACCGGTGTCGATAAAAATTGGCGTGCCTTGATCGAAGGGCGATCGGGCATCAGGTCGATCACGCGCTTTGCCACCGACGGATTCGCCTCGCGCATCGCCGGCGAGGTGCCGGATTTCAAAGTCGAAGATTTTATCGAGCCCAAAGAGATCAAGAAGATGGATATTTTCATCCATTACGCTGTGGGCGCGGCGTCTATGGCGATGGCCGACAGCGGTCTCAAAATCGAGGGTGAGTTTGCTGAAACGGTCGGTGTCATCATCGGCGTCGGTTTGTGCGGCCTCGATACGATCGAAACCACCAAGGAAGCATTATTGAGCGGCGGTCCACGCAAAATATCGCCGTTTTTCATTCCTAAAGTCATTTCCAATCTGGCGCCGGGTCACGTCGCGATTCGCTTCGGTGCCAAGGGCGTCAACTGGACGCCGACCTCCGCTTGTGCTTCAGGGACGCACGCGATCGGTGAAGCGTTTCATCTCATTCAGCGCGGGCTCCAGGATGCGGTCATTGCCGGCGGCGCCGAATCGACGATTACGCCTTTGGCCGTGGGCGGGTTCGCCGCCATGAAAGCGCTCTCGACGCGCAACGACGAGCCGGAGCGGGCAAGCCGGCCGTTCGACAAAGAGCGCGACGGTTTTGTCATCGGCGAAGGATCCGGAGTGTTAATTCTCGAAGAGCGCGAACACGCGCTCGCGCGCGGCGCGAGGATCTACGGCGAAGTGATTGGTTATGCCGCAACCGGCGATGCTTATCACATGACCGCTCCGGCACCTGACGGCGAAGGCGCGGCGCGCTGCATGCGCTTGGCGCTCAAAGACGCTGGGCTGGCGCCGACCGACGTCGATTACATCAACGCACACGGCACTTCGACGGAGTACAACGACGCCAACGAAACCAAGGCGATCAAGACGGTATTCGGCGAGCAAGCGGCCAAGGTCGCGGTGAGCTCGACGAAGTCAATGACGGGTCACTTGCTCGGCGCGGCTGGCGCCGTCGAAGGCGTCTATTCCGTGCTGACGCTTTACCACGGTATCATTCCGCCGACGATCAATTATGAAAATCCCGACCCCGAGTGCGATCTCGACTATGTGCCCAACAAAGCGCGCAAGGCGGACGTAAAGGTGGTGTTGTCCAACTCTTTCGGTTTTGGCGGCACCAACGCTTGCGTGATTTTTCGGAGAGCCCAATGAGCGCAGCGCAACGACGCAGCGTGATTTTGGGCACCGGCTCCGAGCTGCCCACGAAGGTGGTGACCAATCGCGACCTGGAAAAAATGGTCGAGACCAGCGACGAATGGATCACGGTGCGCACCGGGATTAAAGAGCGGCGCATCCTCGAAGAGGGCAAAGGCAATGCCGACATGGCGTTTGTGGCCGCCCGGCGAGCCCTCGATGACGCCGGCGTCGAGCCCAATGATCTTGACGCGATCATCATGGGAACCGTCAGCGCGGACTATTTAATGCCGAGCTCGGCCTGTGTGCTGGAAGATTTGCTCGGCGCGCGCAACGCATTCTCCTTCGATGTCGGCGCGGCGTGTTCGGGATTTATCAATGCCATCTCGGTGGCGGATTCTTTTATTCGTTCGGGCAAAATCAACAAGGCTCTGGTTGTCGGTTCCGACACGCTCAGCCGCTGGCTCAATTGGCAGGATCGCACCACCTGCATTCTCTTTGGTGACGCCGCCGGCGCGGTGGTCCTGGGTGCTTCGGAAAACGGCGCCGGCATTCTCAGCACCAAGCTGCGCACCGACGGCTCTTACGTCAAACAGCTCTACGTGCCGGCGGGCGGCTCGCTCCAACCGGCGACGCCGGCGACCGTGCAGCGCAACGAACATACGATCACGATGAACGGCAAGGAAGTCTTCAAGATCGCCGTGCGTTCGATGGAGGAAATCAGCCGCCAGGCGCTGGCCGAGGCCGGCGTCGCCGTCGAGCAGGTTTCACTGGTGATCCCGCATCAGGCCAATCGCCGGATCATCGTCGCGCTCGCCGAGCGGCTCGGCGTGCCGATGGAAAGAGTGATGGTGAATGTCGATAAATACGGCAACACTTCCGCGGCGTCGATCCCGGTCGCATTGGACGAAGCCAAACGCCAAGGGCGGATCAAGCCCGGCGACATCGTGCTGTTTAACGCCTTCGGCGCCGGCTTTGCCTGGGGTGCCGCCGTGGTGAAATTCTAGCTCGCTCGTGCTCCGGCCAATTATTTTCGCGTGTGTCTTTCCGTTACCTCTGCTCGGAGATCGTTGAGCAGCGCTGAGAATTCAACTGGATACTGATGCGGCTTTCGAATCGATTTGACCGCCGGCGGCAACCCGGCGAAGTCGGCGGCGAAGAGCTCCCGGCTCTCTTTCAAAGACGGGTCGGGCTCGGTTTTTTTGCCGCCGCGCATAACTTCTTTCAGCAACCTCTCTCCGCCGAGCTGCTCGTCGCGCAAGCCGATAACGTCGCGTGTGAAAACTCCCGTGCTATCGCGCAGCCGAAACAACTGCTTTCGTCCGGGCAACGAAACTTTTCCGGTGCTGAGCTTTAGGACAGGCCGGTTTTGGTATTCCACCAGTTTGTAGGACATGTCCGTCCATGGCACGTCGGCCGACGTGCCCATTTTGGTGCCGACGCCGTAGCTATCGAAGGGCACGTTGGCAGCGCTAAACTCGGCCAAGTCATATTCGTCCAAGCCGCCGCTGCCGATGATCTTCAGCTCCGTCAAATTGGCCTCGTCGAAAATCTTTCTGACCTGGCGCGCCAGTTCCGCCAAATCACCGCTGTCGATGCGCACGCCGAGCAGTTTCTGCCCGCGCGCGGTCATTTCTTTAGCCACCTGCACGGCATGGCGCGCGCCCTGCAAGCGTGTCGTAGGTATCGATGAGCAGGATCGCGTTCTGCGGGAAGCTGGCGACATAAGCTCGAAAAGCGTCGATCTCGCGCTCGAAGCTCGACACGAACGAGTGGGCCATGGTGCCGACGATCGGAATTCCATAGTCCTGTCCCGCCATGACGTTGCTGGTGCCGACGAAGCCCGTGAGGTAGCTGGCGCGGGCGACTTTCATGCCGGCATCGATGCCGTGGGTGCGGCGTAGCGCAAAGTCAACCACTGGCCGGCCCTGGGCGGCATAGACGCAGCGCGCGGCTTTAGTCGCGATGAGTGTTTGCAGATGGAGCTGATTGATGATGAACGTCTCGATGATCTGGGCCTGAATGACCGGCGCGGTGACTTCCAGGACCGGTTCGTCTTTAAAAAATATTTTTCCTTCAGGAATCGCCCAAACGTCGCCGGTGAAGCGGAGCTCGGTTAGGTGACGCAGAAATTCGTCCGAAAACTGTTTTTGCCGGGCTAGATATTCGATCGCGGCGGGATCGAAAGCGAAGTTTTCGAGATAATCCAAGACGTCGCACAAGCCGGCCGAAACGAAATAGCCTCGATCGAGCGGATAGGAGCGGATAAATAGGCTGAAAGTGGCATCACCGAGCTGCTGCTCGCGAAAATAGCTCTGCGCCATCGTCAGTTGATAAAGATCGGTCAGCAGCGTCAAGTTTCTCTGCGCGGGCATTGCGGCTCCAATCAAGCGCGAGTGTAGTTTAAAATGGGCCATCGAGTAAAGCTCGCGACCGGCCTGTGTTGTTGATTTATCCGCACCATTTTGTTAAGGATTTTCAATACTAGCCGCGCTTAATCGGTCATCAACAGGAGGACGTTAATGTTCACCGACAAAGTCGAACTCAAGGACTTCGAGAAACAGGATCCGGAATATCAGGATTTGCTCCGTCGCGTGCTCGCCATCCAGGCGGACTGCGAAATCGGCGGACCGAATCTTTATGTAAAGCACATTCTACCGTCGGCGCCGACCAAGCTGGATCAGCTCATTGTCGCCCGCACGGCCGCCGAGGAAATGGATCATTTCCGAAAAATGGCCCGTTTGGCTGGTGACATTGGCGTAGATGTTACCTACACGCTCAGCCGACCCAACCAAGAAAGATATGTCGAGGCATTTCGCGGCGAAATCAAAACTTGGGAAGATTATGCCGTATTCGGATTTCTCGTCGATCGAGTCGGTCGGTTTCAGCTCGAGGAGTTTCTCGATTGCACTTACCTGCCGCTGGCCCGCGTCGTTGAAGATCCTGACATCATCCGCGAAGAAGAAGGACACGTCGACTTCGGCACCAACGCAGCGGCGGAGTACGCGGCCAAGGGCGGCGAGTCCAAGGAAAGAATTCAAAGAGCAGTCGACTATTGGTACGTCAAAGGTCTCGACATGTTCGGCAATTCCAAGTCGTACCGTTCCGAGCGCTACATGTTCTGGGGCTTGAAGCGCCGCCAAAACGCGGTGGCGCGCCAGCAGTACAAAGACGAGATCGACGCGCTGATTTTGAAAATGGGTCTTACGCTCCCCGATCCCAACAAGGGGCGGCTTTATACATAAGGGAGAGAGGAAAAGCTATGGAACCAGCAGCTAACACAGAAGCCTTAGATCAGCAGTTTAAGGAATTTATTCAAGGCGATAAAAAAAGCGGTGGGCGCCGGCATACCGCATCTCAAGGACGATCCGAAAATCGTCGACCAGTCGATTGCTGACTGCAAGGAGATTTTGGATGTCGTCATGGAAGGCAATGTGAAAGAGTGGCTTGCCTGAGCCGCCTTCAACATCGCGTCCGCTAAAGGTTTGTCAAAGGCGCCTGGATTTTCTAGGCGCCTTTGTTTATCAGCGACCGTTGCGTCGCTGTTCCAGAGGAGAGCGAAACATTGAACGTTGTCGTTTGCGGTAAAGTAATTCCCGCCAGCACCGTCACCATCGAAATCGACCCGAACACCAAGCGCATGATGCGCAAGGGCGTGCCGCACGAGCTCGATCCGGCTGCCGCGAGCGCGGTGGAAGAAGGGCTGCGCCTGACCGAGAAGCACGGCGGCACAGTGACGCTTGTGACGATGGGCATCAGCGACATCACCATCGGCATTCGCAACGCTTTGGCGATGGGCGCGACTTCGGCAGTGCATATTTTGGACGACGCCGTGGCCGGTTCCGATACGCTCGGCACGGCGAAACTCTTGGCCGCTGCCATCAAGAAACAAGAATTCGATTTGGTCATTTGCGCGACGGAAAGCAGCGACAGTTACTCCGGCATCGTGCCCGGGCAGATCGCTCATTTTCTCGGCGTGCCGCCGCTGACCTTCGCCAAAGAAATCGTTGTCGACGGCGGTAAAATCACGATCAAGCGCCAAAGCGAGAGCGGTTACGACACCGTCGAGGCTGCGTTGCCTGCGCTGGTGGCCTGCAGCAGCGGTATCAATGAACCGCGCTATCCGCAGCTCAAGGGCATCATGGCGGCGAAGAAAAAAGAGATCAAAGTCTACACTGCAGCGGATCTTGGTCTGGCGGCGGATCAGGTCGGCGAGAAGGGCGCGCGGGAAAAAGTCCTCACCATCGGCCGGCCGGCCAAACGCCAGGCGGGCAGAGCAGTGACCGACGAAGGCGAAGGCGGCAAGCAGATCGCAGATTTTCTTGCGGAAATCAAGGTGATCTAAGTGGCGGACACAATCTGGGTATACGCTGAAATCAGCGAGGACAAAATAACCACGACCACTTTGGAGATGCTTGCCAAGGCGTCCGAAGCCGGCAAAGCGGAGGCGATACTCCTGGGACCCGCGCCCGAGGACGCCGTCCAGACGCTCGCTAAACATGGGGCGAGCAAGATTTACCATTGCGCGGACGCGGTCTACACGGATTATTTAACCTTACCGGCGGCCGAGACGGTCGCCGGTTTGATTCAAAAGCATAGTCCAGCGGTGATGCTCTTCGCATCGAGTTATTCCGGCCGCGATCTGGTCGCCAACCTGAGCGCGCGGCTCGATTGCGGCGCGATTACCGACGTGGGCGATTTTCAACTCAAGGACGGCAGCGTCGAAGCGACGATTCCCGCGCTCGGCGCCAGCTACCAGAACACCAGCACGCTGGTGAGTCAGGGCACGAAGCTTCTAGTCGTGCGTCCTAAATCCTTCGAGCCGAAAGTCAACGAGCAGCCGGTGAGCGTCGAAGAAATACCGGCGGCATCGGCCGAAGGGCTGCGCAAAGTTCACATGAAAGAGCGGGTGGTCGTCAAGCGCGAAGGGCCGTCGCTCGAAGGCGCGAAGATCGTCATTTCCGGCGGGCGCGGGCTCAAGGGCGAAGAGCAATTCTCCATTCTCAAAGAACTCGCCGATGTCCTCGGCGCCGCCGTCGGCGCCAGCCGCGCCGCGGTCGACGCCGGCTGGGTTCCCTACGCCATGCAGATCGGCCAGACCGGCAAAACCGTCAAGCCCGACGTCTACTTCGCCGTCGGCATCTCCGGCGCCGTGCAGCATCTCTCCGGCATGAAGACTTCCAAATACATCATCACCATCAACAAAGATCCCGAAGCGCCGATCTTTCAGTACTCCGACTTCGGCATCGTCGGCGATCTTTTCAAAGTCGTGCCGCAGTTGATCGAAGAGTTGAAAAAGCGCAAAGGCGCGTAGGTTCAATTCAACCACGAAGAAAACCACTGTAGGGGCGCGATTCATCGCGCCCTTTTTTGTTTTGCAGGTTGTCGCTCTGGTCAGGTTGGAATGTCGCATACAATCCCGTGCGATTCGCGAATTCGGTGCGAACTTGTCGGTAGAAGGCCGCTTATTTCATATGAGAGATGAACCATTAAACAACATTGCCTAATTTGATGCTGACAGCCAACGACATTCGCGCCGAAGGCAATTTGATATCGCCCAGGCGATCCCCTGCTATTCTAGCGATGAGTGGAGCGATTGTACTATGAAAACTGATCTCAAGGCCGAACTAGAGTGGTTGTCGCTGGCCAAGTTGGTTGCCGAATTCACCCGGGAGCTAAGCTTGCAATACCTGATTCCTGTCGACCTGAGCGATGGAGGCAAAGACTATATTCGAAGCCTTATTGTGCCCAGTGGCTATCGGAACCTAGGGGTCGAGCGATTTCATTCCCTCGTTTCATAGCTTACAATCAACCAATTTCATCGGTCGAATCCGGGAGGTGTGACGCATGCGATTTGGTATCGAGTTCGGCAGTTATCCGGCGGACTTGGATCCTGTGGAGGTGTGTGAGCAGGTGACGTTGCGGGCAGAGGCCGCCTACAAAAACAACTTCGAGGGATTGTTCTCCGCGCAGCATTATCTCACCGGGCCGGATGCGGCGATCTTACAGTCGATTCCTTTGCTTTCGTATTTAGCCGGGCGGGTGCCGGGGATGTATCTCGGCACATCGATCTTTCTTTTGCCTCTGCACAATCCTTTGATGGTCGCCGAATATGTCTCGACCTTGGACAATCTCTCCGGCGGCAAAGTGCTCTTCGGCGTCGGCCAGGGTTACCGAGAGAGCGAGTTCAAGTCCTTCGGCATCGATAAACGGGAGCGCCGCGGGCCGATTGGTCGAAGGGCTCGAGGTGATTCGCAGACTCTGGACCGAAGATGCCGTCACGTTTCATGGAAAATATTTCCATCTGGAGAAAGCGACCTGCCTGCCGAGGCCGCGGCAGCGGCCGCGACCGCCGATTTTACTGGGCGCCGACTCGGTCAATACCGTGGCGAGAGTGCCGGAGGTCGCCGATCACTGGATCGCCAGCCGGCGGCATTCGAAAACTTTTTTGCGCGAAGCCCTGCCGGCATATAAGGCGGCTTTGGAAAAGCAGGGAAGATCATTCAAAGGTTTGTTCATTTTTCGCGATCTTTGCATCGCCGATACGACCCGCGAAGCAGAAGCGCGCATCAAGGAAGGCTATGAGCGGCGTTATCGACGTTACCAGCAATGGGGCCAGCCGGGCGAGCGTTACGATCTCGCTTTCGATGAGCTGAAGCGCGACCGTCTCATCATCGGCAGCCCCGCCGAAGTGGTCGAGCAGGTGATGTCCTACCACGAAGAATTTTCCACTGAGGTGATGTGGTTTATGGTCGATTGGCCGGGAATGGATCCGCGCCTGACTTTGGAAACCATCGAGCGCTTTGGCGCCGAAGTGATCCCGCAGATCAAACGCCTGCTACCGGAGAATCCGCTTCCGTAAGAACAGCACGCAAACAAAGGAGCAAATCGGTTGAAGTCGAGCGGCGAGAATCAACGGTTTCTCTGCTGAAACGACAGATCCTTTTCTAACTCTTGTACCAGCGATGCATCGACGAAACTTGACGGGTTGGCGCCGGCGGCTTCGCTGCCTAAACCTTTGAGCAATCCTTTGACGCCTTCGAGATCGACGCTGATAGATTTCTGTAGGTGGTTCTGTCCGTAGCTGCGATAGACTTCCGCGAGGATTTCCGGGTCATCGACGCGGACGTACTTTGCGAGAATTTTTAACGCCGAATTCTTATCATTGCGCGTTTCTTGCACTGCCTCGTAATAGGCGCGCAGGATGCGCAGGACGGTGTCGCGGTTGCTTTTGATAAAGGCCCGGCGCGTACTGAGCGGCGAATTGACGTAGGGGATTCCATAGTCGGCGGCGTCGACGAGCTCGCGCAGTCCCATCTTGATGCCCCTTAAATTACTGGGCGCAGAAATCATGCCGCCATCGACGAATCCTTTTGCGACCGAGATCAACAGCTCAGGCATGCCGCCACGGATGCCTAGAATGGTTACGTCCTTGTTGCGCTGAAGTCCCCAGCGTTCCAGCAGCAAACTGAGAACGAGGTCAGGAGAGTCGCCCAAATTGGTGACGCCGATCTTTTTGCCTTTGAGGTCTTCGGGTTTGCGAATCTCCGGTTTGGTCATCATCGAAAACACCGCGACGTTAATCGTGTTCGCGATGATCGCGAGATCGGCGCCGCGCAGCGTCGAGCGCACGACCGCGGGCGGCGAGGCGCGGACGAACTGCACTTCGCCGGCGAGCATGGCCTCGATGGCGACGCCGCGAATGTAGGTGACCTCGACATCGACGCCGTGCTTCTCGAAGAGCTTTTTGTCTTTGGCGACCCACAGCGGCAGCATGGCGCCGCTGATCGAGCTGTAGGCGATGCGCAACGGCGCGGCGCCCGCCGCGCGGCCTGTGCAAACCAAGCTAGCCAGCGCGAGAGCGACAAGAAGGCGAGGCATGAATGCGATCAAGTCGGAAAGGAAGCTTCGCCCGCGGGGTCGGCCCGACCGGCGGTGCCGTCGGCCTTTAGTCCCTGGACGACATAGGCCATGTAGATGCAGTCGGCCATGACGCGACGCATGTTGTTTTTCATCAGCTGCGCGTTGATGCAGGCTTCTTGCAGCTCTTTGGTGTCGGCGTATTTTTTTAGAATCTCTTTTCGGATCAAGCCATGCTCGACATCGACGTCGGCGTGGAGCTTGTAAAACGTCAAGGCGTCATCGGGAACCCATTTATAATGCTTGCGGAACGTATCGAGGTCGCGCGTCATGGCTTTCGCCGTATCATCGCCTTCGGAAACGGCGACGCCGAGGAGCCATGAAGTTTTAAATGCGGCGTTGGCGAAGCTATCGACGGCGAATTTAACGCCGTAGAGCGGTTCGGAATTCTTCACGAGCTCGCGGTCCATGCCCATGCCGACGCAGACATCGAGCCAATATTCCGGATGCGGCTTGTGGGTCCCGCCGATCAGATCTTCGCCTTCTTCTTCGATCGCCTTGGGCAGCCACATGCGGCGCACGTCGACGTGCGGGCAGTTGTAAAGAATCGAATACTCTTTGATCGGCACCTGTTTGGTAAAGTAGTAGCGCTCCTTGCCCCAGCCTTGCAGTTGTTCCTGAGTGCATTTGCCTTCGCGAAAAATCGCTTCCCAGGGATGGGGTGGGCGTTGGTGATCTTGCCGGTTCGCCTCGTAAAAGGTCTTGATGAATTCATCGGGGCCGAGTTTTTGGTCCAGCGTGAACATAAACGTGATTCCTTTCGATGATGTAACGATGCAGGGGCGCGGTAGGCCGCGCCCCGTGGGTGATAGCGCTGAGGTTACGCTTGCGCGTCTTCGCGATAGTGGCCGATGGCGTCCATCAGGGGTTTATCGGTCATCACGAAGAAGATTGCCGGATCTTTGGAGGTGTTCTCGTGGCGATGGAAATTCCATAGAGGCACGACGAAGGAGTCGCCCTGTTCCCATTCGTAGCGCTTGTCGCCGACGTAGCTGACGCCGCTGCCGCGCCATACATGATAGATGACCGAACTGGTATGGCGGTGGCTCTTGGTTTTTTCCCCGGCGCGGAGCATGTGAATCTGGCACTCCATGGTCGGCAACGTCGGTCCTCCGGTCATCGGGTTGGCATAGTCCAACACAATGCCGTCGTAAGGATCGCCCGGTTGCTCGCCGACTTTGTTCAAGGCGCTTTCCGTATCGGCCCATTTGTAACAGAAGGCCGGCGGTTGGATCGAGTTCGGTTTCATCCACGCCGGTCGCAGCGCGCCGACGGTGGCGAGCGTGTAACCTTCCGGCTTGGTCACCGGTTGTTTCTTGCGCGGATCGGGCTCGTGAAAATCGGTTTCTAACAATCTGACCAGCGGCGCGTCGAGGCCGTCGAGCCACATCATGCTCTCACCGTGGTTTTCGTGATCGTGCCAGGTCCAGCTGGGCGTGGTGACAAAGTCGCCTTCGCCGATCTCGAAGGATTCGCCCTCGACGATCAGCCGCGTGCCGTGGCCTTTCAAGATGAAACGGATCGCGCCGGCCATGTGGCGGTGGGACAGGGCGTTTTCACCGGGCTTGAGCAGTTGCAGATTGAGCACCAGCGTACGCGATGTGCCGTTCTTGAGCGCCGGGTTCCACAGCTGAATGACGCGGCGAAACGAGACATCCAGGCCGACAACGTCGCCGGCTTTTTCCATGGCGGCAAAAAGATCTTTGCCTTTCCAAAAGCAAGCGTCGAAAGACGGCACCGGCTCACGATTGACATCCCCCTGTTGGTTTTGCCAGTAGCCTTTGAAATTTTTGCTTTGCAATTCTTCTTCGAAGGCTTTGAGTGCTTCAGACATCGGTCTACCTCCGTGCTCTATTTAAACCTTTTTTATCTCGATTCGCACTGGGGTTGCAAGGCAAGAAAAAACTAGCAACCCGCTGCGTTTGCTCTGCGGTATTCTCTGTAAAACAGCGATAGCGGGGACGTCGTGACGAGGGCGCAGCGTTTCGCTTACTCGATCACCTTGACGGTGATCATGTTGGTCGTGCCGGCCTGATGCAACGGCAGGCCGGCGGTGATCGCGACTAAGTCGCCGCGTTTGACCAGGCCGGATTCGAGCGCTTTCTGTTGCAGCATGCGGACCATCGCATCGGTGCTCTTAAAACCGCTCGTCGGGACCGGAAAAACGCCCCAGACCAAGCAAAGCTGTTTGACGGTTTGCGGTTCGGGGCTGACGGCGATGATCGGATAATGCGGCCGATAGCGGGCGATCAAGCGCGCCGTGCTGCCGGAAGTGGTCGGGATTAAAAATGCTTTGACTTGCAAGTCGCGCGCTAATGAAATGGCGCCCAGGCTGATCGCTTCCGGGATCGTCTTTTCGAGCCCGACGAAACGTTGGCGCGGCTCCAAAATCGTTTCGGTTTCCTCGGCGACTTGCGCCATGGTTTTAACCGCGTCCAGAGGATAATCGCCGGCGGCGGTTTCCTCGGACAGCATCAAGGCATCGGTGCCGTCCAGAATCGCGTTGGCGATGTCGGTTACTTCGGCTCGCGTCGGCCGCGGGTTCCACACCATCGAGCGCAGCATCTGCGTCGCCGTAATGACGGGTTTGCCCAGACGATTGGCCTTGGCGATGATCATTTTCTGCACGGCGGGAATTTTCTCCTGGGCGATTTCCAGGCCCAGGTCGCCGCGCGCGACCATGATACCGTCGACGGTCTCGAGGATGCCGTCGATGTGCTCCAGCGCTTCATGCTTTTCGATCTTGGCGATGAGCGGGACCGACGAGCGAAGTTTTTTGAGCTCACGGCGGGCATAAAGAATATCTTCCGCGTCGCGCACGAATGACAGCGCGATCATGTCGACATTCTGCGCGATGCCGAAAGCCATGTCTTGCTTATCGTGTCGGGTCAGGGCGCGGATGTTGAGACTTGTCTTGGGAAAATGAATGCCCTTGTGCGAGCCGAGAATGCCGCCGACCACAATGCGGCATTTGACCTCGTGATCGCGCACCTTGAGCGCTTCCAATTCGATCTCGCCGTCGCCGAGCAAGATCGGATCGCCACTATTGACCGCCGAGGTCAGGCCCGAAAAGTTGACCGAAACGGCGAGCTCAGAGCCCAGAATCTTGCGCGTCGTAAGAACGAAAGGACGCCGATTTTGCAGTCGCACGTGATCTCCGGCGACGGCGCCGATGCGGATTTTCGGTCCGGGCAGATCTTGCAAAATCGCCACGGGGCGCCGCAGCTTGCGCTCGAATTGGTGGATTTTCCTGATCACGCGGCGGTGCGATGGATAATCGCCATGGCTGAAGTTGAGCCGAGCGACGTTCATGCCGGCGCGAATCAAGCCTTCGAGGATTTTGTCGGGCGAAGAGGCGGGTCCGATGGTGCAGACAATTTTCGTGCGACGCATTTCGATTAATGTACACGAGACCGTGGGAGAATCAACGAAGGGGATTGGAGTGCTGGAGCGATGGAGTCATGGGTCGAGAAACCCAATACTCCAGTGCTCCATCACTTCCATTCGGCTCGACTACAACCGCGCCCCCGTTCTTTTGAGCCGCGGATCGAGGATGTCGCGCAGAGCGTCGCCGAGCAAATTGATGCCCAAGACGGTGACAAAGATGCAGAGGCCGGGGAAAAGCGGCAACCACCAGGCGGTGCTGATATAGATGCGCGCGTCGGCCAGCATGGTGCCCCAGGTGGGGATATCCGGCGGCACGCCGACGCCGAGAAAGCTCAAGCTCGCTTCGGCGATGATCGAAGACGCCATGGCGAAGGTGCCGATGACGAGCGAAGTTTGAATGAGATTCGGAATAATATGGCGCGTGATGATTTGCCGGTTGCTCGCGCCCAGGCATTGCGCCGCCGTGACGAAATCGCGGCCGCGCAAGGAAAGAGTCTGGCCGCGCACGACCCGACAGTAGGGGATCCAGCGCTGCGCCACGAGCGCCAGAATCAGATTGAACAAGCCTTGGCCTAAAAATGCCATGATCGTTATGCCGAGTAGCAACGGCGGAAAAGCCCAGACGACTTCCACCAGCTTTTGAATCAGGAAATCGACTTTGCCGCCGAAATAGCCGGAGATCGCACCGAGCGTGATGCCGACAAAACCCGAAACGAAAACCACCGCAAAGGCGACCAGCAGCGACACACGGGAGCCATGAATCACGCGGCTGAGGATGTCGCGTCCGAGATTGTCGGTGCCGAGCACGTGCAGCGCGCCGATGCCCGCCGGCGCCTTCATCATCGCCGTGAGCTCCTGCTTATTCGGATCGTGCGGCGCTACGGCCGGCCCGATGATGCCCATTAAAATAAAAATTAAAACGATCGCGCCGCCGCTAAACGCTTTGACGTGCAAACGCGGCATCAGACGCGGCAGCGGGCGCGCATCTTTTTCAGTAGCGGATTCGAGGGTCAACGACTGCATAAAGTCCATCGATAATCAGATTGATCGCAACGAAGGCCAGCGTATAAGTCATGACGATACCCGTCACCAGCGGGTAGTCGCGCGCATTGAGCGCGGTGATGAGCAAGCTGCCGCTGCCCGGCCAGGCGAAAACGGTCTCGACGATGATCGAACCGCTGAGCAGCGTGCCGAGCTCGAGGCCGACGACCGTGATCACCGGAATGAGCGCGTTGCTCGTCACGTGGCGCCACACGACGTTTTTCTCGCGCAGTCCTTTGGCTCGCGCGGTTTGAATATAATCTTCGTTCAGGACTTCTAAAATGGACGAGCGTGTGACCCGCATCAAAATGCCGAGCATGTTCACGCCGAGCGCCAGCGCCGGCAGAAAGATATGGGTCAACGCGTCCCAAACCGCCGGCCAATTTTTCTGCAGGATGCTGTCAAAAATATAAAATCCGGTCTGTTCCGGTCCGGCGATGCCATAGGTGCTGCGGCCCGAAGTCGGCAGCAGATTCAAAACGCCGGCGAGCAAGAGAATCAACATGATCGCCAGCCAGAAACTCGGCATGCTGATGCCGAAGAGGCCGAACGTAGTGCCGACATTGTCGATCCAGGAATTGGGCCTGGAGCCGGACCACACGCCAAGCGGGATCGCCAAGAGCGTTGCGATAAGAATTGCAAAGAACGCCAGCTCGATGGTCGCCGGCAGGCGCGTTTTGATGACGTTGATCACCGGTTCGGCATATTTGAACGACTTGCCAAAATCGCCGGCAGCGGCGGACTTAAGAAATTTTAAATATTGGACGTAAAGCGGCTGATCCAAGCCCCAGCGCTCTTTCGCTCGCGCGACTTCCGCGGCGTTGGTTTCCTCGCCGAGGAGAAGGAGCGTCGGATCGCCGGGCGCGGCGTGGATCAGCAGAAAAACCAGCAAGCTGATGAGCAAGAGAACCGGCACCGTGCCGGCGAGGCGATGAAATAAATAGCCGGCCATTTCAGCGGCCATCCCTCATGTTTGGCAAGCTCGCCTCATTCCACCTTCGGCAGGTCACACGATGCGTTGGATAAAGCCACGCAGCATGTCGTTAAACTCGACCGGGTGTTCGCGATAGGAGAAATGGCCGGCGCGGTTGAAGATGTACATGCGCGCATCCGGCGTCGCGCGCGCGATCAGATCAAAGAGCGCGTGACCTTGTTCGATGGTGGCGGTGGGATCGTTGTAAGACCAGGCGAGCAACGTCGGCGTGCCAAGCCCGCGGTCGCGGATAAGCCCGAGCGTTTCGTCTTTTTGCCGCGCCAGGTGCGGCAGAAAGCAAGTTGTCCGCAGGCCGACTTCCTCCATTTTTTTTACCGCTTCCTGATACTTCGGCAACGCCGCGATGTTCATCATGACATCCAACCACTCTTCGCTAATATGTTCAAAGCCGTAGGAGTATTTCTGCAACACCCAGCGTTGGCTCTCGCGGCTGAGGCGCGGCTTTGGTGGATTAGCCATGACCGTTTCGTTCTTGCTGATGCCCGGCGCGAGGGTGTTGGTGTCGACTAAAATGCAGGAATCGAACAGCTCGGGATGTTCCAGCGTCAGACGGGCGACCAGATAGGCGCCGCGCGAGTGGCCGACCGGATGGACATGACGCAAGCCCAGCGCTTTCAAAAAACCGTACGCGTGCTGCACCACGGTCGCCATCGTGTAGTCTTCGTCGCGCTTGGGATTGTCGGTGTAGCCTTGGCCGATCTTGTCGACGGCGTAAACGTGAAACCATTGCGCCAAGCCGTCGAAGTTGAGGTTCCAGTCCTCGGCGCAGTCGGCGGCGTCATGAGAACCGAAGTGGCCGCCGTGAAAAAGCACGACGATCGGGCCGGCGCCCTTTTCGAAATAGCGGGTGCGGATACCGTTAACGTCGATAAATTTTTCATCGATCATCGTCGCATCTCCGGAGCATCAGCGTCTTGCCGCTCGGACGCTGGTTCGAGCGCGGTAAGAGATTCCTGTTTCGACGGCGGAGGGCTTCTTTGATGTCTTTCGCTCGGTAAACCGTGAAAAACGCTATGGAGCCCTTCGACCAGGCTCAGGGCGAACGGATAAGTACCTTCACTTTTTTTGAAACCGCACCGTTCGTAGCTGCAGTTTTTTTCAGCCGTTATTTTTTTACCGCCATGTCGATGGCGTACATACGCGCGTCCGGCAGCGGCTTGTAATCGACCCGCGCATTCAGGCCCCAGAGGAGCTTGTGGCGCCACAGGAAGCAAGCCGGCGCATCCTCCGTCAAGATGCTCATCGCTTGCGATAAATACTGGCGCCGCTTTTTGGGATCGAACTCCTGCTGTTCCTTGTCGAGCAGCTCGTCGAGCTTGGGATTAGCGTAGCCGATGCGCGGCGTTTCGCCGCTGTGAAAATATTGATGCAACGCGCCGCTCGGGTCTTGGACCGAGCCACGGCCCATGTAATAGAACGGTATCGTGCCTTTCTGCACGTTGGCCCAAAGCGTCGCCCACTCCGGCGTGAGCAGCTTGGCGCGGAATCCGGCGCCGTTGAGCATCGGAATCATCGCTTCGGTCAATTGCTTGTCCAGCGTGTAACGCCCGACCGGAGTCTGCAACTCGACGTCGACGCCGTTCGGATAGCCCGCTTGCGCGAGCAGTTTTTTCGATTTCTCCGGATCGAAGCTCATCTTCGGCTTCAGATTCGGATCGAAGCCATATTGGCCCTCGCCGATCGGGCCGTCGAGGCGGCTGGCGGAGCCTTCGAGCAGCGTCGCAATAATTTGGTCGCGATTGATCGCGTGGCAAACCGCTTGGCGCACTTCTTTTTTGTCAAAGGGCGGTTTGGGCTGCATCGCCAGAAACATGATCTCCACCGAGTCGGTCGGCACGATGCGCAACTTGTTATTTTTCTCGACCCGCTGGCGCATGTGGGGCGGAATGAACTGGGCGATTTGAATCTCGTCATTCAATAAAGCCGTGACACGCTGCTCGGGCTCGCGCATGATGCGGTAGACGACTTCGTCCGGCGCGCGCGGATTTTTCTTGGCATCGGGATGATCGGGCCGTTTCTGCAGCACCAGCCGTTGCCCGGGTATCAATTCCTTCAGTTGGTATGGCCCGCCGCCCATCATGTGATCTTTGTCGGCGGCGTCCCGGCCATATTTGTCGAAAGCGGCTTTGCTGGTGACGATGAGTCGGTCGCAGAGAAACGACAGCAGCGGCGCGGTGGGCTTGTCGGTGGTGATCTTGACGGTGAATTTATCGACCGCTTCGGCTTTGACCACCGAAGGCGCGACGGAAGCTTTCTGTTTCGATTGCGGATCGCCGATCACGCGGTTCATTATCGAATGGACGACGTCCTCGGCGGTCACCGTCGTGCCGTCGTTAAATTTGTAGTTCTTGCTCAGATAGAAATTCCACGTGGTCGGGTTTTCGACTTTCCAGCGCTCGGCGAGGCGGCCCTCGAAATCACCCTTCGCATAATTGTAGGTACAGAAGGGGCCGGTGACCTCGCTAAAAATTCCGTAAAGCAACGACACGCTGTCGCCGTAGGGGTTGTGGGTTTCGATGGTTTCCGTGACGCCGATCGAGACGCGGGTCTGGGCTTCTGCTCCAAGACCGCTGCTTAGGACCCAAGCAATTGCCGCAAATAGCGTCAGGTAATTTCGCATGCTTTTCATGGGTTATCCTCCGCTGAAACCGATCGATTCGGGCGATCGATGCGAAATCATTTACAGCACCGGCACTTCTTGTCAAGCCGGGAAAAACGAAATCCCCGCGGCGGTTTTGCGGTTGACACGAGGAAAGCTTAGGGACTAAGCGTTACACAGCCAACAAGAAAACGCTGCTCATTATTATGAGCTGGCGAGGAGCGAGCCATGGCAAAGAACGGTTACAAAATTCTCGATAGCGATATGCACGTGTTCGAGCCCCATGATCTCTATCTCAAATATATGAATCCGAAGTGGAGCGATCGGATTCCGCGCGGGCAACCGAGAACCACCCACGGCCAGATAAAATTCACCTTTGCAGACGGCAAGCCGATCCGCGCCTCCGGCACTCAAGTGCTTGCGGCAACCTCACCGAAACAGAATTCAGCGGAAAGTTCGCCGGGCGAAATGGAGGTCGCGCATCGCTACGCGAAGCCGCTGGCGCGTCATTACGATGCTCGGTCGCAATTGGAGGCGATGGACGAAGAGGGTTTGGACGTGGCAGTTTTATTTCGGACCTTTCCGCTTCATTGCGATGATAGGCTGGAAGCGGAATACGCCAATGATCTTTGCCGGGCGTGGAACGATTGGATGGCGGATTTTTGCAAAGCCGATCCTACGCGGCTGCGCCCTTCGGCGCTCATCACGCTGCACGATATCGATCTCGCGATCGACGAAGCGCGCCGGGCGGTCACGGAACTCGGCGCGATCGGCCTGTGCTTGGTGCCGGAACCGATCAACGGACGCCACATTCATGATCGGTACTACGACCCGCTTTGGCGCGAAGCGGAAAAATTGGCCGCGCCGATCTGCTTTCATCCGGCGGCAAGCCCCAATCAAGATCAAGCCGTGCACCGTTTCAAAGGGCACAGCAATGAAGCGGTGCTGATCAACGCTTTTCGCAATCCGGTGGAGCTGATGTTCGCGCTCGGCAGCTTTTGCGCCGGCGGGGTGCTCGAGCGCTTTCCTAATTTGCGGATTGCGTTTCTCGAAGGCAACTGCAGCTGGCTGCCTTGGGCGCTGTATCGCTTGGACGAGCGCTGGGAAATGCGCAAAGGCTACTGCAACGAACCGATGAGTTTGCGGCCGAGCGACTACTTTTTGCGCCAGTGTTTCATTTCCGTCGACGTGGAAGAAGACTTGGTTCTCGATGTGATCCGGCGCATCGGCGACGACAACGTGGTGATCTCGACGGACTATCCACACGCCGACTCGCACTGGCCCAATGCGCTGAATCACTTCTTGGCCGTGGAGATACCGAGCGACGCGAGGAGAAAAATTCTGTGGGACAATTGCGCGCGCCTTTACGGAGTCGAATAAAGACAATTTAGCGCCAGAGAACCTAGCGCGGGAAAGCCGCAACCAAAATGACAAGACGGATTAGGTGCTGTAAGTGGGAGTCATGACAACGACTCTCAAGACATCGCGAATAAATAGCGCAAGTTTTTGTTCAGCGACATCAGTCCGATGTTGAGGGTAGGGCACGGCTGGGATTGGCTTTGACTCGAGGGGCCCAACAACAGCTTGCGCGCCCGCGCCAGTCGCGACATGACCGTCCTCATGGGGATGTCGGCGATCGCGGCGATTTCCTTATAAGAAGAATCTTCCAGTTCGCGCAGCACCATGACTTCGCGAAACTCCACCGGCAATCGATCCAAGGCGCGGTTGATCAGTTCTTGATCGGCGTGGCGCAATACCGCCCCAGAGGTCGACGGCCGGGCTGTTTTTCGCCGACGAGCTATGCGCTTCTTCGTCGTAATTCGTTTGGCAAATTCTCCACTTTTGCGTTTTGTAACCAAGTGTAACAAGTGTTGCGCCCAATCGTCAGGAGCCAGGCGCGCGCGTCGTTGCCGTGAAATCCATCAAAAACTTAAATGCGCGCAAGCGCACGCTCCTGCACCAGATTTTCCGCAGTTTCGGAGTGACGGGTAAGCCGGCGCGCAAGATTGCAAGCGGGGCTGAGGCGCGGCAGCACGACATTCTCAAAACGGGAGAGCGTTCTCAGCTGCTTTTCGGCTGCGCCACATTTCTATAAGACCGATCGCCGCACGATTTTATTCCCGACGGCAAAATCTAAAAATTTGGGAATAAAGTAGTCACGAAATGAGTTCTCCTTGGCGAGAGCAAAATGCAATCTCGCTGCGCTGTTTACCAATTTCAGGCAACAAACAAGGAGGGTTCCATGTTCACTAGATCAAGATACGTACTGCGCGGGCTTTCAAGCGCCGCCGCTATTTTATCCGCTCTGGCGGCAACTGCTGCTTTCGCCGCCGGCCCGAAGGCCTACGTCGGCAATTTCAAAGACAATACGGTGAGCGTGATCGATACCGAGGCCGGCAAGGTCGTCGCGACCGTTCCGGTCGCCGCCGGGCCGCACGGCATGGCGATCACGCAGGACGGCCGCACCGTCTACGTAAGCGGCGACGGCTCTTCGTCGGTTGACGTTATCGATACGGCCACCGACAAAGTCGTCAAGACGATCAACGTCGGCAAGGCGCCGAACGGCGTGGCGCTCACGCCTGATGACCGGTTGCTGGTGGTCACGGTCTACGGCGAGGACCGTATCGCCTTCATCGATACCTCGACGCAAACCGTGGTTGCCAACATGGCGGTGCCCAAACCGCATACTGTCGCGATCAGCCCCAACGGCAAGCTCGCGTACGTCACGGTGCAGGAACCGGGTCACTTCCGTCTCGCCCTCATCGACATCGCTACGCGGAGTCTGGTTCGCGCCTTGGATCTCGACAAGACGCCGCGCGACGGAGAGTTCGGTTACGACGGCAAGTCGTTCTACTTTACTCAGGCCGGAGTCAGCTCGGTCCAGGTTCTGGATCCGGCCTCCGACAGGATGGTTGCAGAGATTCCGACAGGCGTATCGCCTCATTTCGTCAGTTATCCGCGCGGCTCGGCGTTCGGTATCGTCGTCGTGCAGGGGCCTAGCGAGCTGCTCTTGTTCGACCCGGCGACGAACAAGCCAGCGCGCAGCATCGCGGTCGGCAAACAGCCGCACTGGGCGACCGCGTCCGGCGACGGCAAAAAGGCCTACGTGACCAATGAGGGCTCGAACGATTTCACCGTCGTCGATCTCGCGACCGGTCAGACGACAACCATTGCCGTAGGCAACGCACCGCGCAAGGTAGTAGTCCAGCGAACCGCGGCGAGTGCAGGGAAGGGAATGTAGGATGACAACCTACCATAAACAAATTAGCAGCAATTCGTCGAGGCTGCTCGCCATGGTCGGTGGCCTCTTGATCAGTGTATTCGTGCTCGGTGTCTGTACACAAATGGTGCAGTCGGTATTCGCCGCCCCGGCGGCCCCGGTGAAGGGTGGCGCCAAGGTCTCGATCGCTAACTTTGCGTTCACGCCGGGAGAGATCACGATCGCTCCCGGCGAGACCGTGACGTGGACCAATGACGACGGCGCGCCGCACGGGCTGGAATACAACGACGGCGCAAAAGGCGTGGACCCTTTGCTGCCGGGATCGAGCTTTACTCGTCGGTTCGATCAACCCGGCACTTACGAATACAATTGCTCGGTGCATCCTTATATGACGGGCCGCGTGGTCGTGCGGGTCCAGTGATGCGTGGAGTTGCAGGGTTATCACGTGGCGAGAATCTCCTTGCTAAATTTGAGAGATCTCATCGCGAACTGATAGATATTTTCCACGTAATCGCTTTTTTGAGGTAGTCGCGCATGATCGCCAGCGATTCAGGTTTGTTGGTTTTCAGAAACTTCAGTCCCTTCAGCGTAGCCCGGACGACTCGTTAGATTTGCTCCGGGTTGCGCTGAATCTTGTCCGTGTTGACGGCGAAGCCGCCGAGACGCAGGTTCGCGACGTCGCCGAGGTAAAGGAGATTATTAAAGCCGAGTTTTTCGGTTCGCTGAATGTAAGCCACATCCAGCGGCGTCGCATCGACAATACCCGCCGCCAACGCCGCCAATCTGTGTCCCCCGAGCCGCCGAGAGCAAGCATAGTGAATTTTTTTCCGGATTCCGTAAGTCAGCACAGTGAAACCATCTTCACTTGCCTGAACAAGGACGAAATCGTATGTTGACCGCCGTCAATGATCTTTTGCTCGGATCGGCGTTGACATTATCTAATCAAGGGACTCTCGTCGCTTGGCGGAGGGTTGATGAAAGTTTTTCGGGGAATTTTGTTCGGGCCGTTTATCGCTGTTTTTCTCGGCGTTTTTGCAAGCCCTGCACCGGCGCAGGAAAAAATCAGACTTGCGCACAGCGCCTTGGAGAGCAGCAATTCGGTCTGGTACGTTGCTAAGGACCGGGGTTTGTACAAGAAAAACGGCTTGGATGCCGATCTGCTTTTCATCCCGAGCACGACGACCAGCGTATCGAGCCTCGTGGCGGGCGACGTACAGGTTGCCAACGCGTCAGGCGGCGGCGTGGCGAGCGCCGTGGTTGCCGGCGCGGATCTTGTCATGGTGGCCTGCTATCTCAATTCGCTACCCTATGAATTGGTTGTGCACGAGAGCGTAAAATCAGCCGAGGATCTCAAAGGCAAAAGCGTTGGCATCAGCCGGGTCGGCAGCGCATCGGACGTTGCGGCGCGCGCACTGCTTCGCGGATTGGGGCTCGAACCCGACAAGCAGGTGCCGATCCTGCAGGTCGGTGGTCCGGCCGAGCGGGCCGCATCGTTTCGGAGCGGCAGGATCGCCGGGTTTCCATCGCCTCCGGGCATCATTCATCTGACCAAAGGTTTTCCGTTTCGGATTTTGATCAGCACCGCGGATTTTCAGAAGCGGTTCGAATTTCCCTATATTTGCGCCACCACGACGAAGAGTTTTTTGGCGCGCCAAAGAGAGACAGTGAAGAAAGTCCTCATGGCGCACATCGAGGCGATGCAGTTTTTCAAAACTCATAAGGATGAGAGCAAAAAGTTTATCGCCAAATACAGCCGGATAAATAACGAAGACTACCTGGAGGCCGCTTACACTGCGAGCGCGAAACTTTACGATGTGGTGCCGCTGGTAACGCGCCCGGGCGTAGAGATCCAGATCAAGGAAGCAACGGCGCGCAAGCCCGGCGCACAGCTTCGGTTTGAAGACATGGTCGATGAAAGTATCGTGCGCGAATTGGAAAAGAGCGGCTTTATCGACAAAGTGTACAAACAATGACGGCACGGGTTTCACTGTCTAGTCCACCGCCGGATGGCTAAACGCGAGCTGGATGGACAGAGAATTCTTTTTGACAGGCGCCATAGAGCTGCTATAGCTGGCGGCGAAAAGGAGCGATTCGCGATGAAGCGAAGTTTGTCGGCGCTCGTGCTGATCGCGCTGATGCCGTCATGGGTCGTTGCCCAGGAGCGAATCAAGTTTCCCGTCGGGGTTTCCTCGAAAGTGCTCGGTTATGGCCATCTCTGGGCGGCGTGGCGGTTAAAATATTTCGAGCGCGAGGGGCTCGACGTCGACGTTGTCCTGATGCGCGGCACTGCTCCAGCGGTGCAGACCATGATCGCCGGATCGATCTTCGCGGGTCTTGTGGCCAACGATGGGCCGATCGCCGCGGTGGAGCAGGGAATGGACATCGCTATGGTCGCGAGCAGCAGCAAGCTGACTCACATGCTGATCGGCGGGAAGAACTACAAAACCTGGGAAGACCTTCGCGGCTCGACGATCGGCTCTTCGACCCTGACTTCCGGCACCGCATTTGTGCTGAGAAGAGCGTTAAAGGTAAAGGGGCTCGAATATCCGCGCGACTACAAGCTGCTCAACGTCGGCGGAACGACTTCGGCGTTTGCGGCCATGAGCGCCGGGCAGATCGCCGCCGCCATGCTTGCCGTTCCCAACGCGTTTCAGGCGCAGGATGCGGGATTAAATCTGATCGGGCGTGTGGCGGATATCTTTCCCAACTATCTGCTCTCCGCCTACTCGGTCAGACGCTCTTGGGCGGAGAAGAATCGTCCGATCGTGGTGCGGTTTCTCAAAGCTGTGGTGCGGGCCAAAAAGTGGTTTGAGCAAGACAAAAAGGGTGCGACAGAGTTCTTGGCCAAAGAGTTTCAACTAACCCCAAGTCTCGCCGAAAGAGGCCTCGACTACTATCTGACGCATCAGGCCTGGCATCCGGACCTCGAAATCGAGATGGACGGGCTTAGAACCGTCGTCGATATTTATGCCGAGCAGACCGGCATGAAGGGGCCGATTCCGAGCCCGGAAAAATATGTCGATCAAAGTTATCTTAGGCAAGCTCTGAAGGAGTTGGGTTTGCGCTGAATGGCAGCCGCGCCGGCGTTGCAGCCAACGATGGGTGAATCGATAATGCGCGAAAGAGTGACAAGCCATGAGCACTAAAGGTCGAGCCGCGATCTTCGTCGAGCCCAGGAAGCCGTTGGTCGTCGATGAAGTTGAATTTCCCGATCCCGGCGCAGATCAAGTGCTGGTAAAATTATTCTCCAGCGGGATCTGTCACTCGCAGCTCCACACGATGGGACGCGCGCCACGTCCCGGCCGGCGTCTGCCGGCGTTGCTCGGTCATGAATCTACCGGCGTGGTGGTCGCCAGAGGTCGTGACGTGACTCATGTAAAGGAAGGCGATCACGTGATCACGACCTGGGTCGATCGGAATAATCAGACGACGCCGCAGCCGCTCGTGGATCATGCGCTCAACGAGCGGGAGCAATACACGGCGATGTGGCAAGGCCAAGTAGTTTCCCATTCTGCCGCAACATGGGCCGAATACGCTTTGGCCTCGGAGCGCGTGGTGCTATCGCTGCCCAACGATATGGCGACTGATGTGACGTCGATTATCGGCTGCGCGGTCATGACCGGCGCCGGCGCGATCATCAACACACTACAAGTGCGGCCCGGACAATCGGTGGCGCTTTTCGGGGCGGGCGGCATCGGCCTTTGCGCCATCGCCGCCGCCGCGATCGTCGACGCGCACCCAATTATCGCGGTGGACTTAAATCGCGACAAGCTCGAGTTTGCCCGGCATTTCGGCGCGACCCATACGATCAACGCAAATGAGGTCGATGCAGTTCAGGCGATCAAAGAACTCACCGGTGGCGGCGCCGACTACGCCATCGATGCGATCGGTTTACCCGCTACACAAGAGCAAATTCTCCGTGCCGTGCGCGCCGGCTATTCGGGCATGAATCGAGGCGGCACGGCGCTCCTCATTGGCATCACACCGCCGGACGCGAAGGCAAGTCTCGACACGAGCCTATTCGTTGGCAACCGTTCGTTTACCCGCACCAGCGGCGGCGATTGCCGGCCGGAGCGCGACTTTCCGATCTTTATTCGCTGGTACCGTGAAGGCAAGCTCAAGCTTGACGACCTGATTACGAACCGCTACCGCCTGGACGAGATCAACACCGCGGTAGACGATCTGGAACACGGACGGATACTCGGCCGTGGTATCTTGACGTTCGCCGAGTGAATGCACTGTGCGAAATAGTCATCGCGCTCGGCTGCTCAGATGAGCGGCGCTCAGGATCGCAACACCAAATTCGAGAGAGAAACTACCTTCCATGACGACAAAGTCACCCGTTGAAAATCGCACCGTTGGCCGCGACACCATCCGCTCGCGGCTGGTTTTAGAGATCGCCTCCGAAATAGTCGATCAGCCGGGCTGGCCGCACCGCCAGGCGCAGGTGAGCTTGCGTCCGCAGGGCGCGGACGGATGGGCCGTCAACATGATCGCGAGCGATGGGCCGGCTGCGATCGCGCAGGTCGCTGGCGGCGCCATGCAGCTTGCGATCAGCAATCCCGCCGGATTTCTCGCGCTAGCGGTGCGCGGCACCGGACCGTTTACGACGCCGATCGCGCTGCGCGCGATCACGGTCATTCCTTCGCTCGACCAGCTCGCTTTCGCCGTCACGGAGCGGACCGGCCTGAAGTCGCTGCGCGAGATTCGCGAGCGTCGGTTGCCGCTGCGCGTTTCGCTGCGCGGGCAGCGAGACCACGCGCTCCATCCGGTCGTCAATGAAGTTTTCAGGGCTGCGGGATTTTCGTTGGACGATATCGTTTCCTGGGGCGGGCAGGTGCGCTACGACGAAGGCCTGCCGCAAAACGACAACCGCCTCGGCGCGGTGGCGCGCGGCGAAGTCGACATGGTGATCGACGAAGCGGTGCGCGGTTGGATCAACTCGGCGGCGGGAAGCGGCATGCGCGCGCTGCCGCTCGAGGAGACGATGCTCGCCCGGCTCGAAGCGATGGGCCTTCGCCGCGCGGTGATTCTAAAATCGCGATATCCGAACTTGCCCGGGGACGTGCCGGCGCTCGACTTCAGCGGTTTCGCGGTTTACACCCACGCCGACGTCGCCGACGAAATCGTCGGCGCGATCTGCGCCGCTCTCGAAGCACGCAAGGACAAAATTATATGGCAGGAGCCGGGACCGCTGCCGCTGGAGCGCATGTGCCGCGACACGCCGGACGGTCCGCTGACAATTCCTTTGCATCCGGCGGCGGAACGTTTTTGGCGCGCTCGCGGCTATCTCGATTGAAATTTTCTTTCAAAACGGCGACGCCGATTGCAGATCAGCTCATCAATCTGCCCCCAGACACGTTCAGCGACTCTCCCGTAGTGTGCGACGAGTCGTTAGATGCTAAAAAGAGCGCCGCCTGGGCGACCTCTTCGTGCTTAGCGTACTTGCGCAGCGGCGTGAGTGCGAGGATTTGCGCTTCGTGGGCTTCGACCGTCATGCCCAGATTCTTGGCGCGTTGAGCGTACATTTCGCGCAGATCCGGCTCATCCATGCCGCCCGGGCAGATGATGTTGGCCCTGATTCCGTGCGGGCCATATTCCTTGGCGATGGTTTGGGTCAAGCCGACTACGCCCCATTTGGCGGCGCAAAGCGAACCACGCATCGCCATGCCTTCTCGGCCGGCGGTGCCGGAAATGCTGACGATGCTGCCGCTTTTCTGTTTGACCATCTGCTTCAAGACCGCCCGACAGCACAAGAAGACCAGCTTGAGGTTGTAGAGAATCACGTCGTCGAATTCCTTTTCGCTGATATCGGTCACCTGCACCAGCGGGCCGCGAAACCCGGCGCTGTTGACGAGCACGTCGATCCGGCCGAAGCGGCGCACGATTTCGTCGACGAACGCATTGACCTGACGATCATCACTGCAGTCGGCGGTGAGCGCGACCGCCTTTCCGCCCTCTTGACTGATTGCTTGAGCGACACCGTCGAGCTGCGGCTTCATCTTTTTCAAGTCGACGAGAACAAGGCTTGCGCCTTCCTTGGAAAAAGTATGCGCGATCGTCTCGCCGATGCCGCGCGCGCCGCCGACGATAACCGCGACCTGACCGTCTAGTTTCATTATTCGTTCTCCCAGATTTTGTTCGTTGAATTAGCGATACTGCTGAACGGAGCTAGAGGACACCATACTGAATTGTCTTGACGAGGACAACGGACTTCGACTAGCTTGCCGATGAGTTTTTGCCGCCGTCTCGAACATTTCGCTCTCGTGTCCAACGTCAGCGCGAGGAGATGAATATGAAGCAGAGAAGTTTTCGTCGATGGTTTGTTCTCACCGTGATTTCACTCAGCGAGCCGGCGTTTGCCCAGGACGCCAAGCTGATTGATGCCGCGAAAAAAGAGGGCGGCAAGGTCATCGTCTACAGCTCGATGGAGTCCAGCATTTCGGACGGGATTGCCGCGGCGTTCAAAAAGAAGACTGGCTTGGAGATGGAATATTGGCGCGGCTCGTCGACGAAGGTGCTCGATCGCGCCCTCAGCGAACACCGGGCCGGGAAGCCGCTCTTCGATGTCGCCATCACCATCGCGGATCCAATGTTTCTCATGCAGAGCGAAGGTGTTTTCGCCAAGTATGAATCGCCGTCGGCGGCGGACTATCCGAAATCGCTGATCGATCCGAACTTGGGACCGAATTATCGCACGCTGCTGATCGGTATCGTCTACAATAAAAACTCGATCAAACCCGCCGATGCGCCGAAGTCTTTCGAAGATTTGGTTAAGCCTCAGTTTAAGGGCAAAGTCATCATGCCCGATCCGACGCAACACACGACGACGACGCAGTGGGTCGCCAGTCTGCCAAAGCTTCTGGGCAAAGAGCGGGCCGACAAGTTTACTCGCGACCTGGCGGCAACAAAGCCGATTTTGGCTGAGTCACTCCTTCCGCCGGTCGAACGCGCGGTGAGCGGAGAGGTGCCGATCGCGATCACACTCCTTCATTATACCTATGTGTTCAGTCAGAAGGGCGCGCCGTTGGATTACGTGCGCATGCCGCGGCTGCTCGGCGACGCCAATTACGTCGCCCTGGCAAACAAAGCGCCGCATCCTAACACGGGCAAGGCGTTCATCGATTATTTTCTCGACGACGAGTGCATGAATCTGATGGCGAAGCTCGGCGAGTTCGTAAATCGCAAGGGCATCGCTTCGCCGCTGGAAGGAGTGGATAAGATCCAGTTCGTACCGATGGAACGGCTCGACGCAAAAACTTACGCGGAGAAAAAGAAGGAATACCAGAAGTTATTTCTGCAGTGAACCGCAGATGCTGTCCTAGTCACAGCAAGTAAAACGCGACAGTCGAGAATTCGCCGCCAAAGGGAAATTGCCTGGATGGCTTTTGTTTCCCGCCTTCACATCGGTGCGTGAAGGCGGGAAACGGATCACAGGGCTTGCCGCTAACCGAGCACTTTGGAGTATTTCTCACGCAGCTTGGCGAAGCGTTGGCCGCCTTCGGTTGCCGCTTTGCGAAAATCTTCCGGCATGACGTTATACGGCGGACGAATCGGGCCCGGCTTACAGTATCCCGAGGCGCCCATCAGGATTTTTTCCATTTGAATATTGTACGACGCGAAGACTTCTTGCGAGCCGGTCATTACATGATGGGGCTCGTTCGCCCAGGCGATATCATCGGCGACGGCTTTGGCTTGTTGCGCGTCATGGGCCGCCAGAGCTTTCATGAGCGCTAGACCTACCTGCGGGCCGACCGAAGGAATCCAGCAGGTATTTTGCGACTCGGGCGAAATCTGCGCGAATTCGTAGGCGAGGCCGATGGGCGGCACCAAGTTGACCCGTCCTTTGGTGACATCGACGACTTTTTTCAAAATCGCTTTGCTGGAGAATTTAGCCGACATCACCGTCGGTGCTTTCTCGACCACCGGGCCCCAAAAATCGGCATCGAAGGCGAAACGGAAGGCGCGCGGGTTGGCATAAACCATGATCGGAAAATCTGGAAACGTTTGCGCCACGTCGGCGTAAAACTTGACCGCCATATCGAGAGTCGCCGGCTGCCACATCGGAATGCCGAGCAGCGTGCCGGTGGCGCCGAGTCCCTTGACGAACTTGATGCGCCGCGCGGTGTCGTGGCCGCTCAACGCCGTCGTGCCGACGAAAGTCGGGATGCGTCCATGAACGGTTTTCAGCAGACAATCGACGTACGCTTCGTAATCGCTTTGCGCTGTCGTCGCGCACTCGCCCATGGTGCCGAGCGCCATGATGCCCGTGGCGCCGTCGCGCACCAAGCTCTCGGCAAGACGTGCGGTTTCGTCCAAGTCCACCGTGTTCGTGGCGTCGAGACGATCCGCTCCTTCTTTGGCCGGCGTCGGCATGATGGCTAAGACGCCGCGCAGATCTTTGGCAGTGATCATAATTTTCCTCCTACATTGGAATTGGCATTATTTGTTTGTTTAACACGCGAGGTCGATGCCAATCAACGCGAGACGACTAAATCCGGGTCGGCAGCCGATGGGTTAAAACGATTTCGCGGGGCGAGACGGAAGCGTGATAGGGCAGCGCTTCGACGCCTGCTCTGATCGCTTTGCGCAGCCAACGGCCGTATTCCGGGTCGATCTCGTCGGCGGGACGAAAGTATTCGCAGTCGCGCCGCTGCACGACGAACAGGATCACCGCGCGGTGGCCTTTGCGTTTGAGCCGAATTAATTCTTTCAAGTGTTTGGTGCGCGCGCTCGCTGACGGCGTCGGGGAAGGCGGCGGCGCCGTCGATACAAGCCGTGACGTTCTTTACTTCGACGTAACAGCAACCGTCGCGGCCGTCCAAACAAAGATCGAGCCGGCTGTGGCGGCCGACTTTGACTTCTCGACGGACGGTTTCATAACCGCGCAGTTCCGGGATCACGTCCGCGGCGACCGCTTCCGCGACCAAGTGGTTCGGATGCATCGTATTGATGCCGACCCAGTGCCGATCGATCTGGATCATTTCCCAGGTGAAGGCGAGCTTGCGACCTTTATTTTCGCTGCGCGAGAGATAAACGACGCTGCCCGGCTCTTTGCAACCGAGCATGCTGCCGGTGTTGGTGCAGTGCGCGGTGACGATGGCGCCGTCGGCGAGGCGGACGTCGGCGAGAAAGCGCTTGTAGCGTTGCACCAGCGTGCCGCGGATGAGTTTCGCTGTGAAGCGCATGCATCAAGTTTATAGCCGAAGAGAAAGTTGTTTCACAGCGTTGGCCAATTTCTTGCACTCCCAGGATCGCTTTGTTAGGGTCGATGAATAATTTCTGATTCGGAGACGGCATGGCGAAGCGACAACTCAAATACGTCGGGCACAGTGTTCCGCGAGTCGACGGCGTCGACAAAGTAACCGGCAAAGCAAAATTCGTCGGCGACATCGTCGTCCCCGGCATGCTTTACGGCAAGATCCTTCGCAGTCCGTACCCGCACGCGCGAATTCGCGCCATCGACGCGACCGAGGCCGAAGCTTTACCCGGAGTCGTCGCGGTGCTGACCGCGGCCGACATCGACGACCTCAACCCGATCTACAATGGGCGACCGATTATCGCGATGCATAAAGTCCGCTATGTCGGCGAGCCGGTGGCGGCGGTGGCGGCGCTCGACTTAGCGACGGCGGAAGAGGCGCTCGGCCTGATTCAGGTCGACTACGAAGAACTGCCGGCGGTAGTCGGTATCGACGCGGCGGTGAAAAAAGACGCGCCGCTCATTCACGAAGAGAAGGGCGGCAACATCGGCACGCATGAACAGGTCAGACGCGGCGACGCCGACGCCGGCTTCGCGCAATCGGACGAGATCGTCGAAGACACGTTCACTTTTCCGATGGTCTATCACTACGCGATGGAACCCCATTCGGTAATCGCTCACTGCGACAGCGATGAAGTAACGGTTTGGTCGTCGGCGCAGCATCCGTTTCAAGTGCGCGGCGATATCGCCAAGCTTTTCAAATTGGCGCCGGCGAAAGTGCGCCTGATCATCAATTATCTAGGCGGCGGCTACGGCAGCAAATCGTACACAAAATTCGAACCGCTGGTGGTCGCGCTGGCGCGCAAGGCGCGCCAGCCGGTGCGAATTTGCAATTCGGTCGGCGAATCGATGGTGACGGTGCGCCGTCATGGCGCGCGCGTGCGGATTAAAACCGGCGTCAAGCGCGACGGCACGATCCTGGCGCGCGAGGCGGAAATCTATCTCGACACCGGCGGTTACGACGACAACGGGCCGCAGGTGACGGCGCGCTCGGCGACCCGGATCCTCGGCCCTTACTGGATTCCGAATATTCGCACCGACGCGTATCAGGTTTATACCAACACCGGGTCGGCGGGCTCGTACCGCGCGATCGGCGCGCCGCAGGTGATTTATGCCGGCGAGTCGCAGATCGAAATCCTTGCGGCGAAGCTCGGCATGGACCCGGCCGAGCTGCGCATGAAAAATCTGCTCAAAGACCGGCCAGGAGCTCCGGCCGGGGTTGAAAGGCATCGACGCCAATCTGTCCTCGAGTCTCAAGACCCTGGTGCGCGCCAGCGGCTGGAAGAAATCGCTCAAGAAAAATCACGCTCCAATCGGCATGGGCTGCGCGATCACCAACGCCGGCGCGACGCCGGTGTCGGTGGCGTTGATCCGCATGCAATCGGACGGCATCGCCAATATTTCGGCGGGCAGCACGGAAATGGGGCAGGGCGTGCGCACGACGTTAACCCAAATCGCCGCGGAAGAGCTGACCTTGCCGATGGAGAGTTTTCGCATGCTCGGCGCCGATACCAAGGTGACGCCTTACGACAGCTCGACCGGATCGAGCCGCTCGACGACGCTGATGGGAACGGCGGTGCAAAAAGCGGCGCGCGACTTGAAACAACAGTTCATAAAAATCGGCGCGCAAACGATGGGTGTAAAACCGAGCCAAGTTCAAGTCGCCGACGGCGCCTTGATCTGCGGCGAATCCCGGCTGACTTTCAAGGAAGCCTTCGAGCGCCGTTTCGGTAAGGGCTCGGGGGGCGAAATGATCGGGCGCGGCGAAGCCGGACCGGAGATCACGGACAACCAGCTGCCGGTTTTCTGGGAAGTCGGCATGGGCACTTCGGAGGTCGAGATCGATCATGAGACCGGCGAAGTGAAGCTCAAAAAATTTATCTCCGTCGCCGACGTCGGCAAGGCGATCCATCCCGACCACTGCGTCGCCCAGGAAGAGGGCGCGGCGATGCAGGGGATCGGCCACACGTTTTTCGAGCAGCTCATTTACGACAATGGTCAATTGATCAACCCGAATTTGATCGATTACCGGATTCCGACGTTCGCCGACGTGCCGGAGGAATTTCACACGATACTCGTCGAGAACGGCGACGGCCCCGGACCGTTCGGCGTGCGCGGTATGGCCGAAGGCGGCATTCTTTCGGTCGCGCCGTCGGTGTGCAATGCCATTGATCGTGCGACCGGCGTGCGCATCCGTGACTTGCCGCTGACGCCGGAGCGGGTTTGGCGCGCGCTCAAAGATTCTCCAAAATGATTATTTATCAGGACGGATTGATCGCGATTAGTCTGTGTCAGCGAGCGCTTTTACCATCCGCACAGTCGTGAGGCCATGAAAAATTCCACCGATGTATCCGGATTTCAAATTCAAGCGGCAACCAAGGCCGATGTGCCGATAATTCTTTCGTTCATCAAGAAATTGGCAGACTACGAGCGCTTGTCGCATGAGGTTGTTGCCACTGAGGAGATTCTCCGGGAAACGCTTTTCGGCCGGCGGCGTACCGCCGAAGTGGTGCTCGGCTATTTCAAGAAGCAGCCGGTGTGCTTTATGCTCTTCTTTCACAGTTATTCGACATTCCTTGGCCAGCCAGGGATTTACATCGAAGACCTCTACGTCGATGAAGCGTTCCGTCGGCGCGGCTTCGGCAGCGCTTTGCTGCGTTATATCGCCAAATTGGCGACGGAGCGGCGTTGCGGTAGGTTGGAATGGTCGGTGTTGGATTGGAACGAGCCGGCGATCAATTTTTACAAAAAACTTGGCGCGGTGCCGATGAGAGAATGGACGGTATTCCGCATGACCGGTGAGAAGCTAAAGAAACTCGCCGACGCGGGCATTTCGCGCTAGACTGCCGCGCATCGCTGCGCTTTTTCAGTGGCTCGCCAGCGGTATTCGGATCTTGATATCCGTGCCTTTTCCCGCGGCAGTGTCGAGCGTGAGAGTGCCGCCGATCTTGCGAATCCGTTCCCGCATACCCGCCAGTCCATAATGGCCGGTTCCACCGACCGACGCGGTATCAAAACCGACGCCGTTATCGCGCAAGCGGGCCTCGCAGACCCTGTCGGTAGTTTTGAGCGCAAGATGCAATTCGGTCGCGCGCGAATGGCGCACCGTGTTGAGAATCGCTTCGCGCAAGGTAAAGTAAAGTTCCCTTTCCATAACGATGGGCAAGTTGTGGGCGCCGATGGCGCAGCGAAAATCGAGCTTGAAACCGGTGCGCGCGCAAAAAATTTCCAATTCTTGCTTGAGCCGCCGTTCCAACGTGCCGGCTTGCAGATCCTCCGCGCTCTGATTCTCGGTGAGTAGATTGCGGATCTCGATAATCGCCTTGTCGATGTTGTCTTCGATGGTTTGCAGCTCGTTTTCAAGCGCGCTGCGATTGTCGAGCAGTTCGCGGTGACAGGTTTCCGCGCGCAGCCTCACGCTCGCCAGCGACTGCAACACGCGGTCGTGCAACTCGCGAGAGATCCGCTGTCGTTCCTCCATGACCGCGGTGGCAAGCCGACTGGTTATTTTTTTTGGGATTTTTTTCACGGTCCTTTGGCGACGTTGCCTGATTGAGAGGGCTTGGGTAATGGGTTAATTGGGGTTAGGCGCGCTTAGCTTCCGTCTGATTTCTCTTTATGACGCGGCCAGATGCCGGGCCAAAAAGTCGAGAGTTCTCGGCCAGGAAGCTTCGTCGGCGTGGCGGCGATAGCTTTCTTTCGTGCTATCCATAAACGCATGGCCGGCATTGGCGTAGGAGTGAAATTCATGCGGCTTTTGGAACTTCTTGAGCTCGGCGTCGAGCTTCGCCATGTCTTCGGGCGACGGATTGCCATCGTCGGCACCAAAGTGGCCCTGGAGCGGACAATGAATTTCCGCGCTCCGTTCGAACGGCGACGGAATGTCCCGTCCCCACGCGCGAAAAGTGTTGCCCGGATAATAAGCGACCGCTGCTTTGAATGCCGGAATGGCGGCAGCCATGAGATAAACCACCCGCCCGCCCATGCAAAATCCGATAATCCCAATCTTTCCGGCGTCGACCGCGCTGTGGTTTTGTAAGAAGCCGACTGTGGCGTTGATGTCGTTGATGATTCTTCGGTCGCTCAGGCGCGACCGTCGGGTCACGAGGTCGTCTTTACAATCCGGGCCGTCGCGGTGATAAAGGTCGGGCGCGACGGAAAGATAGCCGGCGCCGGCGAGACGCTCGGTCATGTTCCGCACGAACTCGTCGACGCCGCCTTGATGTTGAATCACGACCATCGCGGGGAACGGGCCCGCGCCGTCCGGCGCGCTCAGATGCAGCCGCATTGAGCTGTTATCAGACTCGGTTTGTTGCCAACTCGATGATGTCATTGAATCCTCCATCCCATGCTTTGGTCCAGCGATTCGAATCTAGCAAGTTTGCCCACCAGCGCTCAATCATCGAGCAGCGCTAAGATCGACCGCAAGCTGTTGATGCGGTCGGAAGCCGGCGCGGCGGATGTTTTGCCCCGTTCAACCAGGATGCCTTTTAGGCCGGCTTGGTTGGCGCCGGATAGATCATTTATCTCACTGTCACCAACGTGAAGCGCCTGTGCGGGGGCGAGACCGTGACAGCTCAGCGCGGCATTAAAGATCCGCCCATCGGGTTTGGCGTAGCCAACCCGGCTGGATACGAAAATATTTTCGAATTGCGCACCCGCGCCCAGACCGTCAAGGATTCGCACTAGCCGTGAATCGAAGTTCGAGATCACGTCAAGAATTAAATCGCGTTCTTTGAGCGAGGTCAGCGTTTCTAGCACCTCGGGATAGAGCGTCCACGCGTTGGGCGAGGCAAAATAAGCGAACAGCTCGGCAAAGTACTCTTCGAAACGGACAAATGGGCTCCACGGCTCAAAGACTTGGGCAACCAAGCTTTTCCACCAATCGCGTTCCAGTGCGGCCACGGTGTCTTCGGTGGCGCCGGGAAATGCCAGCCGCGGCGCGGCGTCAAAGCACGTTCGGAAGCGCTCCGTGATGTTTGTCGACGAAACCTCTTTGCCGTGCTTGGCGGCGATCGCCGCATAGCTTTCGCCCACGCTCCTGGCGGGCTTGATCAAGGTGCCCGCCGCGTCAAAAAAAACCGCTTTAATCGTCATGGCGAGATGTGGAGTGGATAATGCCAATTGCAACGAAGCTAGCATGCTTTATAATTGAAATCGATGCCGGGAAAAGACGCACTCATCATTGTCGATGTACAAAATGACTTCTGCCTGGGCGGCGCACTCGCCGTTCGAAACGGAGACGAAGTTGTACCGGTGTTGAACCGATATATTGAAAAATTCCTGGATGCCCGGTTGCCGATCTTTGCCACGCGCGATTGGCATCCGGCAAAAACGATCCATTTCAAAGCCTACGGTGGGATGTGGCCGGTGCATTGCGTGCAAGGAACCCACGGCGCCGAATTTCATGCCGATTTAAAACTCGCAAAAGAGATTGTCATAATTTCAACCGGTATGGCACCAAGCGAAGATGGCTACTCCGGCTTCCAAGGCCGTGACTCAGCCGGCATGCTCCTCGGCGATCTGCTGCGTCAACACGGAGTTGAAAGAATCTTTGTCGGCGGATTGGCCACCGACTACTGCGTAAAGCAGACCGTGCTTGACGGTTTGAGTCAGGGATTTAAGGTTATGGTGATCGGCGATGCAGTTCGGGGCGTCGATTTAAACCCCAATGACTCCGTGCAGGCTCTCAAAGAGATGAGTGAGGCCGGCGCGGTTATGCTTGCCGGGATTGAAAATTTGCACGTCACTGGATAGTTCCCGCCACTTTCTAGGGTCCGGCCTTTTTAGAGACGACGCCCCGAGTTGCCTAGATTCCCGTTCTGGTGTCTAATTAGAAAGGTCACTCCAGGTGTGAATTTGACAAACAGTTTTCAGTACAGTGAAGAATTGGCTGCGGCGGAGCAAGCCGCGCGCGAGGCGGGCGCGGCTGTGATGAGCTTGTTCAACGGCAAGTTCGATGTCCGCGAGAAAAGCAAAAATAATCCGGTCACCTCAGCCGATCTCGAAGCCAATCGTATCATTCGCCAGCGGGTTCTTGAGTCGTTCCCCGCCGACGGTTGGCTATCGGAAGAAGATCAGGACAATTCCGAGCGCTTAGCTTTGTCGCGGGTGTGGGTCGTCGATCCGATCGACGGGACCAAAGAGTTTATCGAAGGCGTACCGCAATTTGCCGTATCGATTGCCTTTGTGGTCGACGGTCGACCGCAGGTCGCGATTGTTTATAACCCCGCGAAGGAGCGTTTTTACAAAGCCGCGCTGGGCCAAGGGGCTTTCTTGAATGACGCCACCATTCACGTCAGTTCGCGCCGTGACATCAACGGCGCTTCACTTTTGGTGAGCCGCTCCGAGCCGCAAAGAAAATTTCAAGTTTTCGTCGACCACTGTGCGATACGGCCGGTGGGCAGCATTGCCTATCGGCTCGCCAAAGTGGCGGGCGGTGACGGCGACGCTACCATTACGTTTCGAAACATTCACGAGTGGGATATTTGCGCCGGCGTGCTGATGATCGAAGAAGCAGGCGGCAAGGTGGTGGACGGCGAGGGCAAGCCGATGCGATTCAATCGCGAGCTGCCCAAGCATCGCGGCGTCGTGGCGACCAACAGTCTTTTGAGCGAAGGGTTGCAAAACCTGTGGGCCGACGCCATGGCGGTGAAGAAGTAATGCTCTGGCGAAGGATGAGCGAGATCCAAGTTCATGGGTAAATGTATTTACTGCGCCGCGAGCGCCGGACTGTTGGGACGCGTTTGCGGCGATTGTAAGAAGCTTCTCGCCCGCGTCGCCGAGCTACGCGGCAAGGTCAGTTACGGACAGTTTCTCGACGGCTTGGAGCAAACCGGAATCGACAAAGAAAAAATCCTGGTGTTTCTGCAAGCCAATCCGGATGGCAAAGGCAGCGTTCAAGATCAGGTGACCGCGGAGATGACGACCGAGCTGATGAAGGTCATGGGCATTTCCGGGCGCCAAACCGCTAATGAAGTGAAGCGGATTCGCGAGCTTGTCGACAAAGATTCCGAATAACCACGCTCGATCTGCCCATGGCTCTGACGATTTATCTTTCTCTGATTTTTTTGGCGCTCTATCTCATTGGCTTGGCGATTCAGCGTTGGCTCTTTTGGCGCGATCGGCGCCGGATGGCTGACGAAAGCCGGGGCGGCGGACGGGTGATCGCAAAGGTGGACGACTTGACGCCTGGGTCGGTAAAAAAATTCTGGTTGATCTGCCAGAAATATCGCTTGGATGCATTTCTGATCAACGACCGGGGAAGTTTTCACGCCTACGTGAACCGCTGCCGGCACATGCCGACGCCGCTCGACTTTGTCCGCGATGAATTTATCAGCGACGACGGACGCTTTTTGCGTTGTTACACCCATGGCGCGCTTTACGAATTTGCCACCGGACTGTGCATCGACGGCCCCTGCAAAGGCGAGTCGCTCTATCGTTTACCGGTGCGCGTCGATCGTGGCGAAGTTCTCGTCGCCTGTCCACCGGGCGACCTGAAGCCGCTGGCGGAGTGAAGGCTGTTAAGATGGGTACAGGACAAAAGAAATCCGTGGGCAAATGGGTCGGCACCGTGGGGGAGCTGGAGCACGGCAAGAGCAAGAAATTCACTTTGCGCCGTGGCCAGCGCGACCTCGAGGCCTTGCTGGTCAACTACGAAGGCAATTATTTCGCTTACGTCAATCGCTGTCCTCATACCGGGATCACGCTCGACTGGGTCAACAACCAGTTTTTTAGCTCGGATAACCGTTATCTCATGTGCGCCACGCACGGCGCGGTGTTCGAGCCGCCGACCGGCGAATGCGTCTGGGGTCCCTGCTTTGGCCTCGCTTTGCAAAGCGTGCCGATCGAGATCGCCGACGAACGGATCTATGCGAGGCTTCCCGGCGCTGACGATAACGAGTGATTTTCGTGAGCGGGGATAACCCATTGGGAGGACGCCATGACCGACTGCCTATTTTGCGGCATCGTCGCCGAGAAGATAAAAGCCAACGTCGTTTTTAAAAACGATTACGTCGTCGTCTTTAAAGACATCAATCCCAAGGCGCCGGTTCATCTTCTGATCATTCCGCGCAAGCACATCGCCGGCGTGCTCGATATCGAGCCAGAGGACGACGCGATCATCGGCGAGATTTTTCAAGTCGCCGCTCAGCTTGCCCGCGATCACGGCATCGCCGAAAGCGGCTTTCGGGTGGCGGTTAATTCCGGTCCCGACGCCGGTCAGAGTGTTTTTCACTTGCATTATCATCTGCTCGGCGGGCGACAGATGACGTGGCCGCCGGGTTAGTTCGCGATTCGACGTCTTCAGACAATTGCATCAGCGGAGGACAAGATGGCGGATGAATGGCACAGCGCGACGAGTGACATGGCGGTGCGGCAGTTTGACGTGGCCGCGAGCAAGCTCGGCATCGATGCCAACGTGGCGGCTCGCCTGCGCCGCCCCGATCGGGCGATGATCGTCAGCGTGCCGACTCGCATGGACGACGGCCGCGTGCAGGTTTTTACCGGCTATCGGGTTCAGCACAACGATGTGCTCGGTCCGTTCAAAGGCGGTATCCGTTATCACCCGGCGGTGAACCTCGGCGAAGTCTCGGCGCTGGCGATGTGGATGACCTGGAAATGCTCGCTGGTCGGCTTGCCGCTCGGCGGCGCGAAGGGCGGCATCGCTTGCGATCCCGCGCATCTTTCGCGCAGCGAGCTGCAGTCGATGACGCGGCGTTTTACCGCGGAAATATTGAATATCATCGGACCGGAAGTCGACGTGCCGGCGCCGGATATGGGAACCAACGAGCAGGTGATGGCATGGATCATGGACACTTATTCTCAGCACAAGGGCCATGCTGTGCCGGAAATCGTGACGGGCAAGCCGGTGGCGATCGGTGGCACGCTCGGCCGGCGCGAAGCCACCGGCCGCGGCGTCGTTTATATGATCATTGAAGCGGCGCGCTATCTCGGTATCGATCTCTCCAAGTGCACCGCGGCGGTGCAGGGCTTCGGCAATGTCGGCTCGGTGGCCGTCAAAGAACTCGCAAACATCGGCGTCAAGATCATCGGGGTTTCCGATCGAACCGGCGGGTTCGTCGACACCAAAGGGTTGCCGGTGGACAAACTGCTCGAAGTCGCCGACAAGAATCACAGCCTCGAGGGCTGTCCCTACGGCGACAAGATTAGCAATGACGAAGTCTTGGAGCTGAAATGCGATATCCTGGTTCCGGCAGCGCTCGAGATGCAAATCACAGAAAAAAACGCGGCACGTTGCAATGCCGGATCCTTGCCGAGGGCGCGAACGGTCCGACCACGCCCGAAGCCGATGCGATTCTGCACGATAAAGGGGTATTTTTAATCCCGGATATTTTGGCCAATGCCGGTGGGGTCGTGGTGTCGTATTTCGAGTGGGTGCAGGACTTGCAAAACTTTTTTTGGAACGAGGCGGAGGTCAATAACAAGCTGCGTGAAATTTTGCTCAAAGCTTTCCAAGAAGTGCTCGCAATGAGCCAGAAGCAATCGGTCAACATGCGTCTGGCGGCGCTGATGATCGGTATCGATCGCGTGGCGCGGGCGATGCTGTGGCGCGGGTTCTACGCGTAGCGGCATCGGTTATTTTACCAGCCGCGAGGACGCCGCATTGAAGCGGCGCCGATAAACTGTTAACCAACAGGGAGCAAATTTTAAGAGGTACGCAATGGTTCAGGCGACCCAACTCAGACCCGGCATGATCATCATCCATGAGGGCGGCCTTTTTCGGGTGACGGCGGTGCATCATTTGACCCCGGGCAACAAGCGCGGCTTCATGCAAACAAAAATGAAAAACTTGAAGACCGGCATCGGCACGGAATACAAATTCCGTTCCGAGGATCGGGTCGATCAAGCGATTCTCGATAACCGGCAAATGCAGTACCTTTATGCCGAAGGGGACCTGCACACTTTTATGGATACGGAGACCTACGAGCAAATTACCTTGCCGGCCGAAGACATCGGCGATTTGCTCTCATACCTGTTGCCGAACTCGGTGGTTGGGATCGAATTTCACGATAGCAAACCGGTGGGGATCAATCCGCCGTCAACCGTTGATTTGGAAGTCGTCGATACCGAGCCTTCCATGAAAGGCGCCACCGCCAGCGCTTCGTATAAACCGGCGAAGCTAGAGACCGGCGTTATAGTCCAAGTGCCACCATTTGTTCAGGTGGGCGACAAGGTGCGCGTCGACCCGACTGACGGCTCGTATCAGGAGCGGGTCAAGTAGTTTTGATTTTTTCTAAAACCGCTTGGACTTGGCGCTTGAGGTCCTCCAGGCTGCCATTATTTTCGATCACATAATCTGCGAGTCGCCGTTTTGCCTCCAAGCTCATCTGCGCATCGATATGCTTCTGGGCTTGTGCCGCGCTGAGATTGTCGCGGCTTTGTAAGCGGTTTCGTTGAGTGTCGACGTCGCAGGCGACCAGGATCACAGGACGCAGCCATTCTTGTAGGTTGCCTTCGAAGAGCAATGGCACTTCGTAAACGATCACGGCATAGCCGGCGGCCGCGTGCTCGCGGATGCGTTGTTCGGCCAGCGCGCGGACCTGCGGATGAATAATGGATTCGATTTTTTTTCGTGCTGCCGCATCATCAAATATGATCGCGCGCAGTTTTTGCCGATCGAGAGTGCGGTCCGGTTGCAGCACTGCGATGCCAAAGGTGTTAACAATCTCGGTCCAAGCTTGGTGGCCGGGTTCGACCACCTCGCGCGCCAGGACATCCGCGTTGATGATCGCGGCGCCCTGGCGCTTGAGAATTTCCGCAACCGTGCTTTTCCCCGAGGCGATGCCGCCGGTTAAGCCGACTAATTTCACGCCACACTAATGGCAAAATAGCAGCCGGCATTCAAGCAACGCCTAAGCAGGACGAATATGTTATGATGGTGTTGGAGGTCGTGCTTCACATGGCCCAAGTGGTGATCTATACAACGAGTTATTGTCCGTATTGTACCGGTGCCAAGTCTTTACTACGGTCGAAAGAGGTAACTTTCGAAGAGATCGACGTAACCCATGATCCGCAGCGGCGAGCCGAAATGGAAACGCGCTCAGGGCGGTTCACAGTGCCGCAAATATTTATCGATGGCGAGCCGATCGGCGGTTACGACGATGCGCGGCAACTGGACGCAAGCGGCGAGCTGGATCGTTTGTTGGGGCGGTAAATGTTAGGCGATGACAACAGTAAATCCGTATTGAAGTTGACGGTTCGCGTCCGGAAACGATCAGCGGGAAACTGGAGGCGGCGAGCGGATTCGAACCGCTGCATCGAGGTTTTGCAGACCTCTCCCTTAACCACTTGGGTACGCCGCCCTCGCCATGACAGGTAACATGAACGTTCGCCGACTTTCAACAACGGCGTAAATTATTGACAACCTAGAGCGAAACACGTAATTAAAAAATTTAGGAGTTTTTGCTATGGCGACGATGATTACCAGTGATTGCATTAATTGCGGGGCCTGTGAGCCGGAGTGCCCGAATAACGCAATCAGCCAGGGTGATCCCGTTTATGTGATCGATCCGCTGCTGTGCACCGAGTGCGTCGGCTTTCATGACTACGAAGCCTGCGCGGCGGTTTGCCCGGTCGATGTTTGTGTGACCGATCAAAACAATATTGAAAGCGAAGAGGTTCTTATCGCGCGCGCGCGCGCGTTGCATCCCGAGACCGACTTTGGCGAGAATTTTCAATCTCGTTTCAGAAAAGGACCAGCCGACGGCGCAGCGGCTCCGAGCGTCCAAGCAGAGGCTCAGGTAGAAAAACCCGCCGCCGCTGCTGCTCCGATCCCGGCATCAAAGCCAGCCGCGGTGCCAAGTTCGCAGATAGCTAAAACACCATCACCTCCTCCGCCGCTCGCTGCCGCGCCGAAACCTGTGCCTGCCAAAAAAGAGCCGCGGCCGAAAAAAACTTTTCCGCACGAGCTATCGATTAGCTATGAAGAAGCGGCGAAGGAATACGGTCGCGCCGGAACAACTCTTAAAGGAATAGCTTGGTGGATGGTAATTTTACTCCAGCCGGTGATCGGTGCGTTGCCGCACAGTATCAAGAAGCGGCTCGAAATGGCGATGCAGACACCATTGTTCACTGCGGCCGGGAGCACCGGACTCAATATTGTTCACAACGCAGTTTTGTATCCGCTGGTTTGTATGGCGATCGCCGCGGCAACCAACGGTGTGCAGGTGATATTTAGCCAAGATATCAACAAGTACGTTGTGATCGGATTATTACTCGCCACGGTGGAAGGAGTTATTCGATTAAAAGATGGTATTTTTAAGGCTAAGCCGGCGAATGAAATGACTTTCCTGCCTTCTTTTTACGGCGTGCCGCTGGCCATAGCTGCCGATTTTCTCCTGGCCAAATATACCGGGTTGGTCAGAGAGATTCCTGTTCCGGTAGAAGGCTTTTACTCCAAAGGGTTTGTCGACAAGCTTGAAAGAGAGCGACGTTACGGCAACGTTTATACGGTGGAGGATCGTGGCGCGTCTTATCTCGTGCGCATGGAGTTTCCACGCTGGATACCGGATATTGGTATAGCCAGCCGGACACAATTATCGGACGAAATGCCGGACTACGATTACGACTTGCTATTGCAAGACGAACAGCTCGTCGTCAAGGGAAAATGTTCGGACGAGAAAGTGCGGAAGATTTCCTCTAGCGTGGGAGCCTTTCCGCCGGAGTTCACAACGGTGATTCCATTTCGCGACAGAATTGTCGGGCTGGCGCACCATTTCGAAAATAAACTTCTCGAAGTATTGCTGGTAAAAGCATAAGAGCGATCGCGGGAGCGTGAAGATCGATAGCGAAGCCAAAACAGGGCTGAATTCTTTCGAAGGGCCACAGGAGGATCTCGCCTGTGGCCCTTTTGCGTCCGGCGACATCGTGCGATTTCGTCCGATGACCACAGCGGATTTAGATGAGGTCATGGTCATTGAACGGACCTCGTTTCGCTTTCCGTGGAGTACCGGGTTTTTTCTGCAGGAACTGCAAGTCGCATGCGCGCGTTCGATCCTCGCTGAGATTGATGGCCGAATTGTCGGCTATGTTCTTTTCTGGATGCTACCGGGCGCATTGGATATTCATAACATCGCGGTGCATGTCGATTTTCGCCGGCGCGGCATTGCTCGTGTGCTCTTGGGGCAGGTCGTTAGCGAAGCCAAACGCCAATCTAATGTTCGTGTGATGCTTGAGGTTCGTCGATCAAATATTCAAGCGCAAAAACTTTATGAATCACTGGGGTTTGTCGCCACAGGGATACGTAAAGGCTACTATTCCGATGACGGCGAAGATGCCTTAGCGATGACGCTTGAACTCGTCTCCAAGGACTGAATTACAACTTCAAACCTGTCTATTTGTTGATTTTTAGTGAATATTAATATTCGACGTTTAAACTATTGAAAGCACAGTTCTTTCAGTACTTCGCCCTGCCCTTGACGCCTTCTCGATGTCTGGTGTATAACTAATCTGTTAGAAAGAAGTTAAATAGCGGTCAGCTTTACCGACCGCTAATTTTTTTGATAGGTCCCCCGAGGTCGGGGGGACGAAAGAGAGCGGCGCTTTAGAGATGTTTTGTCCACAAACTAACTCCAGTCAGCCGCTCAGCCAAGTCAGCTTCTCCCAATCCTTCTCTCCTCAGCAACAGCTTCAAGCCTTCATTAGTCAGTCCCAGCGCAAATTCAGTATTGGTCAAAGCGGTGAAAGTTTTGATTCAGGAGGATCCATATGTTCAAGGTAGGCGAGAAAGTCGTTTACCCTGCCCACGGGGTAGGGGAAATTGAAGCGATACGTTCCCATGTAATATCGGGTACCGAGAGAAAGTTTTATATGCTGCGCATTCTCGAGTCCGATATGAAGATCATGATACCGATCGACAATGTAGAATCGGTGGGCTTGCGTAAAATAATTGACCGCGCCATGGTTACCAAAGTATATAAAGTCTTACGCCAGAAAAAGGTCGAAACCGACCAACAGACTTGGAATCGCCGCTATCGCGAATACACGGAAAAAATCAAGACCGGATCCATCCTTGAGATAGCCAAGGTATTGCGCGATTTATTTGTTCTCAAAGGCGACAAGGAACTTTCCTTTGGTGAGCGAAAGATGTTGGACACGGCGCGTAATCTTTTAGTTAAAGAGTTGTCGATCGCGCGCTCTCATTCCGAAGAAAAGATCATGGAAGAGTTGCGCCATATTTTTACTCACTGACCTGGCCTGATTTATTATTGTTTTCCAAGAGCCGAGAGCATTGCCCTCGGCTCTTTTGTTTTGCGCCCATGAATCATGTAACCGCAATCATTCTTGCTGCCGGGACAGGCCGCCGGATCGGCGGCGACCTGTCCAAGACCTATTTGCCTGTGGCTGGGCGGCCATTGGTGCTGCGCACCTTGGATCGAATGTTCTCGTCGACGCTGATCGAAAAGGTGATCTTGGTGATCGGCGTGGCTGATCTTGAGCATTGTACAGCGATGTTGCGCACCGATCCGGCGCTGCAAAAACGTTCTTGGATTTTGCAGACCGGTGGCGCGACGCGCCAACAATCCGCTAGGCGCGGTTTAGAGAAGATTGCGCTGGATACCAATCTCGTCGTCATCCACGACGGTGCTCGGCCTTTTGCGTCGACCGAACTCATCGATCGCTGCATCGATGCCGCGGCCATCCACGGCGCAGCGGTGCCGGGATTACCGGTGCGCGATACGATTAAAGTTGTGTCAGGAGAGCAATGGATTGAAAGTACACCGGACCGAAACAAGCTCTGGGAAATACAAACGCCGCAGGTCTTTCAGCGCGAGTTGATTGTCGCGGCACATGAACAAGCGGCGAAGGAAAGCGCGGAATTTACCGACGACGCGATGGTGGTGGAGCGGTTCGGCAAGCCGGTTTTCGTGGTTCAAGGTGAACCAACGAATATTAAAATCACCGTGCTCGAAGACTTGTGGTTCGCCGAAACCTTGATCCGGCAAGGCCGGGTGCCTTAGACGGCTTTTTTTTGCATGACCTCGTTCAGGCTGCCGCTGCGGAACCCTTGCAGATCGACGCTTACGTAGTTGAATCCAACTTCTTTGAATCTCTTCACGATGGCATCCCGGGTCGCCTTGTCGAACAGGCGGTCGATTTCCTGTTGCGCAACTTCGATTCTTGCGAGGTCGCCGTGAAAACGCACGCGAAACTCGCGGAAGTGAAGCGACTTCATGAAGACTTCACAGCTGCCGACTTTGTGTAACCGTTCGAGAGTGATTGTCGTTCCATAAGGAAATCGCGAAGAAAGGCATGGGCTCGATGGCTTATCCCATGTCGGCAGGTCGAGCTCACGGCTATAACGCCGGATGTCATCCTTTGTTATCTCGGCTTCGACCAAAGGATGCCGTACGCCCCATTCATTTGCCGCTTTCAGTCCGGGCCGATGATCCTGCAAATCGTCCAGATTGGTCCCGTCGACAATCGTGGCTATGCCGAGCTTGTCGGCCTCGGCGCGACAGATCCGATACAATTCGTCTTTGCAGAAAAAACAGCGATTCACCGGATTCTGCGCATACGACGGATTTGCCAATTCATGGGACTCAAGGACAATGTGACGGCAGCCCAAGCGACCGGCGAATTCTTTGGCAGCGTCGAGATCCCACGGCGGCGCGCTGGGTGAAGATGCGGTCAATGCCACAACCCCGTCACCAAGAGCGAGATGCGCGGCTTTGAGCAGGAAAGTCGAATCAACGCCGGCAGAAAACGCGACCAACAACGAATCGTGTTCGCGAAGGAGCTGGGTCAGGCGTTCGAATTTTGCGTCCATCGTTTGTCGCTAAAAAGATCCGTGCTCAGATAATGTTCGCCCTTGTCGGCAAAGATAGTGACGACGACATGGCCTTTGCCCAAACTCTTGGCTACCTTCAACGCGGCGCAACAGGCGGCGCCCGAAGAAATACCGACGAGCAGCCCTTCTTCGGCCGCCAACCGACGCGCATGATGGGTCGCTTCTTCGTCGCTGACTTTAATTATTTCGTCAAGGATCTGTCGATTCAAGACCGCCGGAACAAAGCCGGCGCCGATTCCTTGGATTTTGTGATAACCGGGTTCTCCTCCGGAAATCACCGGTGAAGCCGCGGGTTCCACCGCGCAAATCCGCACGCCCTTCATCTTCTCCTTCAGCACTTCGCCGACTCCGGTAATCGTCCCGCCGGTGCCCACGCCGGCGACGAACGCGTCGATGCGTTTAAACTGCTTCAGTAATTCGACGGCCGTGGTCTTTCGATGCACATCCGGATTTGCCGGATTGTTGAACTGCTGCGGCATGAAATATTCGCCATTTTGCTCTAGTAACTCCTCGGCTTTGTGAATTGCCCCGCCCATCCCTTTGGTATCAGGGGTCAAGATCAAACGCGCACCATAAGCGCAGAGCAGGCTGCGGCGCTCTTCGCTCATCGTGTCGGGCATCGTCAATATCAGCCGATAACCCTTAACGGCGGCGATCAAGGCAAGACCGATCCCCGTGTTGCCGCTAGTCGGTTCGACGATCGTCGCACCGGGCTTGAGCTTTCCTTGGCGCTCGGCCGTCTCAATCATGTTGAGACAGATGCGATCCTTGACTGAACCTCCCGGGTTAAATGATTCCATTTTCGCCCATACTTCGGCGTCATCTTTCCCCGGCAGTGTCCTTAGCTTAACCACGGGGGTGGAGCCGATGAGATCCAGAACGGATCGGGCGCCATTCAAGTTCGTCACTGATTTGCTCGTCTTTCGTTAAAGGCGTGAAATTAGAATTGCCGCTCAGCAAATGCTATATTTTCGACTCCTTAAAGTCAATGAAAACAGCGGCTGCCAATGACTCCGCGTTGGTTCGAGACCGGATCTGCGCGATATTTCCCGGCGCTCTCGGCGACTTCGTCTGTTTCCTCCCGGCGCTACGGATACTGGCGGATGCTGCCGACGTGGACCTTTTCGCGCGCGGCGAATTCGCCACGCTTGTTCCCCGCGGAGTTGCGGCGCGCTCGCTGGAGCGGCCCGAAGTCCGCAACCTCTTCGTTGAAGATGAAGTCGCGCTGGAATCTCTGCAGGGTTTCTTCGGCGCTTACTCTGCGGTTTATTCATGGTTGGGAAGTCAACAAAAAGAGTTTGTCCGCCGGCTGCAACGGGTCGCGCCCGGCAAAGCGCGCATATTTCCTTTCGCGCCCACCCATGCGCGGTTACACCAGACCGATTATTATCTCGGCTGTTTGAACTTAAGTTCGCTCGCCGGCGCTCAACCGGTAATCGAGCTGAATCGGCACGAAGCGGCCTGGTGCGATGAATTTTTTTCACTGCACGACCTTCATCGCCGTCCGATTTTAGCGATGGCCGCCGGAAGCGGCGCGCGGGAAAAAAATTGGCCGGAGGAATTTTTTCTAGCTGTCGCCGAGTGGTGGCGCGATCGCATCGGCGGCGCAATCATTTTACTCGTCGGTCCGGTCGAGGAAGAGCGCGGCGGCATTGAACGGCTTGATCGCCAGTGTGTCGTGGTGCGTGGATTAAGTTTGTCGCAGGTCGCGGCGTTGATCGCGCGCAGCCATGTTTATCTGGGTAACGACAGCGGCGTATCGCATGTCGCCGCGGCTACTGGTGTTCGGAGCGTCGTTCTGTTCGGTCCTTCCGCCGCCGAGCAATGGGCGCCGCGCGGGCGAAAAGTCGAGATCCTTAGCCGTAACATCGAGTGCTCGCCCTGTTCGGAGCGGCTGATGAAAAATTGCTGGCATCGTTCTTGTTTGACCGCTTTCGAATCCAAGGAAGTTATCAGGTTCTTAGCGCACTTGCCGGAGGTCCTTACCTTGACAAGGGCTAGGCCAGGGATTACAGTTTGAGCCAAGCATAGCCAACAAAAATTGCGCAAAAACATTGATTTAATACTGAGGCGTGTAGAGAGTGTGCGCCGGGCCGGCGCATATTAAGATCCTTACTGCGCAAAACGACGCCTGAGAATCCAGCGGCATGCGCGCCGCGTGATTCCCAGGCTTTTTTTCGCGTCTATTCAGGAGTCCAGCATGGCTAATGAGGAAGGAAAACCAGCTGAAGGCAAAGGATTTACGATCCAGGATCGGCGGCGTTTCTCGCCCGATACCGGTGAAGCCCGCGAAAAGGTGTCCGAAGAAACCGAAGGGACTTCGCGCGCGGCCGAGCAGAGCGCCGAAAGCGCTGGGCGTTCTGAGGCGGTGGAGCAAGAACCGCTGCCGGAGATCAACTTTTCGACCTTCGTTATCAGTTTGAGCACGCAAGCGCTCATGCATCTCGGGGAGATCGGCAATCCGATCAGCGGAAAAGTTGAAACCGACGTGCCGGTGGCGAAACAGATGATCGATATTTTGGCCATGCTCAAAGATAAAACGCGAGGCAATCTCGACCCGAACGAAGATCGTTTGATGCAAGATATTCTCTTCGATCTGCGCATGAAGTATGTCGAAGCGGTTAAGAAGCGATAGGAGTTAGCGATGAAGTTGAGCGACATCTGGGGCAGCGGCGTAAGCTTTAAAGGGGTTGTGTTGACCGCGTTGATCTCGCTCGCGGTCGGACTTGGGATCAGCGCCAGTTTGGATTGGCTCGCGCCTGGCCGGGCGGTGAATTTCATGGGTGACGCCGGCACACCGGAGTCGCGCACATCCGCCGGTTTGCCGGATTTCGTGAATCTGGCGAAAAAAGTAAAGCCGCTTGTCGTCAATATATCGACCACTCAAGTGAGCGAAGGGCGCGGTTCGCCGCAAGAGTTCGGCAGCCCGTTCGGCGGCGGCGAAGAAGATCCGTTCAACGATTTTTGGCGGCGCTTTTTCGGTAATCCGCAACCGCGCGGCCCACAGCGCCAGCGCAGCCTGGGCTCCGGCTTTATCATCGATGGTGACGGGTCGATTCTGACCAACAACCATGTAGTCGAGAATGCATCCAAGATCGTCGTCAAACTTTCCAACGATCAGGAGTATGAAGCGAAGGTCATCGGTCGGGATCAAAAAACCGACATCGCGATTATCAAGATCAACGCTACAACTAGCCTTCCCGTCGCCGGCTTGGGCGACTCCGACCAGCTCGAGGTCGGTGAATGGGTCGTTGCGATCGGCAATCCTTTCGGACTGGACAGCACAGTGACTTCTGGGATCGTCAGCGCCAAAGGGCGTCACATCGGTCAGGGGCCGTACGATAATTTCATTCAAACGGACGCGTCGATCAATCCGGGCAACTCCGGCGGACCGCTGATCAATCTGCGCGGCGAGGTCATCGGCATCAACACCGCCATCTTCAGCCGGACCGGCGGCAACATCGGCATCGGCTTTGCTATCCCGATCAATCTCGTGAAAGAACTGCTACCGCAGTTGCGCGGCAAAGGTAAAGTCACACGCGGCTATCTCGGCGTGCTGATTCAAAAGGTCACGCCGGAAATCGGTGAAAGCCTGGGCATGGAAAAAAGTTACGGCGCCTTGGTCGCCAACGTTTCCAAGGACGGGCCGGCCGATAAAGCGGGGGTCAAAGTCGGTGATGTGATCGTCGAATTCGACGGCAAGGAGGTCAAAGATTCGGGTGACCTGCCGATCATCGTCGCGCGCACGCCGGTGGATAAAAAAGTCCGGATGAAGGTCTTGCGCGACAAGAAAGAGATCGCGCTCAGCGTCGCTGTCGGTGAGCTCAAAGAAGAAGAAGTTGTCGCCGCTGTGCCTGAGAAAGGCGAGTTGGGGCTCACCGTCCAAAGGCTGACGCCGCAAATGGCGGAAAGCCTCGGACTGGAAAAATCCGAAGGCGTCGTCATCACCTCCGTGGAAGCCGGCAGCGCCGGTGATGAAGCGGGAATTCGCCGTGGCGATATCATCCTCGAAGTCGATCGCAAGGCCGTGCGCAACGTAGACGAGTATAAAAAGGCGGTCGCCGGATCGCGTAAGGGACGCGGCGTGCTCTTTTTGGTGCGGCGCGGCGATAGCACGATTTTTTTGGCGCTCAAGCCGCAGCGCTGAGCTTGGTTCGATTCCAAACGCGTAGATGCAAAACGAGGCGCGGTGATTTACCCGGCCTCGTTTTGTTGCTTTTGGCTTCGGTCTGCGCGAGAATCTATCTACCTTTGAGGCGTTGGGTTTGATTAAGTCCAAACTTCGAGTTTTCAGCGTATCCTTAGTTATTATTCTGGTTATTACCTCCAGCGGTTTGGTTTTCGGGGCGTGGTACTTGAAGCGTCTCGAGGATACCATCACGGAAAAGTTCGAGGGACGGAAATGGGTTTTTCCGTCCAAAATTTATTCTGACAGTTACCTCCTTTACATCGGCATCAGCGTGCGGCTCGAAGAACTGGCCGAGAAATTGCGCCGCCTCGGCTATTTCGAAAGCCCCGCCGAACCGAAATCCAAGGGAGAATACCGGATCGCCAAAGCCGACAATCTCATCGAAATCTATCTTCACGATTTCGATTTTCCGACCGAACATTTCAAAGGGATTCCCGTGCGCATCTCGCTTCAGGGCACGATCGTTCGCCGCATCGAAAGCATGGCGACCGGCAAAGAGATGTTTTCCCTGGAACTCGAGCCCGAGCTGGTGACGGGTCTTTACGAGCGCATCTGGCAGGAACGCAAAGTCGTCAAGCTATCCGAAGTGCCGCCGCTGCTCGTGAAATCGGTGTTGGCGGTGGAAGACGAGCGCTTTTACAGCCATCACGGCATCGATCCTATCGGCATTCTGCGCGCCATGTGGGTGAATCTGCGCAGCATGAGCTTTCAGCAGGGCGGCAGTACGCTCACCCAGCAGTTGGTGAAAAATTTTTTTCTGACCGACGAGCGAACGATCAGTCGCAAAATTCCCGAGGCCGTCATGGCCCTGATCGCGGAGCGAAAATATTCCAAGGAGACGATCCTCGAAAACTATCTCAATGAAATCTATCTGGGCCAACGCGGTTCCCAAGGCATTTTCGGCGTGTGGGAGGCCGCGCAGTTTTATTTTTCCAAGCCGCTCTCCGATTTGACGGTGGGCGAGTCGGCGCTCTTGGCCGGACTGATTCGCGCGCCCAATCGCTTGTCGCCCTATCGCAGCGCCGAAGCGGCGACTCGGCGGCGCAACGTCGTATTGGCCAAATTGCTCGATGACCGGATCATCACGCGTCGGCAATACGATTTTGCCATGCGCGAAAAACTTCCCCAGCGTGCCGTGGTGAAAGTGACGAATGATGCGCCGTTCTATGTCGATTATTTGCGCCGCGAGCTCGAGGAAAATTATTCCAACGCGGTCCTGACCAAAGAAGGGCTGCGGATCTACAGCAGCCTCGACTTGAACATTCAACGAATCGCCGAGCGGGCGCTGGTCGAAGGGCTTAAAAAGCTCGAAGCGGCTCACCCGGCGTTGCGCCGCAAGGGCGACGACAGCTTAGAAGGGGCGATCGTCGTGTTGCGGCCTCAAACCGGTGAGATCAAGGCGATGGTCGGCGGTCGCAATTATCCCAAGTCGCAATTCAATCGAGTGTTTCAAGCCCGGCGCCAGCCGGGTTCAGTTTTCAAGCCTTTCGTCTATTTGGCGGCGCTGATGTACGGCGGGCAGAGCGGCGTTAAGTATACGCCCGAAACGATCATCAACGACAGCCAGTTCACCTGGAACTATGATGGCCGGGACTGGCAACCGAGTAACTATAACAACCAATACTTCGGCGCGGTGACGTTTCGCCGCGCCTTGGAAAACTCGCTCAATTCCGCGACCAGCCGCGTGGCGCAGGACGTCGGCATCCGGCGCGTGCGCGAACTCGCAAAACGCTTGGGCATTCAAAGCCCGCTGCCGGCGGTGCCTTCGCTTGCGTTGGGCGCCGCCGAGGTGACGCCGTTGGAAGTCGCGGTCGCGTTTTCCACCTTGGCCAACGGCGGCGTGCGCTCTCGACCGCTGGCGGTCAGAAACGTGATCGATCAAAATGCCCAATTACTAGAGAAGCGTGATGTTCGCAATGAACAGGTCCTAAGTCCGCAGATAGCTTACATGATGAACGAGCTGCTCAAGGGCGTGTTGGATCGGGGCACCGCCGCGATGGCTCGACGGTGGGGATTTACCCGGCCGGCGGCCGGCAAAACCGGCACGACGAATGATTACAAAGACGCCTGGTTTGTCGGTTATACGCCGGATTTGCTCGCGGTCGTGTGGGTTGGCTTCGATGGTCAGAGCAAGCTTAACCTCTCGGGCGCGGAAGCGGCCCTGCCGATCTGGACGGAATTTATGAAAAACGCCACGGCCAACATGCCGGTAACCGACTTCATCGAGCCGGCGCCGCTGCCCGGCGAAGATGTTCCAGGAAATTGCGCGCCGGGACAGGATAACGGAGCGGGAAGCGCTCCTTGTCCGCCCGCAGTGCAAACTCGCGCGCCCGCGGAGGCGCTGTAAAAATTTCGCCGGTCATGGTTTCTGTCGCTCGCCAAATATTTTTTGGCGCTATCGCGCTCGCTGTGGGCGCTTACGGTTGCGCGCCGCAGCAGCCCTACCGTAGGCCTTTGCCGCCGAACGATGGCAACATTTCCGCGCCGCGATTTCCGCCGGCACCGCCGCCGGCTCCCGTACCGCCGCCCGAATTGGCGCGCAAGCCGCTGCCCCAGGAAGGCAAAATTCGCGAGCAGGACTTGAAGTCCAAGTCACCCGCGCCGAATATTCCAGGCCGAGATGGTAAAGACTCCTCCCGCCCCTCGAGCCCGGCGGAGAGTTCGGCTTCGCCGGAGTCAACTCCGGCGCCGTTGCCGGACGATAGTTCATTGCTTGCCAAAATTACTCCCGGCATCTCGCCGCAACGCGCGGCGTCGTTGCGGCTCACCGACGAAGGCAGCAAGCTGCTCGACGCCGGCGAAGCCGCCAAGGCGCTCACGCGCTTGGAAAGAACCATCGTGATCGACTCCACCAACCCCTATGGATATTTTTATCTAGCCAAGGCGCAGTATCGTTTGGGGCGATACCGAGAATCGCTGAATTTTCTCGATATTGTCGAACCGCGGTTACGCTCGGAGCCCTTCTGGATGGCCGAGGTACAGGCGCTGCGCGGCGACAACTATCGGGCGCTGGGCCAAGTGCAGCGGGCGGAAGCGAGCTACGTTCAGTCCCTGCGTTTTAATTCCGGCAATCGCAGCGCCGCCGACGGCTTGAGTCGTTTGCAAGGCGACCCGCAATCGGTTAACAAATAGCGCTCTTCTCCAATGTTAATTCTCGGTGTGGAAACTTCCTGCGATGACACCGCTGCGGCCGTGTTGCGAGACGGACGGACGATTCTCGCCAACGTGGTTTCTTCGCAAGACCAGGTGCATGGCCCCTATGGCGGCGTGGTGCCGGAGCTCGCTTCGCGCCAGCATATCAAAACCATTTTGCCGATCGTCGACGGCGCCTTACAAAAAGCCAATGTGAGATTGCAAGATCTGGACGGCATCGCCGTCACGTACGGCCCCGGCTTGGTCGGGTCTTTGCTCGTCGGACTGTCCCTGGTCAAAGGCATGTCGTTTCGTTCGGGCATCCCCTACGTCGGCGTCAATCATCTCGAAGCCCATTTGCTGGCGATCCATCTCGAACATGAAGTTTCGTTTCCTTATATCGCGTTGCTCGCGTCCGGCGGGCATACGCTGCTCTATCGCGTGAATGGCGTCGGCGACTACGTTCACCTGGGCGGTACTCGCGACGACGCGGCGGGCGAGGCCTTCGACAAAGTGGCCAAGATGATGGGGCTTGGCTATCCGGGGGGACGGATTATCGACCAACTGGCGCAAAGCGGCGATGCCAGAGCCATTCGTTTCCCGCGCGCGCGCTTTCACAAGAGCGCCTACGAGTTTAGCTTCAGCGGTATTAAGACTGCGGTGTGGCATTACCTAAAGACTCAACAAGGCAAGGAACAGACGGAACGACAACAAGCCGACATCGCCGCAAGCTTTCAGGAAGCGATCGTCGATATGTTGGTAGAGCCGGCGATCCGGGCGGCGTTGGCCAACGGCGTCAAGCGCATTGTGCTGTCCGGCGGCGTCGCCGCCAACAGCCGGCTGCGCGCCAGCATGAAAGAGAAAGCGGATGGTGCAGGTGTGCAAGTCTTCTATCCCGCGCCGAAGTTCTGCACGGATAACGGCGCGATGATCGCTCTGGCTGGATATCATGCGCTCCAACGCGGGCGACGTGATGATTATCATCTCAACGCCGACGCCGACTTGACGCTCTAATTTATTTCAATCGATTCGATTTCAAAAGGCTCAAGGGGATGGCGACCCTTTACGAAGAAGTTCGCGCGGCGCTGCGCGAATCGAATTTCAAACCGCGCAAGAGCCGGGGACAAAATTTCTTAATTCATGAGCGCGTGATTGATTCGATTATTCGACTACTCGATCTTTCGGCGGCGGACGAGATCATCGAAATCGGCCCCGGCTTGGGTTTTCTAACGCGGCGTCTGCTTGAGCACGCAGGCCAAGTCTGGGCGGTCGAAATCGATCCTCTACTGGTCGAGCGTCTGCGCGCCAGCGCGCTCGGCGCCGATCCGAAGCTACATCTGATCCAGGGCGATATTTTGCAAATTTCATTGGCGAAGATTTTTGCCAGGAAGAAAATCAAGCTCGCCGGTAATCTGCCTTACAATATTGCCACCCAGGTCTTGTTTCGGATCTTTGAATGGCGCGAGCATTTTTCCTCCTTGGTTCTGATGGTTCAAAAAGAGGTCGCCGATCGAATTGTCAGCGGCCCGGGCACGAAAGATTACGGCGCGCTGTCGATTTTATGCCAGGTACACGGACGGATAACCGGCAAGGTTTCGGTTTCGCCGGAGGCCTTTTTCCCGCGCCCGAAGGTGCGTTCGACCGTGCTTAAGATCGAGCTTTTTCCCGAGGCGCGGCTTGAGATCGATCAATGGCCGGTGCTGCGCAATTTGGTGCGCGCTGCGTTTGCCCAGCGGCGCAAGACGCTCGGCAATGCGCTCGCGGCTTTTTCGAAGCGTACGCGGGACACGGTCGAAGATTTTCTTCGTTCACAAGAGATAGATCCGCGCCGGCGCGGTGAGACCCTCAGTGTCGATGAGTTTATCCGGCTCGCCCATGCGGCGCACGGCCAGTTTTTCTTTTCCGGCGACAACGAAATACTGAACGCGGAACACTGACTTTATGCCCGAACTGCCCGAAGTCGAAACCGTTTGCCGCAGCTTGCGGCCGCATCTCGTGGGCCGAACCATCCGCCGGGTACGTGTGTTGGAGCCGCGCTTGCGGCTGCCGGTGGACGAGAAGGGGCTTAAAGCGCTGGCGGGAAAGCGGATCGACGCGATCACGCGGATCGCCAAATACATCGTGTTTGATTTGTCCGGCGATACGGTTTGGGTTTTTCATCTCGGCATGTCGGGCAAACTGATCTGCGTCGCGCCGAGCACGGCGCGAAAGAAGCACGATCACATCATTGTCCACCTCGACGATGGCGCCGAGTTGCGCTATCACGATCCGCGCCGCTTTGGCTTGTCGCTGGTGACGAAAAGGCGGGCTTTACATGAATTGCCACAGCTTCACCGGATCGGGTTAGATCCCTTCGATCCCGCCCTAAGCGCGGATTATCTGTTTCGCTTCACGCGCTCATCCGAACGCCGCATTCGCGACCTACTTCTCGATCAACAGATCATCGCCGGCCTTGGCAATATCTACGCCAACGAGATCCTGGCGTTGGCCGGCATCAAGCCGACCACGCGCGCGCATCGCTTAACGCGCAAGCAGGTTCAGGTGCTCGCGCAACTCATTCCCAAGCTGCTCGGCGACGCGATTCGCTGGTGCGGCACGTCGTTTTCCGACTATCGCGATGGCGACGATAAATCCGGCGAGTTTCAGAATCATTTACGGGTCTACGACCGCGACGGCGAGCGCTGCCGGGTTTGTCCGAGCGTGATCAAGCGGGTGGCGATCGGCAACCGCAGCGCGTTTTATTGTCCGACATGCCAAAGATAAATTCTTGGTTCCAATCGTTCAAAACGTTCCGGTCGTTCCAATCGTTTCGGGCGTCCTGAGCGGCGATCTAACGTGTTTGGCATCATGAAATCACCGGCTTCAAACAAGGATCAGCTTCTTTCGCCGCTCAGGCACCGGGATTTTCGCCTGTTTTGGACCGGGCTGCTGCTTTCCAGCGTGGGCAGCCAGTTCACTCAAGTGGCGATGGCGTGGCAAATTTATGAGCTTACCAATTCGCCGCTGCAGATCGGTCTGATCGGCCTGGTCCGCGCCGTGCCGCAAATGATTATTCTCCTGTTCGGCGGTTTGCTCGCCGACGCGATGAACCGGCGCAAGTTGATGATGGTCACGCAAGGGAGTTTATTTTTTGTTTCAGGATCGCTGGCGTTGATAGCGTTGGCCGGCCATGTGACGCCGTTAAAACTTTACGGCGTGACGGTGTTCTTGGCGTTTTTTAGCTCTCTCGAGGTGCCATCGCGCCAGGCGATCGTCACCAACCTCGTGCCGGCGGAAGATCTATCGCGCGCCTTGGCGATCTTCAGCACCCAACGGCAGATCGCCACCATCGCCGGACCGTCGATCGCCGGCGTCGTCTTAGCGTTCGCCGGTCCCGCGCTCTGCTACGCCGTAGACGCGTTCTCTTGGCTGGTGATGCTCGGGGCGCTGGCATTGATTCGCGCCCAGTTGCCTGAGCGCGGTGGCTGGCGCACGATCAGTCTCGATTCACTGCGCGCGGGTTTTAGTTTTGTCTGGGGCCACGCCGTCATTTTTCCGTTTCTGATGATGGATTTTGGCGCGAATATTTTCGGCACGATGCGCTCGCTCTTTCCCATTTATGCGCGCGATATTCTTACCGTTGGGCCGCGGGGCTTGGGCCTGCTGTATGCGGCCAGCGCGGCCGGCTCTTTGCTCGGTGCATTGGCGTTCAGCCTGTGGGGACCGGCGCGCCGGGCCGGCCGCTGGATTCTTTTCGGCGTGACGATCTACGGCGTGTGCCTGTTCTGCTTCGCCCAATCGCATTGGTTTTGGCTGTCGATCGCGCTTCTGATCGGCGCCGGAATCGGCGATACGATCAGCGCGATTTTGCGCTCGACGATCAATCAGTTGAGCACGCCCGATGATTTGCGCGGGCGCATGTCTTCGATCAATAGTATCTTTACCAACAGCGGACCGCAGTTAGGCCAATTCCAACTCGGTGCTCTGGCCGCGGCGATCGGCACGGAATTCGCTGCCACCACCGGGGCCGTGGCGATTCTTGCCATCGTGGCGCTTTTGGCCGTCCGCTTCCCGCACGTGAGGGAATATCGGATCGGCCCGCCAAAAAGTTAGCGTTGGGCACGCTCGGCTAGCCGAGATAATTCGGCTGGATCGGAAAGGCGGAGTCGCTAAGATCGAACGGCGCCGTCGGCGGGATTTCTTTGCTGCTTGATGACATTCATCGCCAGGGAAATCATTGAGCCGACGTCGCTCAGGGTCGCCGGCAAAATTAGCGTATTGCCGGCTTGAGCCAGTTTGCCGAATTCGATGAGATAATTTTCCGCGACGCGTAGTTGCACCGCCTCGAAACCGCCAGGTTGCTGGATGGCTTCGGCGACTTTTCTGATCCCGCTGGAGGTCGCATCGGCAATCGCGAGGATCGCCGCGGCCTGTCCTTCGGCTTCGTTGATTTGCTGTTGTTTCTTTCCTTCCGAGGCTTTAATCGCCTGCTGCTTCTCGCCTTCCGCGCTGTTGATGGCGGCGTCTCTCTGGCCTTCCGAAGTCAGGATCAGCGCGCGTTTTTCGCGCTCGGCGCGCATCTGTTTTTCCATCGCGGCGAGAATATCTTGAGGCGGCGTAATATTCTTGATCTCGTAGCGCATCACTTTGATGCCCCAGGGTTCCGACGCTTTGTCCAATTCGCTGACCACCTGGGTATTGATGTTGGTGCGCTCCTCGAAGGTACGGTCGAGCTCGATCTTGCCGAGCTCGCTGCGCAACGTGGTTTGGGCAAGCTGCGTGATGCCGAAAATGTAGTCGCCGATGCCGTAAGAAGCCCGCTCTGGATTTAAAACTTTTTGGTAGAGCACGCCGTCGACCGAGACCTGGACATTATCGCGCGTGATGCAAACTTGCGGCGGGATATCGATCGCCTGTTCCTTGAGGGAGTGCTTGTAACGAATCACATCGAGAAAAGGGACGAGGATATGAAAACCGGCGCCCAGGGTACCGCTATACTTACCCAAACGCTCGACGACGAAGGCGCTCTGCTGCGGCACCACGACGGCGGTCTTGGCAACGATGATGATGACGAGAAAGGCGAGAACGATGACGACGATAAATCCGCCCATACTTGTCTCCGTTTCAGTTTGATTCGGCGCGCACGAAAATCATCAGACCTTCGACGCGCTCAACTCTGCAGCGCTGACCGCGGGCTAGAGGCTGATCCCCGATATTGCGCGTGTTCCACGACGTGCCGCGCATTTCCGCTTTACCCACGCTGTTCACCGAAATGTCTTCAAGGGGCACGGCGACTTCGCCCACCAGGCTGTCGACGCTTTCCGAAGGGCGACCGCGCGTCAACTGCAGCAATTTTTCACGGAAGAGCCAAAGGCAAAGTACCGAGACGGCGGAGAATAGGATAAATTGAAACCAGGGAGGGCCTGCGGCTTGAAGGCCGACCAGGATGCCGACGATAACGGCGCCGATGCCGAAGAAAAGTATATAAAAGCCGCCCGGAGTCGTAAGCTCCGCGAGGAAAAGTAGAAGACCCAGTAGGATCCACAGCCACCAGTCCATAATGTATTCTCGCCGTTGCGCGAGCTGAACCTAGCCGAGGTCCGCCGGTATTTCAACCTCCGTGATCGTTACACGCTTGGGTTATCGCGACGGATGATGGCGATATTTCTTTTCGATGCCAAATAGGTTGATGAACTCGCCGAAAACGCGCGCGCTCAGCTCATGGAGTCGCGCTATGTGCTCCGGCGTATCTCGCGTGAATGCGCTCGGGATCGATCGTCCCGCCGAGCGCCGCGATTTCCTTACGGTTCTCGGCGACCCGCAGCCAGCGATGAATCATCGGCTCGTCGACTTCCAGATGAAATTGAAAGCCGTAGACGTTGTTGCCGTAACGAAACGCCTGGTTGGCGCACAGGGAAGAAAAGGCGAGATGGCGAGTGCTTTTGGGGATATCGAAGGTCTCGCCGTGCCACTGAAAGATTTTCTCCGTTGTTTGAAACATCATCAGTAGCGGATCGTTCTCCGCGTGATCGGTCGGCGAGACGTCGTACCAGCCGATTTCCTTTTCCTTGTTCGCGTAGACGTCGGCGCCGAGAGTTTTCGCGATCAATTGCGCGCCCAGACAGATCCCCAGCACCGGCAGGTTTTTTTTCATCGCCTCTTCGATCAATTTCATTTCGATCGTCAGATGCGCTAGCCGCCCGGTGTCGTTGACGCTCATCGGTCCGCCTAAAACGACCAGGCCGTCGTACCCATTCAGGCTAGGCTCGGCATCCGGATGGCGCGCGAAATTCACGTAGCGGATGCGAAATCCGGCGCGCTTCAAAAGCGGATTGAGAGTGCCCAAGATCTCGTGCGGCACATGCTGAAAGACGAGGAGCTTTTTCATGGGCAATGGTTCGAGACAATTATAACGAGATGCGCAGAAAAATTAAAATGCCTCGGGCGCGAACGCAAAAACCGCTAGTGGCGGATGGCTGCGAGTGATAATAGTTAGCGTAGAACGGCGAGGATCACGATGAAGAATCGAGAGACCGATGCGGCTTGGCAGTACCATAACGGCACGAAACATTCTTACCAAAGCGTTCGAACGAGCCCGCACTATTTGGACTGGGACAACCAGCCGATTCCTTTAAAAATCTACTCGGCGCTCGAACCGATTTCTTTGCCGGAACATTTATCGTCTTCGGGAGTGCCGGCGCTTTCGGCCATAGCGAGCGGCGCGGTGGAAACTGCCGCGACTGCCCACGCGCCAATCGCTCGCGGAAATTCTATTTCTTTCCGCCGGAGTCACCCGGCGAAGAGCTTATCCGGGCGGCGAGATGCTCTTTCGCGCGGCGGCCTGCACGGGCGCGCTCTATCACATCGATCTTTATCTTGTCTGCGGCGATCTGGAGGATCTCGATGCAGGGGTCTACCAATTCAGTCCGCAAGATTTCTCGCTGCGACGTTTGCGAGCAGGGGATTATCGTTCGATTGTTATTAAATGCCAGCGGCGAGGAATCCTCAATTGCCAACGCGCCCTGCGTGATCGTCAGCGCGTCCACGTTCTGGCGCAATGCCTGGAAGTACCAGGCGCGCGCTTATCGCCACTGCTACTGGGACAACGGCACGATCCTCGCCAATCTTTTGGCCGCTTCGGCGGCGCGCAAGATTCCCGCAAAGGTTGTTCTCGGCTTTGTCGATGCGATAGTGAATCGGCTTTTGGGTCTGGACAGCCGGCGCGAGGCGCCGCTTTCGCTCGTGGCGCTGGGCCCATCATCGGCAACGAAGATCGGTCCGTCTCCGCCGATGCCAGCTGCTGGTGTTGGAAACTACACCGCTATCGAGATCCGAAATCGATTACCCCGCGATGAGAGATATGCATGAGGCGTCGTCCTTGGAAAGCGAAGAGGAAGTTGATGCGTGGCGCGAGGAAACGAGAACGGCGGAAGGCGAAAGAATAAAGGATGAAGACGGCGACAAGCAAATTTTTCCTTTGCAGCTTTTGAGCAATCAAGACCTTCCTCAAGACACAATCGAGGAGGTGGTCGTTCGGCGCGGATCGACGCGCGAGTTTTCCCGCGATTCGATCACGCTTTGCACAGCTCTCGACTATGCTCGGCAGCGCGACCCGTGGCATCGAGGCGGATCTTCTCGCTCCGAGCAGGAGTCTTCGTTTAATGAACTCTATTTGATCGTTCATGCGGTCGAAGGCCTTCCGTCCGGCGCCTACGTCTTTCGCCGCCAGGAGCGCGCATTGGAGTTGCTCAAAGAAGGGGACTTTCGCCGCGAAGCGGGCTATCTCGGCTTGGGTCAGGAGATTCCGGCGGATTGCAGTGTCAATGTTTATTTTCTGGCGGACCTTGAAAGTATTCTTAAGCGTTTCGGCAATCGCGGCTATCGTGTGGCACAGCTCGAAGCGGCGATCATGGGCGGAAAGCTTTATTTGGCTGCCTATGCCCAGCGCCTCGGCGCCTCCGGGCTGACATTCTTCGATGACGACGTTACTGAATTTTTCTCGCCCCACGCCGCCGGCAAGAGCGTAATGTTTCTGGTTGCGTTGGGAAAGTCGGCAAAGCGGAAAACGGTCCATCCGTAATTGAGACCACGAGTCTTCCCACGAGCACGTTCGCAACGTGCGCGGCTCACCTATAGCTCATCGCGCCGCGCGGCAGCAGAACATCAATCTCTGTGGGAATAGGCAGCGCACCTTTACTGACCGCCAGCGTATCCGTATTAAGCATTCGCGTTTTCATACCCGCGCTGAACTGTTGAATCAAATAGGGACTGTCGCGATGGTGCATCGGTATGGCGATCTTCGGTTTTAGCTGAGCCAGGACTTCCTTGGCGAGGTCCGGTCCCATCGTACGCCCACCGCCGATCGGCGTGAGTGCCACGTCGACCTTGCCGAACGCTTTAATCTGTTGCTCGTTTAGTTTTTGGCTCAAGTCACCCAAATGCGCGATGCAGAGTGTGCCCAGGTCGAAGACGAACGCGGAGCCTTTGATGCCTTCGACGATTTCGGCGTTTTGATGGATGGGCACGTTATAGATAAGCGTGTCTTTGACGCTCGTGCTGACTTTGTTCCAGTCCGCGCCATAATTCGTCAGGCCGCGCAGGATCACGGGGTTGCCCAGGACGATTTGGACGGCGTTGTGGTTGAACATCTCTTTGCCGACCGTGACCACATCGCCGATCACGTTCGGGTTCGGATACCATCCCGGCCCCAATGGATCGGTGACGATTCGCGTTCCTTTACTGGTGGTGATGAGAAAGAAATTGTGGCCGAAGTATTGAATCGTCGCGTCGACATTCGCCGCGTAGGCAAGCGAGCCAATCCCGCGCGCCACGTCGGGATCGCGGCAAGCCGACTGAGAGGGGAGGGTAAAGATGAGCAGCGAACTGATGAAAACTACCGAACCGAGGATTAACCGAAGTGTTCTAAATGGACGAAGCAGTTCATGAGGCTCACGACCACAAATACGGCTTTTGCCCCAACGCCGCATATCCATGAAGAGCAGGCTATTGGATTGAAATGGAAAAAACAATCGCGAGCGCTACTCGACGGAATGGATATTCTGTCGAGCCACGCACGATGTCCGCATGATCCTTACGGTTGTTCGGAGCCTCATCCCGGCTGCGCTATTCCCTGTCTACCAGCGCGACGCGCTAACGGCTCAAATGCGGCTCGATGCCTTTGATGAGCCGGTCCATATCGCCATTAAAGTCAGGGTCAGCTCGGATTTGAATGCCGTTGCGATAGGCGAGCGACTTTAGTGAGGGAGGTAGGTCCTCTTCCAACGGCATCGACGCCTTTCGGACCAGAACGGGAATCACGGGTATGTTTCGACCCAAGGCGACTTCCAGCTCGATCCTCAACTGATCGCGAGGATCGTCGATGCGCCGTTTACCCGTGGCGCTGCCTCGCTCAATCCATTGATCCCCGATCACCGCGATCAACACGCGACACTGGCTGAGGGCATTTTCTAGATGCTGTCGGAAGTCGATTCCCAGTGGAATCGAGTCCACGTCTTTGAAAACTACATCCCTGGCAAAACGTTGCAAAAGTCGCTCGTGAATCCTTCCCGTAACGTCGGCGCTATCATCCCGGCGATAGGAAATAAACACGCTTCCGCGCGGGTGACCTTGTGTCGATGGAAAACTCGCCGGCTTTGGCTGCTGCGCTGGCGGCTCGCTAACACGCGGCGCTTCGCCACTCTTGTTTGTGAAGGATCTAAAAAGAAAAAATCCGACAGCCGCTATGACTATTATGCCAATGCCCCATGCGATCCATGTGACATCGGATTGGCTCTTTTCCGGCGTGTATGCCTCCTGCCCAAACGCAATCGCCGAGCCAAACGCAAGTAGCGGCGCAAGGAAATATCCAACGGGTTTCGGCGTCATCGAGATACTCCTCCTAATCTTTACGGCTTGCACGCCACTCCACTCACGTTCATGATACACGCACGGCCCGGATCAAATGGTCCAAATCGGCTTTGATCGTTTCGAACGGCGCGCCGGGGATAGCATCGCCTTTCTGCTCGTTCATTTCCGCAGCCGTTATCTCCGCGCTGATGTTTGTTAATTGGGGGGCTAAGTCAGGCTTAACAAGCGTCTGCACGTCGTGCAGCGATATCGCGGCGCGGTCAAGTTCCTTGATTGCCCGGTCGGTCTCCCTCATCGCTTCCGTGAACACTTCGGCATTGGCTATGTGAAATTTTACGTCAAGGAGGTCCGTCTCGGCGGGGCTCGATGCGCGCAAGAATTCCCACTGGGATGCGTTGTACTCCATCAACCATTCGTTAAAAAACTTTCCCCGGCGCCAGGTATCATTGAGGAACGCTGCCGCGCGGCTGAACGCTGCTGGCATCCGTGAACTCCGCGCAGATTCACCGTCCACTGTAAAAACGTATCGCTCCCATTGGTCGCGACCGGGGCCAAAAACAGTGGCTGAGTGTTGGATGCTAAGAAGGGTTATAAGGAGAAGGACAAAACACAAATTGAGAAAAGCGTATCTCCACATACAAGTCTCCTTCTATCGATACTTCACAAGGTCATCCTATTTAATGCGTATCCACCCGAGATTCTACACCAAACAAAGTGTCGGGTCATCTGGGGTCGGGTCAGGCGTCTCAATGAGAGACTGAGCTGCTCCGCAATGCGTATCGCATAAGACGATCCCGTCGAGGTCGGTAAACTTCTATTGATAATGCTCCCACTGCCGTGGTGCATGGTTTCTTGATCCACATCGGGCTCGCTCGAGTTGAACTGCAACAAAGCCGACCGGGTTACAGTGACCTTGCCGCTTTCGCCCGATCAGCGAAGGTTACCGACAGCTCATCACAAACGGGTAAAGCCGGAAGGCGACTCCTTTGCTTCATCATCTTGTCATGGTTCCCCGGGGAGCGGGCCGAACGCTGCCGGCGGCCGGCGGTGTTTGGTCACCGCTTCGTATGCCGAAGCGGCTTTTAAGATCGTCGATTCCTCCCCCGGGCCGGCCCAGAACGACAAGCTGATCGGCAAGCCCGGCGCATCGAGCAAGGTCCGTTCGGTGCCCGAAACACTCCGATAGCTTCTGGTGTCGGAACTGAGCGCGAACTTGGGCTCGTAGACCACGCGATTGAAACCGGCCGGCACGACGATTTCCGGGATACCTGCGTCGGCGGTGAACGCGTAACGGTTGCTCGGCCGGCTGTTGATCTCGGGTTCTACCGGCCCGCCGATCTTCGGGATCGGAATCGTGGTCAGTGGATTTACCAGGACATCGAGATTGTTTTCGCGCATCACTTTGAGCACCACCCGTTGCATCACTTCGCGCATTTTGATGCGTTCGGTGAGTCCGTCGGAGCGAATGTCGTTAAGATTCTGCCAATTGATGAACGCCGCCAGCTTATCGCCGGAATAGTAAGTCGCATTAGCGTTGAGTGTGGGCCAGTCTTTGACCTTGGCGTCGCCGCGGCGCAACAAGTATTGGCTGAGATGAAATCTGAAGCTCGACGTGCGCGGAAAATTTGTAATGCGGCGTAGATTGAGATTGGGTGGGAAGGGCTCCAGCCCCTCGGCGGCGCGGGCCATATATTCCGCCGGTGAAAGTGTGCCGCCGCCGGGCGTTTTGCCGACGTTGACATTGATCTTGCTCGCGAAGAGGGGAAACTCCGCCTCGCCGGTGCTGTTCGTCTTGAACAGATATTCGGGCATATGGAACGGCAGGATTTCCGCGAGCGCTTCTTGAAAGGTCGGTTTCAGATTGGGGATCGTCGGATCGTCCGGATAGAGCGGATCGACGGACTCAAATAATTGGGCGCCCAATTTGTCGCGCAGGATGCTCTTGATCTCTTTATCGATCTGATCGCTGATAGCGGCGTCATTGGGCGTGTGCTTGACCATGAATTCGCGCACGATGCCGATGCGCATGCCGGCCAGGCTCTTTTGCTGGGCAAAACTGGCGTAGGGTTTTTGCGCGATCAACGCCTTGGGCAGCGCGGTATAAATATCGCGGGGGTCGTAGTAGCCGCGCTTTGGATCCTGCAAGGCGTCGAGGACGATCGCGGTGTCTTTGACCGTGCGGCAGTGAATCCCGGCTCGATCGATAAACGGGTCGGCGCCGATACCGCCGCCGAATGAGATGATCGCTTTACCGGTATTCAAGTTGGCGAGACCGTTATACGCCGCGGGAACGCGGCAGGAGCCGCCGGTTTCTTCGCAAATCGAGCAGGTGACCAGATTGGCTGCCACAGACACACCTGAACCCGAGCTTGACGCCGCTTGCGCGGGAGCGCGCTCGGTATCGTAGGGGTTACAGGGATTGCCGGCCCAGGTGCTACGGGAATTGCCCGCGCCGAGTACGACGGCATCTGCCTTGGCCGCGCCGCCGGGATCGCCGCTGGCGCCGTTGTATTCGCTCAAGTTGGCCTTGGCGAGAATGATCGCGCCCTTGGCGCGAAGCTGCGCCACAATCGTCGAGTCCGCCGGAGCCGCGTCCATGCCGTAGGCAACGTCCGCACCGCCCGTCGAGCGCATATCCTTGGTGTCAAAAATGTCTTTGATCGAAAACGGCGTGCAGTAAAGCGGCAGCGCGGCGAGATTCGGGTTGGCGCCGAACTGGCGGTCCAACTCCCGCGCCCGTTCAAGTCCGTCGGGCTGGGCGCGGAATGCCTCGCAGCTCTGACTGCAAGTGTTCGGCAGCGCGCCTTTCGACGGATGCAGGTCGCACGTGGCTTTACAGGTCGCGGAGCGTTCGCCGCGGATGTTGACGGTGCTTAGCGAGCGCAGCTTGCCCGCATTTTTCACGCCGCGAATGTAGCCGTAGGTTTGCAGCTTTGCCGGATCGGAAATCGTCGCCTGCATGACGCCGGGTTGCAGCGGCGTTCCCGTGTACTTGGCGACGTCGGGAAAGAAATTCTTCGGATCGCCGGCGTCATTGGGATTTACGGGCGCGACACACATGCCGTCGTAGGCGCGGATTCGGTTGAGGTAGGCTTGCACCACCTGCTCGCAGGTGATTTGCCGCGACTTGATCGCGCGGTGGATATCTTCGATCCTTGCTTCTTCGAGATGAAACTTCGATGGTGCCGGCGCCTTGGCGGCCGACGGCGGCTTGGCGACTTGTGCGTAGATTATCGCCGGCACAATGTTCAACAGGCTGATTGCCGCGACCCAGATCGTTAAACAGCGCTTCAAAGCGCTCCCGACGTTCGCAATGTCCTCCATCATGGCTGCCTCCTGGGATATAAATTCGAACTTCTTCTATCATGTTTGTCGTCCATCGGGGGAAATTTTGCAGCAACACCCCTTGTCTCACTCCCTTGGTTAATTTTCCGGCCTTTGGTACGTTTCGAAAAAACCCGGCTGATCGGAGGTGCGCGATGAAAAACATTCTTGTGGCTGCGGTGACGATTCTATTGTCTCTCGCCGGCGCCGTTCGCGCCGCAGATAAGATTAGAATCGGAGTGCCGCAACAGGTCGTGCATTGGATGGTTTTTCCTTTGGCGCAACAAAAGGGCTTTTTCAAAGAGGAAGGATTCGACGCGGAAATCGTTCGCATCACCGGTCCGTCCGGCAGATCGGCTCTGATGAGCGGCGATATCGATTATTACACGACCATCGCTTTCATCGTTCAATCGGCGATCTTAGGTTTGCCGGTCAAAGTCGTCGCCGCTTATGTGACCTGTCCGCCCTTCGTGTTGATGTCGCGCCCCGAGTTCAAGTCGGCGCAGGATCTGAAGGGCAAAACCATGGGCATCGGCGCGCCGCCTGGCAGCTCGCCGGACGTGATCGCCAAGCTTTCGCTCAGGCACATTGGCTTGAATCCGGATAGGGACGTGAAGTTCGTCTACTTGAACTCGCACGAGCGAACGTTTCTCGCTCTCGAACAGGGACTCTATGCCGTGGGATTGATACCGCCGCCCTTCGATTTTCAGGGGAAAAAGCTTGGCTTCAACTCGCTCGCTCGAGCCGACGAGATTCTCACCTACCCCGAAGACGGATTGATCGCCACCGTGAAAAAAATCAAAGAGAAGCCTGACGAAGTAAAGCGCGTGATTCGCGCCGGCATCAAGGCCAATCGGTATATCCGGACGCAGCGCGAGGGAACGATCCAATTTTTGATGGAATGGCAGAAAGTCAATCGGGAAACGGCGAGCGCCAACTACGACAGCGCCGTGCGGGTTTTCAACGACGACGGCGCGCTGCCGGAAGCCGGCCTGCGGTTGATCATCGACGAAGCGAAAAAAACCGCTAAAGTGGAGCGCGAAATACCCCTCAACGAAATCGCCGATCTTTCGATCCTGAGAGAAGCACAAAAGGAGCTGGGAATTAAGCCGAAATAGTCGCAACTGTCGCGCGCGTCAATGGGAGGCGGTCACGGGTTTGCGTACGTAATGGCCGAAATCACCGCGCCTTGCGGGTCCTGGATCACGCAGAAGCGACCGACGGTCGGGATATCCTGTGGTCCCATCAAGATCTTTCCCCCAAGTTGCTGCACGTTTTTGGCGACTGCATCGACGTCAGTGACGGTAACATAGCATGCCCAGTGCGGAGGCATGCCTGGCGCTTGCGACGGTATCGACATTATTCCACCGATGCCCTTTCCACCGACTTTTACGACCGTGTAAGTCATGCCGGGCGTGACACTCATCTCTTCAGTTGTCCAACCGAACAGCTTTGTGTAAAAGTCCTTGGCCGCATTGGCATCGGTGGTCATCAATTCGCACCAACTGAAAGCACCGTGGGTTTTTAATTGTTCATCCATCTTTGTGTCCTCCGTGCCTTGACTCTAACACCGGCGCAACCGCCGACAAGGGCTGGGCTGATCGATATGAAGTCAAGGCAGCTTGGAAGTTTGTTCGGAACGGCAGCAAATTTCTGCCAGTTTGTTCGTAATAAGAGGATGCGCCAAGCCGATCGTCGGGCGGTCTGGTATTTCGAGATTGATCATGGAAACATAATTTATCCCCGAAGTTTCCGGAAGTTTCGTCGCGCTGATTCTCCAAGTCCGGAGCCAGGCGTTCCGGCTGGGATCAGCTAATGCCGCCCCAAGATTTGACTAACGATTCCGTCAAACGACTTTTGCCGTGGCTGGTCGCCATAGCCGTATTTATGGAGTCGCTCGACACGACCATCCTGAACACGGCGGTGCCGGCGATCGCGGCGGCGCTCCAGGTGGCGCCTCTCAGCATGAAGGCGGTTCTCTCCAGCTACACTTTAAGCTTGGCGGTCTTCATTCCGGTGAGCGGCTGGATGGCGGATCGCTATGGAACCCGCCGGGTATTTTCCGCCGCGATTGGCATGTTCACGATCGGATCGATCCTGTGCGGAATCTCTAATAGCATTCACATGCTCGTCATTTGCCGTATTCTTCAGGGCTGCGGCGGGGCGATGATGGTGCCGGTCGGCCGCTTAACCATGGTTCGAACATTCGCCAAATCGGAACTCATCCGCGCCATGAGCTTCGTCGCCGTCCCGGCACTCGTTGGCCCGATGCTGGGCCCTGTAGCCGGCGGCGTCATCGTGGGATTTCTTCACTGGCGGATGATTTTCTTCATCAATGTGCCGATCGGTCTCCTCGGCCTGTATTTCATTTATCGCCACCTGCCGGACTATCGCGAAGTACGCATCGACCCGCTCGATATCACCGGTATGATTCTCTTTGGCGCCGGCGTCGCGCTTCTGTCGTACGTCTTGGAAGTGTTTGGCGAGCACACTCTGAGCGTTGTGGAAATACTCGGCCTGTTGGCGCTCTCCATCGTGCTGCTCTCGGGCTATGGGCGCCACGCGACGACGACACTACATCCGCTGCTGCGTCTCGGCCTGTTTCGCATCCGAACTTTCCGCGCCGCAGTCGCCGGCGGCTTCATCACGCGTCTGGGCGTGGGTGGAATGCCGTTTCTTCTTCCGCTGCTTTACCAGGTCGGACTCGGCTACACGCCGGTGCAATCTGGATTCCTGATTATGCCTCAAGCCCTCGCGGCAATGAGCTTGAAAATGTCTATGCCTCTCGTGCTGACGCGTTTCGGCTACCGCCGGGTGCTGATCTACAACACAGTGATCATTGGCACGATCCTCGTGCTGTTCTCCACCATCGGGCCGGGGACGCCGGTCTGGCTCATCGTGCTTCAAGCCTTCTGTTTCGGATTTTTTTCCTCGCTGCAATACACGAGTATGAATACGCTCGTGTACGCCGATGTCAGTGAAAGCGACACCAGCATGGCAAGCACCATCGCAAGCACCGTTCAACAGATGTCGATCAGCTTCGGCGTTGCAGCGGCCTCGTTGGCAGCGGCGCTCTTCATCCCCGATCGGTTTAACTCCGACGCCGCGCAGATGATCCATGGCGTGCACCAGGCTTTCCTGGTGCTCGGCGGGCTAACCATTCTTTCCACGATAGTTTTTCGTGAATTGAAACCCAATGATGGTGACAACGTCAGCCAGCACAACGTCATCGTCCCGCAAGGCCCACAGGAAATCGCCGTCACACCAGCGGCCGCAAGACCTCTGATCCTCAACGATCGAAGCGCGGACCGCGAGTCAGTTGAATTTAATTTGGGCAATCCCAACAATATCTTCATTTTCCCCGTATATAATTGAGCTTGCCAAAAATCAGCACGAGCATTCAAAAGGGGAGCATGAAAATTCGGATGAACTCCGCGTGAAGTTCAGCGCGGCGGGACGCTTTGTTCGAGCGCGTCACTTGTTCGCAGCCGATGAGTGAGAAGCTGAGAAAGAAAGGCCGCTGTTAGCGCTAGACAAAAATCGCCTTGGGAATCATTCCGTGGATCCCTTTTGTACCGTTCACCACTTGAGTTACGTGATAATCCACCGCAACACTGGCGATCATGTAGGCCTCTTCTCTTGTCAGATGCGGAAATCGCTCTACAATAAAGTCGATAGTTTCGCGCACGGCCATCTTCATCGCCTCATCGAAGTTCGAATTTAGCCCCATAACGATCCAGTGGGTGGCGGTTTCCGCGCGGGGCCATCTGAGTTGCATATCCTTGCGGACAAAAAACTGGAATCGGCCTCTAAGCCCGGTCTCAATCGCATTCAGATCAACTTCACCGTGGCCTTGGGCGGCGTGACCGTCTCCAGCTGAAAAGAGCCCGCCTCGAACATGGATTGGCATATAGAGAACGGTGCCCGTGCCGAGGTCTTTGATGTCGATATTCCCAGTATGCACGCCAGGGGGAGCGGTGCTTACACGTCCCATGCTGGGATGAGGGGCTACGCCCATCGTGCCAAAGAACGGTTTGTTCACGGGGACAACAACCCCTTTAGCCACGTCAGCTGTCTTCTTGTGCCGGTCGATGGGAATGACTCGTTGCCAGAAGCGAGTGAAATCGTCGGGCAAAGCACCCGTAGAAGGGCGCTGCCTGTTGTAACCGTAGCTGTACGCTAGCTCGACCTCCAAAATCTGCACCTCAAGCACGTCGCCAGGCTCGGCTCCGTTGACGTAAACCGGCCCCACCATAATGTGAGGCCCCGGACCGCGGTCCTTTACCTCCCGATAGATCGCACGGTAGTCCTCCGGGATCTCGCTCGCCGCGAAGCCGGCGCGCTCGGCTTCCGACGGGTCCAACCTCGGCACGTCTTCAATAATGACGACATCACCGGAATCGACGGTTAGCGCCGGCTTGACCGCGGCGCTGAAATAGCCCCAGTGCACATTCGTCGGATTGGCTTTAATCTCATAGATGTTGTGTGGCTGAATCTGAGCTTCACTTCGGGCCATCTAATCCTCCTGGGGCTTTACAGCATCTAGCGCATCACGATGATTTTTTTCGGGCTCGACAAACTCGCTTTTTCAATTTCAATACGGCTGGGAATGGCTGATGTCAAACTCAATTTTTTCTCAGCGAGGCGCCGCTAGGAGATCCGCTTTGTTCAAGAGTCCTTGGGCACCAAAAGTTCTCTTAATTTTCCTACCAGAGTTGGGCTGAGAGTGAAAAAGTCCCGTACAATGTTTTCCAATTCCCTGGCATATATAGGGTTGATTGCCAAGTTGGATTTCTTTGCCTCGGACAAGAAGTCCGGATCTTTCATAGTTGCGACAAAGGCATCCTGTAGCAGTTTGACTCGATCCTTTGGCGTCCCTGGTGGGAGCGAATAGGGCTGAGTGATCACAGCGGGATCGATGATCCCTGTCTTGATCAATTGACGGGCTTCATCGTTTTTGGCTAAGTCGAGAGCATTGGGCACGCCCAATAGCTCAGCATGCTTCTGCGCTGCCGCTTGTATTACGACTTTCACGTCTCCGGAAGCTAACTGTTGGCTCCAATTTACTTTCATCGTCTCCCAGGGCCAACAGCCGCCTGCTACCTCGCGGGCGTCTGCCGCCAATCGGATCTCAGCGGTGCCTTTATATCCTTCAACGAGTTGTATAGGGAGATTTAGAACCGCCTTCAGGACTCTGGGAATATCGGAGGTGGAAGCCCCAGGGGCAATGCCGCCTATTTTGACGGGCGTCGTCGCCACAAGCCAACTGTCAACGCTCGTGATACCGCTTGCCTTAGTCAAGGCACAGACGGGACTGTCGGGTTTTGGGGTTCCGATCCATTCAAATCTTCGGGCATCGAACTCAATTCCCTTCGTGCCAAGAACCTGCTGCAAGACCAGCAACCCAATCCAGTTGCCGATAGTCAGGCCATCGGGCTTAGCGATATTGTAGAGGTAGTTGGCCGCAATCATCATTCCGGCTCCGGGCATGTAGTCAATATTAATTGTAGGGTTGCCAGGGATGTGTTTCCCCATGTGGCGCGAGATCGCACGAGAATAAGCGTCGAAGCCTCCTCCTGGTGGAGTACCAAGGACAATGCGAATGACTTTGCCCTTAAAGAATTCTTGGGCTGTTGCCGTCGATGTAAAGAAGGCAAAGCACAAGATACTCATATACAGCAATGGGCGTCGGCAGATCATGACGTTCCCCCTTAGGATTCAAGCGAATTAGTTAGCGCCAGCTGAACGCGCTGCAGCTTAGATAAAATAAAAATATTCGACAATAGCAACTTCGGCGTTATTTCTCTGAGGATTATTCTCTTAGAGGAATCTCCGAGCGCGGTCTTTACCTAGAATCGACTGAAGCCTCAGGAGAAATTCCAGCGGGCACAAAACTAACTATCTTGCGTGAGCGTTTCGTCCCCTTCACACTGTTACGGAGTCCTCGTGCGATCTCAAAAAATTCTCCCACGCGGAACGTGACGGGGCGACTTTTTCCTGTAGCTTCTGCTTGCCGCCTTCGCTCATTGGTGTGAAGTTGAGCGCCGCTTGGACGTTTTGTTCGAGCGGCGCGAGTTGTTCGCAGCCGATGATGACGCTAGCGACCGGTTGGCTCAAGTTGAACTGCAAAAGCTCGGCGGGGGAGGCGCGACCGGCACCGCTGCCGACGAGCATGCCTTGGCCCATGACTTTCATCGACAGGATGCCCACGTTTTTCTGCAGCGCTACCGGCAGAGCGGATTGTTCGAAGGCGGGGATCGGTTCCATTTTGCGCTGGGCGACGGGGTTGGCGGATTGGGCGGCGTTGAGCGACATCAAGACGGTGTCGAAGTCGTGGCGGCGCAAGGCTTCGGCCATGGCGGCGCCGTCGTTGTGGCCGGTGATGCCGATGAAGCGGACGACTTTCTGTTTTTTCAATTCCTGTATTGCCGCGAGCACGCCGTCGGGTTTGCCGATGCGTTCGAGGTCGTCGAGATTGTTCAAGCTGTGGATCTGAATCAGATCCACGTAATCGCTTTGCAAGTACTTTAAACTCGTTTCCACCGAACGGAGCGCGCCGTCACGGTCTCGTGGGTCGATCTTGGTAGCGAGGAAGATTTCTTTCCGCCGCGTCTTTAGAAATTCGCCCAGCCGCTTTTCGCTCAATCTTTCGATTGGACGCCGTGTGTACGAACCTGCGGTGTCGAAATAATTGATGCCGAAGTCAAACGCTTTCTCCAATAGTGCCTGAGCGGCGTCTTCGTTTTCGATGGAGCAGAAGCGCGTGCCGGAGCCGAAGCCGATGCAGGAAACCATCTCGCCAGTCTTGCCCAGGCGGCGCTTCGGCAGTGAGCTCGCCGCGCCCCATGATTGTTCCGCCGCGCCGAGCACGACGGCGGCGGTGGTGGTTTTCAGAAATTCGCGACGGGACCAACGTGTTTTCATAGTGGCTCCTTTCTGGTTGCGCAGCGAGATTTTATCACGGCCATCATAACCCAATTCGCAGTCTCGCTGTCAATCCTCATGATTACGCTCTTTCGCTGAGTATCGGCCCGGCCGATCCAATGAATATCTAAGCCGCGACGCTGAGCGCCGGGAGAAAAGTCGCGATGCATCGTTCGCCGGGCTTTCGTGGGTGGCTCATGTTTCGCCACAATTTGCTATGTCCAAATTGACGCGCCACGACGTTGTCGAATTTTAAGCAGGTACTGCTCCTTTGGATGAGTGAAACTACAGCAACCAGGAGGTACAAGGGTCAGTTTTGATGACGTTGCTCGATCGCCAACTTTTCGACGAGCGCATTCTTTACCAATTCTACGTTGGTATTTGGAGAATGGCGATGCGCTTCGACGATCATGAGCTGGGTGTTCGGTAAGCCGCCCTCTTTGATTGTGAGAATTTTCAGAGATTTTCTTCGGACTTCGTCCTTCACCGTAAAATGCGGCAAGACCGTGACGCCAACGCCCGCGCGCGCAGCTTCTTTCCTCGCCCGAAGATTACTTATCGCCATGCCGTTCGCCGGTAAGGGAAAGTGATACTTCTCCAACGCATCGTCGAGCACGACGGGAAAGTCAATACATTTCTTACACGTGGATAAAAGGCACGGTCTGAAGCTCGCTCGGGAAACCATCTTTTGTTCGTCAAATCCGATCTGTCGAAGCGATAACGAAGCTGATAGCCGCTCAGATCTGGCGGCACGATGACGATCGATCCACTCGGCGCGCTGTCCGCCAGCAAGACGGCGAGATCAAGGCTGCCTTGTTGAAGAGACTCGTAGGTAATCGCTCGAGCTTGCGACAGGAACGTCAATTTTAACTTGGGAAATTGTTTTGAGATGCTGCCAATCACTTCCGGCAAAACATAAATTCCCACGGAGCGGGTCGCGCGATGTGTACTTCCTCCAAATTGCGATTTTTGAGCGCCAGCAAAGCACCTTGTATGGCGTCGGTTTGAGCAATGACCTCGTGCGCGAAATCGAGAAACAATTCTCCTTCTTTGGTGAGTCTGAATTGGCGCTGCGATCGCTCGATGAACTTAGATCCGGCTTGTTCTTCGAGCTTGGCGATTTGAGTGCTGATCGCGGCCTGCGACTTGTGCACGCGTGCGGTTGCGCGGCTGAAGCTCTTGCATGCGCAGACCGCTATCAAGGTCCGAAGATAGTCAGTCGTCAGGTCCATAACGGAAACGAATCATAGTATCAAAACAATTTATTTGACAAGGATTGAAATCCTGGCAAGAGGCGTTGAGGAAAGCTTTGCGAAGTGGAGGGCAGGAGCAAGTCAACCAAAATAAAAACTAAAATCAGGAGGCTAACATGAAAGACCCTGATCCGTAGGTAACTATTTCATGATGTGATTTTGCCAGATCTGCTTTACGGCAATCTAAAGACATAGCGAGAAAGGGTGGCCATGTTGAAATCCGTATGCGTGCTCTTCGCGGTATTGTTGGTCGCGCCGCTGGCCTCCGCGGAAGTCTTCAAATGTGTGGGAAAATATGGCGAGGCTCTCTATCAGAATTTTCCCTGCCAGTTTGTGTCGATGGGCGGGATGCCAATGGATACTCCGGGCCCAAAGGAATTACCCGCGGACGTCCCGGGGGCAAAGAAATCACCCACGGATGTCTCCGGCGCAAAGAAATCACCCACTGCGTCCGCAGCGCCGCGCGCCGGCATGACGGGCGACGAAGTCAGAGCCATTTGGGGAGAGCCCACGGAGATCATTCAGGAGGAGCCGGGCGAAGGTAGTCGCTTCGAGGTCTGGTCATATGGTGACTCTCGCTCCGTGCGCTTTGATCGCAAAAGGCGCGTGTCCTCCGTACAAAAGTAGAATGTGGCGCTCGGGAGGATTGGTCGCGCCTCAAACAAAGCGAGCGATCCGCTCATACAGGCCGCTATCCTTTAGGATTACGTTAAGCAGAAGCACGGGGGTTGTCTATCGTATCAAAAGCTGAGGTGAAAGGAATAGTCAAATGAAACGACATCCATGCAATACGCAAAGGCGCGTACTGCGCACAGCAATATTCGCGGCTAGTTTGGCCATTCTGGCATTCGGCGGCAACGCACTGGCGGCCAGTGTAAGCCAAAGCGGCGAGCAGAAGAACATGCGTCGCGTGGGGCATACCGACCTGCAAGGGCGGCCTGGCTACCAACCGAACGTTATTCAGTACCCGGATGGAAGATTCATTGCATTCGCCGGCACGCACAGCAATATTCCGGTAACCAAACCGGGCTTTACTTTTTTGCCGAACCCGCTGAACAACAATACGGATGAGCCGAACGGAACGATGATCATTGACGTCACCGATCCGAGTAATACGAAGGAGATGTCCCATATTCCGGTTCCGGTCGCCGGCGGCCAGGCGCAAATGGCGCGGATGTGCCTGGGCTCCGACCTGAACGAGGACCTACGGGGCAAGGTTTATTTGATGCGCAACATCCAGGGCAATACCGCCCAAATGTCCGGCTACGAAGTCTGGGACGTGACCGATATCAAAAAGCCGGTGCTCGCGTCGGCGCTGCGGGGGATACGCTCCACGCACAAGCTCTGGTGGGAGTGCGACACCGGCATCGCCTACATGCCGGGCAGCAAGGACTCCGGGCCCTATGGCGTCAAGCGCAGTCGATGGTAATCGTCGACTGGCAAAACCCGCTACGCTCCTCCAATCTACCTCCGCACGTTCGGTTTGGTCGGTGCGGCAACCAGGCTCGACCGGTGCAGTGGCCACTTCGCTCCATGGTGCGATCTCGGCGCACGAACATCCTGATGCGGCTAACAAACTGGCCCGTGGGGCCACAGCCGACGACATCATCGGGAACCGCGTGTACGGGGCATGGGGCGTCGGCGACGATGGCGTGTTGACGATTCTGGACCGGAAGAAGCTCCTACCGCCGCTTAGTGGTGGTCGTGGCGGTAACGTACATGGGCGACCCTGACGCAGCCGACGGAAGCTGACTTGCTGGCTCCGCTGGCCGGGATTCTTTACATGTCCCCGACCAAGGCGGCCACACCTCGATGCCGGTGTTCGGGTTAAAACCGGCGAGCTATCAGAGCTTCACCGAGTTCCAGACGCGCGACATCGTGCTCTTGGCGTCGGAAGCGACGGCCGACCTGTGTGACGAGGCGCCGCACTGGAGCTTCGTCGTCGATGTGTCCGTGGAAAATTCGAAGTCCGCCCCTCCAGGCACCAGGGTGCAGCCGAATGTCTTTCAGGGACCCATGGTCCTGTAGACGATGTCGGTCGATCCGATTTGATGGCGATAAATATCCGCGCGGCAACTACTGCGCGCGTGGAGCGCGCTTCGGTATGCACTCGAGCGAGGAGAACTTCAATAATCCGTTGTACGGTAAGCTGACGGCGATCGCGCTACTTCACGGGGGGCGTGCGGATTTGGGACATCCGCGAGCCGCAGGCCCCGGTCGAAGTCGCGTTTTACGTACCTGAGTCCAACGCCAACACCAATCCCGACGGTTACATGACCAACAACGTCGAGATCGACGATCGTGGCTTTATCTACGTGGTCGATCGTAATGGCGCAGGGTTCGACATCCTGCAGCTGACAGGAAAGGCGCTCGACATCGCCTTCCCGGCGGCACGGCCACTCAGGTAGACTGCATTGGCTAACGCACACAGGGCACGCGAGAATGGCGTGCCCTGTGTTTTGCTTTCGTGCATCGTGCGAGCGGCTTTGTGCGGCTCTTCGTCGCATGATCGTCGATGCACGCAGAAACGAGCGAGCTCATTATGAAAGGACTTTTATTTACGCTGTTCTGTGGCGCCGTCCTGATGACACTGGCAGCGCCGGCGATGTCTCACGACTGCAGGGTGCGGGATGCTTACCTTCGCGGTGCTTATGAAGGTGACTGCGACGAACGCACCGAGATGGCGCAAGGGAAGGGCGAAGCCAAGGGAGCCGACATGTATGTCGGTGACTTCGTCAAGGGCAAACCGACCGGGAAAGGCCTCTATACTATGGGAGAACGGCGCGCGCCTGGACGGAAGCTTTAAGGAAGGCAAAGCCCATGGCCCAGGAGTCTACGTGAGCGCCAAGGGTATGCGCTACGAAGGACAATTCGTCAATGGCAAGCTGGAAGGATTGAAGATCGCCGATTGTCCTTCAACGCCCGGGCCGCTCAGCTGCTGAGATTGTGTTCGCCGACCGATATTGAGCAATGCCAAACGATTGACGCCGGCAACCAAGAAAAAATTTCTAGGCAAAGAAAATTAAAAGAGATGATCAACAGACTGCGAGGTACAAACAATAATGCTCTCATGACCAGCTGGCGCGGCTGAACCAGGCGGGACTGGACGCGGGTGTGCCGGCGCCGCATGGGACAGGGTGCGGACAAGACCACCACAAAGTTCTGCCACATCGATAAAAAGCAGTAAGAAAGAACTTTCACTGTGGACTAAAGGGGAAAGATGTGGGTTTTTCTTCCTTTGATCCTTCGAGGGCATAATGTTATGAACGTTATGCCCTCGAAGGATCGACTTTCGCTAAATTCTATCCCACTCATCATCATCACCAAGAAACCGAATAGGGTTTTTTTCTCTGGCTACTGGTGCCGGGGGTTGCGGGCATGCCAGTATTTTTGATAGAGGGCTGCTTCTATCGTGACTGCTACGGAGCCTCAATGACTGGCAACGGAGGGTGAGTTCAATGAAATTAAATTTTAACCGACTGTTGTTCTTAGCGCCAATGATTCTGTTCTCATGGCAGACAGTTCAAGCGTGGGAACCCACCAAACCCATTGAGTTTGTCATACCGGCCGGCACCGGCGGCGGCGCCGATCAGATGGCGCGGCTGATCAGTGGCATCGCCGAAAAAAATAAGCTGTCGCCTCGGCCTTTGATCGCCATCAATAAATCGGGCGGCGCCGGGGCTGAGGGATTTCTCTACGTCAAGGAGAAAAAAGGCGATCCGCATGTGATCATCATCACGCTGTCCAACCTTTTTACGACTCCACTGCACACCGGGGTGCCATTCAACTGGAAGGACTTAACGCCGATCGCGCGCATGGCCCTCGATCAGTTTATTCTGTGGGTGAACGCCGAAACGTCCTACAAGACCGCGAAGGAATATATCGCAGCTGTGAAGGCTCAATCGGCCGGAAGCAATAGAATGAAGATGGGTGGCACGGGCTCGGCGCAAGAAGATCAAATCATCACGATCCAGCTGGAACAGGCGTTGGGAGTCAAGTTTACGTACGTGCCATTTAAAGGCGGTGGCGAGGTCTGTGTGAATCTGGTCGGCAAGCACATCGATTCGACAGTCAATAATCCCGCCGAATGTGTGAGTCACTGGAAGGCGGGCCGCGTGCGACCGCTGGCAGTTTTCGACACCGCGCGAATTGCCGATGAGAATTGGAAAGGGATACCTACGATCAAGGAAGCGCTCGGCGCCGACATCCACTATCTCATGCTGCGCGGCATCTTCGGCGCGCCCGGAATACCGAAAGATGCCGTGCAATGGTACATCGATTTTCTGAAAAAAGTTTACGATTCGGCAGAGTTCAAGAAATATCTTTCCGAAGGCGCGCTGAAGCCCGCGTTTGCGACCGGCGATGAGTACGTCAAGTGGATCGAGGCCAACGAACAGCTCCATAAAGATTTGATGGCCAAGGGCGGATTGCTCAACAAGTGAGATGCGCACCGCGGATTTCATCACCGCTGCTATTTTGCTGCTGTTGGGCGTCGTCGTTCTCTTCGATGCCATCCGCCTCGGTTTCGGTTGGGGCACAGATGGCCCAAAGAGCGGATTCTTCCCGTTTTGGCTGGCGCTCATTATGGTCGTGACTTGTGGATTAATTATTCTTCAGACTTTGCGGCGACCGTCCGGTGAAACATTTGTCACGCGGCAACAGCTCGGTCCGGTCCTCAAAGTGATTTGGCCCGCAACGGCGATGGTGCTACTCACGCATTTCGTCGGCCTGTATGTCGCCGCTGCCCTTTATATCGGCTTTTACATGCGCTGGGTCGGACGCCACTCCTGGTTTAGCGTAGTTGGAATTGCGGTTGCGGTCCCTGTTATCAGTTTCGTCATTTTTGAATTGTGGTTCTTGGTGCCGATGCCGAAGGGACCGCTCGAGAACTGGCTGGGCTACTGATGGGGCTGGAAAATATTTTTCTCGGGTTTGAGCAGGCACTGGCGCACCAGAACTTGCTTTATGCTGCCATCGGCATCACTCTTGGCACGATCATCGGCGTGCTTCCGGGCTTGGGCGGCGCAAACGGGGTCGCGATTTTGTTGCCGCTCACACTGCGCATGCCGCCGACCTCGGCGATCATCCTGCTCACATCTATTTATTGGGGAGCGCTGTTCGGCGGCGCCATCACTTCGGTGCTGTTCAACATCCCCGGCGAGCCGTGGTCCGTGGCGACCACGTTTGACGGTTACCCGCTGGCGCGACAGGGGAAAAGTGGCCAAGCGCTGACGGCTGCGTTCACTTCCTCGTTCATCGGGGCTCTGTTTGCAACCGTGCTCATCACTTTTTTTGCCCCTCTACTTGCCGACGTGGCGCTCAGATTCGGCCCGCCGGAAATATTTTCGATTCAACTGCTGACCTTCTCCGCGTTCGTTGGCCTGGGCGGAGGCAATCCTCTTAAAACCGTGGTCTCGATCATGATCGGATTTATATTGGCTACGGTTGGTCTCGATATCGTCACTGGGCAGCTGCGCATGACGTTCGGCGTTACCTCGCTCATGCAGGGCTTTGATTTTATCATAGCCGTCATCGGCCTCTTCGGGATCGGCGAGATCATGCTTTCCGTCGAGGAAGGGCTGAGCTTCAAAGGGGTCAGCAGCAAGATGAACCTCTTCGTGGTTCTGGAAACCTGGAAAATTTTGCCGCGCTATTGGCGCACATTCATGCGCAGTTGTCTCATCGGGTTTTGGATGGGCTTCAAACCTGGCGGCGCGACTCCCGCTTCGTTCATGAGCTACTCCTTCGCAAAACGCTTCTCCAAAAACCCCGAAGAGTTCGGCAAGGGTGCACTGGAAGGCGTCGTCGCCCCGGAGACAGCAGCCCATGCCGCAGGTGTCGCGGCGATGCTGCCAATGATCACGCTGGGAATCCCGGGGTCGCCGACTGCGGCCGTGATGCTCGGCGGACTGATCATATGGGGACTGCAACCCGGTCCATTGCTCTTCACGGAGAAGCCGGAGTTCGTCTGGGGACTAATCGCGAGCATGTACACCGGCAACATCCTCGGCGTGCTTATGGTTCTGGCGTTCGTACCTTTTTTCGCGGCCATTCTGCGCATTCCATTTGCGATTCTCACGCCACTCATCGTCGTGCTCTGCGCTATCGGTTCGTACGCTGTGCACAACGCCATGATCGATGTTTGGTATATGCTGCTGTTCGGGGTGGTGGGATACGTTTTCAAGAAACTTGATTACCCATTGGCGCCTCTGGTCCTGGCGCTGGTCCTGGGTGATATGGCGGAGAACGCACTGCGGCAGAGCCTGATCATGTCGCAAGGATCATTGGCCATTTTTCTAAATCGACCGATCGCCGGAGTGATCACAGCCGTGGCCTTGTTATTTTTCATGATGCCCATCATCACGCCGTGGTGGCGGCGATTACGCGGACTGCCCGCGGCAACGCCGGCTCCTCGGGAAATTTGATCGTCGCTTAGAGACTCGTCGATGGAACTAATAGTTCAGCCAGAGTTCTGGGCTCGTTGGCTAGGGATTGTCGTCATCGATCTCTCACTCGCCGGTGATAATGCTTTAGTGATCGCCATGGCGGTGCTTAGCTTACCCCCTCGGCAACGAATGATTGGCTTGATCGGCGGAACTGTCGGCGCCGTGGTGCTGCGCATCGTCCTCATCGCGGTCATCACGCAGATACTTCTTATTCCGTTTCTTCAAGCGCTCGGCGGCCTGGTTCTAGTTTGGATCGCCATGAAGCTGGTGCGACAGGACGCGAGCGACACGAAGGGGCACAAAGTACGTGAGGTCGCCACACTTTGGGAAGCGATCGGAATCATCATCGTTGCGGACCTGATCATGAGTCTCGACAATGTCTTAGCGGTGGCCGCCACCGCGCACGGTGACCTTACACTCGTGCTTTTTGGCATCGGACTTTCCATTCCGATCGTGATTTGCGGCAGCACTCTGTTGGCGCGCCTTATGGATCGCTTCCGTTGGATCGTGTGGCTCGGTGGAGGCGTGCTTGGCTGGGTGGCGGGAGATCTCGCCATCACTGACACATTGGTCCGCGCCTCCATCGGCTCGTGGGACTCGATCCTGCATTGGGCTTTGCCTAGCCTGTTGGCTGCTACAGCGATAATGCTGGGCTGGCGGAGTGCTTATGTCGCGAGCCGATAACCAGGCGACCGCGGGCAGGTTCTCCTGCGCGAACTGGCTGTCTATCTCTCTTCAAAACTTCGAAAATTTTCTCCTGACCTTCTGTTGACAACGTGGTCGGGGCTGGATAGAAAACTGGTCTGACCAGCAGACAGCTGGACCCTATGCTTAAAGTCATAAAAAAGACGCGCATCCACGAGGAAGTTTTCAGTCAGATTCACGAGCTGATCAAGCAAGGTCGACTCAAGGCCCGCGACCAACTGCCGTCGGAGCGCGAACTGGCCGAGACCTTCAAAGTCAGCAGGACTTCGGTGCGCGAGGCGCTCCGCACATTGGAAAGTCAGGGGCTCATCGTCAGCAAAACCGGCATGGGCAATTTCGTCGTCGATCTTCCGGTTGAAGCTCTGGTGGGACCGCTCGCGCGATTGCTGATCGACGAAAAAAAGGCGCTCGCGGATGTCTTCGAGCTGCGCAAGCTGATCGAACCGCATATCGCCGCCTTGGCGGCCGAGCGCGCAACGGCGACAGACGTCGCGAAACTGAAAAAGATCGTCGCCAAGCAAACCGAAGCGGTGAGTCGCGGCGAGACCGGAGTCGAAGCCGACGCTGAATTGCATTTATGCATCAGCCGCGCCACGCAAAATCAGGCGCTGCAGAAATTGGTGTCGGGGTTGATGGAAATGTTCAGCCGCAGCCGCGAAGAGTCGTTGCAGACGGATAAGCGGCGAAAGGCATCCATCGAGACTCACCGAAGGATCATCGCCGCTATCGAAAAGCATGACCGCATCAAGGCTCGCAAAGAAATGAATTGCACATCGAGCAGGTCGAAGCGAGCGTGTTGCTGTCCAGCCGGGTATAAAAAAACCAGCGTAACGAGGTCACCAAAGAGAGGAGGGTTTGATGATCAAATGCGTAGAGGTCAACTATCGAGGTATCTTTCAAAAGAACCTGGGTAAAAAGATCGGCAGCGACATTGTCATGATCGCCAGCCGCATGGGCCAGAAAGCCTTTTCCAACGGGCGCTACAGCGATTCGCCGGAAAGAAACGGCATCCCGTGCAAGTATTTTGCTTTCGTTTCGCCGGATCTTGCCGAGGAGGAACTGGAAGCGGAATGCGGCGCCAAGCTCGAGATCGATGAAGCCAACATCTCCGTCGTCTTGGACGACACGATGTGCAAGGGTGTCGAGCCGTGGGGATGGCACGGTATCCGCCCGATCAATGAACGGGTGGTCAAGGACGGCTGCCTCCTGGTGGTGTCCAAGAAAACACCGGAAGAGCTGTTAAAATTCATCGGCAAGAAGCCGTACAACTATCGAATCGCAATCCTCGACGGCGACGCCAGTCTCGCTGGACTTTGGGTCAACAAGGATGACATGACCCATGAGCACATCTTGGGCGGCATCGCAGCCATCGATCCGACGCTTATCAGCATCGAGGCGGTTGAAGCTTATCTGATGGACAAGACAAAGCAGAAGCACCGTGTTGAGGCCGCGCGCGCGGCATTCGAGTCGCTCAGGCAGGAGGCTAAGCCTCCTAAAGTAACGACCGTGACACCGGAAGACGGAATCGTGTGGCTGCATGAGATACCCGTGCTGCCCAAGTGGTTCGAGATGCAAGAGGGAGCTGTAGTTCCGGCAGTGAAGCGCGGTTTCGAAATGGGACCGAGGGGACAAAACAGAAACCCCGGCTTCAAGCGCGGCACGACCAAGACGCAGAGACCCGCGGTCAGGTTCGATCTCTGCACCAAGTGCACGCTCTGCTGGGTCGAGTGTCCGGACGAGTGTTTCGATCCGACCACGGATGGCTTTTACGACATCGACTATCAGTATTGCGTCGGTTGCGGGAAATGCGCTCAAGTATGTCCGGTTAAAGAATGCATCGTCATGGTGGATGAACTCCAATTCAAGGACGACTCGAGTCCGTGGGAACACTGGAAAAGGGATTCCAACGACTACATTCAGTGGGTAGAGGACAAAAAGGGCAAAGACCGGGTTTCTTACCCCTTCGTCACCGGCAAGGGCATGACCGTTACTCAGGGAGATGTGATGCCCGAGGGCAAGATAGTGCCCGTGAGAAAAACCGAGGAGGTCGAAGTATGAGTGTCGCACTCGCAACAGCCAAATCAGATCAATCAGGGGTCTACGAGCGGGAAGACCTTTTAAACGGCTGCCAGGCGGTCGCGCAGGGCGTGTGTCTCGCCGACGTGGATGTGATCGCCGCTTATCCGATCCGTCCCTACACCGAAGTGATGGACGCCCTCTCGAAGCTGATCGCCGACGGGAAATTCGACGCCGAGTACATCATCGCCGACAGCGAGCATTCCCAATTCGAGATCGTCAAGCACGCCAGCTCGGTGAACGCGCGCGCCTTCGGCGGTTCGAGCGGCACGGGCTGGATGTACGGTATGGAAGCGCTGGTCGTTACCGCGACCGACCGTCTTCCGCCTCTTTTCGTGGTCGGCAACCGCGCTTTGGATGATCCCGGCGCTTTCGGCGTCGAGCACAACGACGCGATGTCGGTCCGCGACATGGGCTGGCTTCTCTGCTGGGTCACGACGCCGCAGGAGGCGCTCGAACACGTGCTGATCGGCTACCGCATCGCCGAGGACAAGACAGTCAGGATGCCGATGGGATTGGCGATGGACGGCGCCTTTCTCACCCACTCGCAACACATGGTCAAAATCCCATCGGTGGAGGCGGCGAAGAAATTCCTGCCGCAGTACGATCTCGCCGAGCGGCGGCTCCATCCCGACAACCCGATCTCGGTCGCGCCGCAAGCCAACGAGGATTGGGTTATGGAGATTCGCAGGCAAAATTGGGAAGCCGCCAAGCGGGCGCGCGGTGTCATCAAGGATGCTTATAAGGAATTCAACGATATTTTCGGCGATCGCTACGCCGCGCCTTACTATTTCGACGAGTTCATGACCGACGACGCGGAAGCGGTCCTGATCGGCGTTGGTACGGTGGCAGCTCCAGCGCGCACGGCGGTCAGGCGCTTGCGTGAGAAGGGACAGAAGGTCGGCTACGTGGAATCTGCGCTGGTTCCGGCCCTTCCCGACGGTGGAGCTGCGCGAGTCCCTGAGCCGCTTTAAAGCGGTCGGTGTCGTCGACAGGGACTTCGCTCACGGCTCGCCCGACAATTGCGGCATCTTGATGCACGAAGTCCGATCCTGCCTCTATCCGGCGAAGAACCGGCCGGCGATCGTTAATTTCATGGGTGGTTTGGGCGGGCGCGATCTGTCGATCGCCGACTGCTCAGAAGATGTTCGAAATCACCCAACAGGCGGCGAAGAAAGATTCCCTGGATGAATACGTAACCTGGATCGGCCTAAGAGAGTAAATAGGAGAAACATTATGTCGACCGTACCGACAATCGATTACGAGAAAGTCAAAGGCGTTCACAAAATTCCGCTGGAAGAGCTCTATACTTCCGGCCATCGGACCTGCCAGGGCTGCGAGTCGGCGACGACCATGCGCGGCTTCATCAAGGTTGCGGGTTCGCGCTCGGTGGTCACAGGAGCAACCGGTTGCATGTACGTGGCCAACACTTCGTACATGACCACGCCGTGGATCGTGCCGTGGATGCACACGCAGCTCGGCGCCGGCGGCTCTTCGGCCGTGGGCATGGCGGCGGGCCTGCGAGCGCTCAAGCGCAAGGGCAAGATCAAAGACGAGAAGATCAACGTCATCAATTTCTCCGGCGATCTCGGCGCCGGCGATATGGGCATCGGCGGCATCTCCGCCGCGTTGCAGAGCGATTACGACTTGCTGATTATCATGTACGACAACGAATCGGCCGCCAATACCGATATCCAAGCAACAGGCTCGACGACTTACGGCGCGCAGACGACCTTCACGCCTCCGGGAACCAAGCATCCGATCATGCAGAGGCGCTGGAAGAAGAACGTCGCCGGCATGCTTGCCGTCGGCCATCCGACCTGCCGTTACGTTGCCACTGCCTGCGCTACCTTTCCGCCGACGGATTATCTGAACAAGGTCCAAAAGGCGCTCGCCATCGGCGGCCCGACCTTCATCCACACCTACGATCCCTGTCCAAAGGGTTGGGACTATCATCCGCGCTACTCCAACGAGCTTGGCGAGTTGGGAATCAAATGCGGCATCTATCCGCTGTATGAAATCGTCGACGGCAACGTCATTTACACCTGGGACGCGCGCAAGACGGGCAAGGGACGCATTCCGGTCAAGGAGTTTATCTCCAAGCAGGGGCGCTTCGATCATCTCAAAGAAGAACACTACGCGCATATTCAAAACATGGTCGATCAAATGTGGGAAGAGTGGCAGATTCCCGGTGTCGCGCCATTGCGAGGGATTCTGAAGGCTAGGATTTAGGGAAACTGCGGCAATAAGCTTTCCGCTTCGGTTCTGCCCAATTAACTCCCGCTGACATGCACGGACGAAAGGCCGCGCATGTCAGCGGTGAGAAGATTTTATCAAGCCAAACATCGCCGATCGCCACGTGCGACGCTCGTCGATAGACCGCCACTCAGTGGACGGGTGTAAAGCTTGAGCACGACCGCTAGATTCTGTATCCTAAGGAGGAAGCTTGAGAGACTGCAAGCATCGGCGAGTAAACGAACAGGTAGACCAAGCGTTCCAGACCTAAGTCTGACAGTTCATCCGCGCGATATTTGTCTCAGCTTTACAAAAAGATTTTTCACGCGCTGAGTTAGACCGTTGAATAACGAACGGGCCGGCAAAGCGATGCTTAATGTGCTTGCCGCGGTCGATCGCGCTGAATAGGTCTGTTGGCCAGTCGACGCTGGATTGGCTTGCAACGGTCGAACTTAATTTTTTCAGGCAACGAGTCGAAGGGAGGCAATCATGGCAACGACCGGCGAAACTAAAAAAGAAGCTAGCGGCCCAGTGATCTCCGGCGGGCATCTGGTCGCCAAAGCGTTAAAGAATGAAGGCGTCGAAGTGATCTGGACGCTTTGCGGCGGCCATATCATCGACATCTACGACGGCTGCATCGACGAAGGCATCAAGATCATCGACGTGCGCCATGAGCAGGTCGCGGCCCACGCCGCCGACGGCTACTCACGCCAGAGCGGGAAGATCGGTTGTGTCGTAACGACCGCCGGACCGGGCACGACTAACGCGATGACGGGCATCGCCAATGCCTTTCGCGCCGAGAGTCCGCTCTTGATGATCGGCGGGCAGGGCGCGCTCTCGCAGCACAAGATGGGCTCCCTGCAAGATCTGCCGCACGTCGATATCATGTCGCCGATAACGAAATTCGCCGCCACCGTGCCGCATACAGAACGCATCGCCGACATGGTGTCGATGGCTTTTCGCGAGTCGGTGAACGGGGCGCCGGGGCCGAGCTATCTCGAAATCCCGCGTGACGTGCTCGACGCTAAAGTGCCGCTCGAACGGGCGCGTATCCCCAAGCCTGGTGCCTATCGCGCCTCGACTAAATCTGTCGGCGATCCGGCCGACATTGAAAAACTTGCAGACATTCTGGCCAAATCCGAACGGCCGGCAGCATTGTTCGGTACCCAGGTCTGGACCTGTCGCGGCCACGATGCGGCGGTGGAATTTTGCCGCGCTCTCAATGTTCCCGGTTACATGAACGGCTCAGGACGCGGCATCTTCGCGCCCGGCGATCCGCATGGTTTCAATCGCACGCGTAGTTTGGCGTTCGACAAAGCCGACGTGATCCTGATCGTCGGCTGTCCGTTCGATTTTCGTCTCGGTTATGGGAGGCGTTTGCGCGCCGATGCGACCGTCGTGCAGATCGATCTCGATTATCGCAACGTCGGCAAGAACCGCGACGTTTCGCTCGGCATGGTCGGCGATTGCGGCGCGATTCTCAAGGCCGTAGAGCAGGCCGCGTCCGGCCGCGCCTCGAAAGGCAACGCGCAGCGCGCCGAGTGGATGAAAGAGCTCCGCGCCGCGGAGGCCAAGGCGTACGAAAAACTCTTGCCGTCGTTCAAATCGGAGTCCGTGCCGATCAATCCTTATCGGGTCGCTTACGAGATCAACGAATTTCTGACCGACAACACGGTTTACATCGGCGACGGCGGCGATGTGGTCACGATCACCGCGACGGCCGTGGAGCCGCGCAAAGCCGGCAACTGGATGGATCCGGGTCCGCTCGGCACGCTCGGTGTCGGCACTTCGTTCGCGATGGCGACCAAGTTCGTTCATCCGAAAAAAGAAGTGCTGTGCTACTACGGCGACGGCTCGTTCGGCATGACGGCGTGGGACATGGAAACCGCGCAGCGCTTCAAATTGCCCTACATGGCCGTGATCGGCAACAACTCAGCGATGAATCAGATCCGCTGCGGCCAGATCGGTAAGTATGGTCCCGAGCGCGGCGGCGTGGGCAATAAGCTTGGCGACGTGGATTTCGAGAAATTCGCCGACTGTTTCGGTGGCTGGGGCATCGCGGTGCGCGAGCCGAGCCAGATTCGTCCCGCGTTGGAAAAAGCGCGCGAACGGGTCGCCGGCGGTCAGTGTGCCATCGTCAACATCTGGGTCGACATCAATGAATACGCGCCAGGCACCAAGGCGCAGACGATGTACAAATGACAGCTGCCTAGAGCAAAACCGGACGCGAAGACGCAAGCATGGCATTCACCACGAAGGACACGAAGAGCACGAAGTTCGGAATATCAATAGTACGAACCCTTCGTGTCCTTCGTGATCTTCGTGGTGAGATTGAATTTTCTTAAGGAGAAAATAAGTCGATGGCAAAAGCGCTTGATGGAGTTCGCATACTCGATATGACCCACGTGCAGTCCGGGCCGACTTGCACGCAAATGTTGGCGTGGTTCGGCGCCGACGTGATCAAAGTCGAACTGCCCGGCCGCGGCGACATCACGCGCGGCCAACTGCGCGACAAGCCGAATGTCGACAGCCTCTATTTCACCATGCTCAATTGCAACAAGCGGAGCATCACGATCAATACCAAAACGAAAAGGGCAAAGAAATTTTTCGCGAACTGATCAAGGTGTTGTGACGTGATCGTGGAGAACTTCGCGCCCGGAGCGCTGGACCGGCAAGGGTTCACTTGGGAAGCGATTCACGGGCTCAATCCGCGGATCATTTACGCGTCGGTGAAGGGCTTCGGACCCGGTCCTTACGAAGATTGCAAAGTTTACGAGAACGTCGCCCAGTGCACCGGCGGTGCGGCGAGCACGACCGGATTCGACGACGGCCCGCCGCTGGTGACCGGCGCGCAGATCGGCGACTCCGGCACCGGGATGCATTTCGTCGCCGGAATTTTGCGGCGCTTTTTCAACGTGAAAAAGGCTGGAAGGGGACAGCGCGTCACTTGCGCGATGCAGGATACGGTGCTCAATCTCTGCCGTGTCAAGCTGCGTGATCAACAACGACTCGCCGCCGGACCGCTGGAGGAATATCCGCAATATCCCAATGGCGTCTTCGGCGACGCCGTGCCGCGCGCGGGCAATGCATCGGGCGGCGGCCAGCCGGGCTGGGCGGTGCGCACCAAAGGCGGCGGACCGAACGATTATATTTACGTCATCATTCAGCCGCCGGGTTGGGAGCCGTTGATGAAGCTCTGCGGCCGGCCCGAGCTGATCACCGATCCTGAATGGGCGACGCCGGAAAAGCGTTTGCCGAAGCTCGGTCAATGTTTCGAGATCATCGAGCAGTGGACGATGACCCTCGATAAGTTGGAGGTCATGCGCAAGCTCAACGAGATTCGACGTGCCGTGCGGGCCGATCCTCGACATGCGCGAGATCGCGGAAGAGCGAGCGCTGCGCGAAACCGGCACGGTCGTCGAAGTGGATCATCCGAAGCGGGGAAAATTTCTGACGGTCGGTAATCCGATCAAGCTGTCGGATTCGCCGACGGATGTTAAACGTCGCCGTTCCTGGGCGAGCACACGGACGAGATCTTGCGATCCATCGTCGGCTGGAGCGATCAGAGATGACGACGGCGCGAAAAGAGGGCGCGATCTAAATCCTGCAACCCTGAGGCGACAAAACTGATTCACCACAAATTTGTACGGTTCGATTTTGGTTTAGATCGAACTGCGTTCAAGAAAGATTTCTCGCTTCCCGCTCGAAATGACATTCGCTATTGCACGACTGTCATCTCGAACGAATGTGAGAGATCTTTCTAAATCCAACAGCGCGCGCTTCATAAGCGCCCAACCTAACCGAATTTTCGGAGGTGTCGATGAATAAAAAAACTTTGCGCGCCACGATCAACTCCGACTCGCCGCCGGACGCGGGCTTAAGCGCGCCGAGGCGCAAGAATTCTGCGACGCCTACGGTATTCCGACGCCGAAACAAGCGCTAGCGAAAACTGCAGCCGAAGCGGTGAAAATCGCTGCACGATTAGGGTTCCCCGTCGTCCTAAAAATTGTCTCGGACGATATTCTTCACAAAACCGAAGCGGGTGGCGTGATCGTTGGACTCAATAATGCAGCTGATGTTCGGCGCGCTTTCGATCGTCTCGTCAAAAACGCCAAGGGATACAAGAAAAACGCCAGCATCCAAGGTGTTCAGGTCCAACAGATGCTCAAGGGCGGACAGGAAGTCCTGGTCGGCGCTGTGACGGATCCGAGTTTTGGCAAAATGATTGCGTTCGCTTTGGGCGGCGTACTGGTCGAAGTGATGAAAGACATCACGTTTCGCATGACGCCGGTCGGCAAGAAAGAGGCGCTCTCGATGCTGGATTCAATTGCCGCGGCGGAAGTGCTGCGCGGCGTGCGCGGCGCGAAAGGCGTGAGCCGCTCCGCGCTGGCCGATATCATCGCCAAAGTTTCCAAGATGGTAAACGATTTTCCCGAGATTCTCGAAGTCGACCTCAATCCGATCTTCGCGACGGAGAAGGGCGCGCGCGCCGTCGATGTGCGTATCGTGATCGGCGATAAGCCGCAAACGCGCCAGCATTTCGATCAAAGCGCGATTCTCGCCGCCATGCAGCGTATCATGAACCCGCGCTCCGTCGCCGTAATCGGCGCTTCCGCCGAGGACGGCAAGATCGGCAACTCCGTGATGAAAAATCTCATTAACGGCGGCTATCAGGGCGCGATCTATCCGATCCATCCGAAAGCTCAGGAGATCCTGGGGCGCAAGGCCTATCCGAGCGTGCTCGACGTCGCCGAGGAAATCGACGTCGCAGTGTTCGCGATACCGGCGAAATTTTGCGCCGCGGCGATGGATGAAGTGGGGCGGAAAAAAATTCCCGGCGCGGTCATGATTCCTTCCGGCTTCGCCGAGGTCGGCGAGCAGGCGCTGCAAGACGAGCTGCTCGGCGTCGCCCGCAAGCACAACGTGCGCATCATGGGGCCGAATATTTACGGATTTTATTACACGCCGCAAAATCTCTGCGCGACTTTCTGCACTCCTTACGACGTCAAGGGCAAAGTCGCGCTCAGCTCGCAATCGGGCGGGGTCGGCATGTCGATCATCGGCTTTTCGCGCACCACGCGCATGGGCGTGTCGGCGATCGTCGGATTAGGCAACAAATCGGACCTCGATGAAGACGATCTGCTGACCTATTTCGAGCAGGACGAAAACACTCAAGTCATCGCCATGCATTGCGAGGATTTAAAAGACGGCCGGTCTTTCGCCGAAGTAGCAAGCCGCGTTTCAAAAAAGAAACCCATCGTCATGCTCAAGGCGGGCCGCACGGCGCTGGGCGCGCGCGCCGCGGCATCGCACACCGGCGCCTTGGCCGGCAACGACAAGATCTACGACGACGTGCTGCGCAATTGCGGCGTCATTCGGGCGAAGAGTTTAAACGATATGTTGCAGTTCGCGCGCGGCCTGCAAGTGCTGCCGACGCCGAAGGGAGAAAATATCGTGATCATCACCGGAGCCGGCGGATCGGGCGTTCTCTTGTCGGATGCCTGCGTCGACAACGGCTTGTCGCTCATGAAAATGCCGCCGGACATGGACGCCGCGTTTCGCAAATTTATCCCGCCCTTCGGCGCCGCCGGCAATCCCGTCGACATCACCGGCGGCGAGCCGCCGACGACTTATGCGAACACGATTCGCTACGCGCTCGGCGAGCCGCGCATTCATTCGCTGATTCTCGGCTACTGGCACACGATCATCACGCCGCCGATGGTCTTCGCCAAACTTTGCGCCGAAGTTGTTCAAGAAGCGCGCGACAAAGGCATCGATAAACCGGTGGTAGCGTCACTCGTCGGCGACGTGCAGGTGGAAGAGGCGAGCGAGTATCTCTACGAGCGCGGCATCGTGGCTTATCCGTACACGACGGAGCTGCCGGTTGCGGTGCTCGGCGCGAAGTACAAATGGGCGCGCGGGGCGGGGTGATGTAGATTAAGTTGTACAGTCGGAGGGTAATCAAAGTGATAGTTGTTCGATTGGTGGCCGTCAGGTAGTGAAGCGAAGGGTCGGCAGATTGACCCGCCAAGCTCAGTTTATCTAAGAGACTCTGCGACCTTATTGTTTTTTCCACCCGAGCCACAAAGTTTCCATCGAGACATCGCTCAAGGACGCGAAAAGAGTTATTCATTATTCATGCTGGGGCGTTTAATTCTGCTATTCATCATCGGGGGAATGGCCGAGCTTTACATCCTGATTAAGATTGGCAGCCATATCGGCGGGTTCAACACCATACTTCTCGTCTTAATGACCGCAGTGTCTGGGCGCTTTGCTGGCGCGTCGGCAAAGTTTGCGCACTTTGCAGCAAATTCAATTAAGCCTGTCGCAAGGCCAAATTCCGGCGGAGGAATTGATCGACGGCGTGCTGATTCTTTCGGCGGCATTCTGTTCGTCATGCCCGGCGTGCTTACCGATCTATTCGCGCTGGTTTTGCTGCTTCCGCTCACGCGGACATACTTCAAACGCTGGCTGCGGCGCCGATTCGACCGCATGGTCGCGGGCAGGGATGTCCGGCTCCAATATCACCGAGGCGGCTTCTGAAGTTTAGTATCGCGCCCCGCCCGTTTTTCCCGGGGTGAGGCGGACGGCGTTATTTTAGTCGCCATTCCGGGCAAGCTGGCGATACCTGGCGCGACCCGGAATCCAGAAATTTAAGTAGGGGCGCATGGCATGCGATCTTTCTGGATACCGGTTTTCACCGGTATGACGATTCGGTCGCCCGGATTAACGCGCAAACTTTAGTTGCGGTTCACCAGAATCGCGCGGCTCGAAGAACTTACCGATATGCTTCCTCAGGCATATTGAATTCTGCGCCTTCTTTTGCCAATTGCTCTCGGAACATCTTGCGGATGTAAGGGTCCTCGTCGCGGTACTCGATGGTGTTGCCGCCCTCTTTGATGTCGAGATTCAAACCTCTCCAGTCTATACCAGGCACACCTTTGACGCGCCTGAGGATAGCCGCCCAGGAAGGCCAGCACACGCAAAGGTTCCTTGGATGCGCCATAGTGACCGTGGAACCAGCCGGCATCGCCCGGGGCGGCGCTCACGATGCCGCCGGCTTTGTAGTCCTGTCGCTGGACCAATTCGCCCTTGCCGTCCTTCCACGGCGTCGTCCCCGCCTCGCCGGGCCAAGTGATGGTGTAGCCCTTGCCGGCTAACGCAGAGTAGCACCGGCCCGGCTTCATGGGCGTGACATCGCGAGTAGCGGCCAGGCGCATATTGCGCAATGAACCCCTGATAACTATTTCCGGACAGGCTCCAAAAGAAAGTTCGGTGACCCACGCCGCGCTGGCCATCGAGCGGCAACTCCACGCGGTCCGCGTCCGGGATAATATTGCCGTAGTTGCGCGCGCGGCCGTGGCGCGGATCTTTTCCGAGCTCGGTATGCGCTTTGAAATAATTTGCACTGCCGTCGTAGCGATCCTTGAACTGGTACGGGTTGTTGAACAGCGCGTCCTGACTCCGGTACATGATGAAAGATCGGCGGAGCGGTGGTCACGCCAAGCAGCAGGGCAGGGCTGGAGGTTGCGTTGACGATCCGGTGCCAGGTATTCAGCGGCGGAGAAAAGAGGCTACCCGGCTGCCACTCGAAGGTCTGCTTCTTGTTGGCATCGTCGCCGCTCCAGATCTCCGTCGTGCCGCGCCCCTCGAGCACGTAGAAGATTTCCTCGTACATGTGCTTTTCAGGAGTAATGGCGCCTGCGCCGGGCACCTCGATCACGTACATCCCCTGAAGCCCGCCGCAGCCGTTAAGCTCGATGAACGCGCCTTGAGCGCCCATGCGCTTCCAAGATGCCAAAGTCAGGTCGCGGATGTCGTGGAAGCCCACCGTGCCGCGATGGATGGGGAGATTTTGCTCCTCCATGTAAACTTCATACGGACTGGCCTGCCGTATCCAGCGCTTGGTACCAACGAAGTCTTGCTCCATTCTTAATTGCCTCCTTTGATTATCCAGTTTGTTGCACTGAGAGCCGACTCAATACAAGCGTTTATATCCTGCGCGCATCGACGGTTCCAGTTGCTACGATTGGGCGCGTGGGTGAAAGCAATGGCTGCGTTAATCGTTGCGCTCTGACCCTAATTTGACTGGTCTAGAAACCTACTGCCTGCCCGTCGCGGCGCGGGTCGCTGGCGGTGAAGTAGCCGCCGTCGAGCTTCCAGATCATCTGGCCGCAGCCGAACTGGTTGTAGTCGTCCACGGTCACGATGCGATGCCCGCGGCGCTTCAGCTCCTCGAGCGAAGCAGCGGGGAAGCCGTCCTCGACGCTCACCTCCATGCCCTGCACGACACGGAAGCGCGGGCCGTCGCAGGCCGCCTGCGGGCTCTGCTCGTAGTCGGCGATGCGTACCATCACCTGTGTGTGGCCCTGCGGCTGCATGGTGCCGCCCATCACGCCGAAGCTCATCACCGGCCGGCCGTTTTTCGTGACAAAGCCGGGAATGATGGTCTGGTACGGGCGCTTGCCGGGTCCGACGCAATTGGGATGGCCCGGCTCGAGCACGAAGTTGCTGCCGCGGTTCTGCAGCGAGATGCCTTCCACCACGACTCCCGAGCCGAAGCCCATGAAGTTCGACTGGATGAAGGAGACCATCATGCCGGAAGCATCGGCCGCGGTGAGGTACACCGTGCCGCCTTTCGGCGGGTTGCCGTGGCCGAAATCCTGCGCGCGCTTGGGATCGATGAGCTTCGACCTCGACTTCAGGTATTCCTTGTCGAGCAGCGCCTGCGGGCGCACGTCCATGTGGTCGATGTCGCCTACGTAGCGCCAGCCATCGGCGAAGGCGAGCTTCACCGCTTCGATCTGCAGGTGCACGCTGTCGGCGCCGTCGACCGGGATGCGAGCGCAAGTCAAAGTTCTCAAGGATGCCGAGCGCAATCAGCGCCACGATGCCCTGGCCGTTGGGCGGGATCTCGTGCAGCGTGTAGCCGCGATAATCCATCTCGAGCGGCTTCACCCAGTCGGGCCGGTGCGCCGCCAGGTCGGAAGCGCGCAGCGCGCCGCCTTGCTTCTTCGCCGCCGCCTCGAGCTTTGCGGCAAGCTCGCCGCGATAGAATGCCTTGCCCTTCGTGGCCGCGATTTTTTCCAGGGCCGAGCGCATGTTTCTTGAAAACGAATTTTTCTCCGGCGCGCGGCGCGCGTCCTCCCGGCAGGAACGCCTGGGCGAAGCCGGGCTGGTCCTTCAGCTTGTCGACCTGCGCTTGCCACTGTCCCGCGATGGTCGGCGAGACCAGGAAGCCTTCGCGGCCGTAGCGGATCGCCGGCTCGAAGAGCTTGCGGAACGGCAGCTTGCCGAATTTGCCGTGCATCTCGACCCATGCCGATACGGCGCCCGGCACGGTCACCGTGTCCCAACCGCGCGCCGGCATGGCCTGTTTGTCGCGGAAATAGTCGGGCGTCCACGCGGCCGGCGAGCGTCCCGAAGCGTTCAGGCCATGCAGTTTGCGTCCGTCCCAGACGAGCGCGTAGGCATCCGAGCCGATACCGTTCGACACCGGTTCGACCAGCGACAGCGTGATCGCAGTGGCGAGGATCGCGTCCACCGCGTTGCCGCCGGCGGCGAGCATCTGCAGCCCCGCCTGCGCGGCGAGCGGCTGGGAGGTGGCGACGACGTTCTGCGCGAGCAGCGGCTTGCGCGGCCAGGCGTAGGGGTTGTTCCAGGAAAAGGGAGTCATTGCGCTGTTGCCATCCTGCCGGCCTTTAGGCCGTCGCGGGTGCCGACAAAGTATTGATTCATATTTAATGCTCTCCTTTGATTGTTCAGTTTGTAGCACTGGGAGCGGGCGCAGTGGAAGCGTTCCTATCCTGCGCGCATCTCGATTCAAGCTCTTGATCGCTGTTATCAACTACGAACCGGATAAGATTCGCAAGATTTTTCTGTGAGAGTTTATGTATTGCACGGGCATCACTGCGGGAGTAAAATTTTTACAAAGCGCAAAAAAATCTGGCCACTCAATTAGGAGGATCAAGCCATGGCTGAGAATACATCGCTAGACGCGCGCGCAGATGCCCTCGAGCGGAAGATGAGCGATGAGCTTGATGTACTACTTTCGAAATCGGCGCTGTTCAATATGGCGGACGGCCAGCTCGGCGCGTCCGGCATGGGATCTGACCTCACGACTAAACACGGCAAGTATTATCTGATGGACGACGACCCGCGGCTGCCGAAAATGCCGGCGAAGCCGACGCTTCTCGACTATTTCGAGTGCCGCGCCAAGGGCATCAATCATATGCTGCAAAGCGCGACCCATGCACTGAAGGCCGGCATGCCGGAGAAAACGATTCTCGCCTGCCTGCTGCACGATATCGCCAATGCAATCTTCATCAAAAGCGACCACGGCTACTGGGGGGCGCAGCTGATCGAGCCCTACGTCGACGAGGAGGTGAGCTGGGCGGTCCGCGCGCATCAAGCGCTGCGTTTCTTCCCTGACGAGTCGGTCGGCTACTCGTATCCGGAAATGTACGTCAAGAATTTCGGGAGGGACTACGTGCCCGACGACTACATCCAGGACGCATACAAGCGCGCGCGGAACCACAAGTGGTACATGACCGCGCGCATGATTACCGTCCACGACATCTACTCCTTCGATCCCAACGCGGTGGTGAGCTGGGAACCTTTCGTCGAGATCGTCGGGCGTCACTTCAAGCAGCCGGCGGAAGGTTTAGGATTCGACAACAGCCCGACCTCGCACATGTGGCGCACCATCCGGCGTCCGACAAAGTATCTCTGAGGCGGGAATCTGAGGGCGCACATTTCCCGTCTCGACTAAAACGAGTTTCCAGGGCCAGCCAAAGACAAGTCCGAATAGAAAGAGGTCCGAATCTTTCGAGATTGCGATGCGCTGCTCGTCGACCGAAATCTAATTGAGAACGCCGTCCTTTAACGGAATGGGGTACTGGCTTGCTTTGATTCTACGCTAACGTAATCGGGGTTTGAGATCCCAACCGTAGACGTCCTCTCCGGGATTCGCCTTGAAGTCGAACTTGTTACTGACTCCTTGCAGGCCCTGATATTGGTAGAGCCAGGCCACCGGCGCTTCATCCATCAGCACCGACATCGCCTTCTGCAGCAGCTTTACTCGTTGGGCAGGATCGAAACTTGCCTGTTCCGCTTGAAGCGCGGCATCCACCGCCGGGTTGGAGAATTCCAGCCGCTTGGTGACTCCCGTGCGGAAGTACTGGTGCAGGTACTCACTGGGGTCGATGACTGCGCCGCGTCCGAAAATATACATGCCGACTTTGCCATTTTGGATCGCGGCAAATCCGCTATCTTGATCCTGCGTGTGCAGCTTGGCGCGGATGCCAACCTCGTTGAGCATGCCGCCGATCGCCTCTGCCACATCTTTGATCTTGTTGTATTGCCCAAGGGGAACCAGGAAATCGACCTCAAAGCCGTTGGGATATCCGGCTTGGGCGAGCAACTTCTTCGCCTTCGCCGGGTCATGATTGTATTTGGGACGGAGCTCGCGGCTGTAGCCGTACTGGTCCGGTCCGACGGGCGCGTCCATGGGATAGGCATTGCCACTGAGCACGCTCTTGGCGAGAGCGTTTCGATCGATCGCATAGTTGACCGCCTGACGAACGAGTTTGTTACTGAACTGCGGCACCGAGCTGTGCATGCCCAAAAACATAATATTGATCGTGCGAGCGCTTTCGATGCGCGCAGCGCCGGTCACCCGCGCGGCGCTCTCGGGCGGAACGTTGGAGATGATGTCCACTTCTCTATTCAACAGCGAGGTGATCGCCACTTCCGATTCCGCAATATTGCGAAACACGATTTCGTCGACGATCGGCTTGTGATCGCTATGAGCGTAGCTGGGGTTCTTCTCGACGACGAACCACTGACCGCGCACCCAGTCTTTGAGCTTATACGGCCCCGTGCCGAGCGCGAGCTTATCGGCCGCCGCCGCGCCCAAACGATCGTAGGCAGCTTTGTTGGTGATGAAGCGCTGCGATAGGCGAAACAGCAGCGCGGCATCCGGACTCTTGGTGCGCAATCGAACAGTAAGAGGATCGACCGCCTCGATCGCGATCACGTGGGCGATGGAGCTCGCCTGTTTGCTATCGGGGTCCTTCTGAATACGGGTGAACGAGTGTACGACATCGGCCGACGTGAAATCGCTGCCATCGTGGAACTTGATACCCTTCTTAAGCTTGAACACCCAAGTGCTGTGGTCCGGATTGCTCCACGACTCGGCGAGAAGTGGAACAATTTGTTTTTTGCTCCAGCTCCATTCGACCAGCGGCTCGATCACATGTTTCCAGGTCGGATAGATCTGCGTCGTCGAATGAGCGTAGGGGTTCAAGGTCTCGACCTGCACGCCGGGCAGAGCGATCGTAGCGGTAACCTTCTGCTCTTTCTTCGCGGCACTCTGCGCCTGCGCGCCCGAGATGGTTAAAGCTGGCGGAACGAATATCTGGTACGCGGCGAGAAACAGCGAAAGTAAAATAGCAAAAGCAACAACGCGGAACTTTGGCATGTTAGTTGTTCTCCCCCTTTTACGATCAATCCGATAGGGCTGTGCGCGCCCCTATCATCGGGATGAGTGAAGTTTCCTTAGAATGCTCAGGTCCTCAAGATCGTCCGGCGTAAACGCTTTGGCGACTTGGAGAGTCTCACGATAAATCTCGATTTCTCTTTCCACGGCTTTGCGTGGCTTGGTGCCATCTCGGCTATAAGCCGTTAACATCGAAGCCAAAGCCTTTTCAGCAACCGACGGTTCCATTTTAAAAGAACCCGCGATGTACTGAACCATCTCGTGGCGATTCATCGGGTTCTGCAGGTAAGCCATCGTCTTAAGCAGACCTCGAATTACGGCCTGGACTATGCCGGGATTTTTTGCCAGAGCTTGCATCGAAGCCACAAGCCCGATGGTGCTAAGCGGTGCGTAGTCCTTGGCCTCCGCCAGGCGGCTATAACCTTTTGCTTCGGCCTCTTCAGCATAGGGCGGCGGTAGCAAGGTCGCCGCGATTCTCTTGCTAAGCAATGCCTTGTAAGCGTTTTCGGTGACCTGGGTCGAAAGGAAGGTTACCTGAGACGGATCGATACCGTTGCCTTTTAAGATCATCTTTGCCGACATGCCCATGGCATCGGTAGGCGCATTGACTCCGATGACTTTGCCGGTTAGCTCACGAATCGTCTTGATCTCTGGCTGTGCCGTGAGAGCGAAGGTCGGGTCCTGCTGGACGTAGAAGACTCGTTTAAGCGAAGATCCCCGCATGATCGCCGCAGTTGCCGCTCCCAGCGTTGTGGAGAAGTCCAACTCTCCTGCCACCATAGCAGCAATGGCTACTGGCGGTGACATCGCCACAAGCTGCGCATCGATTCCCTCCTCGAAAAAGAAACCTTTATCCTTGCCGAAATAGAAAACCATGACAGAGAGGCTCTTCCCGGGTATATGGACGGTGATTTTTACAGGAGACGACGCGCCCCAAGCAATCGGAGCAGAGCAAGCAAGCATGATGGATACAGCGGTCACTCTGCGCAGGAATGTTAGCGGATGAGCAAAAGACATTGACATGCAGGCCTCCTTTCAAAATCGCTGATTTAAACAAAGGGGCGGCTTTCAATGTCAAACAGTGCGTCGACGAGTATCTTCATTGCGGCACCTCTTCGTTCGATTTCTAGAAAGAAAAAATTCCATAAGACAACATGCCGGGCTCGCCGCGCTTAGGGCGGGAATCTTATCAAGATTCAAGAAGCTGTCAGTAGCTTCTGCGCGCTTCACCAGGGAAACGAAATCCACAACACATTTAGATTGATCAGAGTGATGTCATACCCCATGGGCGTTCCCTTACCTTTGCGGCAACGGGTCGGGGCCGGTGAGCTTTTTGAATAGCTCCACGGCTTCGCGGTCACGCGGCATGTCTCTGATCGTTTGCTCCAGCTCCTCCGGCATTTGCGGTTCGGCTTTTAGGCCGGTGAGCTTTGTGTATTCCTTGAAAAAGTCGGCGTCTCTGTAAGTCTTGCGCATCGCTTCCTGCAGAGTCTTCACCCGGTCTTTCGGTGTGCCGGGCGGAAGGATGAACGGATTGCCGCTGCCGACGAAAGTCCGATAGAGCGCGACCAGCTTGCGCTCGAGGGCGGTTTTGGCAAAGCTCTCGATGTCGGCGAGCGCGGCAAAGCGGGGATGAGCGTGCTTTCGTCCCTTCGGGATCTCGATGATGGCGTGGAAATCCATCAGGTTTTTTTCGACCCATTCCGGTTTCTCGTGGAGCAGAGCGTCCGCCACGGTCGAGCGAGTGTCGATCTCGCCGGCCTCAATGGCGACGTCCAGTTCGGGCGAGGCATATCCGGTGACGAATCTGGGCTGTCTCAACCCGATCAGGTGCGCAAACATGCGGCCGGAAATGTAGATCAGATGCCCCACCGACTGGGAGCCGATTCTCAGACCGGAAGCCGCGCGGAGCTTCTCCAAACTGTCGAGGCCAGCTTCTTTGCGTGTGAAAAAAACATGATAGCCGCCGCTATAGCTGGTGCCGAGATAACTCACTTTATCGATGTCGTAGAGAATCCCACTCTCGCCGAGAATCGGTTGCATAACGAATGGCGTCGACATGCGGCCAATGGTCAGGCCGTCCGGACGGACCGATTTATATAGGTGGTTTGCCGCCTTCCGCCCTCCGCCGCCGTCCATGTACTGCATCATAATGGTGGGATTTCCCGGAATATACTTTTGCAGAAAAGGAACGACGGCTTTGGTCCGCATGCTCCCGACTCCGCCGGGCGCGCTACTCTCAAGTATGGTAACGGTTTTCCCTTGGAAGAAAGAAGTTTGCGGAAAAGCGACGCCGCCTATGAAAAGACCGGGCAGTAGCGCGCCAAGGGAGATTCGGAGAAATACTGCCGACGTGGATCTGTCGCGTCTCATATGCACCCCCGTAACATGAGAACTCCGGGTTTCGTCAACTCTCTTCCTGTGATCCTTCCGGTAAACCGCTATGACTCGAAGCCCGACTAACACCTCTGAAAAGTCGTGTCAATGAAACAATCTTGGCTTGCCGTGTGAAACGGGCTGGTGCGTGGCCTGGTGGACGTTCCGAATTCGATCCGTGAAGTAAGCGCATCCGGTCTATCCGGTACAACTGTTTGAAGAGAACATGGCGCGCATTGGGTGGGCGTGATCAGAGATCCGGCGAAGAACGAGTCATGATTAGGTCGTTCGTCTTGTATCTCGGCACGACCGCTATTTTACGCCGTAAGCGCCGTAAAGCTGGTCGATGTAGCCGCTTTTATCGAGCTCCTGGATAAGTTTTGCGTCGATGAGACTCTCGGCTTTAAGATCGGCCACCGCGGGATTGCGCTTTTCATCAGCCGCTGCACGTTGTTAAGACCTTCCACGGAGGGATAAGGTTTTCGGTCCGTGGCGCGAAGCAGATCTTGGTAGCCTTGCTCGGCAAGCGCCGGGTTAGATACTTTAAGCCGCCGCGTGATGGTTTCGATCACCGCGGGTTTCATCCGCGGGCTCAGCGCGTAGGCGACTCCTTCCAACCACGCCTTCAAGGCGTTTCTCGCCGCGTCCGGTTGCTGGATCAGGTAGCCCGCGCGCACGACAATCCCGTTGCTGACGAACGGAATGTTGGTTTTCGAGAGCTCCACCAGGGTCGGAAATCCGCGCTGCTTTAAATCGTTGCTGAAAGCGCTATCGACGACGGTCGCGTCGATGCTTCCCTTCTCCAACGCTTGGCTGAGCATCGTTTGGTCACCGGCAGCGACGACCTGGATATCGTCGCGACGAGAATCAAGTCCCAGATGTTCGAGTCCGAGCATCGCCGCCATCCAGATGGTCCCGCCGATCACTTGCACGCCGACACGCTTACCGCGCAAATCTTTGGGATTCTTGATGTTCGGTCTAACGACCAGATCGAAAGGGATGCGGCTTGTGAACGTACCGATGACGCGTAGGTCCAAACCGCCGGCCGCCGCGCCTAGAGCCGCAGTGCCGCCGCTGTTGGCGAGATGAACTTGTCCGCTCGCCATGCTGGCGATCATAACGGGAGAGCCCGGCATGTAGACTTGCTGAACGTTCACGCCAAACTTGGTAAAGAACCCTTTTTCTTGCGCGATCCAAAGCGGGCTCACCCGGGCGCTGATATTCGCGTAACCGATGACGACTTCCGACGCCGCGAAGAGGAGTGCTGGTGCGAGGACAACGCCAAGAATGAAAGTTACTGTCAGGTTGAATTTTTTCATCGGAAGCAACCCTCATCCGATTTGCTGAGGTTGAAATAGCTGTTGACGATTCGTTTACCACACCTTGCGGGCAGGGGAGAAGGCGAATGGAGGAAGAGCGTGGATGCGAGGCGAGAAGTCATAGGTGCCCGTCAAACTCAGTTTGACCCGTTATACGCAGACTCGTTATACGTAGCGAAAGAATGTCGAATGTTGGGGTATAGCGGAAAATCTTAAGCAACAACGCTCGCGCGTTCTGCGGGCTGCAATAGACACGTTTCTGCTGTGAAATTTCCACAAGATCAGTTTGGAGGCGCAGATGATTAAGGCGTGGGACGCGGACGGGCATGTATCGGAATCCGAAGTGACGTTCTCGGACAAATACTGGGATCTTAAATTGAAGGATCGCAGACCGAGCATCGTGGAGACCGGACCGGACGGGCCGCTCTACTGGATGATCGATACCCGCTCTTTTCCCGTGAGGAGCGGGCCCTATCAGCAAGCCGGCTTTCCCCTAAGCAAGAACGGCGTCGCGGCCAAAGTCACGCCGGGAATCAGCCCTCATGATCCCGTCGAAAGCGCGGAAATGCGCTCGGTCAAGGCTCGCGTCGAACAATTGGACCGGGAGAATACCGCGCTTCAAGTGATCTATCCCACGATGTTTCTCTCCTATCCGATCACCTATGATCGGGAATTGGCCGTGGCGATGATGCGCGCCTACAATAGCTGGGTCGCCGATCTCACCAGCCAATATCCGGACCGCCTAAAGTGGGTCACGGTTGTCGATCCCGTCGATCCGCAGGCATCGGTTCGGGAAATCGAGCGAGGCAAGGAGCGGGGAGCCGTAGCCGTGATGCTTCTCGGCGTCACCGGAGATGTGCGAATCGACGACCCGCCCATGGAGCCGATCTGGGCCGCGGCCAACGACACTGGGCTTCCCGTCGCGGTGCATACCGGACACAGCTTTCGCGCCCTCGGCCAGGTTAACGACACGCACCATGATAAGACGGCGCTATCCTTTTGGCTGACCGTGCAGTTCGCCTTCCACCGTGTGATCTCGAAAGGGATCGCCGACCGCTACCCGAATTTAAAGATTGCGTTTCTCGAAGCCGGATGTTCCTGGGTCCCGGCTTTGGTGGAGCGGATCGAAGAATACAGCGGCTTTCCCGGAGCGCGGGCGGGAGTTGATTTTCACAGGGGTTACACCGGCAAGCATTTGCCCAAGGAATACATCGAGCGCGGACAGATTTATTTCGGCTTCGAGGTCGATGAGAAACTTCTCCCGTTCGCCATCGAAGAGTTCGGCGACCAGTGCTGGGTTTACGGCTCGGATATCCCGCACGGAGACCGCCTCTACGGCGCGGTCGATGTTTTCCTCAAGCGAGACGATATCAGCGAGGAGAGCAAGCGAAAGCTGCTCGTTGATAACACAGCGCGCTTTTACGGGCTCTAAAAGTTGGAAACGTAATCGTCTAGGGTTTCGGAGAGCTCATCAAAAAGCTAGCCACCAAAGCCGGTATCAAGCCCCAGACGTTACGGCGCAAGGGGCGAATGGCAAGGATCGTGGAGGCGCGGGATCGATTTATACAGACAGCGGTGTTTGAAGAGGGGTACCTCGGCTCCGAAGGCGCCGGCTTTCTTGCCTGTCATCCATCCAACGTCAGTCGGGCGCTGCAGAAAGACGATGGAGTTAATAGACTTAGGCAAGTCTGTCATAGGACCAGTCGACCATCCTCGGAATCGTAACACCGATCTGCTTCGTCGCTTTGAGATTGATGATGAACTCGAATTTGATCGGCTGCTCGAAGGGAATATTAGCTGGTTTGATGCCGTTGAGATGTTGTTTACTTAGGTAAAGGGCTTGTGCTGCGCAGTACCGGCAGCCCCATTTGCTGCCACAAAAGCATGCCGCCATGTAGGTTGGCTACCCGAGGAAAACCGGCATCGCGTAGGATCACCGTGGCTTGACCGGAACGCATGCCCGCGTGGCACACGGGGATCACGGGCTTGTCCTTGGGAATTTCCGCCAGGCGGTCTTTCAGTTCGTTTAACGGAACACATTGAGCCGTGGCGATGTGGCCCAGCTTGTCCTCCAGTTCTTCGGGTTGGCGCACGTCGAGCACGTGGACTTCAGCGAGATGCTCGGCGACCCACTCCGGGTCGATCTCGAGCAGCCCCGCGTAGCTCCGCCGCACCGGTCCCCAATCCGCGGGTCGCGGTAACTTCTCATCCTGCGGCTTGCCGCAACGCAGATTAGCCGGCACGGCAATAGCAATCTGCTTGGGGTGCGGAAGGTTCAGGTTTTCCATGAAGCCGACAAAGTCGCGCTCATCGGCATGACCGCCGATGCGCGGATTGTGCGCACGTTCCTCGCCGACCGAAGACATGGTGCGGCCACTGTAATCGTGCCCAGGAAACAACAAGCAATCGTCCGGTAGACTGAAGATCTGCTCGGTGATGGAGCGGTAGAGCGTGCTGGCGTTGCCGTGCTGGAAATCGCAGCGGCCGGCGCCGCGGATCAGCAGACAGTCGCCGGTGAACGCCATGCGGTGGTCGTCGGTCACGTAGGTGACGCATCCGTCGGTGTGGCCGGGCGTAGCGCGCACTTCCAGATACCGTTCCCCGAAAACCACCCGGTCGCCATGATCGAAGCGCAGGTCCGCCCCCTGCGTCGCAGCGCAGCGCTTCGAAATACCGATACGGCAGCCGGTCGCCTGTTGCATCAACCACGCGCCGGTCACGTGGTCGGCGTGGCAGTGCGTGTCGAGCACGGCGAGCAGCTTCAAGCCGAGTTCTTCCACCAGCGCGCGATCGCGGAAGTGCTGCTCGAAGACTGTGTCGATGATCACGGCCTCAAGGCTTTGCGGGTCGCCCACCACGTAGGTATAGGTCGACGAAGCAAGCGTCGAACAGTTGGCGAAAAATAATGTTGCCGAACATGGGTAGCTCCTAAAGTGTTCGAGTCCGTTATGCGATTCCACTCAGCTTGGTCAGCAGGATCCCAATCAACCACAGGAAACTGACGATCTGCACGAAAAAGAATCCGAAGCGTACGGATGCCACCGTGTTGGTCTGAACGAAGCATACGTGCACCAGCGATTGCATGATGCGGGCAACCAGAACCGCGACTGCCAGCGCATTCACAAAGGCGCTGGCCACGTTGCCAACGTACAGCCCGAAAACAATTGCGCCAAAAACCGGAAGGTTTTCGACGCAGTTCGCGTGGGCCCGCATCGCGCGCTATGTACCAATCGGCTCCCTCAATCTGATCAGCCCGGAAGCTGCGTATCGGCATACGTCCCGTCAGAATCCGACTCCAACGGTATACGCCAACCGTAGCGAGCAACAACAGTACGGTCCAAGCGGCGAATCCCACCAGCATCCCCACGGGTACCGTCATGAGGTCGCCTCATCGTGTGACGCATAAGTGTTCAGTCTACTGCCGAATGTCCGGCCGTATTTCACGTTTTTATTTTCGATTCCACAAGAACAAACCCGATTGAAATATTCTCCAGTTGCCAAGATCCTGTCAAGGATATTCAGCAGGCCGCTGAAAAAGACCCATATGTCGATTGCCCTGAGAATCATCGAAGGCTGCGTCAATGGCCTCGAGCGTCAAGGATAAGGGATAAAGGATGAAAAATGGGATTAGTATTATCCTATGGCGTTTTCCTTTATCGTGCGACTGTTTACACGCTGTCAAAAAGATCCAGACGCGATCACGGAAAAATCGACGAGCGCAGGCGTACATCGGCAGTACGTTGACTCAGGCGATTGAGCGCAACGAAGCATATGGGACTATTTTCAGCAGCTGCTCATGCGCTTAGCCAACTCGGCGGGCGAGGCCATGGCCAGGGACAGTGGCACCATGAGAGCGCTGATGGCGATGAGTCCCCAGATGGCGGCGGAGTAGTTCCCGTGCAGGTCGAAGATCAAGCCCATGACCAAGGGACCGACGACTCCCGCCGCAATCGGCCCTCCCTGCAGAAGGCCCAAGATTCTTCCGATAGCCCGGGTGCCGAACATGATGCTGCCGACGGCGCCGCGCATGGGAACAAGGCAGCCGAAGCCGACGCCGAAACCCAGCGCGAAAGGCAATGTGGCCCAGACCGTTTTGACTTCTGCAATCTGGAGGTACAACAGCGAAAGGGCCATCATCGCGGCGACGATTGCGAGGACGAGGCGATAGTCCATCCTGTCCAGCAGAAAGCCGCCGCCGATGCGTCCGATACCGCTGAGGACGAAGACAAAGGACATGACCACGGCCGCCCAGGCCGCGGTGAGTCCGATGTCTTGCTGGAAGTAGGGAATCATGTGGCCCTGGACGGCGGAGTTTACGGCGAAAGTCCCCGACAAGTAGCTCGTGAATAGCCAGAACTCCTTGGTACGGAACACTGCGTGGAGCGTCAGCCCGGCGTCCGTTCGGCGGCGCAATGGGCCGCTAAGGTGTTCCGTGGAGGCGCCATCCTCCGGTGGGTCGCCATCGGGCCGCAAGCCGTAGGGTTCCGGCCGGTCGCGTACCAGCGTGCTGAGCAGCGTGACACCGACCAAGACCAAGGCACCGTAGCCGAAGAGGACGACGCGCCAGCCGTACGCCTCCTCGATCTGCGTGTTCAGTATGACGAGGGGCGAGCCGAAGATGGGACCCGTTACCGCAAGCCCCGTGGCCAGGCCGCGGTTGCGACGAAACCACCTCGATATGATCACGGGCCAGGTGACCGCGTGGCTGACGCCGGATGCTCCCAGGGAAATGACCACGAAGCAGAGAAAAAACGTGACGATGCCGGTGATGAAGCCGAGGCCGATGAAGCCGACGCCCGAGATGACGGCGCTCCAGAAAATCAATTTACGCGCGCTGAAGCGATCCAGCAGGAAGCCGACAGCGGGACTGACAATGCCGGACTCCAACTGGCGCAGCGACATGGCGGCTGAAATAACCCAGCGGTCCCAGCCGAAGGCGCGTTCTATCGGAATGATGAGAACGCCGAAGCCCTGGAAATAGGCGGCGGAAAAAATCGTGTTGGTCACGACGCTCGCGACGACCATATACCAGCCGAAAAAAATCCGAGGCCTCCCTGATTTCTCAGTGTGGGTAGCGATCATTCCGGGCTTTCTGTGCAGATACGGCGGAGCATATTAATTTATGATAGTCATCGCGGCTGCATTGAACACAGGGGACGGGAGTGGGGTACGGGTAAGGTCGGACCGCGCTCTGCCTAAGTAACTCGGAAATTTTCCTTCCAGAAAATATGGTTGTTTTCCGATCTTAGCACATACACAGGGCATTTCGCTTGCGGCGTATTGAGCTAGGCGAAGCGTCCGAACGCTTGACACGAGCCTCGCTGCCAAACTAACTTCCAGCGACGATAGCCAAACCACGAGGAGGTGGCGCATGGCGAAAACGCTCGGCGTATTTTTGCTCCTGATCATTATCTCGGTATCGCTGGTCTCGGCGCGTGCTGCCTCGGTCGAGGACTTCTACAAGGGCAAAACCATCCAGTTCGTCGTCGGCGGCACCGCCGGCGGCGGCTATGATACGTACACCAGGCTGATCGCGCGCCACTTCCCTCAATACGTTCCGGGCAAACCGTCCACTGTCGTTCAAAATATGCCTGGAGCCGCCATGCTGATCGCGGCGAATTACACTTATAATAGTGCTCCCCGCGACGGCACGGTCATCGGGAATTGGTCCGGCCCGCTTATTTTACAGCACATGATGGGCAATCCGGCGGTGCAATTCGAGGGACGCAAGTTTGGTTGGCTCGGTATGCCGACAGCGGATGCGCTGGTGTGCATAACGACTGAACGCAGCGGGATCAGAACGGCAGAGGATTGGCGCAAGGCTAAAACCCGCGTCAAGCTCGGCGCGATTGGCCCCGGCACCAGCGGAACCGACGACACCAAGATTCTCGCCGCCGCCACGGATTTCCCGCTGCAGCTGATCGAGGGCTACAAGGGCACCGCCGACATCAGGATTGCCGCGGAAACCGGGGAAGTCGACGGCACCTGCGCCTTTGGCTGGCAATCGGCGAAGGTGACGTGGGCCAACGCGCTGAAGGCCAAACAGGTGCATGTCGTGCTCCAGACGATGCTCGAGCCCCATCCTGAGCTGAAGGGTGTTCCTCTCGCCGTCGATTACGCCAAGACGGACGAGGGGAAAAAACTCCTGCGCATCGCCAGCGAGCTTTACGGCAAGCAGAGACTCTATTCTCTCCCGCCCCAAGTGCCCGAGCAGCGTCTGCGAACACTGCAAAAAGCTTTCATCAGTGTTCTGAAAGATCCTCAGCTTCTGGCCGAGGCGGAAAAGGCGAAACTCGAGATCGACCCGATCGACGGACCCGGCGTGGAAAAGATGGTCAACGGCTTGTATGAAATCGAGCCTGCCATCGTGAGTCGAGTGAAACAGATACTCGAGTCAAAGTAGGACGATAGCCAGCAGGCAAAGGCAAGCATCTGCCCAAGGAAAATACATCGAGCGCGGACAGATTTATTTCGGCTTCGAGGTCGATGAGAAACTTCTCCCGTTCGCAATCGAAGAGAGGCGAAGTGCTGGGTTTATGGCTCCGATATCCCGCAAGGAGACTGCATCTACGGCGCGGTCGATGTCTTCCTGAAGCGAGACGCGATGTCAGCGAGGAGAGCAAGCGAAAGCTGCTCATTGACAACACGCTGACTCATCAATGGGGCTCAGGCCAACGTCAAACTTTTAAGAGGAGGGTATCATGTGTATTGTCAGTACAGTCGGGCTCGGGGGGCGAAACGATTTGACCGATGTGACGGTATTTCAGATCCTTTTCAATCTAAATGTTCCTCGTTTCCCCGATCCAAAGCCCGAGAAGCTCGCTACCGATGGACGGATCGGTTCTAAGACGATTGACGCCATCAAGAACTTCGAGACTAAGGTCATGCGGCTCGCGAGCTCAGATTCCATTGTGGCGCCGGGCGATGCAACCGTGGCGGCCCTTCTGAATGGTCTGGTGCCGGGTCCATCGAGAGAAAAGCTCTCGGTTGTGATGCCGCGCGCGTTGCTGGACAAGATCGATCGTTATTACGATCCGCTCGTCGCAAGCATGAAGAAGTATCACATCACGACCGACCTTCGAATGGCTCACTTTATTGCCCAGATCGGTCACGAAACCGCTTCTTTCCTCTGGGCCGAAGAGCTTGCCGATGGGTCTGCATACGAAGGGAGACGGGATCTTGGAAATACGGATCCCGGTGACGGTAAACGTTTCAAGGGGCGCGGCCTGATCCAGCTGACCGGACGCGCGAATTACACGGAGTACAAGAAAGTCGCGGGGTTTGACTGCGTGGCCGAACCAGGACGAGTCGCTTCGGACGCGTCCGTTGCTGTCGACGTTGCCTGCTGGTATTGGGACAGGCACAAGCTAAATGATCTTGCCGACAGAGACGACGTGAAAGCGATAACCAAAGCGATTAACGGTGGTTTCAACGGACTCGATGATCGCGTCCAGTATCTCTTCAGAGCCAAGGCCGTGCTCGGCATCAAGTAGAATGTACCGGCCCTGGGTAGCGCTTGCCGCCGCGACATGCTGCCTCCTTCTTGGCGCATGCCGCGGCAAAGAAGACAGTGTTTCGAGCTCTTCGCCGTCCAGCCAGGCGGCAGGGACCAAAACAAAAGCGGCAAACGCCACGACGTTCCGCCTTCGCATCCATCCCACGCTCCCCGAATATTCATTCACGTTGGTGAGTGACCGATCCAGCGACAACAGCCAAACGTTGCAGGTGAAAAGAATCGAGATCCGGCGCGGAGGGGAAACTGAACCTTTTCAGATCATTGAAGGACTTGACGCCGCCACGCCACTACAGCTGGTCCCGCCGCTTTCTATGGTCGATATGAATTTTGATGGTTACGGCGACATACGTCTGATCGAGCTGCAGCCCGCCGGACCGAATGTTCCCTACCTCAACTGGTTGTTTGACCCAGCATCGGGCCGCTTTGTTGAAAGTCGCGCGCTCAACGAGATCACCTCGCCGCAATTCGATGCCGCTACCCGAGAGATTCGATCGGAATGGCGTGACGGCCCCACGCGCTACGGAACCGACATATACGTTTATAAGCAGGGCGAGCCGGTACTCGTGCGCAAGGAATCAAAAGAATACCGACAACCGGGCGTCTACACCTTGCGAGTCTCACAGTTGGTTGATGGCGCCTGGAAAACCGTCGAGCAACGCGAAGTGCGGGAGCCTTGAGGCGCTGCGACCGACGTAGCAGCGCATTATCCCGCCAGATGGTCAAGATTCATGTCGGATAAATCGGTGTCAGACTTGCCTAAGTCTATTAACTTCTGGGGAAGACGATGCCGCGTCACCCGCGAGTTCATGCCGAAGGACTGATCTATCACGTGATGGCGCGGGGCAATGACGGGCAGAAGATTTTTCTCAGCCAAAGCGACTATCAGGCATTAATCGAAGCCCTTCGGACCGTGCGTCGTCCTCGGGACAAGACGTAAACGGGTCAAGTCCGCTGTTGCTAAAAACGTTAGGACAGAAAGCAAAAAGCGGACTTGCCCCCATTTCTGCCGCCTTTTCCCAACGGGCACTAAAGAGATTGATCCGCGAATTGGGGCTGTGCCGGCGGCGTGGTGCTGGAACCGATCAATTGCGCGCCGACGAGCTGTGAGTAGAGCCCGTTTTGGGCAAGAAGGAGAGTGTGGGAACCCTGTTCGGCGACGCGACCTTGGTCGAGAACAACGATATGGTCGGCGTCGCGAATCGTCGAGAGACGGTGAGCGATCACCAGAGTGGTGCGCCCTTTGGCGAGATGGGCAAGCGCCTGATGGATCAATTGTTCGTTGACGGCGTCGAGATGCGATGTGGCCTCGTCAAGGATGAGGACGGGAGCATTTTTGAGCAGGGCCCTGGCGATGGCGAGTCTCTGCCGTTGTCCGCCGGAAAGCTGAATGCCACGCTCGCCGACCACGGTATCGTAGGAAAGCGGCAGCTCGGTGATGAACTGGTGCGCGTTAGCGCGCTGCGCGGCTTCCTCGATGGCTTCGTCGGTGGCTTGCGGCTGGGCCAAGCGCAGGTTTTGCCGAATGGTGGTGTTGAAAAGGTAGGTCTCCTGGGAGACCAGAGCAATTCTTGTTCGCAGGTCATCGAGAGTGAACGCCCGCAAATCGTTTCCTTCCAACAAAATTTTGCCATGGGTGGGGTCCCAGAAGCGCAGCAGCAGCTGCGCACAGGTGGTTTTACCGGCTCCGGAAGGACCGACGAGAGCAACGGTTTGTCCGGGCTCGATGCGAAATGAAACATCTTGCAGCACCGGCGACTCGTGCGGACCGTACGTAAAGCTCGTGTTGTCGAAAATCACTGACGGAGGCCGGTCGGGGGTGGTCGGCAGCGAAACCATCCCAGCACCGTCCGTCACGGGGATCGGTTCATCCTTGATGGCAAAGATCCGCCGCGCGGAAGCCAGAGTCTCCATGAGTTCTTTGAACGTGCGGGTTATCTCACTCACCGGGCCGAAAGCCGCCATAGCCAAGACCGTTGCCAGTGGCAGGACCGCGCGGGTCATTTCCCCCTGAGACACGAGCCAAACGCCGGTTACCAGCACCGCCAACGCGCCGATGCCCGTGAGGGTCTCGTTCAAGCTTGCTTGCCGAGCCTGTTCCGTATGAAACCGAACTTGCGCCGTGGCGACGCGCCAACTGTTGCGCGACAGCTCAGCGGTGAACCGCTTCTCACAGCCTAAGCCCACCACTTCTCGCAGGCCCTGAATGCCGTCGACCAAGTGAGCGTTGAGCTGCCCCATGGTTTCTCGTACCTGGGTTCCAAGCTGTCCGGAACGCTTCTGAAAAAACAGCGGCGACACGGCGACCAGCAAGAGGAAGGGAAGCAGAGCGGCGGCCAAAGGCCAGCCCATCCAGCCGAGGAAAAAGAGAACCACACCAGGGACCAGAACGGCGACGAAAGCGGGCGCAATGGTGTGGGCAAAAAAGATTTCGATCAATTCGATATCACTGCTGATGATGCTTACCAGGTCTCCTGAGCGGCGCTGCAACAGATAACCTGGGGCCAACGGATCCAAGGTCTGGTACATATCGATGCGCATCTCGGCGAGCAGCTGATAGGCCAGATCATGGGAGATCCAGAGTTCGACCCAGGACAGTAGCGATGTGGCCACAACCGCCAGCGCGAGCAACAGAACCGGCCAAAAAATCTCGCCGTGCCGGATCACCTGTCCGACCACGAGCGCGCCCGCAACACCGACGCCGATCAAAGCCGCCTGGTATAGAACTCCACTCGAAAATGCCAACGTCGTCTTCACCGCAAAGGGACGCACCAGCCCGAGCAAGCGCTGCAAGGTCGTACGAATCGATAGCGGTCGTACCGTGTTGAAAGTTTTATCCGTCGTGCTTTGAGCGGCGCTTCCGACCGGCCCCAGCCCATGACCATTATCAAAACCATTGGCAACGGAAGCCGCCTGCGCGGCGATTTCTCCGTCGGATGCGTTTTGTTGGCCGGCCATAAGGTCAGCGTAAACACCATTGGCTTGAAGCAGCTCGGCATGAGAGCCCGACTCGACGATCTCACCTTGCTCGATCACCAAAATGCGGTGCGCGTCGATCACGCTCGACAGACGGTGGGCGATAATCAATGTTGTCCGGCCTTCCATCAGCCGGTTCAGAGCCTCCTGTATAATCGCCTCGTTCTGCGCATCAACGCTGGAGAGCGCTTCGTCGAGCACCAGAATCGACGCATCCTTGAGCAGAGCGCGAGCGATGGCGACACGCTGCCGCTGACCGCCGGAGAGTCGGGCGCCGCGCTCGCCGACGAGAGTTTCGTAGCCCTTGGGCAACGCACTAATAAAATCGTGCGCGTTGGCGGCGCGGGCGGCGGCTTCGATTTCCTGCTGCGTCGCCTCGGGTTGGGCAAGGCGCAGGTTCTCCGCCACGGTGCCGTAGAAAAGATAAGTGTCTTGAGCGACCACTGCGACATGACGGCGCAGAAAACTGAGGGACAGATGGCGCAGGTCTCGATTGCCAAGAAAGATACGGCCCTTTTGCGGATCGACGAAACGGAGCATCAGTGACACGACAGTCGATTTGCCGGCTCCGCTCGGCCCGACAATCCCGAGTTTCTCGCCCTTGCGCAGCGTGAAGGAAATATCGCGGAGCGCCGGGCGTAGGCCGTTCTGATAGCCGAAGGTCACATTCTCGAAGCGTATCTCGGGCTCAAGGAGACCCGGCGTGACACCATTGGTTTCATGATAGTTCCCGTCTTGAACCTCAATCGGCGTAGCCAGCAGCGTGAAAATCCCTTCGGCCGACGCCGTGGCCAAGAAGCCTTGGTGGTAGAGGATGATCATCTCGCGCATCGGGCGAAAAACTTCCGCGCCCAGAAGCAAAAGAACCACGAGGGCGCGCAGGTCGAGCTCGCCGTTGGTTACCTTGAATGCGCCCCAAGCCAGGGCCGCAGCGCTACCTGCCGTAATGCCGAAGGTACCTACCCCACTAGACATGAGATTGACGGCGAGCACCCCCATGGTGGCGCGGTAAACCTGATGCGCCCTGTCCGCGAGGATGTTACCCCAATTACGGCTCTGGCCGAAAATCTTGAGCGTCGAGATGCCCTGCATGCTGTCGAGGAAATCCGCGCTCAAAGCGCCGTAGGCGGCGCGGCGTCGACGGCTGCTCTCTCGACTCGTCCAAAAAAAGATGGCCGGAGCCACCAAAGTGAAGACAGCGAAGCACAGGAAAATAAAACCTATGGAGAGATCGATGGAGGCCATGAGAAAGAAAATAATGATCGGAGCCAATCCGGCGACCATCATCTGCGGAAGAAACTGGCCAAAAAAAACCTGCAACCGTTCGACACCTTCGCCCAATATGGTCAGCACGTCACCGGTTCGGCTTTGGTCGAACTGTCCCGGTCCCATGGCAAGGGAATGCGCATAAAGTTGTCGTCTGATTTCGACTTTGACCCGCGCCGCGGTTTCCTGGCTGATCCCATCCCGGAGAAACTGCAGGAGCCCGCGCAACACGGTGCAACCGATGATTCCGCCGATCGGCAAGATCAGGGAGGAAAATGGTTTGCCTAAGAGAACGCCCGCAATGACCAGGCCCGAAAGGGTCAACCGACCCAACCCCGCGAATACAGCGCATAGACCGACAAACGCAGTGGCGACAATGCGGCTTCTGACACCCTGAGTCAGGCGAAGTAGGCGTTTATCGAGATACATGACGCAAAGACGACATTCGTAATACCAATTGAAGATTCGTAACACCGCAGCCGTTTTGCTGTCAAAGCCCGCTTGAATCTAGGTTACGGCAGGAGCTTCAGGCAGGTAGACCTGTGGGACCAGATTCAACCAGTCCAAACTGCTCGCCAGCAATTCATACGAGCGATGACGCGAGGCCGGATTGTAAGTGCATGCGACGACGGCTAGCGCGTCGCGACCTGACAAACTCGCGCTTTCACTGGCGCACCGAAAAGATTTCCCTGAATTCGGTGGCGTAGCGGCCGTAGTTCTTCACGACCTGATCGTAGTCCATGGTCATCAGACGAATTTTCGCGGCTCGAGGAACCGGCTGGGGGACATCGGTCCGGCTTGGATTGCGGTTGAGCTGAGAAATGATCATCTGTCCTTCGCGTGAAAGAACATAGTCTGTGAAAAGCTTCGCAGCATTCGGGCGCGAGGCGTTTTTCGGTATGCTCGCCGAAATAGGTGGGTTAGGAGCTAGCGGCTCAATGGCAGTCCATTCGATGGGTGCTCCCTTGAGCCTCATCGTCTCGGCCTGGTGAATACGAATGGTCGGAGCAATAGCAAATTCTCCGGCACCGATGAGTTGCGCGAGCAAAGTATGGCCAGTGCGGATTTGCGGCTGCTGCGCTGCCAATCGGCGCATAAAAACTTTCCCTTTTTCTTCGCCCATGAGCTGGAGCATCGCCGTGTACCAATCGACGTCTTCCTCCTCCAAAGCGATTTGGGATTTCCAACGTGGAGCGAGAAGATCCTCCCAGGTTTTGGGAGCTTCAGGGCCGCGTACCATTCTAGTGTTATAGGTAAGGACTTCCAGGTTCCAATATACCCCGGTCCAATAGCCATCGGAATCCTTCAGCGCCGCAAGAACCTTCTCTCGTTCTGGCGATGCGTAGGGTAAGAGCAGTCCCATGGCTTTGAGAAGCCAGGTCTGAAATCCGCTGAGCAGATAGGCATCGGAGAGATTCTTCCCCGCGCGCGCCTCCATGGTGATTTTTTGCAGCAACTTTTCGCCGCTGGCGCGATAGGTCTCGACCTCGATGAATGGATACTTCTTACGAAAACCGGTCAAGATGTTTTGGGTGTCCGGAACATTCGGCGAATGGTAAAGTACGAGTTTCTTTTCAATCTGAGCATTTGCCAACCAATCTTGCGCATGGATCTGGTCGACAAAAACTAACGCGGTTAGCATTGTTGATAAAATCAAGAGCATCATGGAGAAGCTGTTGCGCCTCCTCATATTTCCAACTTCCTTCTCCATATCAAATCTCTGATTTTTCGTGAACCATTCACAGCACGAGTCTTTGACCGTAGAGCTTGACCGCGTTGTCCCAAAGGATCTTTCGCTTGGCTTCATCCGAGATGGGTTGAGCATTGAACTCGGGCAGTGCTTTCGCTGGTTCTATGCCGTCAAGATGGGGATAGTCGGTGTTCCAAACGATGCAGTCGCCTTTAAGATGGTCGACCGCATACGCCAAAGCGGTCTCGTCACTGTCGCAAGCCACTGTGCATTGGCGCAGGAAATACTCGCTCGGCAGCATGGATATTTTCTTGGGCTTGCCCATAATGCTGTAACGACCGTGCGAATGCACGTCCATCCGTCCAAGCCAAAATGGCAACCAGCCGGCGTTGGATTCGAGAATCGCCAGACGCAGTTTGGGAAATCGCTCCAGGATCCCGGTAAAAATAAAATGGCCCATGGTCGCCATGTTATCGCAAGGAAAGCCGATCGCATGATCGACCCCCCGGAGCGCTTGGAAGTCGTGAATCTCGTCGCTGCTCGAGCCGCTTTGCTCGACCACGCGAAAGCCGCGAAAGGGTTGGACCCGATAGCGGTATTCACCGTGGACGGCTATGGGAAAATCCAACTCACAAGCGAGCTGCCAGAGGGCGTCATACTCCTTCTCGTGCAACCATTTGCCCTCCGGCAACAACGGATTTCGGATCGAGACGGCGCCGAGTTCCGCCACCGCCCGTCGTGCTTCCTTGACGATCTCGTCGATGTTTGCACCCGGCACAACGGCGATAAACTTAAGTCTCTTGGAGTCAACACTGCAGTAGTCATGCGCCCAGTTGTTATAAGCCCGGCACAGTGCGGCGCCTAAATCAGCATGCTTCAGCGCGACGGAACATCCGAAGTTTCCGTTGCTGCCGGTAGGCAAAAGCACCTGGATATCCCATCCGTGCCGGTCCATGTCGCTGATGCGTGTTTGCGGCGCCCACCAGGTTTGGAAAGCTTCGCCGTACTTTTCCTCCATAATTTTGAATGATTCCTTCGGGGGTCCCTTAACCTGCTTTTCGTCTTTCGGAATGATCTTTCCGTCCGCCTCGTAGACCATGAATGTGCCGTTCATATAAGCCACTTTGGGAGCCTGCGCCCGGTACTTGGGCTCCACGTACTTCTCCCACATGTCCTGAGGCTCGTGCATGTGAGCGTCGGCGTCGACGACCTTGTATCCATTCCACATAGATTTTCCCCTTCACCGGCCCTATATCCTATTCAGAAATTAGACACTGCAAAATCATCTGGTTTATAATCCGCAAGATGTCACACGTCCAATGTTTTTTTGGTGATATCATTCATAGATGTTTGACAAGACCTTCGAGGGAACAGGCTACTTTGTAATTGAAAGGCGGACGCGTACGCATAGGAGAAGCGGCTCTTGCCGAGAGCGCGTTGCCTTTTAGGAGCGTAGTTCATGAAGATCCACATTTCTCCACCGCAAGTTGCCATGCGGGTACCACTGCACGCAACATCTTCACAAGGTGCTGTAGACATGGAGCCGCGTCGCCAAGACTATGACCGGCTCGATCTGACCCGCCAGCGGAAGTTCCGCACGATCGGTCGGGGGAAAAGTGAGTCCGAGGTGGACGAAGCAGCAATCGCTCTAGTCGAGCTAAGCGTGCTGGTCTATGACGATATCGGCACTATCGGAAAGACGGCCGCAAAGCTCCGCGATCCCCGCCTGGGATTGTTTGGAAAGAAAGGAAACCGCGACGCGGACCTGCAGTGGCTGGAAGCCGAGCGCGAAATCGGTGTCGAAATCGGTGTCAGACTTGCCTAAGTCTATTAACTTCTGGTAGGGAGAGACGATGCCGCGTCACCCGCGAGTTCATGCCGAAGGACTGCTCTATCACGTGAAGGCCCGTGGCAATGACGGGCAGAAGATTTTTCTCAGCCAAAGCGACTATCAGGCCTTAATCGAAGCGCTTCGGACCGTGCGTCGTCCGCGGGTGATCCATGTAACTGGGTTCTGCCGGGCGTGCGGCATTTAGCTTCTTCTCACCGGTATCAAATGAGCAGATCCGTTGAATTTGACAGCGAGCAGACCAACGAATACGTTTGCGGAGAATGGTGATGTTCAGCACGGCAAACGTGGCTTCGCCAAATTTCGGCGCGAAAATTTATGACCATCTCTCGCCTTGGACTGCATCTCCCTCGGCTGCCGCAGCGTTTTGACGGATTACTGCTTGCGGCGTTTGTCCTTCTTTTTCTTTGGGTCAAAATGCCGAGCGCGCTGGCGGGCCAGGCCAAGACGCTCGTTAAAGTCGTCATCGGCTATGGTTCTACGGATGGCGGCGTTGCGGTATTGGGGTTTGCCCAGGAAACTAAACTATTCGAGAAGCACGGTCTCGATGTGGTGCTGGTCGGCATGGGGACCGGATCGGTGTCCTTGCGGGCGCTGATCGCCAAAGATCTGCAAATTTCCTCTCTTTCGGGCTCCGGTTTGGTGCAAGCCGCATTGCAGGGCGCCGACACCGTCCTCATTGCTGCTCTCATCAACGGATTTGTTTTCAAGGTTTTCAGCGCGCCAGAAATCTCCAGCCCGGCGCAGCTTAAGGGTAAGAAATTAGGCGTCAGCCGCTACGGGGCGACATCCGATTTCGCGGTCCGGCTGGCGCTTAAAAAATGGGGCCTGAATCCTGAGCGCGACGTCAATATTCTCCAAATCGGCACATCGCAGGACACAGTCCGCGCGATGCAGACCAAAATGCTCGACGCTGGGGTGACGACTGGCACCTCGTCGCTGATCGCGCGCAAAGCGGGCTTTCGTGAGCTCGGGGACCTCGCCGACTTGGGGCTGGATTATCCGACGTCGGCGATCGGCACGACCAAATCTTATCTGCAAAAAAACGAAGCGACCGTGAAAGGATTCATGCTCGCCTACATCGAAGCGATCCATGACTTCAAGCGCAATAAAGAAGTCGCTCTGGCGGTACTGAAAAAATATACCCGCAACGACGACCGCGAGGTGTTGGAGCATAACTATGACGATATCGCGAGCAGATATCTGGCGATGCCGATTCCGACTCTGGAGGGGATTCGTACCATTCTGACGGAGCTTTCAAGCACCACGCCCGCGGCGAAGAACGCCGATCCGGAGCAATTCGTCTCGTACAAGATCGCGCGGGAAATCGAAGCGAGCGGCTTCGTCAAACGGCTGTACGAGAAGTAGGGAGAAAGCCTCAGGAGCGGGATGTATCCAATGTTGCATCAATGCACAGATCCATACGGCTTGATGCCCGCGTACTAGGATCGACCTTAAGAGAAATCTTTTCGGTTCTGTAAGCCGATGATTTCAAGGAGCTGCTCGTTATGACCGACTACGTGAAAAAACTTCTGCCGCGTTTTCGTTACGGAGTGATCCAGCCTCGCGCCCATGAAGAAGTCCAGCGCGCGCGAAGCTATCAGCTATACCGGCTCCTCCCGCTCGACTTCATGGAAATCTCCACGGGACTCGGGCTCGAAAATTATACGAAGGAAGGCGTCGAGAAAGCGATTAACAATTACTGGGCCTGTGTCGAGCGCCTGGCCAAAGAGAAGGTCGATCATATTATTTTTAGTGGCGCGCCGATCTCCGCAATGCTGACCCGCCCGCGGGTTCTCGAATTGCTGCGCGAAACGAAAGAGAAAACCGGAATATCCGCGGACGCTCCGCTCGAGGCGCTGATTGCCGCGATGAAACATCTCGGATTGACGAAGCTCGCGATCGGCAGCCGCTGGGCGGACCCGGTCAACGATGCAATCAAACGCTACCTCGAGGCTGGCGGCATCGACGTCGTCGGCATCACGAAGCGCAACCAGTGGGCATCGGACTCCTTCGCCATGACTTTGGAACAAGGCTTGGAAATGGCCCTCGATGTCGGTCGGGAGGCGGCAAGAACCTGGCCCGAGGCCGAAGCGATCTCGGTGCCCGGCGGTGCGGCAATGTCACTGCACGTCATCCCGGCTATAGAGGAAGAATATGGCAAACCAACTTTCACCAACATGAGCGCTGAAGTATGGAATGATCTCGTGCGCCCCGGCATCATCCCGCCCGTGCAAGGTTGGGGAAGGCTCCTCGCGGGCATGAAATGATTGTTCTGATCCGCGCGTCACGAAGGAGATGAACAACATGAGCAGGAAGAGGTTGTCTCTCACCGGCATTACGCAGGTGGAGTTTACATAAAATGAAGCTCATCACTTATGACTGCGGGGACGGACCGCGCGCTGGCGTCGTTGTTGACGAGCGAGTGCTCGATGTGGCGACGTTGCTTGGCGAGGGAAGGAGACTGCGCGATGTCCGTGCCCTGCTCGAACTGACGAATGATCCGCTAACGAGGCTGAAGTCAGTCCTGGGCTCCGCTGCGGGCGTGCCACTGACGAGCGTCCGCTTGCGCGCGCCGATCTTGCAGCCGCCGACGGTACGCGACTTCATGGTGTACGAGGGACATGCCAGCGCGGGCAACTCACGGAAACTCTCCGACGCATGGTATCGGTTGCCGATTTTTTATTTTTCAAATCCGCTCTGCATCTTCGGCCCGGACGACGCGGTGCCTTACCCGTCCGCTTCGGAACAACTGGATTACGAGCTGGAGCTTGCGGCGGTCATCGGCCGGGAAGGCAGCAATATCGCCGAGGCGGACGCGTTCTCCTATATTGCCGGCTTCACGATTTTTAATGACTGGAGCTGCCGCGACCTCCAGCGCGACGAGATGGCAGCGCGCCTCGGGCCCGCCAAAGGAAAAGACTCGGCCAGCTCGCTTGGCCCCTGGATCGTGACGACCGATGAGCTTGCGCCGTTTATCCGCGACGGCCGGCTGCACGCGCACTGCTCGCTCAAGGTGAACGGCGCAACGTGGATGGACAACGACGCGAGCCTCATGTATCACACCTGGGGAGCGATGATCGAGCGCGCCTCGCGGGACAGCCGCATCGTTCCCGGCGACGTCATCGGGAGCGGTACGGTCACCGGTGGATCGATCGGCGAGGCGATACGCAACGGCTTCCCGGCCCGGTATCTCGAACCAGGTGACATCGTGGAGATCGCCGTCGAACGGATTGGTATTCTACGCAACACCATCGCGCCGAAGCTGAACCCGGACCCCAACTATCGTTTCAAAGCTCCTCGCCCGAGATAGACAGGCGGAAGAATCCGGTTCAAGGCGTTCAAAATAGCCTGCCCTGAGTTAATCGAAGGGTTCAGCCGCTTCGCGGAGCCAGTCCTGAGCGAAGCCGAGCGGTTCAAATCGTTCAACGAGGGTGAAGCCTTTTCTTCTCCGCCCTCTATCGCTATAGTTTGCCGAAATGCACCAGGAGCGCCGGACTTCACCTTTCACGGAGGAAAAGCATGAAGCGAAGCACTCATCACATCCTCACCACGCACACCGGAAGCTTGCCTCGTCCCTCGGACTTGGTCGACATAGTGCTCCGCCAGGAGGCAAAGCAGCCGGTGGATGAAGAGGTTCTTGCCATGCGTGTCCGCTCTGCGGTCGCGGAAGTGGTGCTAAAACAGGCCGAGATCGGGATCACCTTCCTCAACGACGGCGAACAGGGCAAACCCGGTTACTCCACTTATATGAAAGACCGCCTCACCGGCTTTGAGGGTGAAAGTACGGCTGCCGCCGTGTCAGGCGAAGCCAAGGACTTTCCGGAGTACAGCGCGCGGCGCGCAGGAAGAGCCTCCCCCATGCGCCCAGCGTGCACCGGCCCCATCGCTTGGAAAAACCGGGACGCGGTGCGCAAAGACATTGAAAATCTTAAGGACGCCATCAAAGCAGTCAAAGCCGAAGAGGTATTCATGACCGCCGCCTCGCCGGGCGTGGTGCCGCACTTCATGAAAGATCAATACTACGGCAGTGAAGAGAAATATTTATACGCCCTGGCGGACGCCTTGAAAGAAGAATATGACGCCATCCATCGCGCCGGCTTCGTGCTCCAGCTAGACTGCCCCGACTTGTGCATGAGCCGCCACAACCGATTTTCCGATCTGAGCACAACGGAGTTCAAGAAGATCGCCGAGCTTCACGTGGCGGCCCTCAACCACGCCTTGCGAGACATTCCGGCTGATCGGGTGCGCCTGCACATGTGCTGGGGCAACTACGAAGGTCCACACCATCTGGATATCCCGCTTAGGGAAATCATCGACGTGGCGCTAAAGGCCAAAGTCGGCGCTCTCTCCTTCGAGGGCGCCAACCCCAGGCACGAGCACGAGTGGGTCGTCTTCAAGGAGGTTCACCTCCCTGATGGCATGGCCATCATTCCAGGTGTGATCGACTCCACGACCCATTTTATCGAGCATCCGGAACTTGTCGCGCAGCGTATTGTCCGCTACGCCGAGGTGGTGGGCCGCGAGAACGTCATCGCGGGCACAGACTGCGGCTTCGGCACCTTCGTGCGCGCAGAACCGACCATCGACCCGCGCATCGCGTGGGCCAAACTCAAGTCGCTGGCTGACGGCGCAGCCATCGCCTCAAAGCGACTTTGGAATTAGCGGTAATTCCGCCCGCGTGAATCAGGTTCAAAACCGTTCAAACTGTTCAACCGCTGTGCTCCGTTCAAAACGTTACATGAACATCGGTTCCAAAGGTTCCGTTGGTTCCAATCGCAACTGCTATGACGCCCGGAACGTGTGGCATTGCTCGCCTCGCCGCACGTGCTAAAGTCCGAGCGTGAACGCGCCCCGCGCGATCGTTTATCGCGCGCTTCTCGATGCGCGCGCGGTCGTGAAGTGGAAGGTGCCGAGCGGCATGACCTGCCACGTGCATGCGTTCGACGCCCGCGAGGGCGGCTCGTTCCGGATCTCGCTTACGTACGCCGCGCCAACCGGGACCGGCAAAACGACTGCGCACACCGACACGTACCATGGCCGCTTTGTGAAGCTTGTGACGAACGAGCAGGTCGTCGAAGTGGTCGAGTTCGAGACGACAGATCCCGCGTTGCGTGGCGAGATGACGATCACGATCTCGCTGGCCGATCTGCTTCCGTTCGATCTCCTCATAGGGCGGATAGCCCGGCGCGAGGCCTAGACCATGACGATAGGAATGGATCACCACGTCGACATAATCGGGGTTGTCGAACGCCATCGCCGGGCGCTCGAATGTCGGCCTCATCCGGGCGACGCCGCGCCGATCGGCCGCCAGTCCTACCTGGCCGCGCTCTGTCTGAAAATAGTACTGGTACCAAAGGCCGGAGTCGATCTTCGCCGGGATTGGCGTCATCGCATGGGCAAATATCCTGGATGAGTTAGCTGTTGACGGAAATCAAGCCGTGCAGCGCTCCGGCCACAGCGCCGCCGCGACGCAGGCCGCGCGCCCGCCCCAATTGAAACCGGCTAACACAGCGATCGGGATTTTAAGGGCATACATCAAGGCGATCACGTCCGCGCCGATCGCGCCATGCTGACCCGCTCGCGGTATAGCGGCGTCGAGAAAGCCTGATCCTGCCTGTCTTATCGAATCCATCCCGATCACGACGCTTGGTGAGACGGGCTGATTCGGCATTGCGGCCGTCTTAGCCTTCGCGCGTTCAAAGAGTCCGACCCCGTCGCCGTTAGCCCGGTCGTGCCGACGAAGGCATTCTGCAGGAAGCGCCTGCGTTTCGCATCCGTAAGGTCGGAAATTAGATTCTGCTAGTGCAGTCCGTTGGCGGCGATTTTCAGATGCAGTGAATCCGACGCTCTAGGCATCGCCTGCGGAGGAACGAGCGGCCAGCGCTGGCTTTTCGCCGCGGCCCTTTCGGGGATCACGAATTCGACTTGCACCACGTCGGTGAGGCTCTTTCCACCGCCGAGCCATGTATCGGGCGTATTCCTCCGCCATTGCCATATTAGGGCATGACATTGTTGTCCTAAAAAACCTCATTGCCCCATTTTTCAGAATGATTTCGACTATGGGTGATGATTCGTGCCTGACTGTGATCTCAATATTGGATTCTCGATACGTCATTGTCTAATGCCTCCGGGCGTACTGTTGGTGACACCTTTAACGTGCACCTATACCAAGCGGGCCGCTATTTGCCGTTCAATATTAGACAGTGTTGAAAAATAAATTTGGGCAGAAACCTCACACCGTCCGCACCGTTGTTGTGGAGCGAGCGGCCAGCAAAGACAAGAAAATTTTTGAGCAGATCAACCCCATCGACACGACCCATTTCCAGTTTTAACTGAGTCCTTCTCGATGCAAGGATTTTCTATCCGCGCGGGCGTTTGACAGGAGTTAGAATGTTAGCCATCTTATAGGAGATAACTTACCTAACGCCCCATGGAGAGGAATCTATGAAGACACTGCGATTGGAAACCACTGCGCCGTTTCAAGGCTTGGCCGAGCTCGTGGCCTATGACGAGGGTCTGTTCGAGAAGGAAGGCATCCAGATCGAGTGGATGGATCGTGAGAAGGGCGTCGACAAAAGTCCGCAGCTGCATATCACGGATCATAAGGAAGCATCGCGCTACACAAGCCACGGTAAGATGATGGAGCAAGGTCAGGCGGATCTCTACAACGCTTGTGAATGGGGTAATTTCTCGCGGGTCGAAACCACCAACGTCGGCAGCCGGCAGGTCGGCCGTCGTTCCATGGTGAATTTTGCCGGGATCGTCGTCCGCGCAGATTCACCGGTGCAGGTGCCTCAGCAATTCGCCAACGTGCAGATCGGCGTCCCTTTTTATAGCGGTACGCACTATCTGTGCCTGCAGATGCTGGAAGGCTTCGTGCCGCGCGAGCTGATCAAGATCGGCCGCGTGCCGAACGGCTCCAATTACCGTTTCAAGATGCTCATGGATAAGACGATCGAAGCGACGACCCTGACCGAACCGTATATTTCGTTGGCTGAGAAAATGGGCTGTCGTGTCGTCATCTCGGCTTTCCACCACGGCACCGACGTGGCGTCCGATCGCGTGGATGGCGAAACTTACGAGGCCTTCAACCGTGCGATTCGCGAAGCCGTCCGGCGCATCATGGCGAACAAGCGCGCCTATATGCACTACTTCATCGACTACTATCGCGATCGCGATCCGCAGATCAGTCAGCTCACCATCGACGATCTGCGCGAGAGCCGCCTCTATCTGGTCGATCCGGCGCCGATCCCGGCCGATGAACTCCAACGCACCTACGACTGGATGAAGAGCTGGGATTTCCTCGAGACCGCCCCCTGCGCGGCCAATCTCGTCAACATGAGCGCGTAGAAGCACAGCTGCGAATGGACGCCTGGAAGCAGGCTTCCCACGTAATGGAGGTGTTGGAGCACAACATCAGAATTCGGTGTCTGGATTAGACTACAGGGTCATGATCAAAATTCATGAATTTACAAGCTTCATACCATTACTTTTCGTCTGGCACATCGTTTGTCTCCTCGGAGAATCCGCGATCTGACTCAAAAAAGGAGATCCTATGATCACCCGTAAACTTGTAAATTTTACCGCCATAATCACTCTGGCTGCACTAATTGGAAGTTGTAGCCTTTGGAGGAAGGAAACCAAAGTGACTATGGCTGATCTGCCGGCTCCAGTCAGGACTGCTGTGCAAAAGACAACGGCCGGTTCGACAGTTACACAAATTGAAAAAATCGAGTCCGGCGGAAAAGTGACCTATGAAGTTGAATATCGTAAGGACGGCCAGGATCACGAAACCTACTTCGCCGAAGACGGCACAATCGTCAAAGGTGTGGAGTAAGCCTCTCGGCGAACACCCAGTCGAGCCTGGTCCGATCCCGGCCGATGAACTCCAGCGCACCTACGACTGGATGAAGAGCTGGGATTTCCTCGAGACTGCCCCAGGCTTTCTATATCAGTGAGCCGGCTGTCATTGAACGCTGGCGCTTCGCCTTATTATTTGAAACCGTTCTTAACGGTACGCCCGACTGGCGGCCACGGCATACGTGTGCGGAAGCTATCCTCCTGGATCAAGTTGGCAAGGCCGTGGAATCGACTTGATATTTGCGGAGTGTGCCGGCGCTGCCTCAAACGAAGTCGCGGAAACGAGGTAAGGCGAGCATGATGTCCACATGACCGTGCCAGTCCCCCGGCACAGCACTTGTCGCGACCATGAAAAAGCACCCCTTTGACTCACGTGCGCCATTCCAACTTTAAAATGATATGTGATGAGCGCTGTCAGACGTTGCTTATTGCTTGTCACCTCTGGCAAACATCCGAAGAGCACTGCAAATCGAAACGCCAAAGTGAAACTATTTTCACTTGAAAACCCCTGCCTAATTATGCGCAGGTGTTACTCGGGCGTCTTTTTTTTGATCTTGCTCATCGCCTGTGCGGGTGTAGGAAACGAGCCGATCCCCGGGCAACCCGCGCATCACGTGGTGGGCGGTTTTCGCAATACCAATTCGGATTTCCGCCGACCTTCCGCATGGACGCGCTGGAGCTTTGTTGTGCGCCGACTGTGGACGACTTCCGTCTCACCGCGGACCTTCGATGTGCCGCGCGTCTCCAATGACGGCGCCCTCCTCCGTGCCGGCAGTGTGAATCCGAGTATTACCTGGATTGGCCACTCGACGCTGTTGGTACAGATCAACGGCGTGAATATTCTAACCGACCCGCAGTGGAGCGAACGAGCAAGTCCGGTGTCTTGGGCCGGCCCGCGCCGTCTAAGCCCTCCCGGGCTCGCATTCGAAGATTTGCCGCGGATCGATGTTGTCTTGATCTCTCACGATCACTACGATCATCTGGATCTAAACACCGTAAAGCGCCTTGCCGCGGCGCGCGATCCGCTCTTTTTGGTTCCGCTCGGTCTCAAGGCGTGGTTTGCCGAGAACGGAATGACACGGGTCGAAGAGATGGACTGGTGGCAGGAGCGCGAATATGGCGCCGTGAAATTCGTCTGCGCGCCGGCTCAGCATTTTTCCCAACGAACATTGGCGGACGCGAATGAACGACTCTGGGCATCGTGGGCGGTGTTGAGCCCCGAGCGACGGCTTTATTTCTCGGGTGATACCGGTTACTTCGCGGGCTTCGTGGAAGCCGGCCAGCGGCTCGGTCCGTTCGACGTCGCGGCGCTCGCCATCGGCGCCTATCTACCTCCAGAAATCATGAAAGCCGTGCACCTCACACCGGAAGAAGCGGTGCAGGCGTTCATCGACCTCAATGCCCGTGTGATCCTCGGTATCCACTGGGGCACCTTCGATCTCGCGGAGGAGCCGCTCGACGAGCCACCCCGACGTTTACTAGCCGATATCCGCCGCCGCAACATCGATTCGTCACGCGCCTGGATCTTCAAGCTCGGCGAAACGCGCCCCTGGTAAAATCAATTCAGAAAGTTCAACGAACAGCTGACCTGCTGGCCGGAAAGCGAATGCCGATTACACGAATTGACCCGAGACGATAACGCCTCAGTGCGGCGCTTTCCTGCAACTCAATTCCACAGCTCGCGGCTCGCCAATCGGGCGCCCTCCGCCAGCGCGTAGAGTTTTGCAAAGGCGAGACTGGCATCGGGAAGGTGGCGCAAACCGCAATCGGTGCAGGCAATGACGTTTTCTTTGCCGACGAGTTTGGCAAAGCGGACGATGCGTTCGGCCACCAGCTCTGGATGTTCGATGAAATAGGTGGTGTCGTCGATCAGCCCCGGGAAGAGAATTTTTCCGTCCGGGAAGTTTTCATCTCTTGCCAAATCTTCCATTCATGGCCATGACGCGGATTGGCCGACTCGATAGTGATTCCCGTGACGTTGGCTTTAAGCACGATATCGATGATATCATTCAGCGCAATATCGCGGTGGTGCGGTCCTTCGTAATTGCCCCAGCAAATATGGATGCGCACTTGTTCGGGCGGAATCGTCTTGAGCGCATAATTGAGAGATTCGACATGCTGTTCGATGACTTTGCGAAATTGTTTGACGCTCAGGTCGGCGTAATCCGTGTTGGCGCCGGAAGCTAGGTCCGGGCAATCGAGTTGCAAGACGAAACCCGCTGCGACGATCATTTGATATTCCCGGCGCATGACATCGGCGACTGCCTGCAGATAAGTTTCTTCGTCGGAATAATATTCGTTCCTGAAAAAACGCGCGAAACAACCTGGTGACAAGGCCGACATGAAAACCTCGTGCGGATGCTCCGTTGCTGCCGCAGCCGCAAGCCGGGCAATGTCGGTTTCCACGGCGGCGAAGTCCCGCCAGTTTAAGGGACCAGCGCAGACGTAAGCCATGCCGCCGTTGTCGTGAGCGTCGCTCTGGCTGCGGGCAAGGTCATGAAACTCGGCAATGTCGGTGCGGAAGTGCCGTGGCGCGCCTTCGATATCGCTCCGCGCTAATCCGGTTTCGCGCGGACGAATAATTCCATGAGCAACGCTCCAGGGCGCGGCGCCGTGTGCCCGGGAGCGAGCCATCCTTTCGAGACCGCCAACGCGGTGCACGACATAGTCATTCCACGAGGTTTTACTGAGCTCGCCGTCGTCGACGATATCGACGCCGACTTCGATTTGCTGCCGCACCACTGCGCCGATCCCGCTTGTCAGTGCCGCGTTATGCGCCGCCTGATCGTAGGTTTCGCCGTGGCGCTTTGCCGCGAGACCGCGACGAACCAACTCCGGTAATGGCAGGCTGCCTGTGTGGGTGGTGAGAATGCGGTCGGTGCTGCGCTTCAATGTAACTTTCTCCTCGACGCTCTTGCCGGCTTCGCGCGCTCTTTCAGATCAACGCCACAGCTCGCGGGTCGCCAATCGGGCGCCTTCCGCCAACGCGGCAAACTTGAGCCAGGCGACGCTGGGATGAGTGTCGTTGAACCGCAGGGCGGAGGCGGCAAAGCCGCAGTCGGCTCCGGCGATGACGTTCTCGCGCCCGACGAGTTTTGCGAATCGCACGATCCGTTCGGCGACCAACTCCGGGTGCTCCACCAAATTCGTCGTGTGGCTGATCACGCCGGGTATGAGAATCTTTCCGGCGGGAAGCTTGACCCGCTCGAAGACATGGTATTCGTGTTCGTGCCGCGGGTTCGCCGCTTCGAATGAATAGGCGCCGGCGTTGATCTTCAACATGATGTCGACGATGTCCTTCAAATCCATTTCGTGGATGCGCGGACCGACATCGATGCTGTAGCAGGTGTGGAAGCGGATTTTCTCGGGCGGGATGCCGCGGATCGAGTCATTGATCGCGTCGACGCGCTCGGCTGCCCATTTCCTGCAGTCGGTAACGCTGAGCTCCGGGTGCATCATGTAATAGGTGACCAGGCGCGGATCGTCGATCTGGAGAATAAACCCGGCGTCGACAATCGCCTTGTACTCTTCGCGCATGGCATTCGATATCGCCTGCTCGTATTCCTCGTGGGTCCGGTAGTATTCGTTGGCAAAAGTAGCCGCGACGTAAGAGGACGCGATCGCGGGAATGAAGACGTCTTCGTGGGTCAAGCCTTTAGTTGCCGCCTTGAGGTTGGCAATATCCGCCTGGACCGCCTCGTGACCTCTATAGCTGACCGGTCCGGTGCAAGTATCAACGCTGTGACCCCGCCCTCCGCTTCGACCGCCAAACGGTTCGGCGATACGCTCGGACCATGCATAGTACTCGGGGAAGGAGAGATACTCTCGACCGGCTGCGCGCGGTCTCACGGTCCCCGGAGCGGCGGGCTTGCGCTCGAAGCCGTTGAATCGTTCGATAATGTAGCTGAAGAAGCCCGATTTGCCCTGCTCGCCATCGGTGATGATATCGATGCCTGTTTCGACCTGTTTCCGAACAACCTCCGCAACAGACTCGCGCACAACCCGTGCGAGTTCGTCGCGGTCGTAGGGTTGTCCTTCCTCTCTCAGTCGAAGAAGCGGTGTCAAGGAATCGGACCTGGCCAAGCTGCCCACATGGGTCGTGAGGATTCTTTCCGTGCTTTGCTTCATAATATCCTTCTATTGATGAATTTTTTGCCTTTGGCGGCTCCGGCCGGCGGAAATTTAAAACCCCTTTGCCAAGCGACGTTCGAGACTTTCCCCAAGCAAGAGCTCAGGGAATACGTAAATTGACCCGGCACCGTAACCCTTGAGCGCGGCGCGCTCCAGCAACTCAATTCCACAGCTCGTCAGTCGCCAATCGGGCGCCTTCCATTCAAATGTAAGCCGGGCGCTGCAGAAGAGTTAGTAGACTTAGGCAAGTCCGGCGCCGACTGACGCCGTCGCGCTATTTCGACTGGCTGCCGATGAAGTCGAGCACGGCGCGATTGAAAATCTCCGGCTGCTCCCAGTACGACGAGTGCCCGGCTTCGGGCATCAATACAACCCGGCTGTTCGGAATCTCGGCCGCGATCATCCGCGAGATCGACGGCGGCGTCGACATGTCCGCAGTGCCGGCGATCAGCAGCGTCGGCAGCTTGAGCTGCTTGAGCTTCGCCTGCGTGATCTCATTCTTGAGCGTTTGCCGATATTCGCGGCCGATCAGCGCCTTGTGCTCAAGCTCCATCCACGCCTTCACGCCGGCGGGGTTCGCCGCTCGGTATGATGGACCGAGCTCGCGAAATTCGGCCGGCATTTTCTCCCAGCCCTCCGGGCGAATAAACGCCGCCGCCTTCGCGATCTCGCCGTCGCGCACCCCGAAGGAATTGCTGGAAATGGTCAGGCCCAGGAGCCGGTCCTGGTAGGAGAATGCGAAGTCCGACGCGATGCTGCCGCCGGCCGCCGACGCCACCACATGAAATCGTCCAAGGCCCAGGACATCCGCGAGGTGCCGAAGGTCCTCAGAGCCGATACCAGGATTGTTCGGGTCGAAGGGCGCGGAGTTGTAGTAGCCGCGCCGCGAAAAGGCGATGACGCGGTAGCCGGCCTTTGCTAGCACGGGCTGCTGGTAACCCCAGATCAGCGCGCTGCCGGTCGCCGGATGCAGAAGCACGATCGGCACGCCCTGGCCGCCCGTGTCCCAGTACCAGAGACGGCTGTCGGGAATCTGCGCCACGCCGTCCTTGGCTGAAACCTGCGCGGGGATGGGGATGGCTCTCATCGGATTGGCGACGGTTTGGCCGTGTGCCGTGTCGATAGGGCCTGTGCCGAGCGCTGCCAAGCCGACAGCGAGCCCGATGGTGCGGAGGAACGCGCCCGCTGGCCGGGCGCGGCTGGAGGAATGGCTCTTGCCCATCGTCGCAATGCTCCCTTCAGTATACCAATTTTTTTGAAAGACATGCGCGAAGAGTTCAATTCCTTAAATGCAAGCAATCATTTTGCTGGATGCAACGAGCGGATTTCAACAAAGCGTCTGGAGAGCGAGCGTTGCCAAATTGCGCGCCGAATCAGATCCCGCTCGTGAACGAATAAACGCAAAAAACCTCATCCGCTGTAGCTGTGCTTTATGCCCATTTTTTTGAAAGCATGCGCGGAGAGTTCAATTCCTTGAATGCAAGCAATCATTTTGTTGGATGCAACGAGCGGATTTCAACAAAGTGTTTGGAGAGCGAGCGTTGACAAATTGCGCGCCGAATCAGGTCCCGCTCCTGAACGAATAAACGAAAAAAAATCATCGCTGTAGATAGCCTTTAGATATGGGAACAGAAGGACATATGTCAAGAAGGTTTTCACGCTGTGTAGTAGCAAGGTGAATCTGACAGGGGTTGATAGCAGCGTGATTATGTCAGGGTGGGGAAATGACAACCGGACGATGAAGGCTGAGAAGCGCATAGAGATTATTCAAAGAGTGTTGCGAGGAGAGCTGACTGACGGTCATCGAGGCGGCGATGATGGTGGGTTCACGACAGCACGCAACTGCGATCTACCGATTCACTATCGGCTCGCATCTTTCCCTCCCTCGATCCGTCGCCGATTTTCGGTCCCGGAGTCGGCTGCCGCCACCAAACTACCGGCAAGCAGGTGGGCGATACAGCTATAGCTCACGTCGTTCATGTGCAGGCCGTCGCTCGAAATGATGTCCTCTATCTTGTATTGGCCGCTCGATATCAGTGCCGCATCACCGCAAAGCGCGGGAATACGGCCACGTTCATGTCGTCGGCCACCGCAGCGATGGAATCCACGACCGTCAGGTGCATGGGTCGCGCGAGCAGGCGTGGCGCGAACTGCGGATCCATCAACACCATGTCCGCTTCTACCGCCTTGAGACGATTGATCCCCGTGCGAAGCGTTTCGGTATATCCCTCGATGTTCTCGCTTTTCAGCAGCTGGTTGCTGCCTGTCTGCCAGATGACGAGCTGCGGATGGTAAGGCAGCACGTCGCGGTCAAAGCGCGCCAGCATCTGGGAGGACAAGTCGCCGCCGACGCCCTTGTTGATCACGGTAACCGCGATCTGCGGCCAACGATGCCGCAGTTCTTCGGCGAGCAGAGCGGGATAGGTGTGCGCTGGATCAGAGGCGCCCACTCCCGCTGTCGAGGAAGAACCGATCGCAACGATGACCAGGGGCTTGCGCGAGCGCACCGCGCGGGCGGTGTTGGATAAGCTTCACCCTGAAGCGTGTCAGTTCCGGAGGCGCGCTGCAACCCAAAGCCCTGTGGCGCGGCTCCAGCGGACGCCGCGAGAAGCAGGAGCGTGACGCAGGAGGATGCCGCCCATCGGGGCATACTCATCGATCGCCGCCGGCGCCGTTCGCGCGTTTCGCGGCGGGGATGCCGTGCGTCACCAAGTCGGCCATCGCGCGGCCGATGCAGCCATACAGGTTCGCAGCAAGCTCGCGGCCCTTCTCACCCTCTCCGGCCCGCAGATCCAGCGCGCCGCTCTCGGCCCAATGGCGCATGATGGCATGGCGGCGGAACAGCGGCACGTCGTTGATATCCGCCAGCTCTCGCATCGCGGCGAGATAGGGCTCGAAATGGATCACCGCGTCGCTGGCGCGCGAAAACTGCATGTTCATCAATAGCACGTCGGCCCCGGCGGCGCGAAGTTTGTCGATGCCGGTTTGCATGGTTTGCCGGAACTCGTCGACGTCGGTGCCGCGAACAGCCTCCATCGTGCCGGTCTCCCAGATCACAAGCGTCGGCTTCAACGGGAGGACCTCGTGTTCCAGGCGCTCAACAGCCCGCTTCGCCGTCTGCCGTCCTACGGCGAGGTTGATCACCTTGACGCGCTTAGACGGAAATCTCTCGGCGAGCGCCGAGGCGAGACGCGCGGGCCACGCGAATTCGAGTCCGCCCGCCGCGACTCCCATGGTCGAAGCTCCGCCGAGCGCGACGATGACGACCTCCCGGCGGCCGGCGAGCGCCTTGGCTGTCTTGGTCAGAGGCGGCTCGAATTCGTAGAAGCGCTCGGGCACAGGGCACTCCCGCTCCTCGGCGAAGGCGCCTACGACTGTGATCAAAAGCCCAACGGCCATAGTCGCGATCGAATAGCGGAAAAAGACAGAGATCATCCTCGCACTCCTTTGCTTGCCGTCGGCGCCCCAACGGCGCCACCACCGGGTGTGCCCTGCGCGGCGACGAACCACTCCAACAGCGCGGCGACGGCGATCATGATGACGACGCCGGCCACCGATACGGCCAACTGCATGGCGACTCCGCCGAAAAATTCATTGAGCACCAGGTGCCCCAGGACTGAGAGCAGGATGCCGAGGCAGAAGATATAGAGGGAGTTGCGCCCGCAGATGAGAAAGGGCCATGCGGCGGGGCTAGCTAAAAACCGCGCCTGGAGCGGGATCAGGCTTGCGACGAGCAGCGCGACCGCGAGTACGTTCACCAAACGAAGAATTCCCAGGTCCGTTTTACTCAAGAACGGCCACAACAGCTTGGCGCTGACCAAGACCGGAATCGGATCATAGAAGCCGTGCAGTGTCCAGTTGAACCGGATCAGGAACCCCGCCAGTGAGAGCGCCGCTGCCAACCAGAACAGCCAGCGACGGCCAAGCCAGGAAACTCCACCGTGGATGTTGCGCCAGCCAAACCATGCGCCGAGCAGGAAGAGCGCCTGCCAGGCGAACGGATTCAAAAACCACACCCGGTCCGGGCCCGGATAGGCCGCCAGCGCGATCCGATTGTCGAACTGGACCGCCAGCCAGAGCGCGAACGAGGCCAAAGATACCACTCCCGGCCAGGACCGGAACCCGACCAGCACGAGAGGCAGAACCGCCAGCAGCACGATGTAGAGCGGCAGGATGTCCATGAAAGCGGGCTGGAACTGCAGCATCAATGCCTGGACCAGCGCCAGGCCGGGCTCGCTGAGAAAATTGGTGGCGCCAAACTCCTCGGCGTAGAGCGATTTGTTGAGGGCACCCTGGGTGTAGGCCACCATCGCCAGGAATATCATGAACAGAAATATGTGGGCGACGTAGAGCTGCCACAATCGGTGGTACACGCGGATCCCAGCAACAAGGAAACCCTGACGCTCCATGGCGCGACCGTACACCATGCCGGCGGTATAGCCGGAGATCAGGATGAAGACCTCGGCAGCATCGGCGAACATCACCGATTGAAACGTAAACTCCGCCAGGATGTTGTTCGGGAGGTGATCGAGGAAGATGCAGAAGAGGGCAAGACCGCGGAAGAAATCAAGCCGGAGATCGCGCTCCACAGCCGAAGGATAACTTGCGACGGCCATCAGATAACTCCGGAAGGACCCTCCGCGGGTCTTCAAAACATCTTCGTCTGGCTTGCTAAAAGCCGGACAACCTAGGGGTGAAGGATCTACGCGACCCCTCTCTTCATACAACAACACAGCGGTCTGAAATTTAGCCTCTCGACAAAATTCGTGCCGGCTATCGGCGTCAATTCGAACTCAATCCACGACATGAGATTAAGGGTAGCGCGCCAAGTACGCTTGGGAAAGGGGGGAAAAGAAAAGACCACGGGCGTCTGGCATAAACGGTCTTATCAAACTAGCGAATGGCTTTTGTGATCGGCATCTGAGCGGCCATGAAAGGTCGGAAGAAGTCGTAGACACTGTATTTCGGCTTTACGTGAGCGCGGAAGCCCGGCGATAGCCGCTACTGCATGCCTTCGGTGATGTATTGAATTACATATCCCGCCGGATCATCCATGTAGGTTCCTTGGTTTCCGCCGGGCGTTCGACCTTTGGCCTCTTCGCCGCGGTCTCCATTGGGAATGCCTAGCCGGTCGAGCTGGGCAAGCGCATCCTTCCATTGCGCGGGAGCGACGTAGAAACCCAAATGCGGCCCGGGAATCAGCCGGCTCATCGGATAGCCCTTGGGGCCGAATGGCGTTTCCGTCAAGATCAAATACTGGCCGCTCGCCATCCGCATGGTCGCCTGCGGTTTATTGGATTGCGCATCGCGACCGCGTTCGAGAATATTGAAGCCCAGCACCTGCTCGTAGAATTTTATCGACGCGTCGAGGTTGGGCGCTTCCAATTCCAAATAGCCGACACCGGTCAGGCGTTCCGTCGTTCCGTTGTTTTCCTCGACGGTGGGCACATAGACCGCAAAATTGTTGCCCGCCGGATCAGCGAAGAAAATCGTCGACGCGGCAAATGAATGGGTACTCTTAACCGGCCCGGCAAACTTGATTTTCCACTCCTCCAGCGCCCGAATGACATCCTGCAAGCCTTGCGCCGTGGTTGTAAACGAATAAGTCGGCGTGCCTTGCGGCGTGATCGGCGTGCCGCGCTCTTCTTTTTGTAAATAAACGCCGATGCGTTTTCCCGCGACAGTGATGAACGTATGCGGTCCCAGGCTCCGCGAGCGGACAGTGAGACCATGGCGCTTGACGACTTTGCCGCCAAAAACCTGCGAATAAAAATCTTCAGCGACAACGATGTCGTTGACCGGTACCACGAAATGATCGAAGCCTTGAACTAACATTTCGCTCTCCTTTGTAAACTGGTTTTAATTGCGGTCATTTATATCTCACCACGAAGCACACGAAGGCACGAAGGTTTCGGTCGTATATCTATGTGACCCAAATCCGAAATCCTTTATTTGGTGCCCCTTGGGCTCTTTGTGGTTAATTCTTCTTAAGTGCGTCTCTCGGCTGTCAATTTATTTTTTTCCGATTTCCGCCAGCGCCTGATTGAGATAACTCTGATCGATGTACTTCGAAGGTTCGGGCAGGGGCTCTTTGAGAATCCCTTGCTCGGCGACGACTTTGATCAGCGTGCGTACGCCTTCCAAATTCAAATCGGCGTTGCGGTCCCAGATGCGGCTTTTCCAGTTGTAATCCGCCGCGTAGCGGCAGTGTTCGATGCTGATCGCCATTTCCTTCGATAAATAGCCGCAGGCGGCCGCGCGATTGTCCATCATCCAGCGCATCGTCGAAGCCATCGCTTTCATGAAACGCACGACCAGCGTCCGGTTTTTCTCGGCCCAAGAGCGCTTGACGAAGTAGCCGTTGAACTGAAAGTTCGGCTGGTCATCGGCGAAATAGCCGATGATGTTGAAGCCCTGTTGTTTGGCCACGAGGTCGAGAGGCACACCCACCGGAGCCGACGAAATTTGCCCCGACGTCAACGCTTGAAAGCGCTCGGAAGCGCCGCCGATGTTGAGCAGCTTATAATCGCGCGGATATTCCAGACCGTGCGCCTTGAGCACCAGTCGCAAGGCAAAGCCGGTGCCTGAAGTGATCGTTTGCGAGCCGATCGTGGTGCCGCGCAGATCGGCGTAGGTTTTGTACGGTTTGCCGCCGATCAAACTCAAACCGAGACCGTTGATCAGGCCGCCGATCATGGTGATATCGGCGCCTCGCTCATGGGCGCTGATGAGGGTGTCGACTCCCGCGCTGGCCACATAGATGGAATCGGCGGTCAGAGCTTGAATGGTCAGCGGGGAGCCGCGCATGGTAATGATCGGCACGTCCAAGCTTTCTCGTTCAAAGAAACCCATCTTCGCCGCAACCCAGAGCGGACCGTAGCTCAAAGTTTTCGACGACTCGCCGACGAGAAAGCGAAACTTCTCCTGGGCCGCACAAGGAAGGGCAAACATTAACGCAAAGACAAGGAGCGCAATCGCGTGCGCGATCCTCGTTCCTCGATCATCAATCGTCATGGCCACCATTACTCCAATCCAGCCATTTACCGTACCGCCTTATCACCGACAATGCATTCCGCCGCTTCTACATCTGGAGTTAGTCAGGACACCGTGTGAAGCTCGCGTTATTTGCTTAACTGCTTTTGGCTGCGCATTGCAATGCGCGGCTCACGTTACCGCGGGCGCATGTGCCGGCGCTGACCTAGGTCGGCCGGTAGCAACCTTTGTAGACAGTTCTGTATCCAACAGTTCACAGCTCCTCACGCCCTGCGGCAGCTTCAACGCGGGCTTTTGCGGACAAATCATAAATTGCTCCATCCGTAAGTACTAAGATGCCACTGGCATCACCTTTGCGCCTCGCTGTCGCAGTACCCACTTTACCCCGTGTTTGCCAGCGCGCTGGAGTTAAAAGGAAGCGATCATCGACCCCAGCGGTGCGTCGCGGGATTTTCTTAGAACCTACGTCCAGGAGGAAAAAGAAATGCGACAACCTGATGCCATGGTGATGAGAGGGCAGGCGACACGATCAAACTCGACACCGGGTTGGCGTGTCGCCGCGCGACTTCGGGTGATTACGTATATAGCGGCCGCATCGTCGCTTCTGCTGATGCTTGTTCTGGCGAGGCTCTATCCCGATCTAAACCGAACAGAGATTCCTGATTGGAGACCGCTCATCTCTCTCGCAGACGAAGCAGCAAATAGAGGCGATTGGTATGGAGCGAGACACTTATATTTGCAGGTTGACCGAGTCGCTTATTGGCGACAGGATTGGGAAGGCCTTGTTGCGGCCGCCTGCCGTATCCACCAACTGGACGGAGTCAACCGGCCCTATTCTAGAGCTCTTTCCATTTTGTTCCGGGCGTCGATGACGGCGGAACGTGCCGAAAGTCGTCGGGGGGTTGTCACCGTGGCAAAATCTCTCTCACTGCTCGGCTCGGACGAAGCTGCATCTGCAGTCCTGGTCCGGATCCAACCCAGTTGGCCAGAGGAAGCGATAAGCTTTGATAATCTCACCTTGTTGGGAGGGTGCTCTCGATCACAACATCCAGATAGGGGATCAACAGCCTCTGCTTCTTTACAGTGAAGGCGATCGCCAGCAACTCGGAGGAGCGATGGCGTGGGGGCGGGACCGTTAGTCCATGTGGACACGACCAGCTCGTCGAGTTCGAGCAACCCCAGGCTGGCGCAGAGTGACCCTCGTTCGCTGAGCGCTTCCGAATTTTCATCTAACACTCGTGCGACCGATAGCGATTGACGGCTCCCCGGCTTAGCGATAGCGTGAGCGCAAACGCAAATTTAATTCGCGAGAGATTTTCGTCGCAACCGCGCCAGACCTGAAACTTATCCCGGAAGAGGAGAACAATGACGCAATCCAATCCATTACGCGTAGGCCTCATCGGAGCGGGCGGCAGATGGGGGCCGCGGGCGCATGTGCCGGCGCTGAAGGGCGTGTCCGAGGCAGAGCTCTATGCCGTGTGCACAGCGCATGCGGATACCGCGCAGGCAGCGGCCGATAAGTTCGGCGTGGAATGCGCGTATGGCAGTGACAAAACATTGAACGCCAACCCGCAGGTCGAAGCCGTGGCGGTCGCGGTGCGCGTGCCGGCGCACTATGAGCTTAGCAAAAACGCCATTGAAGCGGGCAAGCACGTCTTCTGCGAATGGCCGCTCGGCGCGAATACGAAAGAGGCGGAAGAACTCGCGGCGCTGGCGCGCAAGAAAAACGTGCGCACGATGGTCGGCTTGCAGCGTCGCGCGTCGCCCGCCTATCTGTACATGCGCGAGCTCATCCAGCAAGGTTACGTCGGACAGGTGCTATCGGTGAATCTGATGCTGATGAACAGCGGCGTGTTGACCCGCCCCTCGGATCGCACCTGGCAGCGCGATGTGACCTTGGGCGCGAACACACTGACGATTACGTTCGCGCACGTGCTTGACGCCATGTGCATGGTGGTCGGCGAGCTGACCGAAGTGTCCGCGATCGTCGCCACGCAGGTGCCGCAGTGGTTCGAGACCGACACGAAAAAATATGTGGACGTCACCTCGCCCGACAACATCGTGGTTCAGGGCCGGCTCGAAAACGGCGCGATCGTCAATGCCTACTGCGGCGTGCATCCGTACCACGGCAGCGGCCACCGCTTCGAGATTTACGGCAGGGACGGCACGCTGTCGATGATCGGCGGCGGCGAGGGCGGCGAGGAGCGCCGGCGCAAGATCATGGGTGGACACAAAGACGACAAGGCGCTGCAAGAGTTGCCTGTGCCGGAGCGATTCACCTGGGTGCCGGAAGCCGTGCGCAACGATGGTCCCGCATACGACGTGGGCCAGATGTGGGTCAAGTTTGCCGAAGGGATACGCAGCGGCTCGAACGCCGATCCCAACTTGCCCGACTTCGATCACGCGGTGCGCCGCCACCGAACGTTGGATGCCATCGTGCGCGCTTCAGAGACGGGGCAGCGGCAGAAAGTTGCCTAACGGCGGTTCAAAGGTTCAAGGTTCAAAAGTTCAAAGTCGGAATCGCTGGCCTCGGTTCTAGAAGTTCCAAGGGTTCCAGCCGTTCCCCCTTCGCTGACCCGCTTCCCAATTTTCATCAAAGGCTAGTGCGATCGATTGGGATTGACGACTCGCCGGCTTCGCGGTAACAGAGAAAATAGATTAGCGAAAGGAGCGATGACCATGGAACATCGAGCGGCGGAAATACACGACGGACTGAAGCACCCGGTGATCGACGGCGACGGCCACTGGATGGAGCCGATACCGATCTTCCTTGAGTATTTAAGCGAAGTGGGCGGCGCGAAATCGGTCGATCAGATCAGAGCGCTGTGGCGTGGAAGGGACGTGTGGTACCGGGCCACACCAGAGGAGCGCCAGCACAGCCGCCTACGTCGCGCCATCTGGTGGGGTGTGACGAGCAATACCTACGACAAGGCCTCGGCGCTGCTGCCGGCCTTGTTGAACGAGCGCCTGCCCGAGTTGGGCATCGACTTCGCGCTGATCTATCCGAGCTTCGGTCTCACCATCAACGGCATACCCCATCCCGATCTGCACCGGGCCGCAGTCCGCGCCTACAACATGATGACGGCCGACATGTTCGCGCCGTATGCGAAAAGATTTGCGCCCGTAGCGATTCTCCCTTGTCAAACGCCGGACGAAGCCCTTGAGGAGCTGGAATACGCGGTCAAGCAGCGTGGTTTCAAGGCGATCATGCTGCGCGGAAACCAGGAGCGACCGATTCCAAGCGCAGCGGAAGGAATCGATCGGCAGAAGGCCGCCTGGTATTGTGATACTATCGCCCTCGACAGCCCCTATAACTATGAGCCGCTGTGGCAGCGCTGCGTCGAGCTCGGCGTGGCGGTGACCCAACACTCAGGCAGCGGGCGCTGGCAGGATCGCTCGTCGATCAACAACTTCACTTACAACCACGTCGGCCACTTCGCTGAATCGAACCACGCTTTCGCGCGTGGTGTTTTCCTCGGCGGTCTCGTGCACCGTTACCCAAGCCTCAATTTTGGCTTCATGGAAGGCGGTGTGAGCTGGGCCTGTCAGATGTGCCTCGACTTGATCGAACACTGGGAGAAGCGCCGGCGCGCCGGGTTGCAGTATCCAAACGCAACCAGTGTCGCCGAGATGCACCAGCTCATCGACCGGTATGGCGATCAAAAACTTAAAGCCAACGCCGACGCGATCATGAACAGCCTGGATGTATTTCGTCCGGAATGCAGTCTCGAAGAACTCGCGCGGCCCGAGCATGTCGTAGACGATTTTGAAGCGGCGGGAATCAACTCAAAAGAGGATGTCCGGGCAGTCTTCTCCGGCAACTTCTACTTTGGCTGCGAGGCCGACGACCGCGCGACGATATGGGCCTTCGATCCCCGTATGGGCGTCCGGCTTCGGCCGATCTTCAGCTCCGACTTCACGCATTTCGACGTGCCTGATTTCAGGGAGGTGATTCCTGAAGCGTTTGAATTGGTGGAGAAGGGCTTCGTGACGGAGCAGGATTTCCGGGAGTTCACGTTCACCAACGCCGCGCGTCTGCACACGCGCAACAACCCGGACTTCTTCAAGGACACCGTCGTCGAGCAAGCGGTGGCCGATGAGCTGGGACTGAAGGCGGCGTTGTCGGCAGCGAATGCCTAAGCGACTGAACGAGATCAAGCGTTCAAATCGTTCAAGCCGTTCCATCGCTTCGCTCCGTTCCAGTCGTTTTACGGCCGTGTCCGTGGGGCGTGTTCGTGCTCGTGTGGATTTCACGGTCACGATCCACGGACACGATCACAGTTCATCAGTCTAACCATTCCGTTCGGCTTTCCTGCTGTCCAATATCGGGCTGTACTTCTTTGATGCTCCTGTTCGCCGGTCTGATGTATAGGCACGACCAGCGAGAAAGTTCTTTTCCGTTGGCAGGTGCAGGTAGATGTTTTTCGTCGGGTCGCGAAAAACGTTCATCGGATCTCTGCCACTTTCTATGATTCCTACCTGCTCCTCCAACAGGTGACGGTAGAGTATGATCCCCTTGTCTGAGCGGCTCAGCGCTTCCGTCGAACGGTCGGCAATCGGTCCCTGAGTCATCCATGCGGCGATGTCCTGGCCGCTGTTATTATCCAGGAACTGCCATTGCGGTTGTCCGTTATCGGCCAGTTGCGGTACCGGCACGTCATAAAAGGGGATCTCCTCGGCTGGCTGCGCTCCTTCGCTTCCGACCTTGCTATAGCAGCGATACCACCAATGGGCCGTGTGCGTGTCGTCGATCGGAACTCGGATTTGAAAGCCGGCGCCGTTTTTCTTATCGACCACTCCCTGTCTCAACATATTAGGGAAGACGACCGGATGCCCGACTTTCCAGTCGTCATCCTCTTCGGTCTCGCCCTCCACAATACGCCGCTTCACGATCCCGTACTCGAATCGATCAAAGCCGATCTTCGCGTGCTTCTGGCGCGAGCGCTGAAGATCTCCGTTTCCCATCTGCTCGACCACGTAATTGTAGAAGTTCTGATGGAGCCACTCGACATGCACCGGGTCCAGCGAATTCTCCATGATCTGGAGCCAGTTGCAGGGAATGACTGCGTACCCGACGTCGCGTAGAACATCTTCCATCACGTACAGGTCCCAGCGCGGCAGCAGCGGTTCGGGCAGGGGGCCCAGGTACGCGAGCAGGAGACCGCCCAGTTCCTGGATAGGGTAGGACTGGATTTTTATTTTCTGCTTAAAGCGGCCTTCCGCATCTTCGGTATCGTCGTAAGGCTGCTCGGTGCAGCGCCCTTGTTTGTCAAACCGCCAACCGTGATACGCGCATCTTATGCCGTCGTCATCGGGGATGCCGTACATCATGGACATCTTCCGATGCGGGCAGCGCGGTTCGACCAGCCCATAGTGTCCGGAGCGATCCTTATAGAGCACCAGATCTTCCCCTAGGATTTTTACTTGGAACGTGTTCCGCTCCTTCATCTGGGAGACCGCCGCTACAGGATGCCAATAACGGCGAAACAGCTCTCCCATAGGCGTTCCGGGTCCCACTCGAGTCAACTGCTCGTTTTGTTTCTCGGTCAGCATGGCTTCCTCGCTTTGTGTTTAGTTATCCTTAAGATGTTTTCACGGCTTGGGCAAATTTCTTGCGAATCCTAAATTGAATCAGACTTACCGCGGAGGCGGTGGCAAAGGCGCTGGTTCAAGCCGTTCAAATCGATTCCTCAACGTCTTGAACCATGGGAACGTTCTGTTTAAAGCCAGGTCAATCTTAGATCAGCAGGCCTGCCCGCAACAAGAGTATACCCGTCGCCCACGCCGAGTTCCCGTCAGACCTGGACAATTTCTTCGAGCTTGGATAGTCATCGAAAACACAGAGTGCCAGGCGCAGCCGTTGCGCGATAGGAGGGAATAGATGGCAGCAAGCGAACGGGTTTTAGGTGTCGGCGTGATCGGTCTCGGCGGGGCGTCCCTCGCCATGATTCCAAAGTTTGTCCAGAATCCCAACTTTCGCATCGCCGCGGCGGCGGATATCGATGCCGAGATCATGGAGCGGTTCCGCAAGGACTTTCCGGATGCGGTGTCCTATGACGATGCGGCCAGGCTGTGCGCGAGCCGTAACGTTGACCTCGTCTACATTGCGACGCCGAACCGGTTCCACGCCGAACACGCGGCCATGGCCTTGGAGAACAAGAAACACGTTCTCATCGAGAAGCCGATGACGATCGATATCGCGGGAGCCGAGCAGATGATCGCCACTGCCAAGCGCAACAACGTGTTGTTGGGCGTCAACGTGAAACACAGCTTCGAGCCGCGCGTGCTGCGCTTGCGCGAGATGACGCGCACCGCCGAACTTGGCAGGCTCCGCATGATCAACAGCTGGCGTTTCGTCGACTGGCTCTACCGCCCGCGCACCGCCGAAGAGCTGACGCCCGAATTCGGCGGCGGTATCTTGTGGCGCCAGGGAGCACATCACTTTGACTTCATCAGAACGATCGCCGGCGGAATGGTGCGCAGCCTGCGCGGCACTGTTGACGTCTGGGACCCGAACCGGCGCGTCTCCGGCTGCTACACCGCGTACCTCGACTTCAAAGACGGGACAGTGGCCACCGCGATCAATAGCGGGTACGACCACTTTGACTCCAGGGAGTTTGTGCAACGGGGATTTTCGGTGGATCCCGCAAATCATGCCAAGGCGCGGCGCGAATTGCGCGCGGCGCCCGACGCTGCATGGGAGGAGCGCGCCGCGCGCGAGGAACGCTACGGCGGCGCGCGCACGAGGAGCAACGAACCCCGGCCAGCACAGCCATCCTTGGGATGGATTATGGGCGGACCGTTGATCGCAAGCTTCGATAAGGGAGACGTGCGCATGACTCCCGGCGGTCTCACCGTATATGGCGACGACGAGTTACGCGAGATCAAGCTCGGCGTCAAAGGAGAAGACGGCCGCGACGGTCGAATCAACACATTCTACGATGCGATCGTGCGCGGCCGACCGCTGCCCGCCGACGGCGCTTGGGGAATGGCAACCCTGGAAGTAATCCTAGCGATTGAAGAATCCGCCAGGACGCGTAAGGAAGCCCTTCTCCGGCACCAGATACCGACGATCGATTAGCGAACACGCATCCTCGCGGGCAAACGAAATCCCGTTCCAGGCGTTCCAAACGTTCAATCGCTTCGCTCCGTTCAAATCGTTTAAAGAAACAAAACGTGGAACTTCGAAATTCAGGAATTCTCGGAATGAAGGCTAAACGGGTCCTAAACGTTGTCGGCTACCGCGATTCTGTCCCCGGGCCGCCTTTCCATGGGCCGACGATTCCGTCGGTGATCCAACCGCCATAGAAATAACCTGGCTGCGGGCGCACGCGCTCGCTGTCGACGAAGCACTCGACGCGACCGGGATAGAAGAAAAGAGTAGTCTGAAAACCGGGACCGTATATTTACTTTTGAAAGTCAGCATTGGCGTCGCGAAGATTTTTCAAATGCACGCCATTGAATTGTAAAAGTCCAAGCGTTGCTTGTTGTTTAGGCAACGTCTGATTGCAAACAAAGCATCCGAAATGACCTAGAGATAGTAATCCTTGTTTTTTCAATCGATTTTCAGTTGATGTCTTGGCATACCGCTTGCTGCCTCACTTTAACGAGTCTCGCGAAAGCGACTGCGGGTAGGACGAAATCGTCTTGCTTCTTCGCTACGCCTGTCGTTAACCGGTACATAAACTAATCACTAGCAGGTTACTGAAGATACGAAACGCGTCGATAAACTCGGCATGAACGAGAGAGTTTTTCGCAGCCTGTTATTTACTATGGTGAACGGATCTAACTTTTCTTGAGGAAGTACGAGAATAATGGACAAAAAAGGGATTATTGTTTCAGCGACGCTTGCGTTATTGACCAGCGGTTGTGCCAATATGACCTACAAGCAGCAGGCTGCCCTGAGAGGTGCCGCCGCGGGTACGCTTGTCGGCGGCGGTATCGGGGGCGGCACCGCGGCTCTGACGGGCGATAAAAACCGTTTCGTAATAGGCGGCGTCGCCGGTGCCACGACAGGTGCCATAATCGGTGGCTTGTTGGGATACTTACTGGCTGAGGAGCCGAAACCCCCGCCCCCCCGCCTCCTCCTCCCCGCCCCCACCACCGCCGCCGGCAAAGCCAACTCCACCGCCACCGCCACCGCCGCCTCCACCCCCACCACCAGCACCGAAGGTAGAAAGGACGATTATTCTGGATGATGTTCTTTTCGACTTTGACAAGAGCACCGTTAAGCCGGAAGCTGCCGCGATCTTGGATCGACTGGTTGGATTCATGAACGAGAACAAAAACGCGAAAGTGAGTCTGTCAGGGTACACGGACAACGTTGGAACCGAGGCGTACAACTTAAAACTGTCTGAGAGCCGTTGGATGTCCAGCAAGGATTATCTTGTCAAGAAGGGCGTCGACAGCGGCCGTGTCTCGGGTCAAGGGTTCGGTGAAACCAAACCCATAGCTGATAACAAGACGAAGGAAGGTCGCGCGAAGAATCGACGGGTTGAAATCAAAGTTGAGTAGGGAAACCGGTTGGGGCTGACTTCTATGTCTCGACCTTGATTAGCGGCCCAGTCTTTCGGTGCAAGTGTTCGTCCGAGCTCTTCGGTGTGACAACCGCGAATGAATCGACCACACTTCCGCGGCGCCGATTGTTGTAGATCATTTAACGCGCCGCAGTTTTTTCCAATTCAAAGGCTTGCGCCAGCAGCTCATAGGAGCGATGGCGCGGAGCGGGATCGTAAGTCCATGTGACCACCACCAACTCGTCGAGGTCTAAACTTTTCGCGAGTTCTTTCAGGCGCGCGGTCACCTGCGCTGTAGCTCCGACGATCGCTTTGCGGTGCAGCTTCTCGGCAGTCGCCAACTCCGCAGGGGAATACGGGCGGTCGGCTTCCTCGGGCGGCATGAGTGGCAGGCGGATACCTTGTCGACGATCGATGATTGCGCGTTCGCGAGATTTGAACTGGAACAGCGCTTCTTCTTCCGTATCGGCGGCCAGCGCCCAGACGCAAATCGTGGCGATGGGCTTCGGATTATTTTCGCTGGGGCGATAGTTTTTGCGGTAAAGCTCCAGCGCCTGTTCCACGCCGGTGCCTTCGCTGAAAAAATACGCAAACGCGTAGGGCAAGCCAAAATAGGCGGCGAGTTGAGCGCCGTAGTCTGAACTTCCGAGAATCCACATCTCTGGGCTTGTCGGCCCCGTGGGCTGAGCAACGACTGTCCTGAAGGGATGGCCCTCAGGCAGCGGAGTTCCCGAAACCCAGTGTTGCAGCTCCTGTACTTGCCGGGGAAATTGGTCAAGGACGTTCTCAGGATTCGGATTGAGGGCATACGATGTCATCTGGTCCGAGCCGGGGGCGCGTCCGATTCCAAGGTCGATGCGGCCCGGGGCGATGGCCTCCAAGACGCGGAACTGCTCGGCAACTTTCAACGCGGAATAGTGCGGCAGCATGACGCCCGCGCTGCCTATACGGATACGCGGCGTGGTCGCCGCGATCGCCGACATGAGTATCTCGGGCGCCGTGCCGACGATACTACCGGAGTTATGGTGCTCCGAGACCCAGTAACGATGATAACCAAGAGCGTCGCAATGTCGCGCAAGTTCGAGCGTCTCACGGATGGCGATGTCCTGCGCTCTTCCTTTGGACGCCGTCGATTGATCGAGTACTGACAATCGCATGGGTGTCTGCTTTCAGAGGGTTCAGTCCCTGAGGGTCAATTCCTTGCAGCTTGCTGAACTTATCCGATTTCCTTAACGAAGTCCGTCATTCAGATTGGTTCAGCCAAGCCGATCGCCGACTTTCAAATTCGCTTGTTTGGCGAATTCCGCGCCGCTCATTTTGGCTCCTTCGCCCCGTAATCTCTTTGCCGTAAGCGTGCTTCCGTGGAGCGCGATGGTGATTTCTTCGGTGCCGATTGCAGTCACTTGTCCGGCTGGTGTTGAATTACTTCCTGACTGCATTCGCGCGTCGAAAACACGGACCATTTTCCCTTGCCAAGTTGTGTGCGCACCCGGCTGCGGGTCGCAGCCGCGAATTAAATTATAAACTTGTTGCGCTGGTTTCGACCAATCGATCTTGGCATGCTCATCGGCGCAGGGCGGATCGTAGGTCGCTCGTGATTCATCCTGCGCGATGCGCGGCGGGTTGCCTGCGTTGATTAAATCGACAGCTTCAGCGATGGCCTCGATGCCGAGTGGAAAGATTCTATTGAAATAGAGCGAGCCCGTGGTGTCGTCGGGTGCGACCTTCACTTCTTTTTGCAGCAAGACGGGACCAGTATCGATGCCTCGATCGACCCAGAAAAGACTTAGCCCCGTGACGGTCTCGCCCTTGATCAAAGCCCAATTGATCGCGCTGGCGCCGCGATATTTAGGCAGGAGCGACGGATGAAAACAAATGCTGCCTAAGCGCGGGACGCTGAACACTTCGGGGGGAACGATAAAGCTTACGAAAGCGAGAATCGCCAGGTCGGCCTCGAGCGCAACAAATTCTTCCCTAACTTCCGGGGCTTTGAATGATTTGTGTTGACGAACGGGAATGCCGAGTTGAAGCGCCTTCTGCTTGACCGGATCGAGTTTGCCGCCGGGCACATCGGGTGGACAGTACACCGCGACGACCTCTTCGCCTTTGCCGAGAAGTTTCTCCAAAGTCTTTTCCGCGAATGCGGCTTGTCCGATGAGAATGATGCGCATAGGTTGCTTCTCCTGTTTCTGAATTCTCCACGGACTCATCCGATGATTTTGAAATCGCCACCCAGGTAGCTTTTGCAGAGATTGACATACGTCGACGAACCCATTTTGATCCAGTGCAGAGCTTCTCCGGCTAATTCCTTTTTGACTTTCGCCGGCGCGCCGGCGGCAAGCACTCGCGGCGGTATTTTGGTGTGGGGCACGACGACGCTTCCCGCGGCGATCAGTGCTTCTTCGCCGATCTCGACGTTTTCCAAGAGAGTTACGTTCATGCCGATGATCGCGCCGCGTTTGATCAGCGGGCCTTCCATGATGGCGCCGTGGCCGATGGTGCAATCGTCCTCGATGATCGTCGGCGCTTCGCCCGAATGCAGCACGCAATTGTCCTGAATGCTGGTGCGCGCGCCGATGACAATCGGGTTTTGATTTTGGTCCGATCGAAGCACGGCGCCCCACCAGATGCTCGCTTCGTCGCCGACCGTGACGTCGCCGATGATCACGGCGGTCGGCGCAATAAAAGCGCTGGGCGAAATCTTCGGTTTCTTGCCTTTGTATTCAATAATCATCCGGAGAGCCTCCGTTTATTTGAGTCACGATATTTGACGGGAGTCAGGAAATCAATAATGGCACGCCTCCGGTGGAATGATTGACACGACAAATCAAAGCCGGTATTGGTTTCCCCGCATTGACAACCCTCACCTCATCTCTCTCCGCAAGCGGGCGGGGGAGTCAGATTCGAGCTTTATGGAAGGTTGGTATTTAAAATGAATCGTGCGTTTTTAGCGATGGTCTCCTTCATTACGCTTGGCATGGCAGCGCCCGCGCCGGCGCAGAATCGTGACGCGGCGCTTGCGGCGCTCATGAAGTTGCCGGCAGCCGAGCGGCATGCGCGGCTAGTGGAAGGCGCAAAAAAAGAAAGTGGTTTGGTTTGGTATTCGAGCACGACGGCGGAAGACGCGCTGGCGTTGAGCAAGAAGTTCAACGAGCAACATCCGTCGATCCAGATCCAACACCTGCGCTCGTCGAGTGAAAAATTGCTTGAACGGATTCTCGCCGAATCGCGCGCCAACGCGTTCAAGGCGGATATCGTCACGCTGCCAGAGCTCGAGCTATCGATCATGATCAAGCGCAAGCTCTTGGTACGATATGAAGGCGTGGAAAATTCTCTCTACCCGCCGGAAAGCAAAGATCCGCACAACTATTGGACCGGACTGTACACTTCAGCTTGGGTGCCGGCGCACAATACCAAGATGGTTTCCAAAGACGCCGCGCCGAAATCGTACAAAGATTTGCTCAATCCCAAATGGAAGGGCGGGATCGCCATGGACACCGAGCCGTACAATTGGTTCGTGGTTTCGCTGCGCTATTTGGAGCGGCGCGACGGCAAAGAAGCGGCGCTGGATTTCATGAAAAAACTCGCGGCGCAGCAAATGCAATGGCGCAAAGGGCATTCGTTAATTGGACAACTGATGGCCGCTGGTGAATTTCCGCTCGCGGCGGAATTGCAGGTGCACACGGTGGAGCGCGCGAAAGCGCAGGGCGCGCCGGTGGAATGGTCGGTGTTGGACGGCGTAATTCCGATTTCCAAAGTCGCCGCCGCGGTTACGAGCACCGGCGCGAATATTTACACCGCGGCATTGTTTTACGATTTTCTGCTGTCACGGCCCGGCATGGAGACGATCCGCGCGAGCCGGCGAATTCCGACGCGTCCCGACGTCACCGCGCCTTATTTGAAACCCTACAAGCTTTTGCCGTTCGAGCAGTCGGTGATGGATGACTTCGACAAGTACGTGGCGTTGTTTCGCGAGACGTTTAAACCGGCTCAGTGAAAAATAGGGGGCGCAGCATGCTGCGCCCTCGGAATCATTCGGATTAGCTTCGCAGTTCGAAATTCTTCTCTGCCATCTCACAGATTTGCTGGCCGATGGCAAGCGACGCCGTGGCGCCGGGCGATGGGGCGTTGAGGACGTGAATGCTTTTGCGACTTTGTTTGATGACAAAATCGTCCACCAGCGCGCCGCTGGCGGATACGGCTTGCGCGCGCACGCCGGCGCCGCCGGGAACGAGGTCGCTTTCGCGGATTTCCGGCAGGAGTTTTTGCAGCGCGCGCACAAAAGCTGATTTGCTGAGCGAACGGTAGAGCTCACCGAAGCCGGTCTGCCAATATTTGCCCGTGATCGCCCAAAAACCCTTGAATGAAATCGTGCGCCACAGATCGCTGAGATTGATGTCGGTGTGGCGGTAGCCCTCGCGCGCGTAGGCGAACACGGCGTTGGGACCGGCTTCGACCCCGCCGCGAGCCATGCGCGTGAAGTGAACCCCCAAGAACGGAAAAGTCGGATCGGGCACGGGGTAGATCAAGTTTCGCACCAAGAATTGCCGCTCCGGCGCGATCTTGTAGTATTCGCCGCGGAATGGAATGATGCGGTGCTCTTCTTCGCTATTGTTACCGCCGCCCATCATCTGCGCGACGATGTCCGATTGCAGGCCGCAGCAGTTGATCAAATGTTTGGTGCGATAATCGCCGCCGGAGGTTTGCAGGACAATTTCCTCGGGACGATCGAGGATGCCCACCACCCGTTGGGACAGACGAATGTCGCCGCCCGCGTCACGAATTTTCTCGGCGTAAGCCGCGGCGACTTTTTTGTAATCGATGATGCCGGTTTCGGGAACATGGAGACCTTTGATGCCTGTGGCGTGCGGTTCGAGTTCTTTCAGCCTTTCAGGCCCGATAATTTGCAGATCTTTGAGGCCATTCGCTATCCCTCGCCGATGCAGTTCCTCTAGGCGCGGCAGCTCTTCTTCACTGGTGGCGACGACGACCTTGCCGCAGATCTCGTACGGCACGGCATTTTCATCGCAGAACGCCATCAGCTCTTTGCGGCCGGCGACGCAGGAGCGCGCTTTTAGAGATCCGGGACGGTAATAAAGTCCGGAGTGGATTACGCCGCTGTTGTTGCCGGTTTGATGGCGCGCGAGCTCGGCTTCTTTTTCCAGGATCAACAGACGTAAACTTGGATGCGCACGGATGAGCTTCAGAGCGGTGGCGAGACCGAGGATGCCACCGCCGATGATCGTGAGGTCATACTGTGAAGCCATGAATTCGTGAAAGTGAATTTATAAATCGAGCAGTTGCCGAGAATTTCTTTCCATGAAACCTTTCACATGCTCGGGATTGGACTGCGCCAAGATGGCGTTAAAGCTTCTGTTTAGCCGATCGAGCCCGCCGCAATAGTCGGATCCGAACACCATGTTGCTGCTCGCCCATCTTGTCGATGAGAAACGACAGCGTCCGGGCATCGGAGCTGGCGCAGTCGATAAGAAAGTGTTCGAGGAAAATTTCCGAATAACGCCGCTCGCCGTTAGGCCCTTTGTGCTTCCAGAAAAAACGGTGGAGCAAGAGCGGCAAGCCGCCGCCCGAGCTGCGTATGACAATTCTCAGGTTCGGGTAGCGATCGAACAAGCCGCTCGCGATCATGCGCAAGCAACACTCGGCGACTTCGCCGTCCGACAGCACGGCGTACGCGACGCCTGCGCCGCCGTCTTCGAGACGGGCGAGGGTCGGATCTTGCGCGGTGCCGGCGCCGTGCATAAAGATCGGCAAGTTGAGCTCGGAGATCTTTGCGAAGATGGGATCCATCTCGGGCGTGTCGACCAGCATCTTGCCGTCGACGTGCGGGTAGAGCAGCACGGCGCGAAAACCTTGTTTCGCCGTCCGGTCGATCTCCGCCACCGAGGCGGCGATGTTCTTGAGCGATAGCGCGGTGACGCCCAGCAAGCGGTCTTTATGGCCCTCGAGGCGCTCGGCGAGCACGTTGTTCGACATGCGCACGATGTCGAGCGCTTGATCCGGCGGCAATTGATCCGCATAGACGCCGGCCCCCTGACAAATGAGCTGCACATCGATTCCCGCTTCATCCATTTCCCTGATGCGCTTGGAAAAATCCGGCGAATCCAAGGCATCGATGTGCGGCCGCTTGCCGGTGAGATCCTTGATTCGATCGGAAATTTCGGGAGCCGTATGGTGCGAGTGCCAATCGATATTGGTTGCCATGGTGGATCTCCTTTTATCGGATATGCACAAGTTCGGAATACTGCGGGCCTGAGAGGGAGTCAAGGGAGGATTGGCAATCGCCGGGAGCGCCATTTTCATTGGCCCATGCGGCGACCGCTCGGATCGCATGGCAGCGCTCGTGATGATCAAAAAACGCACCCCGAGAATAGCGCGAAGCCTATTTTGGCGTTTCTTCTTTCGTCGCGACGAAATCGGTCTTGTTTCTGAGCCGGCTGATCAGCTCTTCGTAAGATGAGTGGGAAATAACCCGGTTGAATTGCGAACGGTAGTTGTTGACCAGGCTGATATTCTCGGCAACGACGTCGTATACCTTCCATTCATTGCTGACCAAATGAGCTTTGTAGTTAATCGAATACTCTTCGCCTTTGGCGGTCACAATTTTGCTGGCGATATCGGCATAGGTGCCGTCGACGCGCTCGCTGACGTAGCTGATTTTTTCGTCGGTGTAGGACTCGATGATACCGGCATAGGCGCGCTCGAGCACGTCGGTAAAGAGCCGGACGAACTCGTCTTGCTCCTGGGGCGTGCGCCGGCGCCAATTGGCGCCGAGGGCGCGTCTCGCCATCTCGGTGAAATCGAAGCGCGCAAACAGAATTTGTCTCAGTTGATCACGGCGATCGTTGAGCTTGGCCGGCGGCTTAAAACGCGGGTCGCGCAAAACCGTGAGCGCTTTGTCGACGGTACCTTTAATCTGATCGGTGGGCATGCCCGCGCCGGCCTCGCCGGCGCCGAGCAGCAAAATCAAGAGCAGAAATCCGGTTTGGATAAATTGTTTACTTCTGCGCATCATCTTTCTTCTCGCCCTTCGACGTAAGATCGCCGCCGACTATTTTGCCGATCAAATCCGGTATATCCGGCGGCGACTCGGTCTCCCTGATTTTGCCGCCGGGCGGAATGATCTTGTCGGAGGCGCCGGGAGTAATGAGAACAAACTTATCACCGATCAGGCCGCGGGCGCGCACCGAAGCAATCACGTCTTCTTGCAGTTTCACGCCCTCGTTGAGCCGCAGCGTCAGCCGCGCTCGATCGTCTTCTGATAAGCCCAACGCGTCCACCCGGCCGACCTTCACTCCGGCTATCTCCACCGGATCGCCGGCCTTTAAACCGGCTACCGAGGGAAAATCGGCCACGATAGTATAACCGCTCGCGCCGAACACTTCCAGCTTGCCGAGCTTGATGGCGAGATAGCCCAAGCACGCGATGCCCACCAACACAAACAGGCCGACGATCATTTCTGTGCGCGTGTGATTCACGAGTCAAGGTCTCCTATAGCACGGTGATCGGTCCTTCGGTTTCTACTTGCAGGAATTGCCGCACCACGGGATTTTTCGAAGCGATAAATTCCTCTGTACTTCCGGCCGCGATAATCGCGCCGTTGGCGAGCATGGCGACCCGGTCGGAGATCCTGAATACCTCCGGGATATCGTGGCTGACGATCGCTCCGGTAAAATTAAACTTAGCGTGCATTTTACGGATCAATTGATGAATGCTTTTTCCAAGCAGTGGGTCCAGTCCCGTGGTCGGCTCATCGAATAACATGATTTCGGGTTCGGTCACCAACGCGCGCGCCAAGCCGGCGCGTTTCTTCATGCCGCCGCTGACTTCGGCGGGAAATTTATAGCCCATGCCGTCGAGACCGACCTGCGCCAGGCTTTCGTTAACTTTTTTTTCAATTGCTGCCTCACTAAGCTTTAGATGTTCCCGCACGGGAAAGGCGACGTTGTCAAAGATCGTCATCGAATCGAGCAGCGCCGCTCCTTGAAACAGCACGCCAAACTTTCGCCGCATTTCATTGAGCTCGGTCTCGCCGAGTTTCGTGATATCTTGTCCATCGACCAGGACGCCGCCGCGATCGGGCAGCAACAGTGCATTTAAGTGCTTCAATAAAACCGTCTTGCCCGAGCCGCTGCCGCCGATGATCGTCGTAATCTTGCCGGTTTCGAGCTCAAGGTTGACGCCTTTCAGCACCTCTTGGCGACCGAAGGTTTTGTGCAGGTCGACGACGCGAATCATGAAGTTAGAGCATGATCGATGTCATGAAATAATTCCAAACCAGGATCATGACGAAGCAAAGCACGACCGATTCGGTCGTTGCCTGACCGACTCCCGTGGCCATCGGCGGAGCGTTAAAACCTTTGTAACAGCAAATCCAGGTGATGATGAGGCCGAAACTCACCGATTTCAAAAACCCGCTCAGCACGTCTTTAAAAACCACGCTCAGCTCCATGCCGGCGAAATAGCTGCCGGAGCTGACGCCGAGCAGTTGGACACCGACGACGAAAGCCCCGTAAATCGCCACGACATCGAAGATCGCCGTCAAGAGCGGCATGGAAATCAAACCGGCCAGGATGCGCGGCGAGACGAGGTATTGGATCGGATTGATCGCCATCGAATAAAGCGCGTCGATCTGCTCGGTGACTTTCATGCTGGCGATTTCCGCGGCCATGGCCGAGCCGGTCCGGCCCGTGACCATGAAAGCCGAGAGCACCGGGCCGAGCTCACGGAGGATGCCGAGGGCGACCGCCGAGCCGAGAAAATTTTCCGCGTTGAATTTTCTAAGACTGTAATAGCCTTGCAGACCCATGACCATGCCGGTAAAGACGCCCGACAGAATCACCACCGAGAGCGACTCCACGCCGATCGTGCGAATATGGTGAATGATCAAACGGACCCGCGACGGCGGCCGGAAAGCCCAGGCAAAGGCCGAGAGCAGGAACAAAAAGGTTCGTCCCGTGGCGGCCGTGTACTCGATCGTGTAACGGCCGATTTGACCGATCAGAGAAAACATAATTTGTGTTGGAATAGTCTATACTACCAGACCCAGGCTATTACAGAATAGTCAGCGCTTTTTCAAGAATCGGCGCCTCTTGGCGCCGGCCGAGCTTATCGAGGACGTTTCGTGAACTCATCGAATGAAACATTGGACGCGCTTTTTAACGGGCGATTGACCCTCTATCAAAGTCGCGCCGGCTATCGGTTTTCCCTTGACGCTTTGCTCTTGGCGCACTTTGTCACGATCAAACGGGACGATAAAATCATCGATTTGGGAACAGGAAGCGGCGTGGTCCCATTGGTTCTCGCCGATTTGTATCCGTCGATCCATGTGACCGGTGTCGAGCTCCAAGCAACGCTGCTCGAGCGCGCCCGTCGCAACGTTCAAGCTAATCGACTCGAAAGCCGAATTCAAATTATCCCCGGCGACGTACGCTGCTCTGGCAAGATGGCTAGTCCCGCCAGTTTCGATGTCGCCGTTTGCAATCCACCCTATCGCAAGCCGGGCAGCGGCCGCCTCAGCGTTGACGTTGAACGTCAGGTCGCGCGCCACGAGATGAAGGGCGGGTTGAAAGATTTTCTTGCTGCCGGGGCTTTCCTGCTGCGCGCGAAAGGTTGCATGGCACTGGTTTATCCGGCGCTGCGCTGTGTCGATCTGCTAGCCGCGATGCGTGCAGCCGGACTCGAGCCTAAGCGATTGCGCATGGTTCACTCATTCGCTCCGGCACGAGCCTCGTTGGTTTTGGCGGAAGGGGTCAAAGGCGGTCGCAGCGGCCTGGAGGTGTTGGCGCCGCTGGCCATTTATCGGCGCGGCAAAGATTATACCGACGAAGTCGCCGCAATGATTGCCGGCGCGCGCGGATGACGACTGGTTTCTATCGTTAGAGCACTCACTGATCCCAGACGCTAAATTTTTGGCTGGCGCCGCGCGTAGCTTTTTAGGAGCTTCTTAAACGCGGCGCGAATCTCGGGGTCTTCGATGGACTGCAAAAATTCCTCATTGACCGGATGATCAAAATTTTCTTCCGCTTCGCATGACTCGGGGGAATTGGCCGCGTCTCGACTCCGCTTCGTCAATCCGCCCCACCATGAAGAAAATATTTTTGACGATCTCGCCGTTGAGGCGCTGATTTAGCTTGCCGGCGATCATCTCTTTCATGAATTGCAGCTCTTGCATCCACACGGGGCTCGACACCTTTACGAACAAAGTGCCGTTACGAATCTTTTCAGGCTGGGCATTGCGCGCGATCATCTTGCCGACAACCTCGCGCCAAATCGGCCAGACGCCGTACTCATCTAAGCGCGGCGCCAGGTCGAAACGCTTCAACGATTGCTCAAGCACGGCGCCGATGCTTTCTATTTGTGGGGTCTTTTTGGTCATTTTTCCGCCCAAAAAACGTTAACAGAAGTGAACGAGCGACACCAGGGCGCTAACCAGACTTCCCGTGAAGTTCCAGAAGTCGCCAAAGCCGGCGAAAAAACACGATAAATTCCGACCATGAAAATTATCATTGACAAAACTTGGATTTATTTTTACAACTACAAAATCTAGTGCATTTCTAAATTGACCACACAACATATTGGGGAATTTAAAGCGGAAGGGAGAACGCGAACGATGGCTACGGGGACTTCTCAGGCGGCCGAAACGGGCGTCTCGAAAGGGACGGCGGCGAAGGCAAAAACCGGATTGAAAATAACGCGCTATTTTAGCCGGGCTGGGGTAAGCCCGTACGACGAAATTGACTGGGAGCTGCGCACCGCTTCGATTATCAATGAAAAGGGCAAGGTCGTCTTCGAGCAAGCCAATGTCGAGATTCCCAAAGCCTGGTCGCTGATGGCGACGCAAGTGGTGGTTTCGAAATATTTTCGCGGCCCGTTGGGCACACCCCAAAGAGAGCATAGCGTACGCCAGATGATCGGCCGCGTCGTGGAAACAATCGCCGGCTGGGGTAAAAAAGACGGTTATTTTGCCACGGACGAAGATGCGCGCACTTTCGCCGACGAACTCACGCACATTCTGTTGCATCAAAAGGCCTGCTTTAACAGCCCAGTCTGGTTTAACTGCGGCATCGAAGAGAAGCCCCAGTGCTCCGCTTGCTTCATCCTTGCCGTCGAAGACACGATGGACTCGATCCTCGACTGGTACCGCAAGGAAGGGGTCATTTTTAAAGGCGGGTCCGGCTCCGGCGTAAATCTTTCCAAGATTCGCTCCGCCAAAGAACACTTGGCCGGCGGCGGCACGGCATCGGGTCCGGTCTCCTTTATGAAAGCCGCCGACGCCTCAGCAGGCGTAATCAAGTCCGGCGGTAAGACCCGGCGGGCAGCGAAGATGGTCGTTTTAGATATCGATCATCCGGACATCGAAGAGTTCATCAAATGCAAAGTTGAAGAGGAAAAGAAGGCTTGGGCGTTGATCGAAGCCGGCTACGATTCGAGTCTCGATGGTCCGGCGTATGGCAGTGTGTTTTTTCAAAACGCCAACAATTCAGTGCGGGTGACGGATGAATTCATGCGCGCCGTTCAGGAGGACCGCGACTGGCAAACCAAATACGTCAGGAGCGGCGAGCCGTGCGAGACGTTCAAGGCGCGCGATCTTATGCGCATGATCGGCGAGAGCACCTATTTCTGCGGTGATCCAGGCATGCAGTACGACACGACGATTAACGACTGGCATACCTGCTCGAATACCGCGCGCATCAACGCCTCCAATCCATGCTCAGAGTACATGCACCTGGATAACTCGGCGTGTAATTTAGCGTCCCTCAATCTGCTCAAGTATCTCCGCGAAGACGGCGTTTTCGACACCGAGGCGTTTCGCCGGGCGGTCGATATCGTGATTTTGGCGCAGGACATTCTGATCGATAACTCTTCGTATCCGACGCCTGAAATCACCGCCAATGCGCATGCGTTCCGCGAGCTCGGCATGGGCTATGCCAATCTCGGCGCGCTCTTGATGTCGCTCGGTCTGCCTTACGATTCCGATGCCGGCCGGGCCTATGCCGGCGCCATTACAGCGTTGATGTCGGGTCAGGGCTATTTGCAATCGAGCCGAAATGCGGCCGCCACCGGCGCTTTCGCGGGCTACGAGGTGAATCGCCAACCGATGCTGCGCGTGCTCAACAAGCACCGTTCTCAGGCTTATAAGATCTCGCCGTCCCATGTGCCGCTCGATCTGCTCACGGCGGCGCGCGAAGCGTGGGACCTCACCTGCGCCGAAGCTGAGAAACACGGCGTGAAGAATTCACAGATTTCTGTGTTGGCGCCGACCGGCACGATCGCCTTTATGATGGACTGTGATACCACCGGGGTAGAGCCCGACATCGCGCTCATCAAGTACAAAAAGTTGGTCGGCGGCGGTCTATTGAAGATCGTCAACAATACGGTGCCGCGCGCGTTGCGCCGCTTGGGCTACGACGTCAAGCAGATCCAAGACATCATCGAATATGTCGAGGAGCATGAAACCATTGAGGGCGCTCCGAACCTCAAAGATGACGATCTCGCGGTGTTCGATTGCGCTTTCAAGCCGGCCAACGGCATGCGCTCCATTCAATACATGGGCCACGTCAAAATGATGGGTGCGGTGCAGCCGTTTATTTCCGGCGCGATTTCCAAGACCATCAACATGCCCACCGACGCCACCGTGGAAGACATCATGCACGCCTACATGGAGTCGTGGAAACTGGGTCTCAAGGCGGTGGCGATCTATCGGGACGGATCCAAACGCACGCAGCCGCTCAATACCTCGAAAGACAAAGAGGAGCAGAAAAACGCGGCGGTGGAAATCAAAGAAGCGAGGGTATTGCGCCATAAGTTGCCCGACGAACGGCGCTCGATCACCCACAAGTTCGATATCGCCGGCCATGAGGGCTACATTACCGCCGGCATGTATGAAGACGGCCAGCCGGGAGAAATCTTTATCACCATGTCGAAAGAGGGCTCGACGATCTCCGGTCTAATGGATTCATTCGCCACGGCGATTTCCATGTCGCTACAATACGGTGTGCCGTTGAGAGTTCTGGTCGACAAGTTCAGCCATATGCGCTTCGAGCCCTCCGGCTTTACCAAGAATCCCGATATTCCGATGGCAAAGTCGATCATGGATTATATTTTCCGCTGGCTCGCCAGCAAGTTTCTCGACGGCGATGCGCAGCAAGAGGTCGGCATCGTCAAACAAGAACCGGTGGAAGAAGTGCACCATAAAAAAGTCGTCTCTCTCGCCGCTCATACGCCGCGCGGCGGCGCGCCGGTGACGAGCATCAGCAGTGTGACGGGCCTCTACCAGCAGGACGCGCCGCCTTGCCCCGACTGCGGCGCTATTATGATTCGCAGCGGCGCCTGCTATAAATGCTTGAACTGCGGCGCAGTGAGCGGCTGCTCTTAAGCGAGACGGAGCGACTGGGCTAAAAAGTCGGACGGGCTGGGAGCAAGGCTGCCGGCCCGTTTTTTATTAGAGCAGCTGCGGAGGATTGGAAGCCGGCCAGCGGATCAATTTTTAAAATAAAGAATTCGCGACAGCGCCGGTGAATATCGGACCTTATTTTTTTTCCAGATAAAGCATGCCTTTCTGGGTGTCGATATCCATGCGGAAGTTGCTCAAAAAATTCAGCCCTAAAAGTCCGGCCACTTCTGGGTCGGGCACCGCATCGTGGACTGCAGCGGGGAGATTGCGGATTTCCAATCCACCGACCGTGATCGATTCTAGGTTGGTCACCGGAGCCTGGATCAATCCATTGGCAGTCTGAAACGGCAGGGTTTTCGGATTCTGACCCACGTCGATGGACAGCTCGCGCGCGAGCGCGCTCGAGATTAGGGTATAGCTGGCGCCGGTATCGACTACGAATTTTGCCGACCGCTTATTGTTCAAAGTCGCCTGAATGATTGCCACCTGGCCATGCTTCTCCAAAGGAATCGACGCTTTCTTCGGTGGCGGCGGTTTGATTTCCGGCTCGCGGCTGCGCGGGCTTTCTTGAGCTTGAATGCGGTTGGCCCCTGCCCTTTGTGTCTGCGGCACGTTGTGCAGGTTGTCGGTGATGTGAAGCACGCCGCTGTCGTCGACCCAACGGTAGTATTCGGCAGCGCGAGCACTATGAGCGAACCAAAGCAAGCAGAAAGCCAAGACCAGGCCGAGGTTGTTTTTCACGATGACGCCAAATCTAGCATGTTTTTGGCGTTTCGGCGAAACAAAGTTTAAAGTTGAGAGACGGATTGACGCTAGGATTTGGGCGCCGTGGTTATTTTGGTTCAGGCGCGTCAGTTCTCATTGACCTTCACGATCTCGCATACTTTACAAGCGATTATCCTTGTGCTAGACGTGAATGAACTAAAGGAAGGAAAGAGACAAAAGAGCGGAGAATATGGGAATTGCTGAACCGCAGAAACGACAATCTATTGAGCAGTTCAGGGTTCATCAAACGGACACCGGCTCTCCAGAAGTGCAGGTTGCGCTTCTAAGCCAGCGCATCGACCATCTCACTGAACACTTCAAGGTCCATGTGAAGGATCACCATTCTCGTCGTGGACTCCTGAAGTTAGTAGGGCAGAGGAGAAGGCTGCTGGATTATCTTCGAAACACCGATTTTGCGAGATACCAGAACCTTATTCAGCGGCTTGGAATACGCAAATAGCTATTCCCGATCCGTTGCCCTCCGTTTCCACGCCTCCGTCAGACGCGTCTCCCGCCAGAGGATTTTTCTATGATTAAAAAGGTTGAAGTAGACTTTCATGGTCGACCCTTATCTATCGAGGTTGGCCGCATGGCTAAACAGGCTGATGGTGCCGCGCTGGTGCGCTACGGCGAAACGGTGGTTTTGGTGACTGCTGTCGCGGCCAAGGATCTCAAGCTCGACACCGATTTTTTTCCCCTCACGGTAGACTACCAGGAAAAGACCTTCGCCGCCGGGAAGATTCCCGGCGGTTTTTTTAAACGGGAGGGCCGACCCTCGGAGAAAGAGATTTTAACCTGTCGATTGATCGACCGCTCGATTCGCCCGCTCTTCGCTGAAGGATTGCGTTGCGAGACTCAAGTGATTGCAACCGTGCTTTCCGCGGACCGCGAGAACGATCCGGACGTAGTTGCCATGCTCGGAACATCGATCGCTTTGCACGTCTCTGACATCCCATTCAACGGGCCACTCGCCGGAGTGCGCATCGGCCGTATCGATGGCCGATGGGTGATGAATCCGACCCAGAGCCAACTGGAACAGAGCGACGTCGATATTTTTCTTTCCGGCAGCCGGGATGCGATCGTCATGGTCGAGGGCGGCGCGCAAGTGGTGCCTGAGGAAGAGATTCTCGAAGCTCTGTTTGCCGGCCATGAAGCGATTCAACCACTCCTGCAAATACAAGAGGAAATTCGCCGGGAGATCGGCAAACCGAAAAGACATGTGCCGCTCGCCCAATTGGACCACGCGGTTGCGCGCAGGGTCGAGGATTTGGCGCTTACCAGGTTGAGACAAGCTCTCGAGGTGCCCGAGAAGTTGGAACGCTATAAACGGATCGCCGAAGTTAAGGGCGAGGTCGTACCGCTGGCTTTGGCCGAATTTCCAGACAAACAAAAAGATATCAAAGGTGCTTTCGAGGAGCTCAAACGTAACGTTTTTCGCGGCTTGGTCATTCAAAAGGAGCGGCGCATCGACGGGCGCGGCCTCAAGGACGTCCGGCCGATTACATGCGAAACTGGGGTGCTGCCGCGCACCCACGGCTCGGCGTTATTTACGCGCGGCGAAACCCAGGCACTTGTAGTCACCACCTTGGGCACGACGTCGGACGAGCAAAGGGTCGATGCTTTGATCGGCGAGCATTTCAAAAAATTCATGCTGCATTACAATTTTCCGCCGTTCAGTGTCGGCGAAGTTAAATTTCTGCGCGGTCCCGGGCGGCGCGAAATCGGTCACGGCAATCTCGCCGAGCGCGCCCTGGTTCCCGTGCTGCCCGCCGAAGACGGCTTTCCCTATACCATTCGCATCGTCGCGGAAATTCTCGAGTCCAACGGCTCGACATCGATGGCGACGGTGTGCGGTGGATCGCTGTCCTTGATGGACGCGGGCGTGCCGGTCGCAGCTCCAGTGGCGGGTATCGCCATGGGACTGATTAAAGAAGGAGAGCATGTGCGCGTGCTCTCCGACATTCTTGGCGACGAAGATCACCTGGGCGATATGGACTTCAAGGTCGCCGGCACGGCGGACGGTGTGACCTCTCTGCAGATGGATATCAAAATCAGCGGCGTCAATCGTGAAGTCATGCACCAGGCGCTACACCAGGCCAAAGAGGGCCGGCTGCATATTCTCGGCATCATGAATGCGACGTTACCGGCCGCACGGACCAGCGTTTCCGGGCATGCGCCGCGCATCATTACTTTGAGAGTCAAGCCGGAGAAGATTCGCGAGATCATCGGCCCGGGCGGAAAAGTCATTCGCGGTATCATCGAAGCGACCGGCGTCAAGATGGACGTCGAAGATGACGGCACCGTGACGATCGCCTCGATCGATGCAGCGGCCTCCCAAAAGGCCGTTGAGATGGTGCAGCGGATCGCCGCGGAAGCCGAGATCGGGAAAATATACAAAGGCACCGTGCGCAAGATCGTCGAATTCGGCGCCTTCGTTGAGATATTGCCGGGCACCGACGGCTTGGTTCATATCTCCCAGCTCGCGCCCGAGCGCGTGCGCAAAGTCAGCGACGTGCTGAAAGAAGGCGATGAAGTGATGGTGAAAGTCCTGGAAATCGACAAACAGGGCAAGATCCGGCTGAGCCGCAAAGAGGCGCTTGAAGAAACCGGCGGCGATTCGGGTAGCGCGCCGAATTGACGGCGGCGCATCTCACGTGACATTTGATGGCTTCTAAAACCGTCCTCGACAACGGCATTCGGATCGTGTCCCATGAAATGCCCGAGCATCGCTCCGTGAGTCTCGGCATCTGGGTCGAAAACGGCTCGCGCCACGAAAGCGAAGCGGAAAACGGCCTCTCGCATTTTATCGAGCATCTGCTTTTCAAAGGCACGGCGCGGCGTAGCGCCGCACAAATCGCCGAAGAGATGGACGCCGTGGGCGGCGTACTCAACGCCTTCACTTCCAAAGAGCACACCTGCTACTACGCCAAAGTGCTCGATGAAAATCTGCCGTTGGCGATCGATCTCTTGACCGATATTTTTCTCCATTCGAGTTTCGAAGCCGAGGAGATCGAGCGCGAAAGATCGGTGATTCTTCAGGAAATTTCCCAGGCGGAAGATACGCCGGACGATTATGTGCATGATCTTTTCAATCTCGACTTCTTCAAGGATCATCCCATCGGCCGGCCGATTTGCGGCCGTGAGCAAACCGTCAATGGCTTTAGCCGTGAAGATATTCTCGGCTTTTTCAGATCGCGTTATCAGCCGCGCCGCGTCATTGTTTCCGCCGCCGGCAACTTTCGCCACAGCGCGCTGGTCGACGAGATCGGCGCGCGTCTTGGCGTTGTGCACGGTAGCACTGACTCCGATCGGGCATTGAGCGTGAACGGTGAGTCAGCGCCCGAGATGGGCAGCGGTATTTTCCCGCACGCCAAATCGTTGGAGCAGGTTCATCTCTGTCTCGGCGTCGCCGGCATTTCTCAAGCCCATCCCAAACGCTATATCGCCTACGTGCTCAATACCCTTCTTGGCGGCGGCATGAGCTCGCGCCTGTTCCAAGAGATTCGCGAAAAGCGCGGCAAGGCTTATTCGGTCTATTCTTTTTCATCTTCTTATAAGGACGTCGGTTATTTCGGCGTGTACGCCGGAACCAGTCTCGAATCGACCGAGGAAGTCGTCGAGCTTATCGTCAAAGAGCTGCAAAAGCTCGCGGCGGGCGAAGTCAGCGATGTCGAGCTTAGCCGCACTCAAGGCCAATTGGTCGGCAGCATGATGCTCGGCTTGGAATCGACGGACTCCTGGATGAGCCACATCGCGCGCGATGAAATTTATTTCGGTAAGACAGTCACGACGGACGAGATTTGCCAGCAGATTCGCGCGGTGTCGCGCGACGACGTGATCGAGCTCGCGGACGCGCTTTTTGCCAGCGGCGCCATGACGCTGACGCTCTTAGGCGGCTTCGACGAGAATTTTCAAATCAAAAACCTACAATTGAATCATTGAGCAGCGCCATTGGGCCGCGCGCGGGTGAGAATCGGTGGAAGAAGTTCGGATTGAGATCAAGCGCCTGCGGCCGGGCCCGGCGTCGCTCGATCTGCCTGCTTATATGACCGAGGGCGCGGCGGGGATGGATCTTTGCGCCGATATCCAAACGGAGCTCGTGCTGGCGCCCATGGCGCGAGCTTTGATTCCCACCGGTATCGCGATTGCCCTACCACCCGGTTTCGAAGCGCAAATCCGGCCGCGCAGCGGCTTGGCTCTGAAGCAGGGTCTGACCCTGCTCAACAGCCCCGGCACGATCGACTCGGACTACCGCGGCGAGATTCAAGTGATCGCCATCAACCTCGGCAATGAGTCGATTCTCATTCAGCGCGGTCAGCGCATCGCACAAATGATCGTGCAGCGCGTCGTTCGCGCCCGGTGGCGCGAAGTCGATGACCTCTCGCTGTCGGCAAGACAAGACGGCGGGTTCGGACACACGGATGAAAAAGAGGGGCGCAATTAATCGCGCCCCTCCATTCTCGCTGTCGGACGTCGCAGCATGATCCCGCGTTACACCCGGCCTGAGATGGGCCACATTTGGTCGGAAGAAAATGGTTTTCAAAAATGGCTCGAGGTCGAAATTCTTGCTGCCGAGGGTTTGGCGCGCCTCGGGAAAGTTCCCAAAGCCGCCATCACGCGCATTCGCAGGAAAGCGCGCTTTAATGTGAAGCGCATCCGCGCGATCGAAGCCGAGGTCAAGCACGAGATCATCGCGTTTTTGAGCTCGGTCGCAGAATCGATCGGCGATGACGCCCGCTATCTCCATGTCGGCATGACTTCGTCGGACGTGATGGACACGGCGCTGGCGATGCAGTTCAAAGAAGCTTCGGTGCTGATCGATCAAGACATTAAAAACCTCATGAACGTGCTGCGCCGTCAAGCGCGCAAGTATAAATGGACCGTGATGATCGGCCGCACGCACGGCGTGCACGCCGAGCCGATCACCTTCGGACTGAAGCTGGCGCTCTGGTATCAGGAAATGGCGCGCCATCACGCGCGTTTTCAAAAAGCCGTCGACGATATTTGCGTCGGGCAAATTTCCGGCGCTGTGGGAACCTTCGCGCAGATTTCGCCCAAGGTCGAGGCGTACGTCTGCCGCAAGGCCGGGCTCAAGCCGGCGCTTATTTCCAATCAAATCATTCAGCGCGACCGCCATGCATTTTATTTTGCCACCTTGGCGATCCTCGCCAGCTCCTTGGAAAAGTTTGCGATCGAGGTGCGCCACTTGCAGCGCACTGAAGTCCAAGAAGCCGAGGAGCCGTTTACCGAAGGTCAAAAAGGCTCATCGGCGATGCCGCACAAACGCAATCCGATATTGTCCGAGAACGTTTCGGGCTTGGCGCGGCTCATGCGCTCCTATGCGCTGGCCGCGATGGAAAACGTGCCGCTTTGGCACGAAAGAGATATCAGCCATTCTTCCGTGGAGCGCGTGATTGCGCCGGATGCGACGATTGCGCTCGATTTCATGCTGCGCCGCATGACCTACGTGCTCGGCAATTTATGCGTCTATCCGGAGAATATGAAACGCAATTTGGAAAAAAGCGGCGGCACGGTTTTTTCCGAAAAAGTGCTGCTCGCGTTGGTCGATAAAGGAGTTGCGCGCGATGTCGCTTATCGCATGGTTCAACGCCATGCCCTGAAGGTGGGAAAAGAGGGCGGCGACTTAAAACGCGAGCTGCTTGCGGACGCCGAGCTGCGCCGGCATTTGTCCGCTAAAGAGATCGAGGCCGTGTGGGGGGTCAAGCACCACCTGGCCAACGTCGATTTTATCTTTCGCCGGGTATTTCATTAAATCTTGTCGCTTAGAAAATGTGACCTATGCGTGTTAAAATTTTTATATCGCTGAAACAAGGCGTCCTCGATCCGCAAGGCAAAGCCATCGAGCGGTCCTTGCATACGCTCGGTTACGGCGAAGTGCGCGACGCGCGCGTCGGTAAGTTCCTCGAGCTCGAAATCGACGCGCAATCACGCGCGGAGGTGGAACCTCGTATCCGCGAAATGTGTGATAAGTTGTTGGCCAATACAGTAATCGAAGATTACCGGTTTGAAATCAGCGAAGATTGAGGACCCATGGTGGGAATTCAGCAGTCAGTCTTCAGCACTCAGGACTAACCATGCGTTGGGCGGTTATTACTTTTCCCGGCTCCTGCGACGATCATGACGTCTTCGACAGTCTAAAATCGGATCTGGGGCAGCCAGTTAAATTTCTCTGGCATAAAGAGGAGCTGAAGGGCAACTTCGATTGCATCGTGCTGCCGGGGGGGTTCTCCTATGGCGACTACCTGCGCTGCGGCGCCATGGCGCGCTTTTCGCCGATCATGCGCGGCGTGGTGAAATTTGCCCAAAGCGGTGGACTGGTGCTGGGAATTTGCAACGGCTTTCAGATTCTTTGCGAGTCCGGGCTGTTGCCCGGCGCGCTGGTGCGCAATGCCGGCCTGCAGTTTGTCTGCCAGCAGGTTTATTTGCGCGTCGAGGAAACCGACACGCCGTTCACGGGCGGATTAAAAAAAGGCCAACTGCTGCGCCTGCCGGTCAAGCACGGCGAGGGCTGCTACTATGCCGATGCGAAAACCCTCGAGCGCATGCATAAGAATCGTCAAATCCTGCTTCATTACGCCGACCCAAAAGGCAAGATCACGGCGGCAGCCAATCCCAATGGTTCCTTGGAAAATATCGCGGGTGTGTGCAACGAAGGGCGTAACGTCTTTGGCTTGATGCCTCACCCGGAAGACGCGTGCAGTAAGATTCTCGGCGGCGATGACGGCGCCAGAATCTTCATGTCGATTGCAGCGGCCTGCGCCGAAAGGGCGAGGCGGCATGCTTGACCCCGCTAGAGAAGAATTCCCTCAGCCTCGGGTGTCGCCGGAGATCGTCGCCAAACACGGTCTCACGCTCGGACGAATATCAGAAGATCGTCAAGGCGCTCGGCCGCGAGCCAAACTATACGGAGCTGGGCGTTTTCTCTGTGATGTGGTCGGAGCACTGTAGTTACAAAAGCTCGCGCTATTATCTTAAGAATCTCCCGACCGAAGGTCCGTACGTGCTTCAGGGGCCGGGTGAAAATGCCGGCGTCGTCGATATCGGTGGCGGGCTCGCCGTGGCTTTCAAAATGGAAAGCCACAATCATCCATCCTTTATCGAGCCCTACCAGGGTGCCGCCACCGGCGTCGGTGGCATCCTGCGCGATATCTTCACCATGGGTGCGCGCCCGATCGCGTCCCTCAATTCGCTTCGTTTCGGCAGCATCGATCATCCGCGCACGCGCTACTTGCTTTCGGGCGTGGTCGCCGGCATCGGCGGCTACGGCAATTGCATCGGCGTGCCGACGGTTGGCGGCGAGTGCTATTTCGACGCTTGCTACAACGCCAATATTTTAGTCAACGCGTTCACGCTCGGCATCGTCAAGAAAAAACGCATCTTTATGGGTATCGCCAAAGGCGCCGGCAACCCAGTGATGTACGTCGGCTCGAAAACCGGGCGCGACGGTATTCACGGCGCGACTATGGCGTCAGAGTCGTTTTCCGAGGAGAAGGAGCAACGCCGTCCGACCGTGCAAGTCGGCGATCCGTTCACCGAGAAACTCCTTTTGGAAGCCTGCTTGGAGCTGATGGAAAAAGATTTCATCATCGGCATTCAAGACATGGGCGCCGCTGGCCTCACCAGCTCGTCCGCAGAGATGGCCGGCCGCGGTGGCTGCGGTATCGAGTTGGATCTTTCCTCTGTGCCGCTGCGCGAAACAGGCATGACTCCCTATGAAATTCTTCTCTCGGAGTCGCAAGAACGCATGCTCTTGGTGGCAAAAAAGGGTACCGAAAACGAGATCAAGAGGATTTTCGATAAATGGGATCTCGATGCCGTGGTCGTGGGCCGGGTGACGGATGATCAGCAGTTTCGTGCTCTATGGCAGGGAGAAGAAGTGGCGCGGATTCCGATCCGTGTGCTCACCAAAGACGCGCCCGCGTACCAGCGGCCCGCAACGCGGCCGGCCAATCACGAACAGATCCAACAATTGGATTTATCCAGCGTGGCGGAACCGAGCGATCTTAGCGCGGCCCTCAAACAACTGCTGGCGTCGCCGAATATCGCATCCAAGGAATGGATCTACCGCCAGTACGATCATTTTGTTCGGACCAATACCGTTGTCGCTCCCGGCGCCGATGCCGCTGTGATCCGAATCAAGGGAACCAAAAAAGGATTAGCGCTGACCGTCGACGGCAACAGCCGCTACTGCTATTTGGACCCCTACGTCGGTGGCGTGTTGGCGGTGGTCGAAGCGGCGCGCAACCTCGCTTGCGTCGGCGCGCGCCCGATCGGTCTCACAGATTGCTTGAACTTCGGCAGCCCGGAAAATCCCGAGGTGATGTGGCAATTCGCGCAGGTGATTCAAGGCATGCGCGCCGCCTGTCTCGCGCTCAATGTTCCGGTTGTGAGTGGCAACGTGAGTTTCTATAATGAAACTGACGGTGTTCCCATTCACCCGACGCCGACCATCGGTATGGTCGGAATCCTGGATAAAGTCGAGCGGCTGGTCACACCCTGGTTCAAGTCTTCCGGCGACGTCGTGGTCATGCTCGGGCGCACGCGCGAGGAGCTGGGCGGCAGTGAATATTTACAATGGCTACACGGCTTGACCCGCGGTACGCCGCCGTGGATCGATCTGAAAATGGAGCAGGCGGTACAACGCTGCTGCCTCGAGGCGATCGATCACGGGATTCTCCGATCGGCTCATGATATTTCCGACGGCGGTCTAGCCGTTGCGCTGGCGGAGTGCTGCATCGGCGGTCCGGAAAAACCGCTAGGTGTGCGGGTTCAAACCCATGAGATGATTCGCGCCGATGCCTTATTGTTCAGCGAGTCGCAATCGCGCATCATCGTGTCGCTCAAAGAGGAAGACATGGGCCGGCTGCAGGAAATCGGCACCCGGCACAACGTTCCGGTGCAGGCGATCGGTGTGGTCGGCGGCACGCGCTTTAGCATTCAGCCGCTCGTGCAGTTGCCGGTGGAGGAGCTCAAATCGATCTGGTCGAACGGGCTGACGGCGAGACTGAAATGACAATTCATTGTCATCCCGAACAAAGTGAGGGATCTGGGTAAGGTAAACCGGCTCTAATCATGTCCGATAAATTTCACGAAGAATGCGCGGTGATGGGGGTCTACGGCCATCCCGAGGCGTCCAACATGGTCTATCTCGGCCTCTACGCGCTGCAGCATCGCGGCCAGGAGTCTTGCGGCATTGTTTCGTCCGACGGGCAAGGGCTGATCTCGCATCGCCAGATGGGCCTGGTCGCCGACGCGTTCAAAGAGGATGTCATCAAGCGGCTGGAAGGCAACAGCGCCATCGGCCACAATCGCTACTCCACGACGGGTCAGAGCCACTTGAAAAATGCCCAGCCGTTCGTGGTCGAATATTCGCAAGGACCGATCGCCATCTCGCACAATGGCAATCTCGTCAATGGCGCGCTGCTGCGCGAAGAATTGGAGCGCTCCGGCTCGATTTTTCAATCGACCACCGACACCGAGGTGATCGTCCATCTCATCGCGACTTCGAAGGGGGGGACGCTGATAAGCCGCATCGTTGAAGCTCTAAGCCGAGTGCGCGGCGCTTATTCCTTGTTGTTTCTGACGTTGGATAAGATGATCGCGGCGCGTGATCCGTACGGATTTCGTCCGCTGGTGCTGGGAAAATTTCCCGAAGGAAAAAATCGCGGCGCTTTCGTTTTTGCCTCCGAGACCTGCGCGTTGGACCTGATCGAGGCTGAATTCATTCGCGACGTCGAGCCCGGCGAGATCGTTACGATCGGTCCGGATGGAATGGAGGAATCGCTCAAACCATTTCCGCCAGCGCCCCACGCGAAGTGCATTTTCGAATATATTTACTTCGCCCGTCCGGACAGCAATTTATTCGGACACAACGTTTATCAGGTGCGCAAAGCGCTCGGCCGCCAGCTGGCAAGGGAGAGCGGCGTGCCGGCCGACCTCGTCACGCCGGTGCCTGACTCGGGCGTGCCGGCGGCGATCGGTTACGCCGAGGAATCGAAGATCCCGTTGGAGTTCGGCTTGATCCGCAATCACTACGTCGGGCGCACTTTCATCGAGCCGCAGCAGACGATCCGCAACTTCGGTGTCAAGATCAAGCTCAACGCTCAGCGTGACGTTTTGAACGGCAAGCGTGTCGTAGTGGTCGATGATTCGATCGTGCGCGGCACCACCAGCCGCAAAATTATCCGCATGCTGCGCGATGCGGGAGCTAAAGAAGTGCACATGCGCATCAGCTCACCGGCGACGATCAGCCCTTGTTACTACGGCATCGACACGCCGACCCGCTCCGAGCTGATCGCCTCGTCCAATTCGGTCGAAGAAATCCGCCGCTACATCGAGGCCGACACGCTGGCTTATTTGAGCAACGACGGCATGTACGCTTACTTCGGTGGACAAAAAAAGGGCTTCTGCGACGCCTGCTTTACCGGCAACTATCCCGTTCATTTCGAAGACGAAGGGCACACCAAGCAACTGCACTTATTTGACGCGGTAAGCCGTTAACTATCTCGCGATCAACTGCTAGCTCGAAGTTCGGCGTAATTTTCCAAGCCGAGTTTTCGCTTGCCCGTTTCAAGCTCGTGAATCATGTCCAGTACCTTCCGGCAAAGCGGCGTCGAAATTTTGAATTTTTCACCTTCGCGGACGACATAAGCAAGAGTAAAATCCACTTCAGTCTTGATACTTTTTTGAATCTGTCTGAGAGGCCCCTTGCGGTCGTCGAGCTTCCACGATTTGGCGAAGGCATTGACCGCGGCGAGCCGTTTTTCGAAAGAGATGCTCGGATGAAAATCCGGCGGATTGTATTCCGCGAGGGAAATAAAGCGGGCGCCGACCGCGTTGCCGACGGCGACGACTTCACCGAAAAATTCCGTGAGATTATGCCGGCTCGCTTCATCGGCGCAGCTCGTCATGAGCGAAGCGTCGGCGAGCGAACCGTAATAGCCCAAGCAAGTGTAGGTGAGCTTGCTCCAAAGCACGCCGAGAATATTGTCCGAGATATCGGTTTCCATAACCGGATTGAGTATTCCTTGGAGGTTCTCCAACTGCGGCGTCGTTTTGCCGTGCACATGGCCGATATAAAGATGGCCGCGGATCGCGGTCTGCACATGGCCGGGAGCGACTTTGCGGCAGCCCATGCGAATCGCCATGCCAATGGTTCGATCCGCGCCGACTTTTTCTTGAAGCAGCGGCGGGTTGATGCCGTTCTGCATGGAAACTAAAAGGCCGTTGTCGGCGAGGTGGGGCAAGACGGTGTGAAGCGCGTCCGGCGTGTAGTTCGAGCGAACCGCGATCAGGCCGATGTCATATTTGCCCTCGATCTCGTCGGGAAACAAGATTTTGACTTTGACGTTGAACGATCCGTCCGGCACCTCGACTTGCAGGCCTTTTTCACGGATCGCCTGGACATGCTCTCTATCGACATCGACGAAAGTGATGTCGTGGCCGGCGCGCGCCAGCCTGCCGCCGATGATACCGCCGATAGGGCCGGTGCCGATCACGATCATACGATTGCTCATCTTTCCTCCTGATTCGCGGCGTTGAAACGGAGCCACGATATGCAATGAATGAAGCAGCGTCAAACGATTTTGCGCAACGGCGGGCGAAATGCTCCTACTTGAAGAAACAGCTCTCGTAGATTAAACAGGTCCCAGCATTGCACGGATTTTCGCCACCCTGAAAGGACGATCATGAAAAGAGCGATTTTCGGGCTTCTCGTCTTTCTTCTCTGGATAACTCAAGTGAGCGCTGCGGACCGGGTTCGCATCGGCTACAGCTCGATCAGCGGCGCCTACACGCCGATCTGGGTGGCGCATGACGCCGGTTACTTCGCGAAAGAAGGCTTGCAGGACGATATCATTCTCATTCCCAGCGGCACGCAGCTCGCTCAAGTGACCGTGGCCGGTGAGATCGAGATCGGCTCGCTCAACGGCAGCTCGGCGATCGCGGCCGCGCTCCAAGGCGCGGATCTCAAGATCATCGGTAACTCCGGCAACAAAATGGTGTTCTCGCTCTACGTCCGGCCGGAGATCAAAAGCGTGGAGGCGTTGAAGGGTAAGAAAATCGGCATCACTCGATTCGGCTCGGCGCCGGATATTTCGGTTCGCTACGCGCTCAGAAAATACAACATCAATCCGGATAAGGATTTGACGTTGATTCAATTGGGCTTCATGGCGACGGTCGCCGCCGGTTTGCAGGGCGGCTCGATCGAGGGCGGCGTGGTGTCGCCGCCGACCCAGTTCGCGGTCGATAAAGCCGGCTTCAAAGAATTGATCAGCATCACCGACATGGATTTTGCTTTTCCCAATCCGGCTTTAGTCGCGGTGGGACCGATCATCCGCAGCAAGCCGGATGTGATCAACCGATTCATACGCGCGTACGTCCGCGGCATTCATCGCGCGCGCACCGATCGCGAGTTCACCTATAAATCGATGGCTAAATACACCAAAATCCAAGATCAGTCGGTGCTGCAGAAGGCCTATGATTTTTACATGAGCAAAGTTTTGGAAAAGGCGCCGTATATCAATATGACCGGTGTGCAGAATGTGCTGGACGATCTGGTGAAAACCGTTCCCGCCGCGAAGAACGCCAAGCCTGAACAATTCGTCGATATGCGTTTCCTCGACACCCTGGAGAAGAGCGGGCTTGTTAAAAGAGCTGTATCCGTAGGTGGACGGGCACGCATGCCGTGCCCCTACGTCGTTTGGAGAATCTTTGAACCGTAACGATATAAAGAGCCAGCGCCGTTCACTACGCCTTAAAGATTGTGGATACCAGAGGATTCAGATGCCAAACACCAATCAACCTACGACATGCTGCTCAAGCTGGTGAAGACGCGCATGAGCGTGCGCAAGTTCCGGCCCGATCCGATTCCTGAGGATACCATCAACAAAATTCTCGAAGTCGCTCGCTGGGCGATGTCCGGCGCCAACTCGCAACCCTGGGAGTTCGTTGTCGTTACCGATCCGGAGATCAAAAAACAGTTGCGCGACGCTTACTCGGAGTACAACACCGACTTCATTTTTTGGATGGAACAGCAGCGCGAGTACAATTTGCGCCATCCGTCTTATCAGGTCAAAAACGATCCGCACGAGTCGCTGCGCTTCAATAAAGCCAAAGCCAACTGGCACCAGGCGCCTGCCGTGATAGTTGTGTTGGGCGACGGCCGGCGGCAGTGGGGCACGGTGATGGGCGCGCACACGTTCGGGCGCGATCAGTCGCACTTGACCGACAGTCTCGCCAACGCGTCGTTTCTCATCCATCTGGCGGTGGCGTCTTTGGGTCTCACTTCGGAGTGGGTGTCGATTCACATCGAAGAGCCGCACAAACGAATTCTCGGCGTGCCCGATCTCTTGAAGCTCTACCTGATCATTCCTATCGGTTATCCCGACGTGCCGGCGCGCGAAGGGGTGCGCCGCCCCCTCGATGAAATTGTCCATCGCGAACGTTACGAGATGAGCAAGCACATGTCCAACGAGGACGTGTTGAAGTATCTTTATTCTCTGCGCGAAGGCACGGTCACAGGTTATTCGGCGTCGCGAGCCGTGACGGCCGACGAGAAAAAATAAGTGGCCCCGGCTTCCGTCAACCCGATCACCGTCGAAGTCGTGCGCAACGGCCTGGCGCATATCGCCAACGAGATGGCGACCGTGCTGCGCAAGACTTCCTACAACATGATGATCTACGAGGTGCGCGACTACTGCGTCGGCATCGTCGATCCCGAAGGCAATATTCTCTCGCAAAACTTCGGCGCGCTGCCGATCTTTCTCGCCGATCTCGGTCCCGCGATCGTCGACGGCGTGCGCATGCACGGCCGCGACGGATTTAAGCCCGGCGATGTGCTGATCATGAACCATCCCTACGTTTGCGGCCAGCATCTCAATAATGTCGTGGTGTATACACCGTTCTTTCACGAGGGCGAGCTGGTGGCTTTCCTCGCCGTGCGCGCGCACTGGATCGATATCGGTGGCACTCGAGTCGGTTTCGGCTTCAGCGGCACGCGCGAAGTTTACGAAGAAGGTTTGCAGTTTCGCTCGCTGAAACTTTACCGCGGCGATCAGCCGAACCAAGATATTTTCCAGATCATCACCGACAATGTTCGTTTCGCTGAGTCTTGTCTCGGCGATCTGCGCGCGCAGATCGCCGCTTGCCGCGTCGGCGACCGCGGCCTGGGCGCATTGGTGAAGCGTTACGGATTGGAAACTTTCTTGCGTTGTGTGCGAGCGATCTGGCATCAGTCTGAGGCGCTGGCGCGTGAGCAAGTCGCGCGTATCAAGCCGGGCCAGTACGAAGCCGAAGCGCTGTTCGACAGTGACGGTGTCGATTTGGACACAGCCGTGCCACTCAAGGTGAAGGTCGAAGTCGCGGGCAGCGAGATGGTCATCGATTTTTCCGAGATCAGCGAACAAGTGCCGGGCTCGATCAATTCCGGCGAGTCCGGCGCCGTGGCGGCGGCGCGGGTTGCGTTCAAATCGCTCGTGGCGCCCTATTCGCCCATCGATGAAGGCTGTTTTCGGCCGTTAAAGATAATCATACCCAAAGGGAAAATTCTCAGCGCCACAGCGCCGGCGCCGGTGGGCAACTGGAGCCGCACGCTGCCGACGGTGATCGATTTGATTCTCAAAGCCTTGGCGCCGGCGATGCCGGATAGAGTGGCCGCGGGGCACAAAGGCGACATGGGCGGCTACGCATTTTTCGGCACCGATCCGAAGACCGGCAGACGGTTTCTCTGCCAGACGATCATGGGCGGCGGCTGGGGCGGGCGGGCGCATGAGGACGGCGAGAATTCCACAGTGTCGATGTGCCAGGGCGACGTGCAAAACGCGCCGGTCGAATTGCAGGAAATTTATTATCCCGTGCTGATCGAGCGACAGCGGCTGCGCGAAGGCAGCGGCGGCGCGGGGAAATTTCGCGGCGGCTTGGGGATCGAAATGTCGGTGCGAGTGCTGTGCGACGCGTTCACGAACATCAACGTCGAGCGCCAGCGCACCGCGCCGTGGGGGCTTTTCGGCGGTGAGTGCGGCGCGACGGCAAAGGCGCTGGTCAAGCAAGCGCCCGATGACCGGGAACTTGGCTGACCAAGAAACCGAACTATCCATTGAAAAAGAACGGCAGCGTAACATTTTTTACGGCGGGCGGCGGCGGTTATGGCATGGTGAAAGAGCGGGCTTGCGAGCTCGTTGATCGGGACTGCAGACTGGGTTACGTTCCGGAAAGGAATACGACGAGGTGATTATGGAAGGTCAGCAAGAATTCGACAAACGGATCTCGCGAGTACGCCAAGCGATGCGCGACAAGGGATTGCAGACGCTGCTCATTTACGATTCCGGGCGGCATAATTTTTTGCGCATGAATTACGTCGCCTATCTGACCGACTTCATCAGCGTCGGCCCGGAGACAATGCTCGTCGTTCCGTTGGAAGATGCGCCGGTGCTTTATCTTTCGCCGGCATGGGATATCCCGCGCGCGCAAGAGGAGTCGTGGGTCTCGGATGTTCGTCCGTTCAAAGAATTCTGGTCCGTTTGCCGAGCTCTGTCAGCGAAAGGTCGGACTGATCGGCCGAGAGGCGATGCACGTCGGTCTGCACGATGAGATCGCGAAATCGCTCGGGCAAACTCCGGTCAACGCCAAAGACATCATCGAGAACATGGCGCGCTGCAAAAGCGACTTCGAACTCGAGCGGCTGCGGCGCGCCGCGGCGATCGCCGATGCCGGCGTCACGGCGCTGCACGATGATGCGCGTCCCGGATTGAAGGAATTCGAGCTCGCCGCGATCGTCGAGCACCGCATGCGCTATCTCGGCGCCGAAGACAACTTCGGCATGGTCGTCGCCAACCATCATAACCAGGCGCTCCATCCGCCGACTGATCGCGTCGTGCAATCGGGCGATATCATCATCGGCGAAATCACACCATGCATCGGCGGATTGTTCGTGCAGATCTGCCGGACGATGGTGCTGGGCGAGCCGGCGCCGGCGGTTCGCGAAAAATACGCCATTCTCAAAAAGGGAATGCGACTCGGTATGGACGCAGCGAAAACGGGCGCGCCGGCGAGCGACGTCGCCGCGGCGATCAACGACACGTTTATTGAATACGGTTACGAGCAATATTGCCGCCCGCCATTCATGCGCGTGCGCGGCCACGGCCTCGGTTGCGGCTCGTTTGCGCCCGGCAGCTTGGAAGACGGCAATCAGACCCAACTCGAGGAGGGCATGACCTTCATCATTCATCCCAACCAGTATTTGCCCGAGACGGGCTACCTGACGCTCGGTGATACCGTGGTCATGACGAAGACGAAAGCGGAGTCGCTGATGAAATCGTCGTGGGACATTTATGTAAAAGAGTGACGATCTGTTCACACGTTCAATTCGTTGCAAATCATAAATCGGATTCGGAAGAGGGCAATATGATCTTTGGTCGGCATTCAGTTTTAAAGCGAGGTTGTTCCACTTGGGACCCAACGCAAGTGCCGCAGACCGAGTTTCACTCTCGTCTCGATGCGGTGCGGCGAGAAATGGCGCGGCAAAGCTTGGACGCGCTGGTGATCTACGGCGATAACTATTCGTTCGCCGACCTTTGTTACCTCACCAATTATTTCCCCAAAGTTCGCGGTGGAATCGCCGTCGTGCCGCGCGAAGGCGCGATTTCGCTTTTGCTCAACATCGGCAGCCGCGATGTGCCTTTCGCCAAGACGTTGACTTGGGTCGAAGACGTGCGAGCGTCAAACCAGGTCGGCGCCGACGGCGCGAAACTGCTCAAAGAAAAGGGCTTCGAGAAGGCGAAGATCGGTCTGATGGATTCCGGCCTCGGTTTCCCGCTGCCCCAGTTGGAGGACATGAAGGGCGCGTTGCCAAACGTGAATTGGCAAGCTTGCGATGCGATGATCGTGCCGCAGCGTTTGGTAAAGACTGCGCGGGAGCTCGGCGCGATGCGCGAGGCCGGGCATTTGCTCAGCGATATCTGCGACGGCGCGCACGCTTTTATCAAACAGGGCAGAAAAGAATATGAAATCATCGCTGACATCGATCGCCTGGCGCGCGACAAGGGCGCCGAGGATATTCGCATTCTCGCCGGTGATAAACGGTTGAATCCGCCGAGCTTCAAGCAATCGGCGACCCTCGACCATCATTGGGCGGTTTATTTGGCGGTGCAGCACGAGCGCTATTGGGCCGAGGCGGGGCGGACTTTTATTTTGTCCAACGATGCGAAACTTCAAGCGGCGTATCAAAAGACGCAAGAGATTGTCGCGCAGATGGCGGCGCAGCTCAAGCCCGGCGGTGCAGTAGCGGCCATCGATGAAACTGCGCGGCGCGCGCTTGGCGAATTTTACGCGACGGCGTCGGTTTATGGTCTTGCCAACGGCATCGGTCTCAATCAGTGGGAAGCGCCGTTTTTGAATGAAGATGACGCGCGACAGGTCGGTGCGACATCCGTCGGTGCGAGTACGCTCAATGCAAACATGACGCTGGCATTGCGTGTGACGTTTGAGACGGACGGAAAAATCATTCTTTTCGGCGACAGTTTCGAAGTGACGGCGGATGGGGCAAGATCGTTGCTCCATGCGTAGAAGATTAGATTCCTCGTCGCTTCGCTCCGTCGGAATGACAGATCCTGGGACCATCTGCGTTGTCATTTCGACCCCTTCGAAAAACTCAGGGTAAACTCCGGGAGAAATCTTTTTATTGTGACACCCAGCAAAGCCGATAAGGATCTATTTATAGTGAAGGCTTCATGAGAATCGCTGTTGATATAGGCGGAACGTTTACCGACTTGGTGGCGGTCGACGACAACGGACAAGTATTTCGCAGCAAGTCGCTGACCACGCCGGACGATCTGGCGCGCGGCATTAATGATTGCTTGAAAGGCGCAAATGTCGATGTCGCCGGCGCGAGTTTCTTCGTGCACGGCTCGACGGTGACGATCAATGCCGTGCTCGAGCGCAAGGGCGCGCGCACTGGGCTGATCACGACCCAAGGGTTTCGCGATGTTTACGAGATCGGCCGCGGCAATCGGCCGGAGGGCTACAATCTTTTCTTTAAACGGCCGGTGCCGCTGGTGCCGCGCGATCTGCGCCTCGAAGTAGACGAGCGGCTCTACGCGACCGGCGAGGTGCTGACGCCGCTCGACGAAAACTCGGCGACAGCGACGATCGGCGCGCTCAAAGCGGCGGGCGTGGAAAGCGTCGCGGTTTGCTTGTTGCACGCGTATGCCAACGCCGCTCATGAACAGCGCCTTGGCGAGCTCCTGCGCCAGCAGTTTCCCGAGGCTTATGTCTCGCTGTCGCACGAAATCCTCCGTGAGTTTCGCGAGTACGAGCGAACCTCGACGACGGTGCTCAATTCCTATGTCGGCCCGCTTGTCAGTAATTATCTCGTCTCATTGGAAAAAATGCTCGGCGTTGCCGGATTCCGCGGCACATTCCGCGTCATGCAATCCAACGGCGGCGTGATGTCGGCGGAGACTGCGAAGAAAATGCCGGTGACGATGATGGAGTCCGGGCCCGTGGCGGGCGTAATCGCGGCGGCGCATTTGGGTGAAACGCTCGATTGCCGGCATATCATTTCCTTCGACATGGGCGGCACGACGGCGAAATCGAGCTTGATCAAAGATTTTCACCCGGAAGTCACCAGCAGCTACTACGTCGGCGGTTATGTTTCCGGCCATCCGATGATGTTGCCGGTGGTCGATATCGTCGAAGTCGGCAACGGCGGCGGCAGCATCGCCTGGATCGATCCGGCCGGCGGATTGAAAGTCGGACCGCAGAGCGCCGGCGCGGCGCCGGGACCGGCATGCTACGGCAACGGCGGCAGCGAGCCGACAGTGACCGATGCCAATCTCATCGCCGGGCGCATCGATCCGGAATATTTTCTCGGCAGCGGCATTCGCTTGCAGCGCGACAAAGCCGCGCAGGCGATCGTGGAGAAAATCGGCAAACCGCTCGGCCTATCTTTGGAGGAAGCGGCTCTGGGAATTCTAACGATTGCCAACTTCAATATGTCGCTTTCCGTGCGCGCGGTATCCGTCGAAAAAGGTTACGACCCGCGCGATTGCGCGCTCGTGCCGAGCGGCGGCGGCGGCGCGCTGCACGCCATAGCTATTGCGCGCGAGCTGTCCGTGCCGCGCGTGATCATCCCGCCGATGCCCGCTTATTTCTCGGCGCTCGGCATGTTGATGGCGGATTTGAAGCACGACTACGTGCAAACCTTCGTGCGTGAGTTGGCGGAAACGACCGGCGCGGAAATCGCGAATGCTTTTTCCACGTTAGAAAAATCGGCAACGGCGACTTTGACCGAAGAGGGATCCAAGCCGGAGCAAATTCTGCTGCGGCGTTTCCTCGACATGCGCTATCGCGGCCAGGAATATACTTTGCCGGTGCCGGTCACGGAGGATCTCCGCGCCGTCACTGATTTTACGCCGATACGCGCGCGCTTCGATCAGCTGCATCAAGAACACTACGGCCACTCGGCGCCCAAGGAGCCGGTGATGATGGTCAATCTCCGACTCTCGGCGCTGGGCAAATTCGAAAACAAATTGCCGCTGACTTCAGCCTCGCGCGACGAAGATCGCGGCGAGCGCGGCCGGCGTCCAGTGATTTTCGAGAGCCAGTCAGTGGATTGTCCGATTTATTTGCGTAACGGCTTTAAGAGCGGCGATCGTCTCGAAGGTCCGGCGGTGATCGAAGAAACGGGCGCGACGATACTCGTTTATCCGGGCGACCGAATGCAGGTGAATGAATTCGGTCATCTGGTGATCGATGTCGCGGGTGGATAAATCGACGTCCCCTGATACCAAGGCGAGATTCCTCGCTTTGCTCGGAATGACAGAATTGTCATCCTGAGCGAGCGAAGGATCTCGACCGAAAAAGTGTGTGTGCTAGTAGAATGTCTGACGAAAGCCTCACCGAGAAGTTAGCGCGTCATTATTCGATCGCTTCAATTCGACCAAATACCAGCCGACGTTGTTAACGCCGCCAAACTTCACATTCTCGATTCGCTCGGCTGCTTGCTGGCCGGTTCGCGCCTCGAGGCCGGCCGGCTGGCCTATGAGTTAGCGGTTGCGACCAGCGGCGCAAACGGCACTTCGACGCTCCTAGGATCCGATCGGCGCGTTGCTTTTTTGGATGCGGTGCAGGCCATGTCCGTCGCATCGCACTGCGGCGAAATGGACGATATCCACGGCGGCGCCGGAACTTGTATCGGCGCTATGATCGTTCCCGCACTCAGCGCGATAGGCGAGAAACATGGCGGGCCTGGTGAGAAATTTCTTGAAGCCGCCGTCGTCGGTTACGAGACGATCATTCGAATCGGGCTGGCTATCGACGCGCCGAAACTTTTCGCGCACGGTTGGTGGCCAAGCACGATCTGTGGAGCGTTCGGCGTCGTGGCGGCGGGCGCAAAGTTTTTGGATTTATCATGGGAGCAAACCGTGAATGCGCTCGGCATTGCTTCACTGCATAGCGGCGGTATGATCACCGGCGGCAACGAAGGTGCGACGGCGCGCCATTTGGCGTTCGGCCATGCCGCGCAGAACGGCGTGCTCGCGCTACTGGCGGCGGAGCAGGGATTCACAGGTCCGAAGCGCGCACTCGAAGATCCGCGCGGGTTTTGTCTGACGCTCTGCAGCGCGCCTGATTGGGACTACCTGCAAAGCTTCGATTCGTTTCATCTGCCGGAAGTCGCATTCAAACCCTATCCTTGCGCGCGCCAATTGCACGCCGGCGTCGAAGCGCTGTTAAAAATTCTGCGGCGAACTTCGTTGACGCCGTCTGCGATCGAGGAAATTGAATTGTTGCTGCCGGCGCAGAATGCCGCCATGATGAATCGTCCGTCGATTACGGCGAGCTCACGCAGCCACGGTCGGGAGCGGGCAATACGTGATGGCCGTCACTGCGCTGCGCGGCAAAATCGACCTTTGGTCATTTTGGGAAGAGAATTTCTCGAGCAGTGAGAAAGTGCGGAGCTGATGGCAAAAGTCAAAGTCAGCGCGAGCGCAGATCTCGATCGTCATTATCCGAAATATTGGTCGGGACGTGTCGCGGTGAGATTGCTCGGTGGCCAAAGCTATTCGGAAGAAGTGATTATCCCGAAGGGCGAAAGCGGGAATCCGATGACGCAGAGCGAGGTCGAGGAGAAGTTTTTGTCGTTGGCTGGCGCCGGCGCTAGGCGATCAGAAAGCGCGGTCGGCAATCGATGAAGTGAGTTCGTTGGAATCACTTAATTCATTAAGACCGCTGCTTACGGCGTTGAAACTATCTGGGTAATAAATAGAGGTGGTTCCGTCTCGATGTAGGGTAGACGATTGAACGCTCAGAGATTCGTGGGATATACCAATTGGTAAATGCTCTCTCAGGTTGGAGGTTCAAATTATGGACGCTGATTCGACCCCTGGATACGATCTTCTCTATGACATCATTCGCCGACGAGCGAGCGTGCGCAAACTGAAACCCGATCCGATTCCCGAGGAATACATCGGCAAGATACTCGAAGCGGGACGTTGGGCGATGTCGGGTGCGAACTCGCAGCCTTGGGAATACATCGTCGTCAAAGACCCCAAGGTCAAAAAGGATTTGTTTCGCTGCTATTCCGAGGACAACACGGATTTCATTTACTGGATGGAACAGCAGCGCGTGTTCGAGCTGCGCCATCCGGCGTATCAAATGACGGCGGACGAGGCGGTAGAGCGCCAGCGACGCGGCGCCGGCTGGTCGGAAGCGCCGGCGCTGATCGTCGTCGTCGGCGACGGCCGGCGCCAGTGGGGCACGGTGCAAGGCGCGCACACGTTCGGCCGCGATCAATCGCACCTCACCGACGGTTTGGCGAACACCTGCACGTTTATGCATTTGGCCGCGGTTTCGTTCGGGCTGGCGACGCAGTGGGTGACGATCCACGTCCAGGAGCCGTTTAAGAAAGTGCTCGGCGTGCCGGATCTGATGATGCTGTATCTGATCATTCCCATCGGTTATCCAGCGGTGCAGCCGTCCGAAGGCGTGCGCCGGCCGCTGGAAGAAATCGTCCACCACGATCATTATGAACAAGAGAAATTCATGAGCAACGAGCGCGTGATTCAGTTTCTCTACGAGCTCCGCGGCAAGACTTTGCAGACCTATCGGCAGTCTTATGTGGGGAAGGAAGAGCCGAAGAAGTCGTGAGGGGAGAGGCTTGAGGGGTTAATGGATTATAATCCACTAGATTCCAAAAAGGATGTGGCCGTGAGGGTCGATCCAATTACTGTGGAAATTATCCGCTGCGCGTTGAAGGCTGCCGCCAATGAAATGTCGGTGGTGCTCAAGCGCACCGCTTACAACATGATGATCTACGAGGTGCAGGATTACTGCGTCAGCATTGTCGATCATGAAGGGCTGACGATGTCGCAGAACGAGGGCGCACTGCCGATTTTTCTTGCCGATCTCGGCGTGGCCGTGCAGGACGGCGTCGAAATCTACGGACTGGAGAATATTCACCCCGGCGACGTTTTTCTGGTCAACCACCCGGAGATCTGCGGACAGCATCTCAATAACATGGTCGTCTACACGCCTTTTTTCTGGGACGGCAAGCTGCTTTGCTTCCTGGCAGTGCGGGCGCATTGGATCGACGTCGGCGGCGGCAGCACCGGCTTCGGCTCGAGCAATACCCGCGATGTTTACGAGGAAGGGCTGCAGATTCGCTCCGTAAAGATTTACAACGAAGGCCGTCCGAATACCGAAGTGCTGCGCCTGATCGAAGACAATATTCGCTTTCCGGAATCGTCATTCGGCGATCTGCGCGCGCAGATCGCTTGCTGCCGCACCGGCGAAGAGCGACTCAGTCAAATTTGCCGTAAGTACGGCGCCAAAGTATTTCGCGACGCCGTCGAGACGATCTGGGACCAGACCGACAAGCTCGTGCGCGAATCGGTGCGCGCGATCCCTGACGGCCATTACGAAGCCTCGTCCTTCCTCGACGACGACGGCAGAGTTATGAACAAGACAATTCCGATCAAAGTGAAGATCACCGTGCGCGGCGACGAACTGACCATCGACTTTTCTGAGGTCGCCGACCAAGTGCCGGGGTTCATCAACTGCGGCTCGTCCGGCGGCATGGCGGCGGCGCGGGTCGCATTCAAAGCGTTGACCTCGCCGCAGCGCGAAGTCAATGAAGGCTCTTTTCGCGCGCTGAAAGTGATTCTTCCCCCGGGGAAATTACTCAGCGCGCTCCGTCCGGCACCCATCGGTGGGTGGAGCTTGTCGCTGCCGACCGTACTCGACACGATTTTCCGCGCGCTTGCGCCGGCGTTGCCTGAACGGGTTCCCGCTGCGCACAAGGGCGATATGGGCGGCTACGCGATCTTCGGCAATAACTCGAAAACCGGCCGGCGCTACGTCTGCCAGAATATTATCGGCGGCGGTTGGGGCGGTCGTCCTTTCGAGGACGGCGCTTCCGCGTCGGTGTCGATGTGTCAGGGCGACGTAAAAAACACACCGATCGAATTGCAGGAACTTTATTATCCTTTGCTTTACGAGTGTCATTCGTTCCGCACCGACAGCGGCGGCGCGGGGAAATTTCGCGGCGGCATCGGCGTCGAAGTGAAAGTAAAACCAATCGAGAATTTTTTTCTGAGCCGCAACACCGATCGCATCAAATGTCCGCCTTGGGGTTTACTCGGCGGCGCCGAGGGCGCGGTGAATGAGACGATTATCCAACGCAACGGCACAGAGGAAAAACTGCCGGGGAAATTCAGCCATTTGCTAGTTCGTCCCGGCGAGACCGTGACTTTTCTAACCGCCGGCGGCGGTGGTTACGGTGAGCCCGCTGAGCGCAATGCCGAAGCCATCAAGCGAGACATCAAGTTGGGCTATGTTTCCGAAGCCCGGGCGAAGCAACAATATTCCACATCGGCAACCCGCCCGTAAGCAACGGTCGTAGGGATCAAGAAGAAAACCATGAAGCACACCGCGAAAAAATTTCGTTTGACGACCGGATTGTGTTTGCTGTTTCTCCACTGCTTCGGCAGCGCGTGGGGACAAACCAAAAAGCCCGTCTCTTTTGCGGAGCTGGCCGCCTACACCGGGGCCGATCGCGAGCAACGTCTGCTGGCCGGAGCGAAGACCGAAGGGAAGGTTGTTTGGTACACTTCACTGGCCGGGAGCTCGTACAAGGAACTGGCCAAAGGCTTCGAGTCGAAATATTCCGGGATCAAGATCGAACCCTATCGTGGCACGAGCTCGGATATCATGACGAAGGTCACGGCCGAGGCGCAGGCAAAGCAAATCATCGCCGATGTGATAGAAACTACGCTGCCGACCCTGCGGTTCTTGCGCGAGAACAAACTGCTCATCGCCTATACATCGCCTCATCTCGCCAAATATCCCCCGAATACGAAGGAAAGCGCCGCGCGCGGGCTGGTCTTTTGGGCGATCGACCGCGAGACGTACATGGGGGTTGGCTATAACACTAACCTGATACCCGCGTCGATCGTGCCGAAAAATTACGGCGATTTGCTCAGGCCCGAGCTCAAGGGCAAAATCGGCTTTGTCTCCAACGAAACCGGAACCCGCACGCTCGGCGGGATTCTGAAAGTCAAAGGCGAGGAGTTCGTTAGGAAGCTCAAGGTGCAAGATATCAGCTTGCACCCAATTTCGGGGCGCGCGATGGCGGACCTAGTCATGTCAGGAGAAGTAGCGCTGTCGCCAACGATCTTTCGTGATCACGCGCTGGAAGCGAAGGCCAAAGGCGCGCCGATCGATTGGGCGCCGATGGAAATCGTACCTGCCAACGCCGGCGGTGTCGCGCTGGTCGCGCAGGCGCCCCATCCACACGCTTCGGCGTTACTGGCGGATTTTCTGCTCAGTGCCGAAGCGGCAAAAATTCTCGGCGACCTGGATTACGGCAGCCCTTTTAAACCGGTCAGTTTCAAACTCTGGTATCCCGAGACCGGACTGTCGACGGAGCAATACGACAAAGCCGCCGAGAAGTGGGACAAGCTGTTGCGCGAAATCGGCCGTAAACCGCTCTGAAATCGGTGTCCGACATCTTCCAATTTCGTTCACCGCCTTACCAAACGATTCTAGCGTTTTTCAAGGATACTCTTTCGCGCGTTAAGACGAAGCGGAATCGGCCAAGTTAATATTCGTCTGCATGCGCGCGAGCGCGCTGTGCTGCCGGCCGTAAGAAAAATAAATCGCAAAGCCCAGTAGCAGCCAGATGATGAGCCGCAGCCAGTTTTCCACCGGCAGCGAGAACATCAACAGCAAACAAAAAGCGATGCCGAGTATCGGTACGAGTGGCACCAGCGGGCAGCGAAAGGGACGCGGCATGTCCGGCTCCGTGCGGCGCATGATCAACACGGCGGCGCAGACGATGACGAAAGCGAGCAGCGTGCCGATGTTCACCAGCTCCGCAAGCATGCGCAGGGGCAGCAGCGCCGACATCAAACCGACCGCCGTGCCGGTCACAATTGTCGACTTCCACGGCGTGCGAAAACGCGGGTGTACCGCGCCGAAAAATTGGCTGGGCAAAAGCCCGTCGCGCGCCATCGCCAACATGATCCGCGGCTGGCTCAACATGAGCACCATCAACACGGAGGTGATGCCGGTCAAAGCGCCGAGGGAGATGACCGCATGAACCCACGGCAAGCCGATTTGACTGAAAGCTTTGGCGATGGGGGCATCGATATCGATTTGTTGATAAGGAACCATGCCGGTCAGGACCGCGGCGACGGCGATATAAAGAATCGTGCATAGGATAAGCGAACCGATGATGCCGATCGGCACGTCGCGGCTCGGATTGCGCGCTTCTTCGGCGTGCGTCGACACCGAGTCGAAGCCGATGTACGCGTAGAAAACTATAGCCGCGCCGGCCATGACGCCGAGCGGCTCGCCGCCCGGTCCATGCTGTCCCATGATCGTGTTTCCGAAAAGGCTGATGCCGCTATAACCGTAGGGCGCGAAAGGCCGCCAATTGGCGGGATCGATGTAGAAGACGCCGATAGCGATGACCAGAAGCACAACGGCTAGCTTGATCACGACCATAAAAAAATTGAACGCCGCGCTGCGGCGAATGCCGGTAACCAGAATTATCGTCAGTACGGCCGAAATCAACAACGCAGGCGCATCGATGATCGCGCCAGTGGCGACAAACGCGCCGCTGGCCGGATTGAAATCGAAGGGAGCATTCGTGAAGGCCGCCGGCGGATAGCCGCCGAGCAGATGGAGAAAATCGACGAAGTAGTGCGACCAACCATGCGCCACGCTGGCCGCGCCGATGCCATATTCCAACAGCAAGTCCCAGCCGATGATCCAGGCGAAGAGTTCGCCCAAGGTCGCATAAGCGTAGGTGTATGCCGAGCCCGCCACGGGCACCATCGAGGCGAATTCAGCATAGCAGAGCGCGGCAAAGGCGCAGGCGAAGCCGGCGACGACAAAGGAAAGCACGGTCGCCGCGCCGGCTTTGTCTTTGGCGACCACGCCGATGATGACGAAGATGCCGGCGCCAACAATCGCGCCGACGCCGAGGCTGGTGAGCTGCAATGGGCCGAGCACGGGGCGCAAGCCATGTCCGCTGCCTACCTCTTTCAACAATAAATTCGCCGGCTTTTTCGCCAGGAGTGAGCTGCGCTTAGACGGCATGAAACAGGCAAATACCGTGCGAGCGCGGGGAATGCAAGATTGCTCTTCTGCCGCATCCTTCACGACGAGAAAGATTCCTCGCTCCGCCGCTCGGAATGACAACAAACTAATCGGTTTGTCATCTCGAACGAAGTGAGAGATCTTGGCCCAACTACAGTACTACCCGAATGAGCGACAATTCTTCGCGCTTGACGCTGTCGGTTCGTCCCTCTACTATCCGGGCAATTTTAGCGGGAAGGTCCTGATCCAATGAAAGTATTCTTGGCCGTCGTTCTCGCCGGCTTATGTCTCACGGTTGATGCGATTGCAGTCCTAGCCGCCTCTGTGCCGCCGGCGAAGATCGTGATTACGCCGGCGAGCTTCAGCGAGCGCGAAGGACTGCTGATCGTCACGCAAAATCAAGGCTATTTCCGCAAACGTAATCTCGACGTGCAGCTGGTGCTCATGCCTAGCGCGCCGATTGCGTTTTCGGCTTTGACCGCGGGCGAATCGCATTTTTACTACGGCACGACATCCGGCACGAGCCTCGGCGCTGTCCTGAACGGTCTCGACGGCGTCTTCGTCGCCGGTTTTATCAACAAGCTCGTCGGCGCCTTCGCGGTGAGCAAAGACATCAAGACGCCCAACGACCTCAAAGGCAAGCAAATTGGCGTGGCCAGCCTCGGCGGCGGCAACTGGATGTTCACCATGCTCGCGTTCGACCATTGGGGCCTCGACCCCAAGCGCGACAACATTACGTTTCGCATCATCGGCAACACCGGCGTGCGCGCCCAATCGATCGCATCGGGGATCATCGGCGGGTCGGTGTTGGGTTACACCTTTGCGACTAATTTGCGTCGCGACGGCTATCCGATTTTAGCCGATCTCGGCGATCTCAATATTCCGTTTCAGGATACCGGACTCTACACGCGCAAGAGTTTTGTCGCCCAGCACCCGGAAGTCGTCGAGAACGTGCTGCGCGCGCTGCTCGACGGCATCACGTTCATTCAAAGCCCCGACAATAAAAGTGCCGTGCTTAAAAGTTTGGTCCAGTGGCTGCGCTTATCGAAAACGGAGGATGCGGTCGAAGGCTATGAGTTCATGCGCAAGATGTACACGAAGCGGATCTATCCGACGGTCGACGGCATCCGCAACAGCCTCCGCGTGCTCGCAACCACGAACGAAAAGTTTCGTGCCCTCAAGGCCGAGGATCTAGTCGACGACCGGATCGTCAGAAAGCTCGAGAAAGAGGGCGCGTTCTAGGGTGGATCTCGACCCGCGCGTACTGAGCGATCCATTTTGGACGAAAACCTTGGAGGCCTCATGCAAGTTTCGCTGAAAGCAATTGTCATCATCGGGGCTGTCTTGCTGCTTGCTTGGACGAGCGCGACGCAGGCCCGCGACGTGGTCATTGGCTATTCGGGCCGAACCATCGCCGAGATGCCCTTCGCGTGGGGCAGTCGAAAGGGATTTTTCAAGGAAGCGAACCTCGACGTGAAGATGATCTATATGTCTACCAGCATCGCCGCCAAAGGACTGATGAGCGGCGACGTCGATTATTCCACCGCCATGGGCGGCACCTTGCGGGCGGCGATCGCCGGCGCGCCGCTGATCGGCATCTACTCGATGTTCAAAGCGCAGATGTACCTGGTCGCGCAGCCGCGTTACAAACAGGTCGCCGACCTCAAAGGCAAAACCGTCGGCATCAGCGTCTTCGGCGGCGCCTACGACCTCGTCGCGCGGACGATTCTCAAGCATCACGGGCTCGATCCGGAGAAGCAGGTGACGCTGTTGCAGATCGGCGACAGCCGCACGCTCTATAGCGCGCTCGCCGCGGGCAGCATCGACAGCGCGATCCTCGGACCGCCCTACGACATCAAAGCCGAGTTGGAGGGCAACAATCGTTTGTTCGACTCATCGGAGATCTTCGACATGCCGTTCTCCGGCCTGGCGACGAGCAAGAAGAAATTGCAGCAGGACCGCGCCGAAGTGAAGGCGATCGTGCGCGGCCTGGAGCGCATCCGCCGTTACATCGCGGCGAATCGCGCGGAAGCGGAAGCGTTCGTCAAGCAGTTTTTAAATCTAAACGACAAGGAAGCGCGCCTGTCAGTGGCGCAGATGGTGAAATCGTTTCGCGACACCGGACGCACGACGGACGAAGCGGTCGTGGATTTCATCGAGACGACGTTGCGGAGCACCAAGCAAAAAGCCGGCAGCATTAAGCCCAGCGACATCGTCGACTGGAGCGTGACGACTGAAGTCGTTCGAGAGCTGGATAAAGAAAAAAAATAGAAATACTCTCACCGCGAAGAACCCAGCGCGGCAGAGCCGCAACCGAAACTCGGAGTGTCTCCCGCAAAGACGCAAAGGGCGCAAAGTTCGGAGATTGAGGGTGAAAATCATTTATAAGAGTGTTTGTCCTTTCCCCATAACCTTGGCGCCTTTGCGCCTTGGCGGGAGGAATTCCTGACCAGAATTATTTGCGCGGGTCGCGCAAATTTTGAACTATAGTAATACGAAGGGACCGCCCCACCTTTATCCTCCACGACGAGACTGTGTCCCAGTGTCATCCTGAGGCAATAGCCGAAGGATCTCGGCTTCGTAGCTGGAAGAAATGCGAGATTCTTCGCTAACGCTCAGAATGACATCGAAGCGACTTTCACGATTAGACAACACTCGAGGGGGACAGCGGTCGGGTAAATTCCACCATAAAGCGCGCATGGATCACGAAACGAATTGGTCTCCATCAGCTCGCTTGTCCCACTACTTGTCCCGCCGGATTGGATCCCTCATTTGCCAGGTAGAATCGAAACTTTTGGATACACCATGTATCCGAAAGTTTCGTTCAGTGACGTCCCGATGAGTCGGGAGGAAATTGAATCGGCAAAAAAGCTTTTGCTTACCGCCACTTGAATTTTCTTCGTCAATTTTTCTTGCCGGGCACAGTGCTTTGCGCTAGTCAATAGCATAGCTTTTCACTTTACGGTCCGTGGCAGACTTTAACTCATCGTCTTTGAACCGGTTTACCGACGGCTCAGCGGATTCAGACGGAGTTTATAGTGGAGGTGTTTATGTTTAAACTCAGATCATTCATAAGCGTAGCCTTTGTTCTCGCGGCCTCCTTCGGACAATCCTTTGCTAAAGATGATCGGTGGTTTTTTACAGCCAACGAAATGGCCGATGCCTATCGCTATCAGCAACAGTTTGGCGCGCGTCTGCGCCATCCCTTAGAGCCGCAAACATGTTTGCAGGGCAAGAAGGACTTCGCCGCGTCATACCAAGGTAGACCGTTCGTAGCGCCTTGCCGGTTCGTCGGCGAAACGATTCGCCAGTTAAGAGAGCTGTTGGAATCGGGTGCTGCAAAATATCTCTTCCCGCTGGATGTCGATTCTGCCGACCTGGCTGTGCCGGTGGATGTATACGTGAGTAAATATAAACAGCTCCCGAGAGAGGAGATTTTGCCAGCGCTGCTGCGTGAACCGACGCTGGTAGCGATCTACCATACGGCCGTGCATTTAAATCCCGAGGTCGGCAATAAAGGATCGGGGATGAGCGTATGGGGCAAAAATGCGTACGGTCGCCGGCTTCTACGACGGGCGACCGAACCAAATTCTGTCGCCGCGTTCCGACGGAGGAGTCGATTATGAGCCAGCAGGGTTAGTTCGACTCGGCAGTTTTACCATGATGGGTCATTTTTTGGGCGAACTAACGTTTGTGGCGAATGATACCGTCGTAACTTTCGATTTGTCGTTCGATAACGATCGCGCGGCGGCGCCGACCGCGGACGTCGTTACTATGAGTGCGGCCGCAAGGTAATGTGGCTACCGGCTGGCGTCAACGCCGATCCAAGCGGCCGATATGTCCACTGCAGCGAAGCGCGTATCCTCAGCGAGAATGCGCGCGTGGTGATAGAAGCTGCCAGTGCAGTCGTAGCACGGCTTTCGCGTAATTAGCTGCGCGCAGGACAGCCATGTCTGCCTACTATCGCATTGCGGTTAGTTGATCCTTAGGACAAAGAAGGTTATTCTCGAATAGACCAAAATTGTGGTCTATTTGCTGGAGGGCGAATATGTCGAAAACCATGCCCATATCGGAAGTTAAAACTCATCTGCCTGAGCTCGTAACCGGTGTTGCCGAGCAGGAAGAAGAAATTATCGTCACCCGTAACGGTAAGCCCGCCGCCGTACTGGTCAATTTCGCCGAATACGAGCGTTTAAAAGATAGTCTCGACGTCTTAAGCGACTCTGCTTTGATGAGCCAGATCCGTGAGAGCCGAAAGTTTTATTCGAAGAAAAAAACAGGACTGTCTTTCGAAGCGGTATTTGGGGAGCCTCTGCGGCTGCGCAAGCGACGCAAGCCATAATGGCCGTTTATCGGCCGGATATACCGCCTCATGTCGCAGAGATCATTCGCCACCTGCCGCCGGACTTAAAACGCAGCATCAAGCATTCAATCCGCAAGTTAAGTTTAAACCCGTACGACGGCGCGCCGTTACTTCGTGAGTTAGCCGGACTACGGAAATATAAAGTACGACGTTTCCGGATTATTTATGAGATAGACCGAGGAACTCGGACGATCCGTATCTTCGCGGTCGGGCACCGCCGAGAAGTATATGAGGATTTGGTCGCGCAACTTCGGGAGACAGGAAGACGACGGAGATAGCGAGAACAAGCTTGAAGATATTTTTTGCCGGATTCGGATCCCGACCCCAATTTCTATCTGCTGTCCTGGATTTAAGTTGTTTGGGTAAGGCATTCACCATTATGCCGGCATGCCGGTGAAAACCGGCATCCAGCATGGGCGTATGCCATACGCCCCTACGGAAACTCCTGGATTCCGGGTCGCGCTTGCTATTGCCAGCTTGCCCGGAATGACGATTCAATTTTGTTGCGAACTTTAGTTCCAGGACGCTAGATTTTTCTTTCCAAGAACCGGCGCGAGGCGCGTGTTTCGATTTGAGCAGGATTCAAGTTGACACAACGCGACGGTATTCGATACGGTTTGTACCAAAAAGATCGAGGTCACGGGCCACTCTGTTTTTGAGTTAGCCGTTTGAGATTTCAGTCAGTGTGAGACGTGGACCGGCGCCGAGAAATTGAGCGCTTGGAGAAGTCTGATGAACGGAACCCACCTGATGGATATTGGTTTTACCGCGGCATCGCTCCTCGGCCTGCACGCGGGATCTTTGTTCATGGTTATGGCAGCCGTGGCGCAGAACCCTAGCTCGCAGTTCGCAGGTTACGCGGATCTTCCGGGTGTGCGCCTCTGGTACACGGACAGCAGCGGTAGCGGGGTGCCGCTCGTGCTGCTCCATGCGAACACGGGCAATGCCGACAGTTGGCAGGACAACATTCCGGGCTTCGTCGACGCGGGGTATCGGGTGATCACCTTCGATCGTCGCGGCTGGGGCCGCAGTAGAGCGAATCCGGAGAGTGGTGCTCAGCCGGGCACCATTGCGGAAGATCTGCACGCGCTCATGGAATATCTGCAAATCGATCAATTTCATCTGGTCGGCGTCGCAGGCGGCGGCTTCGCCGCTTATGACTACGTTCTCTGGCATCCCGAGCGGCTTCGCAGCATGGTCGTGGCCGCCAGCGGCGGCGCTATCGTCGACGACGAATTGAGCAAGCTTCGAGAGAAGACTACGCTTCCAGGGTTTAGGGGTTGGCCGCCGGAGTTTCGCGAAGTGAGCATGGGGTATATGGCGACCAACCCCGAGGGTCTCAAACGCTGGCTTGAGATTCACCATCACTCGCAACAGAAGGGCGCGCCGGCGCAGCCGCAACGCACGACGATCACGTTCGCGAAGCTCGCGACGATTCGGGTGCCGACTCTATTGATGCCCGGAGATCAGGACCTGCAAGCGCCGCCCTGGGTCATGCGGCGGCAGCTCGCCCATATCCCCGGCGCCCAGTTCATCGTGCTGCCCGAGGCCGCTCACTCGATCAACTGGGAGCAGCCCGAGGCCTTCAACCGCAACGTCCTGGATTTTATCCGGGCGCATTAGTCACAGCGGCACGAAGATTGTGATTCTGATTAATTGGAAAGCGATGCCTTCCGTCTAGCCAGTAGACGAGAACGGGATTAAAAAGTCGGTGATGGAGAAGAGAGAAAATAGCGGCGAGAGACGATTACGTTTTCGCTAAGGCCGACACGGTAAGTAATAGAGGCATGTCTGGTACAGGTTGTTGCATGGACAGCGTCGGTGCCCCAGACAGTCTGCGTCGAAACAGCGATTGTGTCTGATTGCTGCAAGGAGAGGAAGATGATCGAATTCAAGTTGATCTCCGCCGACGGTCATATCAACGAGCCCCCCGCGGCATGGGAAACAGTGCAAAAGGAATACGGCGATAGAGCGCCAAAGGTTGTCAAAGATCCGGAGGGATTCAAAGGAATTTGGGTGATAACCGACGGGCTTCCTCCCAGTCCCTGCTCCAACTATTCCATCGGACACGTCGTGAGCAAGCCCGGAGGTCTCGGCAGCGTGGAAATGGACAAGCATCACGAGCGGCTCCATTTTCATGAGACCTTTAAGTACGAAGATTTTCCCGCGTCCTGGGAGCCCGCGGCGCGCATCAAAGATCAAGACGCCGACGGCGTCGCGGCGGAAGTATTATTTGCCAGCGTCGGGAGATTTTTCTACGGTCTCACGGACGGCGCATTTCAGCGGGCCATCTTTCGCTCTTACAACGCTTGGCTCCATGAGTTTTGCGGCTACGATCCGACGCGCTTGATCGGAGTCGCGCTGATTTCGATCCTCGACCCGGAAAAAGCGGCGCAAGATATCCGCGAATACGCCGGATTGGGATTCAAGGCAGTGCAGATTCCCTACGCGATCAAAGATGGCGGCTACTATGATCCGGTTTATGAGCCGGTCTGGAGCGCGGCGGAGGACAACGGGATGGTGGTCCATATCCATCTCGGCGGGCCGGCGCAGGGGGTCAAACCGCGTTGGTTCGGCTTCCAGCGTTTGACTGCGGAAGGGTCCGGTGATTTCTTCGGCGCGCAGCGGATCGCGACCGCGACCGGTTTCCTCAGTCATCTGATGTTTTCGGGAGTTTTTGATCGCCATCCCAACCTCAAGGTGGTTTGCACGGAGTACGATGTCGGCTGGGTGGCGATTATGTTTGAGCAAGCCAACTATCGCTATGGGCGCGCCACCGCTTATGGTTCGGATGTAAAACTGAAGATGGCGCCCGGAGACTACATGAAGCGCCATGCTTGGTTCACTTTCCAGGATGATCGCGCAGGGATGCTTACCACTCCAGTTTTCGGCGCGGACAATTTCATGTGGGCTAGCGACTATCCCCACGGCAACACGACATGGCCTTATTCTCATGAGACGATGGAGCGGCTTGCCACCGGGGTCAGCGTCGACGTGAAGCGCAAGGTTGGCCGTGAAAATGCCAACCGCTTGTATCGCATGGGGCTGTAAAATTCTGACAGCGCTGAAAGAAAGTATGCGCGCAAGAAAATCGCGCCAAACCAATTCTCAGATTTGGGCGTGTATTCTGTTCGTCATGCTTACGGTGGCGCAATGCCTGTGGCCCCAAGAAGCATTTTCCGCGGACAAGTTTATCTGCATTCTCGGCGGCACCGGGACCAGGCACGCGATTCCGGTTCTGGCCGCGAGCTTCGGGCTCTATCCAAAATACGGACTCGACGCGACCATTGTGCGGATCGGTAGCGGCACTGTTGCGACCGCTGCGCTCTTGGGCGGCGAGGCCGATGTCATCAGCACATCCGGTCCGGCTTTGATCAACGCGCGGCTTATGGGCACACCGGTATTGTACGTTACCAACTTCAACAACTGGAGCGACGCTCACCTCTTGGTTCGACCGGAAGTCACCAGCATGGAACAGTTGCGCGGCGGAAAATTTGCTGTACCGGGGCTGGGAGGAGGCTATGCGCACATGCTGCGCGCATTCTTTTTTCCCAAGTACGGGCTGGACCAGGGTGCCAAACAGCCGACGATCCTCTCGGCGGGAGATACGCCGTCCGCTCTGGCCGGGGTCGTGAGCCGTCAATACGATGCGGCGCTCGCTTCTTATGAAAATTACATGGCCTTTCGCAAACGCGGGCTAAAGGCTCTCGTTGTGCCCGAAGATGTCAATGTGAGGTGGTATACCGGTCTCATTACGCTGGAAAAGAAAGTCAAAGAACGCCGCGGGGCAATGACTCAGTTCATCAAGGCGCAGATCGAGACCGTCAGCATCATCAAAAAGGACCCGATCAAAGCCCGGGCGGCTCTCAAGAACTATTTTCGCAGCAGCGACGATGAGCTGATGGCAGAGTACCAGAAGTATCTCGCTGCCAAGTTGCCACTCATGACTCGGGTGGACACGGAAAATATCAAAACTTTGCTTTTGACCTCGACCCACCCAGCCGCGAAACAGGCCAAGCCCGAAGAATTCATCGATAATTCACTAGTCGATGAGATCGTGCGCGAAGGCTTCATCAAGCAATTCGAGCAGTGAGAGGAAGGAACGGCGTCGACTTATGACGATGACCGAAGATGTTACCGGCTTTGTCGCGGCGTTCAGTCTAAGAACTGCTCCGGCCGAACTGCTGCCGCGAGTGCGCGAAGCTTTTCTCGACTCCTTTGGCGTGATGCTGGCCGGCAGCCGTGAGGAAAGCGCCCAGATCGCCGCGCGCTGGATTCGCAGCGAGCGCGCAGCGGGCCCATGTGCGGTGATCGCGCAGCGCGACTTTCGTACTTCGCCGGCAAACGCCGCGCTGGCCAACGGAGTTGCGGCACACACGCTCGACTACGATCATTTCGGCCATCAGAGCGCGGTGATGGTCCCTTGTGTATTGGCCGCCGGCGAAGCCAAAGGCGTCATTGGGCGAGAGCTGATCGAAGCTTATATCGTCGGTGTCGAAGTCAGCGCGTTGTTGGCCAAAGGGATGGGAAAGGAAGCGCAGGAGTTAGGCCTTCACCCTGCCGGAGTGTGCGGTTCATTGGGTGCGGCGGCCGCGGCCGCAAAAATTTTTGGATTGACGCGGGAGCAGATTCAAATCGCGCTCGGAATTGCTGCGTCCTTGACGGCGGGATTAAGTCAGAACTTTGGCACTATGGTGAAACCTCTCCATCTTGGCAACGCGGCGCGCAACGGGATCATGGCGGCACAACTCGCGGCAGCGGGATTTACGGCGAATCCAAAGATTCTTGATCAACGAGGTGGTTTCTTCAGCGCATTGAGAGCGGAAGAGACGAGCGAGAAACTCGGCAAGAATTTTAGGTTCTTGCAGCCTGGGATCGCATTCAAAGCCTATCCGTGCCCCTACAGCTCGCAACGCGCCGTCGCTGCGATCATCAAGATCTCCGAACGCCATAACCTGACGCCGGACGACGTAAGTGAAATCACCTGTGCCGCCGCGCCCAACACTTTCCGCGTCCTGATCCATCATCGGCCAACCACCAGCTTGGAAGCAAAATTTAGCCTCGAATATCTGTTGGCCGCGGGGCTAAAAGTACGAACGATCAATGAAGAGTGTTTTTTGCCTGAGCACGTCAATGATCCAGTCATGCGCGACCTCGTGGAGAAAGTCCGCAGCATCGATGCGCCGCTTCCACGAGAAACGCCTGGAGAAGGAGACGTTACCGTTCGGGTGCGAACCCGCGCGGCCGTGTTCGAAGAAACGGTGACCTACGCTCCCGGTCATCCAAAAAATCCGCTGACCTGGGAAAGACTCGCCGAAAAATACCGCGCTTGCGCGCGCCAGGGCGAAGTCCAAGAACCGGCCCTTTCCCGCTCGTTAGAGATGCTAAGTCGGATCGAGGACATCGACGACGTGAGAGATCTCTTGCAGCTTTTTGCGACAGGAGATTCGCCGGTGAGCGCGCGCACGTGAGAAGACGATGAAGACCGGAAAAATTCCCGGTACTGTTTCATTCGCGAAGCCTGCGACGATGCGCAGCGGCGCGAAGATTGTCCATTGAATTCTTTTTCTTCAAATCCCATGGAGGACGTGAGGCAGGCGATTTATTCAGAGCGAGAACCGCTGCTCACACGAGACCCAACACGCCCGCGAGCGCGCCGGCGGCGAGAAGCCACAGCGGGTTCCATGACGTGCGCAGGACCAGCACTACGGTCACCAACGTGAGCAAGTACCCGCGCCAGTCGTGATTGACCGCTCGCATCAGGATCGTTGCGCTCGCGAACGTCAAGCCAATCGCGATCGGCGCCATGCCGCGGCGGATGGCACGGCCGATCGGAGCATTGGGATAGCGTTCATTCATATGCCCGACCAGCAGTGAGAGGGTGGTTGCGGGCACAAGGACCGGGATCGTCATCGTGGCTGCGCCCGCCCACCCCGCCAGATGCCAGCCGATCAGCGTGACGTACATGAAGTTGGGGCCGGGTCGCCGCCTGCGCCAGCGTATAGAGCTCGGCGAACTCCGTGCTCGTCATCAGGTGGTGCGCCTCTACCACGTAGCGGTGGAAATCCGGCAGGATCGTCGAAGGACCGCCGACCGCTACGAACCAGAGGACCAAAGAATGTAGAAACAGCGCACTGAGGTCGACGCGATCCATCACACTTTCTCTTTCCAGGCCGCAAAGAGAGCCCAGGGCGCGAGCGCACCCACGACCCAAAAGAGCGGCCAGCGCAAAACGCCGACGCCGACAAACGCCAGCATAACAAACAGCCACGGCCGCGAACGCCGCGGCAACACCTTTGCCACTTTAACAAAGGTCGCGAACAGTAGGCCAGCGGCCACTATCGACATGCCGGCGAGCGCTCGCTGCACCTGCGCCAGAGCGCCGTAATGCTGATACAGAATGCCCATGCCGATAACCACGAGACACGGCCAGCCGACGAACCCGCCGACGGCCGCCGCGGCGCCTGTCCAACCACCGAAGCGATAACCAACCATCACGGTGAGATTGAGTCCGGGCGGCCCAGGCAGGAGCTGTCCGAGCGTTAGCAGTTCGACAAACTGCTGCTCTGTGAGCCAGCGCTCTCGTTCGACCAGCCTGCGCCGCGCCCAAAACATTATGCCGCCAAAACCGGACAGGGTAATCCAGGAAAAAGTGAGGAATAGCTGATACGGGGTGACCCGCGTCTCGTGTAATTCCGTTTGCTCCATGGTTTCGTGGCTTGATGCGAGCGGATTGAATGGCTTGAACCGAAGGCCTTATATTTTGGTCTTGACGCAAAAAAATGCGCGTGAGACGTTCATATCACAACTGGTTGATTAATTGCCGAGGACTTTGCGACTGACGGAGGAAAGCATGGAAAGGCTGATGCCCAGATTTCGCTTTGGTCACATCGATCCGGCCGCCGTCGAGGCGCGCAGGGCAAGACGCGGACCCGGTTACGAGTTTTACCAGATCGTCCCGACCAATATCATGTTGGTGACCACGGTTCTGGGCATAAAAGACTTTACCCGCGAGGCGGTCGAGGCCGCCATCCCTAACTACTGGAATTGCGTCGAGGCACTGGCGGAAGAAAAGGTCGATGTTTTTGTCCTGGGCGGCACTCCCGTATCCGCGCAGTTGGGACGAGCTCGGGTTGTGAGACTGCTAAAAGAAGCGGAGGACAAAACCGGCATACGCGGCGACGCGCCGCTGGAAGCGGCGATTGCGGCGATGAAGCACCTGGGATTGAAAAAGTTAGCGGTGGGAGGACGGTGGACCGATGAATTCAATCAGGCCGTCATCCGTTATCTGGAGGAAGGCGGCATCGATGTTGTCGGCATCACCAAACGCGGCCAATGGGGCAAGGAGGCTTTCGCCATGTCGTTGGAGCAAGGCTTAAAGCTGGCGCTGGAGGTTGGTCGTGAGGCGGCGCGCTTGGCTCCCGATGCCGAGGCGATTTTGGTTCCCGGCGGAGCCACCATGAGCCTCCACGTCATACCCGCGATCGAGGAGGAATTCGGCAAACCGACATTTACCAGAACCAGCGCCGAGGTGTGGCGCAACCTGGTTCATCCAGGAATTATTCCGCCGGTAACCGGGTGGGGGCAGCTGCTGGCTTCCGGCAAACCAGTGATAGGCGCGATCCGAGCCTCCGCGAGCGCGGTTGCGAGCGAACCGCTAGTGTCGTGGAACTGAAGTTTGTTACACAGGCAGATCGTCATTCCGGGCAACCCGGCGAAGCCGGGGCGACCCGGAATCCAGAAATTTCAAATACCTCTGGATACCGGCTTTCGCCGGTATGACGGAAAAGAGGCGTACTAGATAGCTAACGAACTTTGGTGGCAGAACACTAGTCTCCGACAAGTTTTTTCACTCGTTCGATTACTTCCGCAGGCTGATTCATAACTCTTTCGGTGAGAGCCTGGAGCTCTTCACCCGAGGCCGGTTCAATTTCCAGTTTGGCTTGTTTCGCCTCGGCCACGAGCTGCGGATCTTTGAGCGCACTTGAGTAGGCCTCGCGCAAGATTTTCACCCGATCCGCAGGAACGCCCGGAGGCGCCGCCATGGGACGGCCGTATTCGTTGCCGGCCAGTATCACCTGCGCGACTCGGCGGCTGACATCGGCGGTTTTGTATCGATCCATCAGTTCTCCGAGCGTGGGAACCTCGGCCATTCTGGGATCTCTTGTATGACCGCTCTGCGCCAGGTGACGATCAAAACCCTTTTTGTGCCATGCGATAAAAGGCTCACGGCTGAAATGGCCGGTGACGATCATGCCGCGGCAGATCACCTCGCCTTTCTCCATCGCCAGATCGATGGCATTGCCACTTTGATAACCGACGACTAGATTGAATTTAGCTTTGAGGGTTTCCTCGAAGATTTTTGCCAGCAAGTAAGTGCCGTCGGTGGACCCGGTCGCGCCGCATCTAAGCGGCTCGCTCGATTTCACAACATCGTCGAAAGATTTATAAGGCGCGTCGGCACGGACATAAAACATGACCTCGGTTTTTTCCATGGTGCCGATCCAGTTGAATTTGCGCAGATCGAATTTGACCTCTTCGAGACCGGTAAGCTGCTGCATGTAGCGGTGCGCCTGAAACATCCCCAACGTAAGTCCGTCCGCTTTGGTCATCCGTAAAGGTAATTCGTCGCCGCGAGCCCGCCCGCGCCGGGCATATTCTGAACGATCATATTCGGATTGCCCGGCAATGTGCTTCGGCATATGCTTGGCAAATAGCCGAGCCCAGAGATCATAAAGACCGCCGCTGTCGCTGCCGACGACGATCCGAATCGTCTTGCCCTGGTAAAATGACGGACTCTGCGCATAAACAAGCCCGGCAACCGGTTCCCGATCGCCCCTAAGCAAAGGCCCGATCGAAGCGCTCCACACGATCAGCCAAACGAGCGCAAAAAGTGAAAGTGTTTTTCTCATGGGCAACTCCGATGACGCGCCTTTTGTCTTTCTTTGCCGGCGTGCCTATACGAGCGCGCGCCGAACCGAGTGTGGGCTCTGTCCGAAACTCTGAACGTCCGGGCTCGCTGGCTATCGTTTAGATTCCGAAGGTAAAGAGTAGTACATGAACTACGCCGAAAAAACAGCAACTTTTGGCAAACAAAAAAACTCCGGCTCGCTTCTCTCAGCGCGATTTGACAGGTAGAAAACATAGATGTAATGAGTTCGAAGAGCTCGCGCGATCTTAGGACACTCATAATTGGGTTGTGCCGGGTCGCAGTTGTGTTTGTGTCGTGGTAACGAAATAGTTCTACGGGCAACAGCCGTTCAAATTAGAGGTTCTTCCGGGTTTACTGTGAAGATGTTTTAACCACGAAGGACTTGCACGGCGAAGCCGCAACCAAGTAAGAAAGAAAATATTCACCACGAAGGACCCAGCGCGGCTGCACCGCAACCAAATAGACAAGAAGATGTTCACCACGAAGGACACGAAAATCACGAAGTTCGGAGTTTGAAATATCCGAAACCCTTCGTGTCCTTCGTGAACTTCGTGGTGAGGCCGTATTTTCTCATTGAGCAGAGCAACATAGGAACAGTGGCCCGAAAATTTGCGCAAGCTGCGTAAACTTTTAACTATAGTAATACGAAGAGCACGAAGTTCGGAGTTTAAAATATCCGAACCCTTCGTGTCCTTCGTGAGCTTCGTGGTGAACAAAACAAACTGAACGTGACGCATTGTCCACATAAAAGCCTGAAGGACCAAATTAGAAAGGAACAGCGATGAAACGTGACCTGGTTGGCTATGGAAAAAATCTACCTCGAGTGGAATGGCCTGAGAGCTGCCAAATTGCCGTCTCCCTGGTCGTCAACTACGAGGAGGGTTCCGAGCTCACGCCGGTGTACGGAGATAAGAGACACGAGACCAATGGAGAAATACCGTCTCGCAAACCTCCGGAAGCGCGCAGCCTTCAGACGGAATCCCAGTGGGAATATGGGGGGCGGGCGGGCGTTTGGCGACTGTTGCGCCTGTTAGAGCAGTACGAAGTAAAAGCGACCTTCTTCGCCTGCGGCATGGCGTTGGAACAAAATCCGGCAGTCGGTCGCGAGATTGCTGCTCGAGGCCACGATGTTTGCGGGCACGGGTTGCGTTGGGTGGAACAATGGCATCTTGACCGCGATAGCGAAAAGGAGAGCATTCACAAAGCTGTGGCGGCGATCGAGAAAACGACGGGTCGCAGACCTCTGGGTTGGTTTACGAAGTCCGGGCCCAGCCTCAACACGCGAGAGATTTTAGCGGAAGAAGGCTTTCTGTATGATTGCGACGGTATCAACGACGATCTGCCCTACTATACGGAGGTGAAAGGGAAACCCTGGCTGGTGGTTCCCTATGCCTTTGACAGCAATGACGGCAAATATTGGCGCGGTGCGTGGAGCAATGGCGATCAATTCTTCAGCTATTTAAAGGATAGCTTCGACATGCTCTACAAGGAAGGCGCAACCCATCCTAAGATGTTGTCAATCGGGTTGCACTCCCGCGTGTCGGGGCGTCCAGGGCGAGCGATGGCCGTGGCTCGATTCATCGAATATGCGAAAGGCTTTCCCAGGGTTTGGTTCGCCGGTCGGGATGAGATCGCCCGCTGGTGGCTCGAGCGATGCCCGCCGAGCTGAAAAAACTCACGAAGCTCACGAGGCGAATCAAAGAAAGGGGAATGAAGGATGCGAATCATGTTCCTCAGCCATTTGCCGGAGAACCCCAAGGCCAAAGAAAGATATGCCAAGATTCAAGCCCAGCTCGACGGCTACGCCTCTGCGGGTACTCAAGTCGAGTTATGCTTTCCGGACGATTACCCGGGAGCCAAGCTTTCTTCAAATCTCGGTGCGCGAAACGAAGTCCCGGGAATTTACCACATGCTGCAAACGCCGGCGATTATTCGGAAGATCGTTTGGGCCGAGAACAACGGCTACGACGCCGTGGTTCAGAGCAATACATTTGACCCGGGCGTGGAAGCGGCTCGTCAGACCGTGCGCATCCCCGTCATTGGCGTATTTCGCACGGCGCTTCACACAGCCTCGGTTCTCTCCAACTCGATCGCGATCATTGCGCCTCTTGAAGAGCACATCGCTTACGCATGGCAAATTGTTCACTCCTACGGCATGCAGGGCTTTGTCAAAAATATTACGGCAATCGGCCTCTACGACGAAAACGCTGAAAAGCGAATAGACGAAATATTTGCTCGTGCCGTTGAGGCCATGCGCGCCACCATCAAAACGAGCGGAGCGGGGTGCATCATTCCTCTCGGTGGCGCAGTTGTTCCAACCCTTGTCTCTCCCAAGGATTTAGAACGAGAGGTAGGCGTCCCGGTGCTGAACACAAAAGCCATCGGTATTCGATTTGCCGAGATGTGCGTCCAGCTGGGAATGACCCAAAGCGCTTTGAATTATCCCCTCGCGCAACTTCGATACGAAGATTTCACGGCCTTCGCCAGATGAGAGAAAATTCGCCTCTCGTCTACAGGGATGTTCGTAATGTCATTCTGAGGTTCGCAAGTTCGAAGAATCTCCGACTTTCGTAACCGCCCTTGAAAATGCGAGATGCTTCGCTTTGCGCAGGCATGACATCGATGAGATTTCGCGCATTCCGACACAGTCTCATAGCTAGGGACGGTCGGTGACTGGCGCCACGGCGTTGCTTGCTCATAGGCATGCGCGATGCGCAGGATCGTTCCTTCAGCGAAAGGTCTGCCGACGATTTGCATGGCGAGCGGCAGGCCCATCCGATCAAATCCGGTGCAGATCGAAATCGCCGGGTTGCCGGTTACATTGAAGACCGCAGTCAAGTTTGGCCGCTGAAAAAAATGGGTCGGTTCGTCCACGCTCATTTTCGGCGCCGGCCCGTAGGTGCAAAGCGTCACCATGGCGTCATAGCCCGCGAATAGCGTCTGCATCTCGGCGACCAGTTTGGCGCGCTGGCGTTGCGCCTGGATATAGTCGACCGCCCGGATGAGCCCGCCGGGGACGGCGCGAAAGCGCAGGTTGGCACCGTAATCTTGAAATCTTTCGAGCAGGTCCTTTTCGTGGACGGCAAAAAATTCCGCCTCGGAAATAATCACCTTACAGTCGTCGTAATCTTCCAGCTCTCGGAGTTTCACTTCCTCGAGCAGCGCGCCAAGTTTGGTAAGTTCCTGTAATGCGGTTTCGAATGCGCGCCGCGTTTCGTCTTCGGGAGGCAAGTGCGATTCATAGAAATGACGGATAACGCCGATCCGCATTCCGCGAATTCCCATGTTCAAGTCAGCGGTATAATTGGGTACCGGAAGATTGGCACTGCCAGGATCACCCGGGTCATAGGCGGCAATCGCCTGGAGCATAATCGCGCAGTCTTCAGCGGTCCACGCCATCGGCCCGCAGTGATCGAGGGAGAAAGAGTAAGGGATCACTCCTTTTCGGCTGACCCTTCCATAGGTCGGCATTAGCCCGGCGATGCCGCAGAATGATGCCGGGTTGCGAATCGATCCGCCGGTGTCCGTCCCCAGTGCTCCCATCACCAGTCCGGCGGCCACCGCCGACGCCGAGCCCGTGCTCGAACCGCCGGTGAATCCATGCTCCGGATTCCACGGATTCCGTACGGCCGGCCAAGCCTGGTCCGGAGAGGGACTGCCATGAGCAAACTCCAAACAACCGAGCTTACCCAATAAAACGGCGCCGGCATTTTTAAGGAGGCTCACGGCTGTCGCGTCCTCGGCGGGAATATGATCGATGAGAACCTTCGAATGGGCCGTCGTTCGTATGCCCGCGGTTTCGATTAAGTCTTTCAAGCCGATCGGTATGCCATGGAGCGGGCCGCGGTACCGGTTCGAGGCGATTTCTCTCTCGACTTCGTTGGCCTGGCGCAGCGCTTCTTCGCGGGTAACTAAGACGAAACTATGAATCCGAGCGTCGATTGCTTCGATGCGATCGAGAAAAGCGTTGGTTAATTCCACCGGCGACAATTGTTGCGATTTCAAGAGCGGCCCGGTTTCGGCGATGGATAGGTAGCAGAGTTCGCTGGTCATGGATTCTATCTCCGAACAGGAAAAACACTGGCCGGTTCGTCGGCGCGTTTGAGATCTTTTCTCAGCCGGCGCGCCGCTGCCTCAAGTCTTCTGACGACAGCGCAACACTTCTCCAACTGCTCGGGTGGGAGCGTGACACCCGCACGCTTTAGCATCAGGGTGACTTCCTGCTCGGATAGTTGATGAGTGTCATCTGCCATGATTCATCTCCCTTCTCAGCTTGTCTGCGGATAATTTCAACGGGCCGCTTAACCGGGAAAGCGGGTATCGAAGCCATCGGGCATCTCCAAATCGGGATGATCCCTGAAGTGACGGAGCCAGATTTCCCGGCTCACGCGGTCTGCTTCACGAAGGACCTCTTCCTCGTCCATCGCGAGCACTTTGCCATCCCGCATGAGCCAGCGTCCGTCGACTATGACGGATTCCACGTCGCGGGCCTGCCCTTGGTAGACGAAAACGGCGACGGGCCGTAACGTCGGGACCAGATGAGCGTGTCGAGTACTTACGACGATCAAGTCCGCCTTGCTCCCGACCTGCAAGAATCCGCAGCCTTTCAAGTTCAAGGCACGGTAGCCGTTGACCGTCCCCCAAAGCATTGCCTCCTCGGGTCTCGGGCGTTCACTCTCTTTCAGACGCAACCGCTCGATCAGCACCGCGCTGCGCAACACCTGCACCATATCCTCGGTGAATTCGTCGGTGCCCAGAGCGATCCTGCAACCGGAGGCCTCCAAGTCGGTAATGCGCGGACTGTTCCCCGAACGCGCCGCGACCACCGGGTTGAAGCTGACTGAAGCCCCCGAAGCCCCGAGAATTTTTTCTTCTTCCGGCGTCATGCACCGGCAGTGAGCGGCGACGAGCCGCTCGTGGAGAAACCCATGGCGGGCCAAGTACTCCGTAGGAAGCATTCCGTAGCTGTTCTTGATCACCTCTACTTCGCCCCAATACTGATTCAGGTGAATGGTGGCGATGGTGTCGAGTTTTTCTCGCAACTCGCGCAACGCTTGTAAGAGCGCTGGGGAAACCATGTCTGGAGCGTAGGCTGCAACCGCGACCGTGACGCGGCCGTTTTCCGCGCCGTGCCACTTGGCGTGAAGATCCGCAATCCGCTGTAAGCCCTTGTCGGCGAGTTCCGGGTCAGCCTCGAAGACGCCCGGCTCGCCGACGCGAACTCCTTTGGCCCGGTCCGATACCTGCTCGGCCAAGACAAGACGGAGTCCGGTCGCGACGATGGCTTCAGCGTAGTCCTCGATGTTGTTCGTGATATCCATGGCAGCGGTGGTGCCGCTGCGCAATGCCTCGAGCACGCCAAGGCGGGCCATGGCCGCGCGCTGTTCCGGGCTCAGCGTCGGGAACGGAATCCGCCCTTTGCGCGTGAAAGGAGGCCGGTTAGGTGCGTTTTGATCTTCGAAGATGCCACGCGCAAGAATTCTAACAAAGTGCGTGTGACAGTTGGCGAAACCAGGCATGACCAGCTTGCCTCGCCCATCGACGCCCTCTGCATTCGGAAAACGCGCCATGACCTCGTCGCTCGGACCGATGGCCGCGATCAGGTCGTTTTCGATGGCAATGGCGGCATTGAAGTGAATGGATGGGTCTCGATCTCCAGTCACGACGGTGGTGTGGTGAATGACGGTGGTCATGCAGATTTCACCTCGACGATTAGAGGCGCGTCCAAAAATCAGCGGACGTTGAAGATCTCTTGATACAGTTTTATGACCTCGGAGAAATTTTCATACTCTCCGGGGTTTTCTACGATCCGCTTGTATCCCCCGAATAGCCGGGCGGGTTGCGGCTTCACATCTTCACGGACGGGTATCCGGCTCAAGCCAACCAGCTGTTTTTGTCCCTCTTCGGAAAGCACGAAATCCATGAAAAGTTTGGCCGCGTTGGGATGAGCAGACTTGGCTCCAAGCAACAAAGGATTGATCTGCGTTGAAACCGGCTCTAGCGGCACCCAGTCGATGGGCGCGCCCTCGGAAGTCGCCCGCTGAATGATCGGCGCAAAAGAAATAATCAGCGGGAATTCTCCGGCCGCGGCGAGCTGAACTCTGTTGGTGTCGCCGCGCATGACGGATGGCTGCTGGGCGGCGAGATTTCTTGAAGTAAGCAATAGCCTTGTCCTTGCCCCAGGCGGTGATGAGGCCGCCAAGCAAATTATAGGAGGTATTATCAACGGATATCTTTTGCCCTTTCCATTTGGGGTTAAGCAGCTCTTCATAGGTCTTGGGCACCTCGTCTTTCTTGACCCACTTGGTGTTGTACCCCAAAGTGTAAGGATTGACGTAATAGCCAGTCCAGTAGCCGTTCTTATCGAAAAGATCCGCAGGAATTTTCTTGGTCTCGGGAGAGCGATAAGAGGCCAGGAGCTTTCTCTTCATTAGGGGAAGAAACATGTCCCCTCGCGTAAGGAGCACATCCCATAGGTGCCTGCCGGCGCGATCCTCAGCGAAGATTTTATTGAGCATCGCATCGCCGCCGGTGCGAAAAAGATCGACCTCGATGAAAGGATATTTTTTTTGAAAGGCATCCACGACCTGCTTGCTCTGGCTTAGGGTCATCGTCGTCCAATGAACTAAACGTCTTTCTTTTTTTGCGCCTTCAATCAGCGCCGAATCCAAGCCTCCCTGCGGCCAGCCGGCGACGGGGAACAAGCCTGAAAAGAGGATGACCAGAAAGGATCGCGCCAACATCTTCACCGAATTTCTCCGACGTTATTCGGCCGTTGTTTACACAAACTCAGTCATCAATTGTGGCTGCCAGTCTCCCAAGAGTCGCGCTTACGAGCCAGCGGTCGTTAAGTCTCCCTATAGTACAGGCGCAGCGCCAAAGCCAAGCTCACGGTGGGTCTTCGACAGCGACTAGCAAACATAGGGCTGCGGTTACAGTAGAAACGTTATGGCTCAAGATCGAAACTATCTTTACAGGAGGGCAGATTGATGGAAAACGAAACATCGTCGACGACGAAGAGCGATCCGATTATTATCGAACAGGCGGGAATGCGCATGACCGTCGCGCACCGACAAGGCCTCGGCGGCACCGATGAAGGGCTGACGTTCGACATCACGACCGTGGGCTCGGAGGACGAGGGAAAAAGAATTCTGCGCTTCGATTGTTTTTACAAAAACCCCCATTATCACGTCGGCGCCTCCGGCGGCGAACAGGCGGCTCACAAGATGAAAGAGGAAGGCGTGGAAGATCCGGTCCGCTGGACTTTGGAGCAGCTCAAGACTCGCTTTCCCGCAATGGTCAAACAAGCCGGATACGAGGAAATCGCCGAGAGGATCGACCAGCAAGCGATTACCGATCAGCTCACCCGTTTAGAGCGGGAAATAATCGCCAAATACTAGTCGGTGGCGGGCTCCAGCCGTGAGTTGGCACCGATTCGTCAGGTGAGAGGCCGGCCCAATGGTTTTGTTTAAGATCGTAAGAGATCTCGAGGGCTAGTTTAAGAATCAATAGACGATGAGTTGTATGTGACCCTATAGAGCATATGCCTCAGCCCAATGGTATTTTTTGGTTACGCTGCAGAACCGGGTAGACCTCACTTTAACCAGGAGAAATCGAAATGGAACCGATTGATACGCGATCATCTTCTGTATTTGGGACGACGGCCGAGCTCCCGGCCGAGATAGCCAGCGCCTTTCTCCGGAAAGTCTACGGTTGGATGTTTATCGGTCTCGCCGTCACGGCGGTGGTGGGATTGACTGTAGCCGGCTCGCCGGCGCTGCTCCAACACATCGTCGCTAATCAATTTCTTTACTTCGGTCTGATCCTCGCGGAACTCGGTCTGGTCTTCTACCTCTCGGCCAGGGTCCAGACGCTGGCACCGAGCACGGCGATGACGATGTTCGTCATCTACTCCGCTTTGAACGGCGTCACGCTGTCGTTCATCTTTTTACTTTATACGGGGGAGTCCATCGAGACCACATTCATGGTGACCGCGGGCATGTTCGGCGCGACGGCGCTTTACGGCTCGACAACCAAGCGCAGCCTGGCCGGCGCCGGGCAATTCTTCTTCATGGGATTGATCGGTATCATCCTGGCCTCGATCGTCGGCATGTTCTGGCACAACGATGCGCTGCAGTTCCTCATCACCGTCATCGGCGTGATCGTCTTCACCGGATTGACGGCATGGGACGCGCAGCGGCTGAAACAAATGGCGGCAACAGTGCCGCGGGAGCGTGCTGGTTCCTACGCCGTCGTCGGCGCCCTCTCGCTCTATCTGAATTTCATTAACCTCTTTCTGATGCTCCTACGGTTGCTGGGCGGACGTCGAGATTAGATCCCAGACAGAGTTGAGGAGCTGTGGTTGTGACCCCATAGACCGTGGGCGGCGAACAAGCGGCTCACAAGATGAAAGGCAAAGGCGTGGAAGACCCCGTCCGCTGGACTCTGGAGCAGCTCAAGACTCGCTTTCCCGCAATGGTCAAACAAGCCGGCTACGAAGAAATCGCCGGGAGAATCGACCAGCAAGCGATTACCGATCAGCTCACCCGGTTAGAGCGGGAAATAATCGCCAAATACTAATCAGTGTCGGGCTGCAGCGGTGAGTCGGCACAGATTCGTCAGGTGAGAGGCTGGCACGGGTCCAGCTGAGGTATCGTCGGAGAACAGACGGTCTAGCGGGTTGCTAAAAAAGCCTCTTACAGGCTGCTCAAAAAGATCCAGAGGCGAGGCGCGCATGGACCGATGATCGTGATCGTGTCGCAACGTGACCCTTGAAAGCCACGAAGCAGTACAGGCTAACACGAACACGAATTCGTGCGAGGAGACTCTTTATGAAGATCGACGGCGCGTGCCATTGCGGCTACATCACCTACGTCGCGGAAGTCGATCCCGACAAGGCCGGGCTATGCCATTGCACGGATTGTCAGACCTTATCGGGGTCCGCCTTTCGCATGAGTGTCCCCGCGGCAAAGGATGCGTTTAGCTTGCGCAGCGGACAACCAAAGATCTATGTAAAGACCGCCGAAAGCGGCGCCAAACGCGCCCAAGCGTTCTGCCCCGAGTGCGGCACGGCGATCTACGCGGCAGCCGTGACCGACCCACAGGTATTCAATATCCGGGTTGGCACAGCGCGGCAGCGAGCCGAGCTCCGGCCAAAGTCACAAGGCTGGTGCCGATCCGCGCACGACTGGGTTATGGATCTGAACTCCATAAAACAGTTCGACAAGCAACGGTCCGGTTAGACCAGACTCGACAAATAAAAAAAGAGAAAACAGTAGCAGCCTTTTTGTCATTGGGTTTTTCTAAAACCATGCGACGAAAATAGAATAATCCAAGCCTGGGACGCTGTCTGCGCTTTGTGCGTCTGACTTTCAACCGTAACGTCCTGGAGTAAGGGCTTGTGGTTGCGTAGACAATTTGCCCGGGGAGTAGCCTGAGGAGGATCAATATGAACACGAAACCGAAAGGCACTCGAGTCGGAGTAAAAGCCCCCGAGTTTCTCATCGAAACACCTCATGGCAGGCTTCCGCTGCATCATCTGGCCGCGCGACACGAGAAACTAATCCTCACCACCCAGGATAGCTACCGATATCACCCGAACTGAGCCGCCAGCATGGCTGCTTCGTTGAAGCAGGATTATGCAAAAATTCTTAGAGCGGGAGCCGATCTTATAATGATCTCGCCCGATTCTCTCGAAGCACATCGCAAATATGCTCTCACGCTCCTCCGCGAGGAACTACCGTACCTCTACGTCTCGGACAGCAACCTTGACATAGCGCGGCGCTACGGATTGATCCGCAAGACAGAGCATCCTCACGGCGGATTTTATTACCGCTCGCTCTGGATATTGAACTCCGACGCTAGGATCACGCACAAAAGCGTTCCGTGGGAAGGGAACTCAAGCGTTGAAGAGTATCAGAGATTATTCAAGCTCATCGAAAGTGAACCAGGAGAATGGAGAGCCACTTGTGGCTTGAGAGAGCCGCAGAAGTTACACGCAAACTGATAAACTTGTCGACCGGCCCTGAAGGTCGCGCGCCAAGCTGTGCAGCCGTCGGAATGATTAATGGTGATTACCAAAAACGCACTCTGAAACCTGTCGAGCCGGTGCTCGATCTCAAACTCCTCCAAGACCTCGCCAGGGCAATCCGATCGCCACACTGTGACGACGGTAGCCCACATCCACTAGATCCTGCGACCTGCTAAATTTCGATGATAGACGCGAAACGATTGGTCCACATTTATGGTTCTGTGATTGGTATTTCATATTGACCGACGAAGAATTCGATTATAAAGAATTCGCTTATAGGGTTTCATTAGCAAAAATTCTAAAGCGACTTTTTCATTCGGGAGCCCGGTTGTAAACTTTTCGCATCAACTGTCTGAAGGAGAATCAAAATGGTTAGACGCGCAGGCGACAAGACAGCGGAACCTCCTGGCGGTCGCGCCGCGGAGCGGCTGCGCATGTTTCAGGAGGCGCGCCACGCGAAAACGGCCGCTTCAAGCAAAGAAAAAAAAGAAAGCACCAAAGGACGCCAAGAAGGATTGCCCATGAAAAAGGGGGTAATTTCCGATGAGAAGCAAGATCGATACGAAGCTCCAGCGCCGCGCGAAAAAACCGAAGTCGCCCGTCGGCGGCAAAGCGCTGCAACGATTGTTCTTTTACTTGAGCGAGCGCGACCCTGCGCTCAACAACGATGTCTTGGCGACGATCGAGGTGCCGAAGGTCGCGCGACCGCGGTTCGGGCTGACTAAAAGCGCACCACGCGCCAGGCGCGGTCGCGCCGCTGCGTCGGCGCGGGCGGGGCGCGCTGCCCCGGCGGCTAAGTCTTTTGCTTCGGCGATCATCGATGCCGCCACGGCTCTTCGCGCGCGCCGCTCTCGCGCCCGACGGCGTCGGGTAAGAGCGGCCGCCGCTCGAGGCCCTGGAGCCGTGCCCGTGTGGCAGGCGATCGGGCCATCGGTCATTCCCAATGGACAAACCTACGGCACCAATCGCGTGGATGTGATCGGTCGTGTGTCGAGCATCGCGGTTGATCCCCAACAACCGAAGCATCTGTTGTTGGGCGCGGCCGGCGGAGGCATTTGGGAAAGTGCCGACACGGGGGCGACATGGCAGCCTCGCACCGATCAGATGCCGTCACTCGCGATCGGCGCTATCGCTTTCGACCCCAAAACTCCGAAGAAAGTCTATGCCGGAAGCGGCGAAGGAAACTTTTACTACAACCTCGGCGCCGGCGTTTACAAATCCACTGACGGCGGCACGACGTGGAGTGTCTTGGCCTCGGCGCCGTTCGTGGGCATTGGCTTTTACGATCTGGTGGTCGATCCGCAGAATACGGCGGTTCTTTATGCCGCGACGACCAACGGATTTTACAAATCGACCAATGGCGGCGGATCCTGGACCTTGAAGCGCGGCGGGACGTGTTGGGATATCAGCGTCCATCCGAGCGGAGGGTCGGCGGAGCTGCTGGCTGCGTTCTCCGACGGCCTTTTCACGTCGGCCAACGCCGGCAATTCGTTTACGGCCGTCGCTCTGCCATCGGGGCCAACGAGCTCGTGGGCGCGATTGGCGGTCGACCGCGTGACAACGGCGCCCGACGTTGCGTATGCGTTCGGCGCCGCCGGGGGAAACGCCTATTTGTGGCGGCGCGCGGGGACGATCTGGACAAGGATTACCTCGTTCCCAACGCTGAACGTGAATCAGGCCTGGTATGACTGGTACGTCGCGGCCACGCCAAACAATGCGGCACAGGTGTATCTCGGCGCCATCGACACGCTCCGGGGAAACCTTGCGGGCTCCACATGGACATGGACCAACATCACCACGCAGGGCTCTAAGAGCATACATCCGGATCAGCACTGCCTTTCTTTCTCACCCGACAATTCCAATATTATCTACGCCGGCAACGACGGCGGCATTTTTCGATCGGCGAACAAAGGCGCGAATTGGAAGGCTCTCAACGAAGGTCTCGGTATCACCGAGATCGAATATCTCGCCAGTGATCCGAATACCTGGAAGTGGCTGATGGCCGGCACTCAGGATAACGGAACGATCCGATACACCGGCTCAACTGTCTGGGATCATATCGCCGACGGCGACGGCGGCGATTGCGGCGTCAATCAGCCGAGTCCAAACGTGGTGTATCACTCCTACTATAATGTGTCGCTGGAGCGCTCCAACAATAAGGGAGATAGCTGGAGCTCGCTCAATCCGCCCAACGTGCCGTCGCTATTCTACCCGCCGGTCGAAGTGTTCGGATCGACGGTGGCGATCGCGGCCACTGCTTTGCTAGTTACGAGAACCGGCAGCGCGCCCTGGACTACCGTTGCGCTTGGCCTCGCTTCTCAAGAAGTCTCTTCGGCTATGAGAGACATCGACGCCAACACCATTTTAATCGGCACGAATCAGGGTCGCGTGCTGCGAGTCAGCTGGAGCGGAGCGAGCTGGAGCAAGGTACAACTCGCTTCGCCGGCTTCCCGTTACATAAGCTGCATCGCCGTCGATCCCAGCAATCCGCAACGCTTCTGGTTGACGCTGTCGCAAACCGGCGGCGGCATGGTGTATCGCTCGGACAACGCGGGCGGCTCGTGGGTCAATTGCACGGCGGGGTTGCCGAGCATACCGTTCAGCTCCGTGGTGGTCGATCCGGCAAACTTCAAAAGGGTTTGGGTTGCCGCGGACGTCGGTGTCTATCAAACTCTGGATCTGGGCTCGAGTTGGGCGGCTTTTTCTAACGGACTGCCGAATGCCATGGCTGTCGACTTGCTCTTCCACAAGCAGGACCGCATGCTTATCTGCGCCACTCGGAATCGAGGGGCGTGGGTGGTGGTGCCTTAGGAGTTCGGCGACAAAAAGGAGGATCACATGGATTTCATCGAGCGGATGTTCGGTATCTCGCCAGACGGCGGCGACGGTTCGACGGAGCTGATGCTTCTCACGGTGCTTGTCCTGATTGCCGCGGCCTTTACCTGGCGATGGTTGTCCAGAAGATCTTCAGAAAAGGTTTAATCACGCCTTCCAGAGGCGGTGCGCGGTTGCCACACTAACCGTCGCGATGCAGCGTTGAACGCCAGGAGCTTCTCTGGCCATAGCTTTTCAGGCGATTCAGGGCGATGTCGCGCAGATCGATAGCCGAGCCAGAAGATCAAGCCTGCGGATTTCATTCGTTAGGGGATTTTCTCGACGGGGTGATCAGAGGCGGTTTCTTTGATAACTCTGCGCGAAAAATCGTGATGCTTGCTGCCACTCGGCCATAGCAAGATACTTGACCGTGTTCTTTGCGAGTCGCCTGACGGTGATCTTAACGTCCATGGGGAAAGGTAGGGGTCTCACCTAGATACTTTGCAATGGCTGCGAAGTAACTGAGTTGGCTTCGTGGGTGAATCCTCGCCGCGCTTCACGCGTCACACTCCAAACGGACCGAGTCATTCCATTTTGTCAGAGATTTCCGGCAAGACTTTTTTGATGTCTCATGACCCTGCAGCCCAGTTCAAGTTGACAGCAAACGCGTCAACGAATAATTTCAACGCAGAAGAGTAATGTTCATGTCGGCAAAATGGAGGAGTGATGTACGGATGGCGCGCGCGCATCGGCAATATTTCACCGACGGCTTGTTCGGAGATATTGCCGTATGAGTTTTATCGGGTGGCTCCCGAGGGAGTCACTTTCGTGTCGACCAATCTGGTGATTCGCGACGCGCGGGAGTCCAGCCAGGTCGAGGCTTCGTGGCGTAAATTCGATACCGCGTTTGAAGACCTTTTGCACACGCGGGTAGACCATATCACTCTCAGCGGCGCGCCGATGGTTTTGGCCAACGGCGTCGAGCGGCATCGACAGGTCTTGCAGGAATTTAGAAACCGCTATTCCGTACCTGTCGGAACCAGCCCGCAGTCGTTCGCCGACGCGCTAAAATATCTTGGCGCCGTGAAGTTGGCAGTGGCGACCTCATTCATTCCCGCTCATAACGAATTGGTCAGGGCATTCCTAATTTCGGAGGGCTTTGACGTGTTGGGAATCGAATCGCTCGACACGGGCATGACGTCGCTGGAAAAAGCGATGCTTTCGCCGGCGCAAGTGTTTCGCCACGTGCGCGCGGTCGGAAGAAAGTATTCAGCCTGCGATGCGGTGCTGATCACTTCGTCGGCGTGGCCGACGTTGACGGTGATTCAAGCAGCTCGAAAACGATCTGGGCAAACCGGTGGTGAGCAGCTCCATGGGCCAGATCTGGTGGCCGCTGAAGGAGCTCGGGATCAAAGCGGACATCAAGGGATACGGCAAACTTCTTGGGACGCTGTCCTGATGGGGTTCGTGTCATGAGAAACCACGGCAGCATCCGACTGTTCATCGTGGGGATGATCGCGGTTGTTCTTGATGTGTCATGCGCCGAGCATGTTGGCGGCGCAGGCAAAACCGCTTATCAAAGTCGTCGCCGGCTATGGTTCTACGGACGGCGCCATCGCGCCCTTGTGGTTTGCCAAGGAAACTAAACTATTCGAAAAGCGCGGCCTCGACGTGCGTCTCGTCGGCATGGGCACCGGTTCGGTGTCCTTGCGCGCGCTGATCGCCAATGATCTGGAAATTGCTTCGCTCTCGGGTTCCGGCTTGGTGCAAGCCGCTCTGCAGGGCGCCGACACGGTCATTCTTTCCGCCGCCATCAATGGTTTTATATTCAAGGTTTTCGGCGCGCCGGAAATTTCCAGCCCGGCGCAACTCAAAGGCAAAAAATTGGGCGTGAGCCGCTACGGCGCCACGTCGGATTTCGCCATTCGCCTGGCGCTAAAAAAATGGGGACTCGAATCCTGAACGCGACGTCAGCATTCTCCAGATCGGCACGACCCAGGACACGCTCCGCGCCATGCAGACCAAAATGCTCGACGCCGGCGTGCTGAGCGGCACGGCGTCGCTGATGGCGCGCAAAGCGGGATTCCGCGAGCTGGGGGACCTCGCCGAGCTGGGACTGCATTATCCGATGGCGCCCATCGGCACGACGAAATCTTATCTCCAGAAAAACGAAGCGGTCGTGAAAGAATTCATGCTCGCCTACATCGAAGCGATCCATGATTTCAAGCGCAACAAAGAAGCCGCGCTGGCGGTGTTGAAGAAATATACGCGCAACGACGACCGCGAGGTGTTGGAAGATAGCTACAGTAATGCCGCAAGCAAGTATCTGGCTTTGCCGATTCCGACAATCGACGGGATACGGACGATTCTGACGGAACTTTCAAGCACGGTACCCGCGGCGAAGAACGCCGATCCGGAACAATTCGTCTCGTACAAGATCGCGCGGGAGATCGAAGCGAGCGGGTTTGTCAAACGGCTCTACGAAAAATAACAGGCTGTTGAAAAAGGCCCACCTGCTTCGTTGCGACTCGAGTTCGATGTTCGCGTCAACGTGCTCAAGAGTACCTGATCCGTCACGACACGATCAGGTCTATGCGCGCCTCGCATCTGAACCTTTTTGAACAGCCTGACCTCAGGATTTTTCAACTGTTTACAAACCACTCTTGCTCATTGTAAAAGCTCATCGATTTCGCGTCAACGTACAAGTACGCCTCCGCTCATCGATCTTCGCGCGCCTCGCATCTGAACCTTTTTGAACAGCCTGACCTCAGGATTTTTCAACTGTTTACAAACCACTCTTGCTCATTGTAAAAGCGGCCAGCAACGATGATGGATCGTTCTCGTGTCGAAACCACCAAGCCTTTGTCCCGATGGAGACTGGCATGACACTTTGCAGATTATTTTTGCGGATTGCGTGCGCATTTGGTTTTTGCTCGTTCGCTTTGTCAGCGTGGGCTATAATCCATTTCCAATTTGAGTAGAGTTTATCGCCACATTCTAACTACCCCCGAATCCAAGTTATAATTAAGGGATGAACAAAAATGTCATTCTTTTCTTGGCCGCCGTTGCTTTCTACGTAGGTTTTTCACTTGCCTTTGCATTATATGCGAATGCGTCCGGCTTACTGCGCGTAAACCCGCAAAACCCCCGTTATTTCACCGATGACTCCGGCAGAGCTATCTACTTGGGTGGGAACCAAATTTTCGGGGATCTTCAAGATTATGGCTGGAGCAGCAGTTATACCGATTGGCGAGGGTATTTGAAATTCGCACGAAACAAGAATCTAAATTTTCTTCGCAACTGGACGATTTGGAGTACTCACGGCGGTCGAGCGACGCCTATGCAATACGTGAGAACCGGCCCGGGCACAGCGGCGGATGGCCAACCCAAATTCGATCTCACACAATTTAACCAGGACTTTTTTGATCGCATGCGCTCGCGCATTATAGATGCAGGCAATAACGGCATTTACGTAAGTATTATGCTTTTTGACGTTTATGCCTTCGGAAATCACTTATGGTCCGACAATTTGTTTAACGGAGCGAACAATATTCAAGGAATAGATGTAGACGATGATCGTAATAATTGGGGGACCGAATTCTTTTCGCCCAGTTCGGCAGTAGCTCAAATACAAAAAGATTATGTAAAAAAAGTCATTGATACAGTGAGAGACCTAGACAATGTCTTTTTTGAGGTCGCAAATGAAGCCACTGCTATCCAATGGCAGTACGACATGATCAATTTTATACGTTCATATGACGGGTCCCGACACCTCGTCTATATGTCGGCGGGTGGAATGAACACTCAGGGAAATTGGGAATCTATGAATAATTCTGATGTAGCCAACAGCCCTAGCGATATGTTTGCCGTTTTGGATGCGTCGGGCATCCCTTACAATTCGCCTATAGATAATACGGGAAAACCGGCTGTAATTGATACTGATCATACGAACCCGGGAAAAAATGGCCGCGATTTGCCATGGAGAGCAATTACCAGAGGATATCATTTCAATCTTTACGACCATCCTTGGGAAGCGCCTCAAACTGAAAGCGCCGATTGGGATCTGGTGAGAAGCAATATCGGCCAGGCCAATAGATATGCCGAGAATGCAGATAAACCTTGCAGGGATGAATCCAAGCACTAGTATTTGCTCAACAGCATTTTGCTTGGTTAGCCCCGGCGTTGAATATTTGATTTATGCTCCCGATGGAGGCCCATTCACCGTAAATTTGCAGACTGGAAACTATTCCTATGAATGGTTTAATCCTTCCACCGCTTTGGTGCAAGGTTCGGGCACCGTGTTTGCTGATGGAGGGAACCAATCTTTCACTCCGGAATTTGGCGGAGACGCCGTGCTTTACCTGAGAAGCGAAACGGTTGTGCCAGATCCGCCTCCATCGCAAGCATCCGATTACCCCCACGCCGAATCTCGCTTTCCCGAGTCGACGAACCAGGTGCTCGAGTGAAAATCCCTCGGAGACGAGGTCATGCGAAAAATGCTGTGGGACAACGCGACCAGATGCTTCGGCCAGCCTTAGAAAATGAAACGAGGCAGCTTGGCAGATACTTTTGAAATACGCGTGAAACTTGGACTCGATCGCCAATGCCCATTGCCGCCAGTGTCGCAAGGCAAGTGGTTCCGCAGTTGCTACCAAGGCAGCCTGGAGCCATGGGGCCTCGCCAATCTCGCAGACGCTGTCTGCGCGAATTCTGCCGCTCGGTGATACACCGGTAAATCCGCTTGCTGGCGCTAGTTCTCAGTGAACCGCGGGCTGCCTGCTGTTTCATGTTGACAGCAAGCGGATCAACGAATACTTTCGACGCAGCACAACAGTGTCTACGCCGGCGAATTTGCCGGCCGTACAGGAGGAACAATGCCATACGACCTGATAATCAAGAACGGCAAAGTGATCGACGGTTCCGGACTGCCGGGCTTTCATGGCGACGTCGCCGTCAACGGCGGTCGGATCGTCGAGATCGGCAAGGTGAGTGGAGAGGCGCGCCAAGTGCTGAATGCGGATGGCTTGGTGGTCGCTCCCGGCATCATCGACAACCACACTCATTACGATGCCCAGGTCACCTGGGATCCGCTCTGCACCTATTCTTGCTATCACGGCATTACCACCGTCGTCATGGGCAACTGTTCTCTGGCGATGGCTCCCGCGCATCAGGAAGATCGCGAGATGCTTTCCGGAGTCTTGTCCCACGTGGAAGCGATTCCGCTGGAAGCGATCCAAGCCGGGGTCAACTGGTCCTGGGAAACGATTCCCGAGTATCTCGATGCTCTGGACCAACGGCTGGGCATAAACGTCGCTGCCCTCATCGGTCATTCCGCGGTGCGCCGCTACGTGATGGGTGAAGCGTCGCAGGAACGGCACGCCACCGATGACGAGGTTGCGGCCATGAAGGCGATCGTCCGCGAAGGGTTAGAGGCCGGCGCCGTGGGCGTCTCCTTCGAGCGCAATCTGCGCCATTTCGATTGGAATGGCCGGCTGGCGCCGACCAATCTCGCTTCTGAGGAAGAGATTTTCGCCGTGGCGGGCGTGGCCGATGAAGTGGGGCGCGGGGTGATCCAGTTTGGCGGCGACCGCGGTATCAGCACGAAGCTAGCCAAGGCCAGCCGGCGGCCGGTTTTCTACGGCAACATCACGCAGCAGGCGGTGGCGCCGGACAAATGGCGCAAGCAGCTGGGAGAAGCCGAGAGCTTGATGCGCCAGGGACATCGCGCCTACCAGTTTGTCATGCCGCGGCCCGGCGACCTGCGTTACACGCTGAGGACCGCGCAGCACTTCGACGCCATGGCCACCTGGAAAAACGTCATGTTGCTGCCGCACGACCTGCGCACACAAGCATTCCGCGATCCGGAGACGCGCGCCAAACTGCATCGGGAGGCGGTCGAGACGCCGATGGATACCAACCGCGCCGGCGATTTCACGCGCCGCTGGGATTTGCAGTTCGTATTCAAGCCCGCGCTGGCGAAAAACCAGCACCTCACGGGCAAGAGCGTGGCGGACATCGCGCGGGAACAGAATAAAGACGTGCTCGACGCATTCCTCGACCTGGCGCTGGAAGAAAATCTGGAAACCGAATTCGAACGGCGCGAAGTCAACAGCGACCAAGCGGCCATGACCGCTCTGCTCACCAGTCCGTACACCGTCATCGGGCAGTCGGACGGCGGCGCCCACGTGGTTTTTCGCACCGACTATAGTTACTCCACCTATCTGCTGTCGCACTGGGTGCGCGAAAAAGAAATCATGTCGCTGGAGGACGCGATCCGAAAGCTCACGTTCGTGCCGGCATCGCTCTTCGGATTCTCCGACCGAGGGCTGGTGCGCCCCGGCATGGCGGCAGATCTGATGGTGTTCGATCCCGCGACCATCAGCCCGTTGGAACCGGGCGAGGCGCACGACCTGCCGGGCGGAGCCAAGCGCCGCAAACAACTCGCTAAAGGGATCGAGTGGACCGTGGTGAACGGGCAAGTGCTCATGGAAAAGGGCGAACACACCGGCGCCTATCCCGGCAAGGTGGCGCGCAGCAGCAGCGCGGCGCAGCAATAAACTGAATCACTTCGCGGGCGGGGTTTTAAGCCCGCCCGCGCCAAGCGGTTGCTCACCCCTTGGGAAACTGCCAGCTTATCGCGCGTACCGGCTACACTCTCGGCCGCCTCTCAGCATGACTGCGATTCTTCTTGGACTGCATCTCCATCCGCCGCCGCGGCAGAGTCTCGACGCTATTCTTGATCACCTCAATCTAGTCCACTCTTGACCGGTCCAGAACTAAATTGTTGCTCTCCTTTCCTCTTTCTATTAAAACCTCGATTGAGAGCTTTCACACAGTCTGGAGCAGCGAGATCTTTCTTGATCGGCAATACCGATTGAGAAAACGACAAGGAGTTTGGCATGGCAGATAAGTACGACGTGATTATTGTTGGCGGCGGTTCGGCGGGGTGCGTGGCGGCGACGCGTCTTTCCGAAGATCCGAACCGCAAAGTTTTATTGATCGAGGCTGGACCGGACCCGCAGCCGCTGCCGGAATTGGTCGCCGACGCATCGAAACAAACCCGGCTTTTGCTCGAATCCGACTACGTCGCGATGTTTCCGACGCAGCGCCATTCGGATGGCAGCACCTATTATGCGCTCGCCGGCCGCATCATGGGCGGCGGCTCGTCGGTCAACGTGATGTCAGTGCTGCGGCCGCAGCGCTACGACTTGGATCAATGGGTGGCGGCGGGAAATCCTGATTGGACCTATGAGAAATGTTTGCCGTTCATGAAGAAGATCGAGTCGGATCAAGATTTTCCCGACAGTCCAATTCATGGCAAAGATGGCCCGCTTTATGTGAAGCGTAATTTCACCCTCGACATGGAGACGTCGGCACCGGTGCGCGCATTTCTCAATGCCGCGTACGGCATGGGTTTGCCCAAATGTCCGGATCTCAACGTGCCGGAGCCCTACGGCGTGTGCGCGTCGCCGTACAATATTAAAGACGGCAAGCGCCAGTCGATGGTCGTAGCCTATTTAAGCCTGGCGCGCGGGCGTAAGAATCTGACGATCGTCGCCGAAGCGGCGGTGCATTCGCTGAAGCTCGCCGGCAAGAAAGCCGAAGGCGTGAACTACGAGAAAGACGGACAAATGCACACCGCGCTCGGCGGGCAGATTCTCGTCACCTCCGGCGTCTATGGCACACCGCAGATTCTTATGCTCAGCGGCATCGGCCCGTCGGCGGAGCTCAAGAAGCACGGAATCTCCCCGGTTCATGAATTGAACGGCATCGGCGAGAACTATCAAGATCACCCGGTGGTGTTTATGACCTATGAGGGACCGAAGGAATCGAAAGAAGACTGGGTCGTGCCGCGCTTCCGCTTGATCATCCGCAAAAATCCGATCAGCGAGGCGGCCAATTTTCACATCAACATGCGCCCGCCGACGGAAGTGACGGGTTTGAAGCGAATGATGCCGATCTCGGCGCACTTGCTCGAACAGCGCAATCGCGGCCGGGTATTTTTGCAAAGCACCGATCCGCACGAGCAAGTCGGCATCGATTCGTGTATGCTCGAACATCCCGAAGATTTGAAGGCGATGGTCGAAGCGATGCAATTCATCGACGAGCTGGTGCATCGGCCGGAGATCAAAGAATTCTACGGTCCGTTGATTCAACCCGGTCCGGGTGAAGACTGGGGCGCGTTCGCGCGCAAGACCTATGACAGTTATCACCACGGCGTCGGCACCTGTAAGATGGGTCCGGCGTCGGACAATATGGCGGTCGTCGATCAGCGACTGCGCGTGCACGGCATGCAAAATCTCTGGGTCGGCGACGCATCGATCATGCCGGTGGTGAGCCGGGCGAATACCAACCTGACGTCGATCATGATCGGCGAGCGGCTGGCGGATTTTGTTCAAGAGATCGCGTAGGGGCAATTCATGAATTGCCCCTACATTTTAAATTGGAGGTGGCATGGCGGACTATCCACTCACCGCTGAAAAGATCAAAAGCGAATTCAAACGCGCCGGCATTCGCTTCGTCGTGGCGCTGCCGGACCGTGTGACCAGTCACTATTTGCTCAAGGGCATTCTTGCCGACCGGGATTTTCACGCCGTGCAAGTGTGCAAGGAAGACGAGGGTATATCCATCTGCAGCGGGCTCTATGCCGCCGGGCATAAATCGGTGTTCATGATGCAATACACCGGCTTCCTCGATTCGATCAATGCCATCCGCGGCGTTGCGGTGGAAGGCCATTTTCCCGTCTGCATGGTCGTCGGTTTGCTGGGTAAAGAGCCGGATGTCGCGCCGACCAAGTCGAAGAAGTATGGCGTGAAGATCATCGAGCCGATACTCGACGTGATGGGAATAGAGCACCATCTTATCGAGCGGGACGGCGACGTGGCGCAGATCACGCCGGTCATCGAAAAGGCTTTTGCCAGCTCTTCACCTACAGCTATTCTCATTGGAAGGGAGCCGCGCTAACCATGATGAAACGAGATGAAATGCTCAAGGCGTTCGCGCGCCAGCGCAAAGACGAGATCGTTGTCGCGGTTTATACGGCGGCGCAGGAAATCACGCATATTCAGCCGAACGATTTGAATTACACTTTTGTCGGCGCCATGGGACAGGGATCGTCGCATGCGTTGGGTTTGGCGCTTGGCCGGCCCGACAAGAAAGTCATAGTCTTCGACGGCGACGGCAGCCTGCTGATGAATCTCGGCACCCTGGTGACGATCGCCAATCAGGCGCCGAAAAATTATGTGCACTGCTTATGCGAGAACGGCTGCTACGAAACCAACGGCTCCGTGCCGACTCCGCGCGCCGGGCAGATTCGCTTCGCCGAACTGGCCAAGACCGCCGGTTATAAAAAAACCTACGAGATCAGCGACCTGGACGAGTGGGAACGAAAACTGCCTGAGATTCTCAAAGACGAAGGTCCGGTTTTTGTTACTCTCAAGGTCGAACCCGGCGAAGCATACCCGGAAAACTTTCCGCGTCTCTACAACATCGAGTATCGTGAAAAGTTCCGCCAGGCGCTGGCGAAGAGCTAGTCCGCGAATATTTTGCGCCAGCGCGTTCTTTGGCTAGCGGCTTTTGTCTCGGGTCTAGCAGGCACTGAAAAATCTTTAAGAGTCCTTCGACGGCG
>CAVWLW010000034.1:0-124637 GCA_963755715.1 uncultured delta proteobacterium
GCCGATCCCAATATGGACCCGCCACCCAGCCTCATCGCCCTCGGTGCGACTGTAAAGGCGACCTCGCCGAACGGCAGTCGAACGATTCCGCTCGATGAGTTTTTCAAAGATTATTACGAAACCGTGCTCAATCCCGACGAGATCATCACCGAAGTGATGGTGCCGAAGGTGTTGCCCAACACGGGCGCTGCCTACATTAAGTTCTTGCCGAGGACCGCCGATGATTACGCCACGGTGTCCGCTGCCGCCGTGTTGACCCTCGACAAGACTCTCAAGACGATCGCCGAAGTGCGCATTGCGCTCGGCAGCGTCGGCGTTACGCCGATCCGGGCCACTGCGGCCGAAGCTGTACTACGCGGTCAGCCCTTGAAAACGGAAGCGTTTGCCGAAGCCGGCGAAAAAGCCAAAGAAGCGGTCGATCCGGTAAGCGATTTTCGCGGCTCGGCGGCTTACAAAAAGGACATGGCAGCGGTGTTTGTCCGGCGCGCGCTCGAGAAAGCGCTTGCTGATATTCGCCAACAATCAAAAGCCAAGGCGGCGGCCAAGGCCAAACCGGCAAAAAAGAAAGTCGCAAAGAAAGGCAAAAGACGGTGAAATTCAGCCAAACTGCGGAGATTCCCGTGGCGCGCGAGCCGCTCTGGGATTTTTTAATGGATGTACCCAAAGTGGCGAAGTCATTGCCTGGGGTCGAATCGGTCAGTAAAATTGACGACACGACTTACGAGGGCGCATTGACGGTCCGCGTCGGACCGATCAAGTTGAACCTGCAAGGTAAAATCATCCTCGAAGAGCAAAACAAAAACGACTGGCGCGCCGCCTTGCGCGCCGAGGCGAAGGATCGCATGGCTGCGGGGGCGGTCAACGGGAAAACCACCATGACGCTCAAAGACTTGGGAGCGAATCAAACCGCGTTGGTGGTTGAAACGGACGTGAATATTTTGGGCAAGATCGGTGAGTTTGGCCAGCCAATCATCCGCAAAAAGGCCGATGCCATGTTGAAAGAATTCGTCGAAAACATCAAAAAGCAGTTAACTGGAAAGTAACGTCGACGGCTCGTCCGTGCTATCGCCGCCATCGTCAAGAATTAAACCTTTCCCCGTGACTCGGCCGAGGACGCGATTGTAGCAATCCTCGGCCAGTTTTTTTCGACCCGCCGAATTATCCGCGTAACGGAAACATTCGATCTTCGGCTGGAGGGTCACCAGCACTTCGACGCCGCGCCGGCCGAGAAGATCCCAAAAATGGGTGACGAAATCCATATCGCCGTACCAATAAACAAAATCGCGATTCACTGCGGTGACCGGCTGCTCGTCGATCGTTGTGTACGCGAGAGTCACCGGCACGATGATCGATCGGCTGCGCAGCGGCGCCGCCAAAGGCACGGTTTGAAAGGGCAGCATTTTTTCACCGTTGGTCGACGTGCCTTCGGGGAATAAAAGTATATTGGCTTCTTGCCTGAGCTTGCGCGTCATCTCGCGAACCAGCGCACCCACTTCTTTTTTTCTTTGCCGGTTGATAAAAATCGTCCCGCAGAGCACATTCCACTGACCGACAATCGGCCATTTTTTGACCTCGCGTTTCGACACGAAAACAATTGGAAAGATGCTGCCGAGCACGATGCCGTCGACGTAGCTGACGTGGTTGGCAATAATGACGTAACCGCCGCGTTCCAACTGGCCCTCATCACCCGCGATCGTCACTTTGATGTTGAGGATCAAGCGCAGCAAAAGGGTATAGTTGCGGTTGAGGCGGCTGAGGATTTTCCAACGATTGGGCAGCCCAAGAATCGAAATCCATAAATGTACGATTGCCACCAGGACGAAAAAGACCACCCACAGGGATAGAAAAGCGGCTAATTTAAGCAGGCGCATCGCTCACCTTGAAATCGCCGAGGCCGAGCCGTTTGAGATACTCTCCTTTGAGGCTAGCGAAATCCAACAGCAAAAAAAAATCCGACGTGCCGAATTCCTTGTCCAACGCCGGCGGCCCGCACACCAAGGCGCCGATGCGGAGATAGCCTTTGATCAAGCTCGGCAACTTTTGAAACAGCGCCTGCTCGTCGGCGACGGCAACATCATCCGCCACGGCGGCGAACTGACACTTTTTTACCGGTAGAACGCGATAGATCTCGGGCGCATAATATTTATTTTTAAGCAGCGAAAACATCGCACTGACTTCAGCGATATCCGTCGTGTACAGGCTGCCGCAACCAAAAAGATAGCGCACATGATGCGTGCGAATCTGTTCGACGATCGCCTCCCACATGAGCGGAATCAGCGCTCGGTCGCGAAAGTCTTTACGCGCGCACGAGCGGCCGAGCTCCATCAATTCGCCGTCCAGTGTTTTAATCCGCGTCAGATCGAATTCTTTCTCGGAGTAAAAGCCGATGTGACGACGCGATTGCGCTCCGCGAAGCAGGCGGTAAGTACCGACAATATCGCCGCTGCGCAATTCCCGGACAATCAAATGATCGCAATAGGGGTCGAATTCGTCGATATCCAAGCCGTGCTCGTACGACGACGCCAAGCCTTTATGAAGTTCTAGGTTAAAGACGTTGAATCGGAGCCGCTGAGCTTGCTCGATTTCGCGCGCATCGGTGGCAATCTTGACTTCAAAATCGGCCATTCAGTCAAAAGTAACATATGCCCCGGGCTTTGATAATCTCGGGCGAAGGGGAGCCGAATTGGCGAACACGGCTAGCGGTGGCGCCATATTGGCGCGCGTTTTTCTAAAAACGCGCGCACTCCTTCTTCGACATCTGCGGTCTGCAGGAGCTCGCGACCATATATTTCTTCGGAACGTTTGAGAGCTTGATCGAAGCCGCCGAGCGACATCTCGCGCAAGCCTTTCAAGGTCAGACGTAAAACTCGTCCGCTCTTGCTCGATAGCTCGTCCAAGAGCGCGCTCAAGCCGGCGGCAAATTGCTCCGCGTCAATGACGCGATTGATCAGTCCGAACGTCTGCGCTTCGCGTGCGGAGAAACGCCGGCCGGTGAGAATCATCTCGGCCGCGCGATGATAGCCGATCAATTGCGAGAAGCGCGCCAGCGCCACCGGCGGGTAACAACCGACGAGAATCTCCGGGGTGGCAAACGAACTTTCCTCGCTGGCAATGATTAAATCGCACGAGCTCGCGACTTCGCAACCGCCGCCCAAACAAAGGCCGCGGACCGCGGCCACCGTGACCTGCGGCAACGCCAGCAGTTTGCGAATGACTCCATGAACAGCGTCGAGCATCTCGGGAACTTTTTCTCGGCTGTGATCGCGAATGTCGACGCCCGCCGAAAAGGCGCGCGCGCCGGCGCCCTGAAATACGATCACGTCCGCTTCACCATCCTGCGCGCAGATCGTCAGCGCCTGGTCCAGCTCGCGCAAGAGCTTGAGATCAAAGACATTTAGCGGCGGTCGCTCCCAGGTGATCGAGATTGACCGGCCGTTCTTTGTGCTCGTAACACCCATCGCTTCGTCACCTCCATCGTCGCGCCCAATAGTCGAACCATTTACTTACTAGCGCCAACGGCGATGTTTTTTCTTAAACTATGGCGGCGGCGCTTACAAGCAAGCGAAGCCGGCATGAGCGCGAAGTAAATTTGACAAAAAGCCCTGCAGGGCCTAAACTTGGTCTCCTTAAGGAGGATGCTCATGAAGATGCAGCGGTCGTTCATTATAGCGCTATTTTTCGTTGTCACTCTGCTGACCAACTCAGCGCAAGCCGCGCCTGACGAGTATGACGACAGCCAGTCCAACCCGTTACGCGTTACCGCGTATCTATTCTACCCTGTCGGTTGGCTCGCGGAATGGACGATCTTTCGCCCGTTCCACTTCCTTGTGAGCGCAACCCCGCCGCTGGAAGCCTTTTTTGGTCATAATCCGCACCCGCCGGTTTTGGCAGAGCCACAACCGCTGCAAGATTATGGAATGCCTAAAAAAGTTCCGCTCAAACCCGCCGCTCAGCCGGAGCCGCAAGCCGCCGCACCCGCCGCCGCGCCGGAAACTGTAAAAATCATCCAGGTACCCGTAGAAAAAATCGTCGTCAAAGAAGTCCCGAAAATCATCGAAGTCGAAAAGATCGTCTTTCCGGCTGTCGCCTTTCGTTTTGATTCCGCCGAACTTACCGACCTTGGTAAGGGGCAGGTGTACGTAGCGGCGCAGCGGCTCAAGGAAAAAGCTGATCTGACCGTTGTGATCGAAGGCCACACCGACGCAGCCGGGACTGAGGAGTACAATCAGAAGTTAGGTCAGCGGCGCGCCCAGGTCGTGATGAGGGAGCTTTCGGCCCAGGGGATCGACCCCAATCGTATGTCGGCTGCTAGCGTTGGCGAGAGCAAACCTTTGATCGATCAAGACGCCCAGTGGGCAAGAGCGGTTAATCGTCGGGTGGAATTTCAGGTCCAGGGAGCACGCTGACACGGGTAAAAAATTTCTGTTTTCAAGCCCAGCCTGATTTTTAGGCTGGGCTTTTTTTTCGCCGCTGAACTGGCACAATGTCCAAAAGCCCGATTCAAGCCAACCGCGATGGCCTACAATCCCCGCGATAGTTACTACAAAAAAGCCAAGCAGGAAGGTTACCGCTCGCGCGCCGCCTACAAGCTGCTTGAACTGCAACAGCGCTATCGTCTGCTCAAGCCTGGCGATGCGGTCGTCGATCTCGGCGCCGCGCCCGGCGGTTGGCTCCAGGTCGCCGCTAAGATAGTCGGCCAAAACGGCAAAATCATCGGCGTCGATTTGCAAACGATCGAACCTTTTCGTGAACGCAATATTATTTTGCTTCAGGGCGATATGGCGAGGAACGAGATTCAAGAGCAAATTAAAGCGCTCTTGAACGGACCGGCAGACTGTGTGTTATCCGATCTAGCGCCCAAACTCAGCGGCATTCGCGATGCCGACATGGCGCGCTGCCTGGAGCTCAATCAGGCGGCTCTCGATGTCGCTATCCAATTACTGCGGCCCAGCGGTTCATTGCTTATCAAGAGTTTCATCAGCAACGATCTGCATGGCTTTACGGCTGAGCTAAAAAAATCCTTTTCCGCCGTGCAACGCACCAAACCGGACGCGACACGCCAGGGATCTTCGGAATTTTACTTTTACGCCCAGGGATTTCTACCAGTCGTTGACCGCAGTCGCTGAATGCACACGTGCGACCATTATAAAACATATGCCGGAATTCAGATGGGATCCGATCACCGGCCGCTCGGTCATTATCGCCGCAGCGCGGTCGAAGCGGCCACGACAGCACGGCGCTGGTAACCAGCCGGCGCACGGCGAGCTATGTCCTTTTTGCCCCGGCAACGAAGCGCTGACGCCGCCCGAGGTCTGGGCTCTGCGGAAAAAGGATTCTCATGCCGATAAACCGGGTTGGACCGTGCGCGTGGTTCCCAACAAGTATCCGGCGCTGGAAGACCACGGCGCTTTGACGGTAAAAAAAGACTCCTTTTATGAATCGCTCAATGGGCTCGGGATTCACGAGGTGATCATCGAAAGTCCCGACCACGAAATCAACATGGGCGCGCTCAATATCGATCAATGCGCGGACATTTTACGCGCCTATCGCGCGCGCATGCGCGCGGTAGGCGATGATCCACGCTGGCGTTATTTGCTCCTCTACAAAAACCAAGGCGAGCGCGCCGGCGCGACTCTGGAGCATGTGCATTCGCAGTTGATCGCCTTGCCCATTGTGCCACAGTCGGCGGCCGACGAACTCACTCGGGCAAAAAAACACTACGACTCAACGGGCCACTGTATTTTTTGCGAAATTGTTCAGCGTGAAGTCGAGCGCGGCGAGCGTCTGGTGTCGCAATCAGACAAATTCATTGCGTTCTGCCCTTTCGCGCCGCGTTTTAGCTACGAAGCTTGGATATTGCCAAAAAATCATGTGGCAGCTTTCGAACAGAGCACGGATGAAGATATTGCGGCGCTTGCTCAATTCCTCAGGGATTTCATTTCGCGACTGAACCGAGCCCTCGACCGGCCGCCCTTCAATTACGTTATCTACTCAAAGCCGCCGCATCAAAGCACGAGCTCGCTACTACCACTGGCGCATCGAGATCCTGCCGCAGATCGCACGCGCCGCGGGTTTCGAGTGGGGTTCGGGCATGTATATGAATTCGGTCGCGCCGGAAGAGGCGGCGCGCTTACTGCGCGACGCGGCGCTTTAAGCTTTCGATGGGTTGCCTTTCGCGCGCCTGACGTTGCTGGTAGAGCAGCAAGGATGCGGCAAGAGCGCAACACAGACCTGAAATGGCGATTGCCTTCGGCGTGCCGACCAGATGGGCGACGCTGCCGATAAACAGTGTGCCGAACGACCACATGCCTTTGTCCATGAAAAACAAGCTGAGCATGCGACCCAACAAATGCGGCGGCGTCTCCATTTGCACGACGGAATTGGCCACCGAGCGAAACGCGATATTGCTCGCGCCGACGAGAATAAGAAAGAGCATCGACAGCGGTAGAGAACGGCAGAAAGAAAACAAAATCAGCCATAGAGAGAATGAATAGACGCTCATCGCGACGAAGTGCGTGCGCCGTCTCAGCCGGCTGAACGACGCGATTCCCAAACCGGCAATCACCGCGCCAATACCCGGCGCGGCCAATAACAAACCGAACGTGGACGGGCCGGCGTGAAGCACGTCCGTGGCGAACACCGGCAAGAAACGCGAATAGGGCGTGCCCACTAGCGCAACGCCATAAGTCAGCAAAATGATCGCAAAGAGGCGACGCTGACCGCGCAAAAAAAGGTAGCCCTCGCGAACCTCTTCCCAGAAAGGCGCTTCATCGTTGCTTCTTAACTTAACCGAGGGAAAAACCATCACGAGCAACGTCACGATGATAGCGAGAAAACTCACGGCGTTGACAAACAAACAGCCGGCCACGCCGATCAGGCTGATCAGCACGCCGCCGAGGGATGGCCCGGCGATTTTCGCCAAATTGGCCATCGAGGAATTGAGCGCGATGGCGTTCATGAGATCCTCGCGCGGTACCAGACTATTGATCAACGAGTGGCGTGCGGTCTGATTGATGGTGTTCACCGTGCCCAGGAAGAGAACCAGGATAATCACATGCCAGAACTGGATGCCCTCGAAATAGACCAACGCCCAGAAAACAAACGCCTGAAGCATCGCGAGAATCTGCGTCGACATGAGCAGCCGGCGGCGCTCGATGCGGTCGACGATCGCGCCGCCGACCACGCCCAACAGCAGGCGCGGCAGCGCTTGGGAAAACCCGACCAGGCCGAGCAGAAACGGCGAGCCGGTCATCGTCCAGACCAGCCAGCTTTGCGCCATGGCCTGGATGAAATCGCCGACGTGCGAGAGGCTGGTGCCGAAAAAAAGCAGTCGAAAATTACGGTGATGAAGCGACTGGAGCGGATGCGCCAAGTGGATCGACCCTCGTGCGAAGAGGGCCATTATTCGACCGTCACGCTCTTAGCGAGATTGCGCGGCTGATCCACGTCCGTGCCGCGATGCACGGCGATGTAATAGGCCAACAGTTGCAGCGGGATCGTCATCACAATGGGCGTAAGATAGTGCGAAGCTTTGGGCAACGTCAACACCCGATGCCCGGTGATCTCGCTCACGCTCTTAACATCGTCAGTCAACACCACCACTTTGCCGCCGCGTGACTCTACTTCTTTTAGATTGCTCACGGTTTTGTGAAAGTAACGATCGCGCGGCGCTAAAACCAGCACCGGCATTTTCTCGTCGATCAAGGCAATCGGGCCGTGTTTCATCTCGCCCGCCGGATAACCTTCGGCGTGAATATAGGAAATCTCTTTTAGCTTGAGCGCGCCTTCCAGGGCGATCGGATAATTGATGCCACGCCCGAGATAGAGGAAATCCTGGCTGTGCATGAGATCGCGTGCTAACTCTTTGACTTGATCTTCCAGCTCTAAAGCTTTGTCCACCCAGCTCGGCAGAAACATCAAATCGCGTAGCAATTTTCGCGCATCCGCCGGCTTGAGCTTGCCGTTAAGCCGGCCCAATGCGACAGCCAAAAGATACAACGCCGTCAATTGAGTGGTGAAAGCTTTGGTGCTGGCCACGCTGATCTCCGGTCCGGCATGCGTGTATAACACGCCGTGGGATTTTCGCGTGATCGATGAATCGATCACGTTGCAGATCGAAAGGATCTTGGCCTTCTTGGCGCGCGCTATTTCGGTCGCCGCCAAAGTGTCGGCGGTCTCGCCGGATTGGCTAACCATCAACAAAACCGATTTCGGATCCATGAGCGGCGAGCGGTAGCGGAACTCAGAGCCATAGTCGACTTCGGCGGGAATGCCAGCGATCTCTTCGAGCATGAATTTGCCGACCAAGCAGGCATGCCAGGCGGTGCCGCAGGCGACGAGATGAAATCGTTTGATTTGCTTGGCCATGGTCGCGGTCAGTTTCATATCTTCGAGCGATACCTGCCCATCCTTGAGCGAGATGCGGCCGCGAAACGTGTCTGCCAGAGCGCGCGGCTGATCGTGAATCTCTTTGAGCATGAAATGCGCAAAGCCGCCCTTTTGTGCCGCTACGGCGTCCCAGGTAATTTCTTTTACCGGGCGCTTGATGGTTTTGCCCTTCCCGTCGAGCAAGCGATAAGAGCCGAGCGTGACTTCGCCGATTTCGCCGTCTTCGAGAAACGTCACCTTGCGGGTATAGTCGAGTAACGCGGGAATGTCGGAGGCGATAAAAGTCTCGCCCTCGCCCCAGCCAATCACAATCGGCGTCGAATTTTTTGCCACGATAAGACGCCGCGGATCGCGCCGGTTAAGAAATAACAAGGCATAGGAGCCGCGAATTTCGCGCAGTGTGCGGCGCACGGCTTCGAGGAAATCGACGCCGCGCTGGATTTTCTCGGCGACGAGATGAGCGACGATCTCGGTATCGGTCTCGGAGCTGAAATGGGTGCCGCGCTTGGCCAGTTGCTCTTTGAGCTCGAGATAGTTTTCGATGATGCCGTTGTGCACAACCACGACGTCGCCGGCGCTGTGCGGATGGGCGTTGGTTTCTGACGGTCGGCCATGGGTCGCCCAGCGCGTGTGGCCGATGCCAACCGTTCCACTCATCGGCTGGCGGTGCAGCATCGATTCCAGATTGCTCAACTTGCCCTCGCAGCGGCGTATCGACACTTGGCCGTCGTGCAATACGGCGATCCCGGCGGAGTCGTAACCGCGGTATTCGAGTTTTCTTAAACTTTCCAGTATCAGCGGCGCTGCTTCTCGATGCCCGATGTATCCGACGATTCCGCACATTATTTTTTGTTTCCTTTCATCTTACGGCGCTTTTCTTCGGTCCAGCCTTCGCGCACGCGCTCTTCACGATCATTGAATACCAAAGCTCCCGCCGGAATGTCGTGGCGCACTGTGCTTGCCGTGGCGACGTAAACATCGTCGCCTAAGGAAATCGGCGCCACCAACGTCGTGTCACTGCCCACCTGCACGCGATCGCCGATCGTGGTTTTATATTTTTGGAAGCCGTCGTAGTTGCACGTGATCGTGCCGGCGCCGATGTTAGTATCGCGGCCGATGGTCACATCACCAAGATACGTGAGATGGTTGGCCTTGGTGCCATCACCAACCTGCGCGGCCTTAGCCTCGACGAAATTGCCGATGTGAACGTTACGGCCCAGATGGGTTCCTGGCCGCAGATGGGCAAATGGTCCAATAATAGCGCCTCGATCGATGCGGCTCCCGGTTAGCACGACGGAGAATTTTAAAAGAACTTCATCGCCGATCTCCATATCGGTAATAAAAGCGCTGCCATCGATCTGACAGCGTTCGCCAATAGTCGTTTTTCCCTGGAGATGGGTATTGGGGCCGATCACCGTGTCTTTCCCGATCGTCACACTCTCTTCGATGTAAGTAGTATCCGGGTCTTTGAAGGTGACTCCCGCCGCCATCCATTTCTTATTGATGCTCTGGCGCAAGTTTTTTTCCATGAAAGCGAGCTCCTCTCGGCTATTTATTCCCATCACTTCGCGGCCATCGCTCGCCGGCACGGTCTCGACCTTCTTGCCCTGGCCGAGAGCGATGGCGACGATATCCGGCAAATAGTATTCGCCTTGTTGATTGTCGTTGTTAATGCGGTCCAACGCGGCAAAAAGAAACGATGCCGAAGCCACGTAAACCCCGGCGTTGATCTCGTGGACTTTGCGCTGCGCCTCGCTGGCGTCCTTCTCTTCTACGATGGCGGTAATCGCACCCTTCCCATCGCGCAGGATGCGGCCATAACCTTTCGGTTCGTCTAACACGGTCGTAAGTAGCGTGACCGCGGCACGCCGATTACGATGATGCCCAACCATCTCGCGCAGAGTCTCTTCTCGAATCAGCGGCACGTCACCGCTCAAAATGACGATGTCGCCGTCAAAGTCCTTGAACGTCGCCGCGGCGCACAAGACGGCATGGCCCGTGCCAAGCTGTTTTTCCTGAATTACCCAGCTTACGTCCGTCCCACCGTAGGCCTCTCGAACCGCATTGGCGCCGTGGCCGACTACGATCGCGACGAGCTCCGGAGCGAGCCGGCGCGCGCTTGCTAAGCCATGAAGAAATAGGGCTTTTCCCGCCAAAGGATGGAGCACCTTGGGGAGTGCCGATTTCATCCGCGTGCCCTGGCCGGCGGCTAAAAGAATAATTCCAAGTTGTTCCATTTCTTTTCCATTCAAGGCGAAAATTAGGATTATAATGTAACCACAAAATCAATCAACGAGAAGAATTTTAACCGAGGCGGTGGATATTCGCGGATCGTTTGAAGATCTCATCGTTCAGCACATCGAAATAACCGGGCGGCGCCGGCGTGAGGATAGGGACGATTATAATCGGAGCCTTGGAATAAAGCGGGCCTTAAACAGGTCGCAAAAGCAATCGGCTATCAAGTTAGACGGACGGAATTTCCAGCCGGCGCATGCCACGGATTTTGCACAAAACTATTTAAACTTAGAGCCAGGTAAGTTATTCTTCGAACAGCGGAGTTTTTATGCAAGAAAAACATCCCAGCCAGACGGCGCTGGTGCCATTGGAAGAAGATACCGAGGAAAACTGGTGGGACTACTGTCCCATTTGCAATTCAAAATTGTTAAATCAGAAATGCAAGTATGTTTGTTCCAACGCGAGCTGTAATTTTTTTATGAGCTGCAGCGAGTTCGATCTTTGATCCTTACGAGCGGCTAGAACCGCTCGGCGCGACTGCACGAAGAGCAAAAAGCATGTCAAAAACCGCCGGCATCGTCATCATCGGCAACGAGGTGTTATCGGGCAAGACCCAAGACACCAACTCCTATTTCTTCTGCACGGAGCTCCGCCAGTTGGGCGTCGAAGTGAAAAAGATCTCGACGATTCAAGATGAGATCGAGCTGATCGGCCGTGAAGTCGCAGACTTTTCCAAACGCTTTGATTATGTTTTTACCAGCGGCGGTGTCGGGCCAACCCACGACGACGTCACCATCGAAGGCATTGCCCATGGTTTTGGCCTGAAGGTCGTGCGCCACCCGGACATCGAACGGCGCATGCGCCAGCGGCTGGGCGACCAGGTAAACGACGTTCGTTTACGCATGGCCAACGTGCCTGAAGGCGCGACGCTATTGGCGACCGAAGCGCTCTTTGCCGCGATAGTGAAAATTCACAACGTTTACATTTTTCCCGGCATTCCGAAAATCCTCCAAGAGCGCTTTCACACGATCAAAGAAGCCTTTCGTGAGAAACCCTACTTTCTCAAAAATGTTTTTGTCCGATACGGCGAAGGCGTGATCGCCGCGATGCTCAACGATCTTCTGGTAAAATTTCCCGAGCTTATGCTGGGATCGTATCCGGTCCTCGACCTGCCCGATTATAAAGTCAAGGTCACCTTGGAATCGAAGGATTCGCAATACCTCGATCAAGCGCTTCAAACTTTCGTCGCCTCGCTTCCCGCAGATGCGGTTCAGCGCATCGACTGAATAAAAGTAATGGCCGATCAGTCGTCTTGGGGAGTGTTGGCGCCCTATAAAAAGGCGCCCCTACCACCTCTGCCGAACATGCTGAAGGCCTTGGGGCCGGGCGTGATTTTCATGGCGCTGGCTCAAGGCAGCGGCGAGCTTATCTGGTGGCCGTACATCATCGCCAAGTACGGTCTGAGTTTTTTGTTCCTTTTGCTGCCGGCTTGCTTGCTGCAGTTTCCCGTTACTTACGAGATCGGCCGCTATACCGTGCTCACCGGCGAAAGCATCTTTCAGGGCTTTATTCGTTTGCAGCGCCACTTCGCGTTTTTTCTCTGGATCTTGATGACGCTTTCCTTTCTTTGGTTCGGCGCCTTCGCTGCCGCCGGCGGCACTTCGTTGGCGGCGCTGACGAATTTTCCGGCAGGTTGGTCGGCGCGCGGCCAAACGCTTTTCTGGGGTTATACTTCGATGTTGGTGTTTCTCGTCGCTATTCTACTGAGCAAAGTCATCTATCAGCTCGTGGAAGCATTCATGTGGGGCGTGGCGCTCCTCACGTTGGTGGGGCTGCTGTGGGCAAGTGCCAATGCCGAAGCCCTGCATGCGCTGCCGGCTTTCGTGAAGGCTCTGTTCGTGCCGGATTTATCCATGCCGAGACCGTGGGATTCTGCAGACGCGACGAAATTATTGACTGCGATCACGTTCGCCGGCCTCGGCGGCTTCTGGACGCTTTTTTACTCTTACTGGGTGCGCGACAAGGGCGGCGGTATGGCGCACTACATGGGTCGGCTCACCGGACCGATTACCGGCAAAGCCGAGGCGATCCCTACTTCAGGTTTCACTCCAGGCAACGACGAAGGGCTCGCGCATGTGCGTCGCTGGCGGCATTATTTATTCTGGGATATCAGCATCGGCATCGGCGGTAATCTGCTCACGACGCTGATGACTTGTTTGCTCGCCTACGCCCTGCTCTTTCCCAAAGGACTTCTGCCCCAAGGATACGAGCTCGCGGTGGTGCAAAGCCGATTCTTCGAAGTGAGTTGGGGCGTGCTCGGTCGATTTTTATTTCTTATCGTCGCCGCGGCGTTTCTCTCCGATACCTGGCTCGCTACTGTGGATGCCGTGAGCCGGATTCATACGGATTGCATGTTTGCTTTTTTTCCCAAATCCCAATCGATCTCCGTGCGCACGTGGTATTTGATTTTTCTGTTTTTGCTCACCGCCATCACTTCGGCGACCATGGGCGCCGCCGAACCAGGGCCGTTGATTTTGCTCTCCGCGGTAATAGGCTTTGTCGGCACCGTGCTGTTTTCCGTGGCGCTGATTTTTCTCAACCATGTCTATCTGCCTCGCCATCTGCCGGTTCCGGCGCGGCCCGGACGGCTGAATCTGATTTTTCTCTGTGTCTCCTGTCTAGCTTATCTGTTGCTCGCTATCGCCTATTTGTTAACTGTCACGGGAATCGTGCAATAGGAAGTTACCGCCCGCTAAATACCGGCGCGCACTGAACCTTAGCGATAACATCGCTGCTAGTTTCGCGTGTGGGGGCGTTTAGAGGAGCTTGAAGATTTGCTCCGAGGGTTCAATCCGACTGATTACTTCAGAGCGCTGAGCGGTTGGCCGCTCTGCGTGCCGATCCAAACTTCGCCGCCCTCGAAGACTTCTTTTTTCCAAATCGGCACGGTTTTTTTAATTTCTTCGATGGCGAAGCGGCTCGCGGCAAACGCGGCGTCGCGGTGCGCCGCTGAAACAACGATGATCACGCTCGCCTCGCCGATCTGCACCGGACCGATGCGATGCACGATGGCCATTTTGCAGAGCGGCCATTTTTTCTTGGCGTCGTCGCCGATGCGCGCCAGCTCTTTTTCGGCCATTTCGGGATAAGCTTCATAATCGAGAGCAATCACCTTGCGCCCTTCGTTGTTATTGCGCGTCGTGCCGATGAAGGGAACGACCGCGCCGGCCTCTGGATCGGCGACATAATGAACCAACTCGTTTAAATCGATCGGCTGATGCGTGACGCGAAACATTGCCGCCTACCCTCCACTCACCGGCGGAATAAACACGACCTCGTCTTGCTCGCGCAATACATAATCCAGACCGACATAATTCTGATTGACGGCGTATAAAAGACGAATGCCGGGCACATCCAGCTTGGGATAATCTTTTTGCAATTGCCGCCAGAGATCGGCGATGGTGCAGCCGTCGGAGATTTCTTTCAACACCTCCGCCGCGCCGGCGCGCTCGCGCAAAATGGCGAAGAATTTCACCTTGACTTTCATTTGCCCTGGAGCTGCGAAACCATGTGGCGGATCTCCGGCAAAATGAGCTTCTCCATCGCCAGCTTCACTGCGCCGCTCGAGCCCGGCACGGAAATGAGCACTTTACCACGCGCCGTTCCCGCCGCCGCCCGGCTCATGATCGCCGCCGAGCCGATGTCGAGGTAACTCAAGTAACGAAAGATCTCGCCGAAGCCATCGAGTTTCTTTTCCAAAAAACGGCTGACCACTTCATAGGTCCCGTCCCGCGGCGCTATTCCGGTACCGCCGTTGACGATCACAGCATCGACATCGCTCCGGCCCAAAGTCTCGTTGAGTAGCTTTTCGATTTCTGCGGGTTCATCTTTAACGATGCGATAGCCTGTCGCTTCGTGCGCTTCGTCCGCGAGGAATTTCTTGATCGTTTGGCCGCTGGTATCCGTGCTTTCGTCGCGGGTATCGCTGACGGTAATGACGAAGCAGCGAATGCTTTTCTTGCCCTTCTCTTTATGCTCGTGAACCGACATCGCACCTCTCCCGAAAAATCTCAGCTCGAATCATACCAACACCGAGCATGAATTCAAAGGTCGGTCAAACCGCTCGAATCGACCGACGAGCCGTTTCGCCGCCGTGCCGGTGAGTTGCCCGCGCAGTTTTGGCCGACTATGATACCTAGCAATGCTATCGCCCTTCTCGCTATACATCCATATTCCCTACTGCGTCAGCAAATGTCCCTACTGCGACTTCAACTCGCACGTCGTGGCGCAGATCCCAGAGCAGAGCTATACTGATGCTTTGCTGCGCGAGCTCGAATTCTTCGGCAGTCGAGACGAATGGCGCGGCCGAACCGTGCAGAGCATTTTTTTCGGCGGCGGCACGCCATCCACCTTCGAACCACAGAGCATCCGTAAGCTTCTCACGTCGGTCGCCGCAACGTTTCCCCGTCAGGCCGATTGCGAAATCACTTTGGAAGCGAATCCGGGCACCGTTGATAGCGAGAAATTTTTTGGCTACCGTGACGCCGGCGTCAATCGCATCAGCGTCGGCGTGCAGTCGTTTCAGCCCAGGTTGCTCAAGTTTCTCGGCCGCATTCATTCCGCCGACGAAGCGAAGAGAGCGCTCATTACGGTGAAGCAGGCCAATTTCGACAGCTTTAGCTTCGATTTGATCTACGCCAATCCCGGGCAAACTCTTGCAGAACTGGAAGCAGATCTTGACGCGGCGCTGGAGTTTCAGCCGCCGCATCTATCCGCCTACAATCTGACCTTCGAAGAGGGCACGCCGTTTCACCACGAGTATCGCTCAGGAAAAATGGGCAATTTAAGCGAAGATGAAGAGATCGCCATGGCGGAGTCCATCGAAGTGAAGCTCAGCGACGCGGGACTGAAGCGCTACGAGATTTCCAACTACGCCCGGCCCGGGTGGCATTCGCGCCATAATGTGAATTACTGGCGCGGCGGCGACTATCTTGGCCTCGGCGCCGGCGCGCATAGTTACCGAAGAAATTCCGACGGCGTCTCTGGTCAACGCTGGAGTAATGAAAAGAATCCCGCCAAGTACATGACGCAAGTGAGCGAAACTCATCTGGCGATCGTCGATCGTGAAGCGATCGAGCGTGAAAAAGCCGCTGCGGAGTTCATGTTCCTCGGCCTAAGAATGACGGAGGGAATATCAATTGAAAACTTCCACCGAAGGTTTGGCCAACCTCCGATGGAATTCTACCCACAGATCAAGTTATGGATAAACGAAGAATTATTGGAGGAGCAAGCGGGATTCCTGCGTTTCACGCCCAAAGGGCTTCTGCTTGCCAATTCGATCTTTGTGCATTTCATGTAGGTTTAATGGTAAATCAAATCGACGGACCTCGGCGTACTCGCAGTTTAGCCGAGAAATCCTGGAGGACCCTATGGCAGACAATAGCCTCGACAAAATTCGCATCGATCATATCGGCAGCCTGGTTCGTCCGGCAAAATTAAAAGAGGTTTTCGCGCGTTACGACCGCGGGCAAGCGACGCACGAAGAATTGGCAAAAGCGCAAGACGCCGCAATCCGCGAGGTAATCCAAAAACAAGAAGCCCACGGCTTTCCCGTCGTCACCGATGGCGAGTTTCGCCGCCACAATTTCCAGGAAAGTTTCTCTCAGTGTGTCACCGGTTTCGACGTGCCAAAGAATATTTCGCTCTACTACGAAAAACGCGATCTCAACGAAACTCCACTCGAACGTGCCGAGCAGAATTTCGACGAAGCCGGCCCGGCGATCGTCACTCGCCGCGGCACGATCGAACGGCTAAAGCTCATACGCAATTTGCCGTTGACGGAATACCGCTACGCCCAAGGTGTCGCCAAAGTTCCGGCAAAAGTCACCGTGCTTGGTCCTGATCGAATCGCCCAACGTTTCAAATGGGAAGCGTCGCTGAACGTTTACAAAGGCCTAGATGATTTTGTCGAGCATGTGGTTCAAATCGAACGCCAGATCATTGGCGAATTAGTAAACGCCGGATGCAAGTACATTCAAATCGACGCGCCGGGTTATACAGCGTATGTCGACAAGATTTCCTTGGACAGAATGCGCTCCCGTGGTGAGGACCCGGAAAGAAACTTTCAACGTTCCATCGACGCCGACAATGCGCTCATCGAAGGATTCGCCGGCGTCACGTTCGGCATCCACATCTGCCGCGGCAACGCCCGCACCATCGACCCGAAAACCGGCAAGCTCGTACCACAGTGGCACCGCGAAGGCTCGTATGATGCCATCGCCGAAAAACTTTTTAACACTCTCAACCACCAGCGCATCCTGCTCGAATACGACAGCGACCGCGCCGGCGGCTTCGAGCCCTTACGTCTCGTGCCGAAAGACAAAATTGTTGTCTTAGGTCTGGTCTCAACAAAGAACTCCGATATGGAAACGGTCGACGATTTGAAACGCCGCATCGATCAGGCGAGCAAGTTTCTACCCGCCGATCAACTCAGCCTCAGCCCTCAATGCGGCTTTGGCGGCTTAGATTCTAAGGTTCTCAGCGAAGACGAGATGTGGAAAAAGCTGGATACGATCGTGGAAACGGCAAAAAAGATTTGGGGTTGATTGCGCTGAACATATTAGCACGCATCAGCTATCCCGCCGCATCTCACTCAGCCACTCTTCATGCACATCCACCCAGATCGAATCTTGATCGTGGCAGGTCGAGACTTCGCTCAGATCGAACTTGACCGTGTAGAGCGGCTTATGGATGCCGCGGTGGTCTCGGATGTTTTCCAGAATACCATGGACTGAGCCGATGACGCCGCGTTTGCCTCTGATATATTTCGGTGTGCGTGGATTGCCGGTGGGATTTTCGACCGCGACGATGACGGCGTCGCCGATTTTGAATTTGCTGCCGGCGGATTCCATCATTCCTCTCAATCCGGCCGGACTCTGGGCGCTTCCGCCGTGAATCCGTCTCTCTCGATTTCTCGCAACTGATTGGGTTCCAGCGCGTAACCTGCGCCGATCAAGCTATCGACGGTGACCAGCTTTGCTAACTCTTCTTCCGCCATCCCTTCCGTGCCGGCAGGGCGTTGCGGCAGAACAAAATAACGGACGTCGGACGTGCTGTCGTAAACCTGGACTTCCTTACCGGCGGGAATGTTTAACTCAAACATTTCCTTGATGCAGGCGCGCGGATTCTGCACGATTGTGGTCCGGTAGCTCTCATGCTTGTACCACCATGGCGTGTCACCCAGAATGTCGTAGGGATAGCAGGAGCACAAGGTGCAAACGATCACGTTGTGAACTTTGTCGGTGTTCTCAACGACAACCAATTTGCCGACTTTGCCCTGATGCACGCCCATTTCTCTGAGCGCTTCTCTGCCGGTAGATAATAGTGCTCGTTTGAATTCCGGATCGGTCCACGCCTTAGCGACAATCACACCGCCTGCCCACGGACGCTTTTCATGAAGCTGTTTCCATCGCTGCTCCAACTCCGCGCGGGTCGACCAACCCCGCTTGATCAGCGCTTGGACAAAAACCTCGAGCAACTCCTGGTAATCTTTTAAATCCTGCTCCAGATTCACCATGCGTTCTTCGAGCGTGCCATGATGTTCTTTCTTTTTGATTTTGAAAAAGTCGTCATAGTCGCCGCGCTCTTTGCGATTGTCCTCGGTGACCATGTCCATCGCCTCGACGGCGCGCGCTGAAACCAGCGCGATGCCTTTCACGTATTCGTCGAGCCACTCTTCCAGATAACGCACGCGGGCTTCGATGTTTTTTCCCTCGGGCTTTCTTGGCTTGAAGAATTGATTTTTGCGTTTGAGCTCGGCACGGGCCTTAAGCAAATCGGGAAACGTCACGACGTTACGCCGCAGTAAATAAAAAATGCGCGGCTCGAAACGTTTGGCGCGGTAATACTCCAGATCTTCTTCGACGGCTTTAATGTGCGCTTCGAAATCATGCATGTGCCCTTCGAAAGGCTTGTGCGAATGTCCATGGTTACCCGACATGAGATCCTCCGATAGTTCGTCCAATGCGCGGATCAATGCGTATCAAATATCTCTTGATACTCTTTCAGCTTAGCTTTGGTTGCTTCGGTTTCCGCTGCGGTCGGCTTTGCAGCATCGGCAGCCGGCGGCAAGCAACCAAACTTCATCAAGCAAGCCATCAACAATAGCCGCGCTTTCGTCGCGGTGAGGTTGCTGCCGGCGATCGCCAGTGGATCGCGGGTCGGATCCACGAAGCCGCCGGCATTGCCGCGGCCGACTTTCACCACCGGCATGCCACTGAACGTGGCGCGCTTGAGCGCCGCGTCGACGGAATTGCTCATGGCGCCAAACGGCGCCGATCCTTCGGCGATGAATCCGGCCAGCGGCGCATCGCGCAGATTCTTCTCGATCCGCGCCAGAATATCGACTTCGCTGCTCGCATCACCCGAGGTATCGTCCGACAAGTAGCGGGCATGCTTGACGATCGTGACTTTGGGAATTGCCGTCGCCACCAATTCTCCAACATTATTTTTGATCGCAACCGCAATGGTTCCGACCTTTGAATCTTGAACCTTGGAACCGTGAACCTCTCTCGGTAACCGGCTGAGATTTACCTGTGAATTATGTGTATGGCGTTTGACCGGCTTGAACGAAAACTGCGGTGCGCCCGGATGACCCAAGCGACCGATGATGCCGCCATGACCACCGGTGGCGACGTAGCCGCCAGGCCGCGCGTCGGATTTTTGCACATCCCGGGAAGTAAAAATCTGCTCGTCGAGAATCGCCACAGCGCCGACACAATCCCGGCCATTTTCATCCGCCCAGATGCGCGAGGTGATGTAGTTCACCGAGTCGACAATATTACGATCACCGTCGTTAGCGATCGCCCCGTGCGGCCGCTGCGATGAATTACCGGCGATCGGCACAGCCGTATCGATCAGCAAGTTGAGCCAATAGGTAGTCTCTTCGACGAACGGACTGCCTTCCAGCCAAATCGCGCCCAAATATTTGCCGCTCGCCAGCGCCTGCTGCACGACATTGGTCACGCGCGCCAGCGCCGCCATCGGCGGCTCCTTGCGCAAATAGCCGGGACGGTAGGGAAAGAAATCTACGCCGCGAGTTTCCGGCGCGATGTCGCCGCCGCCGATATCGGTGCGCTCGTCAGAGCGCCGGCCCGTTGTATAACCGCCGGACGGCAGCGCGCGATAAAAGTCGAAATTGGCTTTGCCAGTTAGCAGACATCCCACGCCTTCATCGGAGATCCCCAAGCGATCGATTTCTTCGAAAAGCCGGGAACCATCGGGAAAAAACGGCACGCGGCATAGTTCACCCGGTGCATTCTTTTCCGTACCGTCCATTTCCCAAGCCTGCCCGCTAGCCTGCCGAGCCATGTACGGAAGTGGGTACAATCCGTCTTCCGGTCGCAGCATGATTTCGTAAACAGGTTTATCCGTCAGACTGGTCCGCTCTTTGTGAAAAACCCCGCGGGCGTCGAGATAGCCGTCGGGCGGTGCGTAAAGCTCGGCGGCATCGCGCTCGAGCGGATGCGCGGAAAACTGTTCAACGTAGACTGTGATCGGCGCTGCCAAGCGCTGCAGGCGAAGGACATCGAAACGCAACGGCGTGCCGTCCTCATGCGTGCGTGATGGCAAGCCGTATTTTTCGCGCGCCTTGTTGCTCGTAACCAACGGTTCGGTGTTTTGGATCGTCGCCGTCGGTCCGGAAAATACCGCGATGCGCGGTTTCTCGTTACCTGCTGAAGTCGCCACGAAAATCTCCTTGAGTTTCGGTAAACAGACGCAGTGCCGGTTTGAGACCCGCCCGTACCACCGTTTGCTGAATCGTGAAAAACTATTTCAAGTCAAAAGGAAGCTGCTTTGGACCGTAACCTTGCCAGTATTTATTGGTCACCGGATCATAGCGGCCCTGAAGGAAACCGCCGGCTTTTTCCGCGCGGACGATGATCGCCACCGTGCGTTCATCGCCGCTCTCCTCAGCGTGGATTTCATAGGGCGGCACCAGATCGATCTTCCCTGCGCCGACTTTCACATTGACCGTTTTACGAATTTCCGCACAATCCGGTTTTGATCGGTCATCGACACGCTCGTAGCGTTCGATCGATTCGGTCCCGTCGAGCACGCCGTAGAGCGTCCAGTTGTGCGCGTGGTCGTGAATCTGGGTGCGCGTGTGCGGGCGCTTTGATCAGGCCATTGATAACGAACTTGTAATCGGGGTCTTCATAGAAAAGTAAGTTTTCCGCTCGTTCGCTGCCTTGGGAGCAATCTGGCCAGCTCTTCGATTGCGCCCTTATCGATGCATCGGCCAGCAATTCCTGGAGTAGTGGCGACATCCTTTCCCAGCGCTTTGCCGGGTCCGATTCGACTGCAAAAAGCGCTCGTGCGTCGGCGATAAATTTCTGCACAGCGGACTGAGACATAGAACCCTCCTTGAGGCGAGTGATCGAGCTACCAGATCATTATTATTCCCCCGCAAAGCACGCCGTCAAGCCGCAAAACAAAAAAGGCTTCGGGAGTGTGAGCCCCGAAGCCTTTAAGAAGAAAGGAAACTTCTTACCCTATGTGCCGTGCGACCAGGAAGAAAGGTAGTGCTGCTGTTCTTTGCTCAAACTATCGATGCGAATGCCCATCGAGGAGAGCTTCAGCTTGGCGACCCAGTTCTCCACGTCGGTAGGCACTTCATAAACTTTCGCCGTAAGCTTTGCATGGTTTTTTACCGCCCATTCGGAAGCCAGCGCCTGCGTCGCAAAGCTCATGTCCATGACTGAAGCCGGGTGGCCTTCCGCCGCGGCTAAATTCACCAACCGTCCTTCACCGATCAGGTAAATTCTCTTGCCGCCGGGAAACACATAGGCGTCGACGAAATTGCGCACGTTTTTTTCCACTTTGCTGGAGAGTTTTTTTAGCGCCTTGAGGTCGATCTCGATATCGAAGTGGCCCGAGTTGCAAATCACCGCGCCGTCTTTCATCGCTTTGAGATGATCTTCAGCGATGACATGCATATCGCCGGTCAGCGTGATGAAGAGGTCACCGATACGCGCCGCTTCTTTCATTGTCATAACTTCTAAGCCGTCCATGGCGGCCTCTAATGCCCGGATCGCATCGACTTCTGTGACGATGACCTTGGCGCCCATGCCGCGCGCGCGGGAGGCGACACCCTTGCCACACCAGCCGTAACCGGCGACCACGACACGTTTGCCGGCGATGAGCATATCGGTCGCGCGAATCACGCCGTCGATTGTGGACTGACCGGTGCCGTAGCGGTTATCGAACAAATGTTTGGTCGCTGCGTCATTGACAGCGATCACGGGAATCCTGAGCGCGCCGTCTCTTTCCAGTGCGCGGAGCCGGATCACGCCCGTCGTCGTCTCTTCCATGCTGGCGACCAAGTTGGATGCCAAATCGGTGTAGTCGGTGTGCAGCATCGAAACCAAGTCGGCGCCGTCGTCCATCGTGATCACCGGTTTATGATCGAGCGCGGCTCTCAGATGACTATAGTAGCTTTTGTTGTCTTCGCCCTTGATCGCGAACACGGGAACTTTATCGTGCTTCACGAGCGACGCCGCCACGTCATCCTGCGTCGAGAGTGGATTCGATGCGCACAAAAGCACATCCGCCCCGCCCGCTTTTAGCGTCTGGACTAGATTCGCTGTTTCAGCTGTGACATGGAGACACGCGGAGAAGCGCATGCCGCGCAGCGGCTTTTCTTTCTGAAACCGCTCCTTCACTCTTTCAAGCACCGGCATGTCTTGGCCGGCCCAGAGAATTCGTTTGCGCCCGCCGTCGGCCAGGCGCAGATCTTTGACGTCGTATTTCTTTCCCGCCATCGTAACCGCTTCCTCCGCTTAAATTTAAATATTTGTATTAGACCCGACCCGCGGCCTTTTTGAGATCGGCCGCTCGATCCGTTTTTTCCCAGGTGAACAGGCCCTCTTCCGGGGCACGCCCGAAGTGGCCGTAAGCGGCGGTCGGACGATAGATTGGACGTTTGAGATCGAGAACTTGAATAATGCCCTTGGGACTGAGATCAAAATGGTCCTGCACGATCTTGGCGATTTTCCCCTCGGAAACAACACCGGTACCGAAGGTGTCGACCAACACGGAAACCGGCTGCGCCACGCCGATCACGTATGCGAGTTGCACTTCGCAGCGCTGCGCCAATTCCGCCGCGACGATATTTTTGGCCACGTAGCGTGCCATGTAGGCCGCGCTGCGATCGACTTTGGAGGGGTCTTTGCCGGAAAATGCGCCGCCGCCGTGGCGTCCCATGCCGCCGTACGTGTCGACGATGATTTTCCGGCCGGTGAGACCGCAATCGCCCTGCGGCCCACCGACGACGAAGCGGCCCGTCGGATTGACGTGAAACACCGTGTCTTTGTCGAGATATTCGGCGGGAATCACCGCTTTGATGACGCCGTCGATAATCGTCTCTCTGAGTTTGCTGTATTCGACTTCAGGACTATGTTGTGTGGAGATCACGACGTTTTTGACTTTCACCGGCTTGCCGTCGCGATATTCTACGGTCACCTGGGATTTGCTGTCGGGCCGGAGAAAATAAGCTTCGCCGCCCTTGCGAACTTTCGCGAGGTAGTGCACCAAGCTATGGGCCATTTGAATTGGAAAAGGCATCAGCTCCGGCGTTTCATCGCACGCGTAGCCGAACATCATACCTTGATCGCCGGCGCCCTGCTCTTTGTGCAAACCTTCGCCTTCAGTCACGCCCTGCGAGATATCGGGCGATTGCTGCTCGATCGCGGTCAAGATGGCGCAAGTATGCCCGTCGAATCCCATGGCGGAATCGGTGTAACCGATCTCACGCACCACTTCGCGCACGATATCGACGTAACTCACTTTTGCGCTGCTAGTAATCTCGCCGGCAACGACTACCATGCCGGTCTTGGCGAGACTTTCGCAGGCTACTCGGCTGTTCGGATCTCCGGCCAAATGGGCGTCCAAGATCGCATCCGAAACCTGGTCGCAGAGTTTATCAGGATGACCTTCGGAAACCGATTCAGACGTAAATAGAAAATCTTTACCAGCCATGAGACGACCTCCAGCAGCCCGACAAATTTGAAGTTTAATTTATTTGGTATAACGAATACGAGGGGGCGATTCAACCTCACTCGTTTTCGTTAAAGCGGTTCTCGATCAGCCTTTCGATCGCCTTGACGGCGCGCTCCGCGTCGTCTCCGTTGGCCTCTACCTGGATCTTACTGCCCTGGGTCGCAGCCAGCGTGAGCACCCCCATGATACTGCGTCCGTCGGTCGTTTGGCCGTCCTTGGAAAAATTCACCTGAGCCGAGAACTTGTTGACCGTTTGCACGAGCAATGCAGCCGCGCGCGCGTGCAACCCCAGCTTGTTTCGTATTTCGATCTTCTTGACGATTCTGCTCATGGATATCACTTGTCGATATCACGGTGCTTGACATGAATGCGCAAGTGGCCGCCACCAAATCTCTGCTGTAATTCTTGAACCAGGACAACGGAACGATGCCGGCCGCCGGTGCAACCGAGCGCCAGGGTGAGACTACTCTTTCCCTCGCGCTCGTAAAGCGGCAGGGTAAACTCGAGCAAGCCATACAGACGATCGAGAAAGTCCCGCGTTTCCTGATTGCCCAGAACATAATCTCTGACTTCGAGATCGAGACCGGTCTTGGCGCGTAGCTCGTTGACAAAATACGGGTTGGGTAAAAAGCGCACGTCGAAGATCATATCGGTGTCGTGGGGAATGCCATACTTGTAACCGAACGACGTGAAGAACAGCGCCATGTGGCGCGCCTGCGGCGCGTCGCAAAACTGCTGCTCCATCTCCCGTTTGAGCTGATGCACGTTGAAATCACTGGTGTCGATCACTCTATCGGCCAAGGCGCGGATCGGTTCCAGCGCCTTCCTTTCACGGGAAATGCCGTCTTGGATCGAATCCTGGCCCGCCAGCGGATGGGGCCGACGCGTCTCGCTAAAGCGCCGCAAGAGCACTTCATCGGACGCGTCAAAAAACAAAATCTGCGCGTAATGGCCCGCGGCCCGAACGTCGCTCAGCACCTGCGGCAAGGCCTGTAAGAATTGGCTGCCGCGCAGATCGACGCCGAGCGCGATGCGCCTGATTTCTTCTTGGTAGCCTTGCGCCAAGTCAATGAACTTGGGGATCAACAGCGCGGGAATGTTGTCGACGCAAAAAAAACCGTTATCTTCTAGAGCGCGAATGGCAAAGCTTTTCCCAGACCCAGAAAGGCCGGTGATAATGATGATATCCAAGCCGTCGGCCATGGCGGATCAAAACTTATCGTCCTCTTCGGAAATAATCTTGTAAAGTTCCTGGCTCGATTGTCCGGCCATGAGCCGGCGGCGGAATTCTTCGTCTTTGAGCAATCGCGATATCCGAGCCAACGCTTTCAGGTGATCGGCCGCGGCGTTTTCGGGCGCGATCAGCACGAAAAACAAGTGCGTCGGCGCGCCATCTAAAGACGCGAAATCGACGCCTTCGGGACTGCGCGCAAAAACACCCAAGACTCGTTCAACGCCGGGCAGCTTGCCGTGGGGAATAGCGACGCCTTCGCCGATCGCGGTGGTGCTGATCTTTTCTCGATCGAGGAGCACGTCGAGCACGGATTTCTTTTTCAAAGGCGGATGATGGGCCGCCAACCAATCGGCCATTTCTTCGAGAGCAGCATTCTTTTCCCTGCTGCCGAGCGCGGGAATGATGGTCTGTACGTTAAGAAAGTCGGTGATCTTCACGCGTTGGGCCTTCTTCGCTTGAGCTTGGTTTTTGCCTTTTGTTTTTTTATCTGCCGTTCGATCTTGTCGATCGCCAAATCGATCGCTGCATACATATCTTGATGTTGCTCTTTGCCGAGAATCATCGTGCCGTGCGTGTGCAGCTCGACCTCCGCCACTTGGCGTTCTTTGGCGTCCACCGCCAAGATGACGTGGGCATCCAAGGGTTGAGAAAAATATTTGCCGACCCGGCGCACCTTTTGTCCGGCGTATTGCTTTAACGCCTCGGTGGGTTGGGTATGACGGAAAGTTACCGAAACTTTGATCTCGCTCATAGCGCCGGGCGATCTCCTGAAAAATTATTTGCGCAAAAACGGCTGTCGGCGCTTGGAAGAAGGAAGGATACCCATCGCTTCGCGATATTTGGCCACGGTGCGCCGGGCGATTTCAATCGAGTCGTTGGATAACGCCGCCGCGATATGCTGATCGCTGTACGGTTTGCGCGGGTCTTCCGCGGCGATGATGCCGCGGATTTTCTCTTTGACGCTTTCGCTCGCCACATCTTCGCCGTTGCCGCTGTGCAGTCCACTCTGGAAAAAGAACTTGAGCTCGAAAAGGCCTTGCGGCGTGTGCACATATTTGTTGGCCGTCGCGCGGCTCACGGTGGATTCATGCATGTCGATATCTTCGGCGACGTCGCGCAGCACCATGGGCTTGAGGTTGCTCACGCCATGGTCGAGAAACTCCTGTTGAAATTTGAAAATGCTCTGCGTGACCCGAAACAGAGTCTGCTGGCGCTGTTGGATGCTCTTGATCAACCAGTGGGCGGCGCGCACCTTTTCTTGCAGATACTGGCGCGCTTGTTCTTCCGCCGCGCCCTCTTGTCCGGCGAGGCGGCGATAGAGTGAATTGACGCGCAGGCGCGGCACGCCGTCGTCGTTCAAAAAAATCACATATTCGTCGCCGACTTTCTCGACGAAAACATCCGGCAAGACCGTCCTGACCTCGTCTTGCTCGAAACCGCGCGATGGCTTGGGTTCGAGAGTCGCGATGAGATGGGCCGCTTCGGCAATCTCATCGATGGTCACGCCCAAGTCCTTGGCAAGCTTTTCGTAGCGTTTGGATTCGAGAAAGTTCAAATAACTGGCGATAATTTTTGCCGCCAGGCTGTCGCTCAGCTGCAGGTTCTCGAGCTGAATCAACAGACACTCACGCAGATCCTGCGCGGCGACACCGACCGGATCGAAAAAGTGAATGCGCCGGAGCACCGCTTCGACTTCCTCCGCGCTGCTTCCCGTGGCGGTACAAATCTCCTCGCGGCTGAGAACCAGATAGCCATTCTGGTCTAGATTTTGAATCACGTACGAGCCGATGGTCGGTCTCGCGCTCAGTGATCTTCGAAAGCCGAAGCTGCCAAATCAAATGGTCTTCCAAGGTTGTCTTTTTCGTCAGGCTGTTTTCCCAGGAGGGCGGTGAGTCGCCGTCGTCCGAGGTTGCTTCAGCGGTAAGGGAGCCATGGATCGAATTCGAGTGGGTATCGAGGTATTCCTGCCAATCCAATGTGCCGATCTTGTCGACGGCGGACAGCTCCCGATTGAGTACCAGCTCCGAGCCGTTCTCGGGAACGCTCGCCTGGGTTTCGGATCGCGGCTGTTCACCGCTGGCCTCAGCCTCCTCGGTAGGGCCTTCTTCGAGAGCGGGATTTTCCTGGAGCTCCTTGGTCACCATCTCTTCCAGTTCTACCCGCGATAGTTGCAGTAATTTGATCGCCTGCTGCAACTGCGGCGTCATCACCAGTTGCTGAGTGAGCTTTTGAACCTGTCGAATCTCAAGAGCCATATTTAAAACTTAAAGCCTTCTCCCAGATAAAATTTGCGCGCCTTGGGGCTCGCAGCGATGGTCTCCGGCGTGCCTTCTTCGAGTATCGTTCCTTCATTTACTATATAAGCTCGATCACAGATTCCCAACGTCTCCCGCACATTATGGTCCGTGATCAAAATACCGATGCCGCTGCTGATCAAACGGCGGACAATTTTTTGGATTTCCGCGACGGCGATCGGGTCGATTCCCGTAAACGGCTCGTCGAGCAGCAAAAAAAACGGCGAAAGCACCAGCGCCCGGGCAATCTCCACTCGGCGGCGTTCACCGCCCGAAAGCGTGATTGCCCTGTGCGTCGCCAGATGGTCGATGCCAAGCATCTTCATCAGCGAGCCGGCCCGTTCATCTTGCTCCGTAGAACTCAGATCTAGGGTCTGAAGAATGGCCCGTAAATTATCTTCCACCGAGAGCTGGCGAAAAATCGATGACTCTTGGGGAAGGTAACTGATTCCCGCTCTGGCCCTTTGATAGATAGGCGCCCCGGTCAGATCTTCATCATTCATAAAAACCCGACCCTCGTCAGGCTGAACCAGCCCCACCATCATATGAAACGTCGTGGTCTTGCCGGCGCCATTGGGACCAAGCAAACCAACGACTTCCGCGCCTTTCACTTCCAGATGAATCCCGTTTACGACCCGACGTCCGTTGTACGATTTTGCTACGGACACGGCTTTCAGAACACTCATTTCTGCGTGGCATCCTCTGGCTCCCGATTCTTCAACTCCTCTGGAAATATGGTTGCCTGCACTCGTACCTTGCCATCGCCTTCCGTGACGGCTTTATCCGTTTCGGTGTAATAAATAATCTTGACACCGCTCACCTGGCTGTTGCCCTGGCGCATAACCGGGCTTCCGGTCAGAGTCACGGTCTTCGCCGTGTCGTCAAAAACAGCTTTTTCGCCCGTCGCCACCCGATTGCCCTGCGTGGCGTTCACCTTTCCCTCGGCGATAATTTGCTTCATCTTTTTCGTTTCGGGATCAATATAAGCGGTCAAGATTTCACTGCGCATGGTCATATCGGTCTGGACCGTGACCACCCGCCCCTTGTAAACAATGGTGTTTTTGGTCTGATCGACTTCCATCCAATCCGCGGTAATGTAGATGGGGTCCTTTTTGTTTAATTCGAATCCCGATGAGCCCTTTTTGCCCTCCTCCTTTGTCGACGCTGCGGCGGCGCCCGCCGCGTTGTTGGGCGCGCTCAAAATTAGCACGAGCAGAAGTAGCCGCAGCAAAATCATCTGCATCGTTCATTATCCCCCGATCTGTGGCTTCGAGCTAGTATTATTCTTTTTCTTAGCCAGCTTTTCGGGCTCGATTTTAGTTTTCACCGCTTGCAGCAGACGCATCTTTTTAGCCTCCATTTCTACCTCCATCCGCGCACCTTCCAATGCAAGTCCGTCCCCGACAATGGTGGTGTGGCCTGGAAGCACAATCTGGTCCTGCGCCGGTAGATAGTTCGCTTCTTCGGAGTTGAGCACGTAACCTTGAAAAGTTACCTGCACGGCGCCCCGGAGCTCCATCCGTTCCAGCTCCTTCTCGTTTAAGTACAGCCGTGCCGTATCACCCTTGGTCTCGGCCACCTCGCCCTTCTTGTCGTAATAGTAGAATCGCGGCTTTTTGATCAGCGCCTCTTTTTGCTCCTTGAAATAATTCGCCTCTTCACCGAACAGCTCCCAAACTTTTCTTCCGTTCTCGATTTTCGCGCGGTGAAAGTCCTTTAGCTGTAGGGCTGATTCCGGTAAATAATCCAGAGCCTTAATCGGATTGGACTTGACTTCTTTCTGCATGCGCCGAACGATTTCCGTGACTTTGAATGCCACCCCACCCAGGGAAAGTAGTATGGCGAATAATAGAATGGATCGTCTGACTTTACGCATAACGATGGACTTACTTTAACTGCAAAAGTATCACTCTTGAGTAGCCCTGTAAAGGAATCGGCACGAAAATTGCTTTTAAATGCCTTTTAGGCGTGAAGTTTCCGGCGGAAGAGCTTGCAGTTACGTAAATAGCTTTGTTACGCTAGACCACTTATCTTGAGCTTTCAGTAAAAAGTCCGCCACTTCTCGAACAGCTCCTCGGCCGCCTAGTGCCGCAGTCACCATATCGATGCGAGATATAAGCTCCGGCCAACTGTCCGCGACGCAAATCGACAACCCCGCCTGGCGTAAAACCGGCAAATCAACAAGATCATCCCCCATATATGCGATTTGTGCATCCTCGAAACGGCGAGCTCGCTTAATTTCATTATAGGTCTGCAGCTTGTTCTTAACGCCTTGGCGGACTAGGCGAACCCCCAATTCCTTGGCCCGGCGGCGCACGCTAGCGGAAGAACGTGCAGTGATGAAACCAACGTCGATTCCCGCCCGCAACAACAAGGAGATTCCTTGGCCGTCACGGACATGAAATTGCTTTGTCTCCACGCCGCGGTCATCGATAATGATCCGCCCATCGGTTAGCACACCGTCGACATCGAGCAACAGCAATTGGATCTTTTTCGCCTTGGCGCGAACCCTGAGAGAAATCGGCTTCACAGGCAAACTAGATCCCGGCCTTGAGGATGTCGTGCAGGTGGATGATGCCGATGGGTTTGGCGCTGCCCTGTTCAAGGACAAACAAAGAGGTGATCGGCCGCGGCAAGTTTCCTTCCATCGTCGCCAGCGCTTGGGCGGCCAAGATATCTTTTTCGATCGTGCGTGGCTTCGCGGTCATGATTTCGTCGGCTCTCTTGTGGAATATTCCGTCGCCGTGGGTTTGCAAGCCGCGGCGTAAATCGCCATCAGTAATAATGCCGACTAAGTCGCCCTTCCCGTCCGTCACGCCGGTCACTCCCAGGCGTTTCGAAGTAATCTCAAAAAGAGCTTCCTGCATCGGCGTGTCGTGGCAAACCAGTGGCAATTGGTCGCCGTGATGCATCAAATCTTCGACCCGCAATAAAAGCTTTCGACCCAAAATACCGCCCGGATGCCTGAGTGCGAAATCCTCTGCCTTAAATCCCTTTTCTTCGAGCAAGACCACCGCCAAGGCGTCGCCCATGGCCAACGCGGCCGTCGTGCTCGCGGTCGGCGCCAATCCAAGCGGGCAAGCTTCCTCTTTCACCGCGACGTTGAGCACCACATCGGCCGCCTTGGCCAGGGTGGAATCGACGTTGCCCGTGATTACGATCAAGCGCAGATTGTTTAATTTAAAATGCGGCAGCAGCTTTAAAATCTCGTCGGTTTCACCGCTGTTGGAGACCGCCAGGATCGCATCGCCTTTCATAACCATGCCGAGATCGCCGTGCATGCCGTCGCCGGAATGAAGAAAAAAAGACGGCGTGCCGGTGCTGGCCAAGGTTGCGGCGATTTTGCGGCAGATCAGGCCGGACTTACCCATGCCCGTGACCACCACCTTGCCGCGACATTCGCGCAGCAATTGCACCGCTTGAATGAAATTGTCATCGAGCCGATCGACTATGGAAATAATACCATCGGCTTCGATGCGCAGCACATCGGCGGCGCGCTTGAGAATATCCCGGTCTTTCATTGCCGCAAGTTTTCTTTCACCAGGGCGTCGATCTCTTTGACAACCCGCAGCAGGCCCTCGAAATCTTTTAAGTCAAGCGAGTTCGGTCCGTCGCTCTTCGCGTGATCCGGATCTTCGTGCACTTCCATGAAAAGCGCATCGACGCCCGCTGCGACGCCGGCGCGCGCCAAGGCCGGAATGTATTTACGCTCGCCGCCGGAAGCGTGACCGAGGCCGCCGGGGAGTTGCAGGCTGTGGGTCGCATCGAAGACCACCGGATAGCCCAACTCACGCAGCACCACCAGCGAGCGCATATCCGAAACTAAATTGTTGTAACCAAACGACGCGCCCCGCTCGGTGAGCAGAATCTTGTCATTGCCGGTGGAAGAGATTTTCTCGACGATATTGCGCATGTCCCAGGGCGCGAGAAACTGTCCTTTTTTTATGTTGACGACTCTACCGGATTTAGCCACCGCCAGCACAAAATCAGTCTGGCGACAGAGAAAGGCGGGGATTTGCAACACATCGGCAACTTCCTTGACGGCGCCGACTTGATCGATCTCGTGCACGTCCGTCAGGATCGGCACACCGATTTTATCCTTGACGGCGGCAAGAATCTCCAGACCTTTTCCCAAGCCGGGACCGCGAAAAGAACCGAGGGACGAGCGGTTCGCTTTGTCATAGGAAGATTTAAAAATATAGGCAACGCCAACCCGGTCCGCTTTTTCCTTAAGCGCCGCGGCGTGACGCAGCGCCGACTCCTTGCTTTCGATGACACAGGGGCCGGCGATGACGCCGAGCGGCGCTCCGCCGCCGATGCGGAGATTTCCCAACGTGATGATCTTGGCGGTCATTGACGATGGTTCGTTTCCTACTACGTGCGCACGATTTTCATGCGCGGCACATCCGCAACCGTTTTGCGGTTGGCCAAAGCGGCTTCAATGAAGCCGCGAAAAAGCGGATGACTTGCCATCGGCCGCGACGTAAACTCAGGGTGAAACTGACAGCCCAAGAACCACGGATGAACTTTAAGCTCGATGATCTCGACCAAACTGCTGTCCGGCGAAAGGCCACTCAGAACCATTCCTTTGGCGACGAATTCGGCGCGATAGCTGTTGTTGAACTCGTAACGGTGGCGGTGGCGCTCGACAATTTTTTCTCTGCCGTACAATTTCGCGGCCAGAGTCTCATTTTGCAGCGTGCAGGGATAATTCCCTAGCCGCATGGTGCCGCCCTTGCTGTCGATCGCTTTCTGCTCCGCCATCAAGTGAATGACCGGATCGGCGGTTCGTAAGTCAAACTCACTGGAATTGGCGCCCTGCAGGCCACAAACGTGGCGCGCGAATTCGACGACCGCCATTTGCATGCCGAGACAAATGCCGAAAAACGGGATGCGATTCTCGCGCGCGTAGCGGATGGCGGCAATCTTGCCTTCGCTGCCGCGGTCGCCGAAGCCGCCGGGAATGAGGATGCCGTCAGCCTGCTTGAGCAGCGTCTCCGCATCTTCCTGCTCGATTTTCTCCGCTTCGATGCAATCGAGGTCGACCTGAACCTGGTTGGCGATTCCGCCATGAACCAAAGCTTCCATCAAGCTTTTGTACGATTCTTTGAGGCTCATGTATTTGCCGACGATGGCAATGCGCACCGAAGCTTGGGGATTTTTCAATGTATGAACGACCCGCTGCCAATTTTCCAGGTGCGGCGCGCCGGTCCAAATATTGAGCTTCTCGACGATCCGCTCATCCAGGCCTTCTTCGTGAAAAACCAACGGCACTTCGTAGATCCACTCGACGTCTTTCGCGGTGATAACGGCATTTTCCGCGACATTACAAAAATGGGCGATCTTGTTCTTAATTTTTTTGTCGAGCAAACGGTCGGTGCGGCAGAGCAAGACGTCGGGCTGGATTCCCAATCCGGTCAGCTCTTTGACGCTGTGCTGGGTCGGCTTGGTTTTGAGCTCGCCGCCGCCGGTGATGTAAGGCACCAGGGTCAGATGAACGTAGAGAACGTTTTCGCGGCCCCAATCCCATGCGATCTGGCGCACGGCCTCGAGAAACGGCAGACCTTCAATATCGCCGACCGTGCCGCCGACTTCGCCGATGGCGATGTCGTAACCCTCGGCCGCCGCCAAAATGCGTCGCTTGATTTCATCCGTGATATGCGGAATGACCTGGACCGTGCCGCCGAGATAATCGCCGCGCCTTTCCTTGGCGATCACGGTTTCGTAGATCTGTCCGGTCGTGCAGTTGTTCTTTCGCCCCATCGGCGTCGACACGTAGCGCTCATAATGACCGAGATCGAGATCGGTTTCCGCCCCGTCGTCGGTGACGAAAACCTCGCCGTGTTGGTAGGGACTCATGGTGCCCGGATCAACGTTGATGTACGGATCCATCTTGAGCATCGTCACTTTGAGGCCCCGGCTTTCCAACAGCGCGCCGATCGATGCCGCCGCAAGGCCTTTGCCCAAAGACGAAACCACGCCACCAGTGACGAAAATGAACTTGGTTTTTACCGTCGCCATAGCTTCCTTTCATTTAATCCGCTTTGCAGGTAGCGTTTAGCCTCGCGCAAATCCGCGACCGTATCAACCTCGATCGACGGCTCATCGACTTCAGCCACATAAATCGGGTAACCGTTTTGGAGCGCCCGGAGCTGTTCCAAACTCTCGATCTGCTCCAGCGCGGTCGGTCGTAGGCGCGCAAACCTAAATAGGAAGTCGCGCCGAAATACATACAGTCCTAAATGTCGATAGCCCCATAAACGCCGCTTGGGCGGCCGCCCCGGCTTGTCTCCTCTTGGATCTACTCTGTCGTTCCGGCGATATGGAATCGGCGCTCGAGAGAAATAGAGCGCAAAACCGGCGCAGCTTCTTAGAACTTTGACCACGTTCGGGTTGCGCCATTCGTCCAGGTCGTAGATCGGCGTGCACACCGTGCTCATTGGAATCGCTCGGTCGCGCCGCAGCGGACGCACCGCGCGCGCAATGGTTTCCGCATGAATAAACGGCAGATCGCCTTGAACGTTGACCAACCAATCCGACTTGATCTTGCGCGCGACCTCCGCCAATCGGTCGGTGCCGCTCGCATGATGCTTCGAAGTCATCATCACTTCACCACCGAAGCTTTTGACGGCTTGCTCGATACGCCGATCGTCGGTCGCGACCAAAACTCGATCCAAGTCGCGTGCTTTGGCGGCGCTCTCATAGACATGCTGGATCATCGGTTTGCCGCCAATGGCGGCCAAAGGCTTTCCCGGAAAACGGGTCGAGCCGTAACGCGCCGGGATGACAGCCACAACGCTCATCGGTTGTTTCAATCGGAAGTGCGACGTCGATAATGCGGCTGTTCAGACTCGCGGTGCCGCCAAAAAATAAAAAACCGCAACGGCCTTTGGGGAAAGCGCATCACGGGATTTCAATATACGTGGAGGTGTAATTTGTGTCAATGAGATTTTGCCGCCGAGCCAAGATAGCTCATCGACACCTGCGTTTTTTTCAAGTGAATGCAAAGGATTCTGCGTCAAGCAGTGTGAATTGGCCGCATCAGAATCCGGCGCTGGTCGGTCGATGCTTCTGATAGTTTACTGACCGCCGTGATGAATGCGAGGCGATGCCTCGTTAATCCCTCTAGCGGCTCCGTCAGAGCGATTTAAGAAGGCCGGAGCGACCAATCCGATACACCTTCGTCGCGCGTCTCTTCAGCCGCCATAACCACGCAGTTGCGACCCAATTCTTTGGCTTGATAGAGCGCCCGGTCCGCCGTGTGCAACAAATCATGATTGGTCCTGCCATGGACCGGAAAGTAAGCGATTCCGATCGATACCGTGACGTGACCGATCGCTTGGCCGTCCTCATGCACGTCTATGCGCTCAAGATCGTCTTTTAGTTGAATCAAGCGTTGATGCGCGGTGTCAAGGGCGATCTCAGGTAAAATGATGACAAATTCTTCGCCGCCATAGCGGCAAACGATGTCGCTGCCGCGAAATTTTGACTTCAAAAGATTGCTCCATTCTCGCAGCACCGCATCGCCGGCGGAATGACCAAAGCGGTCGTTGAGATTTTTGAAATGGTCAAGATCCAACATCGCCACTACCAGGGGTTTGCCCGAGCGTTCGGCCCGATTCAATTCACGATCGAGCGAATCTTCCATGTAACGCCGGTTAAACAAGCCGGTCTGTGGGTCGCGGATGCTTTGATTTCTGAGAGTTTCTCTTAACCGCAAATTGGCCAGAATCAAAGATAGTTGTTCCGTCACCGCCTTCGCTGAGCTGGCAATAATATTCCTGACGCCTTCGTTCTCATTGTCGTGACGGACGTGGAGTAAAGCCATGATTTCGCCATGAGCGACCATCGGCAAGCACAAACAAGCTTTCATCGGACCTGTGCTTTCCTCGACATGTTTGCAAATTAACCCACCCGCGTCCGATTCCATGCCGTGCGGCTTATTGCGGCGCAAGGCCCAGCAGTCTTCCGGATCGACGGTCTTTTCGAAATCGTAAATCGGGTCGCCCCAGCGTCCGACGGACTCAAGAAAATTGCGCGACGCGGTCATCATATAAAGAGTCCCGCTGGTGTTTTGCAAAAGCAGCGGAAGGCGTCGACTGATAATTTCGTAGGCCTCTTCCAAACTGCGGCACGACTCCAGCAGCTCGACCATTTCGCTGACCAGTCTCATCTCTTGATTGCGCCGTTCCAACTCGAGCACCGAACGCTGCAGTTCGTCGTGGGCGTTTTGCAATTCGCTCTCGACCAACCGGCGATGGGAGTTTTCCGTCTGGAGCTCTTTGGTTCGTTCGGCGACGCGCTGCTCCAAAGTGGCGTTCAACGCCTGGATTTGCTCGGTGCGCTGCTTCACGCGGCGTTCGAGCGTAACGTTGAGCGCGCGGATTTCTTCTTCGACCAATTTGCGCTCGGTGATATCCACAACCGAAGCCAACACCTGAATGCCGTCCGATGAACCGATCGGATTCAAGCCGATTTCAACTGGAAATTCGCTGCCGTCCTGCTTCAACGCGAATAGGTCCTGGCCGCGGCCCACGGTGCACGCCTTGGGATTTTTGAAAAACTCGGCGCGAAACTGCTGTTGGGAACCGCGAAACCGGTGCGGGAGCAACATTTCAACCGAGCGGCCAAGCACATCCTCGCGACGATAACCGAAGAGTTGCTCGATCTGAGTGTTGACGAGGGTGATCACGCCCTCTGGATCGACCATCAGCATGCCGTTTGGCGCCGACTCGACGACCAAACGCATTTGCTCCTCGGCCGCCTTCTGTTCGCTGATATCGACATACATTGCCCGGGTGCCGATCACCTTGCCTTCGTCGTTCGTGATTGGATAACCTCGCACCAAGGCTGGGATGAAACGTCCATCCTGGGTAACCAGTTCTCGTCCACCCGAAATGATTTTTCCAGCCATCACGTCGCGGTACCCGTTGGCGCCCAACAAGCGTAGTCGCGACTCGGGAGAGTGAAACTCGGCAAGCGAATGACCGATGACGTTTTTGCGCTCAAACTTGAGCGTGACCAGGAACAACTCGTTACAGTCGGTGATTATCGGCGTGCCTTTTTCATCGCGGGTGGTAACATACATCGCGGGCGCGGAATCAAAAAGCTCCCGATAATGTCTTTCGGCATTTTGCATGAGCGCCAAGGCGCGATCGCGCATTCTCAAATAAACGATTAGCGCGGCCGTGATCAAGCCACCGATCAACATGATCCCGACGACGTTCCACAGGCTCTCCGTAGAGGAAACCGTGGAACTGGGCCGCACGACAAACAGCAATTGGCGCCCGCCGAGCTCGGTTTGCGACGCTTGATTGGAGGACGTTTGCAACTGCGCCAGTTTGTCGGCGCTTACCGCCGGTAAAGATTCGTTCGCCGGGACCGGCCAAGCCACCGAAGACGCCAGGAACAACGGCTCATCTTCATCCGTCACATCAAAGAGATAGACTTCTCGTTGTCCCTGCGAGCCACCGTCTACAGAGCTTGCGAGAAAAGCAGCGAGCGGAATTTCGCTACGAATATAACCGAGGAGATGCTCGCGGCGCGCTGCCAAAGAGCTGCTCTCCATCTGATTTTGATAGACCGGGTTGTAAAGAAAAAGTTGCGGCGCCTGATTTTTTTTGGGCGGCCATGGGCCGGAGAGCGTGGCGGTGAGGCGACCGCTGTCGCGGATGGAATTCAGCACCGCCAAAACGTCCGGAATCGAACCGAGATCGAATCCCGAATCACCTTCGGCTTCGCCCCGAGGCTCGGTGTAGAGAATAGGATAATACTCCGGCCGCTTTTCCGCCGTGAGCCGCTGGCCGAGCGCGGTCCGCTCAAAAATCGCAAATTCCGGCATGCCATCGCGCCGCGCCACCTCTTCGAAGGACTTGCGCTCGTCGAGCTTGATTCGCGGTATCCATTGAAGCGCCAGCCGCAACTTGTCGTCCTCACCGATGCGCAGGACAAATTTGCGAAAATCGTTATGGCGGACATTTTCCGCGGCGACTAAAAGTCCTTCGACCGCCTGCATTTGCATGGCCGCCCGCTCGATGCTGCGCTCGAATTGACGCGCTACCTGTTGTGTGTCCTGGCGCAACCGCTCCGCCGTCGCGAGAGTTTTGTTTTGCCAGACGATATAAGAAACGACCAGCGACAGACCCAGCCAAACGGTGGTCAGCGGAAAAACAATCGGCTCGAAGACGTTGCGCTGACGCCATGTCAAGATAATCACCATCAGAAGCGGCGTGAGCGTCAGGATGCCGGCGTAGTCGCTCACCCACCATATCGCCCAAATCGGCACCGAGTCTTTCCAGCTGATAAAGCCGCCATACTTGAGGCTCACCACGGCAACCGACGGCGAGAGAATAGAGGCGAGCGCCGTGAGCGCGATGAAAAAAATAATATCACGACCCGTGCTCGGGGTTCGGCGCCCACCATCGGCTTGATGGTGAACGGAAAGATACGGCACGTATTTCCGAATCAGCAGCGTCGCCGCTAACATTTCCAGAGTACAACCGCTCGCCAGCGCCGCCGCCGTAAGCGGCGCAGCCGGACCGAACAATAGAGTATAATTGACGATCAACGAGCCCAGCCACACACCCACGCCGGCGCGGTAGCCAATGACTAAACCCGCTGCAAGAGCGATCGCCGCAGGCGACCATAATGGCGTACCGCCGCCCTCGGGAAGCGAGATATGCGGCGTAATCTGGCCGCTAAGAGCGTAGAGGCCGGCGATTACGAACGCCTCCGCGATGACTCTTAAGGGCAGTCTATTAAAAAAGTTTTTCATTCCGTTCAAAAATTGGCGAACTTGTCCTATCTTTTACCCGAAGCGTCCACAGATACAGGTTTTTGTCGAGATCGAAAATTGGCAGCGACAATTGAAAATGTGGAGAAAGATATTGAGCGCGCTTACAACCATATCTTAGCGCCCTTTGGGGGTTGGTGTACTCAGAAAAATCTTAGCGCCACGCGAGAATTATGATCAATTATCTGCTCAATTTGAAACTTGTCAACGGAGGCGGAAAGTTCTCAGTTAATCTACAGGTCGCTGGGCGCCCAATAACGGAGAAAAGTGTGTCAATACGTCAACAATTCGCAAATTCGGTGCACAAAATTTTCGTCTTCGCGAGCGCAGCCAAAGCAGCGTCACATTGTCGGGTGGGAGCGCCAGCAAAAAGCCGATTTTCACCGTGATGCAGTAAAGTCAGGCAACTTGTAGCCGTCTTGATGACCGGGCTAGTGATGACATCGAAGTCTTTATCATGGCGCGTTAAGCGCACCGTTGTGGGATTTCATTTGGGAGCTGGGATGACTCTTGATGTCTCTTTGGAATAGTCTGTCGAAACTCTTGACTCCTGACCGCCGTCACGTGTTAGGAGGTACTCTAGATGATCGACGGACAGTCGGCAGCGCAACAACTAAACTCGATAGAGATTGTTTTGGAGAATCACGATGACAGCAACAACACCGCTCGCCGCCGGCTTTGCCACCATTGGGCAAGGAGCGGGGCCGATGATGGTGACTTGGAAAGCCGGGCTCTTTGCCAAGCACGGTTTGGACATCACGCGTCCGCGCCTCATGGGCAGCGCCAAGGGCGTCGTGCGCGGGCTGATGGCGGGCGAGATCCAGTTCGGCAATCTGGCCGCACCGGCGCCGCTCAGGGCAGATCTCAAGGGCGAGGCGGATGTCGTGTTTTTGACCGGTGGAATCAACCAGCAATTCGTCATCGGTCGTCCCGGTTTAAATAGCCGTATGGAACTAGCGGGAAAAAAAATCGGCACGGTTGCCGACGGCGGCATCGGCGATGCACTGGTGAAGTTCGTCATCGCAAAATTGTCCGCAGCTGGAATTAAGGGACTACGCGAAGAACCGATACCACATGGCGCTGCAGCCGAACTCGAAGCCCTGCTCAACGGCACAGTCGACGCCGTCGTCGGCACGCCGCCGGAGTGCATCGACGCGATCCGGCATGGCTGCAAATATCTGATCGATTTCGCCGAGTACGGCCTCAACTACGCGCTCGGCGGCATCGCCGCGCGGCGCGATTATATCGAAAACAATCCCGAGATCACGCGCAAATTCGTGACAGCCTACGTAGAGGGCATGCACCGCTACCGCACCGACCGTGAGTTCACCATCGACGTCCAGGCCGATTATAGCGGCATTGCCGACCGAACGATCGCGGCGGAAACCTATGATCTCACCCAACCGGGCATGCCGCGCGCGCCTTATCCCGTGGTCGCTTCACTGCAAACTCTGCTCGATTTCATGGCCAACGAGTTGCCGGAGGCGAAGGGTGTCGACGCGCAAAGATTTGTCGACGATCGCTTTATCCGCGAGCTCGAAGACAATGGCTTTATCGATTCGTTGACAAGATAGAGGCGCTTTAGCGCATGACTGGACGAAAGACTCGACTGCATTTTTGGCTTGCCGTTGTGTTCTTTGCTGCCGCTCCACCGGCTCCCATTATGGCCGCCAGCCAGGACGGCCTGCTCGAAGCCGCCAGACGCGAAGGCGAGCTGGTTTATTATGCGTCGATGAATGTCGCCGAAGCCAACGCCGTGATCGGCGCCTTTGAAAAGCGCTATCCGTTTATCAAAGTTAAGCTCAACCGCATCGGCAGTGAGAAACTTTTGACGCGTGTTTTGACAGAGGCGCGCGCCAAGAAAATTTTCGCGGACGTCATTCAGACCGTGGAATTCAGCATGCACATTTTCAGTCGCAGCGGGATACTGGCTCGCTACACGCCGCAAGCCAATTCGATTTATCCCAAGGAATTTAAAGAGGAGGGATTTTGGACGACGGTTTACTACAACGCCTACGTGACCGCCTACAACACCCGACTCGTGACGGCGCGCGCCCTGCCGAAATCTTACGACGACCTGCTCGATCCCAAGTGGAAAGGCGCATTAATGATGGAGGGAACCAAGGCGGATTGGTTCGCCGGCATGCTGCAGATCATGGGCCAGGAGCGCGGCCTAAAATACATGCGCGCGCTTGCCAAGCAGCAACCGAGCCCGCGCGAGGGTCATGAATTGTTGGCGCAGCTGATTGTCGCCGGGGAAGGCCTTTTCGATATCAATATTCCCGCGGCGTCGGTGGAGCGAATGAAAGAGCGCGGCGCGCCCATCGAGTGGACGGCTTTAGGCGAAGTGCCGGCGATCATGGTCGGCATCGGTTTGTCGGCCCAGGCGCCTCATGCGAACGCGGCGAAAGTGTTTTTGGATTTCGTGCTTTCGCGCGAAGGTCAAAAGCTGATGCAAACTCCCGGACGCCTCATCGCCCGCGGCGATCTGGCCAATGAGCAAGCCGCCATGCTCAAAGGACTGAAGATTGTTCCGGTCGACCCCGCGCTGGCGGAAAAGTTAGACGAATATGCCAAACAGCTGCGCTCGATCTTTGGTGGATAACAGTGAAATCTTAGCATAGGTCCCATTTATTCTACTCTCAGTTAAGGAGCTAAACCATGCGCTTTATGTTCTTGAATCACTCCTATAAACGCCATTCGCCGGAGCTCGAGAGTCATATTGCCCAACTGCTCAAGAGCTACGCTTCGCCGGACACCTCTTTCGAGCTAGCTTATCCGGAAGATCTCGGCGGCGGCGAAGTCTTAAGCCTGCTCGAAGAGCGCAAAGCGCTCTCCGGATTGCATCACATTCTCGAAACCCCGGCGCTGGTCAAAAAAGCGATCGAAGCGGAGCAGCGCGGTTTCGATGCGGTGATTCAGAGCAACACCTTCGACCCCGGCGTGGAAGCGAGCCGCTTGGCCGTGCGCATGCCGGTAATCGGCCTTTTGCGCGCTTCGCTGCACTTTACCGCGAGTATTTGTGACCGTTTCGGCCTGATCGTACCGCTGGAAACCCATATGCCGCACACCATGAGACTCGTGCAAAGCTATGGTATGAAGTCCTTCGTCAGCGGCATTCGCACCGTCGCTCTGTACGACACCGGTGATCTTTCCGGCTATCATGATGTCGTCGTCGAGCGTACGCTCGCGGTCGGCAAAGAACTGGTCGAGCAGGGCGCCGAGGCGATTATTCCGCTGGGCGGAAAAATTTATCCTTATGTCGTCACTCCCGAAGAGCTGGAGCCCCAGCTGGGCGTGCCGGTAATCAACACCAAAGCGGTCGGCGTGAGTTATGCCGAGCTCATGGCGCGCAATAAAATCAAGCACAGCCTAAAGGCTTATCCTTGTCCTACGGGACTGAACCCCGAAGCAGTGTCGCAGCGCGCGAAATGAATTGTGCACCGGCGCCTACGGTTGAAAATCGCGACAAAAATGGAAAAGGTAGAGACTGATTGAATCCGGCATTGACTGTTAGCGAATGATGATTTTGCAGAAAGGTTTGAGCTATGATTATCGACGGTGACGGTCATTTTTTTGAGACCGAAGAAATATTCGAGAAATACATGGAGCCAGGTCTGCGCAACTATCGGCCCCGACTCCTCGGCGATGAACAAGGACATAATTTTTGGGTCATCGACGGTCAGACTTCCTATAAAAGACCGACGATCAAGGGTGCCGGCGCGCCGGGAACCGCCGCCCCTCCGGGGAAAGCGTTGCAGTCGGCGCGGCGCGCTTCTCCAGGCAGTCAGACGCTGACCAATCTCAAAGAGCGTTTGGACGACCTCGACCGGAAGCCATCGACGTGCAGTTTATCTATCCGAGCTTTCTTCTGCACGCCAACGCCTGGCCTGACGGCGTATTAGCCAACGCCGTTTGCCGCGCCTACAACACCTGGCTGAACGAAACTTGCAATCAAGCTTCGAACCGACTTAAGGGCGTCGGCGTCGTATCATTGCTGGATCCTGAAGGTGCAGCCAAAGAAATCACCCGCCTACACGACATGGGCGTGAGGGCAGTAATGATCAACGGCACGGCGGGCGCCCGGCGCCTCGATCATCCCGCGCACGAGGCGTTCTTCGCCGAAGCGGATCGGGTAAAGATGCCGATCGCCGTGCACTTCAGTCTGCAGTTCCCCTTTGTCGATACCTTGTTCGAACACCACTTTCCCAATCGCGTCCTGGCGGGCATCTTTCCGATCATGGCTGGGCTCACGAGCGTGCTTTGCTCAGGCCTTTTGGATCGATATAAGAATTTGAAATTTGCCTTTCTCGAGGGCGGTATCAGTTGGGTTCCCGCGCATGTCGAGCGCATGGACGACCACTTTGACAATCCGCGCTATGGCGCCAGGGATCTGATCAGCCATCCGCCCAGTGACTATCTTAAAACCGGCCGGGTATTTTTCGGCTGCGAAGGCAACGAACCGCCCCTCGGCAAGATCGTCGAAGAAGTCGGCGAAGACCTTTTCATGTTTTCGTCCGACTACCCGCACGCCGACCGCACGGAAGGAACCGCAAGAGTTTTGCGCGATCGCGATGACATCCCCGCTCACGTCCGAAAAAAACTGCTGGACGAGAACGCGCGTCGATTTTACGGGCTCTAGTCGACCGCTTCAACGAGATGGGAATCATTGAGCTATGCCGCAGCCGTGACGGCATAGCTCAAACCGAATTTCATTGCCTTGTGTTTCGGGAATTTCCGTGGTCATTTGAATTAAATTTCGATCTCAACGTCTAAACTGCGAAAGGAGGTGATACGATGAACGCAATCAAAGTACTCGTTGTCGCGTTGACTATTCTTGGGTTCAGCACCGTCAGCTTTGCCCAGGCGACGCCCGCCACACCCGCAAAGCCAGCGACTCCCCCCGCCACGGAAAAGAAGAGCGAGAAGGCGATGGAGAAATCGGCCGAGAAGCCAGACGACACCAAAGCAAAGGCTAAGGCCAAGGGCAAGACCAAGAAATCAACCAAAAAGGCAACCGACAACACGGACGAGAAAAAAAGCGATTCCATGGATAAAAAGACCAAGTAATCTTCCCTGAAGCGCCGCGTAAAAAAGGGGTAATCGATAAAATCGATTACCCCTTTTTGTTTATTGGTGGATAAGAGCGTTCCGGTGCGGAACACTTGCTTGATTTAGCCTACTCGCTCGATTACACTTTTTTTAATCGGCGCAAGTTCTTGGTGATAAGGAGGAGTGGAGATGGACCTGCCGAAATGCCAGAAATGCAACAACGGACTGTTGATTCCTCTCTCGGACTACGGTCAAGAAGGCGCTTCAGTGATGTATAAAGCCTGGGCGTGCACCAATCCGGACTGCGGGTTCTCGATCCGAATCGACAAAGGCGAGGTAACTTACGGGAAAAGAATCGAGCCGAAGCACTGACACGCCGATCGTAAAGTCTAAAATACTCTCAAATCGGGACATTTTCACTCCAAAGACTCCAAAACCTTCCAACCTCAGGCCGGCATGCTCCGATTGAAGCTCTGAATCGCCTTGCCGAATAGCTCGCAACCTTTCTGCAACGCCTCCAGGCACTTCCGTTGGGTTGCGCCGTCACTTGCGTAGCGCCTGAGTATTTCCGGCGCGATCCATTCGTGGCCCTCCTCATCGGCGAGCAGCGTGTCGCGATAAATCGCCGCGGTCTTCGAATCGATGGGCGCGACCCGCTCGATGAACGATTTCGAAGTCCTGGGGAAGAATTCTTCATGGCCAAACTGAACACTCGCGATCAATTCGCAGAGCGAGCCCAAAGAAGCGTGAAAATCCCACAGTTCTTTCAGCTCCTTCAACGGCTGATTCCAGAGCGCGTCGGGATCGCCGTTCAGCTCGGTAATCCTTTGACGCAATATCGATGCGTGCTTCAACTCGTTGACGACGTATTCCGACATCGGCTGTTGCAGATCGATATCAGGGATCTTGCCGACCCACGGAGCGGTGACTTCGGCGGCCTTGCGTTCCATCACGACGCCAAACTGCAGCCGGCGCAAAACCACTGCGGGGCTCAAAGGCTTTTCCGCGCCGTAGCTCTTGCGCTCGGCGTTCATCTGTTCCCAGAAAGCCTCGCGGGTTGCGATCAATTGCTTTAAAAACTCATCCGGCGTCAGAGTATCCATGGTCCCTCCGCCACGGCGCGGCGATTGACACGTAAATTATTTTAGGTATTAACAATACAGTAAATCAACTCAGTGTAAAAGCTGCAAGACGATCCGGCCATGAGTCAAGCCACGCAAATGAAATCTCCAACGGCATCAGCCGGCGCCAAGGCATTCGTCGATCATCTCTATCAGGATGTTTACGCTCACTGGGATGAGAGAATCAATCACGGCGCGTTCATGACCCGATTGCGCGAGGGCACGTTGCCGCTGCCGTGCTTGCGCCGTTTCTTTAAGGATTGGGGTCTTTTTTCCATTGAAGTCGTGGCGCTCAATGCCGTTTCGTACTACGTTCACCTGCCTTTTTTTGTCGAAAATTACGATTTATTACCGGCGTTTTCCGACAAGATCGCCGAAGAGCTGATCGCACCGAAACCGCCGGGTCATATCTTGATCTTGCTCGAAACCGCCAACGCTCTCGGCCTTTCCAAAGAGGAGTTGTTCGAGCAACCCGCTTCCGCTCCGGGACGCGCAATCAGCGATTATTGCCGGCGAGTTTTTCAAGATGGCTCGCTCATCGAGCTTTGGGGCGCCCATGTTTACGAGGAAACTCTTGGGCATTGGGCCGAGCAATGGGGCGAAGCGCTCGTTCGGCATTATGGCATGAGCACGCAAAAAGCGATTTACTTCACCGCCCACGCCGAAGCCGATCTTGTGCAACACGAGGACCGCATGGGCCACGGTCCGCTCAACCGCATGATCCTGCAGCGCATCATCGAACAAGGCAAGACCGCGAAAAAACTCGGCTACGATCCCAAATATTGCGCCTACACGATGGTCGACCTGCATGCGCTCATGGAACAACACGCACTCGAAAATCCTTACCCGTCTTAAGCGAGAGAAATTCGATATTCAACGAAATCTGCGACGCTCGCTGATCGCAAAGCGTGAATCGAGGCATGCCGTGGGCCGCCAAGCGCGATTGCAATCCTAAGCCTTTACGTTTTTTTTCTCTTCTCACAGCGCGAAGCGCGCGCGCAGCTGCCAGGGGTCTGGCAACAGCGCGCGCCCATGCCGTCGGCGCGCACCGAAGTTGCTGCCGTCCAGTTAGACGGAAAAATTTATGTCATGGGTGGTTACGAAAAAGGCGGCGACCTCGTCGAAGAGTACGACCCGAAAAAAGATTCTTGGCGCAGGCGCGCCGCGCTGCCGAAGGCGCTACACCACATCGGCGCCGCCGCCATAAACGGGAAAATTTACGTCATCGGCGGTTACATCTCCGGTATCGGATCCGTCGATACCGTCTACGAATATGATTCGGCCGCCGATCGGTGGAGCGTAAAAACCGCGATGCCAACGGCGCGCGGCGCGCTAGCCGTTGGCGTGATCGCGGGAAAGATTTTTGCGATCGGCGGGGTCGGTGCCAATGGAAAGAATACCAATGTCAACGAGGAATATGATCCGGCACAAGATCGTTGGACCAAGCGAGCGCCGCTGCCGACGCCGCGCGACCACCATGCAATCGGCGTCGTAAACGGCAAGCTCTACGCCATCGGCGGGCGCATCAACGGCCGGCACGATCGCAGCATTGCCGACAACGAGGAATACGATCCGGCAACCAATCGCTGGAGAGCTCTTGCGCCGCTGCCAACCGTGCGCAGCGGCATCTCCGCCGCTGCTCTTGACGGCAAGATTTTCGTTTTCGGGGGCGAAACGACTCGAGGAACACACAAGGAAGTCGAATCCTACGATCCGGCACAAAACCGCTGGCAGCGTTGGGCGCCTATGCCGACGGCACGACACGGCCTCGGCGTCGCCGTGCTCGGCCAGTCGATCTACGTCATTGCCGGCGGCCCCAAACCCGGAGCGACGTTTTCATCGGTGAATGAAATGTTTACACCGTAAGCGGCCTCAGCAAAAGAACTCCAAAATCCGTCTGGGCAGCCAATCAAGGTTGCCGGGAAAGCTCCCGGAAACGAATCCTGCGTGACCGCCGCTTTTGGGGAAATCTAGTGCGACCGCATCGGAAACTTCTGCTGGGCTGGGCAATACTGCGCTGGGTAAAAACGGATCGTTCTGCGCGTTGACCAGCAGCGTGGGGACGCGGATGTGCTTTAGCCAGGGTTTGCTGCTCGAGCGCGACCAGTAGTCAGCGGCGTCTTTGAAACCGTGCAGCGGCGCGGTGAAGAGATCGTCGAATTGACGAAACGTCAGACTGGCGCGAATCGCTCGCGCATCGATGGCTAAGTCGTGGGCCGCGATTTTTGCCAGCGCCATCGGTTTGAGCAAGTTGAGAAAATGGCTGGTGTAAACCATTCTATTGAAACCAGAGTCGAGCACTCGCGCCGCGGCCGCGAGGTCCATCGGCGCCGATACCGCAACCGCGCGCTCAACGATCAATGACGCCGCCACCCCTTCCTCGCCGAGCCATTTCAAAAGCATATTACCGCCCAGCGATACTCCGACCACATAAATCTTGGCGTGTCGATTAGCATCTTTCAACCGGCGCAGGATCCAATCGATCTCACGGGAATCGCCCGAATGGTACGAGCGCACAAGCCGATTGGCCTCGCCGCTGCAGCCACGAAAGTGCGGCACCACGCCGCGCCAGCCGCTCCGAGTCGCCGCCTTCATTAGGCTGATCGCGTAATGACTTTGCGAGCAACCTTCCAAGCCGTGAAACAGCACGATGAGTCTGGAGTCGTCCGCTTCTTGGCCGAGCCAGTCGAGATCGATGAAATCCTGATCAGGGGTCTCCCAGCGTTCGCGACGAAAAGCGACGCGGCAATTTTTCGCCAGCGAGCGCGCATAGATGGTTTGCAGGTGCCCGCCCGGCAGCCACCACGGAGCACGATAAGCCGAAGCGAATCCAGACCTGACGGGTCTTTCACGCGGGTTGGGCTTTTCGTCTTGAACGTTTTGAACGACTTGAACGCTCATTTTCCGGTTATCTTCAGTCGCTCCGGCGGCACGAACCCATGGCGCAGCGTGTTTTCGGAGACTGTGCGCGGTTCGAGAAACTGTAAAAGATAGTCCGGTCCGCCGGCCTTGGAGCCGATGCCGGAGAGCTTCAACCCACCGAAAGGCTGGCGCTCGACGATCGCGCCGGTGACCCCGCGGTTGATGTAAAGGTTGCCGACGCGAAATTCCTCGCGCGCTTTCTCGATGTGCGCCGGCGAGCGCGAAAAAATACCGCCGGTCAACGCGAACGCGGAGTCGTTGGCAATCTCCAGAGCATGATCGAAATCGCGCGCGCGAATCACCGACAACACCGGTCCGAAAATTTCTTCCTGCGCGATCCGACTCGACGGCTCGACGTCGCCAAAAATTACCGGCCCGACAAAAAATCCGTCTCGCGGCGCCGCCATTTCCAGGACGCACTCCGCCGACTTCTTGCCCAGGCGAATATACTCGGCAATCCGCTCTTTGGCTTCGCCATCGATCACCGGCCCAAGGACATTGCGCGGGTCTTCGGGCGCACCGATCTTGAGACTGCGCGCCGCACCGATAAGCCGCGCGAGCAGGCGATCGTAAATTTCGTCTAACAAAATCACCCGCGACGCCGCCGAACATTTTTGCCCCTGATAGCCGAACGCCGAATCGATGATATGAACCACCGCTTCGTCGAGATCGGCATCGGCGTCGATGATCAGCGCATTCTTGCCGCCCATTTCGCAAACCACGCGCTTGACGTGGTTTTGCCCGGGACGGTGCGTGTGGGCTTCGCGCAAAATTTCCAAACCAACCTCGCGTGAGCCGGTAAACGCGATGAGATGAACCTGCGCTGATCGAACTAAGTGCGCGCCGATCTCGCCGCCGCCTTGAAGCAGTTGGCAGGCATCCTGGGGAAATCCGGCTTCGCGTAAAATAGCGAGCAGATGCTCGGCCAGGATCGGCGACTGCTCCGCTGGTTTCATCAGCGCGCAGTTGCCGGTCACCAGAGCCGCCGCGGTCATACCGGTAAGAATCGCCAGCGGAAAATTCCACGGCGCGATGATCGCCGCGACGCCGCGCGGCTGGTAAAAATAAATGTTGGTTTCACCCGGCAACTGTTGGGTCTGGCGCGGCGCGCTCAGGCGTAACATCTCGCGCGCGTAATACTCCAGATAATCGATCGCCTCGGTAACATCGCCGTCCGCTTCGCGCCATCCCTTGCCGACTTCAAAAACTTCCCACGCCGCGAGTTCCCAGCGTTTCTTGCGCATGATCGCGGCTGCCTTAGCAAGAAGCTTGGCCCGTTCCGTCGCCGGCGTGGCGCGCCACTTGGGGAAAAATCGCGCCGCGCTTTCGATCGCCGTTTCGGCTTGATCGATGCTGGCCGCGCGGACCTGCCCGACGACTTCCTTGGGATCGGCGGGGTTCACCGACTCCAACCATGAGCCACTGCTGCGCTTGCGTACCCGGCTTTTTTTGAATTGCTCGCGAACTTCTTCGAGCGCTTTGGCAAAACCGCTGGCGATTTTGCCGCTGCGAAAAATCGATCGGCGGCTCGTTGCGAAACGGCTCGGATAGATCGGCGGGCGCCGCAGACAACTCCGGCGTACCATCGTAGCCCTTCAACGGCCGTGCCGGCGCCTTGATCAAAGCGCCGATGTCTTTTCGATCGGCATAGGTCTGGCGCAGAAACGAAGTATTGGAGGTGTTCTCCATCAGCCGGCGAATTAGATAGGAAATACCGGGCAGCAATTCGCCCACCGGCAGATAGACCCGCACTCTCTGGCCGTTTTGAATGATCGCCTGGCGCACCGGCTCGGCCATGCCGTAAAGCATTTGGATCTCGTAACCGTTGGGCGCAATCCCGAGTTCCTTCGCTACGACGATGGCGTGGGCCAAGCTGCGCAAGTTGTGGCTGCCGAAAGCGGCGTCGATGACGTCGTGATTTTCCAGCAGGAGCCGGCTGATCCGCTCATAGCTCGCATCGGTTTCCGCTTTGTCCAGGAAAACCGGTATCGGCCAACCCTTCTGTTTCGCCCAGGCGATCTCGCTGTCCCAGTAGGCGCCCTTGACCAGGCGCACGCCGATCCGCCGTTTTTGCCGATGCGCCCAGCGAATCAACTCGCGAACGTCGCTCTCCGCTTCTCTGAGATACGCTTGCAGTGCAATCGCTGCCCGCGGCGCGGCGGAAAATTCTTCTTCCGCCAACACGCCGCGAAAAATTTCCAGGGTCAGATCTTTGAAAGCGTATTGTTCCATGTCGACGGTAATCGCCGCGCCGAGCTTGGCCGCTTCGCGAAACAGCAAGCGCAGCCGCTCGCGCACGATCGACTCCGTGCTCGGATCCAACGGGTCGAAGCGCGCGCACAAGGAGGAAAGCTTGACGGATAAATTAACGCGCGGCAGCTTGCCGTTCGGCGCATCGTCGATCTGCGCGCAGGCCGGCCAAGTCTCGCTCAACTTCGACAGCCGGCGTAATAGTTCGAGATAGCGCTGCTGCATCGCCGCCGCTTCCACCTCGCTCACGGTCGCCTCGCCGACGACGTCGAGAGTGAAGGCCGCGGGCTCTTTGCGCAGGCCGCTCAAAACCTTGTTCAAATGGTCGCCGCTTTCTTCGGCGATGAAGCGGCGCGCCAGCTTGATGACGTTGCGCCGCACGACCGGCGCCACCAGCGTTCCGGCATGGAGCGCCTGCGCGAGAAAAGCCAGACCGCCAAGGGCGTGATCGACGCGTGCGAAGTATTCTTCCAGATGGCGGCCGATTTCCGTCGAAGACTCCAGGCTCGGCAGCACGTCGACAAAACGGAACAAGGCGACGCGCAGAGACTCGTCTTCGAGCGACCAGTCGATCATGCGGCCCAACAAATCCTTGGCTTCGAAGAGCGACGGCTTGTGCTCGGCCGCTTTTTGATAAAGCGCGCGCGCCAACCGTTGGACTTCCGGTTCAATTGTGTCGACGGAGAGAGTTTTGCTTGCCATGATTTGTAAGAATTAAAAAATGCGGAGGAGGTAAGCTGTTTGTAATCCTCTATCTCATCATAATACGATCGTCCGAGAGAAAAAAAGGTCATGCTATTTTTGGTAGTGGTTCATTTTCAATCTGCCATGAGTCTTGATATCGGAGAGATTCCTCGCTTCCGCTCGGAATGACAACCAATAAGCATTTGTCATCTCGAACGAAGTGAGAGATCTTTCGCAAACCGAACCACCACCTATTTTCTGCGGACAATTTGAATCAGGCGGGAGAATTCTGGAGCAGTGATACTATGGCAATTGCAAGCGAACGGGCGACCGACACTCTGACCGGCGCCGAAGCCGCCGTGGAGATGCTGAAAGCACACGGCGTCGAGATCCTTTTCGGTCTGTGCGGCGACACCAGCCTACCGTTTTATGACGCGCTGGCGCGCTTACCGCATGGCATGCGTCATATCCTCGCGCGGGATGAGCGCTCGGCCGCTTACATGGCAGACGGCTACGCGCGTGTTTCCGGCAAGGTCGGCGTCTGCGAAGGGCCGAGCGGCGGCGGCGTTACCTATATTTTGCCGGGACTCGCCGAAGCCAACGAATCATCCGTGCCGCTGCTGTGCATCAATAGCGATATATCGGTCAGCGCGCGCGGCCGTTACACTCTGACCGAGCTGGACCAAGGTGCGCTCATGCGTCCGGTGACGAAATGGAACATGGTGGTTAACCGTGCAGAAGACGTGCCGCTCGCGTTCCGCGCCGCTTTCAAACAAATCACCACAGGCCGGCCCGGCGCGGCGCACATCGCGCTCCCCTTCGACGTGCAAAACGGCACGGTCAAGCGAGCGGAAATTTGGGGCGAGCCAAGCTTTGGCCGCTACCCAGCCGAGCGGCTCGCGCCTGACGCCGCATGCATCGAGCGCGCAAGTTACCTGCTGCAAGATGCAGCGCATCCGGTTTTTATCTGCGGCGGCGGCGTAATGATGTCGGAGGCCGAGCCGGAGCTGCTCGAGCTCGCCGAGCGCTTGTCCGCGCCGGTCGCCACCACGATCAGCGGCAAAGGTTCGATCAACGAAGACCATCCGCTGGCCGTCGGCGTCGTCGGCTCCAACGGCGGCACGCCCGAGACGCGCGCGATCGTCGATCAAGCGGATCTGATTATGTTCATCGGCTGCCGCGCCGGCTCGGTGACCACCGAACGCCGACGCCATCCCGCACCGGGACAAAGTAAAATCATTCACCTCGACGTCGACCCCGCAGTGCCGGGCGTCAATTATCCAGCGGATGCGGCGCTGATCGGCGACGCCAAGCTCGGCCTGAGAATGTTGAATCAAGCGCTCGCGAACACAAAACGGCCACTCGACGCTACTCAGATCGAAGCCGCGAAAGAACAAAAATTTGCAAAATTCCAAGCGCTCGCCGAGTCTGCCGACAGACCGATCAAACCGGAGCGTGTGGTGGCGGAGCTCAGACGCGTCCTCGATCCGGATGCGATCGTGGTCGTCGACGCCGGCACACCCTGCCCCTATTTTTCAGCTTACTATCAAGTGCACGGCACGGGCCGGCGGGTTTTCTCCAACCGCGCCCACGGCGCGCTTGGTTATTCGATGGCGGCAGCGATGGGCGCGCATTTCGCGCGGCCCGAAGTCAAATGCGTTTCGGTGATGGGCGACGGCAGCTTCGGTTTTACCTGCGGCGAGCTCGAAACCGCGGCGCGTTATCATTTGCCGATTACTTTTATCGTGATCGCAAACGCGAGCTACGGTTGGATCAAAGCCGGACAAAAGTCGGGTTACGGGCAGCGCTACTTTGCCGTGGATTTCGCGGCCACCGATCATGCCGCGGTCGCCGCCGCTTTCGGCGTCAAGAGCTGGCGCGTCACCGAACCCAACGATCTCGGCAAAGTGTTAAAAGAAGCGCTCGGCGCGGCGGAACCAACCCTGGTAGATATCGTCTGCCAGCCGCTTCACGAAGCAAAAGCGCCGGTGTCGGAATGGATTGCGTGAAAGCAGGCAATAGGCATTAGGCAACAGTACGGCAGAATCATTCCCTCTTCTTTGCTATTGCCTGTTGCCTATTGCCTTCTTCTTCAATTTTCCAACCGCACCTTCGTCCCGAGATTGGCGCAGTCTTCGTCGGTCTTGAGGCCGGCGGCGCGGATGCCGTGGGCGGCGAGCTCCTCGTCACGCTCCTGCGTATCGCCGGTGACGCCCACGGCGCCAAGCAACTCGCCTTTCTCGCCGCGGATCAGCATGCCACCGCCTTCGGGAAAAATCTGATCATCCGAGGCGCGCATCAGGTACTGCATGAACAGCGGCCGCTCCTCCGTGCGCATGCGCACCAGCGACGACGATCGACCCAAGGCCAACGCCGCATACGCTTTACCGTACGCCATTTCGAAACGCATCATCGCCGAGTCGTCTTCTTTTTGAAACGCTTTGACCTTGGCGCCGGGCTCGACCACGATGACGCTGAGCGGACGACATGCCAATTCGCGGCCGCGCGCGAAAATGGCCGTGATGATGCGATTCGCTTGTTCTAGTGTAATCATGCTCCTGCAGCCCCCAAAATACGCGATAAAGAAATCGCGGCTTCTGTTGTTAGCGCGGTGTCTGTAGCCGCGAGGTTTCAAACCCGCTAGGACTTCTCTTTACTATCGGAACAAAACCTTGGCCAACTCCGAGCGGTATTTGTCGGTCAACGGGTCGTCGGGGCCGAGCACTTCGAAGATCTGGATCATCGCTTTGCGCGCGCCGTCGTCTTGAAATTCGCGATCTGCTTTCACGATAGTTAGAAATTCGTTGAGTGCCTCTTCATACTTCTCGGCCCCGGCGAGCGCCTGGGCGAGCTCGAAGCGAGCCGCGATATTGTTCGGCTCGACTTTGACTTTTTCGCGCAACGCCGCTTCATTCGCCGTCCCGCCGGCCTGAAGATTCAAACGGGCGATCAGCCGATCCGCTTCTTTGCGCTCGTCGGCGACCATAGGTACTTTATCGAGATGCTCCAGCGCGGTGGCGCTATCGCCTTCGTTCATGGCCAACCGCCCCAGCCCAAGCAGCGCCTTGGCATGGTTCGGATCGGATTCGAGAATTGTTTGGTAGAGTGCTTTCGCCTCGGCGGTTTTACCCTCTTCTTCGAGAGCTTGAGCCTCGAGCGCCTGCTTATCTGCCGCTGTCGGCAGAAACTTTGACAGGAACTCACGCAGCATCGGCTCCGGCAGCGCGCCGGTAAACTCCGACGCGAGATCGCCGTCTTTAAACAGCTTCACCGCCGGGATGCCTTGGATGCCGAAGGCGCCCGCTAACCCCTGGTTTTCATCGACGTTGACTTTGGCCAGGATGAATTCACCGGCATACTCGTCGGCAAGTTTTTCGAGCACGGGACCCAGGACTTTGCACGGACCGCACCATTCCGCCCAGAAGTCCACCATGACGGGAACTTCCGTCGAGCGCTCTAAGACTTCCGCCTCAAAATTTTCTTCGTTAACGTCGATCGTCCACTGATTCATATCGGCTCTACTCTCTTACCTTGAACGTTTTGAAGGCTTGAACGATTTGAACAAAATCACTTGGCGATGATCGCCTTGGCGAAGTTGCGCACGTTGGCAGCCACCGGACGCATGGCGTAAACCACCGTCTCCCAAATCTCGTCCTCGCTGGCGCCGAGCTCGCGCGCCCGACCGAGATGGAGCTTGGCGCCGTGCTCATGGCCGATCGCCAAATTCACTGCGAACAAGATCAGTTGCGCCGCTTTCGGATCGAGCGATCCTTCTTTATATTTTACATTGAAAAATTCAGCGTCCGTCGCCATTTTATCACCTCCGTGTCGCGAATTATTTTTTGAATGAATCCGGATCAAACGCCGCGCCGTTGAGCGTGTACTCGCTTTTCACCTCCGTCGGCTTGCGGATGGTCTGAATCACATAACAGCCCGCCTCGGCATTGCGTACGACTTTGGCGATTTTTTCCGGTGATTCATCGGAGGTTATTTCGCAGCGGGTTTCCACGCCCAATCCTTCCGCCTGTACGGTCTCGCGTAATACTGAGCCCTCGTTCTTGAAGCGCGCCATGACAAAAACCTTCGCTTTATCGATGTGCGTCTTGAGCATTTCCCCGTACCGGGAAATTTGCGTCAGCAGTCAAAACCCCACCGAAAGGGCGAAATACGCGAGCGGCGGCGGCGCGGTATTGGCGCCGCCGATACGTTCACCCTCGTCGCAAAAAACCGTGAAGCCGCGCGCGTGCCCTTCTTTGCGCATCCGCTCCAAGGTTTCGGCGTCGGCTTCCAAGACAATCTCCCGCTTGATTTGCAGATCCTCGCCCACGATCCCTCCGGGTAGTCGACCCTCCCACTGCGCGCTTCAATCAATATATTCACAATCGCCGGTTGTTTCCAGCCGCGAAAAGTTTCCCTCACGGGCGCTCGATGTTCGAGTATTCTTCCGAATAGAGATCGAGCAACGCTCGCAGCAGCGCTAACAGCGCCGGGCCGAGCACGATCCCCACCGCACCGAAAAGCGAGAGACCGCCAAGGATGCCGAAAAAGAGAAATAGGACCGGCAGGCCGAGACGATTGCCGATGAGAAGCGGCTTGAGAATATTGTCCACCGTGCCGACAAATCCCAAGCACCAGACCAACAGCACGACGCCGCGCACCGTTTCGCCCTGGAGAAACAAGTAAATCGCGGCCGGTATCGAAACGATCGCCGACCCACCCACCGGCAACAGCGAGACAAAGGCCGTGACCACGCCCCACAATACCGCGTACGGGACACCTAAAAACCAATAAGCCCAGCCGGCGAGCAGCCCCTGCACCATCGCGACGACCAGGGAACCGTGCACCACGGCCAAAACGGAGTCGACGATGTTTTTGAACAGCCGCTGTTGATGCTCTTGGTCCATCGGCAGCAGCCGCTGAATCCGATTGACCAGCTCGGCACCGTCGCGCAGGAAGAAAAATAGCGTAAACAAAGCAACGATAAAATTAACCGTGAAAAGCAGCACGTTCTGAGCGATCCCTTTGACTTGTGTAACGATAAACGTCGACGAAGATTGTGCCCCTTGAATCAACAAATTCTTCCAGTCGATCTTGAAATCCACCAGTCGGAACGTCGCCATATCCCACCAACCGATCAAGTGCTGCACCCACGGCTGCGCCAGCCATTGCTGCTTGCCATCTTCGTCCAGGAGCAAACGCACCGACTGAAGCAACGAGACCGCCTCGTCCGCTAAAAACCGCGCCAGCTCGACGCCGGGCGCGATCACGATAATCGTGATCACGACGATGACCGTCATCGCTGCGAGCGTCGCGCGCCCGCGCATAAGTTCGAGCAGCCCGGCGTACACCGGGTAGAAGAGAATGGCGAGAATCGCCGCCCAAGTGATCGCCGTCAAAAACGGCGTCAAGATCAAGAACGCGCCGTACAGAATGAGCAGAAGAAGCGCGAAGAAAAAAGCGGTCACGAGCCAAGTTCGATTCACCGAGTGGCTTCCTCTCCAATCCGTCAACTGTACGTAGAAGAACTGTCGGTGGCAAGGCGCCACAAACCGCGATAGCCCGTGCGGCGAAAGCTTAAGCGCAAGCATCGCTGCAATTGCAAAGGGCAAGATTTGAATTGATGGTCAATGTGCCAATCGTAGACAGATCCATCTGATGCCGCGGATTACTGCCGCTGATGAAAACGGTCAGGCGAGAAAGTAAAAACTGCGCGGCCCGGATTTCCGGAGCGCTCACAGACTGCCGACGAAGCGACCGGGATTGAGCAATCCCGCGGGGTCGAATTGGTGCTTGATCCGGCGCATGAGCGCTAGGGTCGGTGGCGATAGCCCCCATACTTCAAGGCCGTGCTTAAGGTCGCTTGGCGCGGCGAAGATGATAACGTGACCGCCGCGGCTATTCGCCATTTCCGTCAGTTCGGCAAAGCGCGAGGCGTTTGCTTTATTTGCTTGACAAGTCAACCAGACGGTACCGATCGCGGCATCGGCGCTGATTGCCGCGCCGTGCCAATTTTTGATCCTCGGGATGAAGTTAAAGACTTCGGCGCGCGGCAGCGTGATGCGAAAGACCAGACGTTCGCTCTGCAAAGGGACGTTCTGACGCGCTTGCCAAAATTCATTCTGGCCTTCGTCACCGAAAAATTCGGCGGACATCCCTAATCGATCGGCGAGCGCCCTTACATCACGACGGCATCGGCTTATCGTCTCGACAAATCCTTCAAACCTCGCTGCGATCTGCCAGCGCTCCGACTCCTGGTTTTGTAAAAGCACGACCGCCGCCGGCAACAGAGGCGAATGAAGCAACTCTTCGGCGAATTTCTGCGCTTGCGCCAAAGTGCCCGATACGAGCGCGGTCTCGCTGCTTTCGGGAAGCGGCGTCAAGCGCAAAGTCACTTCGGTGATGACGCCGAGAGTGCCGAGGGAGCCGACAAAAAGTTTGCACATGTCATAGCCCGCGACGTTCTTGACGACTTTGCCACCCGCTTTGATCTGTTCGCCGCTGATGAGAACCACTTTCATGCCGATCACCAAATCGCGCACGCTGCCGTAATAACTGCGCCGCGGTCCGTTGAGATTCCCGGCAACGATGCCGCCGACGGTGGAGCGTTCGGGAAACGGCGGGTCGACGGGCACGAACTGGCGTTGGCCTGCGAGCAGTTGTTGCAGCGCGGCCAGACTGATCCCGCTTTCTGCCGTCACCGTGAGATTGGCGGGGTCGTGGTCGATCACGCGATCGAGTCTGCCAGTATTGAGCACGACCTCAACTTGGCGCGGCGGATTGCCCAGCGCCATGGCGGTGCCGCCGCCCCAGGGAGTTACAGTCGCATCCGCTTCCGCGCAGAGACGGAGTGCCGCGCTCACTTGCTCTCGATCTGGCGTGCAGACCAATGCCGGTTGCTTGCCGTCCACGCGAGTGAGAAGTGAGCAAGTCGGCATTTAAACTAACCGCGTCGGCGCCTAGCTCGGCGGCCAATCGCTGCGTCAATTGATCGGGAGTCGATTTCATTTCGGCGTCGCGGCGCCGCTTTCGCCACAGGCGCGGTCGAGCAGATCCATCAGATGATAAACTTTCACCGCGGGTCCGTAGCGCTGGGCGCCGTAGCGAAGCTGCAGCATGCAACCGGGGTTGGGCGCGACGACGGCCTCGGCTTTCGTCGCCGCCACCGACTGCATTTTTTCCTTGAGCAGCTGTTGTGACATGTCTGGGTGGGTCAAGTTGTAAATGCCGGCGCTGCCGCAGCAGCGATCCGAGCCTTCCATCTCGACTAGCTTCAGGCCGGGGATCGACTGTAATAATTTTCGCGGTTGGCTGCGGATGCGTTGGCCGTGCGCGAGATGGCACGGATCTTGGTAGGTCACGGTGAGATCGACGGGACGAAGCTCGCTTTTAAGGCCGAGATCCCCAAGAAATTCACCGGCGTCCTTGACCAGCGCGCTGAAACGCTCCGCCTTGTCGCGATAGGCGGGATCGTCGCGCAACAAGTAGCCGTATTCTTTCATCGCCGCGCCGCAGCCGGCGGAGTTGACGACGATCGCGTCGACGTTGGTTTCGAGAAAAACATCGATGTTGTGCCGCGCCATCTGTTTGGCCGCGACGCTCTCGCCGTTATGAATATTCAGCGCGCCGCAGCAGATCTGGTTTTTCGGCAATACGACATCGCAGCCGTTGCGTCTGAGCACGCGCACGGTGGCTTCATTGACGTCACCGAATAAGAGCGGCATGACGCATCCATTGAGCATGGCGACTTTAGCGCGGCGCGCGCCGACGGCTGGCAGGACGTCCGCTTCGGCATGAAAAAATTTGGACGGGATGGCAGGCAGCATCGAATCCATTTCGCGCAATTTAGCCGGCAAGAGCGTTCGCGCGAGCCGCTGCAGTCCGCTCCGTTGGTAGAAACGTAGCAGACCGAAGACAAAACGCAGCCGCCGCGGAAAGGGTAGCAAACGGGTGAAAACAAAATTCAGTACCGCGCGCGCGAAAGGCGAGCCTGGCGGGCCAAGCTGCTCGCGCGCGGTTTCGGCGATCCGACCATATTGCACGCCGGACGGACACGCTGTCTCGCAGGCGCGGCAGAGCAGGCAGAGATAGATGTGTTCTTTGAAACGATCGTTAAGCTCGATGCGTCCTTCAGCGGCGGCTTTGACCAGATGAATTCGCCCGCGCGGCGACTCGGGTTCGAGGTGCAGCAGCGCGATAGGTCGGACATTGATTCAAACACAGGCCGCAATGCACGCATTGGTAGAGCTCGGGGAGATCTAATGCGGGCACCTTCGCAGTGGCGGCGTCCTCGGGTTTGTTGTGCGGCAGTTCCAATCGCGACCTTTCGTGAGTCTAGAGTCTCGGGGCTAGAGTTGATGAGCGAAGAAATCTGCTAGACCCGAGACACGGAACTCGAAACTCTAGACAGTTTCATATCCACAACCCCGCCGGGATTTGTGCCGGCTGCAGACGTACTTCGCCGCAGCTCGCTGGTGTCGGAAAGAGTTTCGCCGGATTGAACCTGTTGTCTGGGTCGAAAACGCGCCGCACTCGCGCCATCGCTTCCAAATCGGCTTCGTTGAAAAGCAAGCCGATATAAGCCTTCTTCTCCAAGCCGACGCCGTGCTCGCCGGTGATGCTGCCGCCGAGCTCGATACAGGCGCGCAGCGTGGCGGCGCCGGCTTCGATCACGCGATCGAGCTCACCGGGCGCGCGCATGTCGAACAAAATGTTCGGATGCAGATTGCCATCGCCGGCGTGAAACACATTGGCGATGCGGAGATTAAATTCTTTGCTGATCGCGGCGATGCGGCGCATCATCTCCGGCAGCTTGCTGCGCGGCACGACACCGTCTTGGACGTAATAATTCGGCGCCAGCGTGCCCATGGCGCCAAAAGCGCCTTTGCGGCCTTTCCATAATCGTTGCCGCTCGCTTTCATCGGCGGCGAGCTTCACTTCGCGCGCGCCGTTGCGTTGGCAGATCTCGCGCGCGAGTCGACGCCGAGCGGTCGGTGTGCTCCGTGAGGCCTTCAATTTCGACGATCAGCACCGCTTCCGCGTCGCGCGGAAAGCCCACCGGCGCGCCGCGCTCGATGGCCTCGATCGTTGTGCGATCCATCATTTCCAACGCTGCCGGAATGATTCCGGCCGCGGTAATGTCGACAACGGTCTGAGTCGCGTTATCCATCTCGTCAAAAATGGCTAGTAACGTGCGCACCGACTCGCGCGTCTGCATCAGCCTCACCGCTACTTTGGTGACGATTCCCATGGTGCCTTCCGAGCCGACGAACAGGCCGCAGAGATCATAGCCCGGCATGTCCGGAACTTCGCCGCCAAGCCATACGACTGCGCCGTCGTCCAATACGACTTCGACGCCAAGCACGTGGTTGGTCGTGACGCCGTAGGCGAGCGTATGCGGGCCGCCGGAATTGTTCGCCACGTTGCCGCCGATCGAGCAAGCGGCTTGACTGCTCGGGTCGGGCGCATAGAAAAGGCCGTCTTTGGCCACCGCCTTGGTGACATCGAGCGTTGATCACGCCCGGGCTCGACGATGGCGATGCGATTTTCGAGATCGATTTTCAAGATGCGATTCAACCGCGCTAGTGAGAGAACGATTCCGCCCTCCGCCGGCACCGCGCCGCCGGCTAGGCCGGTCCCCGAACCCCGCGGCACAATCGGTACGCCGGCCTGTTTCGCTGCTTTCACCACGGCGGCGACTTCTTCAACGTTGCTGGGCAGCACAACGATCTCCGGCATGACTTGAAAGATCGAGCCGTCCTGTTCGTAAACGACAACGTCTTCTTTCTCGATCAGAACATAGCGCTCGCCGACGATAGCTGCGCAGATCGCGAATGAGAGTTTCTCGATTCATTGCTGGGGAGCCTAGCGGAGAGTGGATCGGGGTGTCAAATGGGACTCACGGAGGAACGACGTTGACGAAAATCTTCGAAGTGTAATATAAGCGGAAGACCAAAGTTCATGATTTGTCGAAACAGGAGGCAAACTATGTCTGACCAGGCAAAGATCCAGGAGCCAGAGACAAAAAAAGTCTCACGAAGAAATGTTCTCAAAGCCGCCGTTGCCGCCGGCGGCGCGGCAGTTTTGGGTTTCCCCAATATCGTCAAGGCGCAAGGGGTCACCACGATGCGCTGGCAGAGCACCTGGCCGCAGAAGGATATCTTCCACGAGTTCGCTCTGGACTTCGCCAAGAAGGTCGTCGACATGACCGGCGGCGATTTGAAAATCGAAGTGCTACCCGCGGGCGCGGTGGTGCCAGCCTTCGGCGTGCTCGACGCCGTGTCGAAGGGAACCCTCGACGGCGCTCATGGCGTGCTCTCCTACCATTACGGCAAGAGCAACGCGCTCGCGCTCTGGGGATCGAGTCCCGCTTACGGCATGGACGCCAACATGATTCTGGCTTGGCACAAGTACGGTGGCGGCAAGGAGATGCTCAACAAGATCTACAACTCGCTCGGCGCCAATGTGGTCTCTTTCCCGTATGGGCCGATGCCAACGCAGCCGCTCGGCTGGTACAAGAAGCCGGTCACGAAACCAGACGACTTCAAAGGCATGAAGTTCCGCACCGTGGGCATCTCGATCGACCTGTTCCAGGGTATGGGCGCGGCGGTGAATGCTCTGCCGGGCGCCGAGATCGTTCCGGCGATGGACCGGGGGCTTCTCGATGCCGCTGAGTTCAATAACGCGTCCTCCGATCGCGCTCTCGGCTTTGCCGACGTCTCTAAGGTCTGCATGCTGCAGAGCTACCATCAGAACGCCGAGCAGTTCGAGATCCTATTCAACAAGACCAAGTTCGACGGCGCTGCCGGAAAAGATGAGAGCGATCATCGCATATGCCGTTGACGCGGCGTCGGCGGACATGTCCTGGAAGGCCATCGACCGCTACTCGAAAGACTACATCGAGTTGCAGACCAAAGATAAGGTAAGGTTCTACCGGACGCCAGATTCGGTCCTGCAAAAGCAGCTGGAGATTTTCGACCAGGTGGAGGCGAAGAAGTCGGCCGAGCTTCCCGCTTTTCAAAGAGGTCGCCGAATCGCAGCGCGCTTTTGCCGAGCGGGCGGTAAAGTGGGACCTCGACACGAACGTACCCCGCCGCATGGCCTACAACCACTATTTCGCCAAGCCAGCCGCCAAGCCGGCTGGCCAAGAAGGGCTAAATCGCGGAAGCGATTGCGGCAATTCGCCAGTCATTCGGCAGTGACCGGATGACTGGCTTTTTTTCGAGAAAAATCATGAACGCTCAAACGCTGCTCCGCATCATTGACCAGATCAGTTACTGGATCGGCAAAGCGTTTGCCTGGCTGATCTTGGGATTGACCATGGTGGTTTCCATCGAGGTGTTCAAGCGCTACATCTTGAACGCGCCGACGTCCTGGATCTTCGATCTGAACAATATGCTCTACGGCACGCTATTCATGATGTGCGGCGCCTACACCTTGGCGCTCGCCGGCCACGTGCGCGCTGACTTTGTCTATATCTATCTCAAACCGCGCGCCCAGGCCGGCACTCGATCTCGCCTTGTATTTTCTGTTTTTTATCCCAGGCATCCTCGGGCTTATCTATGCGGGCTACGGCTACGCCGCCGATTCCTGGCGCATCGCGGAGCATTCGAATGTGACGGCAGAGGGTCCGCCCATCTACTACTTCAAAACAGTCATTCCGATCGCAGGAACATTTGTCATGCTTCAGGGCCTCGCTGAAATCGTCCGCTGTATTGTTTGCATTCGCACTGGCGCCTGGCCGGCGCGCTTGGACGATGTGGAAGAAATTGACGTTATCGAGACCCAACTCTCCCACAGCGAGTACGTGGACGAAGAGTCGCGCCTTGCTGCGATGGAGACGGCGCATGCCATCGACGACGCCGCGCGCCACCGCAGCGTAATGGAAGAAGGCGTGGTGCACGAGAGAGCAATCAAAGAAGACGAGCGGAACAAGCCATGAGCGATCCAGTACTCGGCCTGACCATGCTGGGGCTCATTGTGGTTGCGATCATGATGGGTTTTCCCACGGCATTTACACTCATGGGCCTCGGCATGATCTTTGGTTACATCGCTTTCTGGGATCCGGCGCATCACTGGTGGCAGAGTCGGATCTTCGATCTTATGGTGCAACGGACGTACGGGGTGATGACGAATGACACCCTGCTATCGGTTCCGCTGTTTGTCTTCATGGGCTACATCATGGAGCGCGCGGCGCTCGTCGACCGCATGTTTCATAGCGTCCAGCTTGCCTTCCGGGGCGTACCCGCCTCGCTCGCTGTGACCACCATGCTCGTGTCCGCGTTTTGGGGGATCGCCTCCGGCATCGTCGGCGCAGTGGTCGTGCTCATGGGCGTTATCGCGTTCCGACCAATGCTGAATGCCGGCTACGACGTCAAGCTCGCTTCGGGAGTCATTACCGCCGGCGGGACGCTGGGCATCCTTATCCCACCCTCGGTGATGATTATCGTCTATGCCGCGGTGTCTGGGCAGTCGATCGTGAAGCTCTATGCCGCCGCCATGCTGCCGGGCTTCTTTCTCACCTTCCTCTATCTCGTGTACATCCTCGGCTGGGCGATCATCAATCCGAAGATCGCGCCCAAGCTGTCGGCCGACCAGTACAGGGTCACGGTCCCGGATTGGATCAAGCGGCTCGAGAGCAAACGCTCACGCAGCATCGTCCCCCGCCTCATCGCTGCCGCGTTTCGACCAAGCCTGGTGCGTGACACAACGACGCCAGACGGCCAACCGGTAGGCTATGGCCTCATCCTGAACAACGTGCTCGCGCTCCTGGTGCCGGTGGCGCTCACAGTCGGTACTTATGGTGCAACCTGGTGGTATGTGGTCATCTACAACGCCCCGGCGGCGCAAATTACATCCGTCGCTGCGCCTCTGGCCGGGCCCGCCGCGCCCACTCAGGCCGCTACGGAGCCGCCGGTCGCGGTGACCGCGCCCACCGCGGAAAAGCCACAGGAACTCGGAGAGGCGGAATCTGAGGTCCGAGGGACTGAGGCTCCGCGCGCGGCGGATGCGCCGCCCGAGGAAATGACGACGCTCGGGGAGTCGACGACCCAATCAATAGCGGGCAAGGTTCCGGCGCATTTTTACCAATGGTTTTGGGGGTTGGCGGCGGTCTCCGCGCTCCTGCTTGCCATCTATCTCTGGCGCATGGACGGCGAACAGTTCGAGATCTTGAAGGAGCTATCGGCATCGGTGGTCCCCCTCGGCGTCCTCACGTTCGTGGTGCTCGCGGTGATCTTGTTCGGCATCTGCACCGCAACCGAGTCGGCGGCTATCGGCGCCCTCGGCGCGATGTATCTCGCGGTGATGACGAAATACCTGCGCGAGGTCCTATGGTGGAGTCTCGTGGGCGCGCTTATTGGCGTCGCGCTCGGCTGGTACGAGGGCGAGGACTTCGCGTCGCTGCTCGTAGCCGCCTCGATCGGAGGGACGCTCGTGGGCACCGTCGTGCCCGGGCTCTGGAATCTCAGAGCCTCGCCGGAGCTTCGGCAGAACATGAAGGAAGCGACGTTTCTCACGGCCAAAACGACTGCGATGGTGTGCTGGCTGTTCATCGGCTCGGCGCTGTTCTCCGCCGTGTTCGCGCTGCACGGCGGCCAAGGATTAATCGAACGCTGGGTGCTTGGCATGAACTTGTCGCCGTTGGGATTCTTGTTTATCTCTCAAATGATCATTTTCTTGCTTGGTTGGCCGCTCGAATGGACTGAGATCATCGTTATCTTTTGTCCTATTTTCATTCCGCTGCTGAGTCATTTCAAGGTCGATCCGATCCTGTTCGGCACCATGGTGGCGGTGAATCTCCAGGCAGCGTTTCTGTCGCCGCCAGTGGCGATGTCGGCCTTCTATCTTAAGGGTGTGGCGCCGAAACATGTTACGCTGAATCAAATCTTCGCCGGCATGATGCCCTACATGATCATCGTCTGCATCTGCCTCGTGTTCATGTACATCTGGCCGGGCATGACGCTTTGGTTGCCGGAGTTTTTGTATGGAAATTGATCTGCAGGTAGGGGCGATTCATGAATCGCCCCTACGGTTCGCAATCAGACGATGGGCCTAACCGATCTTCATCTGCTCTCCGCAACCGAGGCAGCCCGCCTGATCCGCGACGGAATAATTAGCTCGGAACAATTCGTCGAAGCTTGCCTGGCGCGCATCCGTGAAATCGATCCGCAGGTTCAAGCCTGGGCGTTTCTCGACCCCGATCACGCTCTCGCGCAAGCCCGCGCGGCGGACGTGCTTCGTTTGAGCGGTCAACCGATCGGTCCGCTGCACGGTGTGCCGGTCGCGATCAAAGATATTTTCGATACCGCCGACATGCCGACCGAATATGGCTCGCCGATTTACGCCGGGCGCACGCCGTCGCGCGACGCGACGGTCGTTTCGCTGCTGCGCGCAGCCGGCGCGGTGATCATCGGCAAAACAGTTACAACGGAGTTTGCCTACTTTTCCCCTGGCAAGACGCGCAATCCGCACAACCCCGAGCACACTCCGGGCGGCTCTTCGAGCGGTTCGGCCGCCGCGGTCGGCGCCAACATGGTGCCGCTCGCGATCGGCAGCCAAACCAACGGTTCGACGATTCGGCCTGCGGCGTATTGCGGTGTCGTCGGCTTCAAGCCAACGCACGGGCTGATCTCACGCCATCGCGCGTTCGCGCTGTCGCGCACACTCGATCATGTCGGGCTGTTCGCGCGTTCGATCGACGACATTGCGTTGCTCGCCGAGCAATTGACCGGCTATGACGAAAATGATCCCGACATGCGCCCACGGGCGCGGATTCCGTTTATTGAAGTTGCCGCCGAAGACCCGCCGCTACCGCCGATGTTTGCGTTCGTCAAAACGCCCGTCTGGGAACGCGCCGATGAAGATACCAAAGAGGGGTTTGCCGAAATCGAACGAACATCTCGGCAGCACAGCTTGAAGAAGTCGAACTTTTTCCTTCGGCGCTCGATGCCTGGCAATTTCATCACAAGATAATGAGCTCCGAGATGGCGACGAACCTTGAGCGCGAATGGGAAAAAAGCCGTGATCGTTTGTCGGCGCAGCTGCGACTGCAGATCGAGCGCGGCCGTGAAGTGCGCGCCGTCGAATATCAGCAAGCGCTGCGCCAGATTGCACCGATACACGAAAGCTTCGTCGAGCTGTTCGAGCAGCGTTATGACGCGATCATAACGCCAGCGGCGCCAAGCGCCGCGCCGAAAGGGCTGGATGCCACCGGTGACCCGTCGTTCTGCACGCTCTGGACGCTTTGCGGCATGCCATGCGTCAGCTTACCGCTGCTTCAAAGCGCGGACGGTTTACCGATCGGCGTGCAACTGGTTGGGCCGCGTGACGGAGACGCGAGGCTGCTGCGGACGGCGCGCTGGCTGGCGGCGAAGATGGCCGCGGCGTGAATCGTTATAACGATGAAAGATTTAGGGCGACCGCCGGTCGCCCCTACAGATCCGCGCTTTGCCGCAAATCCTAATCTTTCGACAGCTCGACGCGATTTCCGTTCGGGTCGGTGATGTAAACCGAATAGCCCGGGCCTTTGCCGTGCACGCGCGTTTCTTCGACTTTGATCCCTTTGGCTTCGAGCTCTTTGATCAATTCTTTGGAGTCGCTCGGCCCATCAATGTCGAACGTGTGATGGGGCACGCCGGTAAATTGCTTTTCCGAAGCATCGAACAGGCCGAGACCGGTTTCGCCGGCGCGTAAGCGGTTGACTTTAACCCCGGCGAGGGTCTGCTGCGCGCCTAGCTCCGCGCCCAAGGCGAGCTGATAAAAGCGCGTCATGGCGTCTAAGTTTGGCGCGTGAAAATTCCATGAACGCAGTCGCAATACTTTCATAACAACCTCCTAACTAAACTGTTTGTGAAAAAATATTTCTATACCGCGTGAGCACATGGTTCGCTGCATCGATAGCTACTTGACCGCGCCCATGGTGAAGCCGGCGATAAACCGATCGACGAAGAAATTGTAGAGAATCGCGATCGGCACGCTGGCGATGAAGCAGCCGGCCATCAGCGAGCCCCAGAAATAGACGTCGCCGTGCACTAAGAAAGTCGGCACGCCGACGCCGACGGTCATATTGCGCACGGAAGAAATAAAAGTCACGGCATAAACAAATTCCTGCATCACGAGAGTGAAGCTGAAGATCGCCACCGTCAGTATGCCGGAAAGCGAGATCGGGACGACCACTTTGATGAACGCGCCCAAGACGGCTGCAGCCGTCGATCATGGCGGCTTCTTCGACGTCTCTTGGGATCGCTTTGAAAAAGCCCATCATCAGCCACGCGGAGAACGGCACTGTGAAGGATGGATAGACCAACACGAGAGACCAGAGCGAATCGTCCAAATTTAAATTAACCACGACGCGCGACAACGGAATGAACAAAAGCGTCGGAGGAACCAAATAGGTGAGAAAGATGCTGATCCCCAACTTCGCGCCCCAATTTCCCGTGAGCCGCGCCAAAGCGTAACCGGCGGGGATCGCGAGCGCGAGCGTAATCAGCACGACCAGGACACCGACGAAGACAGTATTCAGGAGCCACTGGCCGTAGAGGGTTTCGTAAAACAGCCGATGGATATGTTCGAAGGTTGGCCATTCGTAGAATAAAAACGGATTGTGCTTAAGGTCATACAAGTCGGAAGTTCGCTTGAACGTCGTGATGAGCATCCAGACAAACGGAAAAGCGAAAAAGAAGGTGAGCGTGCCGAGGATACCCCAGCGGGTCGATCGCGCGCCCCAGAGTTTGATTCGTTCGATCATCGCTTTACGTGACCTCAGCGCGGTGCGCGATGATTAAGAAGCCCAACGCCACGGCGAGGAGCAAAGGAAAAAGAAATAAGGCAATCGCCGCGCCTTCGGCCAAGTCGCCGCCGGCAATGCCGGTGTAAAATGCCAGGCTGGCCAGCACCTGAGTCGTGTCGAACGGCCCGCCGCGGGTGAGGTTATAAATGATGACCATGTCGGTGAAGGTGAAAATCAATCCGAAGAGCAGTGCAACTAAGCTGATCGGCAGAACGAGCGGCAGCGTGATTTGAAAAAAATGACGCCAAAACCCGGCGCCATCGACGGCCGCAGCATCATGAATATCCTGCGGAATCGAGCCGTAGCCGGCGAGCAAAATGACCGTGGCAAGAGGCAACTGGCGCCAAACGTGGACGGCGATAACTGAGCCCATCGCGAGGTGCGGCAATCCCAACCACATGAAACCCTGTCCATGGATCAATCCCGTAAGCCGCAGCATCCAATTCAATACGCTGTAGGTCGAGTCGAAGATCCACAGCCAAGCAATAGTTCCGATGGAGATCGGCGCCACCCACGGCAGAAGAATAAGAAATCGGATCAGCCGTCTGCCGGGAAATTCATGCTGCAGCGCCAACGCGAGCGCGTTACTGAGCACCAAGATCACAGCCTGAGAGATTAAGCCAAAGACAATCGTGTTCTTCAGAGCAGTCTGGAACTTGGGCGTGCCGATGACCGCGGTGAAATTGCGCAGCCCGACGAAGCCCATTGTGCCGCCGCCTGTGGTGGTGTTGCTGACGCTATAATAGAGCGCCATGAAAAACGGCACTCCGACGAGCAGAAAGATGTATAGGACCGCGGGGCCGATGAGGAGCGGCCCGAGCCAGCGCTCGCTATCAAGAATAGCAACGCCGCGCTTTTGCTCGGCAAACGAGCTTTGCGCCGCTGGCGTGATCGGAACAGGGGATTTCATGGGCGCGCTCAGACCGGTCGCGGCGCGATGCGCAGCTCGGTCGCAGTGTCGAAAAATTTTAGCTCGCTTTCCGGCACGGTAAAATCATAGCTGGTTGCGGGCTCGATTTTAACCGTAACCGTGGCGGGCAAGCGGGCGATAACTTTTTGCTCTGAAAAGTCGCCTATTAAATTTCCGTAAATTAGACGATCGGCGCCGAGATACTCGACGCGGGTCACGCTGAAACGGAACGCGACGACTTTCGTGTTACCGTTCAAAATTTTAGGATGAAAATTTTCCGGCCGAAAGCCGAGAGTGTAGTCGCGATGACGTACCAGATTCATCGGCGGCGAACCGACGAAACCGGCGACGAAAGTATCGGCCGGCTCATCGTAGATCTCTTGCGGCGTGCCGATCTGGCGCACGGTGCCGGCTTTCATCACGACGATGCGATCGCCCAGGCCCATGGCTTCGACCTGATCGTGGGTTACGTAAATCGTCGTCGTGCCGATGCGGCGCTGAAATTGTTGCAGCTCGTCGCGCGCCGAGGCGCGCAGCTGCGCGTCGAGATTGGAAAGCGGTTCGTCGAGTAGGAAAACCGAGGGCTCGCGCACCAGCGCGCGGGCGAGCGCGACCCGCTGGCGCTCCCCACCGGAAAGCTCGCGCGGCTTGCGTTGTAGCAAATGGCCGATGCCAAAAAGCGCAGCGGCCCAGTCGACCTTTTGCGGAATCAGCGCTTTGCTCATCCGCTGCGCCTTCAATGGAAAGGCGATATTCTTAAAAACAGTCATGTGGGGATAAAGGGCGTAGCTCTGAAACACCATGGCGATTTTCCGCGCGCGCGGCGGCAAATCGTTCACTACTGTTCCGCCGATGAGCAGCTCGCCATCCGTGGGCTTTTCAAAGCCTGCGATCATGCGCAGAAGCGTGCTTTTGCCGCAGCCCGAAGGACCGAGCAGCACGAGGAATTCTCCGTCTCTGGTAAGTAGGTTAATCCCATTCACCGCGGCAATGTCGCCGAAAAATTTTCTGATTTCGCGTGTCTCGACTGTGGCCATGAGATTCTGAATCTCTACTTTGCGTTTGCCTCGTGGATTAGTTACCCATGCAAAGAAAAGGAGACGCCGAACTCCGGAGTCTCCTTTTCTGATGAACACCGCGCGGCCCGGTGCCGCCTTCGCGGGCGACTGCGAATTTAAATCAGCTTGCGCTCGCGCCACTTATCCCAGATACGCCTGCATTCGGACTCGGCCTCTTTAACCGCATCCTCGGGGCTCAGCACGCCCTGCGCGGCTTTAGCGAACATCACGTTGATGACCCATTTCTGATAAACTTCGTCGATGGCGGCGTTGGCATAACCCGGGTAGCCGATGTTGGTGGCCCAACTCAGCACATCCTCCAGGACCTTGTACTTGTCAGGCGGGTTAGCCTTGCTGTCTTTGCTAAGCAGTTGCTTGAGGTCGGGGACGGTGCGTTGATAGCAGGGAAAGTTGTAAAACTCGCCGTTCAAAAACGCCTGGCGAAAGTTGCCCACGTAATCGATCAGAAATTTTTTGGCGCCGTCGATGTTCTCGGCGAACTTCCAAATTACGTAAACATCCATCACGTGTTCGAGGCCGATCCGGCGCACCGGCCCGGCAGCAGCCTTAGCCAAATGGATTTTCTCGGCAAACGCCGGGTTGTCTTTTTCTCCCGTGCGGGTGATCGAAATCGCATTCAGCGCTAATGAGACTGTACCAGCAAGCATAGCGCGGTTGTTTGAAGACGGGTCCCAAGTAAACACTTCCGGCGTCATAGCCTCTTGAAACAACGCCTTAACGAACTTCACCGCCTCGACCGTGTTTTTCGAGTTCAAGGCCAGATAGCCGGCGGCATCCTGCTCGTGGGCGCCGAACGAATACATGATAGTGCGCATGGCCATGGCGGTATCGAGCTCCTGCGCCAAGCCAATGCCCAACGGGATGTTGTGTTTCTGTTTGATCTTGCGACCGCCGTCGAGGATTTTTTCCCAGCTATCGGGCACCACGCCGACCTCGTCCCAGAGATCTTTACGCCAGTTGATCGGATCGGGCACAAAGGAGGGGGAGAAGCCGAAGTATTTCTTAGTTTTGGGATTGAAGGTGCTCTTGGTCGCAAGATCAATGGGCTTGCCGTATTTTTTCTCGCACTCGGCGTGGACGTCCTTCATATCAACCACTTGTTCCTCGTAGAATGGCGGCGGCCACTCAAAGAGGAAGAGATCATGGCCTTTTTGGGCCGACGCCTCGGCAGCCGCGCGAGCGGCTAATCCGGGGAGCCCGATATTGTCGACGGTCACCTCGGTGTTATTTTTCTCACCCCACTCTTTGATGTATTTCTCATTGAACCACTTGTCGTATGCGGGGACGAAGTGCACCCACTGGAGAATTTTTAAAGTCTTCTTCGCGGCGGCGCCGTGAGACCGCCCGGGCAAAATCAAAGGCGCGCCCAGCCCGGCAGTGAACGCCCCAGCTGCAGCCGTTTTGATGAAATCGCGTCGGGTGAATCGTTTTTTTGCCATTGCCATGCCTCCTTTTTGTCGGAACGTTCTCACTCGAAGATTAGCGCATCGCGAATCTAGCTAAACGCCACCAGGTGGCCACGGTATTTCACCTCCGAAACATAATAGTGCTAGTACGACGTCAATTTCAAATTCGGCTCTTCGTCCGTTCGAACGGATCCGATTTTAAAAACTAAAGCTCCGCTTGTTCGTTCAACCGACATGGCTCCAGGCGTGATAGGAGCTGCGCACCAATGGGCCGGACTCGACGTGACGAAAGCCCAATTGGTCGGCCGCCACTTTGAACTGCTGAAACTCTTCCGGCGTTACGTAGCGTTCGACTTTGAGCTGGCGATCAGACGGCTGCAGATATTGGCCGATGGTGACGATGTCGACGTCGTTGTTCCGCAAATCTCGCAGCGTGGTCATGATTTCTTCGGCGGTCTCGCCGACGCCGACCATGAAACCGGATTTCGTCAGCATCCCGCTGCGCAGCTTTTTCGCTTCTTTTAAGATATTCAGCGAGCACTCGTAAGTATGGCCCGGGCGGACTTTGCCGTAAAGGCGCGGCACGGTTTCGATATTGTGATTGAGAATTTCGATGCCTGAATTGACCACCGCTTCGAGCGCTTGCAAGTTGCCGTCGAAGTCGGGAATGAGCAGCTCCACGCGGATGCCAGGGTTGAGCGACTTGATCCAGAAAACCGTCTTGGCGAAATGCGCCGCGCCGCCGTCGGGAAGATCGTCGCGATTGACCGAAGTGACGACGATGTGATCCAAGCCGAGATCTTTGACGACGAGGCCGACGTTGCGCGGCTCTTCGGGGTCGAGCGCGAGCGGCTTGCCCTTATCGATGGCACAAAAACGGCAGCCGCGCGTGCAAGTGTCGCCGAGAATCAAAAACGTCGCTGTCTTGTTGCCCCAGCACTCACCGATGTTCGGGCAGCGCGCTTCTTCGCAAACCGTGTGCAGGTTTTTCTCGCGCATGAGCCGTTTGAGGCGAAGGTAGTTGGGATTACCCGGCGCTTTGACTTTGATCCAGTCGGGATGTCGGCGCGGCATGGTCGTTCACGCAGGTCGAGGATCGTGATCCTCCATCCTCGATTCTTCATTCTCGGCCTTTTCCACGTGTGAGTAGCCAAACACTTCAGCAAAGTGGTGGAGAAACCGATTTCGAATACGCTCCATGCTCTGCTCCATGTCGAGCTCTTGTCTCATGGAAGTCACCTCGGCCCAAGTCAGACCGCAGGGAATGATGCGTTTAAAATAACTCAGATCCGGGTTCACATTCAGCGCTAAGCCGTGAAAGGTGATACTCCGGCGCACCGCGATGCCGATGGCCGCGATCTTTTTGTCGCCAATCCAAATGCCGGTGAAGGGCGGACGGCGCGTGCCGGTAAGTCCGAAATCTTTCAAGGTGCGAATGGCGGATAATTCGAGGTTCCTCACGTAACGATGCACGTCCTTGCGCAGCTTGGAGCGCAAATCGATGATCGGATAAGCGACCAGCTGCCCCGGTCCGTGATATGTCACATCGCCGCCGCGGCTGGTGCAAATGACCGGAACTTCTTCTGGCGCGAGCACATTCGATTCCTTACCGCCGCGACCGAGAGTGTAAACATGAGGATGTTCGACGAAGAGCAGAATGTCGGCCGAGGCCTCGCGCTGCTTGGATTCGACGAGCCGTTCTTGCAACTCAAGCGCGGCGAGATATTCCATGCGGCCGAGGTTTCTGTGAAGAAGCATGATAGTCGCTTTGTTAATTTCTATCGCCCATCCCAAGTGGATTCAAGCTCATCGCAACATGGCGGCGATTTGACAGAAAAGTGGGGCGACAGCTACAGTCGGCGAAAATTTATCGGGAGATGTTCCATGCCGCAAGCGACCTTCAATCCACCCTGGTTCGTGCGTAAAGATCTCGACGGCTTTTTCGGTCTGATGATTGACAACCTGATTCAACTTATTCTGATCGTCAGTTTTTGCCGCGAGCTGATTCATCTGCCGGACGATTACATTTTTGGCAGGATTCTTCCCGGCGCGGCGATTTCGATTCTGGTCGGCAATTTTTTTTACGCTTGGCAGGCGCGCCGACTGGCGCGCGAAACGGGACGCGAAGACGTGACCGCGCTGCCCTACGGCATCAACACGGTCAGCCTCTTCGCTTTTGTTTTCTTTATTATGCTGCCGATTTATCTCGAGACCAAAGATCCCATCTGGGCTTGGAAGGTCGGCTTGGTCGCCTGTTTTTTAAATGGCGTAATTGAAATCTTCGGCGCCTTTATCGCCGAGAGCGTACGCCGTGTCACGCCGCGCGCGGCGTTGCTCTCCGCATTGTCCGGCATCGCGATTACTTTCATCGCCATGGATTTTACCTTCAAGATTTTCGCCCGGCCGCTGGTCGCGCTGGTGCCGATGGCGTTAATCTTCGTCGCCTACTTCTCCCATCAAAAATTGCCGCTCGGTTTGCCCGGCGGCATGGTGGCCATCGCCGTCGGTACTTTGCTAGGCTGGACGCTCGGCACGATGAACCCCGGTGCAATCACCACCAGCCATTCGATCGCTCTGCCGATTTTTTCGGGCGGCGCGCTTTGGCAAGCGCTCACGGATCCGGCCTTCCTCAATTATTTCTCGGTGATTCTCCCCATGGGAATTTTCAATGTCGTCGGCTCACTGCAGAATATCGAAAGCGCCGAGGCGGCCGGCGATCGCTTTCGCACGTTCCCATCCCTGATGGCAAACGGCATCGGTTCGGTGGTCGCGGCGCTGTTCGGCAGTGTTTTCCCGACGACGATCTACATCGGTCATCCGGGCTGGAAGCGGCTCGGCGCGCGCTCCGGTTATTCCGCTTTGAACGGCATCTTGATTAGTGTTCTCTGTCTCACAGGCACGATCCAAACCGTGCTCGGCTTGATTCCGCTCGAAGCGGGCATCGGCATTCTGCTTTACATTGGTATCATCATCGTCGCTCAGGCGTTTCAAGAAACGCCGAAAGAGCATGCGCCGGCGGTCGCCCTCGGCATTGTCCCGGCGTTGGCGGGCTGGGGCTTGTTGATGGTTGAGACGGGTCTTCGGGCTGCGGGAAAATCGCTCTTCCAAGTCGGCTTAGCGAAGTTTGATAGCGCAAGTCTGGCGATTCACGGCATGATTTCCCTGGAGCGCGGCTTTATCTTTACTTCGATGATTCTCGCGGCGATCGGCGTGGCGTTGATCGAGCGCAAGTTCGCGCGCGCCGGAGCGTGGGCGCTGGCGGCCGCGCTGCTTTCGGCCATTGGCATTATTCACGCCTATGATCTCACTGACGGTGGGATTACGAGCCGTTTCGGGCTGATGGCGGCGCCGGATTTTTTTATAAGTTATCTGCTTTTGGCACTGTTGTTTTTCGCTGTTGGCTTCTGGGTAAAAAATGGTACGCCGTAAACTTAATAGCGATTTAAGAGCGAGTGACCACCGCTGCGGGCACGTATTCCCGCCCATTGACTTCGGTGAGATCCCAACCGGCGCCATCGTAGGCGAGCCTAGCAATGCCGCATGGGTCGAGGTGAAACGTCCGATATTCGTTGAGGTGGGTGCCGGTGACGCGGCAAACGATACCCAAGATTGGAAAGTTGTGGCTGACGATGACGATCCGCTCCGCCTCGGCGTGGCGCTGCACGATCTGATTGAGTCCATCCCATGCGCGCTCGGCGACATCGGCAAGTCTTTCGCCCCCGGGTACGCAAATCTCGGCGGGTTCGCTGCGCCAGCGCACGAGAAAATCTCCATAGGTCGATTTGATTTCGTTGAAAGTCAGCCCTTCCAGCTCGCCGTGATCCAGCTCGCGCACGGCATCGTCGATCAATACCGGTAAATTGTGCGGATGGCTGATGCGCTCGGCGGTCTGGCGCGCGCGCTGAAGACCGCTGGAATAGACGGCGTCGACTCCTTCGTTGCTCAACCGCTCGGCAATCTGTTCGGCCTGGCGGATGCCGACTTCACTGAGGTTGCGATCGCTCGAGCCCTGGCAGCGGCCCTGAAGATTCCAGTCCGTCGCGCCGTGGCGCACCAAGATGATTTGCACTTCAGATGTCTCCGGCTTAAGCGCGCTTAACTTTCTTCGAGAAAAGAATTATTGACCTTGACTTGCGCTTTGGCTTTCAGGCTTTCGAGAAATTTGACCAGGGCTCGTTGGCGCCCTTCGGCCAGAGCTTGTTTCATCAAAGCGTCTTTTTCCTTTTCGAATTGCTCCATGTTGGCGGCCTGGCTATCTTTGAAATCAAGCACGTAGACGGCGTCTTTCTGCGTGTAGAGCTTTTCCGGAACGGGTTTTTGCGCCGACAGCGCGATCGGTCCCCCTTTGAGCTCAGCCAGATCGCCGATCTTTGGCAATTGCGCCGCACTGCGCTGAAACAAGCCGGTTTCCTCGACTTTCAAACCATTCGCTTGGGCGAGCTTGGCAATATCTTTTTCTTTTTTCAGTTGCTCGAGCAGGCTGTTGCCCTTTTGCAGAGCCAATTCATAGGCCTTTGATTCTCTGAGCCCTTTTTCGATTTGTCCGCGCACGCTGTCGAGCGGCGGAATCGCCGGCTCTCGTCTCTGCTTTATGCGCAGCATGTAATAAGCGTTTCTTCCTTCGATGAGCGGGCTGGTCTCTTTCGCGCTCAATGCAAAAGCGTTTTTATAGAATTCCTGATTGTCGCCGATTTCCGGTAAAGTCTCGCCGCTGGCAAGCCAATTCGTCACCGTGAGCTTAGCACCGCTGTCTTGCGCCAACTTGGCGAAGTCGACTCCGGCGAGCGCTTTTTCGCGGTCGCGATCGGAGACCTTGGCGGCTTCGCGTTTGGCTTTCTCGGCTTTCAACGTCTTGGTAATTTCTGCGCTCGCTTCTTTGAGGCTCTGGGTTTTTTCTTCCTTGAAATCTTCTACTTTGAAGATCTGAAGGCCCGCCGGCGTTTCTATAGGATCACTGACGGCGCCCTTTTTCAGAGCAAAGATTGCTTTTTCGATCGGCGGCGGCAATTGACCCGCAGCCACCCAGCCAAGGTCGCCGCCTTTCTCGGCGCTCGGATCATTGGATTCCAGTTTGGCCAATTGGCTAAAGTCTTTGCCGCCACGCGCTTCTTTGACGATGCCGTCGGCGCGCGCTTGAGCGGCCTTTTTCTGATTGGCATCAGTGCCGGGTGGGAGGGGAATCGAAATGTAACGCACTTTCGCTTCTTTGGGGTTATGAAATTTATCCTCACGATGGCTTTGGTAGTAATCCTCGATTTCCTTCTCGCTCACCTGACTGGACGAGGTGAATTGCTCGAAGGGATAGCTGAGGTATTCGAGCTGGATTTTTAGCGGCTCTTTGAGCGATTCCTTGTTACGCTCGTAATATTTATTGATGTCGTCCTCGGTGAGTTTGACTTGCGAAGTCAGATCGCTGATCGGCAGCTTGATGTAATTCAAATTGATTTTTTCCTGGTCGATCCGATAACGATCGCGCACTTCGGCTTCGGTCACATGGACGGCGTCAAGGATGATGCTGTAAAGACGCTGGATCGTCAGTTGGTCGCGCTGGTCGGCTTCGAACTGCGCGGGCAAAATTTGATTGGCCTGAAGAATTTGCAAATAGCGCTCTTTATTAAAACGGCCGCCCACCTGAAATTCCGGCGCTTGGGTAATATTCACCGCGAGATCGTCGTCGGTCGCCGTAAGTCCAAGACTATGAGCCTCCTGCAGTACGAGCTTTTTCTGGATCAGTTCCTCGAGCAGATTGCCTTTGAGGTTCAGGCCTTTGATCATATCCGGCGTGAGCGAGCCCTTGAGGATTTGGCGATAGCGCTCCACGGCCCGTTCATAGGCTAGGGCAAATTCGCGCTGGCTGATCGTCTCGCCGTTGATTTGGGCCACTTCGGTGTTCGTTGGATCATGTAACTTGCCGGCGCCGTAGAAGACGACAAAGCTTAAAATAATCAGACCTAAAAAGAAGATAATGATCCAGTTTCTTTTACGCTTGCGTAAAAAATCGAGCATTTTAACTTGTAACCTTTCGAAAAAAGATGCGGTAAAAAACGGCCCAATTATGATAAAAAATGCCTCTGCGTATTGCAACCTGCCAAGCGTAGTAAAACGATTTTTCTTTAAGTTTTTCATTATCTTGCTAGATTCAGGGGAATCTGTTATTTTCTCGATGCTTTAGTTCGTTTTTTCGTGCACAAGAAGGAGTTTTCTGATGTGGGGTAGCCTCATCGGCGTCTTTTCTAACGATCTCGCCATTGATCTCGGGACCGCCAACACTCTGATTTACGTCAAGAATCAAGGCATCGTTTGCAACGAGCCGTCGGTAGTCGCGGTGCAACAGCGCAACGAGCGGGGCGGCAAAAAAGTGCTTGCGGTGGGCGCGGAAGCCAAGCGCATGTTGGGCCGGACTCCCGGCAGCATCGTCGCTATCCGGCCGTTAAAAGACGGCGTTATCGCTGATTTTGAAATCACCGAGGCGATGCTGCGTTACTTCATTCAAAAGGTGCACAATCGCCGCACACTGGTCAGACCGCGAATCATCGTCGGCGTGCCGTTCGGCATCACCGAAGTCGAAAAGCGCGCGGTGCGCGAGTCCGCCGAGTCGGCGGGCGCGCGCGAAGTCTACTTGATCGAGGAACCGATGGCGGCGGCGATCGGCTCAGGGCTGCCGATTACCGAACCGACCGGCAACATGATCGTCGATATCGGCGGCGGCACCACCGAAGTCGCGGTGATCTCGCTTTCCGGCATTGTTTTCTCACGCTCGGTGCGGGTCGGCGGCGACAAAATGGACGAAGCCATCGCCCAATTCATCAAACGCAAGTACAATCTGCTCGTCGGCGAACGCACCGCCGAGCTGATCAAGATTACCATCGGCTCGGCGTATCCGAGCGATGAAGTGCAGACGATGGAGATCAAGGGACGCGATCTGGTCGCTGGCGTGCCCAAGACGGTCGTCATTACCGACGAGGAAATTCGCGACTCGCTACTCGAACCGATCAATCAAATCGTCGAAGCCGTGCGGCTTTCTCTCGAGCGCACGCCGCCGGAGCTCGCTTCCGACATCGTCGATCGCGGCATCGTGCTCGCCGGCGGCGGCGCGTTATTGAGAAATCTCGATATCCTGCTGCGCGAAGAAACCGGCCTGCCGGTGATGATGGCGGACGATCCGCTGACGGCCGTGGTAATGGGCGCCGGCAAGGCTTTGGACGAGATTTCGCTGCTCAGAGAGGTCGCGGTTCACTAGACCGAGGTCCGCATGCATTCTGATTATTGGAGGCAATCGAGCCTTCCATGCTCGCTTTTCTTCGTAAGAATCAAGTTCCGCTGAGCGCTTGTTTCTGTCTCCTTCTGTCGATTTACATTTTGATCGCGGCCGCGCGCGGCCAGTTGAAAAATGAGCCGCTCGGCGCTCTGTTGATGTGGATCATGCGGCCGCTGCAAATCGCTTCCCAGGGAGCGGTTAATTGGATCACCGATTTTCGGGAAAATTACGACACGCTCGCGGGATTCCGAACTGAAAATGAGAGACTGCGGCAACGCATCCAAAACCTCGAGATCGAAAGACAGAAACTCTTAGAGGCCGAAGCGACCAATCGTCAACTGAAGCAACTGCTCGATTTCCGCAGTCATCTGATACCGCCCGGTGCGATCACCGCGACGATCATCGCCAACAGCGCCGCGAGTTGGTTTCAAAGTTGTCAGATCGACAAAGGCAGCGCTGACGGTGTGCGCAAAGGGATGGCAGTGGTGACGCCGCTCGGTGTCGTCGGCCAGGTCGTTGCCGTCACGCCGCGCGCGGCGAAGGTCCTTTTGTTGACCGATCCCAACAGCGGCATCGACGTGCTCGTCCAACGGACCCGCAGTCGGGGCATCGTTTCCGGATCTTTAGAGAACGGGATAGTTTTGAAATACATGAAACGGAGCGAAGACGTTCAAGAAGGCGATCGGCTGATTACGTCAGGAATGGACGGCGTATTTCCCAAAGGCTTAATGGTTGGCACCGTGATCAAGGTGCTTAAACAGCACATTGGACTGTTCCAGTTCGTCGAAGTGCTGCCGGCGGTGCAAACCCCACGCACCGAGAACGTTCTCGTGGTTACCACGGACGGCGGCGCGGTAAAAAACTAACCAACCGAGCCGCTAACCATAGCCATTTCTCCCATGCGGTTGTTCTTGCTCTTTTTCCTAGTTGCAATTTTCGTGCTCTTGCTGCAAACAACCCTGCTTCATTTATTACCCATCAGCCCCGTTGTTCCTGATTTGACGCTCGTGCTGTGCGTTTATTTAGGGTTGTACCATCCGACCGTGGGGGCCGCCCTGGGCGCTTTTTTGCTAGGTTACTCGATCGACATCGTCTCGAGCCGGATCATCGGTCTCAATGCCTTTGCCATGTCACTGGTCTTTTTAACAGTGTACTTGAGCTCGCGCGCAATCTGGCTGCAAAATCCGCTAGTGACGTCGTTCGTCGTGCTGCTCGCGTCGCTCGTTAAGGGCGTGGCTTTGGTGCTGGTGTCAGCGATTTTCGTGAGCATCGAAGGTTTCTGGATCGGCGCGGGTTGGTATATAATCAAAGAAGCTTTATTGGCGGCGCTGCTTGCGCCGATCGTTTTCGCGCTCTTACGACGCGGCGAGAGCTACGTCAACAGATTTCGCGCGCCGGCTCAATAATCAGGGACGATGTTGGCACTTGGCGATATCAACAAGCAAGACGGTGCGCCCGAGCTGCGCCGGCGCGTCCGTCTGCTCTACGTCATTCTAACTCTGGCTTTCCTGACACTCGTCAGCCGGCTGGTGTTTCTGCAAATCATTCAAGGCGAGCGCTACACGTTTTTATCCGAGAATAACCGCATACGCATCAAGCGAGTGCCCGGCACTCGCGGCATGATCTACGACCGCGAAGGCCAATTGCTGGTCGACAGCCGGCCGTCTTTCGATCTCACCTTCGTGCCGGAGGATAGCGAAAGCCCGGAGACGACCCTGCGCTTGCTGGCGCGCTACTTACAGCGCGATGAAAGCGAACTGCTCAAAACTTTCGAAGAGAATAAGAGCCGAGCGGCCTTCGATGAGTTGGTGATCGGCCGCGATGTCGATTGGTCAGCGGTCGTCGCCGTGGAAACCCATCAGCTCGATTTGCCGGGCGTGACTCTGCGCGCCCGGCCGCGGCGCAGCTATGCGGATGGCCCAATGGCTGCGCATGTTCTCGGCTATTTGGGTGAAATCAATCAAAAACAGCTCAAGATCCTAAAAGAGCAGGGATACGTCATCGGCGATGAAATTGGCCAATACGGACTCGAGCGGCGCTGGGAAGAATTGCTGCGCGGCCAAAGCGGCGGACAACAAGTCGAGGTCGATGCCCTCGGCCGGCGCGTGCGCGTGCTGCACGAGGTCACCGACGTGCCCGGCTACACGGTCCACCTGACCTTGGACCGCCAATTGCAGCTCACCGCTTACGAAGCGCTCAACGGTAAACAGGGCACCATCGTTGCGCTGGATGTTCACAACGGCGCCATACTTGCGCTGGCCAGCACTCCGGCGTTTGATCCGAATGCTTTTGCCCGCGGAATCAAATCCGAAGAATGGAACGGCCTCATTAAAGACCAGCTTCGGCCGCTCAACAATCGCGCGATTCAAGGTCAATATCCACCGGGCTCGACTTTCAAAATCATCATGGCGATCGCCGGGCTCGAAGAAGGCGTCATTCAACCGGAAAGTTCCATTCAAGATCCCGGCTTTTATACTTTCGGTAATCGCAGCTTTCGCGATTGGAAAAAAGGCGGTCACGGCACCGTCAATTTACACAAAGCGATCGTCGAGTCCTGCGACACCTATTTTTATCAGCTCGGTCCGAAGCTCGGCGTCGACCGCATCGCCAAGTGGGCGCGCGCCTTTGGCTTGGGCGAAAAAACCGGAGTGGTCTTGGACGACGAAAAAGGCGGCACGATTCCCGATACGGAATGGAAAAGGAAACGGTTCCGTCAACCCTGGTTTCCCGGCGAAACGGTTTCCGTAGCCATCGGCCAGGGATATGTCACGGTGACGCCGTTGCAGCTCGCCAATATGATGGCCGCTGTGGCCAACGGCGGTAAGCTGTATCGTCCCTACTTGGTCAACAAGGTGGAATCCGTGGATGGCGCGACGGTGCGCGAATATGGACCGGAGCTCATACGCAACATCGAGTTGAAACCGGACACCTTGAAGCGCGTTCACGAAGCGCTCGCCGATGTCGTCAATGGCGCCGGCGGCACGGGTGGCGCGGCCAGATCCCAGATTGTTCGGGTCGCCGGCAAAACTGGCACCGCGCAGGTCGTCGAGATGAAGGGGGGCTATGTTAAGACGGAACAACTAGCGTATTTCAACCGCGACCACGCCTGGTTTGTTTCCTATGCGCCCGTGGACAATCCGCAAATCGCCATCGCTGTCCTGGTAGAGCATGGCGGACATGGCGGCGACGCCGCGGCGCCGATGGCAAAAAAAGTGTTTGAGAAGTTTATCGAGTTGCAAAAACAAAGCACCGACAAGCAACAGGTGCGGGTGGACGGAGAGAGCCGTGCAAATTGATCGCCGCCTGATCTCGCATTTCGACTGGACTCTGCTTTTCCTCTCGCTAGCGTTCGTCGCTATCGGCGTCACGACGATTTACAGCGCTAACTATGACATGGCAGCGGGGCACGCAGGTCCCTTGCCGATGCGCCAAGTGACTTGGTTGGGACTCGGGCTGGTCGCCATGATGACCGGCGATAAGTTTTGACTATCACTATATCGACCGGTTGGCGTACCCCTTTTATGGCGCCATGCTGCTGCTCTTGGCGCTGGTGCTGATCGTCGGCCACTCGGGTGGCGGCTCGCAGCGTTGGATCAATCTCGGTTTTTTCCGACTGCAACCTTCCGAGCCGGCCAAGCTCGCCATCGTGCTCGTGATGGCCAAATATTTTCAGACCGACGAACCGCCGCGCGGCTATTTCTTGCGCGATCTTTGGGTGCCATTCGCGCTGGTTGCGCCGCTGGTGATCTTGACTCTGGTACAGCCTGACTTGGGCACGGCGATCATTCTCGGTATCGTCTTCATCAGCATGATCTTGATGGGCGGTCTGCGGCTACGCTCCTTTGCCTACCTGGTTGGCGCCGGCTTGGCTTTCTTGCCCATCGCTTGGCATTTCTTAAAGCAATACCAGCGTAACCGCATCTTGACCTTTCTCGATCCCGATCGCGATCCGTTGGGCGCGGGCTATCACGTCATTCAATCGCAAATCGCGATCGGCTCGGGGCGGCTTTTCGGCAAAGGCTTTCTCCACGGCACGCAAAACCGGCTCGACTTTTTGCCCGCGCAGCACACGGATTTTATCTTTGCGGTGTTTTCCGAAGAATGGGGCTTTATCGGCTGCGCGATCTTGCTTTTTCTCTACTTCGTCATGATCGCTTACTGTCTCAGGCAGGTTCAACGAGCCAAGGACCGCTTCGGCGCGCTGCTGATTTTTGGCATGATCGCCATCGTGTTTTGGCATGTCGCTATCAACGTCGCCATGGTCGCCGGTGTGATGCCGGTCGTCGGCGTTCCTCTGCCAATGGTGAGCTATGGCGGCTCCGCTCTTGCGTCCATGATGTTCGCCATCGGCGTCATCATGAACGTGAGCATGCGGCGGTATGTGTTCTGATCGCGGCGATTACGAGCGACTTTCTTGACTTCGGCTTGCCGCGCGAAATTTTCCGCGACGATCCCTGCTCCTCAAACGACCACGATTGCGGCGGGCGAAGCTAGTCGAAAATTTACGCTTCCTTTCAGCGGAGACGGAGTTCTTTACTTACAAAAGGTTAGATTGCTTGGAAAGCGTCAAGTACTTAAAAAAACAACGGCCGCCTGCATTCGGTACGCGATGCAGGCGGCCGCGCTGCTATCGCAGGCGATTGATCTTCTTACTGCAATGCCTTCTCGATGGCGCTTACCAATTTCGCTTTCGGCACCGCGCCGACGATTTGTTCCTTCACGGCGCCGCCTTTGAGAATGATTAAATTCGGAATTCCCCGAATGCCGTAGCGCGAGGCGGTGGCGGGGTGTTCATCGACATTGAGCTTGGTCACTTTGAGTTTGCCTTCATATTCGCCGGCGATTTCTTCGACGATCGGCGCGATGGATTTACACGGGCCGCACCAGGGCGCCCAAAAATCGACTAGCACCGGTACCGTTGACTTTAAAACTTCAGCTTCGAAATTGTTGTCGCCTACCTCGGTGATTTTTCCCATAACCAGGACCTCCTTATAATGCAGAGAGAAATTTAAGCAGAGTACGCACGCCGAATCCAGTGCCGCCCTTGGGGCAAAGCGCGTTGTCGTTTTCGGCGAACGCCGGCCCGGCGATATCCAGATGCGCCCACGGCACGTCGCCGACAAATTCTTGCAGGATCAATGCGGCTGTGATCGCCCCGCCGTGAGATCCGCCGATGTTTTTCATGTCGGCGACGCTGCTTTTGATCATTTCTTTGTACTCTTTGACCAGCGGCAGTTGCCAAAGCTTTTCGCCGGCTTCCCCGGCGCAACGCAGCAGCGTGTCCGCGAGCGGCTGGTGGTTGCTGAAAAGGCCACCGACTTGGGTGCCCAAAGCGACCATGCAAGCGCCGGTTAAAGTCGCCAGATTGATCATGTAATCGGGATTCTGTTCGCCGCCGAGCGCGAGCGCATCGGCGAGGATCAGCCGCCCTTCGGCGTCGGTGTTGAGCACTTCGATAGTCTTGCCGTTCCTGTAGCGAATCACGTCGCCCGGTTTCTGCGCATTGTCCCCGGGTAAATTATCGGTTGTAGGCACGTAACCCGTGACGTCGATATCGAATCCAAGCTTGGGCAAGCAACTCATCGCGGCGATTACGGCGGCGCCGCCAGCCATGTCGAGTTTCATGGTTTCCATCGACTTCGATGGCTTGAGCGATAAACCGCCCGAATCGAAAGTTATGCCTTTGCCGATCAACACGACTTTCTTTTTCGGCTTGCCCGCAGGCTTGTAATGAATTTTTATAAAGCGCGGTTCTTCATAGCTGCCGCGGTTCACCGCCAAGAGTCCGGCCAATTTCATCGACTCGATCTTTCGCTTGTCCCAAACTTCCGCAGACAATCCCCGGCCACGGCAATATTTTTTTGCCTGTTCGCCGAGGAAACGCGCGGTGGTGACCGACGGCGGTTCATTGACCAGATCGCGCGCCAGAGAGACTCCGGTGACGACGATCTGCGCGATTTCGATCGAGCGCATCAATGCCGCGGTCGGCCGCAAGCCTGAGTTAAACAGCGTGAAGGACTTGAGCTCGGCCGGCGGCTTGGAGCTCGAGCGATATTTATTAAATTGGTAGGCGGCCAATAGCGCGCCTTCGACCAGCGCGCCGCCTGCTATTGCCGAATCTTTATCGGGCGAAAAGAAAAATGCGATGTCTTCGGCGCCGAGCGCTGCGGCTTCCCTGCGCGCTCGCGCGCCGATCTTGCGCCAAGTGTCGCCGGTGATTTCCGCTCCGCCGCCGAGGCCGATCAACAGCAATTGGGCGGCCGGCAAAAGTCCGGCCGTTTGATAGATCAACGTGCCGCCTTCGGCGCCGGTGAATTTACTTTTTTGCATGCGCGCGCGCAGATTACCCCGAAGACGGCGGTCCAGGGCTCGGATTAGCGCATCGTCGAGTTTCTTTTCGCGCACCGGGATGACGAGCAGATCGGTTTTGATCCGTTCGGCGTTGCTGTCACGTACCTTGATTTCCATCTGGCCTTCGATCATGTCCTTTGGCGGATCAGCGTCATGAATTCGTTGCGAGTGTCCTGGCGCGTGCGAAAGGCGCCCAGCAGGCTGCTGGTGATCACGTAGGAGTTCTGCTTTTCGACGCCGCGCATGCGCATGCACAAATGCTCCGCCTCGATGACGACGGCCACGCCCAGGGCGTCCAGCTTTTCCATGATGATGGTGGCGATTTGATTGGTCATGCGCTCTTGCACTTGCAGTCGCCGCGCGTAGATGTCCACGAGTCGGGCCAGTTTTGAGATGCCGACGATTTTGTGATGCGGGATATAAGCCACGTGGGCCTTGCCAAAAAACGGCAGCAAGTGGTGCTCGCAAAGCGAGTAAAAATCGATGTCCTTTTGCACGATCATCTCTTCATAATCTTCCGTGAAGAGCGCATCGTTGATCACTTTCGCCGGGTCCATGTCATAACCGCGGGTCAAAAAAGTCAGCGCCTGAGCGACGCGCTGCGGCGTCCTCAGCAATCCTTCGCGGTTCGGGTCTTCACCGATCGCTTGGAGTATTTGGCGAATTTGTTCTTCCATTGTTGCTCCATCGGGGTGCGGGCGCTTCGGCTTACGCGGCGAGGCCGGCTCTATCAGAGGCAAAGTTTAAAAAAGCTAACATTTAGCTCAATAGGCGTCAAACCGAGCGGCGAACCGGAGAGCTTTACAGTCGTTGCAACAACCAGTTGGGCGTGAAGCGCAGCACGTAGGCATTGAGCAGCGTCATGTAGTCGGCAATTAAAAGAATGCCGACGATGATCAAGAGAACGCCTCCGACCACATGGATGGTTTGAATATAATGACGCAGCCGTTGTGAAAACTGAAAGAAAGAATCGATCGCCAGCGCGCTCAAAAAAAACGGCAGAGCCAGGCCAGCCGCATAGCTTGTCAGTAACAGCGTGCCGCGGCCCACTTCACCGGCGGTGCTTGCCAGAGCCAGCGTGGCTCCCAGGATCGGTCCTACGCAAGGTGTCCAAGCCACGGCAAAAGTGATGCCGACAAGAATAGAACCGAGATAGCCCGCCGGTTTGTCCTTGAGATTGAACTGTAAGTATCGATCGAGCACAGCGATCTTGAATAGGCCGACGAGATAGAGCCCAACCAGCAGGATAAACACGCCGCCGAGTATGCGAATCGCGTTGCGATAATCCAGGAAGAGACCGCCGAGAAAACTCGCGGAAGCGCCGAGCGAGATAAAGACTAACGAAAAGCCGATAATAAATGCTGCCGAGTTCAAAATCACGCGCCAGCGAACCCGCGCGCGCGCTTCTTCGCTGCGCATTTCATCGAGAGAAACACCCGACACAAACGAAAGATAAGATGGAATCAGGGGCAGGACACAGGGCGAGAGGAACGAGAAAACTCCGGCCGCGAAAGCAACGAAAATGTTGACGTCGGTCATCTCTTGCCGTCAGTAAGATCTTTAATGAGCTTGCGCGCGCCATTGCCGTACCATTCTGCCGGCCCCCAACCGCGCGCCAATCCTTCGCCGTTCGGACCGATGAGATAAGTCGCCGGCAACCCCCAAGCGCCGTAGAGGCTGCCCACTTGGGCTTCGGGGTCGAGGGCGATCGGATAGGTTATTTTAAGCTCCTTGACGAAGTCGACCGCGTCTTGTTTACGGTCTTTCACCGCCACGGCTAAGACGACAAAGTTTTTTTGCTTGTACTCCTGGTACAACTTTTCCATGGCCGGCATCTCTTCCCGGCACGGCACGCACCAACTCGCCCAGAAATTTAACAGCACGACTTTGCCGCGGAAGTCCTTTAAAGAGATCTTTTTGCCGTCGGGCGTGGTTAGATTGAACTCTGGGGTCGGCGCGGTGTCCTTCATCGGCTGAAGAATCGGCACCGCTTTTTTGTAGTCGACTTTCGTTTGGCTCCATGCCGGAGCAAAACTTAGAACGATTGAGCTTCCAAAAAAGACAAATACGCGCAGGAAATCGCCGGTGATTTGCGTTTTCATACAGGGTTTAACTCTAACCAACAGGCCGAGCCGACGCAATACTCGTCCCGACGCCGAATTCAGGCGCCCGGCAAAGAGAAGCTAGGAAAAAAATCGTGCTGCTGTTTACATGCGGGATGGATTTAATTTCGTGTCGAACGAATTTGAATCTAACGACGGCCAAAAACACAAGGCCCTCCAAGTTGTCACTGGAGGGCTCTGTGTATTAGGCAACCAGAACGGTTACCTTGTTGCCTGAGAGTCAGGAGGGTTTAAATCACCACCACAACCCCACAACTCCGTATTTACTTCTTTTTCTTTTTGGCTTTCTTCTTGGCTTTCTTTTTAGCAGCCATAAGCACCTCCTTTTAGGATTCCACGGGCGGGCTTTTCGATTGACAGGCGTTGAAAATTGACTCAGGCAAGAGAAACGAAACTAAAAACCCTCCCATATTTTGTAGGTGATCCAATTATTAGGACACAACAGATTGTATGTCAAGAAAAAAATATCATTTTACAAAATATTTTGACGCGTGCGCTGAAACTTTGCCGACGAGCAATTCAAACTGTGATCAAGCAATGACGGCGAACTAAGAGATAGCGATTAACAGCAGAGCGTTTTATTGCGACGTTTGATGTCAAGGATCAAAAAAGCATGTTGAGGAAAATTTTTGGGCGTCTAAGCGAGGGGCGATCAGAATCGCAGCTGCACAGTCAAAGCACAGTGGCGCGGAGATTACCGCGCGAACGCTCCGACTTCACTCAATCCGTAGCGCCTTGATCATTTTGGGGCAAGTGGGGGATGCAGGCGGCGAGCTTTTGCCGCAATAGGCGCTTGCGGGCGCGCTCCGATGGCGCGGATAAACCCATCGCGGAGTAAATGCGCGGCGGCGGCACAGATAGGCGGCGCTGATGACCACGAAGGCAGGTGATCTATCGGAAGGAGATTTAGGGCTTTGCCAAGAACTGTGCGCTCGACCATACCGCAAGTGGTAATGATACGAGCGGCTTGTCGTCAAGATCTGGGGAGCAGGGTTTGTCAGGAAAACATTCTGCGTGGGTGCTATCGCGAGGCCGTGGCACGTGCCAATTCTTCATCGATGATCCGCGCGAAAGCTTCGAGGGGTTGAGCTCCCGTCAAGGGCCGTCCGTTGATGAAAAACGCCGGCGTGCCAGTGACTCCAAGACGCGTACCCTCGTCAATATCTTTTTGTAATGCGGTTTTGTGCACGCCGCCTGAGAGGCAGTCGTCAAACTTTTTGACATCGATCCCGGCTTGCGCGGCATAGCGCTTCAAATCATCGGGAGCCAATTTAGGCGACTCGGTAAAGAGCGTGTCGTAATATTCCCAAAACTTTCCCTGATCGTTCGCGCAACGCGCCGCCTCGGCGGCCCGCCGCGCCTGGGGATGGATACTTTCAAGCGGAAAGTCGCGATACACGAGTTTGACTTTGCCTGCATATTTCTCAAGTAATTGCATTAAGGTCGGGTGTGCTCGCTTGCAGAACGGGCATTCAAAGTCAGAAAATTCGACTATTGTAACTGGAGAGTTCGCCGGTCCTCTAAAAGGTGCTCCGTCCACCGATACTTCGACCCGCGCCGCCGCCGGCGGCTTTAAGTTGTCTACTATCTTGGCTTGTGAGCGGAGAGATGTGAGAAATTCTTCGCGCTTAGCCGCCAACTTTTGGTTTTGTAAGAAAGCTCTGATCTGCTCCCGAACCTGAGCCTGCTCTCCTTTGATCTGCGCTTTCTTTTCCTGATAGAATTTTTCGATCTCCTGTTCCGTGACCAGGCCGACTTTCGAGGTGATCTCAGCATCCAGTAAAGCCGGCACCGTGAGCTTGCGTTTGGCTGCTTCCTTTTCCAAAAGCTTCTCATTGATCAGCGCGTCGAGTTTCTGGCGTTTTAGATTGTAAATCTGCTCTTCGAGCTTGCTTAGCTGGCCCGCGAGACTTTTTTCGACTTCTTCCGAAGTGATCGCGGCCCCGTCCACCTCAGCCAGCGCATCGCCCGCCCCGTGAGCGTTTGTTGGAAAGCTGGATCCCAGCAAGAAAAGTAAAATCCAAAAAATCATCATTGGGGAAAGCGCTCCTTCGGTTCAAGCTTTATGAAAGAGAAAAAAGATATTAGCAGAAAAAAGGTCGGCAGCAAAAAGATCTCAGGAACCTTTTTGCAGCGAAAACGCTCCCTGCCTATCATTTCTCCTGCATGACCACCAGAACTCCGTTTTCACCCGCCGCCAGCCGGCCAGCATGGAAGGTCGCGGGCGAGTCGGCCGGAAAATCGCGGTGCAGCGCAGCGAAAAGTTCTGCCGCTTCAGGCTCTTCCTGGCTTAGCGCGGTGTAGGCTTCGGCGTAGCGGGCCAGTAGCGCCGGCGGGTCGGCCGGAGAGACCGGCGCCAGGATAGCTACTGCATTTTTCCGGCCTTTCACGATTATGTCACCAACAGGACGAAACGTATGGCGCGAGCACTGCGCGGCGGTCTCGCCGCTCACCGCTACATGGCTGCCGATATACTTGTTCAGCCCCTCCACGCGGGAGGCGGTGTTGAGCGTATCGCCCAGGGCGCCGTATTTCAGCTTGCCGCGGGTGCCGATATTGCCGACCAGCGCCATGCCGGTATGGACGCCGATGCGGGTATGGCCCCACTCGATGCCGCGCGCCGCAAGCCGGGCACTGAAGCGTTGGCCCGCTTCGTCCATCGCAATAGCGGCGGCCACGGCGCGGTCAGCGTGGTCCGGCTGGTGCATCGGCGCACCGAACAACACCACGAGGCCGTCGCCGATGAAGTCGTTCACCAACCCGCCATTTTGCACCACCGCATCGGTCAGCACGCCGAAATAGTCACCCAGCAGCGCGGCCACGGTGGCGGCATCCAAGTTCTCGGCCGTGGTGGTGAAGCCGGCGATGTCGGTGAAGATGGCGGTGATCTCGCGATGCTCGCCACCGAAACTGGGCAGTGTGTCGCCCTGCATCATCTGGCTGATGATGCGCGGGTCGAGGTAACTCTCGAAGCTGCGGCGCAGCTGGGCGCGTTCCCGCAGCCCCACCGAGTGCATGACGAAGTTGCAACCTGCCGCGCTCAGCACCCAGGCCAGCGCCACCGGCACGCCGGGCAGTAGCAGACCCGCGCCCGAGAACCCCCAAGCGGTGGCCCCGCCCACCAGGCCAAGGCCCAGCAGCAGTGCCAACAACACCACGATCACGCGCCAAACCAGCAGCGCTAACACTGCGCCGGCCATTGCCGCGGCCCAGATGGTGACATCGTCCATCAAGCGCGGCAGCGGCACCGGGTTGCGCGATTCGCCATTGGCTATGCGTATCAATTGGTCGGCGGTGTGCGCGTGCAGCGCAATCCCGACGAGCGGCCCCTCCCCGCCCCAGCCGGTACTCAACGGCGTAGCGAAACTATCCTTGATGGAGAGCGCAGCGGTGCCGATCAGCACAATGCGTCCGCGCAGAGTTGCCGCCAGGTCCGGCCGGCCGATGATCTCGGAGAAGCTTATCTGGCGGAAACGTCGATAGCCGCCGCGATAGTCCAACAGCATCTGGTAGCCAGCGGCATCCAGCTTTGCGTAAGGGCCATAGGGCTGGTCGAGCAGCGGGATGCGGCCCTGGCCCAGCGCCAGGTCGTTGTCCACAATGCCCAGCCGCTGACCGGTGTATCGTTCGGCCAGGGCGACGCCCATCGCGGGCCAGTTGCGGTTAGTGCGTTCATCCGCAGCCAATAGCAGGGCCCGGCGCACCACGCTACCCGCATCCGTCACGTGGTCAGAGAGCACCTCGCGCCCGGTGCCGCGCAGCGCGGGCGGCGGCGGAACCCCGTCATTTCCTACATCCGGCAGCTTGAAGACCCAATACAGGTTGTCGTGGGCACGCTGAATGGCTTGTAACTCCTGGTTGCCCGGCGCCATCGGCAAATCGCGGTACAAATCCACACCTACCGCCTTCGGCCCACTGGCGAAAACGGCCGCCAGCACGGCAGCAAGGTAGTTGTCGCGGATGGGGTAGTTCAAGCGGTTGATATCCTCTTCTGTGGTGACCACCAGCACCACTCGGTCGCTTTGTTGCGACCCCGCGAAGAAAGTCACCAGAGTATCAAACGCCGAAAGCTCTAGGCTTTGTAGCCAGCCGGTTTCCCGCAGCGATAGCAGCATCAACGCCACCAAGTTGGCTACTATCAGCGCCTTGACGAAACGCCGGCGCAACAGGGCGGCCAGCCAATGCCCCGTGCGTGCTGGCGCGCCTCGCGCCGACTCGACCGCGCCCCCATCAATGTACTTCAGCTTTCCCGTTCCCGTTGACGATACATCCATCTTAGGGGCCTGCTTTGCCATCGCAATCTTGCTTTCTGTCCAGTCCGGCGGGTTGCGCTCTGCCTGGTTAGGCAGGCGCTTGGCCGCGGATGCAGCCACGGTTTGGCACTATCGTGTTAACTGTCAACGCGACGATAAGTGTGTAGCAGGCAGCGCTAGCGCGCCATGGACGAACTCTCAAGCATAAAGGCAATCCAAACATTTCCATCGGATTTGTCCGTGTGCGGCTGAAATACATATCATCTTAATTCAGCCTCCAAAAGACAAACTCCCGAGACCACAGTCGCCTCGGCGCGGAACTTTTCCAGTCGCCGTATATTACCCAACCACGATGACAAAACTATATGTAATGTCGCACAGCCTTCGCGCTCGCATTATCGAGCGAGGCTTCTGAGGCGTTTATGGAAGGAGTAGAAGCTAAAATTGAATGGCGAATCAACGAAGATTGCCTAATGGAATTCAGAACGCGACGTTCGGGCGGGTCGCACGTCGTTCGAGTTATTGTGGCGGCGGCTTTTAGTTGTCTACTATCTTGGCCTGCGACCATTCGCTCCTGGAGGGCAGGTTGGTGGAGCGTTTTCCCGGTCCTACGTATCGATGAATGACTAACGCCGGCGAATGCCAGCGTTAATCACTACAAGCGATCTATTCGTTGGTCGATGGTAGGCCAACCTGTTTCAGGAGCGCCGTACGCTCGTTGCGGAGCTCTTGGTTTTGAGGCGCAGCGTCAATTAGATCGGAGATCGACTTCAAAGCATCGTACCAGAGACCTGCCTGCGCGTAGACAAAAGGTAGCTCCTTGTCCGATGCTTTAGCCAGCTTCGTCTTGACATCTTCCTGCAGATCGACCCGCTCGATGGCCCCGCCAGCCAGGATGTCTTTCGAGCGCCGATCGGCATCGGGCACCACCGCAACAAACCACCGATACGCTGCACCTGGCGCGAGGCGAACATTATAGTCGGCTAATCGAACCCGCTGAATTCCCGGCTTGGTAGGGGCAGGAAGCTGCGTTTCCAGGATGGGTTTGACTCCTTGAGGATCCATCAGAGTAAGTTCAATCGGCAGGGAGGTTGGGTTGGAAATGAACCAGTAGAGCGAGGGCTGCTCGCTGGTCGTAAATGCGCTGTGATCCGGCGCCAAGACGGACAGGACAAAGACATTTTGGCCACCGCCTCGTGTGCCGCCGCCTATGCGTCCCCCCGGAGCTCCGCGCGAAGGAGGGTTGTATACCGGCATGTTGGCATCCGCTGCAAATAACGAAACCCGCGTGCTAAGCACAAGAACCGCAATTGAAGACCAAACCATCGGTTTTAGGTACTTCATGTTCGTTCTCCTTAAATAAGGCTAGTAAGCAAGTGTTACGCCAACTTATAAGATCACAGCCACAGTGGATTAACAAACTGTTGCCCGGGTACATACATGGACCGGTTCTCGCCGTCAACTTCGTTTACAGCGGCTCGACATCATTGACTGCTGACCATTACCATCTTCGGATCGTCGCACCACCCGATCGATCACCACCTTCCGCTTTACCCTTTACGTTGGGTTCTCCGACTTTTTCGGTCCGGAACTGGAGATCGAGATAAGACTGAGGGTTCCTACGGAAATCAGAACTGGGATCCAAACACCGACGGTCAATGGAGATCATACACCGACCCCACGGCAGAAACACATCATTAGAGCCAATTATTAATCATTAAAAAAGGCGACCAAAATCCCGGATGCTCATAGCGCGGATTGTTGATTAACTTTAGCTGCGCGCGCTGTAGCGCGACGGCCCTAGAAATGGAGGAATCTTTAAGCTCCCGGTAAAAATCTATGACGAGGTCCACTGCAGCTTCATCATTGATGCTCCACAGGGTAGCCAGGGCGCTCCTGGCACCCGCTTTGATCGCCACGCCTGCCAGTCCCAACGCCGCCCGGTCATCTCCTGCGGCGGTGTCGCAAGCGCTCAAGGTGAGCAGCTCTAAAGGATCGTCGCGGAATCGGAACACGCCGATCATCTGATTGAGGCGATCCAATGATACTTTGTCATCGAAAGTGAGAAGAAAAGTATTGTCGACGTCATTACCAAACTCACCGTGCGAGGCGACGTGGACGATGCTAAATTGTTCTTCTTTCAGTTCCTTTTCAAAATTGGCCGTGAGGAATTCGCGGTCGACAAGATTCTTGCTTCCCAAAAGAGTGTGCAGCTCTTGAAGCTCCGCTGATACATTCGGCAACGCCGGAAATCCCTGAACAGCTTCCGTCACGCCAACGGCCAAGACCTTCATGCCCTCCCGTTTGATCGGCCGCGGATCGGTGAGATTCATGCTGGGGGTAATGCCCAGCGCATATTTGGCGATCAGGAATTGTTTGCCATCGTGCAGGGCTGCCATCGGAATTGTACGCAGCGCTCCGTCCGGAACGAAGATTAGGGTATCAATGGAAAACGCTGCCAAGTCCGGCTCTATAGGACGGATCAACCAGTCATAGAGTTTTTGAGCGTGAGGGAGATACTCTCGTGTTGTCCGTTTCTCCAGCTTGCGCCGGAACTCCCGCACCTCTTGCGTAATAGTCTCCATTCCTACCGGAACCGAAACTTGCTTCAGCCCGGTTGGCAAGCCGATCAGCAATTCTGTTCGATCCGGCAAAAGGATCGGATAGATGATGACGGTTGTCTTGGCCACAACGTCGAGCTTGGTAACTTTAGACAAAGCTGTGTCCACGCAGTCGTCGCGAAAATAATCCCGCAACTCGGCCGCCTTGAATAACTCCACCGTGTCGCGCGCTTCAATCAAGTATGGAGCAACCTGGTTCGGATCCCGCAGTGACTGTCCGCGTTGTAGAAGCAGATCCACCAACTCGAAGTACAGCGGTCCCATCGTTTCACGGAATGACGTTTGTGGAGCTCCGTAGCTGGCTGACAGCTCGGGTCGTATCGACTGAAGCGAACGCACCGCGCGCCGGTATGCTCCAATAGCATCGTCGATGTTTCCTTGTTTCGTGAGCAGACGTCCGGTTTGCCATTCCCAGCGATACAGAGACTCGGGAGCATTTATTTGCTGGGCTGCGAACGTGGCACGACGCGTCAGCTGCAAAGCCTCGTCATACCTGCGTTCGTCTTCGTACAGCTTACCGAGATAGCCCCAGGCGTAGGATGACGTTCGCCGATCTCCTATACTATCACTGATCGTACCCGCTTCAGTAAAAGTCTGGTGCGCAAGCAGTAACAAGGAGTCCTTCAAGTCTGGAAGTCTTGACCGAAGATCATCGTAGGCCAACCCGATAGTGATCAAGCCGGAAGCTTTGTCGTGTGACGGTTCCAACGCGCGAATCTCATCCAACGCATTGTCGAGGAGCGCCTTGGCTTCCTTATATTGCTTATTTTGCATCGATGCTGTGGCTGCATTGATCAGCGCTTTTCCGGCCAGTACACGGTTATTGCGGGACTTCGCGAGGGCGGCGCTCTCGTTATACGCAGCAATCGCTTCGGGGTATTTTTTTTGCGCGGTTAGCAGGTTTCCCAAATTGTTGAGGATCGTTGCCGAAAGATCCTGATTGTTCAGTTCCTTAGCGATTCGAAGCCCCTCGGTCAAATTTTTGAGGGCTGCGTCCTCAGGACCGGTGGCAATGTAGAGATTTCCGAGCGCACCGAGCACGGAGGCTACTTGTGTACGATCGCCGGCTTTTTCGGCCAGGCTCAGAGCTACATCAAGATTTTTTCCGGCTTCCTTGTATCTACCCAGCGCTTGATTGGCCTGTGAGAGGTAAACCAGCGCTTCGGACTGCCGCCGGATTTCGCCTCCGCGCTCGTATAACTGAGCAGCTTCTGTCCAGCTCAAAGCAGCCTGTTCGAAGTCACCTCGTTGAAACAATTCCAGGCCGATCTTTATTTGGCGATCTGCGGGCGAGACTTCGGCAGCGAATAATGGGGAGCAAAAATCGGCAACAGCACAAAATAAGAGCCCTAATAAAAGAAAGCGAGAATGCTTAACACGCATATCTTTTCTCCGCTACCTACCGAAAAACTCTAGAGCGAACTGTAGATGAAACCCGTGGTCTTGGAGAGAATTCTCAGGATTCACAACTTTTCTCAGTCGATAGCCATAGTACATTTCGAACGATGGCCGGATTGGAATAGGCCGTAAAAAGGAAAGCGCCCAACGGACGCCCCAGCCTACACTTGAGATATCCTTAGGATCAGGGGTTTTTAGGTTCACAAGCCACCCCTTCCCGTAGTCAATGAACGGGGCCAATTCCAGATAATCAGCCCAGCTCGTATTACTGATGACGGGCAGACGAATCTCGAAGGAGGCTAAAGCTGCCTTGTCTCTCAGCATCGTGTTCTCCCGGTATCCGCGCACACTATAGCGCCCTCCTATGGAAACCTGCTCGAGGGACAGAAGGGGAGAATCAGCGTATTGGAACTGCGACCGAAATATCCCATAGCTATCCAACAATCCAACATTCTTAACCCATGGATTCTGACCGAGAGGTTGGAGCCATTGCCCAAAACGTTGAACGAATTGAAATTGGCCTAGCCACGCGAAGAAAATCCCGTCCGGTAAACCATTGTGATTAACGGTCGCTCCCAATGCGTTCAGCCCGAACGAAAAACGCGATCGTGCAGCGAAAACTTGAGACTGCGTACGATAGACGAATTCCTGGGCGGTGCGCAGAGCGGCTACCACGGATCGGCCGTGCTGAGCACCGGGCTCGAAAGAGAAGTCCTCCCCCAAGAGCTTCGTCTGTAGCCAGAGGCGCTCGCCGGTAAGCTCCAGAGCCAAATCGCTGTTGAGCGTCCGATAGACAGGCTGTCTCAACGTAAAGGTGTAAATATCCGATTTGCTATCGACGTTCAGCGGCTCGAATGGCTGCTCGATTACGGACAATGTGTTTCTGCGATACTCGTAACTCAGAGCCGTGTCGTAGGCGTTGAACGGGAAAGAATATTTAAAATCGAGCAATGGATTGAGACCCTGCGATCGCCCGTATTGGCCAAAAAACACATCTCCGTTGCCGGTGAGGTTTTCGTGCCACAAGGTTACGAGCCCGCGGTTCTCGCCCACTGAGGGTGACTGGTAATTGTTGTATTCCGTAATGAGCCTGTAGGGCGTCCGCTCTTCGACGCGCACGTCCAAAATGCCCTCACCGGGCTTTAGCCCCGGCTTCAGCTCGGCGTTCAGCCGCTGGATGCGCGAGTCATCGAGCAGGAGTTGCAAGCGCCGCTGCAATGCATTGACGTTCAGCGGCGGGCCGGCATCCAGTAAAAATCTTTTTTGGAAATAACTGTCGCGAAACCACCGGTTTCCTTCCACATCAACAGCACTTAACGTGCCCTCGATGATCTGATAAGTCAGCACACCTTCGGTCACTGTTTGATCTGGAAGGATCGCACCGGAATTGACGTAGCCGTTGTTGACATAGAGGAGGGTCAGGGCCACTCGAAGCGCCTCCAGATCCTCCGATGTGAGTTCCCGGTTCTTATAGGGATCGGTGACTTTGGCCAAGTCTTCAGGCGAAAATACCGTGCTGCCAACAACTCTGATCTCGCGGACAAAGGCGCGCAATCCTGGGAATGGCGTCGCTTGTGGCGGAATGGGAGTAGGAGGTAGCAGTGTCCCTGGCGGTTGTGCGGGAGCTTCAAATTGCTTGGGCAGCGGCGGTGGTTCACCCGAGCGTCCGGTTGGATCGATCTGAGAAGGAACGGCGATCGGAACAACCTGAGCACCGGCTGATGAGCAGATTACAAAGAAGACGACCAGCGCAAATGACCGAATGACTTTCATCGCTCGATGTGAATTCGTTACGACAATAACTCTCGGCAGCGCTCACGCTCCGGCTTTGAAGCGTGTCGAAACGGGCCGAGTAAACGTGGAGGATCTAAGGTTTCGTGCCGGGCTCGGAACGGCAAGAGAAAAGCAAATACCGCAGCTCCGCGATCAGAGGGCAATTTGTTTGCCGGGCGAGAATAATCGTCTATGAACATTTACTGTTCGGCAGCAAAGTATACCGATCCAAACGTCGATCCCTTGACCCAAGAAGACTCAAATCGGAAAACTGATTGTAACCGGTCGCTTTTGTCCCTGTTACGGCCGTATTCGCATCGTTTGCTACATAGAGCGGGCTCGGTAATAGATCTCCCGGCTGGAGAGGGAGACCGTCGCGCCCACCAACCACTAGACTGCTGGTCTTTCCTCCGGCGAATCTCGCTGCGCACGCTGCCCGCAGAAGTTCCGTTGCCTTGAAGCGGCGTTTCCGGTAATTGAGTCACGCTTCCTTCAACATTGGTAAACGTTGCCTCAATATTGACCGTTCCCGGGGTGCTCAGAGCCGAAGAGGCGTCGACAATTCCCGTTAGCGAGGTCGGAAATGCTCCGTTGCTATTCACCAAAAAGACATCCGCCGTGATGTTGATATTGCCACCTGGTCCACCGAAGGCGTTGGCCAAGATCCGGCTATTATCCAGGACAATGAGATCGGAATCGAGAGTAATGTTCCCACCGCTTCCTATCCCGCTCTGAACACTCGTCGTGATATCACTGTCAGTCAGATGAACTAGCGATCCAGTGGTGGTGATCGTGATATTACCGCCATCCGCCAGAGTGGCCTGCGGTCGTGATGCTACCGTTCTGCATGCTTGAGGTCGCTGGTGACGACGTTCACATTGCCCGCTGTGGCTGTTGCGGTTCCAGTGCTGTTCGCTGAAATAGTCGCTGCGTCTACGATCTGAACCTGCGGCGCTTGAAGATTGATATCGCCTCCGGCCCCGGTGCTTGACGCCGTGCTGAACAGCCCGGTTCCTGCGCCCGAGATCGAGGCCGAGTTAGCCGCCGCAACAACGATATCTCCTCCCAACCCACTGCCGCTCGTGCTGCTATCGACTCTAGCGCCACCCGTTTGCGTAAAGTTGGTCACGTTCAGCGCGATGTTGCCGGCATTACCCGCGCCTGAAGTCGCCACCGAGATCGTTCCGCCATCGCCCATCGTCAACGTCGGCGTGGAAACATTAATCTGTCCCGCATTGCCGGTGCCGGAGGCGGTGCTGAACAATCCGGTACCCTGACCAGATATCGAGGCCGAGCTCCGTCGCGTTGGCCGACACGCTTCCACCTTGACCTGAGCCGCTCGTGCTGCTCACAACCTGCGAGCCGCCCGTGAGGTTAAGAGCGTTCGTGTTCAGCAAAATGCTTCCTGCGCTTCCGGCTCCCAATGTCGCTACCGATATCCTCCCACCGTCAGCCATGGCCAATGTCGGCGTGGACACAGCGATCTGCCCGGCGTTCCCGGAGCCCACGAAGAACTGGCCCGCAAGCGTTCCGCCACTTTCGGAGGTAACACCCCCACCATTCTGGACATTGACCTGATTGGCGCTCAGGGAAATATTACCCGCATTGCCATTGCCGAACGTAGTGGTCGATATGGAGCTACCTGCTCCGGTTGTTGGCGATCGGCCAGAGACAGAGATCGTGCTGGGACCGGTGGCCGTAATCGTCACGCTTCCGGCGTTGCCAGCGCCAACACTCTGTTGGCCGGTCAGGAGCACAATGCCACTGCTGCTGCGGATCGCCGCTCCGTCTTTTAAAAATAAGGAGCCAACATTGCCAAGAACGGCGCCAGCGTTGCCGTTCCAGCCGGTGGACGTTTCCATCCTTGTGTCCGCATTCATTGCCAGCAACGGCGTGGTAAACGAGACTCTACCCGCATCACCAGGTACGAAGTCCGTGACAGCTACCAAGGGATTGCCGGCCGAAGTCATCGCGTTGAGTTTGGCAAGGACCTGCATGAGATCGCCTGGGGCTGGCGCTACCCCTAGCCGCGTACGCAGCGAGGCATAGGTGAAAGTAGCGGCAGGGACCCCGAAGACGCCGGCAAATTTTTGGGCGAACGCGTCGTACTGGATATCCGGCGCCTGTAACGTTCCGCTCAAGATGCGGCTGTTTGCGCCCGTCAAGGTAATCGACTGACCCGCCGTCACGTCTACGACGCCCCCGTTTCCCGAGCCGAACGTATTCGCAGTAACCTGAAAGCCATTCTGAATATCAATATTGCCAGTGGCCGTGAGCCTTATACTACCTGACTCACCGACTAACCCGCTTTGCGCCGCGATCCGGCCAGTTTCGGCTCCCGCGCCAACGAGAAGCATGTTCGCAGCGTTGATATTTATCGGGCCGCTACGACCAAAGGCAAAGCTATCGGTAGTTATCCGCGCATTCTCGAGAACCGTGAGGTTCCCGGTCAGATTGATTGTGACCGGAGCGCTATCGGCAAACTGAAAAAACGGCGAGAACAAAGTTGGCCCCTGGCCATACGCTGGATGAAAGTTGCCTGTCGAGCCGATGCCGGTAGTGCGCGAGCTTCCGTCCGAGGCGAGCGTCATATTGTTGCCGCTAATCGTGAGCGAGCCACCGCCGGTGGGAAAACTGCCTCCCCCGAAGGAATTCGACAAGGCTATGGACGAGCCTTTCCGCACCTCGATTGTATCCGCTTTGATCACGACATTGGAACCGTTTCCTGGCCCGAACCGATTAGCCACGATTCCTGCTCTCCCTGACATGGAGAACGCGCCGGCTTCAATGTTAATCCCGGGCGCATCACCCACGACAGGCGTAGTACTAAACGACGCCCCGTTGAACGTAGTGATACCCGGAAGAGCAAGCGCAATAGGCGACTCGGACCCGGTGATAGTGACGGCATCGCTGACCTTAATGTTTACCTGGCCGCCAGCTGGAGCAACTGCGCCGGGCAAGCGTACTGAGAATAAGAGGCCTGGAAATAGCGTAGCATCCGTGATCTGGAGCTGCCCACCGCGGATGTTGATTTCCCTTGCGTCGATGAGCGCACCACCCTTAATTTGGATATCGCCAAGTTTCGCAAAGGAATCGACATTGATGGCGGTGCCGATCGTGGCTTCACCGGGCGAGGCGACGCTCGCTAAGTTGACAACACCACCCTGACCACTCTGACCTTGCGCGAGGATAAAGCCTGCAGGAGGCTGCCCGGAGGGAGCGCCCACGCTTACCGGCCCGCCGACCAATGAAAATGATTTTCCGTTGGGCACCTGCAGCCGAGTCGCGAACGACCCAGTGCCTGTCTGAACATCGATAGCTGCAGGATTGGACGTCAAAAAACCGAACGCCGACGGGGGTGCTGAAGTCAAAGCACTGGCTTTTGCCGGATCGGCAAATAAAACGCCATCGGTTCCGAGCTTAACGTAGTCGGCTGTTGTGGCGTAAAACGAGCCGCCGACATTGAGCGCCGCGGTGCGCCCGAAGATCCAACCGGCTGGATTCATCAAAAAGAGATTGGCCGCGCCGAAATTCGTCGCCGTTTGAATAGTGCCGAAAATATTAGAAGTCTGCCCTCCGGTAACCCGGCCCACGATATTCGAAGTGGCAAGGCCGCTGTCGTTGCTAAAATTGGCGGTATTTCCTGTCGCAATATTAAACTGGCCGAAACTATGAAATAGATTTGAGCCTCTTCGATCTCCTCCGGTGATGGTGCATGTCCCACCAAGACATGGTGCACTGGTCGAACCGTTGATCGCGGTACCCAAGCCGCTGGACGTGATGTTCGTAGTGACTTGGGCACTGACAGACGACACAGCGAGCGCGGCGAATAGCAGCACAGCCACCATCGTCGCTCGGTAAGGACCGTGGAATGTCTGCGTCGTCACCATCTCCTCCTGTCCTTCGACCCAACAAATCTCGACGGCTTCGTTCCCAGGGGTGGCGAAGCATAGATCGACGCCTCGCCACCCAATTGCACCCCTAACAAATGTTACAAGCCCGAGACCTTCCTGGTTTCGAGATCGCCTACGACGCGCGTGCCGACGCACACGCTCTTCCCTTCCTGCTGAACCACGGTGCCAATGCACGCCTCCATAGTTAGAGTAGCGGTCTTTTTAGCAAGATTTATTGTGTTCTCGACTACGCTATGGCCGTTTATACACGATGGCACCTTGCATGCTAGCGTATCCGGATTTGGGAAGCTGCAGGAGTCTGGTTTGAAGACAGGAAAGTTAGGATCGTTCAGAAGCGTTCACCGTTATAGTCGCCTGATTGATCGCTTGAACTGCGATAGAATTGTTCGTGCTGTGCGGTTCTAAGTTGTTGCCAAGTATAGTTAAGTTGATGCCGCCTTGGTCTTTGCCAGGACGACAGTCCGCATTGATCGTTGTTGGACTGTACTCGGTATCAACCGTGAGGAAGTTCGCGACTGTGGCTTCCGCGGTGTTCTTAACTTGTGATCCCTTCAGGTCACAAAATGCCGCTTGCGCCGGGTTCCACGTGTCGGAATGACAGAATTTATTTCCGGTCTCTCCCATATCTATAATTTGTGCGTTTTGAGCGCATACGGCGCCCTCAAGAATCTGGCTGAACGAATAGACCACTTTCGTCGTTCCGAACGCGGCTTGGCACTGATTCTGGGTCATTGGCACAACTTTCTGTCCTTGCTTCGCACCCCAGCCAAGATTCCACGTACAACCTTTGCTGGTATTGCCGTCTGGGTCGCTGCCTGCGTAGGAGCAGAAACTTGCACCGGTACAGTCGATCGTTCCTTTTCGTTCGGGAACGGTTGCGGTCGGGCAGATACCGCTAACTGTCAGCGTGCTGCTCGCCGGGTTGGTGCCATTGTTAGCACAACTCTCGCTGAGATTGTTAACTTCGATATGAAGTTTGCAGGTGGCGGTCACCTGAAAGTCGGGAGTTCGGGCGGTATCTGTGAACGTGCATAATACACTGCCGTCTTGAGTTACGCTGTCAGTCCCAGGGGTCGAACCGCGAGTGAGTTTGGTGGTGCCTTGGACCGCTTCGCAGTTAAGAATGGGATCCCATCCTCCATCCCATGAGCTGGGAGGAAACGGTTCCCAACCGAACTCGAATTGCGCGGAGGCCGGTGGCGCAAACAAGGACCCGAGCGCGAGACACGCTAACAGTGAAAATAATTTTGCCAAACGAGCGACTGCTCGACAATCGGTAGAATAGCTTTTTCATTTTATCTCCCTCTTTTTTCAGCTCGTGTAAGCGACACAGAGCTGGCTGGTTTAACATGTTGATCAATTCCGAAACGACGGAAAATCCGTCCCTGTAACTAAACAATATCTAGAGCGACTCACGAAGGGTCACGTGCGTCTTGCATCCGCATAGTTCCTCCTCCGTTTCTGTGGGCTTGATCTCGCCCACACTCTGGCAACGCTTCCAATATCACCGAAGTATATTTTCGATACATGCTGCTATTCATTTATGCTCACAACCCCAGCCTTCGGATCGCCTGACTGCCCTCCGCTTACGCCTTGCCGCTCTCGGCGACCGCCAACTGCCCGTCCGCCGCGGCACGGATGGCTGGCGTGGGTAGCACTAAGGTCGTAGCGATAAAGGTCCAAAGAAACGAAGATCGCTATCGTTTTCTTCATGTTTAACCACCGTTCCCCAAGGCGCGAGATAGCGAGAGTGGCGGTACGCTAGTCATAGTCATTGCCTTCTGTCAAGTCCTATCAAAAGGTGTCAGATGGCCCCGAAATGAACCAACCCCTCCCTCGGCGCAAGCGAAAAACAGCGATGCATTAGGAAATGCTGTCGAACGCGAGCACAAGAACGCATGGATTATGCCATTGGGGTCGTTGCTCAACCAATATGAAGTTTTTTACTAAACAGATTGCTGAAAACCTGTTCATCTTCGAGAACCTCAGGACGAACGGAGAGGCGCTTTGAAATGACTGAGAGCTGTCGAAGCATTCCGAACTTTTTCAGCAACCTGCTAATCCGTTATTTCGTTCCGCACTTGGACGGATTAAATTAATCCGCTGTCAACTTGTGGTTACGTAGGCGTAAACTTTTGGATCGCAGAGTGTAAACAAACGGATTCGATCTATTTCTCGTCCAGCGCAATCACGCCGTCCCATGTTTCTGGCGGCGGAGTTCTTTTGTATTCGTCGCAGAGCTTGAGGTTAAAACTGAGCCGGGCCATCGTTCTCGGAGTTTGCAATCGCCAAGTGAAATTTTTCTTTTGCTTCATCCCAAGTCTGCCGTCCGAATGCGCCCAACGCATCGGCAAATTGCTCGGCGGACTTTTTATGTTTTTCGTCCACGTTTTCCGGTCGGCCCAATAGATGCACCACAATCGGCTGTGCCTTGCCTTTAAGCATGAATTTGCCTACTTCGCGGGCAACTAGCATTCTTATCTGAGCCCTGCCGATGCAATGATGTTCGTGCGCGTGCGCGATCGGTGAGCGAACGCAAGCGCCTTCTACGCAGTGGCGATGCTAGACAGTCCATGTCGAGGGATATCGAAATTCTGCGGAGCACGCGACCCGGCTGTGTTTGCCTGGATCCGTGGAGGTTTAAGAAAAACACCCGGATGCCACGTCAGTCTTAGCCAATGAGTCCTAAGTATCGCCAATAGGGAATAGCGACAATCAGCGCGATGATATAGGCGATCGCATAGAAATACATTGATACGGCACATGAGCGGATACGAAAAGCCTTTGCCGTCAGTAGTCGAATAGGCGAGCATGTGCCAGTCGACCTGATAAGGAAAAAACCAAACCTCCGATGCGATCAAGATAATCATCGCGATGATCCACGGGCTCATGCCGACGTCGATGGACAACGGCAGCAAGGCGACTGACAAGGTGACGACGGCCAAGAAGCTGGTGAAGATCAGCTTCAAGGCGTAGGTGAGCAGAGCGATGATCAAGAAAAACCACACCGGGCTGTCCATGAAGGGCAAAATTAAAGGCGACATGATGTCGACGAGCCATTGATCGATTTTTGCCTGTTTCAAAAGCGTCGGAATGGCCAGCGTCACACCCATGTGAATTAGCAACTCCCAGTCGATACCCTTGCGCAGCATGTTCCAATCGATGATGCCCGTATTCACCAGGGTCGCAAAGGCGATGATCGCGATCCAGGCACCGTCGATGCCGTGGTAGGGAGCCGTCAGCCAGCCTGTCACCGTGAACAGGAGCACGCCCAGGCTGATCCATTCTTTGTACGACAGCGGTCCAAGTATATTGAGTTGGGTCTGCACCATCGTGTAGGAGATCTTCGGTTGAGACTCGGGCCGATAAAGAAAGATCGTGCAGAGCAAAATGATGATGATCACCACGAGGGTCGGCGGCAAAGCCGCGATAAACCAATAGCCCCAGGTAAACTGAGCGCGCACGTCGCTCGGCAACAAACCCCAGGCAATCAGGCTGGTCGTCGATCCGGTTAGGAAAAGAAATCCCAACTGGCCGAGACCGAGAAAGCTCGCGACGAACAAACCCGTCGACGCCTTCGACGGTGTTTTGTAGCCCAAGCTTTCGGAAAGGTTCACCAGCATTTGGCTGGTGATCACCGTGCGCGCAGTTTGTTGCGGGATCAACGCCATGACGATCACGCCCATGATGCCGGTGGCGAAGATCTGCCAGTAATAACTGAGCGGAAACAGGCGCACGAGATGGAGCGAGAGCCGGTAAAATAGTCCGGAACCGGTGATCGCCGCGCCCAGCCCGAGCACGCCCAGCGTCATGAACCACGTCGTGCTGGCGAAGCCACCCATGACGGTCTCGGCCGATTCCAGCTTGGTGAGAATGATCGCCATCGCAAAGACGAGGGCGACGCCGTAGTCCGGCAGGACGCGGAAAACCCAGAAAATCAGCGTCAAAGAGATTAGACCGAGGAGCTTGACGGCCGATGAGTCGAGGCCGATATCCGGTTGGCCAAACCAGAGATAACCGCCCAATCCGAGCCCCATCAGCGCGCCTAGCCACTTACTCGAAGACGACGAACCCAACAATGAGTGCCATGACCTTATGCGAATCCGCGTGCCGACGCCGTTTTTGGCAACGGGCAGCGCGACAGTCGACCGGGAAATTTGTTGGGCGTTTTCTTGAAAGCCATCGGCGGCCGCGCTTTCCTGGCTGATTAAGTTGAGCGCGCTGCGCAAGTGATTGATCGCTTGCTCGTATTCCGTGCGCTGCGCGAAGCTCTCCGCCATACGGCGGTAGCCCGCGATCGCGTCGGCGGCCAGCGCGCCGCTCGCCTTCTGCGCCACGGCTTCGCGGTAACATCGGTAAGCGCCCGCCATGTCGCCCAGTTGAATCAACGCGCTGCCGCGTAAAATGACGAGCCGGGGATCGGCCAAAAATTGTTCTTGCGGCAAACTTTCCAAGACATTTTTGACGAACAGCGGCGCTTGGGCGAGCAGTTGTTCGCTCCCCTCGGTCAAAAGCCTGATCAACTTCGGCCAGTTCTGCATCTGCAAAGTGTGATGAATCGCTTCCTGCAACTCGCCGATCGCCTCATAGCGGTCGGCGAAGAGCGCGTGCAAGCGCTGCTTCGTCTCCAAGCCGTCGATGGCAAGCAATTTCTCATGCAAAAAATCTTTAAAGAAGCTGTGCAGCTCGTACTTGCCGTTTTCCAAGCGCCGTATCAGCGGAAACTGACTATCGCCGAATTCGGTGATGAGACTCGTCGGCGCGTCGTTTTGAAACAGTTCGGTCAAAGTATTTTTATCGACCGCGCCGAGCAAAGACGCCTGGCGGAAAAACGACTGTTCTTCGGCCGAGCGCGAGTTGTAAAACTCTTCCGCCAGGGAATTAAAAGCCTCGCGGCCGGTCGAATACTGCCGATCGACGTAGGAAAGCCGCTTGCTCAAAGTCGCGCAAAACTGCAGCAACCAGGTCGGGTGCTTTTCGATCAACTCATCCCAATCGTCGCGCCGCAGCCGCCAAAGGACGGTTTCTTTGACCGTACGGATGGTCGCCGAGCGAGGCTCTCCCGAAAGCAGCGCCATTTCGCCAAACCAGTCGCGCTGGCCCGAGGATCGCCACGACTTCGGATTTTCCCGCGCCGCTTTCCAGCAGCACCTGGACGGCGCCCGGCTTGGATCAAGTAGAACGCGTCGCCCTGATCGCCTTGGCGAAAAAATCGTCACCCCGGCAGGAAAAGAAATTTCTTCCATCTTGCCGAGAACCTTGGCGACGTCTTCGCGCGAAAGCCCGGAAAAAATCGGAATGCTGCGGATCGTATCGGCGAGGTGTGGCTCCATGGCGGTTCCGACTATCGGATGACTTTATCCGCTTTTTTCAACATGTCCGGAGAAAACTGAATGCCGATGAAATTGGCGGTCCGATAATTGAGTGTGAGATCGAATTTAGCGGCCCGCTCGATGGGCAAGGACGCCGCCGGCGCGCCCTTGATGATCCGGTCGAGCAAGCCGGCCGCGCGCCGGCCCATATCGAGATAGCTCGGGCCGTAAGCGGCGAGCGCGCCCTGAATCGCCCAGGCTTCTTCGTTAAACATCGTCGGTAATTTCTTTGCGCGCGCGGTCGCGAAAAGAAATTCCGACTCGCTCTCGAATAAATCGTCGGCGATCTGAAAAATCCCCGCGCCCGGTTCGCCACGCACGCTGCTAAGGGTGGTTTTCAATTCATCGGCCGATTTGATGCCCCAACCCGTCGCTTGCAGCCCCAATTTTTTTGCCGCGGCTTCAATAGCATCATAATTTTTGCGCGAGAAGTTATTGTTGGCGTCGTAAAAGACTAGAATTTTTTTGAGCTCCGGAATAATTTCTTTAAACAGCATCAGGCGCCGCTCGGAGGTGGCGGCGGCGTAGGCCGCCACTCCGGTCAAATTTTTCGGCTGCTCACCGTCGCCTTTTATCAAACCGGCGACGATCGGATCGCCCGGGTAAACGAATACGATCGGAACTTCGTGCGTCGCTGCCAGTGCCGCGCGGGTCGCGCTCGTTCCGGTGGTAAAGATCGCGGTGACATTGCGTGCGAGAAGTTCGCCGGCCGCCGGCTGCAACGCCGCGCGGTTGCCTTTGACGTTGCGCGTTTCGAAAAAAAGATTTTTTCGCTCCTGATAGCCGAGCTCTTTGAGCCCCGCGCTCAGGCCTTTAAGGGCTTGCGATTGGGCGCGCTCCATCTCCTGCACCAGGATTCCCACGCGCACCGGCGTTTGCCCCTGGGCCAGAGTGAAAAAGGCAGCGACAAAAAAAATGGTGATTAGACCGGTGAAACTTTGCAGCATGTTGGATTGGCTATTCAGATTTGCGCCGATCCCTTGGATCGGCGCGCTGTTTTGCCACGCACGACGCGAAAAATCTTACAGCAGACTTATTTCCATTCCTTCCCGAGCGACGACCGCGGAATGAAAAAGTGCCTTGGTCTGCTTTTCGATCTCTTTCATGGTTTTGTCGTCATGAGTCGGCTCGTGATGAAAGAGCACGAGCCGTTTGACCTCGGCTTTCTTGGCGACGTCAACGGCCATATCAATGGTGCTGTGGCCCCAGCCCTGGCGCGCCTTGGTGCGGGAAAAATACTCCTCTGGAAGATATTGAGCGTCATGGATCAACAAATCCGCGCCGCGAGCGAACTCGATCACTTCCGGGTATCCGCCTTCTTGTTGTTCGATGTCCGTGGCATAAACGAAACTTTTATTCTGGTAATGAACGCGGTAGAGCATGACGCCGTTCAACGGATGGGCCGCGCTCTTGCAAGTGGTCACGACTAATTCCTCCCCGTCAGGACCGCTTGCCGCCCGTGCTTTTTCAATCTTAGGTCGTCTGCCTGGCGAGCCAAAGCGAATGATTTCGCCGCCGGTGAGCGAGAAAATTTCCTTTTTCCCTTTAAGCTCATCGAGCGAAACGGGAAAAAGATGACTGTTGGTCAAGTGGCGCAAACTTCGCGTCAGCGCCCCACGAGTGGCGCCGGGACCGAGAATAAACGTACGCGCTGCGGCTGTCAGCAGCGGCTCGAAAAAACATAGGCCTAAAACATGGTCGATGTGAGTATGGCTTAGAAAAACATAAGCCGCTGGCGGGGCGGTGGCGCCATTACAAAGCTCCTTGCCGAGCGGAATGATTCCCGTGCCGGCATCGAAGATCAGCCTGCGCCCGTCGACTCTGACCTCGACGCACGAAGTATTGCCACCGACGCCGAGCGTGGCCGCGTCGACCGTGGGATAGCTGCCGCGCACGCCCCAAAATTTCAGCCTGAAGTCTTGTGAACTCTTGAGGTCGGGCTGAGATCGGCTCATGAGAATTTATTTGGCTCCCGTCACGTTGAACGCTAGAATCGGCCGGCTGATTCCCTTGAGGCTCAGCTCTTGAATCGATTCTGCGGCGAAGGTATTTTCCAACCGGCTCATCGTTTTTTGATCGGTAAGAATCTGTCCGCCCTTCGCCTCAGCGCACAAGCGCGCTGCCAGGTTCGGTAGATTGCCCACGGTGCCGTAGTCCATCCGTCCTTCAAAGCCCATCGTTCCCAGTGTCGCGTAGCCGGTGGCAAAGCCAACGCCCAAGTCGAGATCATAGCCTTTTTTGAGCCACGCGGCGCGTAATTCTTTAACGCGGTCACGCATATCGAGCGCCATCAGCGCGGCTTTCTGCGTGTGGTTGTCACACGGAATCGGGTCGTTGAAAATTACCACAATCCCGTCGCCCATGAAACGTTCCAGAGTCCCCTCGTATTTGAAAACCAACTTGCCCATTTCGCCATGATAGTGACGCAAAAAATCCATTACCTCTTCCGGTTCGGCATTATCGGAAAACGCCGTGAAACCGCGCAGGTCGAGAAACACGATGGTAATTTCCCGGCGGTGGGTTTTGAACAGATCGTCATCCTGGCCGAGGATCGTTTCGGCAATCTGCGGCGAGAGATAGCGCTTGAGGCGCGCCATGCGCTCGAGCTCTTTGACTTGCTGATTGATCTTGTCGGCGAGGGTGCGGTTCCACTCTTCGAGCGTGTCATGCATCTCTTTAAGCCGTAGCATCGCGCGCACCCGCGCCAAAAGCTCGAAGGAGTCGAACGGCTTGGTGACGTAATCGTCAGCGCCGGCGTCGAGACCGGCGACTTTGTCCTCCTGGGTTGCTTTCGCCGTGAGCAGAATGACGGGAATCCCCTTCTGTTCCGGGTTCGCTCTCAGTTGCTTGACTACTTCGAGTCCGTTCATCCGCGGCATCATGTAGTCGAGCAAGATCACATCCGGCTTAAAGCTGGCAATTTTTTCCAGCGCCTCGACGCCGTCGCCGGCTCTTTCAAGCCGATAGTCATAATCCATGAGTTCTTGCTCGAGCAAATCGAGATTGAACGGCTCGTCGTCAACGATGAGGATTTTATTGGCCATAAGTTTAACCGAGGTACTTTTTGATCTTTTGGAGCAGCGCGTCCTCGTCAATCGGCTTCGGCAGGTAATCGTCACAGCCCGCCTTGCGCGCATCGATCTCGTCACCGACCATGGCGTGGGATGTGACGGCGATAATCGGAATCTGTCTCAACGCATCATTGGCTTTGATGCGCCGGGTCGCTTCCCACCCGTCCATCACCGGCATGCCCAAATCCATCAGGATGAGATCGGGTCTTTCCTGTTCCGTTTTCATGACGCCCTCGGCGCCATCCACGGCTTGCAAAACAGCATAGTCGTCTTCGAGCAGCTGCACGAGCAAATCGCGGTTCCAGTCGGTATCGTCGACCACCAGAATCTTCTTTTTGGACATGACTAATTCCTTTCCGAATAACCACGTAAGGGGTAAGCCGTCAGGGGTAAGGGGTGCCGGACCGCACGCTTCATTTTTTTGCTAAGTGACGGATTAGTCCAGTGATGGTTTTATCGATTCGGTCCATACGTGCATTGACGATTCCACGTCTATTCTCATCGATGTAACTCAGTCGCGTCGCCAACTCCACCTGCGTATCCAACTCGCTAAGGGAAGCCTGGGCAATGTGAAGATAATTCATGAATTCTTTTCTTGTGTGTCTCGCGGCGCCTTCTGCGATGTTGCTTGGGATACTGATCGCCGCCCGGCGAATCTGATCGATCAATCCATACCTTTCATGATTGGGAAACTTGTCTGTTTCGTTGTAAATCTCGATCACCAGGTCCATCGAAAGTTTCCAGGCATCAAGTCTCTTATGCGGCTTTTCCATGATTAATCCCTTTACACGTTGTTTCTGTCTTCTGCTTTTGACGCCTTACGCCTAACCCCTTACCCTTTACGCTCCCGGTTTCAATTCCATCGGCATGGTGATCGTGAACTTCGACCCTTTGCCTTCTTCGCTCTCGACGACGATCTCGCCGCCGAGCAGATTGATGAATCGTCGGACAATCGCCAAGCCCAGGCCCGTGCCGCCGTACCGGCGCGTGCTCGACATGTCGGCCTGGCGAAACTCTTCAAAGATCAAATCCAGCGCTTCTTTTTTCATGCCGATGCCGGTGTCGGACACGGTGAGCTTGAGTGAGCCATTGTCGCGCCACGCGGCGACTTTGATCTCGCCTTTTTCGGTGAACTTGACCGCGTTGCTCAGAAGATTGAGCACCGATTGTTTGAGCTTGTCGCGATCGGTTTTGAGCGGCGGGATGTCAGGAGCGATTTCTGTCACGAGCTTGACCCGGCCATCTTTCAGCAGCGGCTCCACCGTGGCGATCGTCATGCGCATGACTTCGTCGAGCTTAAACGACTCGACGTAGGCTTCCATCCGGCCCGCTTCGATTTTCGCCAGATCGAGCAAGCCGTTGATCAGATTGAGGAGATGTTCCGAGCTGATCAGAACTTTTTGCAGATTATCTTTCTGCAGCTTTTCAATCTGCCCTTCGGTCTTGCGCAGCACCAAGCGAGTAAAGCCGATGATCGAATTGAGCGGCGTGCGCAGCTCGTGACTGACGTTGGCGAGAAACTGCGACTTGTGTTTGTTGGCGGCCTCGAGCTGCTCATTTTTGTCCTGGATCTCCTGGAACAGGCGAACGTTCTCAATCGCGATGACGGCCTGATCGGCGAAGGTTGTCACCAGAGCAATTTGTTTGTCGGTGAAGGCTTCGACTCTTTCGCGCCAAATCACGATGACGCCGATCGGCATGCCTTCTCTCAGCATCGGCACGCCGAGAAGCGTGCGGTAGCCGCCGGCTTTTTGGGCTTCGCTCCATTTGTAATCAGGATCGGCTAGCACGTCGGGGATGTGCACGGGGCGGCGCTCGAGCACCACCCGGCCCACAAGCGTCTCTCTGCCGGAGGCGTGGATCGGATGTTCTTTCATGAATGTTTTGAACTCATCCGAGGCGCCGTAGCTGACGGCGATGGTGTAGACGTCTCCATGAAGTCTGTGAATGTAACCTTTGTCGGCGCCGCAAAGCTTCGTGGCATTTTCGATGAGCGTTTCAAGGACGGGCTGTAGGTCGAAAGCCGAACGGCTGATGACCTTGAGCACTTCGCTGGTCGCGGTTTGCTGGTCCAACGATTCTGTCAGCTCGCGGGTGCGGTCTTCGACCTTATGCTCCAAATTGGCGTAGGACTCTTGAAGCTGGGAAGTCATCTTGTTGAATTCGTCAGCGAGCACTTCGATCTCGTCACCGGTCTTGAGATTCAAGCGATAGCCGAGATCGCCGGTGCCGATGCGCTCCACGCCTTCGCGCAAGATGCGCACGGGTTGAATGACGCGGCGAGCGAGGAAGTAACTGGCAAAGAGCGCCATGCCGAGACCGATCAAAGCTAACGCAGCGGTCCGTAGCATCGAGGCGTAGAGCGCCTCGTAGGCTTCTTCGACGGGGCGATCGACGATCACGGCCCAATCGAAGTCGCGGATCAGCGCAAACGAGCTGAGCACCTCTTTGCCGTTAATGTTCGGCGCGATGACGGCATGGGCGGCGGCCGCCTCGGGCCCCTCGAAAGCGGCTTTGACAACCGCCAACTGGCGCACGTTGCGGCGCTGCAATACCAAGCTGATGTCGGGATGCGCAATCAGCTCGCCGGATCGGCTGACCGCGTAGGCATAACCCGCCTTGCCGATGGTGATGCTTGAAACGACGTCGCCGATGTACTTGAGATTGACCTCCGCTTGCAGCACGCCGATGACGTCGCCGGCAAAACGTTCGATGGGCACGGCGATCGTCATATAAGGTTCCGAGCCGCGCACGAAATAGACCGGACCGAAATAAGATTTTCCCCGTTGCGCCTGCTTGAACGGCACGGCGGTCGAAAGGTCCTTCTTGGCGTCGGGCAGAACGGTGCGCAAGCGCGACGCTTGCACTTGAATGACGCCATTTTCATTGAGCGCGATCGCTTCGGTGACCGCCGGCGCGATCAGCAGTAGCTTTTCCAGCTCGAAGCGAAAGTCCACTGTGAGCCCCTTGGGCGCGATATCGCGGCTCTTGGTCGCGCCTTTGAGGACGTTGTGAATCTCCTGCACGAAATGTTCGATCTTGAAGGCGGCGCCGGTGGCGATCTCTTTTTGCAAGCGCGCCAACTCCTCGCGGCTTTCCTGATAGCGAAAATAAATTTCAATCAGGCCGCTGGTGATCAAACCTCCGCCGATGAGCACCACGGAGATCAAAAAATAATCGCGCACCAGCCGCCCCCGCCGCGGCGCGCCGAAGTTTCTGAAGAAGGGGAAATTGCGGATATTTATTTTCCAGCGACTCATGTGCGGTTGGGCTATCTTATCACTTTATCCGCCCGGCCAACCGCAGGGCGTCGGTCAATCGCGGAGGCACCGCTTGAATGCGGTACGACCCGTCCGTTTGTTGCACGAAAACCAGCAAGTCTGCCACCGTGGCCTTCAAGGCGTGGCGACCTCCCGCGATAGGGTAATGTGAACTTCGCGGTTATTTTTACGTCCTTAATATTTCCAACGATCATGACGGTGACGGAGACAGATTTTCTCTGTCAAGGTGACAGTATCACGGTTTATAGCTTGGGTCGTGGTTTATTCGGCTGCCAAGCATCGCCTCCGGAGAGCGATGAGCCATGGGGTATTACTGGTTCCCTCAGTCCTCCGCACTTGTTTTACTCAATACTCCGCACTGTCATCGGATTACCCTGTCCGCGCGCGCCGAGCACCTTCTGCGGAATCGTCACGCCGATCTGCTTCGCCGTCTTAAGATTGATCATGAACTCGAACTTCGTCGGCTGCTCAATGGGTAGCTCGCTGGCTTTAGTGCCTTTCAAAATCTTGTCGACGTGGTGGAGGGCTATTTGCAGGTTCTCCGCCTGGCTCGGGCCGTAGGCCATGAGCCCGCCATCATCCACATAGGGTGAATTTTCGTACATCGCCGGCAACCGACTCTTTGTCGCCAATTCCAAAAGTTGCTTCCGATTGAGCTGGGTCAGTGGGTCGGTGATGACAAACAGCGCATCCGGCCGCTTGCGCATCATCTCCGAAAAGACACCATCGAAATCTTTGAGTTCACGGACCGCCGAAGCTTGCACTGCCACCCGCAATGCCTGCGCCGCTAGCTCGATCTCCCGGAATTTAAGGGTCATGCCAAAATCCGCGGCATTCCAGAGGACCGCCACGCGGGCCAACTTGGGAAAGGCTTCCTTCAACAGCTCGAGACGTTTGCCGCTCAGCTCCGTTTCCAGGGCGCTCACTCCGGTAATGTTTCCACCTGGCCGGGCGAAGCTCGCGACGAGTCCGGTGGCCACCGGATCGCCGGCCCCCATAACGACGATGGGGATGGTCGAGGTCGCTTGCTTGGCGGCTAGAGCTGCCGGAAAGGACTGCGTCAAAATCACGTCTAGAGGGAGATGCGCGAGTTCGGCCGCGAGTTGGGGAAGGCGGTCCATCTGTCCATTCGCATACCGACGCTCAATAGCGATGTTCTGACCTTCCACGTAGCCCAATTGAAGCAAGCCTTGGTCGAACGGTGAAGGGGATGAAGGCGGCGGGGCAGCTGCCCACGTCAACAGGGCTATCCGGAAAATTTTCTTCGGCTGCTGCGCCTTGACGACGACTCCAAGTGCCATCAACGTCATGGCAATGATGACTAACCTCACGATGATTTTCATAACGCTCCTCTACAGTTTTCATTCTGGTATTTCGAAAGTTGGGATAGCGCCACAAACCCGAAACCGGTCTCTTAATCAGCGCCATTCTTGACTTCACTGCTCTTGTCTCTTCGTCATTTGATCAGCCTACTCACCCGGGCGAGTACTTCCGGCGGAATCGTGACGCCGATCTGCTTGGCCGTCTTGAGATTGATCACCAGCTCGAACTTCGTCGGCTGCTCGACCGGAAGATCGGCAGGCTTGGCTCCCTTCAGGATCTTGTCCACGTAGATATGCGACGCGCCGGTAGCTGTCCGCGAGGTCCGCGCCGTAGGACATGAGCCCACCGGCATCTACAGATTCTCTGCTGTTGTACATCGACGGTAACCGGCTCTTTAACGCAAAGCCCACGATTCGTTTTTGGTTAGGACGCATTACCGGGCCCGCGCCGAACACATAGAGTCCATCCGGGCGCTGCTTGTTTAGCGCAGCAAAGACCTTGTCGAAATCGTCCGCAGCTCGTATCTCCCAAGGCTGAATGGTCAACTTCAGCGCACGCGCGTCGACTGGGAGAAGCTCTTTCACCTCGCGTAAACTGGGCGGATTGGCCGGATCGTAGAGAACCGCGACACGGGCAAGTTTGGGAACCGCTTCTTTGAGTAGCTCCAGCCGCTTCCCGCCTAGTTCTGCTGTTAAGGGCTGTGAGGCCGGTGACATTGCCGCCAGGACGAGCAAGGCTTTCAACGAAGCCTGCCCTAACAGGATCGGACCCAGGGCCCACCATAACGATGGGAATCGTCTTGGTTGCATTCTTGGCCGCCCGGATCCACGTCCCCTGCCGCTACCACGATGATATCAACCTTCAGACGCACAGCTCCGCCGCAAGCTCAGGAGCCCGATCGACCTTCCCCTCCGCATATCGGTACTCGATGGCGATGTTCTGTCCTTCTATGTAGCCAAGCTCGCGCAGAGCTAGCCGAATTCCCTCGGCGCGGGCGGAGTCAGTAGCTGCATCGGTATTTGATAGATACCCTATCCGAGAGACTTTCTTCGGCTGCTGCGCCACAGCCGCTAGCCCCAGCACATGGTGAACGCGAAAACGATTAGCAAAAATCCCCGCCACCCATTTTCGATTTTGATTTTCGATTTTCGATTGTCGGAAGAGAATCCGATTAGCTGAGTACAGGTTTTCGATTTAGATTCGGAACGGGAACACGGAAGAATCGAATCGGATGATATCGTTCATGTATTTGACTTCCTGAATCCAAAATCAGAAATCAACTCAGTGCGCTCTTGCTCTTGTAGAGATCATCGATAAAGCCGCTCTCGTCGAGTTCTTTGATAAAGCGCATATCGACAAAGTCCTCGGGCTTGGCAGGTCTTTGCTTTGGGATCGGTCTCTGCCAGAGGCTCCAAAATGTTTTTGATCCCTTCCAGAGTCGGATATTGTTTTGGAGGAAGTCTCTCGTCAACGCTGATGTAATCATATCTCTTTTCCAGGATCTCCTTGTCCTGGGGACCGAGATATTTCGCCAGTACCCTTTTCGCCATCTCCCGGTCCGTCTTGATGCGGTGGACAGCCTCAATTTGCGATTTGACATACCTTCTGATGATCTCAGGACTCTCCCGAATAAACCTGCGGGTCGTAGCCACGCCGGCGCCCTGGTAGGCCTGGCTCGCAGCCGCTAGAGCGTTAAAGCCTTTTTTCTGAGCCATCAGCGCTTCCATTACACCGAGCATAGCGGCCTGAACCTTTCCCTTCTCCATGGCGCCCAGGCGCTCCGGGACGCCGCCGATCTGGACGATTGCGACATCCTTCACCGGAGTCAATCCGATTTTTTTTAAAGCCATGCGCGCGAGAAAATCAGACGAGCCGCCAAACGTAGAGGTAGCAACGGAACCTCCTTTGAGTTGGTCAGCGGTTTTAATGTCTGGTCGCGTCACGAGCCATTGATCTGCGGTCACGATTCCTCCGGCGATCATCACCACATCGGTGCCTCTGAGACTGGCACTCACGATTGACGGGCCAGCTACTTCACTTATCGGGGTCTCCCTCGACAGCAACGCCATCATCGCCGTCGTTCCTCCGCGAAAATAAACGAGCTGTATATCTAGACCATTGTCTCGAAATATTCCCGATTCTTTGGCCATCCAGACCGGAAAATGATTCCGCGGAAATCGAACCGTAACCCACTGTCATTTTTGTAAGCTGGGCCGGGACGACGGAGTAAAAGGAGATCGGCAAAAACAGGCCAACTGCCAAAATTACCGTCTTCATTGACTCCTCCCTTTCCAATCTAAATTCCAAGATTGCCGTGTCGCCTCACTCCTTACTTCTCACACCTCGCGCTCTATCGAATCACTTTATTCGCCCGCGCCAGCACTTCGGCTGGAATTGTCAGGCCGATCTCTTCGCGGCCTTCAGGTTGATGATGAACTCAAACTTCGTTGCCTGCTGCACCGGCAAATCGGCCGGTTTGGCGCCTTTCAAGATCTTGTCGACGTAAACCGCCGCGCGCCGATAGAGATCAGGATAGTCCGCCCCGTAGGACATGAGACCGCCTGCTTCCACATATTCCTCCTGTGGGTAAATAGCAGGCAACCGGTATTTGACGGCAAGCTCGACGATCCGCTTTCTTTCGGCGAAAAAGCGGGGGTTGCTGAGTGTCATAATCGCATTTACCTGTTTCTGCTTTGCGGTTTGAAAGGCGCTCTCCAATTCCTTGGGCTCGGGTTGAGTCTCGATCTCCTCTAATTTTAGCTTCAGTGCCACAGCCGCGGGCCTGAGATCTTTCACCTGGAGTGATATGCTTTGCTCCGGCAACCGCAAAAGTCCAACTCGGGCGAGCTTGGGAATCACATCCTTAAGTACCTCCACTCTTTTGGTGGTTAGCTCGGTCCCTAAGCCGGAGAGTCCGGTGACATTGCCTCCTGGCCGCGCGAGACTGGCAACCAAACCTGCAGCGACCGGATCCCCACACTTGTCATCACGATTGGGAGGGTAGTAGTGGCGCGCTTGGCCGCTAACGCGACTGGCGTCCCAGAGACGACAATTAGATCAGCCTTAAGACGAACCAAGTCGGTCGCAAGCTCAGGTACGCGCTCAGACTTTTGCTCGGCAAATCGGTACTCGATGGTGATATTCTGCCCTTCAATCCACCCGAGCTTGCGCAGCTCTTGGCGGAACACGTCGACGAGGACCGCGCTACCGGAAGGAGGCTCGCGTCCAGAAAACCTATGCGGAAGATTTTCCTGCCTGCTGCGCTTCGGCGGAACCGAAGAGCCCAGAGCAAAACGCAGCCGGGGAAGGAGTTTCAGTTTTCTTTTACTATTGCCAAACTGTCCTGAGACGAATCGAAGGATCGAAAATCCAAAATGTTTTTACTTCATCACCCGGTCCGCCCGCGCCAGCACTCTGCAATATTGTCGGCGACGATTTGCTTCCGCTGTTTTTCTTCTCAACCGTCTGTCTGTTATCACTCCACTGTATTTGACAGAACCTGCGACCTGGTCTATAAACTTTGATTCATCCATTTCTCTGCTGGCGGCGAGGTCACTCATGGCAAGAGCCATTAATGCGATGTATGAGAACGGAGTTTTTAGCCTCTCGAAAAAGTCCGTTTCAAAAATAAACAAAAGGTGAAGCTGACTGTGATCGAGAAGCCGTCGAAGCCCGTGCACGTTAAATCGCCGGCCAAGCGTCGGCAAATTCGTAGTCGAGGCGATGTCAACTTTCATGCCGCACAGGGTATCGTCGGCCTGTTTAAAAGTGGTGCTTCACGACCTGGCTAAGAAATCACGACAAGCTACCTTCTATCAATAGAAGTCCAATCTTTGAAGGTCTTTCTGGATACCGGGTGCATTCCTTGCCCTGGCTGACGAGGACGACGATTATCATTCCGCTGCCAACACCGGTTTACACGGACCTGCTTCAAACCAAGGCTCAACTCTTTACATCCGAATTTCATCCTATGCCGAGACCTGCACATTGATTCGCTTCAAAGTCGGCCACCAAGCGGCTGTTGAATTTATGAAGCGTTCGCGATCAGACCGGCGATTAAGGTTCTTCGTGTGAGCGAAGCCATCGAACACACGGCCAAGGCGATTTTCATACGATACGATGACAAAGAATTTAGCTTTGTCGATTGCACCAGCTTCGCTTTGATCGACCATCACCGACTCGATCACGCTTTCGCTTTCGACGGCCACTTCCGTCAATACCGTTTCAAAAGGACTGTCCGATTATTTTGCCCAGTCGAGATCTTTCATAGGTCTTCCCCATTGCTTCATTGCTTCACCTTTTGCCTCACTTGATGACTTTGTTCGCCCGCTCGAGCACGCGGCCTGGAATTGTCAGGCCGATCTGCTTTGCTGCCTTCAAGGTTAATCACAAATTCAAACTTCGTCGCTTGCTGGACAGGCAAATCAGCCGGCTTGGCGCCTTTCAAGATCTTGTCCACGTAAACAGCCGCGCGCCGATAGAGGTCATCGTAGTCTATCCCGTAGGACATGAGACCGCCGGCTTCCACAAATTCATCCTGTGGGTAAATAGCCGGCAACCGGTATTTGCCGGCAAGCTCGACGATCCGCTTTCTTTCGGCGAAAAAGCGGTTACCGGTGGTGGTCATTATCGCGTTGACCTGTTTCTGCTTTGCGGTTCTAAAGGCGCTCTCTAAGCCTTTGGCGTCGCGTTGAGTCGCGATCTCCTCCAATTTTAGCTTCAGTGCCGTAGCCGCAGCCCTGAGCTCTTTCAGTTGGAGGTCTCGTGCTATGCTGCCTCCCGCAATCATTAGAAGTCCAACTCGGGTGAGCTTGGGGATCGCGTCCTTGAGTATCTCCAACCTTTTGGTGATTAGTTCGGACGCTAAACTCGAGAACCCGGTGACATTGCCCCCCGGCCGCGCCAGACTGGCAACCAAACCTGCACCCACGGGGTCCCCAGCGTTTGTCATCACGATAGGGATGGTCGTGGTGGCGTTCTTGGCTGCTAACACCCCTGGCGTCCCTGACGCCATAATCAGATCCACCTTAAGACGAACCAAGTCCGCCGCGAGCTCAGGCAGGCGCTCAAGCTTTCCCTCCGCGAATCGATACTCGATGGCGACGTTTTTTCCTTCAATCCAGCCAAGCTTGCTCAGCTCTTGCCGGAACGTGTCCAAGCGGACCGCGATATTGGAAGCAGTGCTATCATCCAGGAAACCGATGCGGAAGATTTTCCCTGCCTGCTGCGCCTGAGCCACAACCCCACCGACGACGAATGTGAAGCCGATAGTGAAGATCCCCACCCATTTTCGTCTGCGGGACCGCTTTTGGAAACTTCGACGGAGTTCATCCTGAGCGGAGTCGAAGGACTCAGTCCAGGTTTTCGATTTTAGATTATGGGATTGAGAACCGAAGAATCGAATCCGGAATGGTTTCGTCATGTATTTTTCCCTTAATCCAAAATCGGAAATCTAAAATCCAAAATTGGTTAACGCTTCTTGCTCTTGTAGAGATCATCGATAAAACCGCTTTCGTCGAGTTCTTTGATGAAGCGCATATCGACAAAGTCCTCGGGCTTGGCGGCTTTTGCCTTCGGGTCTGTCTCCGCCAGCGGTTCGAGAATTTTTCTGATCCCCTCCAGGGTTGGATATTGTTTTTGGGGAAGCTTGTCGTCAGTGCTGGCATCGTCATAGGACCTTTCCAGGAGATCCTTGTCCTGCAGAGAGAGGTACTTTGCCAGCGATCTCATCCCCGTCTCTCGGTCGGTTTTGATGCGGTGGACGGCCTCGACCTGCGATCTGACATACCTTCTCACGATGTCCGGATTTTCCCGAATGAACGCGCGAGTGGTTGCTACCCCGACGCCTTGATAAGGCAGGCGCACGCTCACGAGATTATAATAGCCCGCTTTCTCGGCTCTGAAGTTGTCCGGTGAGTTGAGCATGGCGGCCTGAACTTTTCCCGTCGCCAGGGCGCTCAGGCGCTCCGGGATCGTGCCGATCTGTACGATGGTGACATCCTTTAAAGGATTCAGTCCGAGCTGTCTGTAGCGCGATGCGAGAGAGAAAATCGGCCTGGCCGCCGAAGTTGGCGATGGCAACCGAGCCCCCTTTGAGTTGCGCGGCGGTTTTAATCTCGGGGCGACTCATGAGCCAATACTCCGAGACCACGTTGCCGCCGGCAATCATCACTGCATCGGCGCCCTTGAGGCCGGCACTCACGATCGGCGGGCCAGTCACCTGACCTATCGGCGTCTCCCGCGCGACCAGTGCCATGGCCGTTATGGTTCCTCCTCGGAAATAAACAATCTGCACGTCAAGACCATTTTTGCGAAATATCCCGGCGTCTTTGGCGATCCAGGCGGGAAGACCGCTGCCGCTGAGTGTATTGCTGCCAATGGTCAGTTTGCTGAGCTGGGCCGAAGCGGCGGAGCAAAAGGAAAACGAGGTCAACAGACTAACTGCCAAGATTGCTGCCTTCATTGGGTCCTCCTTAAGTGATCCAAAGATCAACATCGGAAATTCAAAAATTGCTCTGAATCCTTCGATAGCGATCAGGATAAACTCCTGCGAAGGATCTTACTTCACCGAATCACCTTATCTGCCCGCGCCAGCACGTTAGGTGGAATCGTCAGGCCGATCTGCTTGGCGGCTTTGAGATTGATCACGAACTCAAATTTAGTCGGTTGTTCGATTGGCAGTTCCGGAATCGCGACCGTCGCGCCGATCATCGCGTTCCTTTCAGTCCTGCGGGCTCAGCCAGGAGCGCTTGAATAAGAGCGCGAGCCGGTTTGGCACTCCACTCTCTTGGCCCGACTGCTAGTGCTACGGCTCGGCCGCTTCGACCGATGAGAAAAGTCGTCGGTAAACCGATGACTCCATAGGCGGAATTAATCTTCCCCGTTGGGTCCGAGATCAGGGGAAAGGTCAAGCCGAGTTCTTTGGCGTACTCACGGATTGTTGATGTTTCCTCGCGAGCGTTGATCCCTACGACGGCGAGTCCTTGAGCGGAGAACTCGCGATGCAGTCGCTCGAAGGCCGGCATCTCCGGCCGGCACTCAAGACACCAAGTAGCCCAGAAGTTTAGAAGAACAACCTTGCCTTTGAGCGAAGCCAGCGACAAATCGCTGCCATCGGCCGTGCGACCCTTAAAGTCGGGCGGCATTGTCGGGCGAGAATATGTAGTCAAATTTAGTTCATGAAGCAAATCCGCGACCTGCGCCCAACTCGCCTCCTGAACCGTGAATGTCGCGACAGTCGCAACGACAACTCCCATGATTAGCCGCCCGGCGCGATCAATTATTTTCTTGGCTTTCATTGCTTCAGCGAAGCGGCTGGGATTTCGGAAGCGACGACCCGGCTGTGTTCCGAGGTCCTCAATGTTTACGGACAATTTCCGCGATATCTCGCAGGATGGTGTCGCTATAGACCACAGTCGTCGCCGGATTCTCTAGGGTCCATTTCTTGCGGATCACCCCTTGCGGGTCGATAAGAAAAAACGTCCTCACAGCGGTCATTATTTTCTCGTTGAGGATTCCGTAAGAGCGGATTACCTTCCGTTCAACAAAGTCGCTCAGTAGCGGGAATGGCAGTTTCAGAGATTCAGCGAACGTCTGCTGAGAAAATGGATTATCGGCGCTGACCGCGAGAATCTGAATATTCAGGGCTTCGAATCGCTTGTAGTCGGCCTTCCTGGCCGCTAAGTTCGCGGCTCAGGTCGGCACAAATGCTGCGGCGAAAAACTCGAGAAAAACCCATTTCTTGCCGCGGAAATCGCTCAGCGAGATGTCAACCCCGTTCGTGCTCGGCAGCGTGAAGTCCAGCGCTTTGTCACCGACGTCAAGCGCCGACGACACGCGGACTATTCCGAGCAGGCCAAAGAGCAGCAAGCATCCAACAATCAAACTTCTTTGGCGTTTTGTTAATTTCCCCATTTCTCGGTCTCCTTGTTCCAACGAAATATTTGCACTTGGCGTTCTACCTTTCCCTTTGCGGTGATCTGGGCGGTTCAGCGGATCACGCGGTTAGCCCGATACAACACCTCGGGGGCGATCTTAATCCCTGCTGCCGTGGCAACCTTAAGATTAACGACAAACTCGATGTTGTTGTTTACTTCGACGGGAATGTCGCGCGGATTTGTCCCTTTTATAATCTTGTCCACCAGCCGCGCTGCCTGGCGCCCCGATTGATAGAAGTCCGGACCGTAGCTAGCAAGTCCGCCTTGTTCCACGTACCAAGGCCCAAAAAACATAGTTGGAATTCGCTTCTGAGACGTAGCCTCTATGGCGAGGCCGGGAATGTTAAAGGAAAGCGAGCGTGGTAACACGATACCTTGAATCTCATTTTTGTTGATACTGTCGAAGGTCGCCTGTGCTTCTGTTTGAGTAGCTACCGTTTTCTCGATCAGCGTGATTTTTAAGCGGCGAGCGCTTTCCCGATAGATCTTTGCCTGGGCGACCGCAAAAGCCTCGGACTGATCATACGGAAACAGGACCCGTACCAGTCCGGGTATCATCTCCTTGAAAATCTCCAAGCGCTTGCTGTCCAATTCAAGATCCAAATCAGTAACCCCGGTGATGTTGCCTCCTGGATGAGCAAAACTTTTGACCAATCCCAAGCCGATTGGATCTCCGGTGCCATAAAAGACAATCGGGATACGGCTCGTCGCCATCTGCGCGGCTTTGGCTGGCGCGGGGTTAACTGCAAAAAGAATATCTGTCTTCTGCGCCACGAGTTCGCGCGCGGCTTGGGGAAGAGCCGCAATATTACCTTGGGTGAATCGGACCCCGATCACGAAATCCTGATTCTCACGGTAACCCCGCTCCTTGAGGCCGTCGCGGAGCCCGACCACGCCTGGCGTGGGTCCCCAGGAATCCGTCAACGCTCCGATAAGGATAGGCTTGATGCGCTCGGCGGCACTTACGTCACAGATGAGCAGCGGCTTGAGGGCACCCAGCATAAAGAGAATCAAATACCATCGGATTATTTTTCTCACTGTAGTCCACGGCCCTGACGAGTTCGGAATAGGAGGATAATCGAGAATCCAAAATTGATTCATCTAATTACCCGATCCGCTCTTGCCAGCACGTTGGGCGGAATCGTCAGGCCGATCTGCTTCGCCGCTTTCAGATTGATGATGAACTCGAACTTCTTCGGCTGCTCGCACCGGGAGTCGGCGGGCTTTGGCGCCTTTGAAGATCTTGTCCACATAAACGGCGGCGCGCCGGTAGAGGTCGTCGTAGTCCGCCCCGTAGGACATGAGGCCGCCGTCTTCGACAAATTCTTTCTGGAAGTAAATAGCCGGCAACCGGTATTTGCCGGCAAGGTCGACGATCCGTTTTTTTGCGGCGAAAAAAGGGCGAGTCGATGTCGTCATAATCGCGTTGACCTGTTTCTGCTTTGCGGTTTGAAAGGCGCTCTCTAACCCTTTGGCGTCGGAATGAGTCTGGATCTCTTCCAATTTCAGCTTCAGTGCCAGAGCCGCAGGCCTGAGCTCTTTCAGTTGGAGGTCTTGTCCTATGGAGGCTCCCGGCGGCAGCAGAAGTCCAACTCGGACGAGCTTGGGCACTGCGTCCTTGAGTATCTCTAGCCTTTTGGTGTTTAGCTCGGGCGATAAACTCGAGAACCCGGTGATATTGCTTCCCGGCCGCGCCAGACTGGCAACCAGGCCCGCACCCACGGGGTCCGGAATGTTTATCATCACGATGGGAATAGTTGTCGTTGCTCTCTTCGCCGCTAATGCCAACGGCATCCCTGTGACCACGATTAGATCAACTTTAAGACGAACCAGGTCCGCCGCAAGCGCAGGAAGGCGCTCATTCTTTTGCTCGCAAACCGGTACTCGATGATGATATTCTTTCCCTCGATCCAGCCAAGCTTGCTCAGCTCTTGCCGGAACGCCTCCAAGAGGACCGCGGTACCAGAAGCAGTGCTTGGATCCAGGAAACCTATGCGTGGGATTTTCGTTGGCTGCTGCGCGTCGGCCCTCGCCCCGCACATGGTGAACGCGACGACAATTGTAAAAAGCCCCGCCCATTTTCGATTTTGGATTTTGGATTTTAGATTGTCGGGAAACAGGAACCAAATCTAATACGAAATTTCCTTTGCATTTGTTTTTCTCCGTAATCCAAAATCGGCAATCTAAAATCCAAAATTATTTGATCACCCTATCCGCCCGCGTTAGCACTCTCTGCGAAACCGTCACGCCGATCTGCTTCGCCGCTTTCAAATTGATCACCAGCTCGAACTTCGTCGGCTGCTCGACCGGCAGGTCGGCGGGTTTGGCACCCTTCAGGATCTTGTCGACGTACACAGCTACGCGCCGGTAGCTGTCAGCCAGAATCCGCTCCATAGTACATGAGCCCGCCGGCATCGACCGCTTCCCTCCTGCCGTACACCGACGGCAGCCGGCTCTTTAATGCAAAGTCCACGATTTGTTTTTCGATAGCCAGCATTTGCCGGCCTCCGGTAGAATAGAGTCCATCCGGGCGTGGATTGCTCATCGCGGCGAATTCCTTCTCCAAACCGTTTGCATCTCGTATCGGCCAAGGCTGAATAATCAATCCCAGCGCGCGCGCTGCAACTAGAAGAATTCTTTTAGCTCGCGCTCGTTGTTCCGATTGGCCGGGTCTTGGAGAACCGCGACACGCGCAATTTTGGGAACGGCCTCTTTGAGCAGCTCCAGCCGTTTCCCGCCCAACTTTCTGTTGAGGAGAGTAATGCCGGTGACGTTGCCGCCGGGACGGGCAAGGGTTTCAACCAAACCTGCCTCCACAGGATCGGCGCCCTCGCCCGTCAACACAATGGGAATCGTCTTGCTCGCATTCTTGGCTGCCCGGATCTGTGTGTCACCTCCCCGCTATCACGATGATATCTACGTTGAGCCGCACCAACTCGGCCGCAAGCTCTGGAAGCCCGGATCCAGCTTCCCCTCTGCATATCGGTACTCCGTGGTGATGTTCTTACCTTCTGTGTAGCCAAGCTCGCGCAGAGCCAAGCCTGAATTGCCTTGGAACGGGCGGACTCAGCGAGCTGGATTGCTATCGGGGATAGATATCCATCCGGAGGATTTTCTTCGGTTGCTGCGCCGGTGCCTCAACCCTCACCGAAGACGAACGTGAGCAACGACTAGCAAGGATCCCCGCCCATTTTCGATTTTGGATTTTAGATTTCCGATTGTCGTAGCAAGAAAGCCCAGAACCGAATTCAAAATTTCCTTTGCATTTGTTTTTCTCCGTAATCGAAAATTGGCAATCGAAAATCTAAAATGTTATCTGATCACTTTGTCGGCCCTCGCCAGTACGTTCGGCGGAATCGTCAATCCGATCTGCTTGGCGGCTTTGAGATTGATGACAAACTCGAACTTCGTCGGCTGCTCGACGGAAAGATCGGCCGGCTTGGCGCCTTTGAGAATCTTGTCCACATAGGTGGCGGCGCGCCGAAACAAATCGGTACTGCTCGCCGCGTAGGTCATAAGCCCCCCATCTTCCACATATTCTCCCTGTGCGTATATCGCTGGGAGCCGGTTCTTTACCGCGAGGTCTACAAGCTGTGTTCGGTGTGAAGTGAGGACGGGGGTCTGGAGCACGAGGACTGCCTCAGCACGCCCCTTGCTTGCGGCTCGAAATGCAGTCTCAAGATCCTTGGGATTTAGGACGTCTAGGTATTGAAGCTTCACTCCGAACGCCCCTGCGGCGAGTTCCGTTTC
>CAVWLW010000035.1:0-53288 GCA_963755715.1 uncultured delta proteobacterium
AATCCTGTAGGATTACACGCCGGTACGACGAGATAGCTCCCCCGTCAGAGAAAGAGAGTGTCTAAATCTTCTATACAGAAGGAGGCGCGGACCATGAAGAAGTATTTGAGCCGAATCGTGTTATCGCTTCCATTTGTGATTGCTGCGTTCCTCGGTCAGGGCACAATCGCTGCGACACAGGAGGGCACCAAGATGACGGAGACCGAGGCAAAGATGTTCTCGGTGAGCGCAGGGTACGAGCGTTTCATGGGCCGGTGGAGTCGCCTCTTGGCGCCCGCTTACATCGAGTTTGCCGGCGTAAAGGACGGCGATCGCGTCCTCGACGTCGGTACCGGTACCGGAGCGCTCGCCTCCGCGCTAGAGGCGGCCACGACGTCGAGTGAGATTGTGGGCATTGATCCATCCGCGGACTTCATCAGCTACGCGAAGAAAAACGTAAAGTCCGGTCGCGCGAGCTTCGAGGTCGGCGATGCCCAGGCGCTGCGGTTCAAGGATGCATCGTTTGACCAGACGATGGCCCTGCTCGTGATGAATTTCGTCCCGGATCATAACAAGGCAATTGTTGAGATGCGCCGCGTGACCCGTCCCCAGGGGGTCGTCAGTGCCTGCGTATGGGATTACAACGCTGGCATGGAGATGCTCAGATTCTTCTGGGATGAAGTGGTCGCGCTGGATCCGGCGATGGCGCCGAAGGATGAGCGCAACATGAAGCTGTCTCGCGAGGGACAGCTCGGTGAGCTTTGGAAGAAGACCGGGCTGGTCAATGTCCAGGAAAAGCCCCTGGTTATCGAGCAAGCCTACACATCGTTTGACGACTATTGGGAACCGTTTCTAAAGGGAGCCGGCCCAGGGGGTGCGTACGTCGTGTCCCTTCTGACGAACGCCGCCGTCAGCTCGAGGCGCGCATGCGAAAGCGCTTGCTCGGGAACCGGGACACGGCGCGTTTATCCTCAAAGCGCAAGCCTGGTGCGTGCGGGGGGAGGTTCCCAAGGCCCGCTAGGAAAAAAACTGCGCCGAACTTGCCGGCACAACACTTGTATCGTAAAGGGTCCTTTGTGCGACGGCGTCGATCCTTCGAACAAATCCTGTTGAGATTCGACCGAAGCGTCGTTCGGTTCAATCCCAGGTGATTACTGAGCTTGACTCTGTTCTAGCGGACAAAATAGGCCGCGGGCGAGTAGGGAGATAGGCCGCCATGCCGTGCGGTGTTTGGTGGTCGGAAGATTATTGATGAGTTGGGGGAAAGAGCGATATTGCGACCCGTTTGTAATTTGAAATGCGAGCCGCGTTCGGAGAGGGGCCCAACGGCATCGGCGCCTCCGACGCCGGCTCACTTAAAAGTTAGATTTCGCGATGAGCATACAGCGGTCACTGCACGCTAAGAAGATGGCGCCTATGTAAGTCTCACGTGGGCTTCACGAACCAAATAGTAGGCGTGCCCTGCACACCAGCGCCTTTCATAACTTCGCGCAGTCGCCGCGACCCCGCAAACGCCTTGGCCTTGCTTATGCTGGCAAAATCGTGCGAGGCGGTCCGCCGTTTGGTTTCGCCACTGCGCGATAGACCGCGTGCCCCACGACGCCCATTCCTCTGCGCTCCTCGTCGAACGCGTTGTATGCCCCGCGCCACACGCGATAGTCTCGAACAACGTGCCTGATAAACATTCGAACCATTTTGACCCCCCTTACTGAACATCAATTGAACAAGCTCATCTGCCTTGGTGCCGACATTACGGGCTCGCGCCGTTCAACGCAAACGCTAAGGCTAAGATTTGACTGTATTCTCCATCAACTTAATCCCGGCTATCCCCTTTCTCTCCGAGAACGGTACTCAAAGAGACTCACGCACATCTTTCACGCTCTCCGCCCTTTTTAATTTTCATTCCCGATACGCCGCCTCCCGGTTGATGTCCCTCTATTCCATTCCCCCTGCGCCGGCAGATGGGCCGCCATCCGGCGTCAACCTTGGCGGGATCGAACTGATGCGTCGATCAACCCAATCTCGCATGGCATCATATTGAAGCGTCGCTCAGTTCAATCCTGCGGGGGAGATGTTCGTTGCAGGTATATTCGGAAAATACTGACCAGCTATATTGAAACGATGGCTGACGAAAAAATCGATTGACAACTCGTTGATTGAAAACCTAAATTTTGAGGCGCTGTGATTTTTGTAGTGTAGATTGTTTGGGCAACAAGACGGTACGGAAATACGAATTTACCAGACGAAAGGTACAAGACATGAAAATCGCACACGTAGGCGCAGCTCTCACGCTCGTCCTGGCAACAGGTCCGGTGATGGCTCAGAACGTCAAAATCACTCCGGTCGGTTCACACCCTGGCGAGCTTTGCGCGAACGACCGCGCGACGATATTCGAGGATCCGACGGGTGTGCGAATACTCTACGACTCTGGACACACCGTGACCGGCGCGGACGATCCGCGGCTCGGCGACATTCACGTCGTACTACTCAGCCACGCGCACGGGGACCACATTGGGGATCAGAAGTTGAAGGCAGTGGGTGCCGGCGAGTGCGCGAACTCCGAAAGGGTGCCGGCCACACCGAACTCCACAACGGCGGAAATCGCGGCCGCGAAGAATGCGGCGATCGCCATGACAACCGATATGGGCACGTTCATTGGCCGCAAAATACAGAACATCCTCGGCAAGCCCGTGGGTCTTTGTCCTCAGACCGCCGGCGTGACCAACGTCCCGGTCGCGGCTTCGTGCCGCTCTAACACGCATCTTGGCGGCGTGTTCATCGCAAAAGCCCCGAATGCGGCGCAGGGCGTGGAAATCACCGTAGTCTATGCTTCGCACGCGAATAATGTACCGCTCTCCCTGCTTTCCGAAGCGCAGCGGGCAAACTTGGCGCCAGACGACACGAGCATCGTTCTTGGACCCCCGACGGGATATGTGGTGAGATTCACGAACGGGCTCACTGCATATCTCTCGGGCGACACCGGCATACACACTGAGATGAAGACGGTCGTGAACGAGTACCACAAGGCAAACCTCGCAGTGCTGAATTTCGGGCCGAGCGCGATGTCCGTGATGTCGGGCGCCTATGCCATGAATGAGCTCGTGCGGCCTGCGTCAGTCATTATCAGTCACCCGAACGAGGCGGTAACCGAAGGCGGCAAACTAAGGCCTAGTTCGCGCACAGCCGCGCTCATCAAGCAGCTAAAAGTTACATCCCACCTTGCCATCAGCGGACGGACGATGGAGTTCGACGGTAAGGGGAAATGCGTCGCGGGATGCTGAACAGTAGATGACGCCCAACAACGCCTTGCAGCGGACGCGTGCGAGCGTGGTCGCTTTGTCAGTAAAGCCCTCGTGCGCGGACGCCGTCTCGCGCGCCGCTGAAAGCGAGCGTTGGGCGGCAAAAACGACTGAGCCTGTGTAGGACCTTTTGCTAGGCTGGAGTAGGTGTTCAATCCTTGAGCTGCCTTCGATTCTCAACCGAACCATGCTAACGATTGACGATATCCGAGCAATCCCGTTGTTCTCGACGCTCGCAATGGCCGAACTCGAGCTGCTCGCGCGGACATCCGCCGACCTGCATCTGGGTGCCGGAGAGTTCGCCGTTCATGAGGGGGGAGACCGCGCGCTCTTTGCGGTTCTCGCTGGCAGGATCGAGGTCGTCAAGATGGTTGACGGGATCGAACGAACGCTGGGCTGGCGCGTTCCGGGCACGATTTTCGGCGAAGTGCCGATCGCCATCGGCACGCCGTTTCCGGGCGGGTACCGGGCGTCAGAGCCCTCGCGCGTTTTGCGCGTGGAGCCGAAGCACTACTACGAGATTGCGGCGGCGTCGCCGGACCTCTCTTTGAAGGTTGGTGCGCTCGCACGCGAGCGCCTCGGAGGGCTTCAGGGTATCGCTGCCGAACCGCCCAAGCCGCGCGTCATCATGATCGGCAACCGTTGGGACAGCGCCTGCAGCGAGTTGCGCCGTTTCCTCGCGCGCAACCAGATCACCTATGACTGGCTAACGCCCGATGCGCCTGACCTTTCGGCGCGTTGGCCCGGAACGCGCCCATCGGATGACGATTGCCCCGCAGTCAGGCTGGCCGACGGGACGCTCCTCAATCGGCCGGCCACACGCGACCTTGCCAAGCTTCTTGGGCTTCAAACCAGTACCCGCCTTGCTGAATACGACACCTTGATCATCGGTGGCGGGCCCGCCGGCCTCGCGGCGGCAGTGTACGGGGCGTCCGAGGGATTGCGTACGGTGGTGGTGGAGCGCGAGGCACCCGGAGGTCAGGCCGGGACGTCTTCGCGGATCGAAAACTATCTCGGGTTCCCCAGCGGGGTCTCAGGCGATGAACTCGCAAGCCGCGCATTGCAGCAGGCAAAGCGGCTCGGGGCGGAGATTCTGGTCACGCGCTCCGTCGCTCGCATCGATGCGAGCACGCGTCAGGTCCACCTCGATGGCGGCGATGTCGTCCGGGCGCGGACCCTCATTCTCGCGACCGGCGTCACATGGCGTCGGCTCGCGATCGATGGCTTCGATCGGCTCATCGGCAAAGGCATCTACTATGGCGCGGCACGCAGCGAAGCGAGCGCTACCCATGGACTCGACGTTCACCTCATTGGTGCCGGAAACTCAGCCGGTCAGGCCGCTTTGTACTTTGCCAATCACGCACGCACGGTGACGCTTGTCGTCAGAGGTGATTCCCTGGAAAAGAACATGTCTCGCTATCTGATCGAGCAGCTCGGCGGGAAATCGAACGTGGCGGTCCAACTGCGGTCTGAAGTCGTCGCCGCGCACGGTAGCACCAACTTGACGGCGATCGACATACGCGACAACGCGAGCACAGAGGTGCGCCGACACGACTGTGGCGGCCTTTTCGTCTTCATCGGAGCCGAAGCAGAGACCGAGTGGCTACCGGAGGAGATCGCACGCGATGCACGCGGATATATCCTGACTGGTGATGACGTGGTGAAGGCCGGGCGCTGGTCGCTCAGCCGCGATCCCTACCTCCTCGAATCGAGTGTCCCCGGTGTTCTTGCCTGCGGGGATGTGAGGTTGAGCCCGGTCAAACGCGTTGCTTCCGCTGTTGGTGAAGGAAGCATGGCAATCGCTTTCATCCACAAGTATCTACAGGAGGCCGCGCAGTAGCACTGACGAGCACGGTAAAGCGTATGCAAGCCTCGCGGGTCGAAGGTGCTGCGCCCGGCCGCTGATGGCCATCGCTAGCCGTAAGATTGAACTGAATTGATCTCATAAACGGAATGGCGTTCATGGCGGTTATGTCGTAAGGGATGTGACAATACCGTCAGGAAAGGAGCCATTCAATGGAGCTTTGCAGGAGCAGATCTGCACAAACGAGTAACACAGTTGGCTGTTCTCAGAGATGGGCAGCCGCCGTCACAGTTTCGTTTCCCCAACGATCCGAAGACCGTTCAGGCGGTTTTAAGGAAACTCCCCAGAGGGACAAAAATAGCGGTCGAGGCCACGGGTTCGTGGTGGAACCTCAATGTCCCTCTTTGCGTAAACCGCATGCAGGTCAATCTAAAAAACTCAGTTCCAAAAAAATATGAAACGAACGCGCCGCGTGAAAAAAGCTCGCTGGCGCTAGCAGGTATATTGGTAATACAGTGACCAGTGTATTGTGGTGGAGCGGAGCATCGGAATCTTGACAAGGAACTGATTGCCCAAAAGGAGGACGGAGAAATGGCTTCGACAAAAGACGTTGTAGGCCGGCACTTAGAGTTTTTTGGTAAGGGTGACCTCAAGGGCATCCTCTCTGACTATGCGCCGGGAGCCGTCCTGTTCACGCCGGATGGACCGCTCAATGGAGCTGACGCGATTAGGCCGTTTTTCCAGGCCATGATTGCAGAGTTTGGAAAACCTGGCTCAGCGTTCAGCATGAAGCAGCAGTTTATCGAGGGCGACTATGCTTACATCCTGTGGACCGCAGAGACTGCCGACAACGTGTACGAGTTGGGCACGGACACGTTCGTCGTTCGGGACGGTAAGATCGTGGCCCAGTCATTCGCGGGCAAGATTACGCCCAAGGGCTGAAAAGACGCCGTCATTCCGGAAGGCCGCCCAACAAAGCGATCAAGCCGACCGGCTACGCCTGGGCTAACATTGCGCTTCAGACCGATCGCTAAGAGCGACGGCGGCATCTTGACAAGTCTTTGCAGCCGCGGAATATTTTTATTATAAGCCGTTCAGCGACGATCTATACCGCCCTCATCATTACTGAAAGGAGTCTGACATGAGTCTGTTCAGCTCAATCCTTGAGAAGCTAGGGTTTAGTCAAAGAGCGGAACCGAATAAGCCCGCGCCTGCTGCTGCCCCTACTTCGGCCCCACAGGCAGCCCCGGTTGAAAAACCCCCCGTGGTGGCCATCTCTGCAGTCGATGTCGTCGCGAAACTTGAGAGTCTCGCCGCATCGAACCCGCAGAAGCTCAACTGGAAAGTCTCAATTGTGGATCTGCTCAAGCTCCTGAACCTAGATAGCAGCCTCGAGGCGCGAAAGGAGCTTGCCACTGAACTCGGATGTCCCAAGGAGAAGATGGGCGATTCTGCCCAGATGAACATATGGTTGCATAAGACCGTCCTTCAGAAGCTCGCAGACAATGGAGGCAACATACCAAAGGAACTTCTCTGATAGCGGCCAGACGGACACTTCGGCTTTGATATTTGGGACCGCAGTATATCTAGCCGACCGACGCACTCCGACGCTTCAACGCGATGTTGTGGAGTCCTCACCAGGGGTATGCGTGTTCCATGCCGACAAAGTGATTAAGTGACCGCTACAAGCCCGACCGTGAGCGGCCAGGATTTAAACTGACTTCTCCCTCGAAACAATCAAAAGAAAAGGTTCACACGGAGCAAATCGTATGAAGACAACACTCTCAACCGTCATACTTGGGCTGGTTCTCTTATTCACCGGCGCCGCGCAGGCACAGTTATACGATGTCTACTATTATTGGGACGGCGCTCAGTACCAGCAGTATTGGCCGCAACAATATGATCTATACCCGTATGGCAACACAAATCAGTATCCGGAACAGTTATACGACCCGTATTACCAGTTACACGTTGTGCACTACCAGCTGTATCTACCGCAGTACCAGCCTTATTTTTATCAATCCTGCTGCTTTGCCGGAGGCGTTGTTATTCCGGGACGACCAATACGAGGCAGACCGGCGAGACCAGGTGGCGTCGCCTTGTGGCGATCGTCACGGTTGCCACCGGTAGTCAACCAGTTTGCGCCAAATAGACGCCGTTGAGCGACGTTCAATCTAACGGACTCTGATCGGTTGATTTCGCGCTGGACGCAGAACAGCAGCAAAGGAGGGCAATATGGCTGAAGAACCTCAAACAGAGCAACTCTCGGAGGAGATTAAGACATTGATTCGGGGCGCTAACTTCGGTGACCTCGCAACGCTGATGCGCGATGGAGCCGCAAAAACAAATTGGTATTGCAATTCGAGGCCGCGTGCGGAGCGGGCGAATAAGGTGATTAGGTGACGAAAGATGGCTACCCATATGAATCTAGAAGATCTCGCCAAACGTATTCGAGATGCATGCCTTGAAGCGGTCCTTCAAGAATACGAGGATGCGGGGGTACAGGGCCTGTGTGCTGAGGGGCGTTGGGAAGCAGCTGTAGGCGCGCTGCGAACACTTGATCTCGCGCCGCTGTTGCGTGAGTTCCAGCACCCGTCAGCAGATTGATCGAACCATGTGGCAATGATGGATAGTTCGGAGGACATGAGATTTCCATCTGCAGGATCTTCCAGGATTTATCGACTTCTTTGATCCGAAGTGATTGCAAACCTGTCCTTTAGAACTCCTTAGTCTACTCGACTTTTACGACGAGGCCGTGCCGGCGCGGGATCAGCGCAGACGCGCGAGAAAGTAAGCGAGATCGCCTATCTGTTCATCGCTGATCGGATAGAGCACATCCGCCATCGCGGCGTCGTAGCCGCGGCGCGTGTTGTTCTTGTATTCGCGCATGGCTTTGGCGAGGTAGTCTTCGCGCTGGCCGGCGAGACGGGGAACATTTTGTTCGCCGGAAAAATTTCCTTGATGGCAGAAATTACAGCGGTGTTGCTCGATGAGCGCGCGGGCGCGCTCCATTCGCTCTTGATCGATTGGGCCGCCAACGGGTTTGGGCGGCGGCAACTTTGCGAGATGCGCCGCTATGCTGCGCAGATCGTCATCCGTGAGTCCTTGCATCGCCTGGTTCATCGGTTCGACGACGCGCAGTTTGTCGCGGAACATGAGCAACTGAATGGTGAGATAAAAAACCGGTTGTCCGCCGAGGGATGGTACCTCGGGGATGACCGATTGACCGGTGGCGCCGTGGCAGGCGAGACAGACGGCGAGCTTCTCTTCGAGCGCGGCGGCGTTGACGAGTAACGCCGGCAATAGGACGAGCACCGTAGCGATAACGCAAATGAGCGCCGGCATTTGGTTGGCAGGCGCTCATTTGGATAAATAGAAACGGGCGGTGATTCGTTCGGTGCCCCGTTTCGCTCAACGGTTGGCGACCTTGGCGCTGCCGTAAGTCACGCGATAAACGGCGCCGGCGTGATCGTCGGAAACCAGCAGCGATCCGTCTTTCATCACCTGCACGTCGACCGGCCGGCCGCTGTATTCGTTGTTCTGCAGAAAGCCGGTGAGAAACGGCTCCTGGGATTTTACGCTGCCGTCCTTGTTGAGCTTCACGACGATGACATCGCCGCCGATCTTCTTGGTCCGATTCCAGGACCCGTGGCGCGCGATGAAAATCGCGTTCTGGTATTGGCTCGGAAACATTTTGCCGGTGTAAAAGCGCATGCCGAGCGCGGCCGAGTGCGGCCCGAGCAGGGCGACCGGTTTCTCGAACTCGTCGCATGAGCGACCCCAGCCCAATTCTCGATCGGTAAAGTTTCCTTGGTGGCAATAGGGGAAGCCGAAATGTTGGCCGACCTTGGTGACTCGGTTGAGCTCGTCTTCGGGAAGGTCTTCCGATAACCAGTCTCGTCCATTGTCGGTAAAATAAAGTTCCTTCGTCACCGGGTGCCAGTCGAATCCCACCGAATTGCGCACGCCGCGGGCGGCGATCTCCGCGTTGCTGCCGTCGAGGTCGATCCGCCGTAGGTGCCCGTTAGTCGCCGGCGGTTCGCAGATGTTGCAGGGCGAGCCGACGTTGACGTAGAGCTTGTTGTCGGGTCCCAGGGCCATAAATTTCCAGCCGTGTGATTGATGATTTAGAAAATCACTGTAGATGACGACGGGCTTAGGCGGATTTTCCAGATTGTCTTCGATGTTTTCGAGCTTGGAAATTTTAGTGCCTTCGGCGATATAGAGCGCGCCCTTGTAAAAAGCTAGACCGTTGGGCCGATCCAGTCCCGAAGCGATGATCTTAGTTTCACGTTTGCCGTTTTTTTCGACGACGGCGTAAACTTTGTCGAGCACGCGGTTGCTGACAAATACGGTTCCTTTGTCGCCGAGACGCAAGGAGCGGGCGTTGGCGATGCCGCTCGCAAAGACGTCGACTCTAAATCCATTGGGAACCTTGAGCTGTGCGGTTGGCAACTTGTCCGCTGCGGCGCCGAAGGGCAGGGGCGCGACGTTGCGCAGTTGCTTGGCGACTTCGGCGTTGGGGATGTCGGGCCGTCCGGGCACGGTGGTCGGTTGCGGCTGCAAGGTCGGCATCGGCTGCGATGCCTCGGGAGCCTTGCTGGGTTGCTCGCCGGTTTGCTGCGCAAAAACGGGCGGCGCGAGCAGGGTGGTCAGAATTCCGGCAAATAAGAGGTGCGCGCGCTTGGACAATGGCGTGATCATAAAAAATCCTCCTTTGTCGCACGGATTAAAAATTTAATGCGTCAATCACGGATATTTCAAGTTCGTTTTCCTATCCAATCCCAGTCTCAGCCGCGCCGGTTCTGGACAAGTTTCTCCGGCTCCTCTTGGAACTTTATTGGAGCGTCCTGTGGCAGGACCCATTTTTTAAGCGGCCGTCCTTCGGCTAAAGCGCGGAGCTCTCGTTCCCAAATCTTACGGAACAGGATGACGCCGATATCGGAGCGGCCGAGATGTTCTTGCGGGCGAGCCGCGAGGGAGCCCTGTCCGACTTGGGCGACGTAGTCCTGGGTATGCACGAGCGAAATCTTGTCTTTGAAGAAATTATCCAGGTCTTGGAAACTTAGTTTACCCGATAGCACCGCCTCGCCCATTTGCGCCACGGAAATTTTTGGCTCCGCGGCCGCGGCATCCCGGCGCGCGCGGTATTTATCCGCGGCTTCGCCGCTGAGCGGCAGGCGGCGCAGGCGAAATTCCAACGAGCGCTGATCATCGAGCGGCACGTCCCATTGCATGCGGTCTTCCGATCCGCACTCCGGTTCGGGCGACGGATTTCGAAACGCATAAACGTTGGGCATGAAGAAGTGAAAAACGTTGCGCCAGCCTTGAGCAAAACTCGCATAGGACGTCGTTCCCCAGGGACTTTCTTCTTTGGAAATCTCCGGCAGGCCGCTGCGATTATTGGCGCTGGAAGCCGAGTACGCGCCGCGGTGAACGAAGGGCACGTGATAAGTGTCGCCATTGTTGTCGATGCGCTGGAAAAAATTGCACGGCCACACTTCGGTGGACAAAACTTCGAGCACGCCATCCTCTTCCATATGCGGATAGAGGGGAAAAGGCGGCGCTTCACCGGCGCCGAAGTAAGTGAAGATCAAACCGAGGTATTCCCGAGTCGGGTAGCTTCTTATGCGGATTTTTGCCGCGAACGATTTTTCTTCCGCCGGCTGATCAGTGCACTGACCGGCGCCGTTGAATAACCAGCCGTGGTACATGCAGCGGATCGAGTCGCCTTCGACCCAGCCGGCCGAGAGCTGCGTGCCGCGGTGCGGGCAGCGGAATTCCGTGACATGCGGCGCGCCTGTTTCACTTCGGTAGAGCGTAAAGCGCTCGCTCATGATCTCGATCGGCTTGGCTTGGCCGGGGCGCAGCTCTTCGGCGCGATGGATCGGCTGCCAAAACCGGCGCATGAATGTGCCGGCGAGAGTGCCCGGGCCAGTGGAGACGAGATCTTGGTAGCGGAGCTTTTTGTGGGTGCGGTTACTTTTACGTTTGGCTTGCGGCATTTTTCTCCCCGAGTCTCTTACAGATCAAATTCGAAATCCGAAGCTCGAAATCCGAAACAAACTAAGAAAATCCTAAGCACTAAACTTAACTGGAAATCCAGTCATGACGTTTCTCGTCTCCACCCAGCATGCGTTTCGAATTTTCCGGCCCGGTTTTGAATTTGTTTCGAGTTTGAGGATTTCGTGCTTCGGATTTTTCATTCCGTCCTTATGTGTCTGTTCGAGATACCGATCTAATTGCGGCTTTCGCACTCACGCTTCCATTCGGATCGGTGTTCCCACGCGCTTTAAATTCGCTTCGAAGCGGCGACGAATCTCGACGTCCTCGTCCTCATATTCGATCATCGTGCCGCCGTCTTTAACCGAAATATAAACGCCATCGGTCTTTTTCTTAGCCGCTTGGTGCAGTCCGATGGGATGCAGTCTGCTGCCGAATCGGAGCGCCAGTTGGCGCGCCGCTTCTTTGCCGATGTTGAAGTGCTGGTGAAACCAACCGCTGGGCGGGCTCAAAACGCTGCCCTCGTGCCAGCGCAGCTCGACGACCTCAGCGCCGCGGCCTGTCGCGTACGGTTGAGTGCCGCTTTCCTTCGGCCATAGCAGCGTGTATCCCTCCGATTTCAAAATCACGATCACTGCGCCGGCGCCGTGGTAGTGCGCCTTGTGGTAAAGGCCGCTGGGCCAGTCGGCGACGTGGCCGATGAGCGCATTTTTCGATGATTCGAACTGCACCATTCCCACTTCGGCTCCTTTGACGTAAAGATCGTCGCGAACTTTGACCTCTTTGGCGTCGGGAACGAAGTTGGTCTCCCAGATCGACTGCATGCCGACGGCGTAAAAATTTTGCCTCGTGGCAAAGTAGTCATCTTCGCCGCGAAAGCGATCGGTAAAAGTATAGGGGCAATTGAAAATAAATTCCGCGTTGCGATAAAAATCCATCGCGATCGGGGCGGTCGTGACTGCCATCAGCCGGACCGGCTCTCGGCCGCCGTTGACCAAGCGATGCCAACTATTCAGCGGCGGCGCAAAGAGACTAAACGGGCCCCATTCGAACAGCCGCTTTTGCCCGCCATCCTGCCAGACTTCCGTGGCGCCGTGGCCGGCGAGAATGCAAATCATTTCTTCGTAGAGATGCCGCTCGGGATTGAGCGCGCCGCCCGGCGGGATCTCCGCGACGTACATGCCGGTTTGCCCCTCCATGCCGTAGAGATGAACAAAAGCGCCGCTGCCGCCCATGCGGCGCCAGGGACTGAGCTTTAATTCACGCACATCCTCGATACTGAAGCCCTCGACAATGGGAACGCCTTCAGTCTTCATCCATTGGCAGTAACCGGTGCGCTCCAGCGACGCGAGCATTTCTTTGAGTTCCGATTCCATCGCAGGTCCTTTTCATTCACCACGAAGATCACGAAGGTTCGCCGTATCTTCTTAACCTTCGTGCTCTTCGCGTCCTTCGTGGTAAAAATTATCTTTTTTTATAGAGTCCATCGATGAAACCGCTTTGATCGAGCTTGGTAATAAAGCTCGAATCGACGAACTGTTCTATCTTGGCGTTTTTGATCGCCGGCTCCGTCAGCGCGATCTCTTCGAGCACGCCGCGCACGCCTTCCGCGTTCGGATACGGTTTGGCGGGAGTGATGCGCGAGTAATATTCGTAGGCTTCCTCGGCGATGGCGTTGTCGCTGACGCGCAAAAACTCTTTGATCATTTGCATGCTTTCCGCTTTATGCGTGCGGTAGTAGGCAATGCCTTCGACGAAAGCGCGCAGAAAACTAAAGACGGTTTGCGGCTCCTCGCGGATGAAGCGGTCGGTGCTGGCGATGTTATTATGCGGATAGGTGAGGCCTAGCTTCGAAGCATCGGCGAGCTCGACAAATCCCTGCTGGCGGGCGATCAGAGTATTGGGCGCATCGACGACCGAACCATCCACCGATCCGCTCAACAACGCGCTCATTCTTTCGCGCTGGTTACCGATCTGCATGATGGTCACATCCTTTGACGGATCAAGGCCCAAACGAGCGACCATAAAGCGCGCGGCGAAGTCCGACGAGCTGCCAAAACGGGAGATGGCGATCTTGGCGCCCTTGAGCCGTTTAGCGTCTTGGATCTTGGCGTTGACATAGAGACTGTACGGCATGGTCGGCGTGTAGGTGGCGACCAGCAAGTTTCCGGCGCCCTTGAAACGCGCTCTCTGCGCCGCCGTGCCACCGCCGCCGCTGATCAGTTTTATGTCCCCTGACAAAAGCACCTGGAGCGCCTGACTGCCGCCCTGCAACAATAGAAAGTCGACGTCCAACCCGTTGCGTTTGAAGGCGCCGATTTTCTTGGTGACGTAGAGGGTCTCGATGCCGCCGCTGATGCTGGCGAGGCCAAGCAGGAGCGTCTTCTGGCTTTGCGCGGGCAGCGACGCCGGATAGAAGAGAAAACAGAAGAGCGCAGCAGTGCGCACATTTTCAATTCTGGCGTTTTCATATACCATGCGAGTTTGCATTCGCTCGGTTCGCCGCATTATAGATGCGGCTAGTGTATATGGCATCCGAGCCGGTTTGACAATGAAACTTTCCGACAAGGTCGCTCTGGTCACGGGGTCTGCGCGCGGGCTAGGTTGGGAAATCGTCCAGGCTTTTGCGGAAGAGGGCGCCAGGATCGCGATCTGTGATCTCGCGCAATCGGACGTTGACCAAGCCGTCGCAAAACTGGGATTGCCCCCAGCGAGAGTTTTGGGCATCAAAGCCGACGTGACTTCGGAGCGTGACGTCAATGATCTTTTTTGCCGAACGCTCGAGAAATTTACCCGCCTGGACGTTCTCGTCAATAACGCCGGCTTCGCCTGGCCGCGCGGCGGACCGGTCAATCTCGAGCTCGCAGAGACGCCGCTCGATGTCTGGCGCAAAATTCTCGATACCAATCTCAACGGCACTTTCCTGTGCAGCCGGGAAGCTCTGAAGATCATGCGTCCACAAGGCCACGGTACGATCATCAATATTTCTTCACCGCAGGGCAAGAAGGGCAAGCTGCTACGAGGTCCATACTCGGCGGCTAAGTTCGGCGTCGAAGGTTTGACACAGGTGCTGGCATTAGAGAATGAAGCTCACCACATTAGAGTGAATTGTCTGGACCCGGGTGGGATCGTCGCCACTGAAGCGATAAAAAACATTCCCGGCAATCGCGGTGTGCGCATGCTCAGTCCGGAAATTGTCCGCGCCTGCGCTGTTTACCTTGCCTCGGATGAGTCAAGCGGCATAACGGGGCAATCTTTTGTCGCCACGGATTGGAACAAACAGCATGGCATTGAGGTGCCCTACGTCGTTGCGTGACGCAGCTAATAATGCGTGGCAAATCGAGTGAGACGAAACTGAAGAAAATCTCCCCTCGCCCCTCTTTTTCAAAGAGGGGAATGAATTTTCTCAGATCAAAACAGAGTCCCCCTTTTGGCAAAGGGGGATTTAGGGGGATTTTTTAGGAAGACCTCGATCCAAAATTCCCTACGGGAGAAAAACGACATGCGAGCAAAGTTGAAGCTAAACATTCTCATCAGCCTTTTAACCGTCGTCGGCCTTGTTGCCAAAGCAGAAGCCAGAACGGTGAACGTCGCCGTGCCCACGCTCAGCATGGTGGTGATCGCCTTCACCGCCGCTAAAGAGAAAGGTTACTATCAGGAGGAAGGTCTGGATGTAAATTTGGTCGTCATGAGAGATACCCTCGGCATATCCGCGCTGATCGGTGGCAACGCGGATTTCGCTTCGATGAGCGGCGCCGGATTTACCGCGATCCTCGGCGGGGTGCCGCTGCGGTTCGTTTTTAGCAGTTTTTTTCGGCCCATGTTTTGGCTCTACGCCAAGCCGGAGTTTCAGGACATCAAAGCCCTCAAAGGAAAAAGGATCGGCGTGACGGGTCTCGGCAGCGGCCCGGACAATCTCCTACGCGAGACTCTCAAGCGCAATGGCCTCGAAGGCGGCCGAGACGCGACGATCCTAGCCTTGGGCTTGCCATCGACCGTCGCGACTGCGCTTCGCGCCGGGACGGTGGACGCCGGCACGATCAGCCCGCCGTTTAATTTCATGGTGAAAGAGGCGGGATTTCGCGAGCTGGTGTCGTACCTGAAAGAAGATTTCGTCGAGCTGCAAGGAAGCATTCTGACCCATGAAAAAATCCTTCAATCCGATCCTGCTTTGGTCGAAAAATTTGTCCGCGGCACCGTAAAGGGGCTGCGCTACGCGAGAGAAAACAAAGCCGGGACGATTCCGATCTTACTCCGCTACATGAAACTGAAGGAAGATCTCGCGGGACAATACTACGATCAGGTGCGGCCGATCATGACCGCCGACGGAACCGTCAGCGTGGAGCTACAAAAAAAATACCTCGACCAAGCGCTCAAAGTTTTGGCGCCCAAAGAGTCCCCCGCAGTGGAACGGATCTATAATTATTCCTTAGCGCGCAAAATCAATGCTGAGTTGGATGCCGCCGGATGGAAGCCGGGGCGATAGTGAAACCCTAACTCAGCTCGATAAAAACACGATTATCTCGGTGAGAGAGTGAAATCCGGCGAATACGAGACGGCATCCATGTCACCAATTGAATTGAGTTCTCCTTCAAAGCCCACTTCCGTGAGATCGGAACTGACGCGTTGTTCAGTTCAACGCTGCCATAGAAATTCCGCATAAAGGCGCGGACATTGCCCGGACAGCTTTGGAAAAGCGCTTGCAGCGATCCAAGTTAGAACGGACCACGTGATTACCAATCAAAGGCGCCTGACCTAACTGAGCGAAAAGCATTGAGCAATGGCGGACTCGAAGAACCGACAAAGACAGGGGTCTATTTCTAGCGCGGAAGCCGTGAATAGCCGAAGCGCATATCAATTGCGTTCACGAAACAATGAATTCACTGCAAGCGGTCGGATGCCTGTGACCTGCGACAGGGAATGGGCACTGAACTGAAATCTCGGGATTACTTCTTGCCGGATTTTTTCTTCGCCGCCCAATACGCCTTCAATTTCGCCGACAACTTCGCTCGGGTAGCCGTACTGATTACGGTCTTTTTGGCCGCGGGTCTGGCAGAAACGGTCGCCGGTTTCGAACTTCGAACCTTTGCCCACCTTGCTTTTTGAGTAGCCGCAATCTTCTTTTTCACAGAAGCGCTCATGGTCCGATTCCTCGTTGGCGCAGCTCGCGATGTAGCCTGCGCACCGAGGATGCCGCGCAGCTGTTTGTTCAGACCATCGATTCGCTCCTTGATCGAGGCAGCACGCTTTAGTTGCTGTGGTGTAAGGTCAAATAGGTTCATGTCGGCAGTAGACCTCCAAAGCGATTCTATAGCAAGGCAAATATCCGGTTTCGTACTCTCCCGTCGTAGGTCTTTTAGAGTTTGATAGGATGCACCTTCCCGTTGATGATGAGCAGCGGCTCCTGGCGAAAACGACCCAGCGATATCCTGACGTTCACGCCATGGTTTTTTAGCCTGCGATATATTGGCCAGAGTTTTAGATATCGTTGAAAGTAAGTCTGTGCCGCCTCGCCGTAAACGCCTTCGAGAATCTCCAAGAGGTCATTAGACGCTTGAGCGTCTCGGTCTCCGAAGTTACGGGGATCAAGATTATAGGGTGCTGTGTTTTCGGTGTCCGCCAAATTGCCTAACGAGTGGTCATCTGAAGGGGAGCTAGCAATACGATGATGCGCTCGCCTGGCGGTTCGCCTATTGTGATCAAGAACCCGTACTAGGAACCAAATCAAGGCAAGGACAATTCCAATTCGATGTTTTTTGGTCATGATCATCCTAGAAACCATAACGCTCGAATCGCAATTCCCTCGGTGTCAACGAGCGTGGTCCTGGAAGCTTCTGCCACCCGATGGACCGGACCTTAGCACAGGGAGGGTGCTTGAACCAGTTTTGTTTTTGACGCGCGCCATATTCTCTACGGCATAATCGTATAGATTTTGTAGCGTTCCTCTTTCCATGCAAACTTTATCGAGTCCATCGCCGGCAAGGGCGGAGTGCTGTAACCACAGCGCACGAACACCTGCATGAATTGCCGGCGCCTCCACAAGGAAATCGTTCACTATTGATCAGGCTAGCCAAAAGGCGCACCTGCCTCTTGAGGTGGTCACCAACGCTGGCCTACTTCCCGTTTAGATGGAAGAACTTCACGGCGTTGCCGGCCAGCATTGCGTGCTGCTCTTGTTCAGGCACCCCGACAAATTGCTCCTGCACCAGGTTTTTTGATTCGGGCCAACGAGTGACGATATGCGGAAAGTCCGTGGACCACATGATTCTGTCAACACCAATGCGATGACGTACGTCGACGCCAAACGGGTCATCCCAAAATCCCCAGTGTGCATGCTCTTTGAGATACTCGCTGGGCAAGCGCGAAAGCCGTTTGAGCCCCAATAGTCTCTCCGCCCAGGAACAGTTGACTTTATACGCTTGATCCATTTGCTGATAGAAGTACGGAATCCAGCCAATATTATTTTCCGCCCAGTAGATTTGTAGCTTCGGGAAACGGTCGAAGACTCCGCTTAAAATCAATTGTACGGCTTCTATAGCGCCGCAGTGAAATATCCCGTGACGGGCGATGCGCTCGAGAAAATCCACGGGCCGCTCTTGGCCCTCGGGCTCAGTGGGATATTTCATTAGAAAATGATCACGCCCGCGGTATTGCCTGGGGAAGGAGGTATGAATGGTCAGCGGCATGTCGAGATCGAGGGCTGCGGCCCAAAACTTGTCGTCTTCCGGAGTCGGAAAACTCTTACCGCTTGGAAACGTGTGCAACCGAACGGCTTTAAATCCTTTCTCCTTGCAGCGTCTCATTTCAGCGATGTCTTCGTCGACGCCGATATCGGGCAGGACGGCGACGCCCACGAGCCGATGCTGGAGCCACGCCGCAGTATTCCTCGATGAAATAATCGTTGAATCCTTGCACGATCGCGAGAAATGCGGCTTTATCCGGGATCGCCGGATTGCGCGCTTCGCTCGCGAAGAGCAGCTCCGCATCAATGCCGTCCTGATCCTGCTCCTTCAACCGTTGTTGCGGCGGCCCCGCGCCGACAGCGTGGTCGAAATCCAGTCCCACCGGGGAAAATGTTTCCAAAGGTTTCCCGGCGAACTGATTGGTTCCCCTGAATGTAATTGGCCGTCCCTCTTCCACGATGATGTCATTGCCATTAGGTAATTTGACCCGGCGCGGAGCGCGTTCGCGGTAGGCCTCGGGAACTCGGTGCGTCCACATATCCGGCGGGCACTCGAAATGGCTATCGGCAGAAAAATAGCGATATTGCTGAACCACGTGACGATCCTCCCAAGGTTTTATGCTTTGGTATTTGCTATCGTAATCATGACCTACGGAAGCCGTTGTCGCGGCAATTCCGATTGCCGTGCAAAAATAGAGAATGCGCACTCTGTCCCTATCCCAAACATATCCGCCTCATCTCAAGTCTCCGATGGAGGAGGTATTTGCAAGGTTTGGGGACGCGGTTTGACATCGCCGCAAGCGCAGCAATCAGCCATCTAGCGATGGCGAATTCCTAACGCGGCGTCTGCAACCAACGCTCCGGTTCAAGCCCGGGACGATCTTTGTACTTTTCCGCGATGGCGCGTACGTTCGGATGATCCGCGGCAGTGATGCGGCCATTTTTATAGACGTATTCATCGCCGATTTTTAGTTCCCCGCCGCGTAACTCCGCAGAGATATGCATCAGATAGGGAAATTCCTTGGAGCGCCGGCTATTGCCCATATGAAAATGAAAACTGCTCCAGTGATGATGCTCGATGAAATGACGATAGGGGGCGTTGGGGCACTGATGCGGTTCGAGCATCGCCGAGGGATGGACACCGCCGTGAAAGCCGCGGACTTCGTAGGCGGCTTCACCCAAATATTCGGCAATAAATTTATAAAAGCGCGTAAGCGTTTCGGCCTCTTCGCCGCCTTCAAATTTCTTAATGTAGCCTTTTTCAATGAATACCTTCACTGGCCGCTTGAACGGGCACGGCACGCCGATGTGACGCGCCCAGATGACACCGACCTCGTTGATTATTCCCACCCCTTCGGCGTCGCGGGCCCGAATCGACGACCAGACGCCTTCGGGAAAGGGACAGTAAGGTCCGATGTCACGGTAGTGTGCATAGTCGTCCATCTCCTCGGGTTTGACGACGTAGCCTTCGATATGTGAGCCGTTGGGATGAGTCATGACCCATTTGCTGCCAGGTTTTGCTAGGGCACAAGCCTGCACACGGATCTCTGAAACCAATTCATAGGGCGTCAGCCCCCAATTACTCGTCAGCAGGGACGCCGTGGTGGCCATGTTTCTTGCGTAACGGATATTCCGTTCTTCGAGTATGTCGGGAATCTCACGCAACTCCTCTTCATACGTCAGATCCACGGCATGGCTGATGATCACGTCCGCCGCGCGCATAGCGCTGGCCACAACCGGCGGCACGCGCCATGCTTTGCTCGGATCGGCGCCATTGCCCCAGAGCACCAACGGACGGTAGGGGATATCACACCAAACAACCGTCGCATCAGCGCCTCGTTGGACAACAGCATCGTGCACCCAAGCTACGGTTTCTCGATCGACAATGTTAACACCTCCGTAAAGACCGTCGTTGGCAGCGACGATAAGCACATTCATGCCGGGTTTGACCGTGGCACAGTTGTCGACCAAGTCTGCTACGGCGATGGCGGCCTGCTTTGGAATAAGTGGCATTGAGCTCACGATGACCTCCGATATTTATGACCGTTCAAAGTGCTAGGTTCAATGTTAGACCCGATCCCGGAACATTGAACTTATTCCTGGCGTCTACGACGCCGCTTTCACCTTATTTCTTTCCGCCTCTACCAGGGGGCGATACTTGTCGCAGAGTCTTTTCCAACCCTCAGCTTTTTTCTTGGCCCGCTCAATAGCTGTCTCCGAAAACTTTACGATCGGAGTTCGTGCGGGTCCTGGTTTCACGTATCCAGCAAACTCGATGGGAAGCTTGGCGGTAGGTCCTTCATTGCCTCCAGGCCGTTCTCCACCTGCCGCGCCCATTATCTCAGAGACAACCTGTAGCGCTTCTTGATCATTTCCCGCTCTCACGAGGTTTCGTAGGTGAAGTACGGGCCACGGCCCCATCCACGCATCGATGGACCAACAGCCAGCCGCACCCATCTTATGGTACGGGAACATTTGCGCCTGATTGGTCATGACGCTGATCTTGCCTCGTATGATTTCAATAAGTCTGACGAACTCGCGCGTATCGCGATGGCTGTCTTTCATGCCCACTATGTTCGGATACTTGACTAGCCGCGGAAACACAGAGACAGGAATTTTTACTTTGTGATTGACCGGATTGTGATAGATAAGAAACGCGAGTTTGGGAAACATTGCTGCGATCTGGGTGTAGAAATCGGCCATATACTCGGGGGACTGCGCGTCATAGTACGGCACACCAAGAAGCGTTCCATCGCCGCCGATGTCTTGGACAAACTTCAGCCGGTCGACAACCTCGCGCGCATTCGGACTGGTTGCGCCAATGAAAAGAGGCACGCGCTTCTTTACGGCATCAACAGCTGCCACCGCCAATGTCTTGTATTCGTCCCAATCGAGGTTGTAGCACTCGCCAAAACTTCCGGTAGTGGTAATTACATCGATCCCATCGTTGATCATCCGGTCCACGCCGATCTTGAGATTATCGACGTCGACCGTGTTCTTCGAACTCAGATCTCCGGCATCCTCGGTCGAAAACGACGGCATCATCGCCATTACGCCTTGAACATCTTTCGCAGTTACCATTGGGCACCTCCTCGAAATTAACGAACAAATTTCCACTATCATCATGCCGCGAAGGGTGTCAACTTGCACCCACGTTCAATCGATTCAGATTTGTTGCATATTCCTTTGGAGCGTCATATTCCGTTCAAATAAGTTGACTTTTCGGTGGAAGATTTTATAAGGTCCAAACCAATGAGAAACCTCCTGTTGCATAATACGCAACAGATTGTTTGTGTTGCAAAGGAAGAATGGAAGTTGCGTGGAACCCGTATCTTCAGAGGCAACGATCGAAGGGAATACCCAAATTTCCGATTTTACTTACCTGCTAGGATGCACTCGGCGAGATAAACTGGGGAGCTGCTCCTTCAACTTTCTTCTGCTCAATGATTCGCCGGTAGTCCTCGGCAGTGATTTGCGTCATATCGACTACCCCAAAGGTTTACATTTTCGGTGATGCAATATGTTAACTTGACAACCATGCGTCAAATCGGATTAGAACCGTCATATAGCGAATTTCTGCAAGTGATAAACCGCTTTCACGAGAGGGTTCTATGAGCAAGACGGCGAGCATTGACCAAACTGACCGCGAGCGGCTCCATGAAAAGTTCGCCCAATTGGGGCTCCGTGGATATTGGCAGAACCGGCGCGACAGTCAGCGTATGGAGCCAAAGCTCTGGCGTTGGAAGGACATTCATCCGGTGTTGATGGAAACGACCGAAGTCATACGAATCGGTCCCGATGCCTTCCGCCGCAACGTCGGCTTGCAGACCGGCAGCAAGACATTGTCCATGGGGTTTCAGATCGTGCTCCCCGGTGAAACTGCTGCAGCCCATCGTCACACCAACACCGCGCTGCGCTTCGTTGTAAGCGGCGGTGGGGCCTATACCACTTCCAACGGTGAGCCAATGATCATGGAACCGGGCGATCTGCTTATTCAACCGAATTGGGTCTGGCATGACCACATCAATAATTCCAAAGAACCGATCATTTGGATCGACGCTTTGGACGCCGGTGTGGTGAGCTTCCTCGATGCCTCGATCTTTCGCGAGGAATGGGCCGAGGGTAAGCAACAACCACTGACGCGTGCCCACGGTGCGTCCCGCCGCCTGTACGGCCCGGCACGTCAACCCAAGATCGACTACCAGGGCGCCGCCGGTGTTCCATACCATTACAAATGGAATGAAGCACTCGACGCTTTGAAAGAACTGGATGAACAGGGTCTTCAGGACCCCTACGACGGCCTATATATCGAGTACAAAAACCCTGTTGACGGCGGTCAGACTTTTCTCACCATGACCTGCTACCTGCAAATGCTCAAGCCTGGACAACAAACCGCCTTCCACCGCCATACCGGCACCGCAATGTACCACACCGTGCAGGGCCAGGGGGTCACCATCGTCGACAAAACCGACGCAATAGAACTCCAGTGGAACGACCACGACAGCTTCACAGTCCCCTCCTGGAGCTGGCACGCTCATAAAAATTTGTCAGGAACCGAACCGGCGATACTCTTTTCGTTCACGGATCGGCCGTTGTTGAAAATGACGGGATTGGATCGGGAAGAAAATGAATAGCGGCGGAATCCTGTAAGTGAATTTCGTTTGCTATTCCGTTAGTCTGTCATCGTCGTGATCTATTCCATAAGGGAGGATCCAAAAATCCCCCAGCCCGGATTATTCGCGAACGGCCCGATAAAGGCGCAAGCCCTCCAGAGTGGAGGCAATGGGCCCCTGCCCTTTGGAGCGGTCCGTAGCCTGAATTGATCGAATGAACGACTGGGAAAATGCGAGCGGCGCGGTGAATATCAAACCCAGGGCAGCCATTGATTGGCTTCTCTGTCTTCGCTCTTTCAATCTTGGCTTTATCAACACCGTGTCGCACGTTTTCCTCAGAGCATGAATAATCCGGACTCGAGAGGTGTTTTGCCGAAGTGCAAGGAGAACTTTGATCTAGCCACCCGCTCAGGAGACTAGCTAAGCGCGTAGATTTAAAAGGGCAGCCCTAAGATCTGCGAGGTAGCAGAAGATGAAGAAAGTTCTTGCTCTTTCCTTAGGATTATATTTGTGGATAGCGTTGCCATCCAGGCTGATGGCGCAAACGCCGTTGAACAATGTCATTCTCGGGCATAGCGGCGGCGCCGGCTCGCTCAACATTCTGCGCCGCATATTGGAACGCGACAAGATTTGGGAGAAGTACGGTCTCAACGTAAAGAGTGTCTATTTCAACAGCGGCACTGTTTTGATCCAAGCCATGGCCGGCGGCAATATCGCCGGTTCGGAGTCTGAAGTGCCTGGCATGGTGAATCTCGCCGTTGCCGGGGTCGCTGATTTGAAGATTGTCACCGTCACCATCAACCGCATCGAACATGTATTCGTCGTGCGCAAAAATATCGCCAAGCCCGAAGATCTCAAGGGCAAACGTTTGGCCGTCAGCCGAATCGGATCGGCGTCCGACACGATAACGCGAATGGTTTTGCGCTCGTGGAAGATCGACCCCGATAAGGAAACCATCCTCTTGCAATCGGGCAACACACCGACCCGCATGACAGCGCTGGCGGCCGGTCATGTCGACGGCGCGCTGGTGAGCCCCGAAAGCGTCCATAAGATCGTCGCTTCGGGTTGCTGTCGCATTCTAGCGGATCTCGCTGACTTGCCAATGGATTATGCCCGCTACGGCTATGCGTTCCCGGCATCCTACATTAAGACGCAGCGCGAGACTTTGCGCCGTTTGCTCATGGCTTATCTAGAAGGCATCTATGTCTTCAGAAGCCGGCCGAAAGCAGTCTACGCCGCCCTCGAAGAGGAAGATATCAAGGATCCGGTAGTCCAAAAGGACGTTTACCAACGCGCGCTCAAGAGTGTGCGCGAATTTCCCGTGCCGGAATCGAACGGCATTCAGAGCGTGCTTGATTCCCTGCCGCATCCCAAAGCGCGCAATGTGAATCCCGCGAGTGTGATGGACCCGAGTATTCTGGAAGAAATAAAAAAGTCAGGCTTTATCGACAAACTTTACGGTCGAGGAGGGTAGTGCGATGTCGCATTGTTCAATCACTCTGGGAACCAACACCCGAAATCATGAACTTCCTATCCGATCGAATTGAAAATTCCACAAGAGAAAAAATCGAAAAGCACTATCCCCGATGGGTACTCAATCAAGCTCTTGTAACGTACTGCACAATATTAGATTCGTTCCTTGACTCCACCTTGGACGCCATTTTTCAACACAATCCGAAGGTTCTATACGGAGTTGCGGCGGCAAAGAATATCGACCTAAAAAAGCTGGTCGACCTTGGAACTGTTGACGCCGTGATCCGGGAAATCCGAGCGAAAGAGATAAGAAACTTTTCTAACGATGACATCGCCAAGCGATCTCCAATATCTCAAGGACAAGCTCTCGATAGATACCGACCGATTATTTGATTGGGAATTTTCAGCGGAAGATACCGATCGACGTTTGGAAGGGCTAAATTTCAAATCTCTCGAAAACTATTACCAGCAGCGCCACGATATTGTTCACCGGGACGCCACGCCGATTTCGACGTTCGAGGAGATTGATATTGTGTCGGTATTTTTTGTAAACGTCGGTTCTCAAACTCGCCGCTCGGATCTGTCAAAAGCATCAGATTCCGCTCGATTTATCTCTGATGGTAAACCGCAACGAAAGATACGAAAGACTTAAAGGGCAGACGAAATCTTAGCTGCAACGGCGAGCCGGCGGCAGATTGTGCACGGTTCGGTCGGCCTGTGCACCGAGCCTTCGGTGTGCGCTACGACGTAGTCGTTGGCCAGCCTGGATTCCCGTGGCCTGAAGCTAATCGAGCGGGTGACCAAGCGTGAAATCCTACGGACTGTGCGTCGAGATTTTCGTAGCGATGCCACCTGATTTCAGTCCTGCGCGATCCGCCGCGTCTTGTTCACTTGAAACGGCGCTGACTTTTTCAATGCTCGCCGAGATTTTGGATGAGGCGGGCATACCAATAGCGCAGTTTGAGTACGACGCGGAGCCGTGAACATAACACAGCGCTTTTCCGACAATTAGTTCCCAGTGACCGCTGAAACATCCGGCGCTCTCTCCGGCGTCGGTTACAATAAATACCGATCGGCGATAAAGCCCGGCATCGTGCCGTACGCCGTCAAGCTCTATGCTTACATTTTCGTCGCCAATGTTTTGGCCTTGTCATCGTGGTGCGATGGGTCAAGCCGTTCGGCTTCTTGGTGAGTATGGTCTTCGGTTTGGTGTTCGCCTATCTGACGATTGTTACCGGTCGCTCGTTGTTTGGGCGAAAGGAGCTGTGAAGGCGCAGCCGCAGGCTATGGCCCCCACCATTTTTATAAATTGCATCTATTTCAGGGTGACCGACGATGAGAATCAGAATCTACTGGGACAGGCGCTATGGCAGATTGATGGGGATAGCCCGCTTGTCCGTTGGCTATGGATTTTGGATCGGTCGATTAACCGTCATAGTCGTTAACTTGGACAAATTGAAACTATGAACACTTGCTAACCGCTTGGGCCTGATCCGTGAATGGGGCAGAGCCGATCAATTGAGACTTCAGTTCTTGAAGCGCGGCACAAGATTTTTAACCAGCTGTGCACTGCTTATCGGCGCTCCGCACAAGATCCGGATTTCGGCCTTCGTGCTTATGATGTCATGGTAGAATTAGCTATACCACTAAATTTGTTTGCCGAAGCACTCGACGGCTTCGTAGACGTAAACGGCGAGCTTATTATTGAGATGTTTGAACGCAAGGGCGAGCGATATATTCGACTCGGAGAAACAGCAAAGTATAACTGCCGCGATTGACCGCGCCGAACTGGTAAAATTCGTCTCTGGGGAAACAAGGAGAAAGTTTTGACCGACGAACAAATAGCTCAAGCCTGGGCAAAGCACCATCCTGAACACCGCGCAGACAAAGTGTCAGAGCATGTGTGTCGACTAATTTGTCTCTGCATCGATCTTCGCGTCAAAGCAGAAATCGCGGGCGGCGATACTGCGAGCAGACTTGATCGCGTTTTAGCTAATATGCGAATCCCCAAAAAAGAGTTCGACGACCTAACGAACACCTACGGATCTTTAATTGTTGCCCATTGAGTCTGTAAGGACGTTCGAGTTCATCATCAATCTGAAAGCGGCCAAGCAGATCGGTTTGACGATTCCGCCGAATGTGTTGGTGCGGGGGGATAATGTGATCAAATGAGGGCCGTGCGAGGCAAGTGGGTAGAGGCAGAGAAAAAGACTACTGAACTCTTAAACAGTCAAGAAAAACTCGGCAAGAGCTTATTTTCGCAGCGTTTCGCGTCGCCGTTTCTCGATCTCCACATCCAACTGCCGTGATTTCTCGTTAGCATATTTGAGCTTTTCCTTTTCCTGCACTAAAGACTCTCGCTCCCTCATGAGCAGACGTTTTTCCTCCGACATTTTCTGGTGTTCCTCAAGGACCTGAATCCAAGTCTTGGCGGGCTCGGACATTTGACTTTGCGGATATTCCTTCACGACCGTCCTAAAGTATGAGAGCGCACGCGTATAATTTTTTTTGGGATTGCCTGAATGGGCTGAGATCATACCCAGGTTGAACACCGCCATATCGGGAGCGCCCCTGCCTTCCAGGAGTATTCTCTGGGTTTCATTATATGCCGCATCGTATTGCCCCTGGGACAAGAGACCTTGGACATGCTCGAAGGGAACACTCCTTTTTTCCACTTGCGGAAGCAAAGTATCTGAAGTGCCACTCATCGACGAACATCCGGAGACCACAACGAAACCGATCAGTATTGCGAACCGACAATATATCTTCATTTCGGCACACCGAGACCTTTCCACCAAGCAGAGGAACGCAAATGCGACACCAGCGCGGCGATCGGCGAATCAACCGAGGTGAAATTTTGGGGCAATCTGCCTCCCAACCAGCAGGCCAAGAGGGCCCCGACGATCGCCAGAAGCAGAGTGGCAGCTAACGTGAAATTTTGGCTCTCCTGTGCGGCCTTTTCGATATAACCTATTCTATGCTGCAAGCTCTTTTCGAGATTGCTCTTAAAAGCCGCATGTTCCCTGAGTAGATAATCCACTAGCCGCTCTTTCTCCTCCCGGTAGCGGCTTTCCGCATAGGGCTGGTTCTTTCTTATATACTCGACTTCCCTTTCGAAAAGTTGCTGATATTGTGCGTGATACTCTTCGGTTTGGGACAAGCGTTGTACGGCATCGGCTGACGTGGCCAGCGTTTTCAATTGATCCATACGACGCTCGAAGTCGGCTTTGAACTCCTTATATTGCTCGTAGTGCACGGCAGCCTGTGTGACGCTGAATTTGCCACCGTACCTGACCTCAGATAAAAACGCGTCCGCCAGTCCGTCTGCTTGATCGATCATGCGTTGTTCGATGCTAACCGCGATATGCGCTGCAGCGCTTAGCCTGCCAAGCTGTATTATCGAGTAGCTAGAAACGGCCACCATGAAGGTGAGCATTGCCGAATAGCTGATGACAAACCGGCGAAGCGTAGGGGTTAACATCAAAGCTCTCCTTCGGTGTACCTGTATGGTGCGATCAACTCAGTAGCTGTCTTGCTCGGCTTAAGATCGTCGACAGAACCAACCGGTGCGCCAACCGGTATACGTACGGTGAAAGTTGTTCCTTCACCCAGTTTACTTTGCACGGTGACTATTCCCCCCAAGACTTCGACGAAGCTCTTGACGACGTAAAGGCCAAGGCCAGCGCCGGAGAAGTGTCGTGTGGTGCTACTGTCTATCTGACGAAATTTTTCAAAGATGTACGGTAAAAACTCCTCCGCGATCCCGATCCCCGTATCTCTGACGCAAAATTCGACCGCTGCCTGATCGGCGAGGGAGCAGACACAAACATCAACCGAGCCCTGATCAGTAAACTTGATCGCGTTATTGATGAGATTGATCAGCACTTGCCGAAGTTTCATACGATCGCTCAAAACTTTCGGCAAACCAGTCGGAACATGCCAGTTAACCGCCACGCTTTTTTCCCTCGACACCATGGCATAGTCGGATTCTAGTTCTTCGACTAATTGATAAATATCGATCTGTTCCGCGTTAACTGTGACGATTCCCGTCTCGATCTTGGTGATTTCCAGGATCCCATTGATGAGCGACAGCAGGTGACTTGACTGCGTTCTGATCTTTTCGGTGACTTTCTCGTGTTCCGGGGTGATCTCGCCGAACACCCCCATATTCAGTGCTTCAGCGCTATTCATGATGATGTTAATCGGCGTGCGCAGTTCATGGGACATGACGCCTAGAAACTCATCTTTGATCCGGTTTGATCTCTCCAGCTCAGCTGCCTGATTTTTGGTCTGTTCGTAAAGGCGAGAATTGTAAAGCGCAATGGCAGCTTGCTGCGTGAGATCTCTGAGAAAATCTTCCTCCTCTGTTCTTAGATCAATCGCTTCGGTCGAATAAAATGACAGGACACCTAACACGTGATCCCTAACGACTATCGGCAAGCCGAGGTAAGTAACGAATCCCGCGCTGCGTAGGGAAACCGGATCGGAACTCCGCGGATCGCTCTGCACGTCGGCGATCAACAGGGGAGACTGAAGCTTGAAAACTTCCTGAGGAAGGCCCCGTTCGCATTCCGTCCTAGACCACAAACTGGTCGCATCTTGGCCCGCCGGATACGCGATCGGCTCGAGTGTGCCGTTTTCATTGACCCAGCTGAGAGCGATACAGGAAGAGGGAAACAAGTTGGCGACTCCCTCGAGGAGAGCCTTCAAAACGTTGCCAATGTCGAGGCTCGAAGTCATCGCTGCGCTGATCTGATGGATGGCACTTTGTCGGAGGTGCTGCTTTTGAATCTTCGTCTCGGCCACTTTGGCATCTGCCGCACGCTGCTCCAATGCTTTGGCCAATTCGTCAAACGTCCGGGCTAAATGACCGAGTTCGCTTGCGCCGTAAGGCAGACTGGTACGCGCTTTTAAATTTCCTGAGGCCAGTTGCTTGGTTGTGGCCATCAGATCGCGGACCCTTCGCAGTACGAAGAGATCGGCACCAAACCAGGCTCCGATCAAAGTCAGGACAGTGAGCACGCCGACGATAATAAGATTTTGCCGTAGTATGCGCTCAGCTTCGGCAAATGCTGTCCGGACCGGAATCTCAATCCCGGCGTACATAATGTTACCGGCTATCCGGTGGTCCAGTTGCCGATAAGTAATCAGACGGGCGACTCGGTCGCTGCCGACAGATTCGATATTTCCTTCGACCCCACGAATGACCGTGGGACCACGGGAAACACCAATATGAATTTGTGTTCCGAATGAATCGACTGTGTCCGGGTGCCGGAGAAATATCTTGCCGCTTTCATCGAAGAAGATAGATGAAGCTTCGGAAGGGAGATGATTTTGAGCGGTAATCCGAACGATCCAGGAATAGTCCAGGACTACAAACGCGACACCCTGAAGTGCGCCAGAGGAACTTGTGATCGGAAATCCAAATTGAATGACCGTCTTGCCGTTAGAACTGTCCTTTTGAATCTCACCTACCGAAAACTCCCGGGTCTCGAAGACGCGTAAGATATAGGGATCTTGCAGGCGCACGCCTTTGAGGGAATGGGGGCCAAGCGCACTGCATAGTAGGTTACCCTTGAGATCGATTACGCCCAGATCGACATAAAGGGGCTCCAGCAACCCGGCGAGAATCTTCTGGCATGCGACACTGTTGTGTTCACGAATCTGCGGCAGGCGGGCCAGCGTAATGAGAAGCTGATGGGCATTCTCGAAAATACGGCGCTGCTCAGTGGCGATAACACGGGCGGATCCGAGAGCGCTCTTTTGCACCTGAGCAGCAATGGAACTGCGGTGTCTTTGGTCGGTAAATAAAATGACGCCGAAGGCTGGAATAACGGCCAGCAGAACGAAGGCGATTGAACGAGCCCGCAGGCTGGAGACAAACGGCATCATTTTTCGTCCATTCAATTGACCTCAGTTCAATACAAACGCTGCGCCACGGAATTCAGCGGAATTCAGGTAAGATTCTGAATTGAAAGAGTTGTTAGAAATTATTAGTACGGGAACAAGATGACAAAAGTTGGTACACATGCGCGCGGTAGGGAATAGAGCAAACGTGCGTATCGGCCGCGTACAAGCTAAAGTCTCAAAACCCGGAATCCTGGTTTGTGATTAACCTGAAAAACTGCGAAGCAGATCAGCCTAAGATTCCACAGAGAGTGCTGACGCCGGCGAATAAAGTAATCAAATGACTCAGGTCAGAGATCAGAAGTCAGAGATCGGAAATCAGGACGGAAGCAATGACTCTACGAGAGCGGATAAGAGTGATTAAGTGAGTAAAGCAAGCGAATTGGCGACCATTGAGCAGACAGTCCATGTTTTTGAAGCGAATGGGTTTGCGTTGGCTGAGCGTCGGCGCGTTCAGCAGGTGACCGCCACCAGTCTTGCCGAGTTCGCTAAGCGGAACGCAGATGCGCGCGGACACCTCTGTTGCGCTGATTTCAGATTCGGGCTTTCGGAAGGGACAGGTAGCGATCGAGCGGTCGGCTGCTCGCGAGCGCATTCCCATACCTGTTATGGAAGTCATCCGAGCTCCTGGTTTTTCAGAGCGCTGCCTAACCCGCGCTTACAGACAGGCGGCGCTTTGTGCGATCGTGAAGCGAAGCGGCTGAAGCGCACACAAGATTGAACTTTCTAATTGCAGCCCAAATGTTTGTCCGCCTTTTGTCCGCGTACCAGAAACAACAAGCCCCAAGAACTGCCGGTATAGGCAGCGCTCGGGGCTTGGTTTTGTTGGGCTTTGACGGCGGTTTTAGGATCTAGTCACGATTGATTTTTGAATGGCATTCAAGTGGTCCGACTTCCGTTCTGGCTAACCGACGATTATTTCAGATCCGATCGTTGAAGCCAGCACTCCAGGATTGAATTGATTTCTCCTTCAAATCGACAAAAGACTCTTGGATCGACCCTTTTCACCTGACTGAACCAACTCGAAATCAATCTCGCTCCGAAACGCATTGATCCGCACTACTTTCACGCGCACGTTGTCGCCTAACCGGAACTTTCGTCCATGCCGGCGGCCTTTGATCACGTATTCTTTCTCGTAGTAATCGTAGTCATCGTCTCCGAGGGATGAGAGTTTTACCAGTCCTTCGATGAAGTAGTTATCTAGCTCCACGAAAAAACCGAAATTTGCCAGGCTGTTGATGAAGCCGGTGAACTCTTCGCCTATTTTATTCATCATGAACTGGGCTTTTTTGAGACCGACCATTTCACGCTCGGCGTCCATGGCATGGCGCTCGCGCTCGGAGGTGTGTTTGCCAGCTTCTTGTAACGAGCGGAGCAGATCTTCTTTCTCGTTCGGTTTGAGTTTATCGCCGCGCATTACACGGTCGAGCATGCGGTGTACGATCAGATCGGGATAGCGGCGGATCGGCGAAGTGAAATGGGTGTAGCACGTCGATGCCAAGCCGAAGTGGCCGATGTTCTTGGGCTGATAGATCGCCTGTTTCATCGACCGTAATAGCACGCGATTGATGACCCGCTCTTCCGGTTTGCCGCGCGCGGATTCGAGAAGTCTTTGGATCTCCAACGGTGCGATGTTCTCCATTTTCTGCGGCAAGCGGTAGCCCAGGCTTAAGAGAAACGGCGCCAGTGCTTCGAGCGCTTCTTGATCCGGCCCTTCGTGTACGCGGTAAAGCGTAGGAAAATCTTTCTCTGTCAGGTGGCGCGCCACCGCTTCGTTGGCGGCGATCATGAACTCCTCGATGATTCGGTGCGCGATATTGCGTTCGGCGCGAATGATATTCTCGGGCACGCCTTGCAGGTCGAGAATAATTTCGGCTTCCGGTAGATCGAAGTCGAGATTGCCGCGCGCGCGCCGCCGCTCATAAATCAATCGCGCAAGTTCCTCCATGAGCTGGAATTCACCCATCAGGTTTCGATAGCGCTCCAGGCATTGCGGATCTTTGTCGACCAAAATGCGCCGCACGTTGGTGTAAGTCATGCGCTCGTGGCTGCGGATCACCGAATTGAAAAAGCGGCTGCGGATCACTTCGCCTTTGGCGTTGAGCTCGATACAGACGCTTTTGGTCAAACGGTCTTCATTGGGGTTCAGGCTACAGATTCCATTGGATAGCGCTTCCGGCAGCATCGGAATCGCGCGATCGGGAAAGTAAACGCTCGTGGCGCGCGTGTAGGCCTCCTGGTCCAAGGCCGTCTCAGGCGTGACATAATGCGCCACGTCGGCGATCGAGACGTAAAGCTCGTAGTGATCGCCCTGTTTGCGCACGTAAACCGCGTCGTCGAAGTCACGCGCGTTTTCGCCGTCGATGGTCACGATCGGCAATCCCCGCAAGTCGGTGCGCGCGGCGACTTCTTCCGGCGCAATCGAATAGGAAACCTGATTTGCGGCGCGGTGGACTTCCGGAGGAAAACTTGTCGTGAGGCCGTACCGAAATAGGATGGATTGCGCCTGCACTTCCGGATCGTCGGGGTCGCCCATGACATTGACCACGTGAGCTTCCGGCGGTGACATGGCTGTGCCGTAGCGGGAAATTTCAGCGGCGACGACTTTACCTTTTTCCGGCTTCACCGCGCCTGGCTTGAGCGGAATGGCGCCGATGCGCGCGTCCATGGGGACCAGGAAGCCCTTGCCGTTCAACTCATCGTAAGTTCCGAGCAGGCGTTTTTGGCCGCGCTCCAAGACTTGCACGATATGGGTTTCAGGTTTGCCGCGGGATTTCCGATCGACGCGCACCAGCACTTGATCGCCGTGCATGACGCGGCGCATCTCGCGACGATTTAAATAAAGATCTTCCGTGTCTCGCTCTTCGGCAATCAAGAATCCGTAACCGTCGGGGTGGGCGTGGACTCTGCCTTTGACGAGATGCTGGCGGTCGGGCAGGGCGTAGTGATTCTTTTTCAGCCGAACCAACCGGCCGCTACGGCACAAGTCGCGCAGCGTGTCGATGACGGACTGGAGCTCGTCGCGGGCGAAGCCGGCACGCCGGAGGATTTCCGCGGGCGTGAGCCGTTCCCTAGGTTTGTTGGCGAACAGCTCGAGAATTTTTCTCTGCGCCTTCGATTCGGACGCGGATTCAAGATGGGGCAGGGATGTCATACACAATTGTGAGCTGAGTCGGGCGTTTCTCAATTCGCGACGCTGTGCGCCGCTTGGCGAACTGCGACGACCCTAAATCCAGTTTATCGGTTGGATGGCTCCGCCGCTAGCTCGACCATAAACCAATCGTCTTGGACGTTGGCGGGCCGGGCAATTTCCCGAAGCGGTACTTCTCTTTCGAGAGACGCCAAGATCGCGCGCGCGACAGCAACGAAGTCGTTCATGGCGAGCAGCACGATGATCGCTTTTTTGCGATCCACTGTGCGAATGATGCCGACTTCTTCGTAGGACTCGAAGATAAATTTTATGTAGGCGATGTGCTCGGCGGCCACTTCGAGATAAAATTCCTGCATGGTGATTCTACCCGGCGCTAGCGATTGAGAAAGCGCTCGAGCGCGTCGGGCAGCCAGCGTTTGGTCTCCTTCGGTTCTTGGCCGGGTTTTGTTTCCACGTCCTTGTCGTCGCCGCGGCCGGCGCGCAGGGCTTGCGCCAAGGCGCGATTTTCGAGGCGGATTCTGACGTTTGGAATCTTGCCCTCGAGACGAAACGAGATCGGCAGCCGGCCGCGCCGATCCAATAGATACCGGATGATGCGGTAGTCGCGTTGTATCTCCTGCGTCAGACGCGGTGATAAAAGCAATATACCGTTCCAGTTGGTCGATCGGTCGAAGCCGACCGAGCCGGTGCCGGTGATTGTATAATCGGGAGTCGTGATCACGAGATCTTCGGTGCGCACGCGTGTTTTTTCGACAGTGAAAGTTGCCTTCAACGAATCGAAGGTGGTATCGCGTCGGGCGATCAAACCGGCAAAGCCGGGCGGCAGCCGGGACGCGGCTTCGGCCGAGACGCCGGCGCCGCTGCCTCGAAGTAAAAGTTGGCTCAGCAAGTTGAAATCTTTGATCACACCCTGCTGCACCGACGCTTCGCCGTTTCCTTTGAGAGCCTCTTTGACGCCGATGCCGTCGGTGGGGGCCGCGTCAAAGTGCGCGCGTCCCTGAAGCTGCCCGTCGAATTTGCCCACAAGCGGCGGAAAAAGCTGCGCGAGCAAAGCGCGCATTTCCATGGCCTCGATTTGAGAAGAAAACTCGATTTGCTGCGGCTGCTCGCCGCCACCCGCCCAATAACCGTCGGAGCGCAGCCGGCCGTTCAGCACTTGCGCGGACAGATTCTTGAACGTGAAACCCGCCGCGGTCAAAACCACGTCGGCGCGAAGGTCACGAAAGCCGAACTGAAACAGGCTGCCTTGCTGGGAGGACACCGATCCGGTGAGCACCACTTGTTCGTTCTGCAATTGAATCTTGCCTTGGGCATTGACGTTGGCCAGTTGAACGGGAGGACTCGGAGTTTGCAAGGGCAGGTCGTCAAGATACAAATCCGCCGAACGCAGTTTATAGTTTACGGCGGGCTCGAGCAGGTTTGCCATGGTGCCATCGAGCAGGAGCGTCGATCGACCGACGCGAAACGTCACCTGATCGAAGCGCGCTTGTTTACCGATAAAGGACAACTTGGCATTGAGATTTTCGATTCTTGCGCCGGTTGTTTTTTGCCTGAACGCCGCTTCCGTAATTCTTAGCTGGCCGCGAACGCCCCAGTTCTCATCCGCCGGCGATAAACTCTTTTCGATCGCGATTTGCCAATCGGCCGTGCCGGCCAGCGCGATGTACGCGGGAGAGCTGACGAGCCTGCTCAAGCCGGCCAGAGAGCTTTGTGCGCTCTCCAAATTGAGCCGGAGCCGCGGCGTGCTGGCGTAATCGATAGCGCCGGAAAAACCGATCCGGTTGGCGCCGACGGCGAGCTGGGATGGATGAAATATAAGTTTTTTATTTTGCCGCGTGATTTGGGTTTTAATCTCAGCGGGGGCGTCGGCGGGCTTGCGCAGCGACTCCTTGTAGCGCAACTCCGCTTTATCGGCGCGCACGAGCGCGCCAATGCGCAGGTTTTCCCACGTGCCTTCGAAGCGGCTGTAAATTCCAACCGTGCCATCGGTGAGCAATGCGGCCGGCAGGTTTTGCTCGAAAAACTTAAGCGGGCGCAAACGCAACAGCGCGAGCGGCTCGACGACCAGCTTGCCTTGGATCGCGGCGTCTTCCCACAGGCGGCGCTCGGTGAACTGAATGCTGCCGTCGACGACGGCATTGTAATCCGAAGAGCCGAACAAGGGGATTTTCAGTGTGAAGCTGTCAATGCGCGGGCGCTCTACAGTGCCGCCCGCCTTGGCCTGAAGCGCCATCGGACCGGTCACGTCGAGTTCTTCGGGAATCTTGTCTCTCAGCGCGGCGATCGCGCGCGCGACCACGGGAACGTGGAGCGAGTCGAGGCGAATATTCAGATCGATAGGGCGGTGCAGCCAAGAAGGATCGCTCGGCACCGGCTCGAGCCGTCCGTCGATCCTCACGTCTTGGCTCAGCCCCTCGGTGAGCGATGCCGCGAAAGTGATCTGGGTCGCCTGCTGGCGCGCAAATCCCTTGAGCCGCATCGAAATATTCTTCATTCTGATCTCTGCGGGTGCCTTGACCGAGCGATCGACATATTCGATGCGGCCGTCGCGGACTCGGATGTCGCTGATTAGAAAGCTCACGGCGCTGTGCTTCGGCTCGGCTGGAACCGGCGGCACTTTGGAAAACCCGCGCAATTCGTTTTTTCGATTCAGCAGCGTCGTCAGGTTCAGCGCGCCGGTTTCGTCGGTAATGATCTGAAATTCAGCTCCATTGAAAATCAGTTTGTCGATGACAAGTCGGCGAAAAAGAAGATTCCACAAGCTTATGCCAAGAACGAGTTCGCGTGCGTGCAGCAGCGGCGTCGCCGCGAAACGCGGATCGTCGGCGATGCGAAACTCCGTGGCGACAAAGCCGAGCTGGCCGAGCCAATGAACCTCCAGACTGTTGAAATTGACGTTCTTGCCGAGGACTTTTTGCAGCTCTTGCTGCACCTGATCGCGATTTCTGACCGCGAGGACGTTGAAAGTTTGCACGAGCACGATCGCCGCAATCACAAGGACGACGGCGAGTGCGGCAAGAATTTTTTGCGGGCGTTTCATCGCGTAAGCGATGGCTGAGCAGAGGCAATGCGCGGGGCGGAGCAACGAGTTACGTTCGGACGCCGAAACTTACTGAAGACCGCGGCACCGGCTTACGATAGCGCTTCGCTTTGCGGGATTCAATCAGAGGATCGGCGCGTTCAGTGGTTGATCCGTTCGACGATCGTCGCGATGCCCTGGCCGACACCGATGCACATGGTGGCAAGGCCGTAGCGGCTGCCGCGCTTGCGCATTTCATGGATCAACGTCGTCATGATGCGCGCGCCGCTGCAACCGAGGGGATGGCCGAGGGCGATGGCACCGCCGTTGACGTTCAACTTATCGAGATCGATGCCGAGCTCGCGCGCGCAGGCGAGCACCTGAGAGGCGAAAGCTTCGTTCAATTCGACCAGATCGATCTGCTCGATGCTCAAGCCGGCGCGCTTGAGCGCCTTTTGCGTCGCCGGGATCGGCCCGATGCCCATATAGTTGGGATGAACGCCGGCGGCGGCAGAAGCGACAATGCGTGCGAGCGGCTTGAGCTTTAGTTGCGCGGCCTTCTGCGGCGTCGTTACCAGCAGCGCCGCGGCGCCGTCGGAAAGCGGTGAAGAGTTTCCCGCGGTCACAGTGCCGCCTTTTTTGAACGAAGCTTGCAGACCGGCAAGGATTTCCAAAGAAGTGTCGGCGCGTGGCCCCTCGTCCTTTTCGTGCACCAGCGGCGCGCCTTTGCGCTGAGGAATTTCAAACGGAATGATCTCGTCTTTGAGGCGGCCGTCTTTATGCGCTTTGAGAGCTTTTTGGTGGCTGGCTAGCGCCAACTTGTCCTGATCTTCTCTGCTGACATGATATTTGTCCGCGACGTTTTCCGCTGTCTCGCCGTTGTTGATCAGCGAGTAAAGCTCCGCCATGCGCTTGTTGGGAAAGCGCCAGCCGAGCGAGCTGTCGTACATTTGCACATCGCCGCGCTGGTACGCGTTGGCCGGCTTACCCATGACCCAAGGACCGCGGGTCATGCTCTCGACGCCGCCGGCAACAAAAAGATCACCGTGATCGGTTTCCACGGCGCGTCCCGCTTGATTGATCGCTTCGAGGCCCGAGCCGCACAGGCGATTGACCGTCGCGCCGGGAATTGTGTAAGGCAGGCCGGCAAGCAGCGCCGCGTTGCGTGCGACGTTGCGCGAGTCTTCGCCCGCCTGATTGGTGCAGCCGAAGTAGACGTCTTCGATCTCTTCTTTATTGATGCCGGTCTTTTCGACGAGCTTCGCAATGATAAACGCGGCGAGATCGTCGGTGCGAACGTCTTTGAAAATGCCGCCGTGGCGGCCCATCGGCGTGCGCACGGCTTCAACGATAACGGCTTCTCTCATGGCTTCACCTGACCTTCCTTGTACGTGTAGAATCCTCTACCGCTGGGCTCGCCGAGAAAGCCGGCGATGACGAGTTTTTTCATCAGCGGTGCGGGACGATAACGATCGTCGCCGGTTTCGCGCTGCAATCCTTCGAGCACCGCGAGGACTTCGTCCAAGCCGATCTGATCGGCCCACTTGAGCGGGCCCTGCGGGTAATTGACGCCGAGCCGCATGGCCACATCGATCTCTTCGGCCGAAGCGACGCCTTCTTCCAGGCTCCGTGCCGCCTCATTGATAATTAAACTCAAAATGCGCGGAAAAGTAAGCCCAGGGGTATCTTTCACCCGCACGGATTCTTTGCCGAGCGCTTTGAACAACTGTTCCACCTGCTCGAGCGCCGGCTCGGCGGTGCGCAGGCCCGCGGCCAATTCGATCAGGCGGCGATCCTTGAGCGGGTAAAACGTCGCGAAGCCGACAACCCGTTCAGGTTTTTTGAGCCACGAAGCCATCTGCGTCGTCGAGAATCGCAAGCAGGAAGTCACGATCACCGAGGACGCCGGCAGAGACGCGTCGAGTCGCTGGAGCAGCGCGCGCTTTTTGTCTTCGGCGCCGGTCTCGCTATCGATCACGAAATTCGTCGTCGAGCCAACCGCGGTGGCGTCGCTGAGAGGCGTCGCCTCAAGACTCTTGGCTTGAGCCAACGCGAGCAACTCGTCCGCTAACCGGCTTTTGCCGATGATCGCGACGCTACTTTTTGTCATAGTTGTAAAAACCCCGGCCGGTTTTGCGGCCGAGATTGCCGCCGGCCACCATGCGCTGCTGAATCGGACTCGGGCGAAAGCGCGGATCTTCGAAAAACGAGCGGTAGAGCGATTCGGTGGCGGCGAAATTGATATCGTTGCCGATCAAGTCCATGAGCTCGAAGGGGCCCATACGAAAATTGCCCGCTTCTTTCATGATGCGATCGATAGTTTCCACCGACGCGTCGCCGTCGCCGAGAATGCGCAAGCCTTCGTTGTAAAACGGCCGGGCCACCCGGTTGACGATGAAGCCGGGCGTGTCTTTGGCGCGCGCCGGCGTTTTGCCCATCGCTTTCATGAGCGCCGTGGCTTTCTCGATCGTCGCCGCGCTGGTGCGGTCACCCTGGATCACTTCGACCAGGGCCATCAGCGGCGGCGGATTAAAAAAATGCAAGCCCAAGACTCGTTCCTGGTTCTGTGTGCTGGCCGCGATCGCCGTGATGTTGAACGATGAAGTATTCGACGCCAGGAGCGTCTCCGGCGCGCAGATGGAATCCAGCTGCTTGAATATCTCGCGCTTGAGGTCGAGTTTTTCCGGCGCCGCTTCGATGACCAGAGTCGCTCCGTGGCAATCTTCCAAGCTTGTCGTCATGCGAAAACGATCGAGCGTTTCCTGCTCTTGCTCAGCGGTAATCCTGCCGCGTTCCCGGCTCCCTTTCAGAAAATTCTGCACCCGGGCCAAGCCCGCATCGATAAATTCTTGCTTGACGTCGTAAATAATCGTTTCGAAGCCCGCCTGGGCGGCGACTTGCGCGATCCCGGCGCCCATGGTGCCGGCACCGAGGACGGCGATTTTTTCGGGTTTGTTAGCCATGATAAATTTTCGTCGAGAGTCTAGTGTCTAGGTCCGGCGTTGAACTCAAGACGCTAGACTCCAAACGCTAAACGTTATTTTCCGGTAAACACCGGCGCGCGTTTTTCCAAGAACGCTTTCACGCCCTCGTCGTAGTCGGCGCTTCTGCCGGCGATTTCCTGTAAATGCGCTTCGTATTCGAGATCGCTTTCGAGATTCGCTAAATTCGCATGATTGACCGCGCGCTTGATGAGGCCGACGCCGCGCGGCGCGCGCGCCACCTGCTCGGCGATTGCTTTGGCGGACGCGGCGAATTCAGCGGCGGGAAAAACCCGCGCGACCAGACCGATGCGCTGCGCTTCTTTGGCGTCCACCGGATCGCCGAGGAGCAAAAGCTCCATCGCCTTGCTGAGGCCGACCAGCCGTGTGAGGATGAAACTGCCGCCGGAGTCCGGCGCCAAGCCGACGCGCACGAAGGACTGAATAAATTTCGCTTCTTCGGACGCAACGCGCAGATCGCAGGCGAGGGCGAAATTGCAACCGGCGCCGGCCGCGACGCCGTTGACGGCGGCGATCACAATCGTTTCCATCTGGCGGAGCTGGCGAATCATCGGGTTGTATTTCTCGCGCAGCGACGCGCCCAAAGAGCCTTTTTGTTCCGGCGTGCGGCCTTTCAGATCCTGGCCGGCGCAAAAGGCCCGGCCCGCGCCGGTGATCATCACGCAGCGCACTTCCTTGTCGCGCTCGCCGTCTTTCAGCGCTTCGAGAACTTCCTTGTTCATTTGCGGCACGAAGGCATTCAACGCTTGCGGCCGATTGAGCGTGATCGTGCCGACGCCGTTTAATTTCTCGTAAATAATTGTTTCGTAAGCCACGATGCGGGCTCGCTTGGTTACTTGCCTTTGAAATCCGGCTTGCGTTTTTCGAGAAAAGCTCTCATGCCTTCGCTGCGGTCCTCGGAAGCGAACAACAAATAGAAAGACTTGCGTTCGTAGTCCAGCCCTTCGTCGAGCGGCGCGTTGGCGGCTTTGAGCACGGCTTCCTTCGCCGCTTTGATCGCGAGGACGGGTTTGGCGGCAATCTTCCTGGCGATGTTTTTGGCTTCCTCGAGAAATAATTCAACGGGGAATATGCGATTGACCAGACCCAACCGTTCCGCTTCCGTTGCGCTGATCGCGTCACCGGTCAGCACCAGTTCCATTGCCCGATGTTTGCCGAGCAAATGCGTCAATCGCTGCGTGCCGCCGCTGCCGGGGATGATGCCGAGGTTGACTTCCGGCTGACCGAAGCGCGCGGTCTCCGATGCAATGATGATGTCGCAGCTCATCGCCAATTCACAGCCGCCGCCGAGGGCGAAGCCGCTGACGGCGGCGATGACAGGTTTGGTGATTTTGTTAATTTTATCGCGATAGGTGAGCCGTTCCTGAATTCTTTCGTCGAACGGTCCGCGATCCGCCATCTCTTTGATATCCGCTCCCGCGGCGAAAACTTTTTCGCCGCCGGTGACGATGATCACCCGAACTTCATCGTCCTGATCGAGCTCCTGCATTGCCAGAGACAAATCCTTGACCAGAGCGTAAGAAAGCGCGTTGAGTGCTTGCGGGCGATTGAGCGTGACGACAACGACGGCGCCGTCTTTTTCGACCAGTACGTTTTCAAAATTCATGGGCTTTGAGCCTTAAGACATACACCATGGGTGGGGGCGATTCAAGAAACTGTACGCGGCGGTGAAGCGTTGGAAAAATCTCGTAAAAATGCAAACCGGCCGGAGCATCGATGAGCTGTGGCGCAAGCTCATTGACACCCCTGAACCGATTTGCAAGTATCGTTTTTACCCATGTCAATTCGCCTTGAGCCCGCAACCCGACACTACGACGAAACCCTTCAGAAAATTCTCAAATGTTCCGCGAAGATTTTTGCTGAGAAGGGCTTTCACCACACGTCGGTGCGCGACATCTCGCGGGCGACCAAGATGAGTTTGTCCGGTCTGTACTACTACTTTACGACGAAAGAAGAGCTGCTCTATCTGATCCAGGAGCGATGCTTTTTAACCTTATTGCAGCGCTGGGAGCAGGTGACGGCCACAGACGTCGACGTGCGGGCGCGCATCCGCGCCTTCGCTGAAAATCATCTCAGTTTCTTTTTGCACAACATGCCGGAAATGAAAGTGATGGCCCACGAGGATGAGTCACTCACCGGCGAATTCAACGAAAAAATCCTCGTGCTGAAGAGGCGTTACGTCAAGGTGATCATGGACCTTATGGGTGAATTGCAGGAACAAGAGGGAGCCAAAGGCATCGATTTACGCTTGGCAACGTTCACCCTGTTCGGCATGATGAACTGGATCTATACCTGGTACCAGCCCAAGCGCGACTTGGCGTTACCTCAGCTGGTCGAGCAGATGTTGCGAATCTACTTTTTCGGGCTGCTGAACTCGCCGGGCGCGCAGGAAGAATGGTTCAGCGCGAGCGCGGGGTCCAGTGAAAAGAACAGGTTTTCTCTTTGGCAGAATATTCCTTAAGCTTTAAATGCCGGAAGTGAGGCGCAAATATGGGCTTGTTACGAATCGGCGACAACGCGCCCGAGTTTAACGTTGACGGTTTTTTTCAGGGCAAAGTCACGAAGTATTCGCTTGCCGGCTGCAAAGGAAAATGGTTGGTGCTGTTTTTCTATCCCGCCGACTTCACCTTCATCTGTCCGACCGAAGTGACCGGCTTCAGCAAGATGGCCAAGGCGTTCGCCGCGGAAAACGCGATCGATTCTCGGCGCCAGCGTGGACTCCATCGACAGCCATCGCTCGTGGGCGGAAGAGCTGGGCGGATTGGAATATCCCTTGCTCAGCGACGAAAGCAAAACCTTGAGTCGCGACTATGGCGTGCTCGACGAAAAAGAAGGCGTCGCATTGCGCGCGACTTTTATCATCAATCCGGCCGGCATTATTTACTATCAAGTCGTGAGCCACGTCAACGTCGGGCGCAGCGTGGAAGAAACACTGCGCGTGCTCAAGGCGCTGCGCACGGAGCGCTTTGTCCGTCCGATTGGCAGCCGGGCGAGCCGACCGGGGATTTGGGGCTGAAATATTGAAAATAATGGATAATGGAAAATTGATAATGGATAATGAGAATCACCGTACAATGTAGCGACGAATCTCGCAACTGCGTTTCCGATCATTTTCAATTCTCCATTATCCATTTTCCATTCTTTCCCATGTCCCTCGACGACGATCCAACAAAAAAAGCAGGTGATCGAAAGCCGCTCGCGCATTCGCGAGTTTGTCTTCGGCATTCAAGACGGTTTGATCAGCACGGTCGGTTTGCTCGCCGGCGTCCAGGGCGCGACCGAAAACAACATCGTGGTCATCGTCACCGGATTCACCGCGATGTTTTCCGGGGCGATTTCCATGGCGGCGGGATCGTATCTGTCATCGCTCGCGCAGAAAGATATTTTCGACAAAGAAATCGCCGATGCCGAAAGGCTCGCCGATCGCGAACCCTATGTCGCGGCGGAAGGCTTGCTCAACGCTCTCGAACAAGAGGGACTGAGCAAGGAGCACAGCTACCGACTGGTTAAGGTATTGCTTCAAGAGCGAAACGTTTTTCTGCGCACCTTTCAGGAAAAGGTCTTTGGGTTGGGCAGCGCTGAAGTCAATCAGCCGATCGCGGCGGCTCTCGTGATGGGGTTCTCGTTCGTGGTCGGCGCATTTGTGCCGATCTCGCCTTATATTTTTTTGAGCGGCGCGCCGGCGCTCTATCTTTCTGGTTTGTTGAGCGGCATTACGCTCTTCGGCGTCGGCGCGTTCAAAGGATATCTGGCCGGCCAATCGCTTCTAGTTTCGGGTTTGAAATTCTTCGTGATCGCCGTCAGCGCCGCCGGCGTGGGTTACTTGATCGGCCTCGTCGTCCAGTATTTTTTCCCGGGGATATCGATTCCGGCATAGCATTCGATCACCCTCACCCTAAATGAGGTTGATCAGGCTTTGATCAAGCTCCGTAGGAGCGTCAAGTTCTCTCTGTCTTCTTTCAGGTCCGGTCCCTTCGGCGTTTCCAAGCACATGGGCAGGCCCCAGAAGCGCTTGTCGTTCATCAACCGACGGAACGCATCGACGCCGATAAACCCTTTGCCGATGTGCTCGTGGCGATCGACCCGTGAATTGAACTCCTTTTTTGAGTCGTTCAGATGAAACGCCGCGAGCTGTTCGATGCCGATCGTTTCGTCGAATTCGCCGAAGGTGCGCTCGTAACCTTCATCGGTTCTCAAATCATAGCCGGCGGCAAAGGCGTGTTCGGTGTCGAAACAGACGCGCAATCGGTCGCTCTCATGCGTGGCGTCGATGATGTCGGCGATCTGCTGGAAACGGTAACCGAGATTGGAGCCTTGGCCGGCGGTGATTTCCAAGGTGACCTGAGTGCGATAACCCGGGCAGGCTTTGTGCACGTCGTCCAATGACCGGGCGATGGTCTTGATGCCTTCGACTTCACCGGCACCGACATGGGCGCCGGGATGAGCGACGAGATGGGTCACGCCCAAAACTTCGCAGCGCTCCAGCTCATCGATGAAAGCTTCGATCGAGCGCAGGCGCAGCGCTGCATCCGGCGAGCCCAAGTTCAACAAGTAGGAATCGTGCGCGATGACTTTCGTTATGCCGGTGTCTTCCCGGTTGGCGTGAAATTGCTCGATCTCTTCTTTGCTATAAGGTTTGCCGGCCCACTGGCGCGAGGATTTGGTAAAAATTTGAATCGCGTCGCATTCGACCTTTTTGCCGTGGAGAAAGGCGTTGCCGACGCCGCCGGCGATGGACATGTGGGCGCCCAACAAAGGGCCGCGTGGTTTTGTTTTAGTGCTTCATAATGTCTTGAAACGGCTTTAACGATTTGAACTCTTTGAACGAATCAACGCGCGCCAGCCCGTTCCGGTCGCTCAAAACGTTCAGTCGTTTTCGGTCATCGGATGAAAGTGTCTCTGTTCTACCAGTGGCAACGAGATGCTGCCGGCGCTGAGCAGCTTGTCGTGGAATTGGCGCAGGCTGAATTTGTCGCCGAGGCGTTTCTGCTCCTGTTCGCGCAGACGATTGATGATCGTCCAGCCGAGCGCGTAGCCCATCGGCACCGACGGCGACTGGCTATACCAGTTTAGATCGGCGCAAGCTTGGGCGCGCGGAAAGCGCAGCTCGCGCACCATCAAGTCGGCGGCTTCGTCGTAAGTCATGCGTCCCGTTTGCGTCTTCACATCGATGATAATTCTGAGCGCGCGCCAGAGCCGGTCCTTGAGCATGACGAAACGATGCTCTTGGCTTTGCAAAAATCCCTGCTCTTGCATGAGCTGCTCGCAGTAAAGCGCCCAGCCTTCGTAGAAAACCGAGGATTCATTCATCTAGCCGCGGCAGAGTCGAAGCTGCCGGGATCGAATTGGCCACCGAAAACTGCAAGTGGTGTCCGGGATAACTTTCATGCACCGACGTGTTTTCCAGGCCGACCCAGTTGTGTTCGCGCAGCAAATCGTCGTCGTTGACTGGCGTCACGTAATAGTAGCCGACTTGATCCGGGTCTTTGGGCGAGGGCGAGAGGTAGGCGGCGAACGGAATCTCGTGGCGGCGAAACTCCGGCGTGGGCACGACGTGGAGCTCTTCCTTAGGCGGGAAGGAGACGAGGTCTTTTTCTCGGACGAAATGGCGCGCCGCTTCCATCGCTCGTTGATAAGCCGGAAGAACCGCGTCGATCGGCGGATGGTTCTCTTGGATCGCGCGCGCCATTTCCTCGATATCCTTTCCCGGCGCGAGTTCGCCGCTGAGCTCGGCCAATTCCCGTCTGAGTTTTTGCGAACAGCGCTTCACCCAAGGCCAGCAGGCTCTCGGCGTCGTGCTCTAGGAAGTGTTTTTTTCTGAGGAGAAGATTGTAATGCTCCGCGCCCACGGCGTAGACGCCGCGGCTGCGCGCCAGCAAATCCTTTTCCAAAAACTGCGCATACTCGGTGACCGCCTGCTGCGCTTTTTGGAGAGACGCTTTGAGAGCGCCGGCGTCGATGCCGGCGCTTTTAATTTTGGGATGGTTCGGCAAATTTTCCAGAAAATTTACCGCTCCCTTGGCGCCTTCGATCGCCATCTCCGTCCACAGGCGCGGCGGGTTGGCTTGGTCGCTGCTCAGGTTGGCGATGCCTTGCCGAATTAGCTCCGGTGTGCGACCGAGACGGCTCAGGAGATTGCCGGCGAGGTCGTTGGTCGCCCGAACGGTGAGGATATAAATTGCCTCGATCGGCGAGTAGGTATCCGGCCACTTCAGCCGGTAGTCTTCTTTGGCATGCTCGTAGCTTTGGATCGTCAATTTTCCTTCGAGCAAGGCGTGATCGATCGCTTCGTCCGGATTGAGGTTGCCGGTGGGGATTTGTCGGAGCGCCGCCAGGGATTCTTCGACGAAAGACTTTTCAGCTTCGTAGGTCGCGTCGGAATAATCGTTGAGCAGATGATCGTAGCCATCGATGCCGTAATAGATGGCGTCGGTGGGATGAAGCTCAAAATATTTCCTAAAATAGCCGGAACAAAATTCGGCAAACTTGGACATGAAGGTCCAATATCATCTTATGCGCGATGCTGCAATTTTTCGGAGCGGGGTATGCCGGCGCCTTGATGTTACATGCAGAATGCACCGGCTCTAGACCGGGCTTTCGCTCGCGAACGGAAAAAAGGCCAACACTCGCCGTCCCGATTTTGGCTTCTGATCGCTGACGGGTGGCGCCAATAGCACCGGAAAAGGGAGCTTATCGATCATCTTTAGTAATTTGCGATTGGCCAGATTGGAAAAAAGAAAGCGGTTGTGAAGTTCCAGGACGATGAGGTCGATGGCTTCCTCTCGGGCCACGGCAATAATTTCTTTGCGCAGGGTGCCGAGGCGCACAATTTTCCTGAGCTTTATGGTTGCCGGGTCCGGCACAATTCGATTGATGAAGTTCCACAAGTCGAGCGTGCGTTCTCTGAGTAAAATATCGATCGGACGGGCCGGCGGCTCTGCGCCAAAGAACGGCCAACCTTCCGGTGGCATTATTAAAGGAAGAAGCCCGTCGTGCTCGTTCAGCTCGTCGATGACGTGCAGCGCGATCAGTTCGCCTTTGATTTGCTCCGCTAAAGAAGATGCATAGCGCAGCGCTTTCTCCGACTCTAACGAAAAATCGATCGGAACTAAAAGTTTTTTTAAGTTAGGCATAATTCCTCAGAATCGTCTTAACGAAGTCCAACCTGGCGGCGCGATGGATCATAGCCTGTTTCTGATGAAGGACTCGGCCACGTTTTAAATTGAGCGCAATTGTTATGCCACGAAGGTTGGTGGAAACTTGCGACAAATCGCGGTCGAACCCTCGTTTTCTCAGAGACGTGCCTGCTTCTCAGACAGGCAGTGCTTAAAGAGTAAACACTCGCGAGGGACGATTAATCAGGCGAGTAACGACAGTGTCGGAATGCGGAATGTAGCGGGCAAGTATTCGCCAAATAGCACAAGGAAAAGCAACCCGGCTCGATCCCTATAAACGATCAGATAGAACCAGCGCGGATAGTCAGCTGAGTTTTGGACATGCGCTCGCGAGCGCAGCAGCCGGGAAATTGCGCTGGCGAACGATCGCGAATTTCTCTAGTTGTTGAGCTGTGCGAATACCTCTTCGAAAGGCTGCTAATTCCGGCCGGCGAGCTTGCGCCCCTGATCCAGGACGCCGAAGGAGCGCGGCGCGGACGGCATGAGAAATCGATAGCCGTTCGCGACCAGGCGCTCGATGTTGTGCGCGTCGGGATGCGGATGGCCGCACGGCACGTTGTGCTCTTTGCAGATCGCCAGAATGCGGTTGATCTCCTTGGCTACGACCGGGTGTTCGTAGTCGCGCGGGTAGCCTAATTCCTGGCTCAAATCGCCTTCGCCGATCAAGACGACGCCGATGCCGGGAACCTCTTTGAGAATCTTCGGCAGGTTCTCGATGGCGCGAGTCTCTTCGCATTGGATGACAACGAGAATTTCTCCGTCCGGCGCCAGCGGCCAGACGTCGGCGCGTTTGTAATATTCCTGCTGCGTAAGACCCCAATAACGCGCTGCGCGCGCCGGAGCATCGCCGCGAATACCCGGCGGATTATAATTCGACGCGGTAGACAAGCGCGGATAGCGGCAGGCGCCGACGGCGTTCCACGCTTCTTCCACCGAGCTCACATGGGGGAAAATGATGCCGAACACGCCGATATCCAGAACCTGCTTGGCGATCCAACTGTTCATCTCGACGCCGTTGGGCGGCACGCGCACCATGGGCGTGACCGCAGGCGCCAGCGTGGCGCGGTCGACAATCTGGCGCCGGTCGAGCATGAACTGCAGCGCTTGGCGCAGCCCGGGAAAGTCGAGAGGTGCGTGTTCCATTTCGAAGGCGACGCCGTCGAGCTTGGAACTTGCCATCGCAACCGCGCTTTCGATATCTACTGGCGTGAACGCGACGAAGGCGGTTTGGCCTTGTTCCAGGGCTTTGATTACGCCGTTGAGGCGGGTTATGTCTGGCATAAGACGGTGCTCCTTCGCTATTCGTTGGTAAAAATTTTATATCAGAGGGTCCCGGGACTGACAACGGAATAGCACTGCCTTGAAATTGACTTTAACGAGGAGGGCAAACAGATGATCATCGACTCTCACACTCATTTCACCACCGCGCCGGCACAGCTTCAGGCCTACCGCGGGCAGCAAATCACCAACCTCGCTAAGCCGGTACGCGCTAAGCTTACGATCAGCGACGAGGAGGTCGCGCGCTCGATGGAGGGCCAGCTCAAACGCATGCAGGATTGCGGCATCGACCGGCTGATGTTTTCGCCGCAAGCGGGCGCGATGGGACATCACTTCGGTTCGCCGCTAGTAAGCCGCTACTGGACCGAGGCGTGCAACGATTTGATCGCGCGGGTCGCCAAGCTTTTTCCGGATAAGATCTCGCCGGTTTGCCAGTTGCCGCAGTCTCCGGGCGTCGGGCCGACACGAATGGGCCGATGAACTCGATCGCTGCGTAAACGACTTGGGCTTCGTCGGCTGCAACGTCAATCCCGACATGGCGGGAGGGCGCGAGCCGTTGACGCCGTCGATGGGCAGCGAATGGTGGTATCCGCTGTGGGAGAAGATGGTCAAGCTCGATGTGCCGTGCACGGTGCACGCGAGCGCGTCGCTCAATCCGGCGATGCATCTGACCAATGCCTATTACATCGCGCACCATAACTCCGCCGCCGTGGAGATTCTCAAGTCGCGCGTGTTCAAAGATTTTCCAAAATTAAAAATCATTATACCGCACGGCGGCGGCGCGATTCCCTTTCAATGGAACCGCCAGCGCGGCATGCATGTGAAAGAAGGGCTCGAACCGTTCGAAGAGGCGGCGCGCCGCGTCTACTGGGACATGGCGATTTACGACAAGGAGTCCATGGAGCTTCTGATCAAGCGCGTCGGCGCCGACCGTGTGCTCTTTGCCACGGAGATGTTCGGCGCAGTCAACGCCATCGATCCCAAGACCGGAAGAAACTTCGAAGACCTTGTGCCGATCTTCAAGTCTATCGACTGGCTGACTGAGGAAGAGCGACACAAGATTACCGAAGGCAATGCCAAAAAAGTTTTCTCGCGGATGTCGGCGTCGGCGAAAGTGTAAACAGCCGCGAATCGCGCTGCTTGAAAGTGTCCGCCCATAGTGCTGGCGGCGAAACGCGGAAGAAAGTGAGGAACAGATGGAAACGAGATTGAAGGCAGCGCGCAGACGACGGGCATCAGAGAAAACAATAAACCGGATGGGTCTTCGCTAACCTGAGGTCTGCTTAGCGGAATAGCTCAGAGCGTTTTCTAGCGCAGAGTAGTTGCCGGACGATCCGCAACAACATTGGTTACCGCCGGCGATTTTTCCAATATTTTTAGAGCATCGACGCCGACGCGCAAGGCGATGCCGGGAATGCTGCGATAGAGGCGCATAACCTTGAAGCGCGTACCGGCCAACTCCGCCAGAATATAACCTTGAGCGTCATGGATCGCGGTTCGCTGCAAAGCCAAAAGCACTTCGCTCAATTGATCTTCGCGTTGCCACGGTGTTCGCAACCCGGCGAGCACGAGAACGGTGCCGTCGCTGGCCGCGCGCTTGAACAGCGTGGATGGTACTTTTTCCGCTGCGGCGGATTCCGCATTCACCGCGGGCGATTCGTCCCGCGCAAGATGAACAGGGCTTGCATCGGCGGAGCTACCCGTCGGGCGATCGAGCAAGACATTCGTGACGATCGGTAATCTTGCCAGCTCCGCCAAAGCGTCGGCGCCGACTTCCAAAGCGATACCGGGGACCTCCTGATAGCGGCGCACGACTTTATAGTTTCTGCCCTGTAACGTGTTCAGCAGATCGCTTTGAATCGATGCAATCGCGGCGCGCTGCGTGAGTAACTCGTCTATGTCGAGTTTGGATTCCATTTGCCAAGGGACCTTTAGGCCTACCAGCACCAACACGCTGCCGTGAGCGGCGGCAGAGTCGATGACTTCACGAGGGACCTTGAACTGAGCTTGCGCCGGCGTGGCGGAGGTGGCGAAGAGTAGGAGAGCAAAACAACTTTTCCCGAACAACCTCTGGCTCCGAACAGATATCTTCATAATCACTCTCGATCGGATAGACGGTCTGTCGATTTAACGGGGAGAAGTCCAAGCAGCGCTTACCCGGGAGAGATTGTATACCCCGGCGGCGCGGAATGTCTAGACTTCTTTGCTCGGCCGCTAGAGGGAAGCTTTCGCGGCGTTAGTCTAGCCGCGCGCTGTCAGAGTCGAGCGTGAAAAGATCTTGTGCCTGCCCTACACCGCGCAGGGCGTAGCGACCGACCGAGACAAGGAGTTTTCTGGATGCGCCGAGCGCGCCGGCGAACGCCGAAGAGACAAGCAGGGGTTGGTCCACGGAGCGGCACATGGCGGCAATGCGGCTGACTTCGTTGACCGCCGGACCGACGACGGTGAAGTCGAGCCGGTCCTCACTGCCGATATTGCCGTAGAATACCTCCCCGATGTGAAGACCGAGATACATATCGGTGACGGGCAGATTGCCGGCGGAACGCGAGAGGCTCATTTCAGCGACACTCCGGCGCGCAGCGACGGCGGCGGCGAGCGCCGACTCGCACGCGTGAGTCCGATCCTCTACCGTGAATATGGCGAGAACACCGTCGCCGATCAATTTCAGAACGTCGCCCCCTTGTTCATAAATCGCGGCAATGATCGCGCCGGCATAATCGTTGAGCAGCGGAATAATCTCTCCGGGAGCGGCCGTGTCGCTGATCCGCGTGTAGCTGCGCAAGTCGCTAAACCACAATACCGCTTCGATCTGGTCGGTGACGCCCCGGGCAATGCGTCCTTGGAGCACGCGCCGGCCGGCATCGCGCCCGAGATAAGTCTCGACGAGGGTTTCGGCGATGCGCGCCAGCGACGCAGCTTTCAACGTGAGCGCGAGCAACGGCATGAGCCGGCAAAGATCGGTCACGTCGGCGTCGCGGAAACCGGCCGGAACATCCGTGGCCCAGGACGAATAGACACAATCCATGTCGCCAACGACGCCTTCCGCGGCGAAGCGATTGGTGATGGCAACGTAATCCGTCAAACCGTCGGCGCGCAGTCCGGGAAAAACCGAAAACTCTTTTTCCGTATCTGCGGTCAGCTTTCGTCTCAGCATCGGCTCGCCGGTCAGTTCGAGATAATGGTAGGGACTGTTTTCCCACCGTTGTATGTCTACGGTGTCGCGACCGAATTCGGTCACCGCGGTTTTTCTGGTCTTGCAGTTCCAAACGAAAGCGCGCCCTTCGTAGACGGGATGCAACGTATCGATCACCACGTTGGCACGAACCAGCGGCAGCCCGACTTTCAAAGCGCGCTCGCAAAACCCCTCGAGCGTCGCCATTTCGGAGAGCCCCGCGAGTCCCGCCTCGGCGATCCACTCGCACAGCGCCGTGAATTGAGAGTTGTCCATGCTGTTCGTTTTTATATCACGGGTCGGCCTTCCGATACACGGGACGATGATTTCGGTCAGTGCCTCAGGTGGAGGGGCAGCCGCTGGTCTATCCTTTGAATTTTCCGACACGAGATTTCGGTTGTGCGCGCGCACGGGCTTTGATATTCGGGGCTCGGGAACATGGCGCGATTGCGCGCGTGCGTCCAAGAGTTAACTGTACGATCCGGAGGTAAATGTCCTATGCCGACCATTGATGCCGATGCTCATGTCGTCGAATCCGAGCGCACCTGGGATTACATCGACAAGGCCGATCAAAAATATCGCCCGCTGATCGTCAAGCCGCGCGGCGAAGGCGGCGGCGAATACTGGTACATCAACGGCAAGATCCGCGGCTTAGTGCGGATAGTTCTGACTGCCCAGGATGTCGTGGATGTGGCAAGGCGCACAGGCCGCGACATGAACACGCCGCAAGAAACCCGCGAGATGGAAAACGTGCCGGCGCGGCTCAAGCACATGGACGAGCTCGGCATCGACGTGCAAGTGCTCTACCCGACCATGTTCATCGAGCAGATCGCCGACAAGCCCGAGTGGGAAATCCCGATCAGCAAAGGTTACAACCGCTGGCTCGCCGACATTCACGCGCAAGGCCAGGGGCGGCTGCGCTGGATCTGTGTCTTGCCGCTGCTCGACATGAGCGCGGCGCTCGAAGAGCTCAAATTCTGTGCGCAGCACGGCGCCTGCGGCGTCTTCATGCGCGGCATCGAAGGCCAGCGCATGATCACCGACCCGTATTTTTATCCGCTCTATGAAGAAATGAGCCGCCTCAATCTCGCCGTCGGCGTGCACGTCGGCAACGCCAACCCGTACGTCATCGATCTCGTCTCGCAGTACAACGGCGGCGGCAGCTTCTGGAAGTTTCGCATCCCGGTCATCGGCGCGTTTCACTCCGTGGTCATGAGCGAGGTGCCGAAACTTTTTCCCAAGCTGCGCTTTCACTGGGCCGAAGCCGCCGCGCAATGGATTCCCTACGTCGTCAAAGATTTTCAGCGCCGCTGGGGCGCTATCGGCAGAACTTTGCCGGATAACCTGCTCAAAGAATATCGCCAGTTCGTCTCCTGCCAGACCGACGACGACGTCGATTACGTGCTCAAATATTCCGGCGAAGAAAACCTCGTCATCGGCACCGACTACGGCCACAACGATCAATCGACGGAGATCGAAGCGCTGCGCAACTTGAAGAGCCAGGGCAGCATCACGCCGCGGCAGTATGAGAAGATTACTTATGATAATCCGAAGGAGTTGTTTGGGTTGTGAGAGACTATCCCCGGGTACATTGATGGTGCTGATCAGCGGTTAGGCGTCATGCCAATGGCGAATTCTGCGCTAGAAGGATAGAATGCGACGGTGGGTTACAACTTTGAGTGGGACCCGGAGAAAGCGAAGGCTAATATAAGGAAACATGGGGTTTCGTTCGCAGAGGCTGTCACGGCTTTCGGTGATCCATTGTCAATGAACATGCAGGACCCGGACCATTCGCAAGATGAACAGCGATTCATCGTTATGGGCATGTCGGACCGCTATCGGCTATTGGTTGTTTCTTATACGGATAGACCCTCACAGACTAGAATCATTAGTGCTCGGTTGGCGACCCGGCATGAACGGGAACAATATGAAGAAGAATAAAAGGAAAATGGGGCCGCTTGGGTCTGACAAAGACACAATGCGGCCCGAGTACGATTTTTCAAAAGCGACTCGCGGAGTGACTACGGCAAGATACGCAGAAGGTACCAACGTTGTTCTTCTCGATCCGGATGTCGCAGAGATATTTCCTGATACGCGTGCAGTTAACGAGGCCTTGCGCACGATCGCTCGCCTGACTCGTACGTCATCGAAAAAGCAATCCCGCAAGCGCACAGCATAACTTGGGTCGAGAAGGTTGACGACTACGTCATCAAATATTCTAAAAAACCTCGTCATCGGCACCGACTACGGCCACAACGATCAATCGACCGAGATCGAAGCCTGCGGAATTTGAAAAGCCAGGGCAGCATCGCGCCGCGGCAGTATGAAAAGATTATCTACGATAATCCGAAGGAGCTGTTTGGGTTGTGAACATTGCTTAGGGAAGCAACCCGAATTTCAGGCGTCGAAATCTATTAACGTTGTGCTCAGCTAACAAATACGGTCATGCCAGAAGGCCGGAAGATCGTGCGGCTCCGAAGATTAATTCGCAGAGCGGCTGGGCTCTTCACCACTTTGCTTTTCTTTACCTCCTTTCTTGTGCCGCAACTTGAAGCCGCGGAGACATCTTCTCGTCAAAGCCAATGGGAAGCGACTTTGGAGGCGGCCAAAAAAGAGGGCAAGGTCAATGTCTACATGTACCGATACGGCAAGGTTCTCGACATCTTCAGGAGCGATTATCCGGAAATCCAGCCGTTTCTGTTAACCGGCAGCGGCGCACAGATCATCACTA
>CAVWLW010000036.1:0-116116 GCA_963755715.1 uncultured delta proteobacterium
TCAAGACGAACTCCAAGTGGTGGCCGACATGGGGTATTACAACCACGAAGAGCTAAAGCGCTGCGAAGAGGCGGGGATCACGACGTACGTCTCCAAACCGCTCGTATCCAAGAACACCGCGCGGGGATTATTCGGCAAAGAGAAATTTGTTTATGAAGCCGACCGGGACTGTTATCGCTGTCCGGCTAAAGAGCGACTTGATTTTCGTTTTGAGACTCAGGAGGGCGATAAGAAGTTTCGATATTACTGGACCAACGCTTGTCCGGGCTGCGCTCTCAAAGCCCAGTGTACGACCGACCCGAGGTTTCACCGAATCAAGCGTTGGGAGCATGAAGCGGTTTTAGAGCGGATCGAACAGCGGGTCAAATCCAACTCGGCGATCCTCAAATTACGCCAGCAGCTGGTCGAGCATCCGTTTGGGACGATCAAGTTTTGGAATGACCAGAGACATTTTTTGATGAGAGGACTGGAAAAAGTAAAGGCAGAATTTCTGACGTCTTGTCGACACTGGCCTACGACATCAAGCGGGCACTGAACATCGTGGGGGTCAGAGGCTTGATTGCCGCGCTCAATTAGCGGCCTAGGCATGTCTTTGAGAGGAGATCCGGTCCATTAATCGAAGATTAAATAGCGAAATGACCAAAAACTGAAGTCGCAGTCATGTTTCGCTCGATTCAAATAAAATTTGCTCATCATGGCCCTGAACACCATCAGAGTTTTCACACAGTCTGGCGCAGCGAAGCATCTCGGCTCTTCAGCCACTGAGGAAGGCGAGATCCTTCGGCTGTAGCCTCAGGATGACATTGGGATACAGCCTCGGATCGAAACCGCGGACTCAAACGATTGATGACCGAAACTGCAGAAACCCTCGGCAAGCCGCTCGCCGATCACCTGCTCCTGCGGCCTGTGCCGCGAAGTCTGCCCCGAGCGCGCCGTCCATCCGAAGATGCAGGACATTCATCACATGTATGAAGTCGTTGAAGCATGAATGCACCGGCTGCGGCGATTGCCTTTCCTATTGCCCGGCGCCCGGCGCCCTCGAAGAATACGAGCTAACCGGCACTGCGCGCTGATCCGTCCTTGACTTCTGTTTCATCCGCGCACTAAAGAAGAACTCTCGATACCCACCGAAAGTGTCCAAGGAGGATCTTCATCATGACCACCGATCCACGCACACGCGGCTTGTCAGAAACCTGCACCGAGCGCGGTCCCAATCGACCTCTCCATACCAAAGGCGGATCGCCGAACTATGTGGAGAAATCGCTCGCCGCTGCGGCCGAACCTTTCAAGGGCATCACCAACGACGGAAACGTCATTCCCGGTCTATATAGCGTCCACAAGACCGGCGTTTCTACGCAGTCGATTCGCGAAGCAGCGGAAGCCTTTCTCGGATCATTGAATTCGCAGCAGCGCGCCAAAACGCTCTTCCCTGTGGATACCGATCAGTGGCGCAAGTGGAGCAACATCCATCCGACGCTTATGCGCCACGGCATGCCGCTGTTCGAGATGAATGACAATCAGCGCGACTCTGCTTTCGCGCTGCTGCGTGAGAGCCTGAGCAAGGACGGTTTCGAAGAAGCGCTGAACGTCATGCACCTGAACGAGACGGTGCTGGAGATGACCGGCAGACTCAGTGAATACGGTGAAGATCTTTACTGGCTGAGCATCATGGGAACTCCGTCGGCGACCGAGCCGTGGGGCTGGCAGTGGGACGGCCATCATTTGATCATCAATTATTTCGTGCTCGGCGATCAGGTGGTGGTCACCCCGACATTTCTGGGCGCCGAGCCGGTGCACGCGACAGGCGGCAAATATGCTGGCCTGCGAGTTTTCAAAGCCGACGAAGATCGCGGGCTCGCGTTGGCGCGCACGCTTTCGGACACGCAGCGCGCCAAGACCGTCATCGCTCCGGAAACTTCCGGTGAGGATTTTACCACCGCCTTCCGCGATAATTTGCAATTGAATTACGCCGGCATCCGCTACGATGACCTGTCGAATCCGCAACATGATCTTTTGCTCAATCTCGTCGACTACCACGTCGCGCGTATGCGCAGCGGCCATGCCCAAGTGAAAATGGAAGAAGTGAAGCAGCATCTCGAAGACACTTATTTCTGCTGGATGGGCGGCATGGCGGACGACAGTACATTTTACTATCGCGTCCAAAGCCCGGTGATCATCGTCGAGTTCGATCACCAACGCGGCATCGCGTTTCGCGAGAAGACCAAGCCCTATAAAGATCATATTCATGTGATCGTGCGCACGCCCAACGGCAACGACTACGGCAAGGATTTGCTGCGCCAGCACTACCAGTACGGCCATCACGCGGCGCGGAGTTGATCGCAAATCCGCCATCGCATTGTTCTCGTAGGGGCAGACCTGCGTGTCTGCCCTTCACGGACGGGCGACCACACAGGGTCGCCCCTACAGGAAATTACTGTCCTAGCTATCAAACCGTTCCACGCCCTTGACGCCTCGCCGGTGGCCATAATAAGAAGGCGTGCGGTCTGAAATCGAATCACGTCGTAAACAGCATTTCCAACTCCAAGCCGCGGAGAAAACTCTATGGGCGTTTGGCATGTGCGATGGGTTCTATTTTTCTGTTTGTCGGCGAGCGCCGTCGGTCTTGCTTCAACCGACGCTCAAGCCCAATCCGCTCTCAAAAAAGTTCGTCTAGGCATCGCCGCCACCAGCGTCGGCTTTTTGCCTATCTACGCCGCCTATCATCGCGGCTTCTACAAAGACGAAGGCATCGATTTGGAAATTATCCTGATGTCGCTCGCCGCCGCCAATAACGCGTTCTTCAAAGGCGAGATCGACTACAGCGCGGGGCTCACCGGGCTGGCCCTCGCCGCGGTGAGAAATTATCCGGCGAAAATTCTGATTTTCACTATTGCCAAGCCGCTTCAGTCTTTTATGAGCCGCAAAGAGATCAAAGAGCCGCGCGATCTCAAGGGCAAAAAAGTCGCCGGCAGTTCGCCCGGCGGTTCAGCGACGATTCTCGCCTATCAGGCCCTCCGCTATTTTGGTCTCGAACCCGGCAAGGATGTGCAAGTCTTGCCGATGGGCGGCTCGGGCGCGGGACGGCTGGCCGTGCTGGAACAGGGCGTCGTCGACGCGTCGCTGCTCTCCGTACCGGAAAATCTCATCGCGCTCCACAAAGGTTATAACGAGCTGATCTTTTTGGGCGACGTTGTGACTTTCCCGCAGAATGGTTTCGGCACATCGGTAGCGCGCATCCAGCAGCAGCCTGAAGAAGTTTACAAGATGGTGCGCGCTACCTTGCGTGGCTTGCTGTTCGTCACGGACGAGACCAATCGCGACCAGGCACGGGACATCATGATGAAGCAATGGCGCGTCAGTGACAGCAAACTTGCCGGAGAAATGCTGGGATATTTGAAGCGTGGCTTGGCCAAAGACGCTGTCGTCACTTCCGAAGCCGTGCAGTACTTCATCGATTTGACGCGGGAGTCATCGAACATTGCGCAACCGATCAGCGCAGCCCAAATTGTTGATTTCACTTTTCTGGACAGAGCGAGAAGGGAGCTGCGCGCCTCGAGATAGAAAGACAGCCGGAAAAGGCTCCGGTCTCCCAAAGTGAAGCCGCACGTCAGCTTTCGTTCTCGCAAAAAGTCGCGTAGAAAACTTGGATGGATCCCTAAGCTTCCCGATAGGAGGAAACCATGCTGGAATTCGAAGGCAGACAGATACCGAATCAGCTAAAAGAAATCGTCGATCCCAAACGCACCGTGCTCTTGGTTTGGGACATGCAGAATGATCAAGCCGGCGGAGCGTTTAACAAAGACGCGCTGATTCGCAACGCGCCGCCGCTGATCGCGGCAGCAGGCCAGGCACAGATCAAGACGGTCTACACGCGCCAGACGCCGTTTCTATGGAAGGACGAAGCGCCGGTCTGGATCCGCCGCGGCCTGAAGGATCAAAAAGTCGATCACCCGAGTCAACTCAAACCGCGCCGGCTGCACGGCAGCTTCGGCTGGAATATTATGGAGCCATTCAAGCCGGCACCCGAAGACGCCGTGATCGACAAGCGGCGCCCGACCATGTTCATCGGCAACGAGTTTGAAACCATTATGAACAACATCGGCGCGACTACGATCGTCATGATCGGCTGCACCACCGATGGCGGTGTCGAAGCCACCGTGCGCGAGGGCTTCAATCGTAGCTACTTCATGGTGATCGTCGCACGACTGCGTCGGCACCTACACCGAAGAAGGCCACAACGCCGCGCTCAAGCGCATGGAGCGGTTCGCCGAAATCGTCGACTCGAAGGGGCTGATCGATATCTGGCGGCGATGACCATCGATGGAAGTTGAAGTCAGGGCGGCGCTGGAAAAGTTTCGCCGCGGCGATGATGAGACCGCGTTTTTTGAATTGATCGAGATGCCCGGCGATGTGCTAACCGGCATCATTGATGTCTTCCACGCCGAGCCGCGTGCCGACATCCGGGCATTCTTAGTCAAAGCCGCCTGGGAACGCCGCGAGGAGACCGTCATGCCGTTTTTAGCTGAGGCTCTAAACAATAATGCGGAAGAAGTTTGGCAGGAAGCTCTCGATGGTTTGGTGGCGTTTTCTTCGCCAGCGTCGCTGAAAATTCTGCAATCGGCCCGTTCGCGTAAATTTACAGAAGAGACCGAGGCCAAACGTTTTAATCTCTGGCTTGAAGAAGCGATCCAACAGGTTGAATTTGAGCTCCGAAGCAAGGTTTGATCTGAAATCCGTTCGGTTGCGAAGAACAATCCGAAGAGGTTAAAAGAAGCGTAACTTCACTCGGCAAGCCGTCAAAGGAGATAATCATGGCTGGAACAAACGGCCGGAAGGCCCTGCATGTCGCGACTTTTTCCGGATGGTATCGCTTCGAGCAAGACGGCAAACAGTTTCGACAGACCAAGCGCGATCTCACGTACTGGACCCTGACCTGCATGTCCGTCGATCCGGACAACCCGGAAAAGATTTACGCCGGCAGCGAACACTCCGGGCTGTTCTACACGGAGAACGCCGGCAAAGCGTGGAAGCGCGCCGAGCCCAATACCCCGAAGATGATGCTTTTCTCGGCCTTGGCTTTAAACGGCGGCGTGATGGTGGGCACAATCCCATCGGCGGTTTATCGCAGTAAAAACGGCGGCTGGGAAGAGTTGGAAGGCGTGCGCAAAAACAGTGCGGGTGCGAATTTTCCGCCGAGCCCCGAGCTGCAGTCGCGTGCGCGTTATCTCGCTTACGATCCGGTCGCGCCGGCACGCCTCTATGCCGGCATCGAAGTGGGCGGCATGCTCGTCAGCGACGACAGCGGCTACAGCTGGCAACCCGCGAACGAGGGGCTCACCGACATGGACGTGCACGAGGTCGTCGCCAGCGCGGCCAATCCAGGCATGGTCTATGCCGCTTGCGGTGAAGCGACGTTTCGCAGTTTGGATCGGGCCGTCCATTGGGAAAACAATTCAACCAAGACGCACGACTACGGCACGTCGGTCGCGGAGGACAAAAATGGCATCGTTTATCTCGGCGCCGCTAAAGGACGGCCGAACTTATGGATTCGCGAAGAAGGCGCGATCGCCGCGATCTTTCGCAGCGCCGACAAGGGCGCGACCTGGGAAAAAATCACTGACAATCTGAAAGGCGGTGTCATGCACATGTGCCCCGATCCCGATGGCAACGGCATGGTGGCCGGCACCTCGGACGGCAGCTTGCTTCTGATCGATGACTCCGGCGTGCGTGAAGTCGTCAGCGGATTGCCGTTCGTCACCTCGGTGGAATTGGCGGCGTAGTGTTGGAAGCCGGCGAAAAATGCTCTCTCTGCGGCAACCCAGTTAAATAGACTCGAAGAGGTTTTTTGTCATGAAACTTTATACCTTCTTTCGCAGCTCCGCTTCCTACCGAGTGCGCATCGCGCTCAATTTGAAGGGCTTAACTTACGAGCAAGCGCCGATTCATTTACGCCGGGGCGGCGGCGAACAACTAAGCGCTGCCTACAAAGCGATCAATCCGCAAGCCCTCGTCCCAACTCTGGAAGACAATGGCAAGGTCCTCACTCAATCCCTCGCCATCATCGAATATCTCGAAGAGACACATCCCAATCCGCCGCTGCTGCCCAAAGATCCCGCAGACAAGGCGTTGGTGCGCAGCATGGCGATGGTGATCGCCTGTGAAGTGCATCCGATTCAAAATCTGCGCGTGCTGAATTATGTGAAAAAGGAATACAATCAGACCGACGAACAGGTAAACCGCTGGGCGCAGCAATGGATCGATCTCGGCCTGTCAGCCTTGGAGCAAATGATCGTCGCGCAGCCAAAGCGCGGCAAGTATTGCTTCGGTGACGCGCCGACGCTCGCCGACATCTGCCTGGTGCCTCAGCTCGGCAACGCGCGCCGCTACGGCTGCGATCTGTCGCGGTATCCAAATATTTTGGCGATCGAAAAAGACTGCATGGCGCTTCCCGCCTTCGCTAACGCTGCCCCGGAAAAACAGCCGGACGCTGAATAGTAGTTTGTAGTGAAGTATAACAGTTACCTAGCGTCTGCCGTTCATGGTTCGAGCGCCTCACCAAGAACGGCTTGTGCCTTGACCGATCACTATGATCTCGTCGAAGGGTTCTTCTAACTTAACCGCGAATCAACTGTTACAGTCGGCTAGTTTCTCGTTTCTGTTTTCCAGGTAAGTTCAGAGCATCAAATCCGCGAGTCGAAACCACGCATCAGAAACTAGAAACTTCGCCGCCCCATGTTCGTCCTCAAACAATTTCTCAAAGCGCTGCTCCTGCCGCCGATGCCGTGGCTGCTCATGTTACTGGCAGTGCTGATTTGGTGGCGAAGAACATGGGCGCGTAAGCTATTGCTGATTACTTTCTTGCTCATCCTCGCCTTGCACAGCGGCCCGGTGAATTATGCGCTGCGCTACCCGTTGGAAGCGCGTTATCCGCCGCTCATCGACCCGAGTAAAGCGGGCTCCTACGACGCCATCGTGGTTTTAACCGCCGGCAGCGTCGCCGCCGAAGGTTTGATCCCGTTTCCGTCGGTCGACGAACATATGTTTCGCCGCCTCGATGAAGCCTGGCGTCTGTACCGACTACGCCCCAAGCCGGTCATTATTTCCGGTGGCCACGTCAACCCATTCACACCCGCCAAGGATGAAAACCGGATTGCGCGCGAGTTCCTGATCCGCTGGGGCGTTCGGAAAGAGGACGTCATCGGCGAGGAAAATTCCCGTGATACCTTTGAAAGTGCGCTCGAGACTCGGAAGATACTGACGCAACGCGGCTGGAAACGTTACCTCCTGGTGACCTCCGCGATGCACATGCCGCGCAGCATGCTGGTTTTTTCCGAACTCGTGCCGGTACCGATAGCCGCGCCCGGCGACTTCTCCATCGGCAAGTTCGAGCTAACGCCGTTCGATTTCTTTCCCAACGAAGCGGTCGCGCCAAAACTGTCCGCCACCCTACATGAATATCTCGGCCTCGCGAACTATTATTGGCGGCTGCACTTTGCCAATGGCTAGAAAATCCCTTCCGTCTCAAGTCCAGTTGCAAATCTCCTAGAGAGATATAAGAATGCGGTTGCTTTTCGCGGTGCTGAGCCGAGAAGCCAACCGTCCTATACGATGATTTCGATTAAAAACCTTCTGAAGATTTTCAATTCCGGTGGCGACTCCGTGCGCGCCGTGGACGCGGTCACGATCGAAGTCGCGGAGCGGGAATTTTTCGTATTGCTGGGTTTGAGTGGATCGGGTAAGACGACCTTACTGCGCTGCGTCGCCGGTCTGGAAAGGCCGGACGGCGGCGAAATCGCCATAGGCAACTCTCTGGTCAGCTCCGCGGCGCGAAACTTTTTTCTTGGACCGGAAGAGCGCGGACTCGGCATGGTATTTCAGTCCTATGCCGTTTGGCCGCATATGACGGTGTATCAAAACGTTGCGTTTCCGTTGGTTAACGGCCCGCGCAAATATTCCACCCACGACGTGAAGAAGCGAGTTTTGAATGCGCTGGAGCTAGTGCAGCTCGGCGGCCTCGCCGACCGCCCGGCGCCATTCTTAAGCGGCGGCCAACAGCAGCGGGTCGCGCTGGCGCGCGCCCTCGCCGTCGAGCCGAAAGTGCTGCTCATGGACGAGCCGCTCAGCAATCTCGACGCACGGCTGCGCGAGGAAGTGCGCGACGAAATCAAAAACCTCTCGAGAAAATTCGGCATCGCCGTGCTCTACGTCACTCACGATCAGGTCGAAGCGATGGCCTTGGCGGACCGGGTCGCGGTCATGAGCAAAGGCAAAGTGCTCCAATGCGCGCCGCCGCGCCAGCTCTACGAGGCGCCGTCGAGCCGTGAAGTCTGCGAATTTCTCGGTTCGACGAATTTGCTCGATGGCGTGGTTTCGAACGGCGGTCAGGTCGAAACCGAACTGGGCAAAATTATTTGCTCTATTCCCGATCCCCAAATGAAAAATGTCAGCGTCGCGATTCGCCCTGAAGAAATTCTGCTGTCAGCGACGTCAACCGGTTCGGAAAACGAATTTGCCGCCGAGATGGTGTCTTCGACGTTTCTCGGCGAGCTGACGGTGTGCGACGTGCTGGTGAACGGCAAAACATTGCGTTTCAAGACGACCCAAAGCGCCGCGCCCGCGCAGCGATTTTACGTGCGTCTGCCTGCCGACAAGCTAAAACTATTTGCTCGGTCGTGACGCGGTTGATATCCGTGTGAACAAAATATTGAAGAGGATGGTTTTATGCTGCCACGCGAAGACAATAATCTGCTGACCCAAACTGGGCCGGACAAACCGATGGGCAAGCTCATGCGTCGGTACTGGATTCCCGCTTTGCTATCGAAGGAAATCGCTGAGCGCGACGGTCCACCGGTACGTGTGCGTCTGCTCGGCGAGGACCTCGTGGCTTTTCGTGACAGTCAGGGACACGTCGGTCTCCTGGACGAACATTGCTCCCACCGCGGCACTTCGCTTTTTTTCGGCCGCAATGAAGAGTGCGGATTGCGCTGCATTTATCACGGTTGGAAGTACGACACCGATGGCAACGTGTTGGAGACTCCGGCAGAACCGGAGGGCAGCACATTAAAAGACAAAGTCCATCACACCGCTTATCCGTGCAAAGAAGCGGCGGGGATTGTGTGGAGCTATCTCGGACCGAAGGATAAGATTCCCCTGCTGCCCAATTATGAGTGGATGAATCTTTCGCCGGATCACTTGTACGTCACCAAGTCCGTTCAAGATTGCAGCTGGCTCCAGGGTCTCGAAGGCGAATGCGACTCCTCGCATCTTTCGGTCCTGCACAAGAATTTTACCGGCGAGCGCCAGCGCGGCGGCGGTGACGGCGCTTTGTACGCGGCGGATTCGGCGCCTGAATTGGAAGGGATAGAAATGGATTACGGCGTCAGAATGCTATCCTGCCGTAAGATCGATCCAGAGACCGTTTACCTGCGCGTTTCCAACATCGTCCTGCCTTGCCACGGCTTTATTCCCACGGGCGGTTTGAAAGGGAATCCCGAAGGCTACACGATCCACTCCCACGTGCCCATCGACGACACTCATAGCATGCGCTACAACATTCACTTTCGGCGCACTCGCCCGATCCACGACAACGAAAGACAGCATGATGACGAGATCGGCGCGGATTTTCACAAGCGGCGCAACTTAGATAACAACTACCTGCAAGACCGCGAGCAGCAGAAGCGTGAGACATTCACAGGCATGGGACAAATCTTTCTCATTCATGACTCCTGCGCCACGGAAAGCATGGGTCCGATCTACGACCGCTCCCAAGAGCATCTCGGCGTCAGCGACATGACCGTCATTGCGGTGCGAAGATTTCTTCTGCACACGGTTCGCGCCGTCGAGAGCGGCAAGGAGCCTCCCCATGTCATCCGAAGCGAGGCGCAGAACGATTTACGACACCTCGCCTGCATCGCCACGAAGATCCCCGCCAGCAGCGATCCAAAAACATACGTGACCGAACAATTGAAGAAGGAAAAGTATTGGGAAACCGCGGATTGAGACAGTGGCATAATTTCACTTGGAGGTCCCATGAAAGTCGTCGATGTAATCGCTGAGATCCTCAAGCGTGAAGGCGTTGAGTTTCTTTCCTGCTATCCGACCAATCCGTTGATCGAAGCCGCGGCGAGCGCGGGCATCCGGCCGATCGTCTGCCGCCAGGAGCGGGTCGGCGTCGGCATCGCGGATGGGTTCTCCCGCGTTACTAACGGGCGGCGCATCGGCGTGTTTACCATGCAGGCGGGGCCTGGAGCTGAGAATGCATTTTCCGGCGTCGCGACTGCGTATTCAGACTCCGTGCCGGTGCTTTGTTTGCCGGTCGGTCACCCGCGTGGCAGCTCGCAGGTGTTTCACTTCTTTCGTTCGGCGCAGGCTTATGCGCCGATTTCAAAATGGGTCGAAGAAATTACCGTCGCCGATCAAGTGCCGGAAATCTTGCGGCGCGCCTTTACCTATCTCAAGCTAGGCCGTCCGGGGCCGGTGATGGTGGAAATACCCGGCGACATCGCCGTCGAAGAATTTTCCGGTGCGCTGAACTACAAGCCGGTGAAGCGCACGACCAGCGGCGCCAACGCGCGCGATGTTGCAGAAGCGGCGAAAATTTTGTTGCAAGCGAAAAATCCCATGATCATCGCCGGGCAAGGCGTGTTGTATGCCGAGGCGACCGACGAATTGATCGAGCTTGCCGAGCTGGCGCAGCTTCCCGTGTCGACACCGCTGGAAGGCAAGAGCGCCTTTCCGGAGCACCATCCGCTTTCGCTGGGCACCGGCTCCGGCGTGATGCCGCGGACGGTGCATACTTTTTTGCAGAAAGCCGATGTGATTCTGGCGATCGGCACGAGTTTGACCAAGCATAACATTACCGCGGCGGCGATCCCGCCGGGAAAAGTGATCATTCACGCGACTAACGACGAGCGCGACATCAACAAGCAATACGCGTCGGATTATCCGATCCTGGGCGATGCGAAGTTGGTGCTGCGTCAATTCGTCGAAGCCGCGAAGGATATTCTCGGCGGCAAGAAGCGCGATCCTGAGGGCGCGGTGGCGGCGGAGATCAAAAAAGTCAAGGAAGAATGGCTCAAGGAATGGATGCCCAAGCTCACGTCCAATGAAAAACCGCTGACGCCTTATCGCGTCATGTGGGAGTTCATGAACTTGTTCGATCGAAAAGACGTCATCGTCACCCATGACTCCGGCAGCCCGCGCAATCAACTGGTGCCGTTTTACCAAGCGCCGACGCCGCGCAGTTATCTGGGCTGGGGCAAATCCCACGCGCTCGGCGGCGGACTGGGGTTGATCATGGGCGCCAAGCTCGCGGCGCCGGATAAATTTTGCGTCAACTTCATGGGCGATGCGGCCTTCGGCATGACCGGCCTCGATTTCGAAACCGCCGTGCGCAACAACATCCCGACGTTGACGATTGTTTTGAACAATAATTTTATGGCCGCCGAAACCCACAGCATGCAAGCCTCGCACGAACGCTACGGCACGATGAACATCCTCGGTAACTACGCCGATCTGGCCAAATCCCTCGGCGGCTGGTCGGAACGGATCGAAGAGCCGGGGCAAATCGTCCCAGCGTTGCAGCGCGCACGGAAAGTGACCGACGACGGCAAAGCAGCTTTGCTCGAATTCATCACCAGCCGAGAAATCGATTACTCGCGAATGAGAGACTGAACCGATCAGTCACCCATGGCGTCAGCAGTTTATTTTCTGGTGCGAAACCCCGGGGCGGCTGTCAATCAGCTCGCACAGGCGCGAGGATTCGGCTTGATTGATTTAAAGGTTTTGAATTGCTACCCGTTGAATCGATGCAGCGCTCTTTCATCGGCTTGTTGGTTATACTGATTCTGGCTTTTGGTATCACCGAAAACCACGCCGTCCAATTTCAATCGAACTCCGGTGCGGCTGCCGAAGAGGACTTTTCCTCGGAAGAGCGCGATGAACAGGTCTACAGAACCGCCGCAGTCGAAAAGATCTCGTGACCGCCGCAGCGAATCCGCACGAGGACGAGTGGGCAAAAACCCGCCGGTCGTTCAAGCCAAATTGTCGTTTTTTTCCTCGAGTCAGCGGCTGACCTTTCTCGTCGACCCGCACCGCGCACTTCAGATCTTGAGAATCTAGTTTCCATTCTTCCCGCATATCTTTAGCGCTCGTGCGCGCTGGGCGCCGTCTGGCGTGTTTCCGTAGTTTGAAGGGAGAAATGGCAATCATGGATTCGGATCGAATATTTCTTTGGCTCGCTTTTAACGTCTTTGTTCTCGGCATGCTCGCCGTTGACCTCGGGGTTTTTCACCGCAAGGCCCATTCGGTTTCCATCAAGGAGGCGACAACCTGGAGCATCGTGTGGATTTCCCTGGCGATGATTTTCAACCTCGGGATTTATTTCGCTTGGGGTCCGGAGAAAGCGCTCGAATTTCTCACCGGCTACGTGATCGAGAAATCGCTCAGCGTCGATAACCTCTTCGTCTTCTTGATGATCTTTCAATATTTCGCCACCCCGGCGGAGTATCAGCATCGGGTGCTTTTCTGGGGTATTCTCGGCGCGCTCATTCTGCGCGCGATCTTTATCGCGACGGGCGCCGCCTTGATCGGCAATTTTCACTGGATGATCTATATCTTCGGCGCCTTCCTGGTCTTTACCGGCATCAAGATGTTTCTCCAGGGCGACGAGAAGATCGAGCCGGAGAAAAATCCGCTGGTGCGTTTATTCGAGCGCTGCGTGCCGATCAGCAAGAAATATCACGGGCAGAGCTTTTTCGTCAGACATGAGGGGAGGCGGCAGGCGACGCTTTTGATGGTCGTGCTCATCGTCATCGAAACCACCGACGTGATCTTCGCGGTGGACTCGATTCCGGCGATCTTTGCGATCACGCAGGATCCGTTTATCGTCTATACGTCGAACGTCTTCGCGATCCTCGGCCTGCGCGCGCTTTATTTCATGCTCGCCGGCGTCATGCAGATGTTCATCTACTTGAAAGTCGGTTTGTCGTTTGTTTTGGGTTTCGTCGGCGCCAAGATGCTGCTCGTCGATCTTTATAAAATTCCGATCGGCGCATCGTTATCGGTGATCGGCGGCGTGTTGCTGCTATCGATTCTCGCGTCGTGGTGGGTGCAAAGAAAGCCCACCCCGGCGCATGGGCCCAGGCCCGCACTGGTTTGGCCGGCGGTTGCGCTGGCGGGGATCATCCTGATTTTGGTGAAATGGCATTCCATCGCCGCCGGACCCACCGGCCACGAAGCCATCACGGTATTGCGTGTCGTAGAGCGCGAATTAGCCGACGCCCAATGGCGCCAGCCGACGCTCATCAGCGCCGAGATATTCCGCCATGCCAATGCGGCTTTAGATGAAGCGTGGACTGATCTCGGCGAAAAGCGTTATGAGGAAGCGATCGCCACCGCCCAAGCGGCGAAAGAAATCCTGGCGGAGCGGCCTAGATAAATAAGCGGATTGAACTACTGCGCTTGTTTACGCTCCAGAATGTGACCGACGGACTGTAAAATTTCTTGGGGACCGACCGGCTTGACCAACACTTCATCGAAGCCGGCTGCCTGGGCCCGCTGTTGCACTTCTTCTTGTGCCCAGCCCGTCACGGCGATCAACGCAACGTTTTTCCCGGAGGGCTGCGCGCGAATTCGTTCACAGGTGTCGAACCCGTTCAATCCCGGCATGCCGACATCGAGTAGAATTGCGTCAGGCCGAAAACTCTCGATCTTTTCGATACCGGTTTTTCCGTCTGGCGCGGTGTCCACTTCGTGGCCTTGTTTGCGCAGCAACACGGAGTACATTTCGCGCGTGTTGCGACCGTCATCGACAACCAGAATGCGCCAATTGGCTTTGTTCTCATTGCGCGTGCCGCCCGGCGGCTCGGCCGGCTGCGCAAGCTCCTGCTCAATAAAAGCCGGCAGCGTCACTAAAAACTCGCTGCCTTTGCCCGGAGCCGTCGCTGCGCGCTTCGATAGTCCCGCCGTGCAGCTCGACAAGCCTGCGCGTTAAGGTAAGACCGATTCCCAGCCCGGCCTGTGATCGTTCGAGGCTGCCGTCCGCCTGATAGAACATCTCGAAGACATGCGGCAATTGATCGCTGGCGATACCGATGCCGTCGTCCTTGACGGATACGATCGCCTTGTCGTTCTCGGCGTACGCGCTCAGCCAGATATTTCCTCCCTTGGGCGTGTACTTGGCGGCGTTGCTGAGCAAATTCACAAAGATCTGCGTCAATCGTACCGCGTCGCCGTCGATCCACACCGACTCCGCCGGCAAAGCGACCGTCGGATAATGACCGTGCGCCTCGATAACCGTACGGCTCGATGCCAAAGCCCCGTTAAGCACGTCGACCAAGCGCAGCTTTCCCCTGCGCAACTCGATCTTGTCGCGCGTAATCCGCGCCACATCGAGCAAGTCATCGATGAGCCGGGTGAGATGGTTCACCTGTTGGTCGATCACGTCCCGGCTGAATTGAATATCCGGATCGAGGTCATCTTTAAGACGCATGATTTCCACCGCGGCGCGGATCGGATACAGCGGATTTCTCAACTCGTGTGACAGGGTGGCGAGGAATTCGTTCTTGCGCCGATCGGCATCGCGCAGTTGGTCCAGCAGCCGGCGATTTTCTTCTTCGCGCTGATAGAGCCGCAGCAGGGCCTTGACAGTGGCGAGCAACTCTTCCGCTTCCATCGGCTCGGTCAGATAGCCGTCCGCCCCTCCTTCCAGCCCCTGAATCCGATCTGCATCGCTCACGTGGGTCGCCGAAACTTGCAAAATCATGATGTGCGCCGTCAAGGGATCGTGTTTTAGACTGCGGCAAACGTCGAGCCCGTTCATGTCCGGCAGCATCACGTCCAGCAGCACCAGCTGCGGGCGCTCGCTCAGCACGAGCTTGAGTGTATCCGCGCCTTTGTCTGACTCGATGACGTTATAGCCGGCACGCTTTAAAATCCGGCTCTTGGCATAACGGCCAGCCTCGTCGTCATCGACATTCAAAATCGTATACGCGCTTGCTTCGATCATCGTACCCTTTCCATCAGAGCGCCACCGAGGCGCTCGGCACGACCGATTCCGTTTGTATTTTCTCCAACACCTGCTCCACTCGTTCCCGTGACAATTCGGTCTTGTTCATAATGGCGCAAGTCTGCGCTTCCAATCGACGCCGGTCTTCCTCCGTGAGAGTCGCCGAGGTCACGACCGCAACCGGGATCGGCTGCGTCGCCGGATCGGTTTTTATCCGATCCAGTACATCGAAGCCGGAAACATCCGGCATTTTGAGATCGAGAAAAATCAAATTCGGCATTGTCTCCTTCGCCATGCGGATACCCTCGGTCCCATTCACGGCTTCCTGCACCGAACAAGCTTTATGGCTAAGCAGTTTGGTGAGCACGTACCGAGCGGCGGGCTCGTCATCGATGATCATGACGCGCGCGCCCGGCGCGCTGTCGAGAGGGGCCGGCGCGGCGCGAAATTCCGGATCGGTGACCCGCTCTAGCTGCTCGAGCAAAACCTCACGCGTCAACGGCTTGACGCAATACGCATCGGCGCCCAAGGTCAAACCCTTGCCTCGATCTTCCACCGCGGTAGCAATGATGATGGGAATTTCTCGTGTCCCACCGTCCGCCTTCAATTCGGCGAGCCAGTGCCAACTCTCTTCACCGCGCAGCGCGATGTCCAAAATAATCGCGCGGGGACGAACCTGCCTGAGAGCGTCGCGAGCCTCGCGAAGATTGCCGGCGGATAGGACTTGAAACGGCGATTCTCGAAGATACTTTTCATAGATGAGCCGGGTGGCCGGCTCGTCATCGAGGACGAGCACGGGTATCCGCGTTTCGTCCCATTCCCAGCTCTGCGGTTGCGCATCGGTGGGCTCCGCCTCACCAGCTGCGACATATTGGATAGGAATAGTAAGACTGAACGTCGATCCGATGCCCACCTGGCTGACCAGATCGATCTTGCCGCCGAGCAAAGTGGCCAGCTTGCGGCACAACGGCAAACCGAGACCGGTGCCTTTGACTTTGCGCTGCACGGGGTTTTCAACTTGGGTGAATTCCTCGAAGATCCTCTCCTGATCTTCGAGGGCGATGCCGAGGCCGGTGTCGGCCACCGAGAAAGTTACCGTCGACTGGTCCTTGTTGAGCTCAGCCTTCACCCGAATTTCACCCCGGTCGGTGAATTTCAACGCGTTCGAGATGAAGTTGCGCAGGATTTGCGACACCTTGCTTTCATCGTTGTATAGCGCGGCCTTCGCTTCGGGCTCTTCAAAAACCAAATTAACAGTTTGCGCCATAAGTAGCGGGCGCAACATGCCGCGCACCGCGCTGAAAAGCCCTGCCACCGAGAACTCGGTCGGCCGCACCTCTACCTTGCCCGCTTCGATTTTAGCGAGATCGAGCAAGTCATTGACCAGGTCCAGCAAACCTTCGGCGGATCCTCGGATAAAGCCTACCTGTTTTTCTTGCTCGGCAGTCAACTCGCCGTCCGCCCGATCGAGCAACAAGCCCGACAAAGCGAGGATCGAGCTCAGCGGCGTTCTGAACTCATGGCTCATGTCCGAGAGAAAGCGCGTTTTGAGCTCGTCGGCGCGCCTCAGATGGCTCGCTCGCTCATCCAACTCGGCGTAGAGAGCGACGACACCACGATTGGTATCTGCCAGCTCCTGATTGACCCGCGACAGCTCCTCCTGGCGTTCGCGCGCATCGGACAACGCCTGGAGCAGTTCTTGATTTTGTCGTCTGACCTCATCGAAGGCGTTTTCCGGCCGTTGCACCGCGAGCGCGCCGACGATTTCGTTAAGCCGCGCGGTCGTCACCAGAGGCGCGCGATGGGGTAGCATTTTTTTAAGGACGACCGCGGTTCCCTGTTTCGGGGCGGTTTGAATGTCGCACTGATCGACCAAGCGGCGCGCGCCGATGATACCGAGACCCATGCCGGTGCTCGAACGATAACGCCCTTCGAGAATCGCCCCGAGATTGACGATCCCCGGTCCTTTGTCGCTGACCCGAATCAGCATCACTTGCGGTGTGGTTTGCCCTTCGATCATGAACTCGATCTTGCCGCCACCGGCGTAGCCGTAGGCGTTGCGCGCGAGCTCGGATACCGCCGTCGCCAGACGAGTTTGGTCCTGGGAGTCGAAGCCGAGCGCGCTGGCGATTTGCCGGGTCCGCTGGCGCGCCGCAACCACATCCGGCTCGTGCTGAATCAGCACCGACGTTATTGCATAAGCCATGGAGCGCTCCTCTGCGCGAGGCTGCGGGCGGGTCTAGCCACCAGCACCGTCACATCGTCTCGATTGCGGTTGTAATCGCGATAAAGAACCGCGGCGATCAAACTCGGATGGCGCTGTGCCAGCGTGGGATAACCCTGCAGGTCCCAGCGGCTCAGCAGACCATCGGAGTGCATGATCAAGGTCGACTCTTCGTCCCATGGATAGGTAAACTCGACGATCTTGCGCACTTCCTGGCCGGCGGTGCCGTTGAGCGAGACCATGTGGCGCGCGCTACTGTTGCTGACAATCGTGCCGGCAATATTGCCGACGCCGCAAAAACGCACGACCCCCAGCGAATGATCGATTTCCGCGATCGCCAGCGCGGCGCCGCGCGTGCTGCGCATCGCCGCGTGCGCCCGTTCGACGATTTCAGCGGGGGCCTTGGTTCGATGCTCCTTCAAGATAGCAACGGCCGCTCTTGCCGCGGTGGCCGCGTGCAAGCCATGACCTAAACCGTCGGCGACCAGGCACACGCTTTTGTCCGCCAAGGCTTCATATTGCCAGCCGTCGCCACACACTTCTTCGCCGAGCTTCGCGATAGAGACGATACCGCATTCGATCTCATGAGAGATTTCCGGTTTGGCGTTTTTGGGCCATAGGCGGGCCAGCACAGCGGTGCCCTTGCCCTGGATCGTATGCATGTCGAACTCGTCGGCGAGCCGCCCGATCGCTCCCAAGCCCGTTCCCGGGCTTCCCGCCGTCGAATAGCCATCGCGAAAACATTGCGTGAGATTGGCGATGCCCGGCCCATGATCCAGAGATAAAAATTCAACTCCGAGAGTGTCGCCGCGGTCCAGCAGGCGCATCAGAATTTCACCGCGCTTGGCGTGCTTCAGAATATTTGTCGCTAACTCCGTAACGATCAGAGCAACCCTGCCGGTCTCGGTTTCGTTGAAGCCGGCGCGGCCGACCAGTCGCGTAGCGATCCGGCTGGCCTCGGCCGAGTGGCTGACATCCTCGATCGGCAGCGATTGCTGTGCGTCGCTTAAACTCAAGTATTGCGCCATCGAACGATCATCACTTTCGTGCCCTGCCCCGGGGCTGAATCGATTTTGAATTCATTGACCAGCCGCTTCGCTCCACCCAGTCCCAATCCCATGCCGCCGCCGGTGGTGTAGCCGTCTTTGAGCGCCTGTTCCACGTCGGCAATCCCGGCGCCTTGGTCCGAGAAGGTCAAACGCAAGCCGCGGCGCGATTCGTTGTTGAGGGATTCGAGTCTAACCGTTCCGCCGCCGCCATGCTCCCAAGCGTTGCGCGCCAGCTCGCTCGCGGCGGTGACCATTTTGGTCTGATCCACTAAACTGAATCCCAACGAGATCGTCCACTGCCGCACAAGCTGGCGCACCTTGACGACGTCGTTTGAAGATCTGGATCGAGGCGCTGTCCGCCTTAAGTACTTCCACCCAAATACCCCTTTTCGCCGAGCGCCGTCTGCAATATCGCCATGCCTCTGTTGACGTTCAACGCCGTGCGTACGCCCGGCAGGGACATGCCCAATTCGACTAACGTAATCGCCACCGCCGGCCGCATGCCGACGAGCACGGTTTCGGCGTCCAACATGCGCGCCATGCCGGCGATATTGGCGATCATCCGGCCGATGAAAGAATCGACGACTTCCAGGGAGGATATATCGATCAAAACTCCCCGCGCGCGATCCTTGACGACGCGGTTGGTCAAATCTTCTTGTAATGTCATCGCCAATTCGTCGTGCATATCCACCTGAATCGTCACGAGTAGAAACGAGCCCATTTTTAGAATCGGAATGCGTTCCATGATCGACTCCTCTAGGTGCGAGGCGGATACGCGGCTGAGCGTCGCGCCCGTGCGTTGCAACGCGACGGCAAAGGCGTCCGCCAGCGTCGCCTTGGTGACGACGTCGGACAAATTGATGCCGAGGTGAATGATCGTCTGGGCGATCTGCGGGCGGATCCCGCTGATGATGCAGTCGGCGCCCATCGAGCCGCGCGGCAGCCACTGTTTTTAAAAGATGTTGAGCGACCAAGGTGTCGACCGTGGGTACACCGGTGATGTCGATAATCGCGATCTGAGCTTCGGTTTCGACGATTTTTTCGAGCAGACTTTCCATCACCACCTGAGTCCGCTCGCTGTTTAGCGTGCCGATCAGCGGCAGGGCAAGGATACTGTCCCACAAGTCGGACGACGGGCGTGGAGAGCTCGAGCAGCTCCTCTTGTTGACGGCCAATAATCGCTTCACGGCTCTGTTGAAAGACTTCCAAGGTGTAGAGTCCCAGCTTGTCCAATAAGACCGTAGATCTGCCAACTTCCGTCAGCAAGCTCTTGAGCCGGCAGCGACTCGCGCTTTAGAACCTCGAAAAGCGGCTGCTTCAACGAAAACACGAACATGGCTGTTTCCGAGGGACTAAAGCCCTGAGTGGCGCGGCTACGCGAAATGCTGCTCAGCACTTCCTTGGCCGGCTTCCACGATGGCGCATTTACGTCCTCCGTTCCCGCTTGAGCCGCATCGATAAAATTTTTCAGAAACTCTCGTGATTGTTCGCGCAACTCGCTTTCCTTCAGCAGATCCGAGCGCAAGGTCGCAGCGCCAAGCTGCTGCCTGATCCAGTCCTCCAGAATCTGTTGTTGATGCTTTTGAAAAAGCTGCGCCAGCGATGTTTGACCCATCTAAACCTCCATCAATAAATTAGCACACGAAATGAGAAGAAAACCGATCGCGCCCCTGCAAGCGATTATTTTTTTAAGCCGGGTTGTCTTGAGCAGACTGAACCGACGTAATCTAATGATCGCCGACCCAATCTTCAAGACCGACCGCTGATCATATACGGATCGTTGCGCCGGTCAAACGGAAAACTGGACTGTGAAACTCGGCACCGAGCCGAAAGCGGCGCAGAGTAAAGGCAGAATGCTACGAATGAAACCAGCGAAACAAGGCCGAAGAGAGCGGGTGTGCGTAAAAACAGACACAGCTACTGAAAGATGTTAACTGTGCGGCCGAATACCCGAAAAAGGCGTTCTTCAAAGGTCTTCGATGTTTGTTCTTAAATATTTATCTAAATCCAAAGATCTGTTGATATTGCTCCAGTCGCTTTTTGTACATCGGCGCCAAAGTCTCAGCCCGGACAACGAGATACTTCGGATGATCGAGGCGGCTGTATTTCGACTTTACGCCTTTAAGCACGGGACCGCGGCCGAACTCCTGGGCGATAATCGTCTGCGCCTCTTGGCCGATGATCCAGTCGAGAAAAAGAATCGCCGCGTGCGGATGCTGCGCTTGTTTCGCGAGCGCCGACATGCGCGGTTTGCTGATCACGGGATCGATCATCGCGAAATCCACCGGCGCCCCTTCGGCCATCATTTGCGCGACCCGATAGCCGTAGAGAATCGGTGACATACTGTACTCGCCGGCCCCGAGGAGCTGCGACTCCAAAGTATGACCGGTGCGCATTTCCGGCGCGAGTTGCGCTAGCCGTTTCATGAAGGCCAAGCCCTTTTCCTCGCCCATGTAATCCAGCACCGTATGAAACCAATCGGCATCCTGAGTGTCGAGCACCATTTTCCCTTTCCAGCGGGACTGAAGCATGTCCTCGTAGCTCTTCGGCACTTCGTCTTTGCGAACCAGCTTGGTGTTGTAGCCCGTCACCACCACGACGTGATAACCGCCGGTCCAGAAGCCTTCCTTGTCCATCATCTCTTCGCGGACGAAGCGGCGGTTCGGTGAAAGATATTTTTCGATGAGTCCCAGCCGCGCCATTTCGAAAATACTGCCGGGCTCCTGATCGACGGCATCGAAATCGTACCTGCCGGCGCGAGTCTCGGTGAGAATCTTGCTCAGCAAGGCCGTCGAGCCGGAGCGGTAATGATTGATTTTCAAAAATGGATAGCGCGCGCGAAACGCCGCCAGCAGCCGAGTCGAATGGTCCGTCGACATCGTGCCATAAAAAGAGAAAGCGCCTTCCTTCTTCGCTTCATCTTCGAGCAACGCTTGGCGCTGCGCTTCCGGCGTGCGCTGCAGCTTGGCGACGACGTCTGCAGCCGTCGCTGCGACTGTCGAGCTTAGGCGTAATAAAACAAAACCCAAACTTAGCATTGAGATTCGTAAAAAAAATCTAATTGTCATTAAACGTCGCCTCCAAGAATTGACGTGATGCGAAAAACTTACGAGTGTTCTGATCAACACACTTAACGATTATTGCGATGCCACGATCTTGTCGTAGTCTTGAACAGAACAGGTTTCCGAGGAACCGCGCATCGATTTTTCCACGGCACCGGCTCGCCCGGACACCCGACGTTGTAAGACCTTGAATTATAGAAGGAAGAACTATCCGTCCGAACCTAACACTTCCCAAAATCCATTGTTTCGGCGGATGGAGAACTGGTGAGCTCGAACCATTTCAAATGCGTTAGTGGGCTCAATTTTTGTGATGTTGTAGCTGCAAAGAGCCACGACGCGTCGACCGTTTATACGTTTGTGAATATCTCGCTCGTACTGCATAAAGGCATCCCAATCGGCAGGGGTAACGAGAGATGTGTTTCCGGCAATTCGCAGTCCTTCATAACCTTCGCTCAAGGACCGTTGTTCTTCTTCCAACCAGTGCTCGGCACCTAATCCCGCGCGTGCATGCCATTCATTGTAACCGCAGATTCTTAACCGCCCTTCTTCTATCATAGTATCGAGCCCCGGAACAATCTTCTTAAAATCTGCCGCTGCCTCCTCAGCATGATAAGGCTCGCTCGTAGCCCAGATGCACCGTTCGTTATTTATGAGACCGGCCATAAAATAGGGGATGACGCTCTGAGCAAGGTCGCCTCGCGTCGAGTACATCTGACAAAAGTGACTGCCCCAGGGAATTTTGCCTATATCGGGTATTCCCGACTCAGTAATATAACTCATGACGGACGGTCTCTCAGAGATCGAGATGTATTCTCCCAGTGCCTCGCCAATGCGATAACGCGGCCAGCTATGTCCGGTTTCGATTCTATAAGCCAGAGGAGAAGCGCTTGCGATCCCGGCATTTCAGGACCTGACCAACGTTTGGAACTCCCCAGCCAATACAAAAGTTGACTCTCCATACCTCTAAAAACTTCCAGGAGAGCTCGATCCACGCATTCTTTGTGCCGGGAATAGTCCTCGGAAGGAATGAGGTGACCATGAGTCCGGCAGACGTTCTGAAGCGGTCCGTCGTAAACTTGGCGATCGAATTTATCCATTAGAAACGAGCAGAAGATCGCTATCGACTCTTGATGGGCTACTTCATCGAAAAACTCTTCAAGACGAGTGGAAGCCTGGCCATTGCCCCTGACGTAGAGCACATTAACCATCTCGCCCCACCACCGGACATTGGCATAACGACCATTTGCCCGCGCCTTCCCGATCGTGTCATGAGCGATGCCCTTAAAAGTCCTGCCGTCCGGCATGTCTTTGACAAGAAACTTGGGAAGCGTTTCGTCTGCATCGAGCAAGGTGAGCTGACCCGCACGACGCAACTCTTCAATGTCAAACCCTTTGTTGGTCAGACGCCCGGCGATATTTTCCCAGTGCGGTTTAGTCGCGACGATAATGATAGCCTCGTTTTTCAATAAGCCGTGAGCTGCAAAATGGCTCACGGCGTGACCGAAAAAGTCGTCGTCCTGGTAGAGCTGAACTGCGTGTTCAGTTGGGCCGAGATCAGCAAGCAGGGAATGCCACGCAGAGGGCGTGGATTCTTTCATGACCAAATCCTTCACAATCTTAGAGGAATCGTAATAGATTATTAACTCTTAGATTGTCAGCTTTACAAGCAGTGCCGCTACTTTTTTATCTCCCATCACTCAAACAGGAGCGCCGTACCGTATCGCACACAATTTGGGGTTTGCATTCGAGGTGGTTCAATCGCAAAGGGGCGTCATGCCCGTACTTTATCCCCATGCAGAGAAGGTGCGGGCATCGCTAGAAATCTATTCGGTGGCTGCCAAACCCGACTTGGCAGCCACCGATTGAAAAACCGACCATCGATCTATCTCAGACAAGAGAAGTCAGCTAGCTTTTCGAACTTCGTCGTTTTTGGCCGCTTCAAGTTCCTGACCCAACCGCTCGAGTTTCTCGGCGTTCATGACCTTACGGACCTTGGGAAACATTTTTCCTTCTTCCTCTTCCTCGGCATGATGTTCGACGTTTTCCATTAACACCTTCAGTTTAGGTTCGAACTTTTCGCTATCGGAAGTAAGGTTTTCCATTTCCCGGAGGAGAGTCTTGACCTGTTTGTGCTCTTCAAGCGATTCCAGCACCATTTTTTCCAGCTCCTCGGTTTGTCTTACGGCTGGATAAAAAACCATCTCCTCGATATGCGTATGGGTTTCCAGTTCTTTCTTGATTTGCTCGAAGAGTTGTTTCTGGCGTGCCGCGTTCGCGCCTTCCGCCTTTTTAAATAGTTCTTTAACTTTCTGATGATCGGTTTTAAGAAGCTCTAAAGCATTCATGTATTTTTCTCCTCGCAAAGTTAAGTCGGTTAATTTTTCGCTGCTGCGCACGCGAATTGCCGATTATGTGCAACCACGCATCAGGAACAACACTACCAATATAGGAATGGGAATCCCCAACAGCCAAAGGAGGCCCCAACCCAACGCGCCCGTCTCGTTTTTTACGAGCTTCGATAAAATCTTCATGATCCCCTCCTAAAAAAGTTGCGATCCCGCGGACCGTAACAAGCGCAACTAAGCGCGCCTTTCTTCCCGCTTGGGAACGCCTTCTTCTCCCGTCGAAGAGATGTCGTGCGCGCCGTTACGTTCAAAAATATCTTTGGCGCGTTTTACCTCATCGCTGTCTTCCGAGTGCACCGAAATCAGTATGTTGCCTTCTTTGATTTTTCCCTCGTACTGTTTAGCCTCGTACTCGGGGATGCCCAAGCCCACCAGCGCCCCACTCAACCCGCCCACAGCGGCACCCACACCCGCGCCGGCCAGAGCTGCCATGATCGGTCCGGCCGCTATGAACGGGCCGACCCCGGGAATCGCCAAAGATCCGATTCCAATCAACCATCCCAAAGCTCCACCCAGCACTCCCCCCGTGCCTGCTCCTGTAGCGGCGCCTTCCGGGGCCTTGGTGTGCTGTTCGTGAGCAAAATCTCTGGTTCCAGATTTGTCGGGGAACAGCACCGAGATATCGTTATTGGAAAAGCCAGCACTCTTGAGTTCGCTGACTATGCTTTCGGCTTGCCTTTCATTATCGATTAGACCAAAAACTGATTTTGACATGGTATTCTCCTTTGAATTTTTTAGTGAATTTTAGCTGGCGATCTCCAATTGATTATCGACTTTTTTTACTCCTGCGACTTGCTGGGCCTTGGCGACAATAGCCTCTTTCTCTTTTTCGCTCTTAACCGGTCCGCGTAACGTCACCGTGCCGTCGACTGTAATAATCTTGACGTTCTTGCCGTTAGTGGAAAGAGAATCATCGGCGACGATGGCCTGGCGAATATTCTGGGTAATGGTCCGATCGGCTTCGCTTTCCGACTGATCCCCCGAAGTCTTGGTCGCGCCGTCAGCATCTTTAACGTTGCGACCGCTATTATCCGCGGCGGTTTGAGCGGGCTGATCTCTCTTAGAGACGTCATCTTTTTTGCCACAACCCAATATTAGAACCGCGAGAATTAAACCGAGAGCACGTGTTCGCATACAATCTCCTTTTAAAATTTTTTTTACTCGTTTTTGCGCAGCTGCAGAGTTCTTGGGCTAGGGTATTCCTCCTTTGTCCCTAAGTGGGATCAGACTGGATTTTATTCCGCGCTATCGAATGACTGAGCGCCCGACTGGTCAATGCGTTATCGAGTCGTGGGGCTGACGGCAGCAAAACCTGTGTAGTTACTAAGAGGGGGAGCTAACTTTGCCTCGTCACAGAAAAGAGTAGAGCAAGTTTGATGCCCAACTACGAAAACCCATGTTTAGGTCGGCCACGCCGTCTTTAATGCAACAAAAACACGGACAACGTTTTGAGGTATGCTCTTTGGGTCTAACAACAATTCCTATTTGTGTAGATAATATTCTACGAATTGTTAGATAAACACCGACTAAAGATTCACATGATGGCGGCCGCGGTCAGCGGTGGAATTGGTGCGACTATAATTGTGCTGATTATGGCGAAGGTATAAAGAGCGACACCGGTCGCGAGTCCTGGCGAGATCCGGAACCGCGTCGATCCTCGATATTTCTGCTTTGCTCTCCTTGATCCAAGCGCATAACCTCCTCTTAGGATTGTCCCAGGCTACGGGCTCGACCATTGGGGTGCCCTTTACCAACGCGTGATCCCATTCGCTCATCACTTCGCCTTTCGGGCGGCGGTGTTTCTCTTTTGCGGTTTACGCCGAGGGGTTCAGCGTTTTCGGTAGGCGTCACGCCCGACCCGTACTGGCTTGCGTATACTTGGGTAAATTCCGCACCTAGAAAAAATATCAGCGATGAATAATAGACCCAGAGTAAGACCGTGATCAACGAGCCGGCAGCTCCGTAGGCTGAACTAACCCCGCTGTGACCCAAGTACAGACCGATCAGAAATTTTCCTACAGTGAAGAGCACTGAAGTTAAAGCGGCGCCGATCCATACGTCGCGCCACTGAATGCGCACGTCCGGAAGAAACTTGTAAATCATCGCGAAGAGCGCCGTCACGAGGATAAATGAGACGAAAAGGTCCAGTACATGGGCAAGGATTTCGGCTCCCCCCAAAAAGTTACCCATGAATTGCGTTAGGCTGGTTATTACGGCGCTAATCACTAGCGAGACTAAAAGCAGAAATCCGATAGACAATACCATTGCAAACGAGATGAACCGCTGGCGAACGAACCCCCACACCCCTTGCCCGGATTTGGGTGTTACACCCCAGATCGTATTGAGCGAGGTCTGTAACTGACCAACAACACCGCCGGCACCTAAAATCAAAGCGACAACGCCCATGACCGCCGAAAGCACTCCGGTTTTCGGTTGGCTACTGGCGTTTTGGATCATCCCTTGAATAGCTTGAGCACTCTGTTGCCCGACCATTCCCTGGATTGTTCCAACGATTTGGTGCTCTGCTGCCTCTCGGCCAAAAGCGAATCCGGCTATGGCGATCACGATTATGAGCAACGGCGCGAGAGAAAAAAGCGTGTAGTATGAGAGCGAAGAGGAAAGCAGAAAAGGCTGGTCCTCGATCCACTGCGCCACCGTACGTTTTAAAAGTCCCCAGATCGAGTTCTTCTGTTTCATGACGAGCGGAGTCTTCCTATTCAGTTTTTTATCTACAAAGTGTCTGGGTTCACTTGCATCGAACCGCGCCAGACGTTCTATGGAGAGTGGTCCGCAAGGCTTGTGCCGAACCAAGCTTGTTAGCAAGTATTTCGGCTATGGTTGGACTACTCCCTCGCTGCCAACAATAGAAATTGATAACGCACCACGCACTTCAACCCAGAATCAGGCAAACCACCCGCGGAAAAGTTTTAACAAGCTTCTGGAGGAGAAGTGCGGTTGGCTTAGTCGTGGCATTATGCTTGGGCGACATTCCCATCCACAGAGCAGGAGGACAGGTTGGTCGGTGAAATTCGGGACAGGCAATCAACAAAGGAAAAGAACAGGGTGCTCAGCCTACGAGAAGGGAAGTGAGCTGGCAAAACAGAATATAGAGCGGATTGTCCAGACGCCCTCCGGCGGACAGCGCGATGTCTCCGGTCATGGCAATTTGTGATTCTAGAGTAAAAGTTCTTATACTTCCCAAGCGAAGTCTTCCTGACAGAGCGGGCTCGTCGCCCCGGAGTACGAGCGGATTGCGATTGTTTACGTTTGCGCTCTTTGTAAACCGGCGACTAATGTGAGCGGAATTGCCGCACATATATAACCTGCTTGTAGGGATATTCAATACGTTGCATCAGCTTGAACCCCCAAACTATTTCACAGCTTCGGTACTGAGCGTAATCGCAGCGGAGAACGTCGCGCGAGGGCGCGGGTAAGTGTCGACGGGGCGTAGCACTTGACCTCTGAGCTAAAGCAATCTAGCGCCTTCCACAACTATCATCCAGAGTCTGGATGTTGACAGCTCACAATTGTGGCGCAAACTTTGCTCACGAATCCGCCCAGGAGGAACCCATGGATGCTTTAGAGCTTTTGAAACAAGACCACCAAAAGGTGAAAAAATTACTAACATCAGCAACAGAAACCGAGGATAAAAACGAACAGAAGCGGCTCTTCAAGGAGATTAAAACCGAGCTCGATACCCATGCTCGCCTTGAAGAGACCATCTTTTATCCCGCGGTGCAGGAACACGAAGACCTTAAGAACATGGTCTTTGAATCCCTGGAGGAGCACCGACAGGTAAAAACGTTACTTCGGGAGTTGAGCCGCGTGACGGCCGGGAGTGATAAATTCAAGGCGAAGCTGAAGGTCTTGAACGACGATGTCGAACATCATGCCGAGGAGGAAGAGGAAGGAAAGATGTTCCCGAAGGTGCGAAAAGCATTTGATAGCAATGAATTAGAAGAGCTAGGCCAAGAATTGGAAGCAGCTAAACAAAAAAAGCGGTTGCGGAAAGCTAGCTGACGGCTCGATCACAGTCAAAATGAAATGCCATGCGCTGGCGCTTTTTCCGATGCATCGATTGACATCTTTTTTATCAAGGGAGAAAGACCCACATTAAAGTTACGCTGATTCATAACCCTTCCGCCGGTGACGACTCACAGCCCTCGGGTGATCGAATTGTTGAAATGATTCAGTCCGCGGGGCACAAGGTCAAGTATCAATCTTCAAAAGAGAAAGACTGGAAGAAAGCACTTAAGAGACGTTGCGATATCATCGCGGTCGCGGGCGGGGATGGGACCGTCGGCAAGGTCGCGCGGCGGCTGGTCGGCAGCCCCACCCCTATCGCCATTTTACCGGTGGGAACCGCCAACAACATCGGCCACGCCCTAGGACTCACGGGCAGAGCGCTCGAACCTCTGATCCTGGAATGGGAGTCTGCTCGGCGTATTAATTTTGACATTGGCGAGGCGGAGGGTCCGTGGGGGTCGAATTACTTCGTTGAGGGCGTCGGCGTCGGATTATTTGCCGCAACGATGTTGAACATTAGAGAACGAAAAGATCCTATCCTCGCGGCTGATGTCTGCCGCGAAGATGAGATCACACGGGTTCTCCAGATTCTCAAGGAGCAGGTAGAAAAACATCGCCCAGAGAAGATAAAAGTTCGTCTAGATGACGAAGACCTGTCGGACGATTATGTGCTCATACAAGCATTGAATATTCGCTACGCCGGTCCAAATCTCGATCTGGCTCCCGGCGCGGACACCAACGATGGGCTTCTCGACGTGGTTTTGCTCACCCGCGGCGAGGAAGGCAAGCTGAGCCGATATCTCAACCATTGTATAAGGGGCCGAAACGCAAAAGCGAAGCTAACGGTCCGTCGCGGCCGCCATTTACAAATTGAATGGGACGGCTCTTCCGTTCACGTCGATGATAAGGCGTGGTCAAAAGACAATGCTAAGCCGAGAGCCCGCTCGAACGCGATCGATATTAAAGTCGGGCCGCAGTCCGTCTTATTTCTCTGCCCTCAGAAGACGAGACGGCGACCACGTCGGTCGGCGGCCACTAATCCGCGGCCGGTAACGTTGCTCAAGGAGCAATCCGATGTCTCCAATTAATGGCGCGAACAGCTCCGACTTGAACTCTACCGATTATCACAAGCCGCACACCGTTGAAGATATAACCGATCAGAACGTTAAGACTATCATGCATCTGGAAGATGCGGCCAAGGCTAACCGAGACGTCACCGATCGGATGGCAGATATCATCGCTAGGTTTTGCGGCAGCTTTACGTTCGTATGGGTGCATCTCATTTGGTTCGGCGCATGGGTGATCGTCAACGATTTGCCGGGCGTCCCACATTTCGATCCCTTTCCGTTTACGTTTCTCACGTTGGTCGTATCCCTGGAAGCTATTTTTCTTTCTGCTTTCATTTTAATTAGTCAGAACCATGAAACTCGACTCAGCGAGCGCCGAAATCAACTCGACTTACAGATTAACTTATTGACGGAACAGGAAAATACCAAAATGCTCAAGCTCCTGGAGCGCATTGCTCACAAGGTCGGTGCGAGCACCGAGGATGATCCCCACGTTCAAGTGTTGGAACAAGCGACTCGGCCAGAAAAGCTAGTGGAGCAGATTGAAGAAGCCGCAAAGCAAACCGCTGCAAAGTCCTGACGCGCGAGGGTTGAAGATAGTGTCGTTATTGGTTGAGATTTTACTATGCTATGTGCTGGAGAGAGTCCGAAATGGCAACCGAGTACCGGAGAAGAATGCGTGGTTATACGTGGCATTTCTGCTCGAACTGCTCTCAATGGCCAACCGATCATTACGTTACGTCACGAGACAAGCCTCGTACGCACCGAATTTGTGTTGAGTGTGTGTCCAAGAAAAAGGCGGGCAAATGTGAAATGAGGTAGAACTCCGCGCGAGGGATTTGGGAGCGAGTTTTCGAGTATGAAACAGGGCTGATGAGAAGACCGTACTAGAAACGCTGCCGATGAGCGTCATTCGATGCAATCATAGTGCTCGATGTATAAGAGACGCGCTCACCGCCCAGACATTGCGTAAGTTTTCTTGCGCGCAAATAAATCTAGAAAGTTCTGAAGTCGTCACGACCCGTTAAAAAGCCCGACCCCAAGCCGCCCCGAGCCACCCTATTACCCAGACGATCGCCAAGATAATTCCGAACCCGATCAACACGACGGCGGAAATTATCCCTGCCACGAAGAGCCAGTCATCCAGGCCGGCGCGGCGTCTTTCGCTTCCGGCATAGCGCTCGAGCAGATCGGCGTTTTTGGCGTTACTCCGAAACCAAATGGAGAAAATGTCACCGAGGATGGGAATGGCGCCGATGAGTGCATTTGCAGCAACATTCAGACCCATGCGAATCAGTACGATTTTGGGAACATTCAGTTGAACCGCGATAATGAGAATTGCCGATCCCGCGATATTCGCGAGGGCATCGCCGATCCCGGGGATCAATCCCAAGATGGGATCCAGTCCCACGCGTATGGATGTTCCCGGGATCGTGAACCGCTGGTCCAGCAGGTCGGCGAGGAACCTGACAAAAAGAAGGCGGTTCACATCGGCAGATCGCGGCCGTGATCTCGCCGTCCGCGCGCTGCCCATTGTTTGAGATCGCATGCTCATTTTTAAATGTTTCCCGCCGCACGCTGTGCATGCGACCCGAAAGATCCGAGATTCCTCGATTACAATTTAGCATGGGAAAAAGGATAATAAAGAGTAGCGAAATCTTGACTTCCAGTCGGTTCCACATTTCAGCCAAACGATAACCGCAAGCAACATGCGCGGCACTCCGATGTGGCCTGCTGATGTGGAATAGGTGGTAGAAAGCACGACGAAGAGGGTGCTCGCGAAGCTGTCTAACACAGGCTTTAAAAAAAGAAATAGCAGCTTTCCGACGAGTCAGGTACTGCGTCAAGAGTGGGATTCGTTCGGCGGAGATAGATGGCGGCGCATCGCCTCGCCAAGAGCTTTAAAAGTGAACGGCTTAAACAATGTTTCGGCGGCGCCAGCGGCAATCGCACTCTCCACCGATTGGCTGCCCCTTGAAAGAGCCGTAAGAACGATTATCGGTATCTCTCGCGTGGATGGATCTGCTTTGAGACGCGCGGTTACTTCATGCCCCGGCATCTCAGGCAAAACTAGATCCATGAGTATCAGATCAGGATGGACGGCACGGGCTTGGTCTAAGGCTTCAATCCCGGTTGCCGCTTCAAACACCTCGTAGCCCAAACTTTTCACATACAGGACGACTATTTCTCGGCCATCGGGATTGTCTTCCACGATCAGTATCTTCATCGGCGAAATCCCATATTTCGTTGCAGCAGAGAGACAGCAATTTCACCGTTCTTCCCATAGCGGATTTTTTACTCTCAACGAACCAACATGCAAGATTTGAGCTCAAGAGCATATCCTAAGTAGAGCATCGAAAGCGCCTAGTGTTTCAGTTAGAGCCATCATCTGTCTCACTTTTGCCGAGCTAACGACTTACGTGGCGATGTGCCGTTTTGTCCCACTTTCACATCTAATAAATTCAGCAATTTACGAGAAGACAAAATATAGTTCCACGACGCTTGCCCTTTGGGTTCTCATTCGGCATGCCGGCCCCGCCCATTTCTTCCGATTAAATACCGGGCGCCGGCAACGCAAGCGCATGTGTTGTGCTGTGAGCGTAAGTCGGGCCAGGTAATTTTCCTCTTGTCGGTAAAAGCCGATCACCGACCGGTAGGGAATAATCAGGTCGCTGCGATCTTCGCAGTTATGCTTGGAGGACATGACGCGCTCGAAGAACTCTCTGCTCGTCGATTTTGCCGCGAAACAATGCGGCCAACGATTCGGCGCGTCTTTGGCCACTTTTACGGGGTGGTTCCTTCGATGGCGGTGGCTCTTTTTTCTCCGCTGGAGTTGCCCTATTTTTGCCTCCATCATGTGCGCCGTTTCCATAATGAATCGCTTTATGACCTGTGTAATAGCATAGCTCGAACCGCCAGCTTGAGTTTCGGAATATCCAATGGTTTTCCAAAGTAGTCCGTCGCGCCGTATTTAATGCAACGCTTTTGTGTTTCAGGGGTGAGGAACCCCGTCATCATGATCACCTGAGTTGAAGGAGATCGCTTTTTGACTTCAGCCAGAAGCGCAATACCATCGACCGGATACATTCTAATATCCAAGATAGCGACGCGAACATCCCGCTGATCGACGAAATCTAAGGCTTCATACGCATTGGTTGTTGTCTTGACGTGATAGCCTTCCTTGGAAAGGATTTCATATAAAAGTAAAAGCAAGTTTTCTTCGTCATCGACGACGAGAACAAACGATTCCATATGTCTTCGACTTCCATACAGTTTGTGGGCTGAGCCTTACGTTATGCCGCCCATTTTGCCCGGAACGCTCACGAGAAGTATCTACGCAATTCGGATGCCCAAGTGACATTTGCCGTGATTGCCAACTCCGGGCGCGATACATTTGGTCTTCCCGCACCGCGCTAGGCGCTGCAATAATCAAGAATTGGAGCTCTGGGTAAAATCACCCGCATATCTCCTTCTTTAAAATTTCCGACCCGTAGCAATTTAAGTACGGATTTAGGTGTGATAGCTCAGTAATACAACCAGACCGTAAGGAGAGACCACGGTTATGCCGCACATAAGCCCGGTTTCGCAGGACGAAGCTTCTCAAGAGACCAAGGATGTATACGCCGATTTCGCGCGAAGAATGCTTTTTGCCCTACCTCCTAATTTTATAAAGACGCAAGGTCATTCCGCGACAGTAGCGCGGGCCACTTGGGATCTTGTGCGAGGTGTGCTTGTAAGCGGACAGATTCCGCGTTGGATCAAGGAAATGATGTTCGTCGCGATCTCAAAGGAACGCAATTGTCACTACTGCGTGGCGGCGCATCTTGCTTGTTGCCGGATGCTGGGAGTCCATCCTGACCATTTGGACGCTCTTGTTCGAGATATACGATCAAGTAAAGATCTAAAGTTACGAGACATGATTCTCTTCGCGGTTAAGTGCGCCACGGACCCCCAAAGTCTTACGGGAGCCGATTATAAGCAGCTCCGTGATCATGGGCTAAAAGAATCGGAGATCGTGGAGGTCGTGGCAATGTCGGCCTTAGCTGTCTATGCGAACATTATTGCGGATGCCACTACGATGGAACCCGATCCTATCTTCGACAAGGTGTAATAACTGAATATACGCGACGCTTTGCCTTCGTTTAAGCCGTTTTCGTGCTGATTCGGACACGTCTTGCACCGGTATCGGACGGCTCCCAGAGCCACTGACACCCTCTCGAAAGATTCGCCTTCTTGCGACTAGAGCGCTGTTTTTTGCGGCTGGCGTCGCTTGGAGCGCTTCTCGCGACCGCCTTGGACAAAGTCGATGGCGATTTTTGGAAAGGGGCGTCGATAACGATGCCCCACTGTGCCATCCTATTAGTATGAATAAAATAAAAGGATAAAGAAGACAGCTGCTAAACGCAGAGAAAAGAGCACGGAATGGACACTAGGCCAGCCGCTGGTTTTTCCCATAAAAAAGAAGAAGCCGCTACCGGCTCAGTTTAACCGGCAAGTATTGAACCGTACCTTCCAGGTATAGAACAGAAGAATGGCGGGCAAGGGAGAGACGAACTAAACCGACAAACCGGATCGTTCCTTGTCTAAAGGCCCTGCATCGAACTGGATGGCCCGATCAAGCGTTGAATGATCGCAATTAGCGCCGCTGCATCAAGGGGCTTCGGTATAAATTCTACCGACCCGTTCATCATGGTCTTTGCTGCATCTTGGGACAGGTAACCGGACGTGAGAATTATCGGCATATTGGGCCATTTGGCACGAATGCGGGCAACCAGCGCATACCCGTTTAGCTTCGGCATCAATATATCCGAAACGACTAAATCGCAGGGTAGATCCTCAAGCAAAGATAGCGCTTCAAGTCCGTCGGCTGCTTCCAGGACTGCGTAACCGGCGTGTCTGAGGATTCTAGCGAAAACTTCCCGAGCCCTCTCTTCGTCTTCTACGAGGAGAATCATAAATGCCCCACATTATATAGAACTTCCGAATGGGAATACAAGCTATATCATGTGGTTAAACACGGTCTTGCGACTCGATGCAGTAATTTTTACACTGTAGATAGTGCGCGAAGCCAAAGGACACGTTTCGAATTACAGCAGAGAACACAAATGGATCGGCTAGACAACGAAGAGATCGGCATCATCTGGGCGCGGCACTATCCTAAGCGCGCCGAGAACGGGTCGTCAAAGTCGCTCTGCTTGTCACTCGCTATGGTAATTCGGCTCCGGGCCAGGTCGATGACTCAGCAGAGCGATTGGTCCGATAAACTAGAGCATATCCTTGCCGATGCTCGAATTCCCAAAGAACAGTTTGCTACGATCGAAAACGAGTCAACGTGAATTCAGTCAGGCTGGAATCAGCCAACCAAACGCGGGTGGCTTCTGCTCCACAAGTGATCGTACAGCACCGGTGTTGACCGCGCCTCTTCCTCGTCGGAGTTAAAAAGTGCAGCGCCGAAATCAACTCTCGCAGTGGGAGGGCCGGTTTGAACGAAATCTAGACAACGACTCCGTTCGCCTTGAGCGCGGCCTGGTAGCGTTGAGAGATTTCCGGGTCTTCGTTTTCGTAGGGAATCATCCAGCCGCCTTCATCGACGCTGCGAAACACGTCGTCGTCGGTCTTCTGGTGCGAGACTTTGAACCCGAGTGGATGAATCCGGCTGCCGTAGCGCACCGCCAAGTGGCGCGCCGGCTCTTTGCCGGTATTGAAATGTTGGTGAAACCAGTCGCCGGGCGGGCAATAAATGCTCCCTTCACCCCATTTGATGTCGATTACTTGATCTTCGTGGCCGTCGGTATAGGGGTGCATGCCCCACTGTTTGTGCCACAACAGAACGTAACCGATCGATTGCGTGCCGACGATGATTGCGCCGGGGCCATGATAGTGCGCCTTGTGATATTTGCCCACCGGCCACTCGCCGAGATGGCCGACTAAAGCGTTGCCCGACATCTCGAACTGCGCCAGGCGCAAGCCGGCGCCTTTGACTTCGAGGCTTTCAAGCATCGCCGATTTGATATCGGGAATGAAATTAGTTTCCCAGATATTGATCATGCCGCTCACGTAGCGCTTTTTGCCGACTTCGAAATAATCATCTTCGCCGTAGTAGCGATCCTTAAAACTGTATGGACAATTGAAAATAAAATCCTCGTCGCGATAAATATCGAAGGCGAGCGGCGCGTTGGTCACGGCGAGAAAACGCACCGGTTCACGCGAGCCGTTGAGCAAGCGATGCGTCGTGTTCAGCGGCGGCGCAAACAAGCTCCATTTGTTCCATTCGAACATTTTCTTGTTGCCATGATCATCCCACAACTCCGTCGCGCCTTGGCCGTTGAGAATACAAATGACTTCCTCATATAAATGTCGCTCCGGTTTGAGCGCGTCGCCGGGCGCAATCTCACCGATATAGCTCCCGGTGATGCCTTGCATGCCGTGCAACTGCACAAACGCCGCCTGGCCGCCCAGGCGCGCATACGGCGCCACTTCAAGCGCGCGCAGATCGGCCATGCCGTGGCCCGAGTGAATGGGCAACCCCTGGCTTTTCATCCAACGCACGTAACCGGTTTTTTGATTGAGCGGCGCAATGTCCATAATTTTCTCCTCTAATACGCTGCCACTATCTATCTCCGAATTCGGTGCAATCTCAAGGCTGGTACGTGGTCAAGCATAGCAGTCGTACGAATTGCGACTCACGATATTATTCCGAGGCCACAAGCCTAGGAATTCGCCTCTCTTGACTGATCTGGCTTGTACCAGAACTCCGGGTTGCTCTTGAAAATATTCTTGGGAATCCTCGCGTAGACCAGGTTGACGATATCCACCGCCTCGCCGATACCAAGATCGACGGCCAGGCTCGATAACGCGTAGGCGTCGGCCGCGCTCATGCCTTTTTCGCTTTGCAAAAAATCGATCGCTTCCTGGAGCGCAATCCGCGTCGCTTCGTTCAAGTCCGTGCTCAAGCCGGTGGTGAGATAATCCGTCGCGGTTTCGACCCGCGGCTGCTTGAGCGTCTTTTTCTTGTGCACGATAAATTGCAGCGTCGGCTTGAGCGAGATCTCGATCGCGCCGCCGTCGACCTCGCCGTCGCCTTGCACGGCGTGGCCGTCGCCGGTAAAAAATTGACCGCCCTTGTTAAAAACCGGCAAAAACAGCGACGAGCCGATGCCGGTGAACTTGAGATCGATGTTGCCGCCCCAGGCGCCCGGCGGCGTGGACGACACCATGCCCAAGCTCGTCGGCGGCGACACCGCCATGATACCCATGAAAGGATTGAGAGGGATTTGGATATCATCCGAAAACAGCGCGATGCGGCGTTCCAAATCGAGGCGAATCAGCTTGGCCGACGGCTCTTGGAGCAACTTTGGCAACACACCTTTGCCGGGGCCGGTATTGTTCACGCCGTAAGGCACGCGGAACTTGATGTCGAGCACGCGCACTTCGAGCGTGTCGCCCGGCTCCGCCTCTTCGACGTAAATCGGTCCGGTGAGGATATGCACGCTGGCACCTTTGGGACGTTTCACCTCCGCATAGACGGATTTGGCATCGGCGAGCACTTCATGATTTGGGATTCCGTAAGCACCGAAGAACTTCTCTGGATCTTTGTTGGTCGTCAGTCCTTGGTGCGACAGCGCTTCGATCTCGACAACCTGACCGGACTTGATCGTCAGCGCGGGCGCCAGGTTGGCGGCGATATAACCCCAGAGAACCGTGTCTGAAGTTGAGTGGAGTGTCGCGTCCGGCGCGATCGGTGGATTGACCGGCCGGCGACGTGAATCCGAGAAAATTTCGTTCATGGTCGAGATCCTTTCAGGGCAGCGAACAACAAATCGCCATCCATCGCGGTCAAAACAAAGGGCAGTGAAGACGTTGATGCTCCACTGCCCTTTACCCTTAAACCTAAAAGACGCGGCTAATCGCGGATTGCCAGCGCGCCGCCGTCTACCGGCAGGTCGACGGCATAAATGAAATCCGATTCATCGCAGGCGAGAAAGACCGCCGCTTTGGCGATATCCATCGGCACGCCACGCCGGCCCGCCAGGTTTTTAACGAAGCGGTTTTCCGGAATATCCTGTTGGCCGACGGGCGAACCGATGCGATTCGGTGAGATCGAATTCACGCGGATTCCCTCGGGCGCCAGCTGTACGGCGATAGAACGCGTGAGATTCAGGACCCCGGCTTTTGCGGTTGTATAAGCCGTCGCCTCTTTGCGGCCCCAGTGACCCGATGTCGAAGCGATGTTGATGATCTTGCCTTTGCGCTTTTGCTCGATCATCGCTTTGGCCGCGGCGCGGGTACAGTACCAAACGCTTCTGAGACAGACGTTCATGACCCGATCCCATTCTTCTTCGCTGATATCGAAGAGCGTCTTGTGATCGGTCCATGCCGCATTGTTGACTAAGATATCGACGCCGCCGAATTGCTTGACCACGGTCTGCACCATGCTGTCGACCGACGCAGGCGAGGCAACGTCGCAGACGACCGAGATCGCCTTGCCCGGGCTTTTGGCGTTGATCGCTGCCGCGACGGCGCTTCCGCGCCCCGGGTCCAAGTCCACGATGGCGACTTTTGCGCCTTCTTCGACAAACAATTTACTGATGTCTTCGCCGATGTTGCGCCCGGCGCCGGTCACGATGGCGATTTGATCCTTCAATCTCATGAAATCCTCCGGTTGAATTGCTTTTCCCGGTGCATAGCAGATGCATCTGGAAAGTTCCAGACGCTAAAATCAAAGCGTCGCAAAGCAGAAATGTCGAGCCCATTCGAACCTGAAAAGGTGGAAGCAATAGTCAAAAGGAGCGAGGTAAACCGAAAATCGTCAATGCAGCGAAATCTAGTGTCCTGTCTCTGAAGTTAGCTAAACAAGTCGTTCACGTCTTAGCCGTCATACCGGCGGACGCCGGTATCCAGATGCTTTGAAAATCCTGGATTCCGGGTCGCGCTGGCCTTCGCCAGCTTGCCCGGAATGACGATCGAATCGCCGGCTAAGACTAAAGGCTGACCTTTTCGGTGTAGAGATCTTTCAAAAACTGGCTATTCTTGAGCTCATCGAAGAAGCGCGGCTCGCTGATATCCGCCGGTTTTAAGTTTTTGGTGCGCTGGTCGGCGGCCGCGCCGACATCGACGAGCGCCTGAAGCGCTTCGCTGTTTAACTCCGGCAGCGGTCGAAGCTGCGCCGAAAAAGCATCGTACATGGCATCGACGCTGATGGCTTGATTGCCGGGGAAATATTTCTTGAGGATAGACAAGCTTTCTTCTCGCTTAGAAACGAAATATTGGATTGCCGCCGCGTAACCCTGCATGAAGCGGCGCACCGTGACCTCGTCTTTTTTGATGAAAGAACGAGTGGTCATTAACAGATCCGTCACTACCGGCACCGGCTTCATCTCAATAATCTTGATGCCGAGCTTCTGCGCCTCCGCCGCAACTTCTTGATTCAGAGGCACACCTTGAACGAGATTCTTTGACAGAGCGAGCGCTCGGGCCGGAGCCAGGCCCGCGGCGACCATTTCAACATCCTTGGATGGGTCCAGACCGGCGCGCCGCAGCATGACCCGCGCGATCAAATCCGATCTCGCCCCGAGCGCCGACACACCGACCTTTTTCCCCTTCAAGTCCTTCAGAGCGCTGATCGCCGTCCCGACGCCCATGCCGTATTGATCGAAACTGACGTGAGAACCGATGACCGTGATATCGGAGCCGCTGGCGAGCGGTTGCAAAAGGGCCAAGGGGTTGCCGAAGCCAATTAACAGATCGACGCCGATCAGCGATTGCACGCCGGCACTGAGAGTATCGCGGATCGGCAGCTCTTCGATTTCAAGCCCGTGTTTTTTAAAAAGCCCGGAGTCGACGCCGATATAGGCGACGGCGGTGCCGACTTCCCAACCGGCGTAGGCGAGACGCAACTTCTTGAGGCTCTCCGCCGCGCCGGCGGGACCGACGACGTTCATGACTAAAATCAACGCGGCGCACAGCGCAGTAAGAAATCTTTGGCGAGTTAAAAGTTGCAATTTGATCATGGTCAAATCATAGCCCACAATCGTGGGTCCGCCAAGGGCCGAAGTTAAGACCGTGCAGCGGCCCCAACACCGCTCCCGGATCGACTTTGCCGTCAGCCGCTTGATTCGTGGCAACCGGACTTGGACGTTTTGGAGCGATATGGAAAGCCGTTAGTATTCCCGTCCGGGAATCTGCACGTAATTTAAATGATACCGGTGTGGTTTCTTGCAGATTCCACGTCGACAGGTTAGCGTTAAAGACGCAAAATTTCATTACCGAGGTACATCATTTAAATTCATGAGCCCTGAACCCAACAAAGTTATCTATTCGATGGTCGGCGTCAGCAAGTTCTACGACAAACGCGCCGTCCTGAAAAACATCTATCTCTCGTATTTCTATGGCGCGAAGATCGGCGTGATCGGACTCAACGGCTCGGGCAAATCGTCGCTGCTGCGCATCATGGCCGGCGTCGACAAGGAGATCAACGGCGAGGCGGTTTTATCGCCGGGCTATACCGTCGGTTATCTGGAGCAGGAACCCTTGATCGACGACTCGCGAACCGTGCGCGAAGTCGTCGAAGAGGCCGTGCAAGAAACTGTCAATCTGCTGAAAGAGTTTGAAGAGATCAACGCCAAGTTTGCCGAAGAGATGTCCGACGAGGAAATGAATAAGCTGCTCGAGCGCCAAGGCGAAGTACAGGAGAAGCTCGATCATCAGGGCGCGTGGGACCTCGATGCGCGGCTGGAGATGGCCATGGATGCGCTGCGCTGCCCGCCGCCGGACACCGCGGTGAAGATTTTGTCCGGCGGAGAACGGCGCCGAGTGGCCTTGTGCCGGTTGCTTCTGCAAAAACCCGACATTCTTCTGCTCGATGAGCCGACCAACCACCTCGATGCCGAGTCCGTCGCCTGGCTCGAGCATCACCTGCAAAGTTATCCGGGCACGATCATCGCCGTTACGCATGACCGGTATTTTCTGGACAACGTCGCCGGCTGGATTCTGGAACTCGATCGCGGCGAGGGCATCCCGTTCAAAGGCAACTACACGTCGTGGCTGGAACAAAAGCAGGAGCGTCTGCGTCAGCAGGAAAAGTCTGAAAGCGAGCGGCAGAAGACGCTGCAGCGCGAACTCGAATGGATTCGCATGTCGCCGAAGGCGCGGCAAGCCAAAGGCAAAGCGCGCATCACGGCTTATGAATCATTGCTCGACCAGGAGGCACAGAAGCGGCGCGAAGATTTGGAGATCCCCATTCCGCCCGGGCCGCGCCTGGGCAACGTCGTAATCGAAGCGGAAGGCGTCGCCAAAGGGTACGGCGACAATCTGCTGGTCGACGACATGACCTTCAAACTGCCACCCGGCGGCATCGTTGGCGTGATCGGTCCCAACGGCGCCGGCAAGACGACGTTATTTCGCATGGTCACGGGACAGGAGCAGCCCGATAAGGGAAAGATCCGCATCGGTGAAACCGTCGCCCTAGCTTATGTCGATCAGAGCCGCACGCTCGATCCAAAGAAATCGATTTGGGAAGAGATCAGCGGCGGCGCGGATTTATTGAAAATCGGCGCTCGCGAACGTCAACTCGCGCGCGTACGTGGCGCGCTTCAATTTTTCCGGCACGGATCAGCAAAAGAAGGTGGGAGCGCTGTCGGGAGGCGAACGCAATCGGGTTCATCTGGCGAAGATGTTGAAAGAGGGCGCCAACGTCTTGTTGCTCGACGAACCGACCAACGACTTGGATGTGAACACGCTGCGCGCGCTGGAAGAGGCGCTGGAAAACTTCGCCGGCTGCGCGGTGGTGATCTCGCATGATCGCTGGTTTCTCGATCGGATCGCGACGCATATTCTCGCCTTCGAAGGCGACAGCAAGGTCATCTGGTTCGACGGCAACTATTCAGAATACGAGGCTGATCGGAAGGCGCGGCTTGGCGCCGAAGCGGATCAGCCGCATCGGATCAAGTATCGACCGTTGACGCGAGGTTAACGGGGCATAATGTCTTGACTGTCTGAAGATCGCTTTGGCGGAAGTCGGTGAGCCGGTCAATTAGCCGTGGATTGCGGATTTCATCCACTCATCGGCGCCATTCCAACGCCGCAAAGCAGCGAACGTTTGTTTTCAAAGCAGCGCGGCCGCTCCGACCTTTTCGCGCAAGCGATCTCGGCCCTGTAAATCCACTTTCCCGGTCTCGACCCGTGAGCTGGCGCCGCTTCTGCGCCACTTATTGAATCCTTCGCGCCGCACCTGATAAGGCATCTATCCAAGACCGGCAGCGCTTGACAGGCAAGGCGGCGCCGCGCAATTGTACGGTTTGAATTCTATGAATTGTCGAGCGAGGCCATGAGCACCCAAACCCTGGAAATCGAATTTCCCGTAATGCGCTACGACGTTACCATGCCGCTCCTGGAAGGGCGCGTGGCCATCGACGGCGTACAGTTGAAGCCGGTCAAATCGTCGTCGATGATCAACAAAGAAGATGTCAAGATGAAAGCCGGCGACTTCGGTCTGATGGATTTAAACATCGGCTATTTCCTGCCGGCCATCGAAGCCGGCTGGGAAATCATCGGCCTGCCGGTTTTCTCCAAGCGCAAGCCCGTCTATCAACTGATCTTCTGCCATGCCAACGCCGCCATCAACGCACCGAAAGATCTTGAAGGCAAACGCATCGGCTCGCGCACTTATCGAACCGCGCTGACTGTGTGGGCAAGAGGCTTGTTGGGTGAACGTTACGGTGTCGACTTTTCCAAAGTCCAATGGGTGCTGCAAGCCAAGGAAGTTTTTCCAGTCCACGACACAAACGCCAGGATCGAGTACGTCGACGAATCCAAAAATATGTCGCAACGCCTCATCGCCGGCGAATTGGATGCCATCATCACTGATATTTCCGACACCAAGATGTTTGAAAATCTCGAAGGTCATCCCCAAATCAAGCGCTTGTTCGCCGGTTATCTCCACGAGGATCAAAAGCTTTATCGGGAAACCGGGATTTTTACGCCGGTGCATATGATCGTCATGAGCCGCAAGCTCGACCGCGAGCACCCTGAGCTCGCCGCTAAGTTCTACGCCGCCTTTGAAAAAGCCAAACAGATCGCCTACGACGATATCCTAAGCGATCGCGGCGGCTTCTCAGTGATCTATTTAAGAGAGCGAATGAAAGAGCAAACGGCCGCCTGGGGCGATCCGTGGAAATACGGCATCAAAGCGAACAAGACCACGATCGACGCTTTTATCAAGTACAATGTCGAGCAAGGCATGATCCGCTCGGCGCCGTCCTATGACGAAATCTTCGCCTCGGGCACGCTCGATACGTGATCGATCTTGACGGCTTGAACTATTGGAACGACTTGAACGTTTTTAGCCCTTGAATAACTTAGTGAGAGGTTCTGTATGTTATCGAGAGAAGATAACGATTTAGTCACTCAGACCAATCAGGGAACGCCGATGGGCAATCTGATTCGGCGCTACTGGGTCCCGGCGTTGCTCTCGGAAGAAATTCCCGCCGCCGACTGCCCGCCCGTACGCGTAAAGCTTATGGGCGAAGATCTGGTTGCGTTTCGCGACACTCAAGGACGCATCGGTCTCGTCGGCGAGCACTGCGCCCACCGCGGCACGTCGCTTTTTTTCGGCCGCAACGAAGAGTGCGGTCTGCGCTGTATTTACCATGGCTGGAAATACGACGTTGAGGGTAATGTCGTTGACACTCCCGCGGAACCCGCTGATAGCGATTTTCGCAAGAAGCTCCGCCACACGGCGTATCCCACGCATGAAACCAATGGCGTTATTTATGCTTACCTCGGTCCGCGCGAATTGATGCCGCTCTTTCCCAACTACGAATGGACCCAAGTGCCACCGGAGTTTTCTTACGTGACCAAAGCTTTACTGGAGTGCAATTACCTCCAGGGCCTCGAAGGCGAGTGCGATTCGTCCCATTTGTCCTTCTTGCATCGCGCCTTTACCAACGAGCGCAATCAGCCCCTCTACAAAAGCGACACCGCGCCGTTTTATGAAACCGAAGACACCGACTTCGGCGTCCGTTTAATCGCCACGCGCAACTTCGACAACCAACACTACATCCGTTTCTCCGCCTTCATCATGCCGGTGTATGGCTGCGTGCCGGCAGGACGGCCGACCAATGAACTGGAAGGCTATGAAATCCACACCTACGTGCCGGCCGACGACACGCACTGCTGGCGCTACGATATCGGCTTTCGCCGCGACCGCGCCGTGAGCGACGACGAGGTGCACCGGCGCAAACAGATCAATCCCGACTACACCCGGATTCGTAACGCGCGTAATAATTATCTCCAGGATCGCCAGATGCAAAAAAAGATAAATTTCACGGGCATCGAGGATTTTCTCAATCACGACGCGTGCGCCACGGAGAGCATGGGCGCAATCTTCGACCGCAGCCGGGAGCATCTCGGCGTCAGCGACAAGGCCGTCATCGCCGTGCGCAGGTTTCTTCTCACCAGCGTGAAGGAGTTCAACACCGGCAAAGAGCCGCCGCATATTTTGCGCGATGTCGCTCGCAATTGGTTCCCGCACATCGACTGTTTCGCGCACATGCTCGGCCGCGAAGTGCCGTGGCGGCAGCACTTCAATTATTTGACGGCGACGGCAGAAAAAGAAAATCCGGCGTCTTACACCGCGCGCCGCAAGGCGGCATCGTGAAGCCGCTTCGGTGCAACTTACAAAACCGGAAAGAACTATGAAAACATCGGACAGAGCGGTCGGCCGAGAGCTTAAAAAATCGGTCAAAGCCATCGAGCAAGAGCTGACGATCGCCGCAAAAATACTCGACTGGGAAATCGGCGATCTATGGGGCCACGTGGGCGCGCGCTTGCCCAACGGCAAGGGAATCGCCGTAAGAATGTTTCGCCGTCCAGAGCGCGACAAGAAAGATTGGCTGGTTCATTTCGATTTTTCCTTGAAGAAGCTTTCCGGCGTCGGCACCATTCCGCGCGAAGCGGTCATCTATTCGGAGATTTTCAAAGCCCGGCCCGACGTCAACGCCGCTGTGCATTGTCACGCTTCCATGTGCATCGCGCTCAGCCTGGCGGACAAGCCCGTCGATTGGGTGCATATGCAGTCCTCACGTTTCAGCGGCGGCACGCCGATCTTTCCCCGGCCGATTTATATCTTGGACGAAGATGAAGGCGCGGCGCTTGCTCAGAGTCTAGGAGACGCGTCAGCGGTAATGATCAAAGGCCATGGCATCGTCACGGTCGGCGCGACCATCGACGAAGCTTGCATCAACGCCCTCTACATGGAACGCACCGCCAAAATCATCGCCATCGCCGGCCTGCACGGCTACCAGGGGCCGACGCCGGACTCGATCGAAACTCTGACCGCGAGCCGAAAAAAGCTTTTCCGCCGGCCGCGCGACGAGATGTTTCATTCCGCCGATTGGAACTACTACGCGGACAAAGTTAAACGAGGCGAGCACTGGACGAGAGGCTGGACGTGAGATTTAGTTTCTCGTTTCTAGTCTCTGGCTCCTAGTCTCGGAATTGAACCAACTAGAAACTTGGAACTAGAAACTTCGGATAAACGAGGTTACCCGGCATGCTGTATCAACGGTTGTGCATCGTCCTGCTGCTGTTGCTGTTTCCGATAAATTCGCTCGCCCAAGAAACTTATCTGGTTGCCTACGCCGGCTTCGCAGGCTTTCAGGCGCCGGTGTGGGCGCCCAAAGACCTCGGGTTGTTTTCAAAATATGGCTTTAACGGCGACGTCGTGCTCGTTCCGGGTTCTGTGCGGCAAATTCAAGCCGTGCTCGGCGGCAGCATTCACCTCGCCCAGATTGACGCCGCCACGGGAATCAACGCGATCAGCCAGGGCGCGGATATCGTCATGATTTCCGGGACGCTCAACAATTTTCCGTACAGCTTCGTGACCCAGAAAGAGATTCGTAAGCCGGAGGATCTGACCGGCAAGAAGATCGGTATTTTGGCGGTCGGCGGCGCCACTGAAACCGCTACTTTTCTCGCTTCTCAAAGCATGGAATATAGCGCGCCAGTCGGTGACGATTTTTCCCGCCGGCGATTCTGCGGCGCGGATCGTCGCGCTTTCCGCGAGAGCCATTGATGCCACCATGTTGTCTTATCCTGACATCAATGAAGCGCTGCGGCTGGGCATGCACGAGCTTGTAAAAATGCCTGATGTCAAAGGAACGTCCTTTCCGATGAATGTCATGATCGCGCGCCGCTCTTTTGTCGAAAAAAACCGCGATACGGTGAAGCGCTTTCAACAAGCCTATGCCGAAGGCACTTACCAATTCATGACCAGCCGAGAAAAAGGACTCGCGGTGCTCTCCAAGCGATTAAGATTTAAAAATCCCAAGGGGCTCGAAGAAACCTACGATTACTTTGCCAAGAGTTTTGCGATGCCGACGCGCGTGTCGCAGGAAGGCTTGCGCAACACCCTGGAAATCATCGCGCAGCGAAATCCGGCCGTGAAAGTCGACATGAACATCGGCAAATACCTCGACGAAAGCATCGTCGACGAGTTGGAACGCGAAGGATTTTTCAAGCGTTTGCTCGGAAAGAGCTAATGAACAATCGACCGTTTCAATTTTGTCGGGGCAACCCCCTGTGGTTGCCCGTTTCGAAAAGACCGCAGACAATCAAACTACGCTATTGGCTGCTACTGTTTCTTTTTGTGTTTCCGTTCGTAATACGAGCCGCCGAAGTACCGGCGAAAGTCGCCAAACTCATCAAGCTTCGCGTCAGTCAATCGACGCTCAACACGCGCGCGGCGATTCTCTGGATCGCCCAAGCGCAGGGTTTGTTCGCTAAATACGGCGTCGATGCCGAAACGGTTTTTCTCGCAAGCAGCAACATTCAAACCGCTGCATTGGCGACCGGCGAAGTCCAGATCGGCACCATCGGCGGCGCGACGGTGCTCTCGGGTGTCGCGGGAGGTCAAAGTTTCAGAATCGTCGCCAGTCCGAGTAACCAGCTGCCCTACGATCTAGTCGCGCGGCCCGAGATCAAAGACGGCAAAGATATCCGCGGCAAGCGCATCGGCGTGACCAGCGTCGGCGGCACAACTTGGATGGCGGCCAACCTGGCACTGCAAAACTTTGGCTTGGAACCGGGCCGCGACGATGTGAAGATCAACGCCATCGGTAATCAAGGCATCTTGATCCAAGCCATCGAAGGCGGCAGCGTCGACCTGGCAATCGTCGACCCGTTTTTTAGCCGCCGGCTTAAACAGAAAGGGTACAAAGTGATGCTCGAGCTGCATCGCTCCAATATTCCTTTCATCACCACCAGCGTGGTGACGACGGCAACTTACTTACGCGACCACGAAGATCACGTCGAAAGATTCCTGCGCGCTTTTCTCGAAGCGCAGGCCTTTACTAGCAAACCGGAAAACAAACCGGCGGTGCTGCGAACCGTCACGATGAAAATGAAAATCACGGATCCCGCGACGGCCGAAGAGGGTTACCAGGACCTGTTGGTCGGCAACGAGAAAAAGCCTTATCCGTCCATCGAGGCGCTGCGCAATGTGCAAAAGCTCATGGCGCCGATGAATCCCAAAGTCGCCGGCTTGAAGCCGGAAGAGATTGTCGAACCGCGAATTATTCGCCGCCTCGACGAGAGCGGTTTTATCGATTCTCTATACGATTCGAAGAAGCGGTAGCGTTGATCAGTAAGGGTTAGGAGTTCCACGCTCTACACCTGACGATAATTTCCCTTGCGTCTCGCGCCTTCATCGCCTCTGCCTTGACTCTTCGACGAGCCGTACACTATAAATCGGAAAAGTAAAAAAGACGTTTCATCCAAGTCGGCGCCGGAAAGGGATTACGCCAATGCGCAAGTATTCTGCTCTACTGTTTGGATGGCTGCTGTTTTTGAACGGCCAGTTTGTCTTCGCCCAGTCAGCGCAAACCGTCGCAGCAGCGAAAAAGGAGGGCGGCAAAGTCATTCTATACACTTCCATGGAGACCTTTACCGCCGACGCTCTAAAAGCCGCATTCGAAAAAAAAACCGGCTTACAAGTGGACTATTGGCGCGGCGGATCGACGGAAGTGCTCGACCGCGTGCTGAGCGAGCACCGCGTCGGCAAACCGGTATTTGACGTGGTCGCGATCACCGGCGACCATATGCGCCTGATGGCCAATGAGGGCGCCATTGGCAAATATGAATCGCCGTCGCTCAAAGCATTTGCTAAGGACGCCATCGATCCGGTGCTCGGCGCGCGCTACCGCAACATCATGTACGGCGTGATTTATAACAAAGCCATGCTCAAGCCGGGTGAATACCCGAAAACGCTCGAAGATATCGTCAAACCGGAGTATCGCGGCAAGTTGGTCATGCCACACCCCACCGGCCACACGCTGACCACCCAGTGGCTCGCAAGCCTGGATAAGATCATGGCTAAACCGCGCGCCGAGAAATTCATCCACGACCTCGCCGCCGCCAAACCGATCTTCGTCGAATCGATCGTGCCGGCCGCTGACCGTGTCGGCACAGGCGAAACTCCCGTCGGCATCACCTTCGCGCGTTTTGTGCTCACCTACAATAAACAGGGCGCCAACCTCGATTACATTCGCGACTACAATATGCTCGGCGACGGGCAGTACATCAACATCGGCGCCAAAGCGCCCCGCCCGGCCACTGCCAAGGCATTCATTGATTTCTTCCTTGACGAAGAGAGCATGAAGATCCAGGCCGACACCGGCGAGTTCGTCAACCGCAAAGGCGTCTATCCGCCGCTCGCCGACGCCGATAAAATCAAATTCGTGCAGATGTACAGTTTCGGCAAAGAAGATTTCGAAGCGAAGAAGAAGGAATATCAGAAAATCTTTTTTCAGTAGCCGCGAGCCAAATTGACTTACTCAAATCCAAAGATTTCTCAGTCGCTTCGCTTCTTCGAAATGACAATAGGAGCGCACTGATTCAAAGCTGTCATTTCGACCGCTCTTGTCATTTCGACCGAAGGGAGAAATCCTTCTTCGCAATTTTAGAATGAAACCGCAGATCAAGTGATCCAGTAGAATTTTAGGAGGAAAGCGTAATGGCGCAATTCGTTATCGACGCAGACGGCCACATCATGGAAGACCACAAGGATATTTTCGCTCACATCAAAGGCAACTTCAGCGAAATGGATTGGCACTCTACGTGGCCGATGTTCGACGCCGACGGCTGGCAGCGCGGCCTGGCGCGCAAAGGCAAGCGCGAAGATCCCGACGCCGAGGCGTGGGTACGATTTCAAAACGAACATGGCATCGACTGCGCCGTGCTCTATCCCACTTCCGCGTTGGCGATTGGAATGATCCAACTCCCAGCGTGGGCGTCTGCAATCGCGCAAGGCTACAACGACTGGCTCTACGACCGCTTCACCAGCCAATCGCCGCGCTTAAAAGGCGTCGCCTTGCTCGCGCCGCAGGATCCGAAGGCCGCCGCAGCGGAATTGCGCCGCTGCGTGAAAGAGCTGGGCTTCAGCGCCGGGCTTTTACCGTCCGTGACGAATAACCGAACGCCGCTCTACGGTTCTCCGGTGTTTCATGAAATCTATGACGAAGCCCAGCGCCTCGACGTGCCGCTCACGATCCACGGCGGCGTCAGCCAAAATCTCGGCCTCGACCGCGTGGCGAGTTTTTTGGAAGCGCACATGCTCGAGCATCCCGTCGGGTTATTTCTGCAAATCACCAACATGATGTTTCAAGGCGTTTTTCAAGAGTTCCCCAAGCTGCGCATGGCCTACCTCGAAGCCGGCGCCGGCTGGGTGCCGTTCATGATGGACCGCATGGAAGAAGACTACGAAAAATTCGCCGCCCGCCTCGCGCCGCAACTGAAAAATCCACCGAGCCATTTCTTCAAGAGCGGCAACATCTTCGTCACCATGGAAGTCGAGGAGCGCACCGCGCCGTACATCGCCGACTTAGTTCATCCTGACGTCATCATGTGGGCCTCCGACTTCCCGCACGAACGCGAACGCGACCAATTCGGCGGCGACCTGCCCCACCTCTACGCGCGCAAAGATCTTTCCGATGATTTCAAAAGAAAAATGCTCTACGACAACCCGGTGAGATTTTATCGCTTCAGCGAAGGCGATATCGCGGCAGCGAGGAAAGCAAAGGGGAACTAACGTTAAAGTTAATCCAGCACTTTCTGTCTAACGGCGTCGTGGTTCTCACGACGCCGTTTGTTTTATTGAAACGTTCTGCTAACCACAAAAGGTGCTTGTAGCGGTGCAGGAAGCATCGTCGGGCACACTGTAATAGGCGCTTCAAGCGCGAAAGCTTTTGATGGTCTTGGCCAGCTTCGGCCCGCATTCATTTATTGACCTCGAACCGCAGCTCTGACTTTGCTTCGGACTTTCCGTTCAAGTCGCGAGCCACAGCGGTAATTCGATACGTCCCCGGCGGATCATTTGGCTCGATGACGAGGCCCATGTAGCTGCGGCTGAGCTGGGTATATCCAGCTCTCGGCGCAGGTTTCTGTTGCCACAGCTCAACGCCACGCATTTCACCGTATACCTTTCCCCGTGGATCGTAAGCAACGATGTCAATAAGGGCATTGCAGTTGCCAGACACATCGGGCTTACAACCCTTGAAGAGGACGACTGCTGAAAGGAACTGCCCGCGCCGAACGACTTTGATTGATTGAACGCTAAAGGGCTTTCCCGTCGGGCGATCCCAATTGTTGAAAAGCTCATCACCTTTTGAGGTGACATGAATGCTGATCTCAAAGAAGGCGTTGGCAGATTCTGACGTGACCCCTTTGGTTAACACGGGAAAACCTGCCCATGCGACCGAAGTCACAACTATAAGAAATATTCCAACCTCCTTCATTTGGGATGTGCGATCCAAGATTAAGTGAGCATCGACAATAAAGCCCAAATCGCTCGCAATATCAGGGAGCTACCCTGCGCTTTTCACATTCTGCGGACCATCAGACGCTGCCTGAGCGGCGGCCTATTTCGGCCAAAGTATATGAATGAGCTTACCGCCCCATCAACTTCTTCACGAACCCTTCGTCTTCGAGCTTCTTCAAATATCGATCGCTGATGTAATTTTTCGCGTCGATCTTGCCAAGCTTTGGCTCGGCTTCGACGAGCGGATCGATAACGGCTTGCATCGCTGAATCGCTGATGTAATTTTTCGCGTCGATCTTGCCAAGCTTTGGCTCGGCTTCGACGAGCGGATCGATAACGGCCTGCATCGCTTTCAGCGACGGATACGGTATGTCTGGAATTTTGTTCTTGTTGTAGTCGTACGCTTCCTTCAGCAAGTCCTGATCGCTCACGCGGCTGAATTGCGCTAGCGCTTTCAGCGTGTACTCCGGCTCGGTTTTGAAGATCTTGATCGCTTCGAGATAGGCGCGCAGGAAGTTGAGAATCCTGCCTTCGTTTTTCTGCAGCACTTTGGCGCTGCCGCACATGCCCGTGTTGAAGTAAGGAATGCCCAGCGCGCCGGCGTCGGCGAGGATGTTGAAATTGAATTTCTTCGCCACGTTGCCAAAAGGCGCGTTGAACACCGAGCCATCGATAGTGCCCGATTTGAGCGCTGCCAGTCGCTCCGATTCGTTGCCGATCTGCAGAATCGTCACTTCTTTAGGATCGATACCAAGCCGTTTCAAAAGTGTTCGCGTGCCGAAATCTGCCGATGACGCGAATCGGCTGATGCCTAAACGTTTGCCTTTGAGATCGGCGGGATTTCTGATTTCGCGCCGCGTCGCCAGTTGATAACCCATGCGATCGTCGGTCATCGCGATGTAAAGAATATCGGCGCCGCGCAAATTAGCCGCAACACCCGGCGCGCCGGTGAGCTGCCCCAAATCAATGTCGCCGGACACCATCGTCTGCACGACCGTGCTCCCGCCGGGAATGTAAACGACCACCGAAGAGAGTCCGTACTTCGCGAAACAGGCCGCGCTTTTCCGCCAGCGAAACCAACAGCGCATGAGGATTAACCGAGCTGTAGGCGATCCGGATCGTATCGGCGGCGGACACACAGGCCGGAAAAACTCAGAAAAAATAGCCCCAAAGGCAAGACTGCCTGCGCGAGTCGTTTCATCATCTTCACCTTTCCGTTGGGAACTAAGTATTTTTTCAACATCCATGCGGTTTTACTCGGATACGAGCGAACCTGTCAATCCGAACGGGGCCGATTGGAATGATGAAGGATTGGAATGTAATGAGGCGGGCAGGAACGCGAGACGCCAGACTCTAAACTCTAGACTCGTCCTAACCGCACACGTACGCCGCGAGCGCTGCGCGCCAATCGCGCATGGGCGGCAAGCCGAGCTCTTCCGATAGAAGACAGCGTAACGGCGTGAAGCGCGGCCGCTTGGCGACGCGCTGCATGTCGCGCTCGTGGGTGATTTCGATCAGCGCATCGATCTGCGCGCGCGGCAGTCCGAGCAGTTTCGCCGCTTCGAGGGCAAACTCGTAATAAGTGCAAGTTCCCGCGTTGACGACGTGATAAGTGCCGTAGAAACCGTTTCGCCGAATCGTCATCATCTGGTCGATCAAATCTTCGACGTAGGTCGTGCTCGACCAGATGTCATCGATGGCGCGCACCCTTTTGCCGTTTTTGAGATCATTATGCACGGTGCAAAGAAAACTGTTTTTGCCGCTGCCATAAACCCACGAGGTGCGAATGATGTAACTCTTTTCGCAAGCCCCGTGCACTGTCTCTTCACCGACGAGTTTGGTTTTGCCGTAGACGTTTACCGGCGCCGGCGCATCGGTGATCGTGTAGGGAGGCCGGCCGAGGGGCTCGCCTTCGAACGCATATTGGGTGCTGAAATGGACGATCTCCGCACCGATTTGGCTCGCCGCTTCAGCCAAAAATCCCGGACCGTCGACATTGACAGCCTTGGCCTTGACCGGATCCCGTTCCGATTCGTCAACTTGGAGCACGGCGCAATTGATGATCAACGCCGGCTTCGTGTCTCTCACGCAATGCTCCACGGCTTGCTGATCCGTAATATCGAGATCACTGTGAGTCAGTGCCAGCACATCATGGGCGCGCCCCAAACTTTGCGTCATATGAGCGCCAACAAGCCCCGCCGCGCCAGTAATCAAAACTTTCACAAGACGCTGAGTCTAAAGCGAGACTCAGGGAGTGATCAAGAGGAGATGTCATGAAATGTTATTCCACCACGAAGGACGCGAAGAGCACGAAGGTTAGGAATATAAACGTCCGAATACTTCGTGACCTTCGTGCGCTTCGTGGTGAAGACATCAACTGAGTCGCTTAGGCGGGCAGCGCAAAGCGCTTGAAGAAATTCCACATCTCCTGATTGGCATCGATGATCTCGGTTGACGGACCGAGGATGCGCTCCATGAATTTCTGCTTGCCGCCGGGCCAGACATGGCCTGCGCCGGTCAGTTTCCAGAGATCGACTTCAGCGCCGTCGCGGCAGTGTGAATAGACGTAACGAGTAGCACTTTGACCGCTGCCCTCGCGTCCGGCGCGACGGTCGACCACTGCGGGCTCCGCTGAACAGCCGTTGTACTTCACCCAGCGCGCGATCATCTGATCTATATTGGGGTGAAACACTTGGCTCTTGGTCAGCGGAAACGGCGGTCCGAGTCCGCCGGCATATAGAGCGCGCGGGTCGTCGACGCTGTGAATATGCATCACCGGGACAGCCCGCGTCGATTTCATCCCGGGCACAACCATTCCACCTGCCACCGGTGCTATAGCGGCGATCAGGTCCCCGGCTTCGGCCGCGAGCCGATGCGACATCATCGCGCCATTGGAAAGTCCGGTCGCATAGATGCGGCGCCGGTCGATAGGAATCGATTCAGCCAATTTGCTGATCAGCGCGCGCACGAAGCCGACATCGTCGACGTTGTTGATGACCGCGTAGGCGCAGCAGGTGCCGGCATTCCACGTCAGCAGCCGTTTGCCGAAGCGTCCGCTGCCGTTGGGATAGACGGCGACGAACGTCTCACGATCGGCGAGCCGATCCATCAGTGAATATTCCTGCTCGTTGGCGCCGTGACCACCGCCGCCGTGAAAATTTAGAACGACAGGGATGTCGCGCTTGTCAATTGCGTGCGGCGGAACATGAACGATCGCACTACGCTCGCGCTTCTCATGCGTTAAAGTGATCGCGTGATCGCCGGGAGAGAAATAGTCGGCGAACGCGTTCCCATCGACGAAAATAAGGCAGCCGATAATAATAACGATGAAACTGGCAGGAGATTTGAGGTATCCGAAAGGTTGCGTCATGCGTCGGCTTCTCAATCGAGTGTCTGTATGAGCTCCAGCGTCGATGACGCCAACGCAAAAATTCAATGGGGGGCATTGGCCCCCCATTGGTTAAATATCAAGTCGGAAATTAATATTCGGGCCGGCGGCGAAGCTGGTCAATGTCGCGGCGCTGATTTTCAAGGTCCTGCTGATTCCGATAAATCTGCTGGTCTTGATCGTAAGCGGCATTGTCCCGTCCCTGCAGTTGATCGCCGATCAAACCGCCCGCGCCCGCGCCTAGTACCGTGCCGATCATCGCGCCCGCTAATGGATGATGCACTGCCGAGCCGATTAGTCCGCCGACGCTGGCGCCGCCTAGCGCGCCGATACCGGCGCCCTTTTCCCGCGTCGTTAACGCTCCCCCGGCGCACCCGGTCACCAATGTGGCGGCGATAGCGATAGTCGCAATAAGTGAGGAACTTCTTTTCAGAGCACTCGCGTTAGCATTCATGGCATTGAGCCTCCTTGAACCCTTAGACGCGGCAGCGCCAATTTTGTTTACGCGAGTTAACTTGTCAGAAGCACAGGAAAACTGACAAATGGGGCCAGAAATGCGGGAAGCGAGCCGAGTTAGCGCATCTTTTCAATCGTCGCGATGCGCTCGTCGAGCCCTGGGTGCGTGGATAGAAATCCCCCGCCGGCGCTGCCGGAAACTCGGCGAATCCAGGTAAGCGCATCGAGCATCGTGTCTTTGGAATATCCGGCGCGGCGCAGGATATCGACGCCATGACGGTCCGCGGCATACTCTTCAGTGCGACCATAACCGCGCGCCACGAGCTCGCCCGCGATAGGCGCAAGCACGCCGGCCGCCGGAAATAACTGCTGCAGTCCGGCGCTCAAAATATTGAGTCCCGCACCAAGCACCTGTGCTTTCGCCACGTGGCCGAGATCTTCGTGGGCGATCTCATGCGCCAACACACCGCGCAGCTGATCGTCGTTGGCGCGACGCAAAAGTCCCGCGGTGATGTAGAACTCGCAATTACCCGCGTTGGCGGCATTGATCTCATTTTGATTGATGATGCCCACCCGCACTTGGTCGGCCCGGCAAGGATGATCCATCGCCTGGAGAAGCGGTATCATCACTCGACGCAAACGTTCGGCGTCAGCAGAGTCGAGGCGCCGCGATGGGGGCGGGGGTGCCGATGAGTAGTCGTCCCTCTGGCTGGGAGCCCGGCGGCTCGGCGCGGGTGCAGGGACGACACAGGCGGACAAGGTCGCCGCCAAGAACAGCAAAGCTACAATGACAGTTCCTGGTTTCGGACTTCCGGTTTCTAGTTTTCGTCCAATCGGGAACTTGTAAGTGGTGACTAGAAACCGCGATCCAGACTTTCTATTCACTCTAGGCTGATACAACATCGAACCAACTCTCGTTTAAGACGCCGGGCGGCGCGTCTCGGACGCGGTCGCCTCCGTTCGACTTTTGTTGTCTTGCACCAGATCCAAATACACAGTGCCGAATACGATCTTGCTGCTGAGCTTGATCGGCAGGCGGCGCGCATCCGCCGAAATCCAAATCGTCGCTTCGTTTAAGCGCCCGGCGTAGCCTCTTTTGGTTATGTTTTGGATGCGCGGGATGATCCGATAGGCTTCGACGGTTTTACCCGACGCAAGCTCCACCGGTTCTTTTTTCTCGACGAATAATTCGAGCAGATACTGGTAGCGCCCGCCGAAGACTTTGAAATAAAGTCGATCACCAACTTTGAAGTCCGAGCTCCGGGCTAAATACACCGCCGTAATCGGATCGAGAGTATTTTGCGCGTCGAACTGATAGATTTTCGGCTGTTTACCGACCTGCTGGCGATTGACTGCCCACTTTTTAGTCGTCTGATCCAGCCGGGCTTCGGTGTCGATCACTCTGGAATTTTCTCGCTGACTAAAGCTAAAGTGCGAAGGGAAAAGCGCCTTGGCGTCGAATGTCGAGCTGATCGAGTCGCGCATCTTCCATATAAAGTCGAGCACCCTCGAAGTTTTTGCTTCGACCCGCACTTGGTACACTTTTTTCCCGCCGATAACCGTCGGGATCGTGTGAACTTCGGCGGTCGCCACTGCGATCATGCCGTTCCAACTGGCCAAATAGACTTCCTTTTCACCGCCTTCAAAAGGAAAATATTTCGGTTGGTAAGCCGGCACCGCCTCGGGCTTGATCATCGGGGGGTCGGCTGCGGGAGTTGGAAACGCGTAAACGCCAATCATGACAAGCGCAAGCGCGCCCAAGACATTCATCTTGAATCTATGTTTTGACATGGCAACTTCTTAGACGATTCGACCGGCGAATCGTTTATGTCCACAGTACCATAAAACCTGCCTATTTTAATATTTAATATCACTGCGCCAACTCCCGTCGCGGCATCGCTACCGGCACAATTTCGGTGCAATGTCTGAAATAAAATTGCAGCCGCCGAGCAATTTGGCTACTATCGGGGAGATCTTGGGGAGGATCTCTCGTGAAAAGATGCGATGCGCGGATACTCAAGCTCTTGCTGGCATGGCTTATCACCGCTTCACTGCATTGGCCGGTATCGGCTCAAGAAGCCGGACAGTCCGTCGCTCCGCCGGCGACGTCGACCCTGCCGAGCCGTCAAGCCATTAAAGATTGCCTGAACACGGCGCGCGGCGCGGAGTGTCTCGACCAACTTTTTCGCCAAACTCTAAAAGACCATTCGACCGTCGAGGCGCTGGGGCTGATCGCGCGTTTGGAGGCGGAAGATCCGGAGCTCAGACGCGATTGCCATCCGGTCGTCCACGCTATTGGCCGGGAAACTTATCGGATCAAGGGCAACATCCACGACTCGTTTCTCGCTTGCGATCAGACCTGCCATTCGGGCTGCTATCACGGCTCGGTGGAACGCTTTCTGCGCGGCGAGGAGATCTACGCCCAAATCGACAAACATCCGAGCACCGCTGAACTGAAACAAAAGACCGCGATCGCCTGCGATCCAAAAGTTCCGTATCGCTTCCGTTTTCAATGTTTGCATGGCCTCGGCCATGCCCTGCTGTTTTTCTCCCGCTACCAGTTGGCTCAGTCCCTGGAAGTCTGCGACAGCCTGCCGGAGGAATGGAGCCGCAACTCCTGCTACGGCGGCGTGTTCATGGAAAATGTTTTCAATGCCACGCCGGAAACGCGCGACTTGAGCCCGACCGATTATCACTACCCGTGCGATAAATTGGCTACCCAATACCGCGGCGAGTGTTACGTCATGCAAACCTCGCGTATGACGGAAATGGGACTCGGCACCGAAGCCATTTTTAAGGAATGTGAAAACGCCGGCGAGTTTCGCGAGCAATGCATGCTCTCCATCGGCCGCGACTTATCCAACGACGTGCGCTTCGGTGACACCGCAACGGCGCAAAAATGCGAGCTCGTAAACGGCGCCGGCCGGCGCGCCTGCATACGCGGCGTCGTCTACGCCTTGATCGATAACACTTGGGATGGTCGCTACGCCTTGCCGTTCTGCGCCGCGTTTAGCCAAGAGAGCGACCAGAGCGCCTGCTTCGAGCTCAGCGCGCAATATTTGAAAGGCACGTTTGAAAAACCGCCTGCCGAAATAAGCCAGGAATGCTCGAGGTACTTGAGTCGACCCGCCCGCTGTGCCGATCTCGCAACGCGCTGATCAGACAGCCAGCGCGAACGTTTGTGATATCATAAATAGTAGTTGCCACCAGCTGAGGTAAGTGCAAGAGTAAAATAGAGGGTGCGAAATTGAAGTTCGCTCACTATGTTTCCACTCCAGGGCGGCGCGCTTCGTCCTTTGCAAAAACCGATTATAAGCACCCGCACGCCAACAAACTCGCGGCGCATTTCAGCCAAACTAGACCCTTAGATAATCTTCCGTGAGTCAAAGATGGTTACGGATCCGCCGCTTTTATTGCTGGTCGACGACGAGATGGGCGTGCGTGAATCCCTAAAAATGGTTTTCGGCAAAGTTTTCCGGTTGTTGGAAGCTGACAATATAGATGTCGCAATCGCTCAAGTGCGCGCCGCACATCCCGCCGTCGTGCTTCTCGACGTCTTGATGCCGAAAGCCGATGGCATCGAAGTGCTCCGGCGCATTAAAGAAATCGACCCCGGCTGCGCGGTCATTATGTTGACCGGCGTCAACTCCCAACAATTAGCGGCCAAAGCGATGGACTGCGGCGCCTTCGATTTTATCGGTAAGCCGTTCGATGTCGTTGATCTGCGTCAAAAAGTGGCGCGCGCCCTCGAACACGTTGGATCAGGAACACCGTCCCCATAGCCGCTAGCACTAAGAAAATGACCGTGCCAGCTTCGTCGACGGTCGCCAAGACATGGCGATCGCTCAATCTCATCCTGTTCGCCGCGTTACTTATCGCCGGGTGCGCCCGCCTTAAACAGTGCGCCTACGAAGGCTTTAACCGCGACCACTGGCAGCAACCCGATAAGGTCATCAGCGCGCTCCACCTCCAACCCGGAAATATCGTCGCCGACCTCGGTTCGGGCGGCGGCTATTTTACTTTCAAGCTGGCGCAAGCGGTCGCCCCCACCGGAAAAGTGTATGCGGTGGATATCGATCGAGAGATGGTCGCCTTGATCGGCGAGCGCGCGAAAAACGAAGCTCCGTCAATCGTCGAAGCCATTCTCGCAAAACCAGACGATCCGGCCCTTCCCGCTACCGGCGTCGATGTGATTTTTACTGCGAATACCTATCATCACATCGACAACCGAGTGACGTACTTTGCAAACCTACGCAGGTATCTTCGTCCCGGCGGCAAAGTCGCTATCATCGACTTTGACCGTCGCGCTTGGCTGGAAGGACTGATGCGACACTACACGCCCGCTGAGTTCATTCAACGGGAGATGGAACAGGCGGGGTATGTTCTACAGCAGGATCTCGACTTTCTCGACCGGCAATCGTTTCTGGTTTTCACCGTTAAGGTTAGATAAGAGCCGAACTCTTGGCAATTGCGAGGCTTAGTTGAAATAGCGCGCGGCAGGTACGGCGCGAGCAAACGAACGCGCGCCACGCCTGCGCGCACTGCCGTAAACAGGCGAGCGCGCAGACGTGGACGAGAAATTTAGAATTACCAACCGGTGGGACGAATCGTTGGCCGTGCGCGCAAAGAAGCTACGTCGATTAGAATGCGCGTACTAGCGGTCCGGAGCAATTTCACTAATTTTTGGCTGGCCATCTTTTTCGCTGAAAGTCACGATCACCTTGGCGCCTTCTTTGACATTCTCGACGCCCTTGGTCTCTTTGGTCGTAAAGAGAGTCTCCTCGCCCCTTTCCGTTTTGAGTACGATTTGATTCTCCGACGGCTTGACCTTCAGCACAGTTCCTTTCAGCTCGGCCGCGTTCGCAGCCAATCCGAACAGTAAAAGAAATATCGAGAGTGTGATGGCTTTACGCATCACTTACTCCCGTCGATTTGATCGACGCGCCTATTAGCCTTCCGATTTAGCGGCATTCGATTTTTGTTCCGGCGTAGACCCTGTTGTTCCGGTATCGCCGCTATTCTGGGGAAGAGCTTGGCTGGTCGGGTGTCGACTTTTCCGGCGCCGGCGCAGGAGCCGAGCCGACCGAGGCTGGCGGTTCTTCAGACTTTTTTTCACATCCGCCCAGCGATAATGCCAGCCCGAGGGTTGCGCCCGCAAGCCAGATCAATTTTGTGTTATTTTTCATTACTGCCTCCTCTTGGAATAATTACATCAAAAAAATCATCCGCCGACTGGAACAGTGCCAAAGAACCGCACGGCTCGCGTGAACCGACCCGAGAATCTGCTCCGCCCTCAACGCGCCCTGCGATTGGTCGAGCTGTTGATTAAGTCCGAGAGAATATAAGCAACCAGCTCGTAACTCATTTTGTCATCGTGCACCTGCCGCTCCGCGGCGTCGGTTAAAGCCACGATAAAATCGCCCAAAGTTGTTTCAAGTTTACCGGTGAGCGCCATGTCCACCTCCGCGAAATTACCTACCGCAAACCGCGGCGTTTAAAAACGTCGATATAAAAATGCATCAAACCATTCCCTCCACCCTGATTAGGTGGAGGTTCAGTCCATGTCCCGTTCAGATCTCGATGATATTTCCAAGAAACAGGAGACGCGCACTGCCGCGCTATCAAGAGCGAGTGTCCGCAAGGGCTATACCAGCGCCTCACTCAAACCGTAAAGGCGCCAAAAATAAAAATATTTAGCAACTAGAAGACAGCGCGCATTTTTAGGTTTGTATGGGAATACCTTCGTAGTGTACTAAGAACAGTACGTTTCTCGATAGTAAAAGACTTCCTGTCAACCTTTGGTGACAGTTTTAAGTTTTTCGTCGTCCTGGCTAAATAAACAATTGTAAATATAGTCGCGCGCTGTGTCGAAATGCGTTTTAATAAATAATTTTTTTGCTCCAGGCCAAGCCAACCGCCGTGAAAATAATTTTGCCCACGGCAGTCCTTCGACCTTGCTCCCCTGGAGGAAAATAGGTAATTTACCCACGAACCGGAGCTTTCTTGACGACGACCTACATTCTCAAAAATTCCATACCAACCGATCGCAACAGCTCAGGGCTCGATTACCGTAATGAGCTTAACCCAGCGCAGCATGAGGCGGCGACCGCTATGGAAGGCCCGCTGCTCATTATTGCCGGCGCGGGGACGGGTAAGACTCGAACTCTGGTTTATCGCGTCGCCCATCTGATCGATCAGGGCGTCGATCCGCGCTCGATCCTGCTCCTCACCTTCACGCGCCGTGCCGCCGAGGAAATGCTTCGGCGCGCCAGTCTTTTGATCGATAGCCGGTGTAGCCAAGTTGCCGGTGGCACCTTCCACTCCTTTGCCAACCTAGTCCTGCGCAAGTCCGGCCGCCATATCGGTCTGTCGCCGTCGTTCACTATTATGGACCGGCCCGATAGCGAAGACGTGATTCAATTGATTCGCACGGACATGGGGCTCAACCTCAAAGAAAAACGCTTTCCGCGCAAACAGACTGTGGCGGAGATTTTCAGCATGACGCTGAACAAGCACACGCCGCTCAGCGATTTGCTCGAGCTGGAATATCCCCACCTGGTCGACGTCAATTTTGAGCTCGCCGAGCTTTTCCGCCGCTACATCGATTATAAACGCACCAAGTCGCTGGTCGATTATGACGATCTCTTGACCGGGTTGCGCGACCTACTGGCCGATCACGCCGAAGTGCGCCAGCGGCTCTCCGACACTTACCGCTTCATCATGGTCGACGAATACCAGGACACCAATCACTTGCAGGCGGAAATCGTCCGGCTGCTCGCCGCGACTCACGACAACGTCGCGGTGGTCGGCGACGACGCGCAAAGCATTTATTCGTTCCGCGGCGCCAATTTTCGCAACATCATGGATTTTCCCAAACACTTCCCCGGCGCGCGTATCATCAAGCTCGAAGAAAACTACCGCAGCACTCAACCGATTTTGAATCTGACCAACGAGATCATTCAGCGCGCCAAAGAAGGCTACGACAAGCGCCTGTTCACCAGCAAAAGCTCGGGCGCGCGTCCCAAGCTCGTCCAGGCCGGCAGCGAGCAGATGCAGTCGCAATTTGTCTGTCAGAAAATTCTCGAACTGCGCGAGGAGGGCGTGCCGCTGTGGGACATCGCCGTGCTGTTTCGCTCGAGCTTCCATTCCTTCGATCTGGAAGTCGAACTGACGCGGCACAAAATTCCGTTCGTCAAACGCGGTGGTTTTCAATTCATGGAAACCACCCATGTGAAAGATCTGCTGGCTCATTTGCGCGTTTTAGCCAACCCGCAGGACACGATTTCCTGGAACCGCATCTTACTCTTGCTCGAAGGCATCGGCCCGGGCGCCGCTCAAAAAATCACCAAATGGCTCCTCGGCGGCCAAAATGCCGTCGAGCGGCTGCGCTCCTACCAAGCCAAAGGCAAAGTCGCTCAGGAGCTGAGAACGCTTGCCCAAGTGCTCGAAGAAGCCGCACACGCCGAGTTGCCGCAGGAGCAAATGCAGTATCTGCTGCAGTATTACGTGCCCCTACTCAAGCAGAATCACCCGGACGACCATCCCAAACGTCTGCGCGACCTGGAGCATTTTCAGGGCATGATGGAACGCTACCGAAGCCTCGAAACTTTGCTGAGCGACATGGCGCTCGAGCCGCCCAACGACAGCATCGGCGGCGTGCTGGCGGTCGATCCCGACGAGGGGCCGTTGGTTTTGTCGACCATTCATTCGGCCAAAGGATTGGAATTTCACTCGGTGTTTATTATCTGGGCTTTGGAAGGACGATTTCCGTCGTTTTACAACCTAAACTCCGATGAAGATTTGGAAGAAGAGCGCCGTCTGCTCTACGTCGCAGCCACCCGCGCCAAACAAAATCTTTTTATGAGCTATCCGAACCGGGTTTTCGATAAGACATTGCGCATGGTTCTGTCCCGCCCGTCACAATTTATCGACGGAATATCGTCGAGACTACTCGAACCGGTCGCCCTCGTCCCCGAGGGATCTTACTGGGATTGGGAGAGTTAGAAGATGGTGCAACTACTGCTCAACTTTGTCGTTTTCATCAGTGGCGCAGTATTGATGTCCCTCGAAATCGTCGGCAGCCGCGTGCTCGCCCCCAACTTCGGCAGCTCGATCTTCGTCTGGGGCAGCTTGATCTCGGTGGTGATGGCCGCGTTGAGTATCGGCTATTATTGGGGCGGCTGGTTATCGGCGCGGGAACCCTCCTACGGCAAGCTGCTCGTGTTGCTCCTGATCCCCGGCATTTTAATTTTCTTTCTGCCGTTCATTTATCCCGCGATCAACGACTGGATCGCCGGCGTCGATTTCGGCAATCGTCTCAATCCGCTGGTCTCGTGCAGCGCGCTCTTCCTTTTGCCGGGAGTATTTCTAGGCACGATCTCCCCTTACGCGATCCGTCTCGCCGCGACCCAATTGCACACCGTCGGCAGCACCGCCGGCACGCTTTACGCCGTGTCGACTTGCGGCAGCATCTGCGGCACGCTGCTGACGGCTTTTTACCTGATCCCCGTGCTCGGCGTGGCCAACATTATTCACGCACTCGGCATCACGCTGGCATGTTTGTCTTTGGTTGTAGTACCCTTGGTCCGGCTGCGGGGCGTTTCTTTGTCGCGGGCTGTCGCCACCGTGTCACTCGCCCTCGGATCACTGAACCTTTTTTGGCCGCCGGTGGCCTGGGCAAAAACCATCTTGCAAAAAGAAACCTTTTATCACCGCATTCGCATCGAAGAAGACGATGAAGCGCGCTACATGTATTTCGACCGCACGCTTCAGAGTGCCATGAATCTAAAAGATCCGACGGCATTGCGCCTGATTTACTCGCGCTACACGTCCCTGGGCTTCGCTTTCCGGCCTGACGCGAAGAAAATGTTGATCATCGGCGTGGGCGGCGGCTCGATACCGAAAAAAGTGCAGAAAGAATTTCCCAACATGGAGATCGATGCCGTTGAGATCGATCCCGAGGTGATCAAGATCGCCAAGGACCACTTCAACATCAAGGAGGGGAAAAATCTGCGCCTGCACGCGCTGGACGGCCGGCTCTTTTTAACGCGCACGCAGAATCAGTACGATATTATTCTGCTCGACGCCTATTTCACCGATGCGATTCCGTTTCATCTCACGACTCGGGAATTTTTTGAATTGGCCCAGAAAAAGCTCACGCCGAACGGCATCATCGTCGCCAATCTGATCAGCGCCGTCACCGGTCCGTCCGGTAAAATCGTCCGTGCTTTCGTCCGCACCCAGCGGCAAATTTTTCCGCAGACCTATGTCTTCGCCGCGCGCCGCCCGGACAACGTGAGCCTGGATACGATTCAGAACGTCATTGTGGTTGCGACGCGCGACAAGCAACGGCTGGACATCAAAGAGATCGTCAAGCGCGCCGCGGCGATCGACAAAGGATTGTTCCCGGATCCCATCCAAGACATCGCAGTGGCTTATTTCGACAGACCGATCCCCGAAGATGTGCCGATATTAACCGATGATTACGCGCCGACGGACGATCTGCTCAATCCTTAGCGCGCTTTTCATCTGCTCTTGTTCGGTTCTCGGCCCTGACGTGGAGCAACGACTCGTGCGGATCAAAGTCCTCGCCGACGTTTCCTTCCGCGCGCGCAATCCGAACTGGTCCCAAGAGGTCCGCGGGCTCATCGAAGCCGCCTCGGACTATTATGAGAGAGAATTTGACATTCGGCTCGTGAGCCAAAGCGTCTCGCCGTGGCCCGAGAAAGAACGCATTCCTTCCACTCCCGAACTGCTCGCCAGACTTAAAAAAGAATGGGCTGTCTCCGGAAAGAACGATGGCTACGATTTAATCGTGCTTTTCACAGCCGAGGGCGTTAGCCGGATCTTGACTACGGGTCGGCCGCGCGTCGATCGTATCGGCAATTGCACTGAAGGATTGGCGAATTATGTAATCGTGCCGGTTACCGCGGTTTTTCACTACCGCGGTCCGAACGCTGAACTGGAGTTCGACGAGATCGCCTTGATTCACGAGCTCGGTCACGTCTTCGGCGCCGAGCATGTCAATGACAGAGATTCCCTGATGCACGAAGAGTTCGGCTACCGAACCGAGTTCGACGCTAAGAATCGCGCGACGGTCCAGAAAAACCGCTTGTGCCCATTTGCCAAATAGCGAAGCAGGCAATAGGCATTAGTAAAAGCAAAAATCCGAAATATATCTTCCGACTATTGCCTGTTGCTAATGCCTATTGCCTGAAACTATGTTGAGCAATCTTCGAATCATTTTGGTTCATCCGCGCGGCTCGGGCAACATCGGCTCGGTGGCGCGCGCGATGAAAAATGTCGATGCCGGCGAGCTCGCCATCGTCGGTAAAGGGCGCACACGGAGTTTTTGGGCGAGAGCGATGGCCGTGCACGGCCGCGAAATCTTGGCTGATGCCAAGTCCTACGAGACTCTTCGCGATGCGATCGCCGACAGCACACTCGTCGTCGGCACCACGTGCCGAGCCGGACTCTATCGCAGCCACAGCCAAACACCGAAAGAAGTCGCGCCCACGGTCGTCGATGCTTTGGAGAAGGGTAAAGTTGCGCTGATCTTCGGCCCGGAAGATCACGGTCTCAGCAACAAGGACCTGGAACATTGCCAACTTCTCGTCACGATTCCGATGCACCCCGATTATCCCTCGCTGAACGTCGCCCAAGCCGCCGTCATCTGTCTTTACGAGTTTTACGTCGCATCGCTGATGCCAATGAACGACTCGACGGTAAAACGAGCCGACGCTGAACAGGTCGAGAGACTCTTTGACATCATGAGAAATTCGCTGTTAAAGATCGGCTTTCTGGATTCGGAAAATCCCGAGCATATGCTGCTCGCTTTTCGCCGCATTTTCGGTCGCGCCGGCTTGGAGGAAAAGGACGTGAGAATTTTGACCGGCATGTTTCGCCAGATCGAATGGTACGCAAAAGAGGGCTGGAAAGTTGTCGAAGAAAAAGAAAAGAAGGGGATAAAAATCAGATAGACTTAATTGTCGGACCGCGATGGACACTCATCTCCAGGAGCAAAACTTTTCGGAAGGGAGGAGCTCATGAAAGTACTATGGGTCGCCTTTGCCGTGTTTCTCGCACTCTCCCACGTCGAAGCTCCGGCTCTTGCCAATCATCGCCAATCGATCCGAGTAGCTTATCCCAGCCTCGGCCTTCCCCAAGCGCCGCTCTGGATCGCCAGCGCGGCGAATTATTTCAATGAAGTGGGACTGCGCGTCGAGTCCTTGTTTATCCAGAATAGCTCCACGGTCATCCAGTCTATGCTGTCGGATGAAATCGACTATGCCATGGTCGGACCGGCGCCCGTAGTCGCGGTGGACCTTCGCGGCGCCGACATCGTCATGATCGCGACGACGATCCCGACCTTGATTTTCTACGTGATCGCGCGACCGGAAATCCAAAAGGTCGAAGATCTAAAAGGGAAGTCCCTCGGTTTTGGCCGCTTCGGTTCCAACACCGATTTTGCCGCGCGCTTGCTGCTGGAAAAATACGGCTTGGTTGCGAACAAGGACGTGGCCATGATCCAAACCGTGGGCGGGAACGCGACGGTGTTGGCGGTCAGCACGGGCAAGGTTCACGCCGGCATCACTACGGACGTGGGGATGTTGGAAGGAAAGAAACTCGGCCTTAGAGAACTTTTCGCCTTCAAAGACCTGGGAATCCCATTTGCCCATGCCGGCTTTGCCGCCAAGCGCTCTTTCCTCAAGAACCATGAGAACGAAACCCTCAATTTCCTGCGGGCGATTTCCAAAGCGGTCTATCGCATGATGGCAGATAAGAACTTCAGTACCCAGGTGATTCAAAAAGTTTCCCGGGTCGATGACAAAGCGATCGTCGAAGCCGGTTACGAGCTGCACGCTCAACAATTTCTTCAGAAGAAGCTTTATACCACGCCGCCCATGATTCAAACCGTGCTGCGCCAGGTCGGCGAGAGCCTTCCAGCGGCGCTCAATCTCAACCCAGCCGACTTGATTGACAATCGTTACATCCAGACGCTCGATCAGCAGGGCCTCTTCGCGGACCTAAATCGGACCTTCAAACCGCGATAGGGTGCACGGGAAACCCAAAAGTATCGTTCTCAGGAGGACAAGCCATGAACGTCAACCACTTCGAGCTCAAGAAAACCGCACTGTTGTTCTTCGATATACTCAACGGCTACGTCGCCGAACCGGAGCCGGGCAAGCCGCGTGTTTTGAAACCCTGGATTCAAAACGCCGTCAAGCTCAGCAAGGCCGGCCGCGCCGCCGGATTGCCGATTTTTTTCGCCAAGGGCAACCATCGTCCCGACAACGCCACCACAGCGCTTATCCTCACCGATACCAATAATTCCCTCACGCCGTGGCCCAATGGCGAAGTAACAAAAACAAAGATGCACGTCGTCGCCGGTAGACAAAAGCTCCGACGTGCTGGCCGATCTTGGACCGGCGCCGGACGATTATTACATCGTCAAGTATCGCTGGAGCGCCTTTCATCAAACCTATCTGGATCTCGCGCTGCGCGCCCGCGGCATCGACACGATCATTATTTCCGGCGGCTCGACGGATGTCGGCGTCACATCGACTTTGTATTCCGGCAGAGACCTGGACTATAACATGATCGTCGTCAGCGACGCCTGTGGCACGTCGCACGATCAACGCGCCCACGATATGCTAATGGAACTGGTTTTCCCGCGCATGTCGCGCGTGCGCACCACCGATCAAGTGATCTCGATGATAGAGAGGACGCGATAGTCGCCATCGGCGCTAATCAAGTTGTCATCTCGAACGGAGTGAGAGATCTTTCCCTGTTCAGATTTCTCGCCTGCAGGTCGAAATCACAACCAGGAAACGGATGAATTCTTAACGTTAGTAATTGCAGGAGGACTTCATGGCATCCAATGGCACTGCCCCCGTCGGCGTAAGTCAGAACATTAAACAGATCGGCCGCATGGATTTACCCGGCGGCGGTTCCGTCGTCGTCGAAAACGGTTACGCCTACGTCGGTCACATGGATCCGCCGCACGGCACTTCGATCATCGACGTCAAGGATCCGAAGAATCCGAAAATCGTCGCCCACCTGGAAATTCCCGAGGGTTTGCACTCGCACAAGGTGCGGGTTAGCGGCGACATCATGTTGATCAACTACGAGCGCTACAAGGCTAAACAACAGCTACAATCGGGCCTCAAAGTGTTCGACATCTCCGATCGCGCCAAGCCGCGCGAGATACATTTTTACAAGACCTACGGCAAGGGCGTGCATCGCTTCACCTTCGACGGCCGCTACGCTTACATCTCGCCCACGATGGAAGGCTACAACGGCAACATCGCCGTGGTTCTGGACATGAAGAACCCGCAAAAGCCCGAAGAGGTCTGCCGCTGGTGGATGCCTGGGCAGTGGACCGCCGGTGGTGAAACTGCGACTTGGCACGGCTTGGCGACTCGCTGTCATCATCCGATCCGCAAGGGCGATCGACTCTACATCAGCTACTGGCACGGCGGCTTCGCCATCGTCGACATCTCCGACATGAGCAAGCCGAAAACAGTGAGCACGCTCGACTGGAGCCCGCCGTATCCCTGTCCGACGCACACTACTTTGCCGATGCTGAATAAAATTATGGAGCGTGACTGGATGATCGTCACCGACGAAGAAGTCGGCGAGAAGCTCAATGAAACCCACAACGCATTTCTGTGGGTCGTCGATATCACCAAGGAAGAACTGCCGCTTCCCATCGCAACGTTCATCGTGCCCTTCGACGGAAAATCGACGAACGAGTTCCGCTTCGGCGCGCACCAACCTGCGGAACAGGTTTACGGCAACACGCTCTACGTCACTTGGTTCGGCGGCGGCCTGCGCGCGGTGGATTTTTCCAATCCGTACATCCCAAAGGAAGTCGGCTATTATATTCCGAATCCAGGCAAGGGACAGAAAGTTGTCATGAGCAACGACGTCTTCCACGACAAAGACGGCAAGCTCTATCTCATGGACCGGTACGACGGACTGGAGATATTAGAACCGCAAATCTAGAATGCGCCGCCTTCAAAGTTCAGTTGCCTATGAAATTGTACAACGTCGCTTATTCGGGCAACTCTTATAAAGTCCGTCTGCTGCTCGCGCAACTCAGCGTTCCCTGCGAGATCGTCGAAGTCGATATCTTAAAAGGCGAAAGCCGCACCACGGAATTCTTAAAGATCAATCCCAACGGCCGCACGCCAGTGCTCGACGACAACGGCTTTATTCTCGCGGAATCCAACGCCATCCTTGCGTATCTTGCCAAAGGAACGAAATTTCTACCCGAAGACCGGCAGAAGTTCGCGCTGGTATTCCAGTGGATGTTCTTCGAGCAATACAGCCACGAACCCTACATCGCGACGTCTCGTTTTTGGCTCCAGCACAAACCCGACTCACCCGAAAAATCTGCGCTTCTCGCATCAAAGCGCGACGGCGGCTGGGCTGCGTTGAAGATCATGGAAGACCATCTGGTAAAAACCGATTTCTTCGTCGGCGATTACAGCATCGCCGACATTGCTTTCTTCGCTTATACGCACGTCTCGCATGAAGGCGGATTTCCGCTGGATGATTTTCCGAGAATTCAAGCGTGGATCGAACGAGTGAAAGCGCAGCCAGGGTTTGTGTCCATGATATAAAGTCGTCGAACTTTGTAATTTTGTAGGGTGCGCTTGCGCGCCATCCGAGCGCTCGCATGCGCGACTATGTTATATGATTTGCCTTCTCTCCGCTCGTTGACCCGACAAAGCATGTCCGAGTATCGACGCGCCCATATTCCCGGCGGGGCTTACTTCTTTACTGTTAAGACCTTCGAGCGCAAGCCCGTTTTGACTCATGAGCATTACCGTATCGCTCTGCGCGAGGCAATTACCGAAGTACGAGGGAGACTGCCTTTCGACAGCCTCGCCTGGGTTTTGCTTCCCGACCATATCCATACCATTTGGAAATTACCTGAGGGCGATGTCGATTACTCCCTACGCTGGTCGCTAATCAAACAACACGTCACTCGGAAATGTGCGGAAAGGACTCAAGAGGTGTTAGTCAGCCAGTCACGGCAAAAACGCCGCGAAGGTACGATTTGGCAACGCCGTTTCTGGGAACATCTGATACGTGATGATCGCGATTTCCGACGTCACATTGACTACATTCACTATAATCCAGTGAAGCACGGCTATGTTTCAAAAGTGGTCGACTGGCCATATTCAACGTTTCATCGATTTGTCCGTAACGGTGTCTATCCGACAGATTGGGCGAGTGCTGATGAAAACACAGCGTCAAATTATGGAGAGTAAAGCGGTGCGCAAGCGCACCCTACAGCTCTGAATGAGATAGATTGCACATTCTGCAAAACCTGAGATCGTAGGGTGCGCTCGCGCACCATCCATTTTCTAGACTCGAGCCTTCTTAATTTCTTCCATCTCTTCCAGACTCCGCGGCCAATCGTCTTTGAGCAATCGCGACAAGCTCCGATCTGCCAAAAGCTTGCCACCCGTCTGGCACGTCGCGCAGTAGTTGGTCTCATTCTCCGCATGCACGATTCTTTGCACCGGTGAGCCGCAGACGGGGCACGGTTTGCGGTACTTGCCGTGCACCGCCATATCCGGACGAAACGCGGTAACTTTTTCGGGGAAGCCGGTTCCTCGTTCTTTTCGCAGCCGCTCGACCCATTCAGTGAGCGATTCGCGGACTGCGTGATAGAGACGTTCGATCTCGGTGTCCGTCATTTGCTTCGTCAGGCGGATCGGCGATAGCTTGGCGCGATGAAGGATCTCATCCGAGTAAGCATTGCCGATACCGCTGAATAAGTGGGGATCGGTCAGCGAGCGCTTCAAAGTGTGATTCTCGCTTGTCAGTGCTTCGCGAAATTGAGCGAGAGTCGCGTCGAGAACCTCGAGACCACCGGGATCGTGTTCTCGCAGGGCGGCTTCGCCCCGGACTAAATGAATCGACGCGCGCTTCTTGGTCCCCGCTTCGGTCAAGAGCAATGTGCCGTGGGGAAAATCGAAGGCCGCCTGTCCATATTTACGGGCGATCTTCGCGCCTTTCGGTTTCCAGTGAAATCGTCCGGCGATCATCAAATGAACGATCAGGAAAAGATCGTCTTCGAGCTCGAAAACGATGCGCTTACCAACCCGGCGGAGCGCCAGAACTTTCTTGCCTTCGGCTGCGCTGAGCGGCGGTTCGAAGGAGCGCAGGACAAACGGGCTGCCGATGCGAATCTTCTGAATCGGCTGATTCAGGACGCGCTCCGTTAGAGCTTCTATGTAAACGGTGACGTCGGGAAACTCGGGCATGATGGGAAAAACGAAGATCGAGAATGGAGAATCGACGATCACAGTCCTCGATCCTCGAACTTTTTTGCAAGCTTCCTTGCGGCTAAACGAAACCTTTCTTTGTGTTTTTTTCGTCTGAGGGCGCGCTGAATCGCGCCCCTACGGTGGTTAATTCTGACTTCCGCCTTCCCTCAACGTCAAAAACTCCTTCGCCTGCATCGGAAACAGTACGCCAAGGAGAAGGTCTTCGTCGTTCTTCGCCAATGGCCCCAAGTCTTTGATTGCCTTGTCCCAATCCGCAGGATCGGCCATTTCGCCGGAGCGCAGGGAATAATCGGGCTCCTTGTCTTTCATGATTTTCTTTACCAGGTCTTTATTGACTACACCCGGCGGGCGTCCGTATTTCCCCTTGACGTAATCGGTCGTCTCCTTGGTGACGATCTTGTATCTCTCTCCCGCGAGAACGTTGAGTACGGCCTGCACGCCGACGATCTGGCTGGTCGGCGTGAGCAGCGGCGGATGGCCGAGATCTTTCTCCACGCTCGGTGTTTCTTTGAGCGCGGCGTCCATCAGATCCATGCGCTTGGCTTCTTTGAGTTGCGCGACCATGTTCGAGATCATCCCGCCGGGTACTTTGTGAATGAACACGTCGCCGCTGACTCCGGTGTAACCGGTCTCGAATTTTTCGTACTTTTCTTTGATTTGCCGTGTGATTTGCGCCGGCTCTTCGAGCACTTTCAAATCGATGCCGGTGTCGAAAGGTGTTCCGCTCAGCGACGCCACCATGCTCTCGGTCGCGGGATGCGCCGATCCGAACGATAACGGCGACAAAACCGTGTCGACCATGTCGACGCCGGCGAGAATCGCCATCAGGTGGCACATGCTGGAGGTCCCGCCCATGTCGTGACAGTGGAGCAGCACCGGCAGCTTGCCCTTGGCGCGGTCTTTGATGCCTTTGATGATACGGTAAGCATTGAACGGCGTCATGATCCCGGTGGCGTCTTTGAGCGACAACCAGTCGGCGCCGACCTCGATCAGCTGCTCCGCGTATTCCATCCACTTTTCCAATGTATGAACCGGGCTTACCGTGTAATTGACTTCGACGTGCGCCTCGCCGCCGAACTCCTTCACCGCCTTGGTCGCTGTTTCGATATTGCGAAAGTCGTTGGTCGCTTCGAATACGCGGAAAACATTGATCCCGTTGGCGACGGCTCTCTCGACAAATTTGTAGACGATCGTATCCGTGTACGGACGGTAGGCGAGAATATGTTGGCCGCGCAAAAGCATCTGCAGCTTGGTTTTGGGCATGACCGCTTTCATCCGCCGCAGCCGCTCCCACGGATCTTCGTTGAGATAGCGCATGCACACATCAAACGTCGCGCCGCCCCACACTTCCACCGCGTAGAAACCGCAATTGTCGATGGAGGCACATAGCGGCAGGAGATCGTCGGTGGTGACGCGCGTCGCCAGCTTGCACTGCTGCCCATCCCGCGGTGTCAGATCGGTGATTCTTACCCTTCGGCTGCCAGCCGGCTCAGATAGCAGCGTTTTCATGTCGGCGGCCAATTGATCCAAAATTTCTTCACTCATGGGATGGCTCCTGTTTATCGCGACTCTAACAACCAATGCGTTGCTTAGAAGGTTTATAGGCTATTTCCCGCGCCACAGTAAAGCAGTGAAAGCGCGGCACGCTTGCACATATTTTTCCGTTCTGCGGTCTGCCTTCTTTCTGCTCCCGGCCTAAATGTTTGGAAAGATTTGAACGCATTGAACGATTGGAATAAAGTTTCGTCGCCTTGCTTTTCTCGACCGATTCTCTTACAAACCGGCTGATGAGGATCGTCAGACTTTACACAGGAGCGGACAACGAATCGCATTTCGAAGACATCGAGATCGAGCTCAATCCGATTGGACACATGCAAGCCTCCGCGTTGCAACCAACGCATGGCATCATGTTTCGCTCGTCGCCGCCGTCTCATTTAAGCGATTATCATCCCGTGCCGAAACGCCAATATGTCATCACTCTTTCCGGCCAGGTCGAGATCGAAACCGGCGACGGCACGGTACGTCGTTTCGGTCCGGGCGACGTCATGCTCGCCGAAGACACCACCGGGCGCGGCCATATCACGAGGGTCGTCGGAAATCAGCCGCGTCACTACGTTTTCATTCCGCTCAAGTAGGAACGACTCATCGATAGACAAAAATCATCCGTGCCTGCGCAGCGGGACCGTCTATCCGTTTGCATCATCCCCTGCGCGAACTTGATGCCGTCCATGATGGTGGCGACACTCGGGATCGCGTCTACCGGAGATCCGCGGCACCTTTTCGCTTTCTGAAGTCGCCGGAGGCAGTCTCTTCTCCGTCATGATGGTCGTTGCCGCTCTTACGAGCGGCGTTGCCGGCCGGCTTGCCGATCGTATCGGCCGAAAACCCGCGCTCATCACTGGGCTTACCCTTTTGGCCACGGGCTTCACTCTCGCGGCATTCAGTCAGGATACGCTGTTGTTTTTTTGTTGCCTCGGCATAACGGGCGTCGGCTACGGCTTCACATCGCCCTCGCTTTACGCCATCATGTCGGATCTGCTACCGCATCGGCGCGGTCTTGGTACTAGCCTCGTTTCCGTAACTTACGGCATCGGCGGGGCCATAGGAGCCGTATTGGCAAGTCGTATCGTCGCGGCGTTTGGATGGCGCACGGCGTTTCTTACAGTAGGACTGATCGCCGCCGCGGATATGTTGCTGCAGTTTTATTGGATTCGAGATCAGCGCCGAAGGCGAGCGGCCGCGCGCTCGGGGCCTATCAAATCCGCGCTTTCCGCATCGACGGCGATTTTAGCGGCCGCCGAATTCATCGGTGGATCCGTATTCTGGAGCTCAGCCGCTTGGACTCCAACCGCGTTGCGCGCCGCTAAGGCCCTCAGTCTTCAAGAAACCGGTTGGATCATGGGTGTTTTGAGCGTGGCTAATATGCTCGGATCGTTTACCCTCGGATCGTTGTCCGACAAATTTGGCCGCAAACGCGTGATCGTCCTGAGTGCCCTTCCAGCCGCAGCGGCGGCTTTCATGGTGTTCTACTGGCTGGATTCTGCCATGGGTCTCGCGACAGGAATATTTGTTTTCGGATTACTCAAGGCGTCCGTCCCGGCTCTGGTCGTGGCACTTGCGCAGGAAACTGCGCCACCCCGCAGTGCCGGCACCGCCGCCGGCGCGATTATGTCGCTGCACTACACGGCGGGCGTACTCGCACCGTTGCTCGCGGCACAGCTCATTACCGGCACCGGCGATATCCTCGTTGCGATGATTCTCGTCTCGTCAGTGCCGCTTCTACTCTACGCTGCGTTGATTGGCGCCGTGCGCGAGCGCACCGACGAAGAACCGGTACTGCGGATGCAAAATTGATTCGGCAGATCGAACGCGGTTACAGCCCAAGAATTCGCTCAGCGTTTTGATGAAAAAGTTTTTCCATCAGATCGTCCGAATACGCCAGCTCTTTCCACTCTTTAAAGATACGGTCGTAAGGAATGCTCGGGTAGTCACTGCCGAACATGATCTTGTCTTTCAGTCTGCCTTTGATGTCGCGCTTGAGCGCTTCGGGAAAATATTTTGGCGCCCAACCGGATAACTCCCACGAAACGTTGCCCTTGTGCAGCGCCACGGCAAGCATCTCCTCAGTCCACGGCCAGCCCGGATGCGCCGCGACGATATTTAGATTGGGGAAATCGGCCGCAAGCCGATCGATCGCCGCGGGATGCGCGTGGCGAATCACTGCGCCCAAACCGCCGGGCATGCCGGCGCCCATGCCCGTCGTGCCAACGTCGATCATCACAGGCACTTTGAGCTCGTTGATAGTCTCCCAAAGCGGATACAGTTTTCTTTCGTCGACGGAAAAATGGCCCATGATCGGATGGAAGTGAAAACCAAAAAGTTTCAGCTCTTCGATCGCTTTTTTCGCATCCTCGATCGCCTGCGCGCCTTTTAGCGGATCGACGGCGCCCCAAGCTTGGCGAATCACGCCAGGGTTGTTGTCACGCATCCTCGCGACGTATTCGTTTGTACAGGGCGGCGCGCCAGTGACGGATTCGATGTCAAACGCGACGAGCATCGCCTCCACGCCGGCTTGCTTGAATTCTTCGATGACCTCCGCTTCGCTCTTCCACGTCCAAGCGCGATTCCAGTATTTCGCCAACGCTTCGACGTAGGGTCCCTGTGATTTTATCCAGGGCTCGGTGTTGGGATAGCAATGAAGATCGATGATTCGCACGATTCGAGTTACTCCCAGGATCCGCTTAAATTCAGACAGCGTGTGAGAATAACGTTCGGCGCTCTGAAGTGTCAAGGCACCGATGTCCGCTAGACAATCATTTCCGCCTGGAGTAAGTGGGATTTCGGCAGGGAGGTCACAAAATTATGTTCACCCGTCAGTGGTCTACATCGGAGCGGAAATACGAGATCATCGTCGATCGCGACGTCAAAGTGCGCATGCCGGACGGCACGCATTTAGATGGCGACATCTTTCGGCCTGATTCCGATGAGAAATTTCCCGTCATCCTCGGCGCGCATGCGTACAACAAGAATTTACAGTCGCCGCCCATGCTTCCTGTCGGTTTCACGCCGATGCGCGGCTACATGGAAAGCGGCGACTCGACTTTCTTCGCGCGCCGCGGTTACGTCCACGCGGTTTTCAACGTCCGCGGCTCCGGCAATTCAGAAGGCTTCTATCAATTGATGGGACCGCAGGAAGTGCGCGATATTTGCGATTTGATCGAGTGGCTTGCGGCGCAGCCGTGGAGCAACGGTGTGGTCGGAATGTTCGGCGTCTCTTACTTCGCGCGCCTCGCCAAAGCGGTCGCCGCGCTCGGACCCGAGCCACTCAAGGCGATCTTCGCGCCGTTCGCCGGCACCGACGATTATCGCCATCGCTGCTACCATGGCGGGATTTTGGCGCATGGCTTCATCAGTCACTGGCGCAACAGCCTGCACAAACCTAACTATCGAAGTCTCTACAAAGAGAAACACGGCGAAGCCGCATACAAAGAAGCGATCGCGCTAGCATTGCGCGATGAAGAGATCGTGGCTGCAGCCGGGGCTGCGCGAAGCGCTGCAGAACCCCGATGCAGGAACCAACGCGTTGATCGTCGATTTCGTATTGCATCCTTTCGACGGCCCGTTCTGGCGCGAGCACAGCGCGCAAGATGAAAAAGCGACGATCCCCGCCTACCTCGGCGCTTGCTGGGGTAACTACGGTTTACATCTACCGGGAGCGTTCTCAGCCTGGAAAAAATGGCGCGGGCCGAAAAAAATGGTGATCGGTCCGGGAGTTTATCTCGACCGTCCGGTGTATCAGTACCAAGACGAATCGCTGCGCTGGTTCGATTATTGGCTCAAAGGTATAGACACCGGCATTATGGACGAGCCGCCGATCCGCTGCTTCATCGCGCCCACCGGTGAATGGAAAAATTTGAGCTGATTGGCCGCCGCCCGAGGCGCGCTGGACGACGTTTTACCTGCACAAGGATGGAATACTCAGCGAGCACGAGCTTTGGCCCGCTGAAGGCTCGGACTCCTTCGACGAATCGAGCTTCGAGCACGGCGCGCTTACTTATTCGACGCCGCTGCTGGTGGAAAACACCGAAGTGCTCGGTCCGAGCGTCTTGACGCTTTACGTTTCGACGACCGACACGCGATGCGCTGATGTTTATCACGCTCTTGCTGATCGATCGCGACGGCCGCGAGCACGAGCTCACGCGCGGCTGGCTGCGCGCCTCGCAGCGCAAGCTGCGCGATGACAGCGAACCTTGGGAGCCGATCCAAGCGCACGAAAAACGCGAGCCTTTGGAACCGGGAAAGATATACGAATTGAAAATTCCCATCGTGCCGACGGCGCGGTTGTTTCAAGCCGGCGAGCGCATCGCTCTCCGCATCAAGGGCGCCGACGATGAGCCCGCAGTGAATTCATTGCAAGCCTTAGCGCGCAATCATATCCGCCGTCCGCGGCCCGCTGCGCATCACGATCCACCACGACGAGTCGCACCCGTCGCATCTCGATCTGCCGATCACCCGCGGCAATATTATCGGGACATTCTTTTCAGGCGGGGATATCAGCTCGTTTGGACTGTCGCACTGAATACAGCGATGAGGGATAATTTTAGTCGAAAACCAGGCACTCACGAATATTGTTCTATAGTTCTGAGTAAGGACTAGCAAATGGCATCAATTTTGTGGTTTGTTGCAAGCCTTTTCGCCGGCGTTCTCACAATGCGGGGGCTAGGTCGGCCTCGCCTGGATTCCCGCTTAAAGCATGCGGGAATGACGGATAGAACGTATTGTCATTTCCCCTCTTTGAAAAAGAGGGGCGAGGGGAGATTTTCCTGTTCACGCCGCCTTGAACGTCGACGTCACTTCCTGATGCCCGCCGTTCTCTTTGAGTTCTTCTTCGTAATAGAGCCCGAGTGCATTGAGCACCGGCAAATCCTGAATCGAGAACAACACGGCATCCGCGCTCGCCGATAGATTCGCGTGCTCATGCAAAGCCCAGGGCGGCAGCGCGAAGATATCGCCTTTGCTCCAATTGAAACGTTGTCCGTCGATGATCGTGAAGCCGGCGCCGTTCACGACGTGGTAAACCGCGCTGCCGGTGTGGCGATGCGCTTTGGTGTGTTCACCCGGCCGCAGCAGCTGCACCATGCAAGCCATCGTCGGCAGCACCGGCCCGCCGGTTTGCGGATGACGATACTCGAGCAAAACGCCATCGTGCGCGCTGCCCTCGTGATCGCGGAGCGAATTTAGCGCTTGCCAGGCTTGCTCCCAGGAATAAAGCAGGAGCGGCGAAGATGGCGCTTTCTCTTTCACCCAGGTTGGCGTGATATGAGCGTGACCATACAGTTGTCTGGAAGCGTTTGGCGGACGCGACACCGGCACTTGCGGGGCAGAATAGAACTGGAAAAACATCGCTTCTAGTGACGCGATCAGTGGAATATCAAGCCCGTCCATCCAAACGACGCGATCCTTCGTTTCGTTGCCGTGATCGTGCCAAGCCCAACTCGGGGTCAAGATCAGATCACCGGGCGCCATGTAGACGCGTTCGCCGTCGACCGCCGTATAGGCGCCGCTACCTTCTATAATAAATCGAATCGCCGTCGGCGTGTGGCGATGCGCGCGCGCGACTTCGCCCGGCAGGAGGATTTGCACCGCGGCGATCAGATTATTCGTCGTCGCCCAACGGCCGCCGAGTCCGGGATTGAATAGCTGCAATGCCCGCCGTTCGTCGCCAACGGGAACTGCACGAGCGGACTCTTCGATGATCGATTGCGTCGTCGACCACGGCCACATATGCGGAATCATCTTGGGCTGAGGTTGCGGCGTCATCTGACTCGCCAGCTCCCATAATCCGTACATGTTGTTAGCGTGCATGCGCTCGTGGAATGCCGCGCGAAAGGCGTCCGCTTCCGATCTGATTTCCGGTTTAGCCATCACAATCTCCTTAATCATTCAGCCAACTTAACCATGCCAAGGCGTTGCAATTTTTAGGTTAGCCGAGCGGCACTTCCGATGTCAACTGAGCCTCGACTTCTCTGTGACTTAACGTTTCGCTCCTCCGCTCTGCGAAGCGCGACTCTGCTGTTTTGTCAATGGGAACGTCGGGAATAGCAATTCTATATCTCACGGTTTTACCGACACCTTGAACCATAGCCTCGCCACCGTTAAGCTGGCTGTGAGCCGGTTATGATTTTGCCGTATCAAACAACTGACGAGCTCTATGATTCCCTATCGTGACGAGAATGAGACTCAGCGTCCGGCCATAGTTACGGCAGCGATTATAGCCGTGAACTTTCTGGTTTGGATTGTCGTGCAAGGGGCCGGCTCGGATTTGGCGGTAGCGAAATCGGTTTGCGAGCTCGGTCTCATTCCCGGTGAGCTGACACTCTCGGTTCCGGCTGGAACCGGCTTCCGGATGGGAGAAAACCTCGCCTGCTTGACCGATCCCGGCCGCCAAGTCTCACATCTGTTCACTTCCATGTTTCTTCATGGCTCGTGGATGCATCTATTGGGCAACATGTGGTTTCTGTGGATTTTCGGCAACAACATCGAAGACTCCATGGGACGGCTGCGCTTTATTCTCTTCTATTTGTTGTGCGGATTGGCGGCGGCGATGGGCCAGGTCCTGACCAGTCCCAATTCGCCAATCCCTATGGTCGGCGCCTCGGGAGCAATAAGCGGCGTCATGGGCGCTTACTTAATGCTTTTTCCGAGGGTCCGTGTTTACGCGCTGGTCCCGATCATTGTCATCTTCACCTCGGTTGCCATGCCTGCCTGGGTCATGCTCGGTTACTGGTTTCTGATCCAGTTTATCAGCGGGCTCGCAACTGTCGGCGGCGATGTCGGTGGCGTCGCCTTCTGGGCGCATGTCGGCGGTTTTCTGGCAGGGGTGGTGCTCGTAAAGTTTTTCGTTCGCGAAGATTATTTGGAAGCTCACCGAGCGCACAACTGGCGGCCGCGCCGCGTCATGTTCAACTGAACGTATCCGCGCAGCGATTCCAATCCTGTGATCAAGTCGAGTGACGGCTCACGCACTTAGGTGCTCATTACCAGAGCCGCCGCAGTAGGATGGCCATTGCTAGCCCTGATCTGCGCGGCTTCCTCGGCCGTAAAAAGTAAGTTGCATTTTCAAAAATCGATGCGCTATTCTACGCCCGCGGCAAATCCAATAGCTCACCGTCGATCCCGTGAAAAGAGAACCCGATGAAAATCATCAAACCCTTTAGGCTGATCGCGATCTTGCCGATGTTGGCGGCAATTTTTAGCTGCCAAACGGTCACAACGGAATCGATCACGGTCGAAGTTCCGACTGTCGAAACAGCGCAAGACGAGGCGCTTTCGAAGTCCGTGCGAGATCGCCTGCTAGCGAATAATAAGGCTGATTTCGATAGCGTGAAGATTGTTTCCAGCGCCGGGACCGTCTACCTGAGCGGCACCGTGCGATCTTTGGAAGCGCGGCAACAAGCAATAAAAATAGCTTGGGACGTGCGCGGCGTGCAAAGCGTGGTGAATCGCCTTGAAGTGGAAAAATGAGCGTGGGTTGTGGTCTCTAACATCCAAATATTCGGCAAAAATTTGATCTTCCGTTTTAATAGAAGTGTCTCGGTTTGATTTTCGTCGCGCGGATTTGCATGAGGAATAAAATCTGAGGCGGAGGCAATGCGGATGACATTCACCGTTTTAACATTACTGACGGCGCTAGGTTTACTCATTGAGATCGGGCTGCCAATCTCCGCCGGAGCTCAAAGCTATAATTGGACGGGCTTCTATGCCGGCGCGCAGGCGGGATTCGCTAAACCGAAGGACTTCGTCAGGTACGGCGGTTCCAGCACTGGCGCTCCTTTCGATTCCCTCGATCAAACTATTAGCCATAGAGAGAATGGTTTCGCCCCTGGCGGGCAAGCCGGCTACAATCACCAATTTGGTTGGATTGTTCCCGGCTTGGAGGCCGATCTTGGCTACATGGGATTCAATGGCGGCCGCTTGTCGCCGCCGCAATTCGATCCCCAGCAACAAACCCACGCGGTCAGTTCCGGCGGGCTTTTTGGAACCGTAACGGGTCGACTCGGCATCGCGGTTAACCGCGCGTTGTTATATGTAAAAGGCGGCTTCGCCTATGCAAACCTCAGACTTGGCGTCACCGACTCGGTTCCGCCACTGACCACCGACGCGACAGAACGCCTGACCTATACGGGCTGGACGATCGGCGGCGGTGTCGAATTCGCTTTGACTCAAAACTGGCTGATAAAAACTGAATATCAATTCATGGATTTTGGCCGAAAATCGATTTCTGCTGTTGCCAGCGATGGCATTACCGACACTTGGAAGCATGATCCATCCGCCCACCTGATTAAGCTCGGCATAAACTACAAGTTTTAAGATCATTCAATCCGCTAAACCTACGCGACGCGGGGATCTTCTATCCTCTTTACCGACGGGCTAGTGAGTTCTTTACTAGAGTCGTATTCGGAAATTTTCTCCGCCATGGGGCAATCTACCTCGCACTCAAGACTGGTGGCCACGCCGGATCGCGCGCAAAAGTCTATAAAATATTGACCGCGTGCGCGGCCAACAGCGCAATAATCAGCAGCGACAGCAGCGATTGTAACATCATCAAGATTTTCGCCCAGCGCGCCAAAACCGGCGCGTCGGTCGGCGAAAAGGCCGTGCTGGTGTTAAAGGCAAAGAAATAAATAATCGACGAAATCCGGCGACCAGTCCTCCTGGCCTGCTGATTTCAGCGCTTCTTCGTTCATCGTCGTTTGTGGGAAAGAGAAAGGCGCCGCAGGCATAACCGCCACTGCTTATCGCGCTGATGCGGTCCGCCGGCGTCCAGTCGCCAATACCACAATGCGAACACGAGGATGTTGGTAGCCCAAAGCGAAGCGGCCGAGAGCAAGAGTTCCAGAGGCCCTTCTTTGTGCGTCGGTAGCGCGCCGATCAAGAGTATGACCGAAATAATCAGACCGATGTGAGAACAGCGTCCACAGCAAACCCAAAAATCGCATTCAGCCGATGTTTGCCAGCGTGATGCGATACGATGGTCGGCACCAGCAGAGCCAGAACCACGGACGGGAACAACCAACGAGGACCCAGCGTAAGCGCATCGGGTAATGCCGTATAAAGACCGCCCACTGCGATAACCGCGACAAACGCGGGCCAGCGCGGCTCCGGCTCGTCCAGATCAACGACCTCTGGTACGCCGGTCGGAGTGTCGAGCTCGTCCTGCGACATGAATTTAATAATGCCTCAGATCTCAACGCTCGGCTAGGGGATTGAAGCTGCGCCCGCTGCTGACACTGGCCGTGTCGTTTCCCGTTAATTCGGACCAGTAAGGACGCGGTCAAACATCGGATGATGTTTGTTGACATCGCAGTCCGCGATCGGCTAATGTCCGGTCCGCATAAAGGCGGAAGGAGGAAACGTTATGCCGACACAGCGATTTATTGTAAGTCTGTTCGTGGCCGTTGCGGTAATCCTGGGATCCCGGTGCGCGGTCGAGGTCGCAATCGCGGCCGAGCCTTTCATGTTGACGTCCTCTGCGTTCCAAGATGGCACGCCGCTGCAAAAGAAAAACTCCGGCGACCGCAAGGACAATCCGAACTGCGTCGGCGAGAATGTTTCGCCACCGTTGAGTTGGTCTAATCCGCCGGCCGGCAGTAAAAGCTTCGCGCTCACGATGGTCGACCCCGAAGGCAGAGGCGGACAAGGCGTAGTTCACTGGGTTGCATACGGCATTTCAGTATCAGTAACTGGCTTCGCCGAAGGCGAAGTGAGCAAACCATCGGAAAAATACGTCGGAGGCAAGGGCAGCGCCGGCGCCGGGACCTATCAGGGACCATGCACGCCCCGCGGCGCCCCACACCACTACACGTTCACGCTCATCGCCACCGATCTGGAGCCGACCGACCTGCCGCCCGGGCTCACTCGAGAAGAGCTCTTCGCGAAACTGACCGGCCACACCAAAGGCGCCACCGGTCTCGTCGGTTTGTTCGGCTCTCCGTGAGAGAAAAGGCACAAGGCAAGAGGCCTGAGCCGTGAGAAAGAAAAAGACTAACGACAGAAAACATCTACTCCCTTAACTCTTGCCTCAAGCCTCATGCCTTGCGCCTATTGGTTCTTTCCGTCTCCACTCGCGCCATGAATTTCGGCGACAGCTCGCGCAGCCGCTCGTCCGTCATGCGCCCACTGCGCGTCATGTAGTCGTAGGCAAGCTGCCAGGGCTCTAGATTCATTTTTTCACGCAGGCGTTCATACCAGAAAGAGCTGGCGTTAGCCGCTGCGACGATCTTTTCCACAACCGGTCGCCGTTCTCGTTCGAACGCGGCCAACGCATCGGACACATCGTCGCCCGCTTCGGCAAAAGCCCGGTCAAGCGCGATGGCGTCCTCGAAAGCGAGGCGCGTGCCCGAGCCGATGGAAAAATGCACGGTGCGCGACGCGTCGCCGATCAGCAAGACATTTCCGACATACCATCGGCGCGTCGCAAGCAGCGGAAACTGACGCCAGATCGATTTGTTGGAGACGAGCGAGTTGCCGCTCAGATCCGCCGCGAATACGCGCTCGCAATAAGTCCGGCTGTCATTCTCCGACATACCGTCCAACCCGGCGCGCCGCCATGTTGTTTCGTCGCATTCGACCACGAAAGTGCTCATCGTCGGACTATGGCGATAATGGTGCGCGACAAACGACCCGTCGGAATTGGCGCGGAAGGTCAAGGAGAGACACTCGAACGTTTGCCGGGTGCCATACCAAGCAAAGCGATTGGTGAGCCAGTTCTAACTCGGGTTCGAATTCCGTTTCGAATGCCCGACGGATAAATGAAGTTCCACCGTCGGCGCCGACGAGCAAATCGCAGTCACTCACCTCATCGATCGAAGCAATAACGCGGTGATACTCGATCTCCACGCCTGCGGCGGCGCAGAGTTCTTGCAGAAACTGATTGAGCTCCAGACGGCCGATGGCGGAAAACCCGTTGCCGTCGATCTCCACCTGCTCGTCGCGGTGCACGATGCGCTGCATCGGCCAGGACTCCAAGCGAGGAATTAGCAGAGCATGAAAATCTGCCACGTCGCGTTCGAGAAATGCCAGCGCATTGAGCGAAAACACGACGCCAAAACCGAAAGTAGCATCGGGTGGATTTTGCTCAAAAATATGAACGCGCCACGCCGGAAAGCGCCGTTTGATCAGCAGCGCAAACAACAAGCCGGCCGGCCCGGCGCCAACGATGTGGATTCGCACGGGAAGCTCACCACGAAGGTCGCGAAGAGCACGAAGTTAAGTAACCCATAATATCGAACCCCTTCGTGTCCTTCGTGCGCTCCGTGGTGATTAGGTTTAATAGCGAACTGCAATCTCTCATTTTCCCTGCTCGCCATAAAGCTTCTTCACAAAGCCGCTCGCCTCGATCTCGCGCAAAAGGCGCGGATCGACGAAGTCCTTCGGATCGGCGCCTTTGGCGCGCGGGTTCGTCTCGGCAACTTGAGTGATGCCAAGCTTCATATCTTCGACGTTTGGATAGGGAACCCTCTCGAATGCATCGGCATAAACTCGCTGCGTCTCCTCCAGCATGGCGCGGTCGGTCGTATTGGTGTATTTGCCGATGACGCCCATCGTAAAATTCGCATCGGTCTTAAAGCGATGTACCGCTTCGATATGGGCTTCGAGAAACGCGCGGATCGCTGACTCGCGAGTGCGCAATAATTTTTGCGTGACGATAACCGAAGAAAGCGGATACCGATACCCGGCCGTATTGTAATCCACCAGAACGCGAAAACCCGCGGCGCGAGCGTGCAGCACGGCTGGAAAACCAAACGTGCCGCCTTCGATCAGCCCGGCCTTGAGCCCGGCCACAGTTTCCGGCAAGCCGCCCATTTGACGAATCATCACATCGCGGTCGGGCACCAGCCCGTTCTGACGCAGGTATATTCGCGTAAAAAAATCCGTGACGGTGCCAACGCGTGTAACGCCGATGCTCTTGCCGCGCAAATCCTCGACCCGCTGGATTTGCGGCGCCGCCACCGTGAAAACGATGACACGGTTCACGGGAATTGCGACGTAAATCGTATCCGCACCGGCAAGTTTGGCATCGACTCCTGCCGGTCCGCCGATCGCTGCGACATCGATGCTGCCGCCGACCAAGGTCTGCACCGCCCGCGACCCAGCGGCGATATAAACTAGCTCGACGTCCAAGCCATGGCGCTGGAAAATTCCCGCTTCTTTCGCAATCCACGGAATCGAGAAAGCCGCCGTGATCGCCGCATAGGCGACGCGCAGCTTCTGCGGTGCTTCAGCGGCACCACCGGCGCTCGTCATCAAGCCGAACGAGACAGAAATTGCTAGAAGCGAAATCGTTTTGCGAGGAAAAAAGCGAAACATCTCCAGTTCCTCCAGCCGGTATCGTTCCTCGGAACTAAATGATTGCCGCCAACTCAGACATGATCGACATCGCCGCCGTCTTCCGGGTCGGTGTCGATGAACAATTCGTCGATCGGCTGCGTTTTGCGGATCAAGCCCTGTCGCTGGCAATAGTCAATGATAGTTTCTAGATTTTTGCGATTACTCTCACCTAAACCATAGGCCCACGGATCTGGCCCGAGGAGCTTGCGCTCTTCCTCATATTCGGTCCTCACCCAAGCGAGCGGCGTGATGCGTGGATTGGCCAGCCGTTTGTAGGCGATCTGCTTGGCCTTTTCAAAAGCCTTGACCAGACTGACCGCAGCCCAGGGATATTTGTCGACGATCTCCTGCTTGATCACCGTCACATGCATGATCGGAAAGATGCCAGTCTGCTGAAAGTATTCGCGCTCGACGGCCTTGTAGTCGGGAAACAAGCGCGCGACCCGTTTGTCGCCGTCGACCATAGGTTGAGGAATGTAAGGATTGATCATCGCCGGTATCTCGCCTTCGGCGAGCATCGTGTCCATCGACTTGCCGGCGGGAATCATTTCGATCTTCAATCCCGGCGGCGGATCAAACGGCACATCTTCGCTGCGGTCGACCACCCAGGTGATTTCTTTGTGCGGCACGCCGTAATGCTGCTCGAAAATGCCGCGCAGCCAGATATTGCCCGCCGGCTGAAAATTGGTGCCGCCGACTCTTTTGCCGATCAAATCTTTCGGCGTCTTGATACCGGAATCAACGTTGACGAAGGCAAAACCATGGCGAAACCGGCGGTGCAAAAATACCGGAATCGCCGCCAGCGGATCACCGTGATCGCGCGACATCAAGTAGCCGCCGACGTTGAACTCGCAAACGTCGAACTCTTGGTTGCGCGCCATGCGCCAGTGGCGCTCACGCGGCCCGTGTCCGGTCAACACCACGAGCTCGAGGCCGTCCGCTTCCACCGCACCTTCTTTTAAAGCGCGAATGATTTCGTAATCACCGACCGCCACTGAAAGTCTGATTTTGCTTGCCATTAGGAATCTCCTCTCACTGCGCTGGAGTAGTGGAATGTTGGAGTGATGGAGTAATGGGTTCTAACCCCAACACTCCAATACTCCATCACTCCATCCACCCAGCTCTTCAATTCCCGTACAGTTTCTGCACGAAGCCTTCCTTTTCGATTTCGTCGATCAAGTTCATATCGACAAACTCCGCCGGATTTCTTTGACCGGCGCCGATCGACGCCAAGATGTTTTTGATCCCTTCCAATTCCGTGCGCGGCGAGCGCGACAAGCGCTTGGCGAAAAACTCGTAGGTTCCTTCGACGGCTTCGTTATCGGTAATCTGCAGATATTTTCTAAGAATCTTCAGGCTTCCTTCCTTATTGGTTTTGACATAGTGAATGCCTTCGATCTGGCCCTTGATGAATCCTTTCAGCTGCGTGCGATTTTGTTGGAGATAGGAGCGGGTAACGATGTTCGACGTGTTGGTGAAGTAACCGAAGTCGCCGATATCCGCCAAAACGTTCATGCCGAGCTTTTTTGCCTGGTAGATTTCCGGATAGGACTGCACCGTCGCATCGACTTTCTTGCTGATCAGCGCCGCCATGCGCGCCGAGGTGCCGCCGGTCTGCAACATGGAGATGTCTTTAGGATCCATTTTCCACGCTTTCACCGCCATCAGCACGGCGGCGTCGTTGGAACCGCCGAAACGATTGATGCCGATGACCTTGCCGCGCAATTGCTGCGGCTCTTTGATTTCCGGGCGGGAGATGAGCAGCATCGGCAGTTTATTTTCCAAGGTCGCGACGATCACCACTGGGGCGCCCTGCGTCGCGCCGATCACCGCCGAAGAGGCCGCCGTTTGCGTCAGTTGCAGGCTACCGCCGAGCAGGGCTTGAATATTCGGCGAGCCCGCCTGAATCAAGATAATTTCCAGGTCGACGCCGTATTTTTTGCTGAATCCCAGTTCCTTGTTGACCCACAGCGGCAGTTGATAGCCGGCTGTACCGCCGTAGCTGACGAGAAAACGGCTTGATTCGGCAACCCAGCCAATCCGCGCACTTTCTACGAGGCATGTGGAAACAATCATCATGCCGAGCAGAGCTCGCCGCCATTTTGCCGTGATCATCATGAGTCGCACCTCCTGTGAAAATAGCCAGCGTCGAGCATTCATTTCACGCGACCACTGCCAAACGCGGAAAGAGTCGCAGAGCATTGCGCTGCTCGACGTCCATTCGCGCGCCGGCATCGAAGCCGTCGTAGTGTTCCCAGTGATCGACTTCTTCTTGCAATCTTGCGCCGTAAACGAACGGCAAGTCAGAACCCCAGAGCACGTGCGTCGGATCGGCAAGCTCCTGCAACGAGCGCAGGGCGAATCCCGAAGTCGTGCTGGCGATCTCAAAATAAAGCGAGCGCAACGTCGGCAGGACATCGGTCACGTCTTGGCGCCGCGATGGCCTTCCATCATCGCGATTCTCTGCGCGAGAAACGGCACGGTGCCGCCGCCATGCGCGACGATGAAACGGATATTGGGACAGCGCTTGAGCGTGCCGGAATATACAAGATTGACAACCGCTCGCGTGGTGTCGAAGACGTATTCGACAACGAACGGCGGCGCATGGAGCCTCGTGTGCTCAGGCGCCTCGCAGTGGGTCGGATGAATGAATACAACCGCCTTGCGCCGGTTCAGCTCGGCGAAAACCGGATCGAATTTCTGATCGCCCAGATAGCAGTCGTTCACACTGGAAAAAAGTCCGACACCGTCAAGGCGCAAAACATCGAGCGCGTAGGCGATCTCCGCCAACGCGCCGTCGACGTCCGGCATTGGCAAAAGCGCAAAAGCGCCGAAGCGCGCCGGGTGTTCGGCGATCCTCCTAGCTTGGAACTCATTGCAGATTCGCGCGACTTCACGCAGTCGGTGGAGATTTTTCAAAAGCACGCGTGGAGTGAGCGACGTGATCGCGGATTGAATGTGCCAACTGTCCATCGAGCGCAGCTGCGCCTCAGTGTCCGGTAACTTGATCGGCATGGAATCGTCGGTAAATTCCGGCGGCACCACATGGTGGTGTACGTCGACGCGCCGATTGTAATTTACGGTGACGCTCACGTTCCTCCCCTTGAAAGTCCGATCCATGACCGGCGCCAGAATCGATCCGCTACGGCTTGGAGCCGAAACTAGTTGTTACCCTCCCTTCTGTCAACATCAGCGTGACGAGGTCCTCGCACTCGGTAAAACTAGATTTGCCCGCTCCTAGACATCATGCGCGGCTTGGGGTATTGGGAGCGAGGCGTTGAATCAACCAACCAGTTATTTTCAAGAGGTGCCTTTGGCTGCAATTCCTCGGGTATGAAGGGGAGGTTCAGGATGAATGGCTTCGACAAGTTGCTGGTGCTGATCGGCGTTGTCTTCGCCACGGGCGTCGGGTCGGCCAACAATAGCGTGGCACAATCGTCCAGCCTCACGGCCTTCTATACCGCACCGGTAGCTTCCATGGCGCCGATGTGGATCGCCAAGGAGGTCGGCTTTTTCAAAAAGAATGGACTTGACGTTAAGCTGGTTTTTATCGCTTCGGGTCCTGTGGGCACAGCCGCGGTGCTCGGCAGTGAAGCCGATGTGGGGATCATCGGTGGATTTGCGCCTTTACGAGCCATGGTGGGCGGCGCCAAAGGTTTGGTGATCATCGGGCAAAGCAAAAACCGTATCACGAGTAAGATCGTCGGTAAGAAGGATATTGCCAGCGTGCAAGATCTGAAGGGCAAGCGGCTGGGCATTGACCGGATAGGCTCGAATCCGGATATGTTTGCTCAAGCAGCGCTCTCCCGATTCAAGATCGACACATTTAAGGATCTGCAATACGTCCAGCTCGGTGACGTCGGCAAGGTCGTTGCCGCTTTGAAGGCCGGCGCGATCGACGCCGGCATTGCGGGCGCGCCGCATGATCTTTTTGCACAGCGGCTGGACTTTAAAGTTATTCTCGACATCGACCTGCTGAAGATTCCCTTTGCCGCGACGGTGCTCATGTCCGGCCGCGACACCGTCTCGCGCAAACAGCCTGAGCTCACAAGATTCACGCGTGCTTACGCCGAAGCGATGCACTACTTTCTCACCAACCCGGAAGGAACCGCAAAGGTCGTCACTAAATACACACAAATCACTGACCGTGAGGTGCTTGCGTATTCCATCAACTCGGAGGCTACGGCGATGGAAAAAACTCTTCAAGTGGACCCGAAGGGGCTCGAACTCATTCTCGAGTTCATCGGGAAAACCGTACCTCAGGCCGCTTCCACGAAGCCGGAGGATTTCTACGATCCGCGTTTCTTCAACGATCTGCGCGAGAGCGGGTTTCTGAAAAAGCTCTGGGGCGACAAACTATAACTACCGGTTCAAAGTTCAACGTTCAAAGTTGAAATTCTCCACGCGCAATTCCGAAGCGATGATGTTGAACATGGAACCTTGAACGTTGAACCGGCGATTCCCGTTGGAACGGCTTGAACCGTAATATGGTTAAAAGGAGACCGATATGATCGAAACCGAAGGCCTTACCGGCGCTGAGACCTTGTTACGTGTGCTTTCCCATATGGGTGTGGACAGAATCTTTTCTTCCCCCGGCTCCGAATGGTCGCCGGTGTGGGAAGCTTTCGCCAAAGCCAAAGCGCAGAGCGAGGGCGTACCGCTGTATATCAGCTCGCGCCACGAAGAAGTCGCTGTCGGTATGGCGAGCGGCTACGCCAAATCCACGGGGAAACTTCCCGCGGTCATGATTCACACCACCGTCGGCGCGCTGCACGCCACGATGGCGTTGCGCGGCGCGCTGCATGAACAGATTCCGATGGTCGTGTTTACCGGCGAGTCGCTGGGTTTCGGCGAAGAAGCCGGCCCGGACGTTGGCGCGCAATGGCTTGGGGCGTTGGCCGATATCGGCGGGCCGGCGCGGCTCGTCGACCGTTGCGTCAAATGGAGCTACGGTGTCAACGCGAAATCACTGTTGCCGTCGACGATCCAGCGCGCCTGCCAGTTGGCGATGGGCACGCCCAAAGGACCGGTCTTTGTCTCTCTGCCGATGGAATATCTTTTCGACAAGATGACTAAGAATGCCACGGCGGAAAATGTCCCCATCCCCGCGCCGACGGCGGACCCGGCGGCGATCGAAGAATTGGCGACGTTGCTTGCCAGCGCGAAAAATCCGCTGATCATCACCGAAGAAGCCGGCCGCGATCCTGGTGTCGTGGCAAAACTCGTGGAGCTCGCCGAACTCCTCGGCGCGGGTGTCGTTGAAAGCCGCGCGTCGAGCTATGTGAATTTTCCGCGCACGCATCCTCTGCACGCCGGTTTCGAGCCACAGGAATTTTTGCAGGAAGCCGACGCAATATTGCTGCTCGGCGTCGTCGCGCCCTGGCACCCGGCATCGAAGAAACTAAACCCCGTAACCAAAGTCGCAGTGCTGTCTGACAATCCGCTGCGCTCCGAGCTGCCCTATTGGGGTTTTCCGGTCAATCAAATACTCACCGGCGAGATCGAAAGTTCGGTGAAGCATTTGCTCGAATCCGTCAAGAAGCGCATCGCCAAAGGCAACAGTGATGCTACGCGGCGCGCCGAGTCCTGGCGGAGCCGCCACGAAGCGCGCAAAGCGAGCTGGAAAGAAGACGCGCTGCGACGCAAGGAACAAAAACCCATCGACACGCGCTGGGTGACTTATGAGCTGGCGCAAGTGATTCCCGCCGACGCTATGGTGGTCGAAGAAACCATCACCCATCGCCTCTCGATTCACCGTTATCTCGACATGCTGAAACCCGGCACGTTCTTCGCCGGCTGCATCGGCGGCCTCGGCACGGGCACAGGCACCGCGCTCGGCGTCAAAGCGGCAAATCCCAAGCGGCCGGTTCTATGTCTGATCGGCGACGGCGCGTTCAACTATGACCCCGGACTCGCCGCCCTCGGCGTTTGCCAGGAGCACAATTTGCCGATCATGATCGTTCTCTACAACAACTACGGCTATCACTCACAAAAATCCGGCGTGCCGCGCTTTTTCCCGGACGGCTTTGCCGTGAAGAATCAAGACTTCATCGGTATCTCGATCAATCCGAGTCCGGACTACGCCATGATCGCCCGCGCGTTCGATGGCTACGGTGAAAAAGTCGAAGATCCCAGCGAAGTCCGCGCCGCTCTCCAGCGCGGCCTGAAAGCCGTCGCCGCCGGACAAATGGCGTTGATCGATATTAGGCTTGCGAAAGCCGCGGAGACGAATGAACGGCCCGATCGCGCCAACTAGTGATGAGCCGGGAAAAATGCGGTGGCAGGACCGTTTCTTTCGACGATCAATTTTCTTGGCGATCTCAGCGTCCCTGCGGTAATATGTTGGAATCTTTCTATCGGCCGACGAACCTGACCGTCGTTTGAAGCACCCTTAGCGATCGCCGAACAGTCCGCGTTGCAAAAGGAGAAACCGCCATGGCAGAAGCGCATGTTCTTAGAATCGATTCGTTGCCGGTGGTCGATCGCGGCAACGGCATTCAGACGATTCCCTTGGTTACAAAAGAGCTCGGCTCGAAGCACCTGACAACCGGCATCACCCGTTTCCCGGTCGGCGCTAAGGTTCCCATGCATTCGCACAACTGCGATGAGCAAGTGACGATCCTCGAAGGCGAGGCCGAAGCCGAACTCGACGGCCAGCGCCATCGACTCCACGCCTACGACACGACGTTGGTTCCTGCAAACAAGCCGCATCGCTTTGTGAATGTCGGTACTACCCGCTCTGCGATTTTATGGATTTATACTGCCGCGGAAGTTACCCGAACTTTCGCCGAAACTGGCGAAACCGTCGCTCACCTTTCGGAGCGCGATCTCGTGAGTCCGTTACCTAAACGGACATAACAAAACTGAACAACCATCGGCTCCGGGAGTGGTTCTGAATCTTTAACTCGAAGTGGACTCCCCGTTTCCGTCATTCCGGCGCATGCCGGAATCCAGGCGTTTTTTGAATCTGTGCCGCGAACTCACCTAAATGCCGGCGATCGCCAGCATGACGGGCTTTCACTTCACTCCGGCGAGATATTTGTGCGCTCTCTTTGTTGAAAACTGTGGCGACTCTTTGGCATAGATCACTTCACGGCAATCCCCAGCTCTCTTTGCGCCTCCCGAAGAATCGAGAGATCGGCAACTTCGTTGAGAGAAACTTCGCGCTCCACCTTGCCGACGCGCTTTGCTTCCTCGATCGCCACCCGCAGCCCATTTTCCGGCAGACTTCCGTCTTCGGTAAAAGCCTTCCACACCGAATCATAAGTGACCGCGGCGATTTCTTTGTCGATCTTCAACCACTCCACCATAACCGGCAGCGTGCCTTCGCGATTCTGGCGAATATAGCGGCTCGCCTTGATGCCTGCTTTGATGACGCGCTTGATCTGATCCGGCTTTTCTTTGATGGTTTTCACGCTCGCCACGAGGCCACTAGCCGGGAAATTAAACAATTCGTTCGCCCGCGCCAGGACGACAAAGCCTAACTTCTTCCCGAGAAAATCGATGGGCGGCGAACCCAAAGTCGCGGCGGTCAGACCTTGCTTCATGGCGGCAAAACGCGAATCGACCGTGCCAGTGGCGAGAAATTTGATGTCCTTATCCGGATCGAGGCCAAAATGCTTGACCATCAATCTGGATATGGATTCGAGAGTGCCACCGAAGGTGTTGAGCCCGATGGTTTTGCCTTTCAGGTCTTGCACCGATTTGAACTCGGGGCGAGAGATCAGCGCGATCGGCGTCGCGGGCAGAAAACACCCGACGACTCTGACGGGAAGACCGCGGATCGCCGCGCCGATGCCGTTTCCTAACACGGTATCGAAATCGATTTCTCCGCTGACTAACGCTGCCGATGAAATCGCTGGCCGTATGCGAATGAACTCTCCCCGCAGGCCCTGCTCTTTCAGGAAATCTCTCTTCTCTGCCAAAGGGAGCGGAAGAAATTGGGCGGCAAGGTCGGGAAATCCGAATCTGAGGTCAGCCGCATCGACCGCGGCGTGCAAAACCAGAACACCAAGCGCAACATAAAGAATTCGGAACATGGTGCACCTCTTCTGTCGCCGTTGGTCGTGCCGCGCAGATCGTTGGAGCTCCGGCGCCATAATTTTTTTCTAATTTCTTTTCATAGCTTCTTGGACGTAACCTGACTTTTCCAGCCGATCGATAAACGAACTGTCGACTAGCTCTGCGGCCTTGAGCTTGGCCATGCGCGGATTCATGCGGAGTAGAGCGTCGATCATATTTTGAACGCCCGCCAGAGGGACGTTCGGCACCTTGGTTTTAGCGTGTATTTCCAACGTCGCGTCGTACATGATCTGAACGCTCTGCGGCGTGCTGAGCTTTAAGCGTCGAGCGAGCACGCTCTTGACTGCTTTCTCGTTGGCTGGATTCGGCAGGAATGCAAACCCGTCGATGGTGCCCTTGAGAAAAGCTTCGACTTGCTGGGGACTCTCTTTGATGAAACGCCTTGTAGCAACGAGCACTGTGTTTAGATAGGGAACATCGGCTTTGGTCATATCGAGCATTACGGTAAGTCCTTTATCTTTTGCCGCCTGCCCAAAGCCCGGCTCCAAAGGCGTCGCATCGATCCTGCCGCTCGCCAACGCGGCCACGCGATCCGGCTGGGTTCCGACTTGCATGATGGCGATCTTGTCTCGGTTAGGATCTAGACCGAGAGAGTGCAGCGCGACTTCAGCAGCCAGGTGGCTGCCGGAGCCAAAAGTGCTGACCGCGACGCGCTTGCCTTTCAGATCGGCGGGCTGGCGCACCTGAGGTAAGACCCAAAACTGATAAGGAAGAATATGGATCGTTCCGGCCAGGATGGCGAGATCGGCTCCGGCGGCGACGGCGCCCGCTGTGGGACCTACGCTGGTGGAAGCCAGCTTAGCCTCGCCGGCGATCAATGCCTGCGACGTCACCGACCCGCTGCCGGTAAAAACCGAGGTGACATCGAGCCCGTGTTTTTTATAAAAACCTTGGTCTTCGCCGAGCCAAACGCTCGTGTGTGTGGAGATCAATCCAGCGTAGGCGACTAAAACCTTCCTCGAGGCATCCTGTGCCAAGGCACCACGACCGGCGATGCCGATGAATGAGACCGCCAACAAGATCCCGACTATTTTCTCTTGCCGCATCTGACCTTCCTCCCTTCTGACGATGGGGGTATTCGGTTTCGATACGTTTAAAGAAATTCTCGTGTTTCTCTATGCTGCCGACATTTTTAAGTAGAACGGTAGGGGTTGGCTCTGCAAACGCAAAATGTCAGACTCAGAGTCCGGCCTGAGCCACGCGAATGTGAGAAGTTAAACGAGCTCGGTCGCGCTGCGCGCGCTCAGCTTTCTGCTCTACTCCCAAATTCCTTCGGGCAGAGGTAGCCCCGCTAGAACGTCAGCGGTCAACCTGGCGTCCGGTTCAATGCCGAAGCGCTCGAGCACGGCGATGATTTGCCGCGCATGCTGCGCCGAATGCCACGTGGAGCGCTCGAACAATTGGTGCATCGGCGGCGTGCCGTAGAATGTCTTGACCTTTTGACGGCAGGATTTGTCGTCGAGCTGTGCCCACCAGTTCTCGATGCGCTCGATAATACCATCGCCGTAAGCCGCGATTTCCATGCTGGTCATGCAGCTTCCTTCCGCCGGCGGCACGTTGGCATTGTTCGTCCAGTATTCCACGTCATCCAACGCGGTCTCGAGGAAAGCCTCTCCGATACGAAAGATGTGATGGCTGAGAAGCCGGATCGAGCGGTCGCGATTGTCGATCGCGCGCTCCGTGAGTCGTGGGTCAGGAATTTGCCGGACGTAGCGTTGCGAAGCGCACAGCACGGTGATCCACTTCTCGAACAACACTTCGGGAGGCAAAGGGCTATGCCCGCTGCCTTGCAGGCCGACAAATTCGGCAACGTCTTCCATGTTCTGGCAAAAGATGAACTGGCCGCCTTTTGCCAGCACCGGCACGCTCTGCGCGCCGAGACTGAGCAACTGCTCTCGACCCGTGGGATCGTTCAAAACATCGAGGGTGGTAAAGTCAATGCCTTTTTTCGAAAGAAACTCTTTCGTTCTAAGACAACTGCTTCAACCGGGCTGGGTGAACAAGACGAATTTGTCGTTTGTGATTTCCATCGTTACGTCCTCGCTATGACCGGCTAAACTGCGCGGAACCTATCAACCGTAACCGAACGTGTCAACTCGGAATCCGTGTTTCGTGCTCGTGGGCGTGGCTCGTGCGAGCGGTTGGCTCAGATACTCCGCGGTTCGTGATAAGCAAATTACCGATTCAACCATGAAGCACTCGAGGGTCAGTACAGTCATTTTCCAAAGTTCGTGCTCTTCGCATTACTACGCCTGAAAGTTTTCGCGGCTTGCGCAAATTTCTCCTAACAAAAGGACCCGGATTTTGCTGCGCTCCATCCGGGCTACGAATTGAGCGGTGCGCGTAGCGCACCCTACCAAAACCTTCGTGCTCTTCGTGACCTCTGTAGTAAACTCCGCTTTCCTACCTTGGTTGCGGCTCTGCCGCGCTAGGACCTCGTGGTGAGTCCCACTTGTTTTCAGCTCACCGAGATTTTCAGCAGCTTCCTGGCGTTGCCTTCGAGTATCGCCTGCTTTTCTATTTCCGAACAACGCAAGCGCCTCAACTTTGTCGACGCACTGCCAGTCGCCGAGGATGTACGGAAAGTCCGTGCCAAGCATTAAATGCTCCGCGCCGACTTTGCGGCGGAGAAAATCAAGAGTTTCCACGTCGTAAACCAGTGTATCGAAGTACAGGTTCTTGAGGTAAGCACTCGGCTCGGATGTGCAACGTGGCGAGTTGGGACGGTCTGCGCGCCGGGTCGCTTGCTTTCCCGTGAGATATTCTCGATCGAAGCGGCCCACGTGATAAGGGAAAAATCCACCACCATGGCATGTGCAAACTTTTAAATTGGGAAACCGATCGAACACGCCGCTGTAAATTAGTAGGCCGAGTGATAGCGTGGTGTCGGCCGGATTGCCGCAGACCAAGCGCAGGCCGAATGAGCCCATCAGCTCGGTTCCTGCTGGATTGTCCGGGTGCATGAAGACGAGCACGTCCAACTCCTCAGCCTTAGCCCAGAACGGATCGAAATCTTCACTGTCATAGTACTTATGATTCACATTGGTCGCGATGTAAGCGCCGCGGAACCCCAGCTGTATGACCGCGTGTTCCAGAACCTTCGCTGCGCGCGCCGGCTCCTGTATTGGTACAGCGGCCATCGCAGTAAACCGCTCCGGATATTTTTTCAGAAATTCTTTAACGCACTCGTTGTAGATACGGCACCAACTCTCAGCTTGTTCGCCTTGGAGATCGTAGCCGAGCAGTTGCGTGCTCGGATCAAGCGCCGCCAGCGCGATTTTGCCTTTCGTCATCATCTCTAGCCGGGGCGCCACATCCGTCAAACCTTGCAGCAACGGATATTTTGGACCGCCGTTGAACGAAAACCGGATCGTTCCGTCTTTGTCTTCGGAGACCTCGATGCCCAGGGCTTTGCCGCTCCGCTTCGCCTCCCCGATCACCTCCTCGGGAACGTAGTGATGATGAATATCGATCGCACCCTGCATGACTATTGATCCCTCTTACTATTGCCTCACGCCTATTGCCTCTTGCCTTACTTATCAAACACACCGCTCTTCTCGAGCTCGACCAAATAGCGCCGATCGATCATGTCGGCCGGCTTGATCGCTTTTGCACGCGGATCCTGCGGCGCGATCTCATCGAGGGATGCTTGCAGCGCCGAATCGGCAATTTCCAAGCGCCTCTCAAGAGCGGGAATTTCGGATTGGTATGCCGCATCGAGTACCTTTGTGTCTGTAATCCGCAAATATTTGCCGAGGACCTTATAAACAAACTTTCTATCAGTGTGAATAATTTTTGATGCTTCGGCCATTGAACGCATGAATCTGCCGATCACTGGTCCACGTTTATTGATCATCGAGCGCAGCGTTACCACCTGCGTTGCTCCGTACGGGATGCGCATTTCAGGACCATTGATCACATAGCGAAAGCCCTTAGCGACGGCAGCTGAATCGCCAGGCGCCACCAAACCCGCCGCGTCGAGACTGCCGCTCACCAGCGCGGCCAACGTTTCAGGCCCGCCGCCGGTCTGGATCGTTTGAATGTCCTTGGCCGCATCCATGCCCAATCGTTTCAGTGCCTGGATCACGAAATAATGCGTGTTGCCGCCAAACCGCCCGACACCGACTTTTTTTCCTTTGAGATCTTCTGGGCGCTTGATGTCCGGCTTGCCGAGCACGCTATGAGTTAGAATATTTTTCATGCCACCGATGAAAACCAAATCCGTGAAGCCTTGAACATACGCCCGCACGTTGCCGACCGCGCCGGTAACGCCGATTTCGGCGTCACCGTTTAACGTCGCGGCGGTGGCGACTGGCGAGGATGGAATAAAGACCAGCCGAAAGTCTAGATCGTATTTCTTAAACAACCCGGCTTCCTGCGCGATCCACGGCATCGACTGCGACATTACTTGCGCAGAGTGCAGGCCGATGAGGCGGTCCGCGGCCGTGACGCGATCCAGAGAAAACACCAGCAATCCGATGATAAAAAATGCCGGCGCGAGAGTCCGAAGCACGCTGCGAAGGTTAGTGCGCATAGTTTTCTCCTCTGTGAGTTTTCGAGTCAACGAGAACCTTCAGTCTTAATCAGTTCGGTAATTCTCTCAGTCAGATCTTTTTTTGAAACCTTACCGAATGGCGACAGCGGAAACTCTTCGACGACCTCGAGACGCTCAGGTAGTTTATGCTTCGCGATCTCTTGATCCAGCAAAAAGGCGACGAGGTGCGGTAAAGTTAATGACCCACCGCCACGTAAAATCACATAGGCGCACATGCGTTCGCCGAGCACCGGATCGGGCATCGGCACGCAAGCAACGTTTTGCACCGCCGCATGAGCAAGAATCAGATTTTCGATTTCCTCCGCGCTGATTTTTTCGCCGCCGCGGTTGATGAGGTCTTTCTTGCGCCCTTCGACCATGTAATTTCCCGAAGAATGGCGCCGCATCAAATCGCCGGAGCGATAGTAACCGTCCGACGTAAATGCTCTTGCGTTGTATTCCGGCACGCCGAAATAACCACGCAGCGTGTACGGGCCGCGGGCGAGAAGCTCGCCGACTTCCCCGAGCGCGACTTCGTTATCGTCGTCGTCCACGAGTCGAACTTCATCATCCGGACTCAGCGGCCTGCCGACGGTTTCCATGCGTACATCTTCAGGATCGTCGAAACGCACGAACATCAACATGCCTTCGGCCATGCCGAAATTTTCCTGCACGGTGACACTTGGGATCAATTCTTTGGTTCGCCGCCGGACTTCCGGCTGGAGCCGCTGGCCGCCGCTCTGAATCACTCGCAGCGACGACAAGTCGAACTTTCCGATCGACGGATCGTTGATCAAACGGATCAGTAGCGCCGGCACTACCGCGATATGCGTGACTCGATGGCGTTCGATGAGCGCGAATATATCCTCGCTTCGCGTCGAGTTCGACAGCACCATTTTGCCGCCGTGCAAAAGATAACCTTGCAAGCCCGGGCAGGCGAGCGGCAGATTATGCGCCAACGGCAGCACGTCGAGAAAAGTCTCTTCTGCGCCGACGCCGGTCACCGCCGAAGCAATCTTGGAATTATAAAGATAATCGTTATGCGTGCGCGGGATCAGCTTGGGAATGCCGGTGGTGCCGCCGGACAGTTGAAACACCGCGGGATCTTCGGGGTCGATGCGAATGTTCTTCAGATCGCTAATCGAACGCTGACTCGGCCGCTCGATCATTTCTGCGAGCGAGAGAAAACCCGCTGACGCGTCGCCCAGGATGATGCCGAACTTTACCGTTTTGTTCGCACCGCGAATCCTCCTAACCAGCTCGCGGTAATCGAAATCTTTCCCTTTGTCCGGAGTGACGCACGCCACTGCTCCGGAAAGCTCGGCGAATTGATTCATCTCCCGATAGCGATGCGTCGGCAGCGCCATGATCGGGATGCAGCCGATCTTCTGCAGGGCGAAATACAGATAAACGAATTCGACGACGTTGGGCAGCTGCACGACCACGCGATCGAGCGGTTGGAATCCTTCGTCGAGTAGATTTAAAGCGAGGCGAGTGGCGCGATCGTTCAGCTGCGTGTAGGTAACCGACTGACCACCGTCAATTATGGCAACCCGATCGCCGTAGCGGCTGAATGTCTCGTCAAAAACATCGCGCAGCGCCCGATCTTCCCAATATCCCTTGGCGCGATAGCGCGCGGCAAATTCAGCAGGAAATCGAACGACGCCGTCTAACATTCTATGTACCCGCCGCGGTTGAGGATCGAAGATGGAGGATAGAGGATGGCGATCCTCGATTCTCGATGCTCGACTCGTTGGTCAGAATCACGTCGTGCTCGAGAAATCCGCCGTCGACGATAATGATCTCGCCGGTCACGAAGCGGTTGTGCAAAATCAGGCTGAGCATGCTGTCGGCAACGTCGTCCTCCGTGCAGCAACGGTTGAGCGGTGTGTATTTCGCTCGGCGCGCCATCAGCCCTTCATAGTTTTTCGCCAGCGTCCTTTTCATCCACTCGCCTTCGATCCAGCCTGGCGCGACGGCGTTGACGCGGATCTGCGGGCCTAGCGCGTTGGCGAGCGTCTTGGTCAAGTTGGCCACGGCCGCTTTGCTCGCGGCATAGGGCAAGGGCTGCGCGCTCGGACGCAGACCGGCGATGCTGCACGTATTGACGATGCAGCCGTTGGGCGATTTTTTTAAGAGCGGCGTTGCCGCGCGAGTGACGAGAAACAAACCGAGCACGTTGACCGAAAAGACTCGATTCCAAGCGTCGACGGTCATTTCTTCGAAATTCTTCGGCTCCACGTCAACGGTAGTGCCGGCGTTGTTGATCAAGACATCGAGCCGGCCGAATTCTTTTTCCGTCGCGGCGAGCATCGCGCGCACGCTGGCGTCGTCGCTCACATCGGCGCGGTACAGCAACGTTCTGGCTCCTGCCGCTTCGGCTTCCCGCGCCGTGAATTTCGCCGCATCTTCACTTCGGCTGTAGTTGACGACCACGTCATAACCGTTTTTGGCGAGCGCGATCGCGGCGCTGCGGCCGATCCCCGTGGCGGCGCCGGTGACGAGAGCCGCTGGTTTGTCGCTGTTCATTGTGTCTACCTTTAAATTTTCGAATTTGCCGTAAAAGATCACGGCAGGTTCAACAGCTTCGACGCGTTGCCGCGCTCGATCTTCGTCCGGTCGCCGGCTGACAGCCCGACTTTATCCAACTGAGGTATCGTATAGCCAAGGCCGATCTCCGGCGGCGAGATCGGATAGTCGCCGCCGAGCACGATGCGGTCGGCGCTCATGCAATCGAGAGCGCAGCGGATCGCCGACGCGTCTGCGGTATGCGTGTCGACGTAAAAGGCTTGGCAGTATTCGACCACGCGCCGCTGCAGATATTCCGGCATCGGCTTTTTTTCCTGCTCGTAGACGCGCCGCTCGAAGAAAAACTGTTGATCGAACCGGCCCATCGTAAACGGCAAGAAAGCCGCCAAGCTGGCAAAAAACGAATTTCACGCCCCACCAGCGATCGAAAACATTCGCCGTGATCATTTTGATCAGGCAGAGCATGTCGTCGAGCAGAAAGCCCACGCCGCTGTTGAGATAACGATTGTTGAGGCCGAGCGCTTGTTGCCAGGCCTGCGGCACCTGGCCCGGGTGAACCCAAAGCGGCATATTCCAGGCCTTCGCTCGTTCGAAAATCGGTTCGTAAACCGGATCGTCGAGCGCGCGCCCGTCGAGATTGGTCGAAAGGGAGATGCCGAAGAGCCCGAGCTTCTCCACCGCGCGATCGAGCTCGTCCATCGCCGCTTCGCCGCCCAACGGATCCACCGCCGCCGCCGGTATGAAACGGCCGGGCGCGATGCGCGAGGCTTCGGCGATGTAGTCGTTGACCATCTTGACGACTTTATCCATCGGCAGCTTGCGCGCACGCGCCGCCGGCACGAGCAGATTGCCGTAGTTAATCACTTCTTTGTCGACGTCAAAGCGATCCATCAACGTCAAATGCTTCTCCAGCGAGCTAAAGCCCTCGTCAGCGTAGAGAGTTCGGCCGAGGTAACTTCCCGCGGCAAATTCCCGGAGCGCATCCAGTATCGTCGGCGGCAGACAATGGGCGTGACAATCGATCAAGCTCATAACAGCTCCTCGCTCGATAATTTTCCCTAAGCCTCGATGCTTCTACGAAGTGAATTTTTAGCTGACGGCCATGCCCGGCAGCGAGGATAGCTAACACCGCGCTGTCGCTTCTGTCAATAAATCAGTCGGCGCTTTCAAAAGACGTAGAATGACCGTTGCGCCGCCAGGCAGGGCGTTGAGGCGGCGGCAAGATATCTACTGCAACCACGCGAGCACCAGTACCAGCAACGCGCCGATGATCATGCCCGTCACCGCGCTCTTCGTTCTGTGTGCGATAATGACGGCGACGATCAAAGCCAGCGCGCGGCGCGGCGCCGCGGCGGTTTCCAGACGGGCGCCGGACATGAACAAGGTGACCGAGATAATGCTGCAAATCAGACCGTAAGAAACGTAACGCAACCACCGATCCAATGCTTCGGGAAATTTCCGTCCCGCGAAAAATAGTTGCGGCAAGGCGCGCATGGCAAAAGCCATGAGCCCCATAATCAGGATGATTTGGCTGCGCGTAATTTCCACTGTTCGATTCCCCACCCTAGAGTTGCAATGCCGATCGCCATGATGAGCCAGCCCCACTCCTGGCTCGCCAGCGCGCCCGGCAGCGCGGCCATCAAGCTGCCCAGACAAATAAGCGCCATCGCCCAGCCCTTCATTTCGACGACAAGCAGCCCGGCGAAATAGCCGGGTAAAATAAATCTCAGCGCTTCGTCGAAATCAGCTGGAAAACCCAACGCTAAACCGAATCCCACAGCGCTTCCCGTCACCCAAACAACGAAGCTGGTCACGCCGACGCCGAGAAAGAAAGCGAGATTGCTATAACCATCCGGCGGCGCTGCCAACGCAGCGCGCGTCGTCCCATCGCGTTCTTTTTGAAACTGCAAATAGGGCACGATGAAGCTGCTCGCGCTGACCACGTGAGATGCCAAGAGCAAGGGCAACCGTTTCACGCCGCGAAAAAACGGCGCCAGCGCCGTGCTCATCGGCAGGAAGCGCAAGTTCATCAAAAAACCGGCGACCAAAACTTGCAACGAAGATTTGTTCTCCGCGAGGGGTCCGAGCACGGCGAATTGCGCCGGTCCGGAATAAACCCATGCGGACATGAGAATGATTTCTTCGAGCGACAAGCCGTGACGCTGCGCCGCGATGCCCCAGGCGATCGACGACGGCGCGAAGGCAATCCATATCGGAATCGCCGCTTTCATGCCTTGGCGAAACCGGACGGTGAAAGACATTAGATGCGCTTAACCGAGGGAAGAGAAAAGATCAATGGATGACACGCCCTGCGCTTGATCAGCAATGATCGACCAGAAACTCTGCGCGGCAAAGCAGTAGCTAAAAGTCAAAATATCTCGCGCAAAAACCAAAGACCGCACAGGCAATACGAATTTGTCATTTCGACCGAAGGGAGAAATCTTCCTAGATCGCTCGCATCCACTCGGGATAACAGGCTTGGCGTTCTAACTTTGAAACTTCGCGCTTTCTGGGTGCACCTACCTATTGCTGTTCACTGAATATTCTATTTCAGCACGGCCTCAGCCAACTTGGCTCCTGGAAACCAGGAATTATTACATTTATCTTCGGTGAAGTTTTGAAAGCGCTTGAACTCGTCCAAAGTCATGACATCTTTGGCGGCTTGGCCGTCCAAGCCCTTGGTATCCACGTCCAAGCGCCGCGTCGGTTGTTGCGCGGTTTTTCCGTGCAGTTCCTGACCTTCCCGGCTGAGCAACCAATTGAAAAAAACTTTCGCCGCGTTCGGATGCGGCGCGCCCTTGATGACACCGACAATGCCGTTGCCGCCGCTCACGTAAGTTCCTTCTTTCAGCGTCGGCAAATGTTTGACCGGCAGGTTCGCATCCAAAAATGCGTCGAAATCCCGGTAGCCCACGCCGATGGTCAACGCGAGATTGCCTTTCGCCAGCGCGTCGGCGATCTGGCGCGCATTGCGGCCGACGAACATGTCCTGCTGCGCAAGCTTTTTGATATATTCTTCACCCTTCATGTCCAACAGAAAAGCCCACATGGCAAGGCCGCCGCCTGGCACCCGCGGATCGCGCAGGCCGATTTTACCTTTCCATTTAGGATCGAGCAGATCGTTATAGCTCCGCACCTCCTGCGGCTTGACCAGTTGCGTGTTGTAATAGAGCGACGGCGTCACCTGGGCGACGAAACTATAGAGCAAATTTTTCCCCGTCTGATTGTCCGCCCAGAGGTGACCGCCGAACCATTTCGCCGGATCCTTCACTTCAGGCAAGATCATCGCCGCCGTCAGCGGCTCGAATAGATCGGTTTTGAGCAGCGTGTTCCCCGTACACGGACCGACTAAAAAGGCATCGACGGTGGCCGCGCCGGCTTGCTTTTCCGCGACAATCTTACTCATGAGATTCGGTCCCGGCGCCTGAATAAATTCGCTGTCGAGATCGAAGCGCTTTTTCAGCACCGCCTGAACCTCATTTCTAAAGTCGTTTCCCGGCGGCGCGCCGATGACGACTTTGCCTTCCTTCTTCGCGGCGGCGATTATGCGCTGCCATTCCGAACCGGCGTCGGCGCCGAAGGCGCGACCCTGAACACCCAACAGCAGAGTCACGATGACGAGAATCCATATTCTCCCGACCATAGATTACCCTTCTGACAATCCCACCGACCTGTCCGGCGCCGATGACAAATCCACGTTTGGTCGATCATAGTCAGCTTCGTGGCGAGATTCCACTGCGCTGTCCCCCTCGAGACACCATCCTCTTCTGCCAAGTTGGATTGACACCAAATTCAGCCGAGCGCTATATTCCGCCCGGGAACTCTTCCCAACTAAACAACAACGATCGGCTCCAAACTGAGTCGTTCTGAATTTATCAATCGAAGTCGATTCTGTTTCCGTCATTCCGGCGGAAGCCGGAATCCAGGCGGTCTTTGAACTTGATCCCGAAGCGAACCTGGATGCCGGCGTTCACCGGCATGACGAACTCTTACTGAGGCGAGGGAATTCAACCGTTCCCGAGAGAGAAATTAAAGGGAGCCAATCCTATGCGACGCGTTTTCTGCCTGTTCTTTATCTTGCTCGCGCCTTGCTTGTCATTGCCGCAACCGTCGCAAGCCCAGGAACGCATGCGCATCGCCTGGGCAGGCAGCACGCCGTCAAATACGCCGATCTGGGTCGCCGATCAGAAAGGCTTTTTCAAGAAGAATGGCCTGAACGCCGAAGTGATCGCCATCAGCGCCAGCACCATCGTGATCCAAGCCCTGCTTACCGGCGAAGTCGATTTCATCATCGCGCCGTCAGCCACGCTGGTCACCTCGCGCCTGGCCGGCGCGGACACAGTGATGGTCTCCACCAACTTGCCGCTGTTCATCGATCACATTGTTTCTCTCGGCAATATTTCGAGCGTGGAGCAGCTCAAGGGCAAGATCGGCGGCGTAAACCGTTTGGGAACAACGTCGGACATGACTCTCCGTCTCGCTTTGCGCCGCTTGGGCGTCGATCCCGAGAAGGAGACCAAGATCATCGCCACCGGCGAGAATCCGCAACGATTGGCCGCTCTGGCCAACAATCTCACCCAGTTCACCCTCCTCGGCGAACCGCTCGTGAGAGAAGCCGAGAAGCTCGGCTTTCGCGATTTGTATGATATCGGCACGCTGAAAATTCCCTACCACGTCAACGCCGTAGTCACGCGCGAGAAGACGGTCAAGGAGCGGCGCCCGTTCGTTGCCAAAGTCGTCCGCGCGTTCACCGAAGCGCTGCATTTCATCAAGACCAACAAGGAAGAGACCAAAACACTGATCGGTAAAAATCTGAAGACTAATGACGCGGAAGGATTGGAGCGCGCCTACCGCGCCTACAACGGCGCGTTTCCCGAGGTGCCTTACCCAAACGCCGAAGGAGTGAAGACGCTCCTAGATGACATCGCCCCGCGCACGCCGAAGGCAGCAACCGCCGATCCGAAGAGCTTTGTCGATATGAGCTTGGTTCAGGAACTGGAAGCGTCGGGATTTATCAAGCAGCTATATAAAAGGTGAGCGCCACAGGCTAAATTCAGAATGTCCCCTTTTTTTGCTTTGTCCCGCCTATTTTCTTAATTGTCATCCATCCGGCGTAACCCGTACGCTACAAAAGAGTTAGTAGACTTAGGCAAGCCTGACCCAGATTGTTCCTCAGATTGTTCCCCCGCTCCCACGGCATCGCCATGCGGCGGCGCGTCAACGCATCGCGTTGGCGCGTGAATTCCTTCTCGGTAGCGAGCAGGTCAAGGCGCGCAGGTGCCAGTCGCTGTGGTGCAGGAACGAAGTCAGCGCCTGCCGGTTCCCAGGTCGTCCGAATACCCGGCCTTCAGGCGAGACCACTGCGAGGTGGGACGTCCATCGGTACGCATACGCTGCTTGCCTTCCCACCGTTGTGGCCAGCCGATGGGCGAGTCCTCCCACGTCTCCTGCCGCCCGTAGACGGTCAGGTCGAGCAGCCGGTAGTTGTTGTCCATCGCCTCGACGCCGCGCATCCACGTCCAGTAAGTCTCGAAGACATTGGATCCTTGGCGCAGGTAGCAAACGATGTGCATCATGCCCACCTGGCGTCCGACCAAGAGAGTTTCGAGCGAGTCCTGGGCGGCCGAGTACCAAGGCATCTCCCAGCCCATGAAGTCGCGGTACCGGGCGCTCTCTTCGTACGGGCCTTGGCAGAACGTGGCGTAGGTGACGTCGCGAGCATGAATATTGGACAGCTCGCGGACCTGCGATGTAAAGAAGGTGCACCCCTCGCACTGCTCCGCCGCCGGGTGGCCGGTGTGCCACATGAAGTAGTAGGCGATGAGCATCCGGCGTCCCTCAAACACATCCAATAGTGTCACCGCCCCACGTTCGCCAATGAGCGGTGTGGCACCGTCCACCTCGACCATAGGGAGCCGTCGGCGGGCGGCTGCAATGGCGTCGCCTTCTCTTGTGTGAGCCTTCTCTCGAACCCGCAATGCGTCCAGCTCGGCCTGGAAAGTACCCCGATCGACCACCGCAGGCGCTGAAGGTTCATCTTTCATGAAGTCTGTCATCGTTCTCTCCGTTAGCGCCTGGGGCGCTGTTGTCATTTTCCCTGAGGTCGCGCTCGACCTCATGGTCTCCAGTCCTATGCCTCGTCATCGTCTTTCCTTTCCGCGCGGTGGTGAGATCACAGTCCGCCAAGATCTCCTCCTGGCTATGCTCCGCGCACCCTGCGGAAGCACTCGCGCAGCTCCTGTGTGAAAAGAGCCAGCTGCGTCGAAGGCGGCGAAGTGGTCGCCCTTCTTTAGCTCGCTTTCGCCTCTGCGTCGCGCTTTCGGGCGGCTTCCTGAGGGTCGGTTATTATGTCGACCCACTTCGGGTCAGGCGAGGCCTCGGCGTCGTAGTTGTCGTGCCAGTTCCACCACTTGTACGGCGGGGTCTGGGGGTAACCCTCTGGCGAGTCCTCCCACTCCTCCTGGCGCCCGAGCGCAGTGATGTCGAGATAGTTCCAGGTGCTCCCCATCTGCTCGTCGCCGCGGCTGTTGATGAAGTAGGTGCGGAACACCCGCTCGCCGTCGCGGATGAACGCGTTCGTGCCGTGCCATTCGTCCACGCCGAAGTCGGCGTCGAAGCCGTCGGTCAACGTGTACCATGGCATCTCCCAGCCCATCCGCGCCTTCACGCGCTCGATGTCCGTCTGCGGCGCGCGCGAGGCGAACGCGAGGGTCGTGTCGCGGGCGTTCAAGTGGGCGACGTGGGCGACCTGGTCGGCCACGAAGGAGCAGCCGCGGCAGGCGTGCTCGGGCCAGCCGAACACGCCGGGCTCGAAGAAGGCGCGATAGACGATCAGCTGACGGCGGCCCTCGAACAGGTCGAGCAGGCTAACCTTGCCCTTGGGCCCGTCGAACTCGTACTTCTTCTCCACCGCCATCCACGGCATCCGTCGACGCTCGGCGGCCAGCGCATCGCGGGAGCGGGTCAAGGCCTTCTCCTTCACGAGGAGCTGCTGGCGCGCAGCCTCCCACTCCTGCTGCGACACGATCGGGGGTGTCTTCATCGCGAGATGCCCTTTCGGGTGCTCCTTGTCTCTCTCTTTGCTTGTTGCCATCTTATTTCTCCTTTGTTTTCTGAAACAGACCGAGACGATTCGCTCTGAAAAATCTTCTGAACTTGCCGATGCACACCGCCAGAATTCCTCCCGTGGATCCGGCTCCGGCGACCATTACTGCTACTGCTGTGGATCGCCCTCGGAAGAGGTCCGTCAACGAGGCTCTCCTCTCATCGGTCTCGAATCGATACTCCTTTGCGATGCGAACCCACGGCAGCTCCTGGCGCCGCCGCGCCAGCTCGTCACTGCGCCGCGTTAGTTCCTTCTCCGCCTTGAGCAGTTCGAGCCGCGCTGCGAGCCACTCTTCACGTGTCCGGTCATGTGCTTCGCCATGGCCGCCTCCTATTTCTTGATGGCGAAGTCCGCCTCGTCAAAAATCTGACGGATCTCAATCACGTCGCCTTCGTCGGCGGGGCACCGCTGCGCCCATTTCACGAGCTCTTCTTTTGAGTTGGCCTCCACCATCCAATAACCGCCCAGCACTTCTTTCGACTCGATGAACGGCCCATCAGTCACCGTCGGCTTCCCTTTGCCGAACGAAACACGCGCGCCGGTGTTGAGCGGATGAAGGCCGTTCAGCGAGAGGATTTTGACGGCCTTGCCCAACTCCCCATTAAAGCGGGCCATCTCTTCAACTTTCTTTGGGTCGGGCACAAAGCCGGGGTCCAACTTCTTATTGCCTCTGTAAACATTGGGGATCATCAGCATCATGAATTGCATAGGTCTTCTCCTTGGTTTTTATTTTGGTCCTGCACCCTTAGTCGTTTGGCGGCCCCCAAATTCGACACACATCCAAACCATTTTTTTCCGATCTCCTGGAGCCGCCGTTCCCAAATACCGCCGCTCCGGAGCGGAGGCAACACAAAGGCTGTCGGGCACGCTGTCATCTGTCCACGATCTTCGATTTCTCCCTGGCCGCGGAAGCGGCCAGGGAATTGGCACAGAATAGACTTAGGCAAGTCTGACAGCGAAAAGCCTTCTTCTACCGAACATCAACCAGGTTGAAGCTACCTTCGGACAGCCTAACACTTAAGGGTAACCAGTCGAGGCCAGCCAGCGAAGCGAGCGAGAAGACCGTCAAGGAACATCGCCCCTTCGTCGCCAAAGTCGTCCGCGCCTTCACCGAACCGCTTCATTTCATCAAGACCAACAAGGAAGAGACCAAAGCGTTGATCAGCAAAAATTTGAAGAACAACGACCCGGAAGGATTGGAGCGCGCGCACTCCGAAGGCCGCAACCGCCGACCCGAAAAGCTTCGTCGATATGAGTTTGGTTCAGGAACTGGAAGCGTCGGGGTTTATCAAGCAGCTGTACAAAAGGTGAGCCACAGGCTAAATTCAGAATGTCCCTTTTTCGCTTCCTTACTTGCTCGATGGCGTCCCGTCTTTTTTGATCCCGCATCGTCGCCGGAAACCGGAGGAAGCGGATCGATGGCAACCCGACCTCTCATGAAATCGGTAAAATATTGGACGGTGTGTCTCGCTGTTGTATGGCTGGCAGCGTTGGCGGCGACGGGCGTAAATGCTCAAGGCAAGAGCTCGGGCGCCAAGATCAGGCTCGGCACGCCGTCGGCATCGCTGAGCTATTTGCCCATCCATGTGGCGCTGCAGAAGGGTTTCTTCGCGAGACGGGGTTTAGATGTCGAAGTCATTCAGATGGCCGCGGGTTTGGTAGCGCCGGCGCTGCTCAACCGGGCGATTGATTACACCACGATTCCGAGCGGGCCGGCCACGGCGGGCGCGCGCGGCGCGCCGTTGAAAGTTATTTGCTTTACATCAGTGAAACTCCAGCATGTGCTGGTGAGCCGGCCGGAAATTTCGGCGGTGAGCGATCTCGCCGGCAAAAGGATAGGCGCCGGGAGCTTTGGGACTCTGCCGGCCTACGAGGTTCGGGTGCTCATCGAGAAATATCGTTTAGGCGCGAACACCATCATCGTGCCGTTGAATTCGACTCTCGATCGGATGATCGGGACCCAACGGGGCACCATCGATGCCACCGTGGTGCCGGTGCCGTCCGACTTGAAGGCCGAAGAGATGGGATTGAAACGGCTGCTACAGATGGGGTCGATCCTGCCGATTCCACAAGCCGGTTTCGCCACCAGCGAAGAAAAAATCAAGACCGCGCGCCAGGAAATTGTCGAACTCCTCAAGGCGACGATCGAAGGAATCGACTTCACGTGGAATCAACGTGAGGAGACCATCGACATCATCGCCAAGTGGATCAAGCTCAATCCGATACAAGCGGCCAAGGCGTATGATTCCGTGCGCGACACGTTCTCCAAAATCGGCGTGCCCACCGAGGAGCAGGCGAAAGCCTACATCGCGATGCTCACCTCGACGGCGAGTTTGAAAGGAGATGTTGCGGCCGGATCGATCTTCGATTTCTCCCTAGCCGCAGAGGCCGCCAAGGAATTGGCGCAGAAGAAATAGCGCAAAGGACACCGCGCTCTCACGTTAAAAACGTGGTGAGACCGACGAAAATCCGAAATGTGTCAACGCAAGATCTGACCCCAACATCGCACGGCTTTCGCAAGTAATCCATCACCCTCAATGCCCCGTAGAATTTCATTGACAGGTTCGTCGCAGGCTGAATATAAACGGCTCAATATAAGCGCGGGAGCACTTCAATGCGTAGACATGGCACAGCGATCGATCGGCGCCGATTCTTGCGGCAGAGCGCAGCTCTAGGATTGGGAACCCTCTTCGCGCCTGCCTTGGCTCCAAGGGCGTCGGCGGCAACTAAAGATCGCATCGTCATCTATCAAGGCGTCAGTCTCGACTCGCTCCATCCCTACGGTTACAGCGGCGGCGGCATCACGGGCATCTGGCGCCACATCATCGAGCCGCTGATCCAGATGGATTACGACCGCAATGAATACGTCGGCGTGCTCGCTCAGTCGTGGGAGTTTCAAGGCCGCAAGTGGATTTTTCATCTGCGCAAAGGCGTGCGCTTTCACAACGGCGCGCCGTTTACTTCGAAGGACGTCGCCTACTCCATCGACAAACTGCAGAACGACAAGCGCAGCTTGCAGGGCGCCTACGTGCAAGGCGTCGAGGTGGAAACGCCCGACGATTACACGGTGGTTCTTACGACCAAGAGTCCCAATGCGCTTTTGCTCACCAGGCTGGAGACTCGGTTTATTCTCTCGAAGGAATACGGCGACGATCTGGACAATGCCACGGCCGGCACCGGGCCGTACAAATACGTGAGCTGGCAGCGCGGCGGCAACCTGGTGCTGCGGCGCAATGACGATTACTGGGGTCCCAAGCCGCAAATCCGCGAGGTGATTATCAAAGGCGTGAAGGAAGAAGCGGCGCGCGTGGCGGGACTGTTGGCCGGGCAGGCCGATCTGATCAGCAACGTGCCCATCGAAGACGTCGACCGCATCGCCAAGCATCCGCGCGTTCGGCTTCAGGAGGTCGTCGGCTTTCGCATGTATTTTCTCGGCATGAACGTGACGATGAAACCTTTCGACAACAAGCTCCTGCGCCAGGCGATCAACTACGCGCTCGATCCCCACGTCATGTTGAAGCACATCTACGACGGCCACGGCGCGGTGGTGAACGGGCCGCTGGGCTCGAATTGGGTCGGCTTCGACCCGAAGATCAAGCGCTATCCTTACGACCCGAAAAAAGCGCGCGAGCTGCTGGCCAAAGCCGGTTATCCGAACGGACTCGAGACCAAGCTCTATCTCGCGCCGGACCGCCACCTCAAAGGCAGGGAGGTTTGCGAAGTGATCGCCGATCAGTTGGGCAAGGTCGGCATCAAAGCCGAGCTGGTGCCGCAAGAGTACGCCATCTACTGGGGCAAGGACGGCGTCAACGGCGGCAAGCTGCCGTTCTACTACGCCGGCAGCAACGGCAGCGACGCCGATGTCTATTTCGAACAATACTTTCGCACCGGCGGTTCCAAGCGCATCAACTACAACAATCCGGAATTCGACAAGCTCATCGACGAGGAACAACGCACCGGCGATCACAAGAAGCGCATCGCGATTCTCCATCAGGCGGGCCGCATTCTCATGGAAGACGTGCCGTTCGCGCCGCTCTATACGCTCGCGGAACTTTACGGCGTGGCGCGAAACGTTATCTGGAAGGGCTCACCGGACGGTAAGATTCTTGCCTCGGAAATGAAAATCAAAGGCTAAGTAAATCGCTAAAAGCTCGCGTCAGAAAACAAGTTGATTGAATTTCCGATAGGTCAGGAGAAATAGCATGGCTTACACGCTCGATGAGTTCGCCGCCGACTGCCGTCGCATCCTCAAGGCCGACCCAGGTCCGGCGGGGCGCGAAACGGTGCGAAAAAAATTGCAGGACTTGCTGATGAACGAGGATTTCGTCGCCGCCAATTGCGGGCCGAACGCCAGCGTCGGCACCAATCTACTCTATGAGGACCCGGAGTTAGGCTTCCAGATCCTGGCGCATATCATGGACCGGGACTATGCCGGCGGACCGCACGATCATGGCGACTCCTGGGCAATTTATGGCCAGGCGGTCAAACATACCGAAATGAGCGAGTGGAAGCGTACGGATGACGGCTCCGTTCCCGGCAAAGCGACAATAGAAAAGGCGAAGACCTATCGCATGGAGCGCGGCCAGGCCGGTATCTTCCAGAACCGCGCCATCCACTCCATCGCCTACCCCGCCGGCGGGCGTTTCATCCGCGTCACTGGGACAAATCTAGAGAACATCGCGCGCGGCCGCTACAACAGCGAGGCGGGTACCATGGTGGTAGAGAAACGCCCCAACTTTCGCGGTGCCGCGTGAATGACTAAAGTCAGGATTTGACTCCAAGCTTCATAGGCTATATCTCCGCTCGGAAAAAAGATGGTTTAAGTGTTCTATCCCTGTCCCAAGTTATAACTTGAGAACCGATGGCTATGCGCCGCCTATTATTCATCGCGATTTTTTCGGTCGCGTTAAATTCTCTGTGCTCCCATTTTGCTCTCGGGGCTGCCGCCGGCAAAATCATTCTCGGCTATGCCAGCCCGGGCCGCGCCCTGCCGTTTTGGGTGGCGCAGGATATTGGACTTTTCAACAAGTATGGCGTTGATGTCGAACCGGTGTTTATCCGTGGCGCGCCAATTCTCGTCGCCGGCCTGGCAGCGGGCGACATCCAAGTCGGCAGCACCGGCGGCAGCGCGACGCTCGCCGCCGTCGCCGGCGGGCAGGACTTAAAAATCATCGCGACCTTTGGCAGCCGCAACAACTTCGACTTAATGGCTCAACCCAACCTCAAAAGGCCAGAGGACCTGCGCGGCAAGCGCATCGGGCTCACCAGCATCGGCGGGACTACCTGGATGGCATTGCTGCTTTGGCTCGAGCACTTCGGCCTCGATGTTCAGCGCGATAAGATGCAGCTCCAGGCGCTCGGCGAACAGGCGCTGACGGTGCAGGCCCTTGAGGCCGGTATAATCAATGCTGCGGTCCTGGACGGCATCAACTCGAGCCGAATCAAACCCAAGGGATTCACGGTTATCGGCGAATACTCCGATCTCAAGCATCAATTCCTCAGCCAGGCTTTGGTGGTGCAACGAAGTTTTTTGCAGCAGCGCAGCGACACATTGGAGGCCTTGCTCAAGGCTGAAATCGAAGCGGTAGCCTACATCGTGGCACCCAAGAACAAGGCGGCGGCAATCAAAACATTGATGCGGCGCATGAAAATCAATGCCGCGGGGGCCGAAGAGGGCTATCTTGACCTATTGCGCGTCTTGGAGCGCAAGCCGCTTCCGTCGGTCGAAAGCATGGTCCATGTGCAGCGCTTGATGAAAGCGCAGAATCCAAAAATCGGCGCTGTGAACCTCGATGAGCTCAACGACGCGCGCCTGATCAAGAAACTCGATGATAGCGGCTTTATCGATAAGGCATTCGCGGCACAGGGAATGAAACCGTAAAGATCTGTATGCTGCGAGCGAAGGAAACACAGTTCGTGCGTTTCGGATGACCTCGGGTTGAAAACATCAAGATTCAAGACGTGACCCCGCATCCTGTGTTTTCCGATTCGCGATTCGCGTACCGCTTCGCGACATGGGTTTCAAGGTCCTCAAGCTACTCGCGATCTTTGCCCGAGTGACGCCGTCCGAATGCACTATTCCAGATGTTTTGCCGTTGATTGCCGCGCGGGTAAAGCCCGTCGGCATCTTTAACAGCTAAAAGCGGACTTGACCCGATTTGGATCGCTCCAGGCTCGCCCGAAGCACACGCGGTGCGCACAGAAAGACGATTGACATCCCACCGGTCCCGGCGATATAGCTCAGGCCAGAAAAAAAAGTGGTTTAAAATTCCTATACAGTCTGAGTCGGCACTGATGGCCCAACAGTCCGTGGAGATGATCCTCGTGCGCCAGTTGGCGAGTTATCTCTTCGTGCCGGTGCTCGTCGTCGACACCACGGGGACAGTGGTCTTCTACAACGAGCCCGCCGAGCGGATTCTCGGGGTGCGCTTCGAGGAGACGGGGCGCATCGGTCCCGAGGAGGTCGAGCGGCTCATCGAGCTGAGCGATGATCCCGCCGCCGGCCCGGACGAAGCCGGTCGGCCCATGGCCACCGCCCTCCAGCAGAGACGCCCCGCTCACGCCCGCCGCTGGCTGCTGCGCCGTGGCGATCGCGTGCGGCTGCAGGTAGAGCTCACCGCGTTCCCCGTCATCGACCAGGAGGATCGCCTGCTCGGGGCCGTGGCGATGTTCTGGGAGCGGTTAGGGCCATGAGGATCACGCCCTACGGCGTGCGAGGCTCCCTGGCGGCGCCGGGACCCGCCACCGCCCGCTACGGCGGCAACACCTCGTGTGTGCGCGTGGCCGGGCCGGATGGCACCGTGCTCGCGCTCGACGCGGGGACGGGGATCCGGTCCCTCGCGCTCGAGCTGCCTCCGGGGCTTTCCCGAGTGGACGTGTTGCTGACCCACCTCCACATGGACCACATCATCGGGCTGGGGTTCTTCGGTCCGCTCTACAACCCAGGAATGGAGGTCCACATCTGGGGACCGGCCAGCGCCACGCTGAGCCTGGAGGCGCGCCTCCGCCGGTACCTCGCTCCGCCCCTGTTTCCGGTGTTGCTGCGCGACCTGCCATGCCGCCTCGAGCTGCACCACACGGGCCGCGGGCGCTTTTCCATCGGTGCGTTCCACGTCCGGGCCGCGCGCATCTGCCATCCGGGGCCGACCGTGGGCTACCGGATCGAGACGGAAGAGGGCTCACTCGCCTATCTCCCCGACCATGAGCCTGCGCTCGGGGCGCGCCGCTTTCCCATCGACGCGGAGTGGACGTCCGGCTTCGACCTGGCGCAGGGGGTCGATCTGCTCCTCCACGACGCGCAATACACGCGCGAGGAGTACCCCGGACACGTTGGCTGGGGACACAGCACGGTGCACGATGCGCTCGCTTTCGCCCGCCTGGTGGGCGCCAAGCACCTGGTCCCGTTCCACCACGATCCCGGCGGGACGACGCAGCGCTCGACACGGCGATCGGTGCCGCCGTGGCCGACATGGACCCCGACTTCCCGGTGACGCCGGCGGCCGAGGGAAGGAGCTTCGATCTATGAAGGGTTCAGCGGCTCCCCGGACCCGGTCTCTCCGAACAGGAAGACGACGGAGCGCGCCCGCTATTACCCTCCTTATTTCGTAACGCGGGTGAGCGGACATCGAATTGAGAATGCACCGCTGATCGAATATCAGACGTTCCATCGTATAGCAGGCTTGGCAAGGCCCACGCCGGCGGCACACATCCTGCAGATCCTCGTGTCCAGCATTCCTCGTGTCAGACTTGCCGAAATCTACTAATCTCTACAAGGCCCAGCCGCACGTATCCAGTGCGCAGCGATTGCAGGATACGCGCCGTCGGGAATCGATCGACCTCCAATAACAAGTGGAAGTGATTCGACATCAAAGACATAGGCGTAGAGAGAGAACGGGTAGCGCTTGCGCACGGTCTGAAGCGCTTCGACAAAGGCCTGATAGTCACTTTGCCTGAGGAAAATCTTCTGCCCGTCATTGCCACGGTGGATCACGTGGTAAAGCAGTCCTTCGGCATAAACTCACGGATGGCGCGGCATCGATTCGTGCACATAGTTGACATATAGTTCGGGCAAAGTTGTGGGCAAAGTAAAAGCACCAGACGTCATAACCCCTATTGGATGCCCGCCGCCTTCGCAAACGTCAGGTCGACAAATTTCTCCGTCGGCGGAAACGGCTTGTCGGTATAGCCGGCGTCCTTGGCGAACTGGAGGAGATTGTTGAAGCTGGCCATATCCAGCTCACCCTGCCTGGGGAGAATGCGCAGCTTGGGATCGGCATAGTTGGCAACCAGTTGATCGACGATGGCCTGAGGCTCTCCCGTGATCTCCTTGATGATCCGCGAAACTTCGCCGCGATTCTTGGGATCGTGAATGAACCGCATGGCCGCGGCCTGCGCCCGCAAATAGCGCACGATGGCGTCTTGGTGGGTCCTGGCCCATTCGCGGCGCACGACTTCAACATAGAAGGTCACGGGCCCCGCCTCGACAGTGGTTCCGAGGCGATGGAACCCCAGGCCTGAGTTGATGGCTTGGATGTCGGTGGGGTGCACGGCGGCGATAGCCGCGCATTTCCCGGCCTTCAAGCATTCCAGGCGGGCATCGGACATTCTGATGGCTTCAAACGTGAAATCGTTTTTCCCGATGCCATGTTGGGCCAGAAGCGCACGGGTCGTCAGCGTGATACCATCCCACGGCGCGGTCAGGGTGATCGTCTTGCCCTTGAGGTCGGCATAGGTTCTGATCTCCGGCCGGGCGATCAGGCTGTAGACCGGATTTGCCGTCTGCACGCCTACCGCCACGGCATCCGAGCCATTCAACACGGCATTGATGAAAAACCCGCCATTGGCGGTCGCCATGTCGGCACGGCCACCGCGCTCTATCGAGGGCTCGTAGCCTTTCAAGGCAGCCTGCGAATTACTGTCGGGTCCCGCGATCGCATCCTTGATCACGTCAACGCGGACACCCGCTTGCGCGAAAAAGTCCTTCTGTTGCGCGACAATGAACGGCAGGCGCGCGAGGCCCTCGGCGTCCGCGTGGCGCAACGCCGGCATCTCCGCCGCCGTAGCGCTCTGGCTCGCAGCGCCCCGGGCCGTAACGATAGCGAGTATGACGAGAAGTACAGATGCGGTCCTGACACTCATCTTAGCCTCCGCTTTCGGTTGCATGTGTTGCTACACTAGCTCTTAGTAGCGGAGCCTCACGTCCTAGTAATCGATCATCGTGTATGAATGCGCCGGTTTACGGATTAAAGTTGTAGGGGCGTGTCATCTCAGGCGACATCCGCGTAAAATCCGGCTCCTGCTCCCAGGCGAGCGCAATTCTTTCACTGAAAACGATCAGCGCGTTCCAGTTGACGTTAGGGGTTTCAGCCATTTTGACCGCGCTGGCAATCGCATCGCGAATCTGGTTGTGACGGTCCCAAAAGCGGCGAATATCATTGGCGTCCGAGGTCACATAGTTGATGTAATACCGGATTCCGGTCAAACCCCAGACAATATCGTACAGTCCCTTCTCCCGCTCGTTGAGCCGGACCAGCGTCAGGCCCAGATACAAGCGCGACAGACTGTTACCCGGATCCCGGGCGAGATCACGCTCCAAGCTCTGGCGCGCCTGAGCATATTGACCGTTGAGATACTGCGCTCGGCCCAGATAGCTAAAAACGCCTTCCGAACGATCGACGCCAAACGAATAACCCGGATCCTCTCGAGCAGCGACTTCAAAAGATTCGAGAGCGTCTTGATTTTGAGCGCGAAACAACTCCTGCCTGCCTAGCCCGACCGCGCTCCTCGCTTGAAAAGCTCCGCAAGCGGAGACTAAAACGCTCAATGAGAATAGCGCTACAAGCGCTTTCATCTTGCAATTTTCTAAGCGACCGACGATGAGATTCATTTCACCACCAAGCCCCAGCGCGGTTTCGCCGCAACCAAAGAACTCGGAAAATTCACCACGGAAACACCGAGAACACAGAGTTGAGGAAAAGTTCTGATTAACAAGGATCACACCTTTCTTATGCTGTATCAAGTGGTGTCCCAACGTTTGAAAGTCAGGAGTTGATAAGCCCTCCAACGTTCTTAGAAAAGTCATGTTTTTGCCTGGTCTCGATTTGAATTCAGACCGTTCCTTTTGCCACCCTGCCGGCAATCAGATCGAACGGGGTGGACTGAATCGCCGAATGT
>CAVWLW010000037.1:0-9845 GCA_963755715.1 uncultured delta proteobacterium
TCACCGCGCCGCCGCAAGCTTCTCCCTCCATTCGGCTTGCTTGTGCACCGTCGTTTTAATCTCGAACTTGCTGTCGAAATAGTGGTTGGTCGGATCGATAGGGACGCGCCAGCGGACTTTGCTGTAGAAGTTGAGGCGCAAGAAATTCTCGTCTTCCGGCGGGATGCTGATCACGCTGTGGGAAATGCCGAGCGGGATGATGGTGATCTCGCCGGGAGAAATTTCGACGTTTTCGAACTCGGAAAGATCGAGCGCGTCGCCGCGAAACTGAATCCGCACTTCCTCACTGCGCAGCGCCCGATGAAAGGCGAACTGCTCGTCCTGCATATTGTAAGTACGTATCCGCATATTCGCCGATTCCATCAGCGGCTGGGTGCCGGCGTCTTCGCGGCCCTTGCCGACGATGGCCGTGAAGTGATCGAAGGCGCGCAGTTTGCGCACGAGACTCCCCGGCTCGCCGCGCCGCAGGCCGGCGACGCCGACGAGCGATTCGTAATCGCGCTCCACCACCGTCTGGTCGTCCGGCCCATCGTCCCAGAAATGCATCTTCTCCACGACCGGCCCCTTCACAGGCGCATTCGCGCCCTGCGGCGCGGTCCAATTGGGACCGCCGATGCGTTTTACCTCGAAGCTGGTTAGGCTCGTGTACTGGTCCTCTTTCATCACGTAGTCCACCGCCTCGTGGCTTTGGCAGAAGTAGCGCAAACTATCATTGCGTCCGATCGAGCGATGGGCGATGCCGCCGGGAACCAGCATCACTTCGCCGGGCTCCATCTCGTAGACGCCGAACTCGGTTTCCACGGTGCTGTTGCCGCAAAATTGGAAATAGACCAGGTCCGAATCGATGTAGCGGTGGAAACTGTCCTGCACGCCCACCACGCTTTCGACACCGATGCGGTGATATTCGTTCTCGAGGATCACCAACGATTGATTGGGGATGCTGAGCATGTCGAAGGGGCGAAAGCGCGGCGTGTAACGGGTGCTTTTCGCCGTGCCCATCAAACCGGCCTTCTGGCGCTCGGCCCAAGCCGCCAAACCGGGCCTGGGAAAATCCTTCCAGGTGGTCATGAACTCGCCGATCTGTTTTTGTTTATAAACTTTTTCTTCCGCCGCTTTGGTTTCAGGTCTCCGATACATGATTCCTCCTCATGGCTCGCGATATGTTAGGCGACCAAGGATAGCACGCTCATGACGGTGAGCTACCGAAGGGCCGCCTGATTGTCAAGGCGAAGTCGTTGCTCGGCAATGGCGCTACCTAGATTTGATCGAAGTACGCGCTCGGCTCCTTTTGAGCCGGTCGCGCTTGCGGAAAAAGTCGTTCACTGAAGTCGTCCCCGGCGATGCGCCGAGGGTGTGGTGATCGAGCATCTTCATGAGCCAGGGCATCAGCCTCGCCGCCTTCGAAAACCGCCCCGCGCAAGTCGTGAACCGATCGAGCACGCCGCTGATGATCGAGGAGAAGGAAAATGAGCAACTTCTAATTGTGTGCGATCGGCTGGCAACGGTTCTGTGGAGCGATTGCAGACGGCAGGCCAGGCGGTCGTGTGCTCGGCATTTCAACCGCCGGAAAGCCACCCAAAAACTGCCGCGACAGTTGTTGCATGGCAGTCGTTTCCATTCCTCTTTCCAGCCGTGATCGTAGGACTCTCGCAACCACGGCGCCTGCTTGGACCTGTTTTTGACGATGCCCGAGGTCACATTCATGTTGGCTTGGATTCTGGTTCAGCCGTTCTTGAAACCAAGTGCGTGCGGCAGTTTCCGTCGATAATACCTGGTCTCTTATTTTGTCGCTGAAATTCTTCTGGCATAGAGATTGCGCCAACAACCGAAGGCAGTGGCCGTGGATTATTTCCAATGAAACATCAAAACGAACAACAGAAGTTGAAAGGGCTGGTTCGCGAATTGGAGCGCGAACTGTCACAGGAGAAAAGTCAGGTTAAGGTGCTTGAGGAGACTCAGGAACGTCTTCGACAAGCCGAGAGTATCTGCCAGGAATTGGCCAATGAAAATCGCGGGCTCAGAGAGGAGATTGCGGACTGGAAGGGGCGTTTTGTTGCAAGCGAGGAAAATCAAAGACAGATCAGTCTCCTACGCCAGCAGCTCGAGGCGTTGCAAGCCGAACATGCGCGAGTTATCGATAGCAATCGTGAAATGCAGGAGAAGCTCATTTTCCACAGTGAACCCGCGAAAGATTCCGTCGCCGGTCGAGAATGATAGTGTCGCAGCGATGGTTCCTCAAAGCGAAATAAACACGGTTTCGCCAATCGCGTCGGATTTGACGGGATCAGGCGAAGCGAACCACAATCCATTTCCTGCAACCGAACCGACAGCGAAAACTAACGTAACTAAAAAGAACCCGACTGAAATACTCTGGGCCTTGTTCGTTCCAAACCGGTACCTGGGTGCGCTCGTCGCCGGCGTCATCGTTCTCATCGTAGCAGCGACGGTTGCCGTGAAAATCCTGAGAACCGAAGGTCCGATGGCCGAGAATACGACATCCGGCGCGAAAGCAACCACTGACGAGCAGGAGGCAAGACCCGTCTCGAAATCGTCTACGCTGGCCGCACCGCGTGTCCAAGGCACATTTCAAACCATCCGTGCAACCCAGGTTTTCAGTGGACCGAGCGAGGACTCCGCACTTGTCGCGGAGATCGACAAGGGAGTTAAAATTAATGTTGTGGGTTCAAGAGAGGGTTGGCTCGAAATTCGTTCCAAACACGGGCGGCCTCCAGGTTTCATACGCCAAGAGGAGACAGCAAGAATCGGGCGCAACCCACAATAAATAAAACCCGGCTGGTTCCCGAGCTGTGCGAGAAGAACGGACGGCTCTTCTCGTTACTTGATGTCGCTCTTCCGTCGGGCGTATCGCTTACGCCCCGGCATTTAGCTTCTGCCCCTCATCCCAAACAGCCGCATCGCGTTGCCGCCGAGAATTTTTTCCTTGTCCGCTTCTGAAATCCCCGTCATCGCCTTGATCGGCGCAACGGTATTCGGCCAAGTCGAGATCGCGTCGCCGTGGTCGAAGTCGCTGCCGATGATGATGTTGTGGTTGGGCCACATCTCGACGATGTGCGGCAGATAATCCTCCCAGGCAATGGCTGCTACGTAGATCTGCTCGAAGTAAGCGCTCGGCTCTTTCTTCAGCCTGTCGCGCTTGCGGAAAAAGTCGTTGACCGACGTTGTTCCCGGCGATTCGCCTAGGGTGTGATGATTGAGCGTTCGCATCAGCCACGGCACCCAGCCGACGCCGCCTTCGAACACCGCGATGCGCAACGTCGGGAAGCGGTCGAAGACTCCGCTCATGATCAGCCGCGCCGCGCTGACCATATAGGTTAGCGGAAAGCCCAACGCGGTGGCGAGCATTTTGAAGCCGTCGTAGCGCTCGCTGCCGACTAGCCATGGGTGGCAATCCTGCGCCTCGAAGACGCGCGTGCCCGGATGCACGAGAATCGGCACGTCGAGCTTGCAAACTTCCTCGTAAAACGGCCACAACACTTCGGCGTCGAGATCGCAGTTCTCGTGCCCGCCCATGAGCTTGACGCCCTTGAAACCTAGATCTTTGACCGCGCGCCGAAGCTCGCGGATCGCTTCATCGACGTCGGGGAGATAGACCCAAGCGATGCCGATAAACCGATCTTTACCGGCGATATCTTCCGCCACGGTGTCGTTGTAGGCGCGCGCCATCTCGACGCCGAGGTCATGATCAACTTCATAGATAAGCGGTCGGTTGTCGGCAATGACGACTTGGTAGTCGAAGCCTTCCCGCTCCATGACCTCATGGTGCATATCGAGATTCCAGCGCGTCTCGCTGAATGAATGAATCTTTTTACCGTCGCGATAGTAAGTCGCCGCGTCGCCGGGAAATTTCTCGCCATAGCGAATCATCTCTCCGGCGCCTTTTTGAAACTCGATGTACCCGCGCCCGGGATGCTTCACGCGCTCAAGAAAGCGCACCGGCCAATAATGCGTGTCGCCGTCGATGTACATGAAAAACCTCCCAGTGAAATAATATCGGCGATATTATGGCGTGACCTGTGCAAGGTCAACAATGTTTGACGCCACCGAGTCGAACCGCTACATTGCCAGCACTGCCCGGAGTCATCGCAAGGACTTCACCGACGAGTGTCATCGCCGCAAGATAAAGATCTATCCGAGCCGCAGCCGGCGCGGGCCATCCGTCCTTGGTCTTCGCTGCTGATTCGCGATTATCGCCTGATTTTCATCACGATTCTCTGTGCCAACACCGCCAATCACATGCGCAACGTGGCGAGTCTTTATCAGGTGTATCACCTTTCGGGGTCTTCCGTGCAGCTCGGATTGGCTGGCTTTTTTCAGGCATTCCCGTTTATCATCTTCGGCTTGTTCGGTGGCGTTCTCGCCGACACATTGAATCGCAAAAAGTTGATCGCGATCACCCACGCGCTCAACATCCTGCCCGGCTTGGCGCTCGGGATCCTCACGCTGAGCGGTGCGATTCAGGTATGGCACGTCAACGTGCTCAACCTTGTGGCCTCGTCTTTACAAGTACTCGGCGGACCTTCCCGGCAAGCGATCATCCCCGGTCTCGTGCCCCAGTCGCATCTTCTCAACGCAGTGACCATGGCGGTGCTGATGATGCAAGGAACCCAACTGACCGCGCCGGTGATTGCGGGGTTTCTCATCGACTTTCTAGGCGTCCAAGCCTCCTACTTCACTGACGCCGGCTTGCTCTTACCTTCCGTGATCGCGGCGCTCCTCATCCGCGCTTCAGGCCAACCGCAAGGCGAACGCCGGCAAATAAGCTGGCGCAGTCTTATCGAAGGCTTCGAATTTCTCTGGCACACTCGGATTATTTTGTCTTTGTTTCTCCTCGATTTTTTTGCCGTCTTGTTTGGTTTTTTCCGACCGATATTACCGATTTTCGCGGATGTCGTGTTTAAAGTCGGCGCGCGCGGTTTGGGCATGCTCTACGCCGCGCCCGCCATCGGCGCCTTGATCGGTTCCACCGTTGTACTTACCGCCGGTAACATCGAACGCAAAGGCGCAATGTCGATAATCGCCACCTTGATGTTTGCTCTCAGTTTGGGATTCCTTGGGATGGCTCGATGGTTTTGGATCGGGCTCCTGGCCCTAGCGGGATTAGGCATCAGTGATGCGATCAGCGTCGCTATTCGCCGCACGGTCGTACAAATTCTCGCACCCGACGACATGCGCGGCCGGGCGACCAGCTTCTTGACCGTTTTCGCACAAACCACCAACGGTCTCGGCGCGGTGATCGCAGGCGCCGGCGCGGCGTTGCTTGGCGCGCCGAACGCAGCGCTAGTCGGATGCCTTCTGTGCACGCTTACCGTGATCGGAACCTGCTGGGCGATTCCCCAGCTGTGGAACTATCGGTCGGACTGATTCTAGGGCGACCGGCCGGTCGCCCCTACCTTGAACGGTTTGGATCGACCAGTGGATTACACCTTGCACTTCAATATTGCAGGTCCTTAACGCGATTTAGATTCGCTCGCGGCATCTTCGTAGCCATGCAAGCTCTGGTTCGCCGTAGCATCATTTTTTCGCAATAACACCAGCGTTTCCACTTCTTCCGTCTGCGGAAACATGTCGAAAGGCTGAATCTGCTCAACTCGATAATTAGCAGCAACCAATCGGTCGAGATCGCGCGCCAGGCTGCGCGGCTCGCACGACACATAGATAATTCTCGGCGCGCCAGCCGCGAGGACCGCTTCCAGCGCCGCGGCTTTAATTCCCTTGCGCGGCGGATTGAGAACCATCAAGTCGATCCGGGGCAAGTCCTTTGTCAGTTGCGTTAGCGTTGTCGCGACGTCGCCGGCGATGAAGCGGCAATTGCCGCGCCCGTTGCGCCGCGCGTTCTGTTTAGCTGTGGTGATCGACAACTCGCTGTCGTCGACGGCCCACACTTGGCGCGCCGCTACGGCAAGATAAAGCGAGATCGGACCGACTCCGCAGTAAAGGTCGAGCACGGTCTCTCCGCCCTTCAGTGCCGCGAGCTCGTAAACCCGGTCGTAGAGCTTGCGCGCCGTGAACGGATTGGCTTGCGAAAAAACGCCGGCGGGAAAGACAAGCTTCAAATCGCCGACACGCTCCATGATCGTGTCGCGGCCGCCAAGCGTTCGAAAGCTATTACCCCAAATGACGTTGCCGCGATTTTCGTTAACATTTTGGATCACACCGGTGATGAATGGAAACCGTTGCTGGAGAGCTTTCGCCAACGGCGCGCCTTGGGGAAAGGAGGCATGCCGGGTAACCAGAGTCAGGCTTAGTTCATGACGCGCCACGCTGAAACGAAAATCGACATAGCGCAAATCGCCGCTATCGTCGCGCTCGTCGTACGGCGCGATGCCGAGCTCGAGCACCTTTTTCTTGAGGTAGAAAACAACCTGGTTCACCTGCCGTGGATGAACCGGGCACGATGAGATGTCTATGACCCGATGCGTCTGGGGCACGTAGAGACCCATGGCAACCTGGTCCCGGTTCTTGCGCACGACCAGTTTGACGCGCGCGCGATAGCCCAAACGTTGCGGCGATGGGACCACCGGCGACACGTCAGCGCTCGCAAGGGAAGAGTATTCCGCTAAGGCCCGGCCGACGATCGCGCGTTTTTTCAACAACTGCTCGGGATACGGAACTTTGATGAAAGGACAGCCGACGCAGCTAGGAAAATGCGGGCAATACGCTTCATACTCGGCGCGTTCGGTTGATGAAAAACCCTGACGTTCGACCGGTTTAGAACGAGAATGCGAAGTTTTGCTAAATTTTTTTTCCACTGCAAAAACATACCGGCCATCGATGCCAGGGTCAATGCGCCGAGGGAATTACGATATACTGCAGCGCGAGATCGTGGTCTTCGGAAACTATTCACCGATGATTTTTACCAGCACACGCTTGCGCCGCCGGCCGTCGAATTCGCCGTAGAAAATCTGCTCCCACGGACCGAAGTCGAGCTTGCCGTCGGTGATCGCGACGACCACTTCGCGCCCCATCACTTGCCGCTTGATGTGCGCGTCGGCGTTATCCTCGCCCGTATCGTTGTGTCGATACTGCTGGATCGGCTCGTGCGGCGCGAGCTTTTCCAGCCAGACCGAATAGTCATGGTGCAAACCCGGCTCGTCGTCGTTGATAAACACCGAAGCGGTAATGTGCATGGCATTGACCAAGGCCAGCCCCTCTTTCACGCCGCTCTCCCGAATACAGTCCTGCACCTGGCCGGTAATATTGACGAAGGCCAGCCGCGTCGGCGTATGGAACCAAAGCTCTTTGCGATAGGATTTCATCGTATTTCGCCCCGTCATTTGATCTATGGCCTAAGAATTTATACAGGTAATAGACGGCAAAGTCAGTCACTGGCTGGCTTTTCTGTCGGTCCGTTCTGATCCAACGTTTTGAACGATTTGACGGCTTGAACTACTTGAACGTGTTTGGAGGGTCAATGACCAACGAAGTAAAATTTATCGACACCACCGTGCGCGACGGCAATCAGAGCCTCTGGGCGCTCAACATGAAAATCGGCGCCATGCTGCCGGCGCTGCCGCACATGGACGAAGCCGGCTTCGAGTCGATGGAGTTTTTCCTGAGCGTGATTTTCAAAAAGTACGTGCGCGAGCACAAAGAAAATCCCTGGTACTGGCTCAAAGAAGGCACCCAGAGGATCAAAAAAACGCGCTTGCGTTATCACGGCGGCATGCACAGCGCCTTCGAGAAAACGCCGCACTGCATCCTGAAGCTCCTCGTTGAACGGCTCGTCTCCTACGGACTGACTTTAACGCGCACGTCGAATTGTTGGAACGACTACAGCGCCTTCAAAGAAGAGATCGACGACTTGAAAAAGACCGGCATGGACACGGTGGCGAACTTGATCTATTCCGTCTCGCCGCGCCATACCGACGAGTATTATGCGCGGAAAGCTCAGGAAGCGGCGGCCGCCAAACCCTGGCGCATCTGCTTTAAAGACGTCGGCGGCCTGCTCACGCCGGAGCGCGCGCGCACTTTGATCCCCGTGGTGCTCAAAGCAGCCGGTGACATCCCGGTCGAGTTTCACGCCCATTGCAACAGCGGCCACGCGCCGGTCAACTATCTCGAAGGCGTCAAGCTCGGCATGCGCATTCTTCATACCGCGATCCCGCCGCTCGCCAACGGATCGTCGCAGCCCTCGGTATTCAACATCGCGAACAATCTGAAAGCGCTAGGCTACGATCCTCAAGTCGATCTGAAGCCGCTCGGGCCGGTGGTGCAACATTTCACAGCCGTGGCAAAGAGAGACGGCCTGCCGATCGGCAAGCCGGTGGAGTATGATCACTCGATGTACGGCCACCAAGTTCCCGGCGGCATGATTTCCAACATGCGTCACCAGATGAAGATCGTCGGCATGGAGCACAAGATGGAAGCGGCGCTGGAGGAAGCCGCCGCGGTGCGCAAAGATTTCGGTTATCCGATCATGGTCACGCCGTTATCGCAGTTCGTCGGCACGCAAGCCGCGATCAACGTCATCGTCGGCGAACGCTACAAAGAAGTGCCCGATCAGAATATTCAGTATGCTTTAGGAATCGGGGCAAGGAAGCGGTCGAAGTCATGGACCCGAACGTGAGCGATAAAATACTCAACCGGCCGCGCGCCAAAGCGTGGACGCACTGGGAACAGCCCGAGCCGTCGTTGCACGACATTCGCCAAAAATACGGCGCGCAGCTTTCCGACGAAGACTTAATCTTGCACTACTTCGCCGGCGAGGATTATGTCAAAGCCCTGCCCGATCACGGCAAGCCACGCGAATACATCGACGCAACCCAGCCGCTGGTGAAAATCATCGAGCAACTGGCGAAGCGGAAAGATTCGAACCAGGTCTATATCAAACAACCCGGCTTCACAGTCAGGATGGAAAACGATCCGGCGTAAACGCCCGCTTGATCGTTGCAGTCTCAAGTCTTGAGTTTGTACGAAAGATCGACTGCGTCTGCCGCAGCTCGGGGTTAGTGAATCTTTAAGGCTACTCAAAAAGGCTCTGCTGCAAGGCGCACGAAGGACGACGAGCGGAAGGTACGACTTAGTACGTCGAAGGGAGTCGGACGAGTGCAACGAGCGGATGACCTTTTTCAGCTGGCGCTAGGGATCATCGCCTTCGCACGCCGCCCCCGGCGCCAAATGACTCACATCGCCCCAGGTCAGAAGCAGCCAGGTCCCTTCTTCGCAGGCGAAAACGTTCAAGCCGGCATTAACGAATTCGAAGCGGCGCGGCGCCTCCAGAGCGATCTCCAAGGTGTGGCGAAAAAAACCGCTCACCACGCCGCCATGAGTGACCACGACGATCTGCTCGCCCTCATGCCTGGCCGCCAGATCGTTGAGATAGCAATATTACGTTCGACCTGCTGGCCCATGCTCTCGCCACCCGGGATCACGTAACCCGGTCCCTCGTGCGCAACGCCCGGCGCTCTTCCGGATGCTTCGCGGCGATCTCCTCGCCGTTGAGTCCTTGGAAAATGCCGAGATGGCGCTCGCGCAAGCGCGCGTCGGTAACGATCGCGTGGCCCGTGACCTTTGAGACCTCTTTTGCGCCGTCTGCATCGCCCTACCGAGGTCGCTGCTGTACAACGCCGTGAACTTCTCCCGCGCCAAACGCTGCCCCAACGCCTTTGCTTGAGCCATTCCCCTGGCCGTCAGCGGACTATCGAGATAGCCCTGGCGAATGCCGCGAATATTCCATTCGGTCTGGCCATGGCGAACGATGATGATTTGCGTGCGGTTCATGCTCTCGAATTCCCGCAATCTTTGCTTACTCTCATAGCACGCGGAACAAAGTCAACCGCCAAACCCATCGCATTGCGTTTTCTTTTCGCCTGTCGTAATGCAGC
>CAVWLW010000038.1:0-117168 GCA_963755715.1 uncultured delta proteobacterium
GCAATGGGTAAACGGATTGCGCCACAGGGCGCTTTTGATGATGCAATCGGCGCGCTTTACAAACGCCATAAGAAAGACAATATCGATCAGCGTGGGGTGATTGGCGAGAATCAACAGGCCGCGCCGTTCGAGTCTTTCCAATCCCTTGATTTCGTATCGGAACACGCCCATCGCTCGCATGGATCGGACGATGCAGTGAAACGTAAAGCCGATTAGGTCGCGGGCCACCTCCGTGCGCAGCTGGCGGCGACGAATGAAAACATTGATCAAAGGAAAAACCAAAACGCCGCCGACCCCGACGGCGAGAAAACCCAGGCTGGTGCCAAAAACACGCCAATAGGGAAGAACTCTACGCAGCATGACGGGTCCAAAGCCAACGGCGCCGGTCGCAGGTACGCTCCAAAGCCGCGTCTTTACGTAAGTGAAAACGCAAGATTTCCAAGCCCGCCGGCAAGCCGTCCTGTTGGTGAGAAGGAATATCTTCGGTCGCACGCCAACTGAGCGAATAGAGCTCGTCGGCGGGCGGCCGCATTAACCAAGCCCAAGCGTATGGCTGTTCATGGCAATCTTGAAATGTGGCGTAAATCTTTGGCAACGGGCAGTCATAGACAACCAACAGAACTTCCGACTCGGCCTCGGCAAGTAACCCGCAAGCTTCGATCACCGCATGTTCGACGCTGCTCTTACCCGCTGCAAGAGCGGTACTGCTGGCATGGTCAAGCCGGGCAATCGAAAAAAGACCCGCCGCGGCATTATGAACCGATAGACCGAAGGACGTCGGAGAAAGCGGTACGCCATTGGCGAGATCCAATAAAAGATCGACTGAGCGCGCCGCTTCGCCATGGCGCGAGCAAAATACCGTCGGCACATCGATTCTTTTGCCCAAGCATTGATAGGCGACTTCGAGGGCCATCTTGCTGAGGAAGCCGGTGCGCCGGCGCAACATGGGAGCCATCGCTTGAAGCGCGGGCTCTCGATCTCCGACAAACGAAAAATCGCGATTGGCCCAAGTCAGCCAGGCCTCTCGGGTCTCGACTCCGGGAGCCCATGCTGCAGAGGATACGATTGAAAATTTAATTCCGTCGTCGGTCACGATGATCGGATGTCTCTTTGGTTTAGCGGTGTTACTTAAGCTGCAACTACGTATGAGGGAAGAGTCATGACAGGGCCGGTCAGTCTAATATCTATGATTTTGATTAGCATCTTCCTTTCTGGTTGGTGCCGCAACCTCCAATCATTAGGCACTCAAAGATACGAGATCGAAGCTTGAAAGAGATCAAGGCGTTTTTATCTCCACACCAAAAAATGGTTTGGTACGGCAAGACTGAATACAAGAATTCCGGAAAGATGACGGCAACGCAATAAAGGCCGCATTCTCTAAATTTTCGAATACTATCTATATATCAGAAAACTGTACGGGCGGGAATGTTTTGATATGTCATATCAACGGAAAGTGCATTTATTACCTGGAGCGAGAAATCCTACATTGTAGGCCGAGCCACAGAGGTCTGGCATACCGGATAAAATAGAAATAAAAATTTCTACAATTGCTAAGCTCAAGACCGAGATTGCTGCCCGTCAATCACTACGTAGGACTGCTATATAGAGTGTTTCTAAAACGTGGGCACTTCGCACGCGCTGCTCAGTTCAGGTAAACTGCGCTCATAATCATTCGCCGTAATCGCGCGCAACCTGCGACGGTCGCACGATCCAGGACCCGGTGCATGAGCGCCGCGCTGTCTCGCCAATATCTCTTCCATTCGTGCCGCCGTCGTAGGCGCCTTCAACGCCGAACGTCGCGACGTAGGGGACTGCGGCAGTCACTTGAGTTCCAACGCAGGTCACGGTCTTCACTACTAAAAGAGGTGGAGTCAAAAGGATGCTTCCAAGAATACTGAAGAAGCCGGGTCTTCTCTGTGGAGGGGCGTCCGCTTCTTGAGCTACGCTAGGATTTGCCGGGAGCAATAAACCAGCAGCTAAAAGGGCAATACCCATAAGCACGGACAATGGTTTCTTCATGGAGTTCCTCCTGTCTGATCTTAGAAGGGAATTTGACCCTATCAACTCATCGATGTCAAGCACAATCGGTGGCCTGGGTTGCCACGACGCTGCGGATGGTTGACCGTTTGGTCACTCGAACCGCTGAGTTTGCACTCGGGCGAGCCGATAGCTGACCTCCATCAAGTTGCCAAATATGGACAACTAGCCACAATGGCTCCGCCACTTGCCTGCCTGCACGGCATCCTTTAGGCTGACTGCTCCCGCGTAGAGCGCCCGCCCGAGGATCACCGCTTCGACCCCTTCTTTTTCCAGCGGCAGGAGATTGCGGATATCTTCGAGAGTCGCCACGCCACCAGAGGCGATAATAGGAATGTTTACCGCGCGGGCGATCTTCAATGTCTCTTCGACATTTACTCCTTCGCGCGTGCCGTCGCGGCTGATATCGGTATAGATAATACGCGCGGCACCGTCTTGTTCGCAGCGTTTGGCCAATTCGACGGCGTCCATCGCCGTCGTCTCCATCCAGCCTTTGACGGCGACCTTTCCGTGGCGCGCGTCGATCCCGACGACGATCTTACCGGGAAATTGTCTGCACAGCGCGCGGAGAACCTCTGCGTTGTCGTAGGCGGCGGTGCCGATGACGACCCGAGCCACACCCAGATTTAGCGCTGCTTCCACCGCATCGATCGATCTCAATCCGCCGCCGAGCTCGACGGATAATCCCGGCAGTTGGCAAATCGCCGCCACTTCTTTGATGTGCACCGGCCGACCTTCGACCGCACCGTTCAAATCAACGATGTGGAGAAACGTAGCGCCTTCACTCATCCAATGTTTGGCTGCCTCGAGCGGATTGTCGAAGTAGACGGTCTCTTTGTCCATTTCGCCCTGAAACAGACGCACGCAGCGGCCGTCTTTGAGATCGATGGCGGGAATGATCAGCATAAGACAATGGCAAATGAAAAATGGCAAATGAAAAATTTTAGATGGCGCTCCGAGTGGCGTCCGATCTTTTTCAATTCTCCATTATCCATGATCAATTGTTTTGCACGAAGCGGCCGAAGTTGGCGAGAATGCGCAAACCCAACTCCTGGCTTTTTTCCGGGTGAAACTGGCAAGCAAAGAGTCGATCCGTCGCGATGCTGGAGACGAACGAACTACCGTAATCCGTGGTCGTAGCGATGATCGAGCTGTCATCCGGGACAACGTAAAACGAGTGCACGAAGTAAACGTAATCACCGCTCGCTATCCCTTCGAGAAACGGCGAGTCGCTTTTCTTGTCGATGCGGTTCCAACCCATGTGCGGAACTTTGAGATTTTCATTGGCATGAAAGCCAACGACTTTTCCAGAAAAAAGATCGAGGCCTTTCTGTTTGCCGAACTCTTCGCTCTCGGAAAATAACAGTTGAAAGCCCAGACAGATGCCGAGAAACGGTTTTTTCTGCCGGACGATCTCGCGGATCGGTTCGACAAGCCCGAACTTGGCCAAATTTTCCATGCACGCGCTGAAAGCGCCGACTCCCGGCAAGACGACGCCGCGCGCGGCTTGAATCTGGCTCACGTCGCGGGTAACCACCGCATCAAAGCCGACGCGCTCGAGCCCCTTCTGCACGCTGCGCAGATTGCCCATCCCGTAATCGATAATCGCAATCATGTTCCAACGATTGGGACGTCTTGAACGCCTTTCTAGAGGCTCCCCTTCGTCGATAGCACACCCTGCACCCGCGGGTCGACCTGCGTGGCGAAATCCATCGCGCGGGCGAAAGCTTTGAAGCACGCTTCGATAATATGATGTGGATTCTCCCCACGCGGCACGTCGATGTGCAGATTCATGCCCAGCTGATTGGCAAAGGCGGCAAAAAACTCGTGCGGCAAATCCGTATCGAAATCTCCGACCCGTCCAGGACGAATCTTGACGTTGTAGAGAAGATAGGGCCGGCCGCTCAAATCGACGACTACTTTCGCAAGCGCTTCATCGAGCGGACAACTCGCCTCACCGAAGCGGCGGATGCCATGCTTGTCGCCCAGCGCGTCTTTGAACGCTTGCCCCAGCGCCAAGCCGACGTCTTCAACCGTATGATGGTAGTCGACTTCGAGATCGCCTTTGGCTTGGATTTGGATGTTGAAAAAGCCGTGGCGGCTAAAGGCATCGAGCATGTGATTGAAAAACGGCATGCCGGTTTCAATGGCCGCTTGTCCTGCGCCGTCGACGTCCAACGACACTTTGATATCGGTCTCTTTGGTTTTCCGCTCGACTTTTGCTGTACGTCCCATGGTTATCTCCCGTGCGTAACTCGGATTCGCGTTGATAGCGCCGACGAAGCAACGTTTCTTAACTCGAAACTCGCAACCAGAAAACTAGAAACTTCCTCTAAAGCGCGCTTCGACTGAACGCGCGTGATCGTCCAAACCCTCCAGACGAGCCAATTGCGTAATTTTCGTCGCCAAAGTTTTTAGCGCGCGCCTTTGCGCGTGAATCACGGTGGTCCGCTTGAGAAAGTCGTAAGTGCCGAGGGGCGAAAAAAAGCGCGCGCTGCCGCCGGTCGGCAAGACATGATTGGGCCCGGCGAGATAATCGCCCAGGGGCGGCGCCGAGTAAGGACCCAGGAAAATTGCGCCGGCGTTGCGGATCTCCTTCGCCAGCTTGGTCGGCTGTCTAACGATCAATTCGACATGCTCCGGCGCGATCGCATTGGCCAATTCGATCATCTCTCTTTTATTGCGTGCGACGATGATCGCACCGTATTTTTCCAGCGACTTGAGCGTGATCGCTTGGCGCTTGGTGCTGCGCAATTGGTCGTCGATCGCGTGCTGAATTTTCACAGCGGTCGCCGTTGAAGTCGTCACACACAGCGCTGCCGCCAACTCATCGTGTTCCGCCTGGGATAGCATGTCCGCAGCCACGTGGACCGGATCGGCTGAATCATCCGCCAAGAGTAAAATTTCGCTCGGCCCGGCGATCGAGTCGATATTCACTTCGCCAAAGACCATGCGTTTGGCGGTCGCCACGAAAATATTTCCCGGGCCGACTATCTTGTCGACTTTGGGAATCGTCTTCGTGCCAAAAGCCAACGCAGCCACGGCCTGTGCGCCGCCGACGCGAAAAACGCGGTCGACCCCGGCCACATGCGCCGCAGCGAGAATGATCGCACCGTCATCGCCGATCGGCGAGGTCATAACGATTTCTTTAACACCCGCCACTTTTGCGGGAACTGCGTTCATCAAAACAGTCGAGGGATAGGATGCTTTGCCGCCCGGAACATACACGCCAACCCGTTCCAAGGGCGTGATGCGCTGGCCGAGTACCATCCCGAGCGGATCGCGATACTGCCAGCTTTTTTGCAGTTGACGCCGGTGAAACGCCGCAATCCGTTTTGCCGCGAAACGTAAGGTGGCCAAATCCTTGGGCGCCACGCGAGCGGTGGCGCGCTCGATCTCCGCCGGTTTGACTTCCAGCGCCGCCGCCGTCAAACGCAGCCGGTCAAAAAGCCGGGTGTAACGCAACAGCGCCCGATCGCCTTGCTTTTGCACGGCCGTGACGATTTCCGCCACTCGTCGCTCGACTTTGCCTTCGCGAGTGCCGCGCCGCGCAAGAATGTTTTTCAGCAGCGATTTAAAACCTGCATCCGTTGTCTTAACCAGGCGAAGGGTCATTAATACTTACTCGCTCGGCTTCTTGGCACCTTGAACTTTGAGTCCGTCCTAGCCCTTCACCCGCACGATTTGCGCACCCAACAGCGAAAGCTTGTTTTCGATTCTCTCGTAGCCGCGGTCCAAATGATAAACGCGCGAGACCTCGGTTGTGCCCTTCGCCACTAAACCGGCGAGAATCAAGGCGATGCTCGCGCGTAAATCGCTCGCCATCACGGGCGCGCCGGACAATTCGTGCACGCCGCGCACGATCGCACGGTTACCTTCCAATTTTATTTGCGCGCCCATACGGTCCAGCTCCTGCGCATGCATGAAACGATTTTCGAAAATCGTTTCGGTCATAACGCTGACGCCGTCGGCGACCGCCATGAGCACCATTAACTGCGCCTGCAGATCGGTGGGAAAGCCGGGGTAGGGCAACGTGGTCACATCGACGCTCTTGATACTGCCGTTGCGCCGCACACGGATGCCGCTCTCATCGGCCGAAAGCGTCACCCCAGCCTCATCGAGCTTGATCAGGAAAGCGTCGAGATGTGCGGCGCGTGCGCGCTTAACTAACACCTCGCCGCCCGTAAGCGCGGCGGCGATAACAAAGCTGCCCGCTTCAATCCGGTCGGGAATAATGCGATGGGTGACACCGTGTAATTCTTTCACGCCTTCGATGTGAACGATGTCGCCGCCGGCGCCGTGCACTTGACCACCCATGCCGTTGAGCGCGTTCGCCAAATCTTCAATCTCGGGTTCCTTGGCGGCGTTCTCAAGGATCGTCGTGCCGTCGGCAAGAGCCGCCGCCATCATCAAATTTTCGGTTGCCCCGACGGAAGGCAGATCGAGGTAAATTTTCGCGCCGTGTAATTTCTTTGCCTTGGCTTCGATGTAGCCATGGGTTTGTTCGATCGTTGCGCCGAGGGCTTCGAGCCCCTTCAAGTGAAGATTGATCGGGCGTGCGCCGATCGCGCAGCCGCCCGGGGTGGAAACACGCGCCGTGCCAAAGCGCGCTACGAGCGGGCCCAAGACCAAAAACGACGCGCGCATGGTCTTGACCAGATCATACGGCGCTTCGAAATTCGTGATGTGCTTGGCGCAAAGCGTTAGATCGTCGGCGCCCGCGAGCCAGCGCTGATTGTCGCTCTGATCACCCAGGCCTGAAAGCAGCTTGAGCGTCGTGCGAATGTCCGCGAGATGCGGCACGCCTTGGTACGTGCACGGCTCGGCGGTCAAAAGCGAGGAGATCAATATCGGCAGCGCGGCGTTTTTTGCGCCGCTCACCGCGATGGCTCCCGCGAGGCTTTTGCCGCCTTGAACGATAATCGTGTCCATGCGCGAATACTCTCAAACTTAGTTTTCTAGCGATGCGCGATGACGCGCCATGACGATACGATCTTGGCCGCTGTAATCCTGATCGATCGTTGCATCGACACAAGCCGCGGCGTCTGCGAACAGTGCCCTAACCGAGACGCCCATGTCAGCGCCGATCTCGACGATAACGGCGCCATTCGGGAGCAAGTATTCCATCGCTACTGCAGCCAGTCGGCGATAATAGTCGAGACCGTCGGGACCGCCGTCCAACGCGCCGTGGGGTTCCCATCGACTCACTGTCGGTGCCAGCTCGGCAATCTCGCCACGGCGGATATAGGGCGGATTGGAGGAAATCAAATGGAATTTAGCTCCGACCTTCCGGATCGCTTCGAAGAGATCGCCTTGCAAAAAATGAATTTGACCCGCCACGCCGTGCATCGCCGCATTTTGCCGCGCCACTATCAGGGCGGCGTAAGAGATGTCGGTTGCGAAAATCTCGGCTTTCGGCAGTTCGCCCGCTAGAGCGATCGCGATCGCGCCGCTGCCGGTACCGAGATCGAGAATCCGCAGCGGCTCGTGCCAGCCTGCTGCTAGCTTCAACGCGATCTCGACCAAACATTCGGTTTCCGGACGCGGGATTAGTACATCGGGCGTGACGCAAAAATTCTTCGACCAGAATTCTTGTCGCCCGGTAATATACGCCGTCGGCTCGGCATCGAGCCGGCGCAACAAAATACTTTCGTAGCTTTGCCATTGTTCTTGGCTCAGCGGCATGCTCGCGCCGATCACGAGTTGTTCGCGGCTCATGCCGAGAACGTGGCCGAGCAGCAGCTCGGCATCGAGTCGGCCCGATTCGATTCCAGCGGCGAGCAAACGGCGCGCCCCGGTAAGCAAAACCTGCGAAACCCGACGCGGCATTGCGTTATTCGCCGGCGTTGTCTGATTTTCCATCCTGCTCCGGCTTGCCGGTCGCCTTGAGCACTTCGGCTTGATAGTGCGTAATCAGCGCGTCGATGACTTCGTCGAGCTCACCCTCCATAACGCGGTCCAACTTGTAAAGCGTGAAATTGATCCGATGATCGGTCAACCGCCCCTGAGGAAAATTATAGGTGCGGATGCGCTCGCTGCGGTCGCCGCTGCCAACCATCAATTTGCGCGTTGCGGCGATCTCCGAGCGCTGCTCTTCCTGTTTTTTCTCCAGCAATCGCGCGCGCAGGATTTTCATGCCCTTGGCGCGATTCTTGTGCTGCGATTTTTCGTCTTGGCAAGATATCACGATTCCTGTCGGGATGTGCGTGATGCGCACCGCCGAATCGGTCGTATTGACGCTCTGACCGCCCGGCCCCGATGAGCGGAACACGTCGATTCTGATTTCTTTTGGATCGATCGCGATTTCCACTTCGTCCGCTTCCGCCAATACGGCGACGGTCACTGCGGAGGTGTGAATACGCCCGGACCCTTCGGTCACGGGAACGCGCTGCACGCGGTGCACGCCGCCCTCGAACTTGAGCCGCGAGTAAGCGCCCTGACCCTCGATGCTTATGATGATTTCTTTATAACCGCCGAGGCCGGTCGGGTTGGAGCTCATCATTTCGACGCGCCAGCGGCGCGATTCGGCATAACGCGAATACATGCGAAAAAGCTCGGCGGCGAACAGGGCCGCCTCGTCGCCGCCCGTGCCGGCGCGAATTTCCACGATGACGTTGCGCGCATCGTTGGGATCTTTCGGCAAGATTAGAATCTTCAATCGCTCTTCGAGAGCTTCTTTGCGCTCGCGCAAGACCGACCAACTCCTCCTTGGCCAGATCGCGAATGCCCTCATCGGCTTCTTCCAAAAGTTGCCGGTTGTCGTGCGTCTCGCGCTCGACTTTACGCCATTCGCGATAACAGGAAACGATCTCCTCCAGTTCAGAGCGTTCCTTGGCAAGTTTTGAATACTCCCGTTGATGGCCGAGAAGCTGAGGATCCGACATCATCCCTTCCAGCTCCACATAGCGCTTTTCAACTTCAGCTAGTTTGTCAAGCATGACAGCTCACAGTCAGCGTCGACGATGGCAGAGAAATAAAAAAGGGCAAAGGGATCATCGCCACCCTTTGCCCTTACCGTCGCCCTAGAATGCTAGTAGGTCAATTCTCGCTCGGCCGTCCCCAACTCAGTTTTTCAAGCCGTATTTCTTTCTAAACTTTTCTACACGGCCGGCTGAATCGAGGAGCTTTTGTTTACCGGTGAAGAAAGGGTGGCAGTTAGAGCAAATCTCAACGTGAATATTACCGGCGGTGGAACGCGTCTCAGCGACGTAGCCGCAGGCGCAGGTAATCGTTGCGTTTTTGTATTCCGGATGGATTGCTGGCTTCATAAATTTCCTTCAAGGAAAACTTTTATAACATATGGGCTAAGCTGCTTCAATCGTCGCATGTTTGGCCGCTCGGGTCCCGGAAAGAGGCGCAACCGGAAAAGCGCTCGACCGTTCAACGGCCGCGGAATAGATTGCCAAAGAGCCGATTAACACCTAAAATGTGGCGCGATGTGTGACCCCTGTCATCGGGTTAGTTTGATGAAGCAAAAGCGCTGGAGGTTCGAATTCCGTTATGAGTAAACCAGAGATCGCCGATTCGTCGAGGTCAGTTTACATTCCACCTGTGCCCTTGAAGGCCGAAAACACGCAACTGGATTATGGTTTTCTAGCCGATTTGGCGCTCAAAACGGTTTACGCCGATGCCAATTGTACGACCGAGCGCGCGGCCCAAAAGCTCAAACTATCGATGCCCGTCACGGAAGATTTATTGCAGCATCTCTATCGTGAGAAATTTATTGAAATTCGAGGACTTATCAGCTTCGGCAACAACCGCTACGGCATGCTTGATCGGGGCTGGCAAAGGGCGCAACAGCTACTCGACATGAACGGCTATATCGGACCGGCGCCGGTGTCCTTGCCAGCCTATACCGAAATGATGCTGCGCCAGAGCGCGGCACGCGACCCGGTCCAACCCGAGGCTGTTTCTTCGGCCATGTCGGGCTTGATTCTTCCGGAAAGCACCGTCCAGACTCTGGGCCTGGTCGCCAATTCGCGTCGCAGCCTGTTTATGACCGGCCCGTCCGGCAACGGTAAAACCACCATCGCTACGGCTTTACATGGCGCCCAACGCGGTGAAATATGGATTCCTTACGCCATTGAAGTCGATGGCCAAGTTATTAAAGTGTTCGATCTACACAGCCATCAGGCGGTGGCGCTGAACGGCGTGGAACGCTACGACGAGCGCTGGGTCAGGATTAAACGGCCGATCGTTATCGTCGGCGGCGAAATGACGATCGAAACGATGGATTTGATATACAGCACGACGGTACGCTTTTATGAAGCGCCTTTTCAGGTGAAATCGAATGGCGGCACGCTCGTCATTGACGATTTTGGCCGACAGCGGGTTGATCCTCATGATCTCCTGAACCGCTGGATCGTCCCGCTTGAGGGACGCATCGACTATCTCACATTGCATACGGGCAAGAAAATCGAAGTGCCGTTCGAGCAGCTTTTGATTTTCGCCACCAATCTCGACCCCAGTGATTTGGTTGACGATGCGTTCCTGCGCCGCATGGGCTATCGTCTCTATGTCAATGCGCCCGACAGAGAAATGTATACCACGATCTTCCAGCAATTCGTTGAGGCCAGCGGTTTCGCATACGACCCGAAACATCTCGATTATGTCTTCCGGCTCTACGAAGCGGACAAGCGCCCCCTGCGAGGCTGCGAGCCTCGCGATTTGATCCAGCGTTGCGCCGATCTCTGTAAATACGAGCATCGCTCGCTGGAGCTTTCAAACGAGCTCTTGAATCTCGCTTGGAAAAACTACTTCGGCGCGGCACCGGCGATTCAATAACACACCCGTCGGTCAGAATAAGGAACTCGATCATGATCCATGCAGTCGGGCGGTTGCGCCGCGTCGAGCTTCTACTTCTTGCTCTATTGGCGATTTACGGTTGCTCCTCTTCGCCGGAGCTCGTCTCGGTGGAAGACAAGATTGCCAGGCTCAGACTCGGGCAAACCGGCAAGATCGAAGTAGAAAGCATCTTCGGTGTCGAGCATGGCAACGATCGCAATCGATGGGCTTACAATTTTTCCGACCGCCAGTTTGAGATTTTCGAGCGCCGGCAAGGCGCGGGGTTGGGAGCACTGCCGATCACGGCTGGCGTTATACCGATCAACACCCGAGCCCTCGTGGTGGTGACTTTTAACGAGACTGGCGTCGTTAAACGGATTGAAGTCGCGCGCTTCTTCGACGAACCGTTCGTCAATGATTACTGGTATATCGTCAAAGAAACCGCGAAAGATCCGATGGAATCGCTTGCCTCATTGGGCGAGTCCATAGGTTTTAAGGCAGCGGGCTTAGATAGGGATGCCGGAACGTTCACCCTGGAAGATCCTAACAGCAAGGCGCGCATCGCCGTCAAATTGGACGGCCAGATTCTCCGCGTCACGTCGCGCAACCCGCACCATCGTCTCGGCAATGAATACCGCGTCTACAGTAAGCGCGAGAGTGCGTTCACCAACAGCATCGCCGAGTCAGATCTCATCCAGTAAGCGCGAGATTAGACAGCCACGCGCTGCATGTGCCGAGTCGCTAGCAACTACGCCCGCAGGGATCACATCACAAATTTTTTATTGAGAGAAAATTTTTCTCAGGCGGACATTTTTTGGTGGAGCCGATCGGGATCGAACCGACGACCTCTTGAATGCCATTCAAGCGCTCTCCCAACTGAGCTACGGCCCCACGACCGGAGGACTGCGTGATGAATTTTGAGTGCTGAATCAAAAGTAGGGAACCCGCCTGAAAAAGTCAACCGGGATCAATTTGCCGACAAGAAGATTCGTTCACATTCGATCCTCAGCAGGCGTGACTCGGCACGGGATTACTTACCGCGTATCATCTCCTCGGCGTGGCGCCGCGCTTGCTCGGTGATTGTCACGCCGCCGAGCATCCGGGCCAACTCGCTGACCCGGTCCCGTTCGTTCAGTTGTCTGACCCGCGTGAAAGTCCGCCCCTTCTCGACCTCTTTTTCCACGACGAAATGGGCGTCGGCCAGGGCGGCCACCTGCGGCAGATGGGTCACGCTGATCACTTGATGATGCGCGGCCACCTGTTTGAGCTTTTTACCGACGATTTCCGCCACCCCGCCGCCGATGCCGGCATCGACCTCGTCAAATAGCAGCGTCGAAACCACTCCCGGCGTCATGACCAGGGCTTTGAGCGCGAGCATCAGGCGCGACAGTTCGCCGCCGGAAGCGATCTTTGCCAGCGGTTTCGGCGGTTCTCCCGGGTTCGGCGAAAAATAGAATTCCACCTGATCCATGCCCCGTTCGGTGAGTTTCTTGCCAGCGATAAAAAACGGCGGTGCATCGGCTTTTTCATCTTGCGTGACAAAACGTGCCTCGAACGTCGTCTCCGGCATACCGAGACCCTTCACCTCTTTTTCCATTTCCCGCTTCAGTTTTTTTGCCGCGCGCTGGCGGGCGAGTGAAGCTTTTTCCGCTGTTTCCCATGCACCGTTACGCGCCGCGGCAAACGCCTTCTCCATAAGGGCGATTTGCTCCTCGCCCTGTTCCAAGCTGCCGAGCGATGTTTTGATTTCCTCATGCATGCGCAGGATTTCGTCGACGCTCCCATTGTATTTACGTTTGAGGCGCTGGATTTCGGCCAAGCGGTCTTCGACTTGTTCCAGCGCGCCCGGATCGAAATGGACGCGCTCGGCGTAACGGCGCAGCTGCGCCGCGGCCTCTTGCAGCTGCGCCAGCGAAGAGTCGAGCAATTCGGCGCTCGGTTGCAGATGATGATCGATCATCGAGAGCTCGCGCAGCCGGACAGTGTATTTACCCAGCCGGCTGACCAGCGCCGCTTCGCCTTCGTATAAAAGCTCCTCGCCCTCGCGACAACCCTGATAAAGCTTTTCGCTATGCGCCAGAACATTCTTGCTGGCTCGGAGCTCTTCTTCCTCGCCGGGCTTGAGCCGCGACTGGGCCAGCTCCTCGGCTTGGGCTTCGAGCAAGTTTTTTTCACGACGCCGCTGCTCGAGCGACTGCCGCGCTGCGTTGAGGTCGCGCCAGGCATCGGCCAAGCCAGCGTAACTTTCTTTCATCGTCCGCGCCAAAGCGGCCATGTCGGCGAACGCGTCGAGCAAATTCAAATGAGTTTCCGGCTGCAGCAAAGTGTGGTGCTCATGCTGGCCGTAGATATGAACCAGGGAGCTCCCTATGTCGGCGAGAACCGCGAGCGGTGCGAGACTGCCGTTTAAGTAAATGCGATTTTTGCCCGAGCGATTGACGATGCGTTTGATCACGAGTTCGCCGTTCGTCTCGAAGCCGGCGGCACCGAGCTTATTTTCTATCTCCGCCGGCAAGCCTTCGAACAGCGCTTCGACGGTCGCTTCTTCCTCTTGGCTGCGAATCACCTCCGAGCTGCCGCGCTCGCCAGCGATCAAGCCGAGAGCGTTCAGAATAATCGATTTGCCGGCCCCGGTTTCGCCGGTAATAATGTTCAGTCCGGACTGGAGATCGAGGCCGACCTCATCGATAACTGCGAAGTTCTTGATGCGCAGTTCGCGCAGCATAAGACCGAGCGCCTAACGTTCTCCCCATTTTAGCTTTTCGCGCAAAATCTCATAATAGCTGCGCGACGGAAGTTTGATCAAAGACACCGGCAAGCCGTAGTCGCGCGCTTCGACCCGATCGCCATTGTTGAGCCGCATCCCTTGCTGACCGTCGGGAATTAAGATGACGGTGTCGCCGAAGGAGCGCAGAGTGACGCGAATCACCGCGTTGCTCGGCACGACGATGGGCCGATGCGTGAGCGTGTGGGGGCAAATGGGAGCTAACACGATGGCGCCGAGAGTCGGCTCAAGGATCGGCCCCGCCGCGGCCAGGGAATACGCGGTCGATCCGGTCGGGGTCGAGATAATCAGACCGTCGGCGCGATAGGTGCAGAGATAATCCTTACCGACGTAGGTTTCCAGATCGATGATCCGGCTGCGCGCACCCTTGGCGATAACAACGTCGTTGAGCACGCGAAACTTGTGCGCGCGTCCATTCTTTCCCAACACACGTACCTCGAGGGTCATGCGTTTTTCGACTTCATAATCGCCGCTGAGGGTTTTACTCAGCACCGGTTCCAGCTCGTCGACGGCGACCTCGGTGATAAATCCCAAGGCGCCCAGATTGACCCCGAGAATCGGCACTTCCGGCCGCTCCACCAACGGAGCGATATTGAGCAACGTACCATCGCCGCCGAGAGAGATGATGAGGTCGGCTTTCAGCGCCATCTCCTTCTTGCTGCAAGACTGCGCGCCGGCGCGCGCCAGACCGTTTTCCACGCAGACTTTCTTGCCGCGCTTTTTCAGCCACGGGATCAGCCAGCGAACCATCTGTGCGGCTTTGCGTTCCTGGTACTTGGCCACAAGGCCGACGGTACGAATCATCGACGAAGCTCCTGCGCGAGATTATCACATGGTAGAAAAAAATGTCTACGACGACAGCTATCGTTACCATCGACGGTCATGAAATTACGTTGAGCAACTGCATGGCGAATTCTCACGGTGCCGCTTTTGGAAAGATTTAACCTGGCCTTAACGCGCCGATTCGCGTCGAGGAACATCGAGCGGGCCGGTCATCCGCGGCTTTCGCGAACCATGAAGAACGCTCGGACCGGTAAAGAAACTTGTCTGCCCGGATCAAACCACCAGGCTGCGTAGACGCGAGCTCAGGTGATCGACCAACATGACCAGCGCGATCAGCACCAGAACGATGGCGGCCGCTTCCTGATATTGAAAAGTGCGAAAGCTGGTGTTCATGAGATAGCCGATGCCACCGGCGCCGATCAGACCGAGCACGGACGCCGCGCGAATGTTGGTTTCGAGACGATAAAGCGTAAAGGAAATAAGGTCAGGCAAAATCTGCGGCAGCACGGCGAAGGAAAGAATTTGCCCATAGCCCGCACCCGTGGCGCGGATCGCTTCGACCACGCCCTCGTCAATATTTTCCACCGACTCGGAAAGCAGTTTACCGAGTACGGTCGCGGTATGAATGGCCAACGCCAGGGTTCCAGCGAAAGCGCCCAAGCCGACGGCGGCGACAAACAGCAAACCGAGCGCTAGGTCGGGAATCGTGCGCACCAGATTCAAAACCGAGCGCACGGAAAAATAGACCCACGGATGGGGTGTCGTGTTGCGCGCTGCAAGAAAGCCCAATGGAAAGGCCACGATCAATGCGACAAATGTGCCGGCCAACGCCATCTGCACCGTCTCGAGCGTGGCGCCGATGACCGTCTGAGGGAACGTGTTGTCCCACCAGCGCCGCCGCGCGCGCTCCCGATCGGCGCCAAGCGGCAATGGCAGAATCAGCTCGGTCACCGACAGGCCCGGCGGCAGATAGTAATTTTTGGCGTCGGTGATCTTGTGAAAATCCGGCGGCAGCATGCGCCCGAGAGTGAGAAAAATCTGCGGAATGCCTTCGATCAGTTCCGCCGGGCGAATCTTTGCCCCGGTAAAAGACCAGGCCAAGACCAACAGTGAAACCGCAATCAGAAGCCACGACCGCGCTTTACGTTTTGGCCGCGGCGCCGCGCTGAAGATATCTCCCTCGCCGTCTTTAACGGTCAAATTCTTATTCTCCTTGCTGCTCCCGTTCGATCACGCATATCCGACAATACACTTGGCCGGGATTTTTGCCAGCTTAACTCACGCACGAGTGCGCGGACAAGCCGGCCAGGTTGACACCCCAGTGCGGTTTCGGATAGTTCTCCGCGTCAAGGACACGCCAAACCGCGCGCTCAAGTCTTCCGGTTGGCGGAGATTCGGGAACTCAACAGCGCTGACGGAACGGCCGGTTATTAGCAACATAGGTTTAGCTCTGCAGCGCCTAGAACCATGCTCTCACCAGATAAGCTTGCCTATCTTTCGTGCCTGCCGCTGTTTCAATCGATGGATCGCGCGGCGCTAGTGGCTCTTTTGCCGCAGTTGGATTGGCGCCCTCTCACCGGCGGCGAGACTCTGTTTCGCGCCGGCGATATCGGCGATGCGATGTACGTCGTGCTGTCGGGTCGGCTGCGCGTCTCGATCGAGCACGGCAACGGCACGGAAGAGGCGATTCGCGAAATCGCCCGCGGTGAAAGTGTTGGTGAACTGGCGCTTCTCACCGGCAACCCGCGCTCGGCCACGGTGCGGGCGATCCGTGACAGCGAGCTGGCGCGACTTTCTCGCGCCGCTTTTGAAAACGTTTTTAAAAATCATCCGCAACTCGTCGGCCAATTGACCCTGCAGATCGCAAGTCGCCAAAGTCAAGGCAGTGACCCAACGCTAACACGCCGTAACATTCGAACTCTGGCGATCTTGGCTTTCGATGAGGCGGTGCCGATCCGAGAATTTACCCGCCGCCTCGTAACAACCTTGCAAAATTTCGGCGCGACGATCCATTTACATGAGCGCTCGAGCCATCTCGGCAGATGGGCCGAAACAGACCCGCTAGCCGAGCACGGGGAACTGACTGGCCAATTGAGCGCGCTCGAAACCAATTATCGGTTCGTCGTGTATGAAGCCGACGCGGCGCTTTCGCCGTGGACCCAGCGTTGCATCCGCCAAGCCGACCTCATATGGATCATCGCCGCCGCTGACTCCGAACCAGAACCGTCACGGCCGTCAATCTTAGCGAACTATTTCCGCTCTCAGCAAATGAGCGCGTCGGTTGAGCTGGTTCTCCTGCACGGCTCGGATTTTCAACCGACGATACAAGCGCAAAAGTGGCTATCGTGCCTGAGTGTCACCGCGCATCATCATACGGTTTTGACGGCTCCAGCCGACTTCAAAAAACTAGCGCGTCTTTTGACCGCTTCAGCGGTGAGCTTGGTATTGAGCGGTGGCGGCGCGCGCGCTTTCGCGCATATCGGCGTGATTCGCGCCTTGAGCGAGAGCGGCATCCCGATCGATGCCATCGGCGGCACGAGCATGGGCGCGGTTATCGCCGCGCAGCACGCTCTCGGCTGGGATTGGCAAACCATGGTTCGCGTAAACCGAGAAGCTTGGCCGCGCTGCAAGCCCGAGCGAAATTACACCCTGCCTCTCGTCGCTTTGAACTCCGGCAAGCGCATGGACCAGATGCTCAGAAGCATGTTTGGCGACAGTCAAATTGAAAACCTGCGCACTAAATTTTTTTGCGTGTCGACGAACTTGACCCGAGCCGAGGCAAAAATTCATTGCGCCGGCATGTTGTGGAAAGCCGTGCGCGCCAGCATCTCGATCCCTGGCATCGGACCGCCGGCGATCGAAAACGGCGAGATCTTGATCGACGGCGGCTTGATGAACAACTTGCCCGTCGCCGTCATGAAACAATTCTGCCAAGGCCCTGTGCTCGCGGTCGATGTCAGCGAGCAGTTGGAATTCAAGAGCAAGTTGGCGGAAAGCTATACCGTCTCGGGCTGGAAGTTATTTTGGCAGCGGCTCAATCCGTTTTCCGAGCGACCGGATATTCCCAACATTCTCGACATTCTTTACCGCACCACGACCGTCGGCGGCATCGGCATCATTGAAACCGCCAAAACCGAAGCCGATATTTGTCTCAATCCGCCGGTCGCCCGTTTCGGCGTTTTCGATTGGCGCTCGGTCGATGCGATCATCGAAGCTGGTTACCGCGACGCGCAGCGCCAGCTCGAACAATGTGACTCAGCAACCCGGCGCCGACTGCATTGGCAAACCGCCGGCTAAGCTTTGCTCGCGCTACTCTTGGTGGTGATAGATGGCGTCGACCGCGGCGGCGGTCAGTTCCGATGTCGGGCCGTCGAAGACAATCCGTCCTTGTTTCAATCCGATGACCCGATCCGCATACTCGCGGGTCAGCTCGAGCGTGTGCAAGCTTACCAGCGCGGTAATGCCGTCTTCGCGGCAAACCCGTTTGAGAATATCGAGCACGACGCGCGACAGTTTCGGGTCGAGGCTCGAAACCGGTTCATCGGCGAGAATGAGCGCCGGCTGCTGCATCAACGTGCGGGCGATAGCGACGCGCTGCTGCTCGCCGCCGCTGAGCTCGTCGGCGCGCTTGTAAGCGTACTGCAACAACCCGACCCGCTTGAGATTGATGAGCGCCTGGCGGCGCTCTTCTTGGGAAAAGATTCTGAGCGTGCTTCTGAACGACGGCTGATATCCGAGTCCACCGGCGAGCACGTTTTCAATCACCGACAACCGTTTGGCGAGATTGAACTGCTGAAAGATCATGCCGATCCTGCGGCGCAACTGGCGCAAGCCGGCGCGATCGAGCTTTAAAACATCGACCGGCGCGCCGGCCGCGCCGTGATTTAGCAGCTCTTTGGGCACGCGGATCTCTCCGGCGCTAGCCTCGACCAGACGGTTGACGCAGCGCAACAAGGACGACTTGCCGGCACCGCTCAGTCCGATGACGCCGACGAATTCACCCTGTTCAAGTTTGAGACTGATGCCGCGCAGCACCGGCACGCCACCGTTATAAGACTGATGGAGATCGTTGATCTCGAGAAGAGTCACGAGGGTTTTTTCTGCAGCGTATCTTTGATGGGTATGCCGGCGTCGATGAAAGCCTGGCGCACCGAGTCGTAGTCTTTGTCGCTGGCACGAACGAAGCCGTCGATTTGATAGAGTTCGCGCAGCATTTGCTTTCCTTTCGGATCGCGGCTGAGCTCGATGAAGACCTCTTCAACCTTCTTGGCGATGCTCGAATCGAGGCTGCCGCTGACGACCAAATTATCCGCGGGGATCGGCTCGGAAAACGCAATGGCGCGAATGAGCTTGACATCCGCGGGATTTTTCAGATAGCGCATCCAGGCGGTATCCTGGCTGTCCGGCGAGTTGGCGTAGGTGGCGCCGGCATCGACTTTGCCGTTGAGCACCGCCAACACGGTGGCGTCGTGCCCCCCGGAGTAGAGAATCTGCCTAAAGTCGCGCACCGGTTCGATGCCGTGCTCCCTGAACATTTTTCGCGGAAAAACATTGCCGGTGGTCGAAAGCGCATCGCCGAACGCGAAGGTCTTGCCGCGCAGATCGTCGAGCTTTTCAATGCCGCTGTCGGCCCGGGTAATGATCGCGGCGTAGTAGAAGGGAATGCCTTTGCGCTCGGATTTGAGGATCACTTTGATATCGGCTTCGTTTTTCGCAAGCACGTAGGACGCCGGCGCCAGAAAGGCAACATCGAGTTTATGGACCCGCAAGGCTTCAACCACGCCGGTATAATCGGTGGCGACAAAGGGTTGAATCTCCATTCCCAACCGTTGACGCAGAATCTCCACGATCGGTTGGGCATTTTGCATGACCTGTTGCGCGTCTTCAGCGGGGACGAAGCCGACGCGCAGAGTCTTCGTTCTCCCGTCGGGACCGCCACAGGCAGCCACCCCCGCGACCAATAACCATAAGCCAATTCTAAAGAAGGCCTTGCCCATCGCCATTCATTGATACTGAAAGCTCGTCACCGGTGCAAACGTTCCGATTTCGGCCAATGGATTAGGCGAAAGATCGATCCGGCTCCGGATCAACGACGATGGGATCGCGAAGTTTTAGCAAGAAAATATGCGAGGGCTGTTCAAGTCAGTCATCTTCGATCCCGGCGAAGCTGCCCAACGACTTCATTTAATTTAGTGGTACCGGTTTTCCCGCCTCATCGACAGAAACATAGATTACTTCCGCCTCGGTCACTTTGACCCGTTGGCGCGGATCCCTGCCCCGTTCGGCTTCGACGCTGACTTTGATGGTAATTGAAGTGGTGCCCTGGCGCAGCACCGTAGTATAAAAGCTAACCACGTCGCCGACGTAAACCGGCGCGATGAATTCGACCGCGTGCATGGCGCGGGTGACGAAGTTACGCGCGGCCAATCGCGACGCCGCGATGCCGCCAGCCAAGTCGAGATGGCTCAGGATCACGCCGCCGAATATCGTGCCGCGCGCATTGGTATCGCGCGGCAGCATGGTCACACGCAAGGTGGCATCGCGAGAATCCGTCATGATAAAGATTTCAGCAATGCGCGACGACGAGACAAACAACCGGCCCGCCCGCTAAACGTAGGCGAGCCATTTTTCGTAGCGGCCGTTTTTCCCCTTGATGATATCGAAAAACGCGTTTTGAATATCTTCGGTCACCGGTCCGCGCCGGCCCGCGCCGATTTGCCGGTCGTCCACTTCGCGAATCGGCGTTAGCTCCGCCGCCGTCCCAGTAAAAAACGCCTCATCGGCAGTGTAAAGCTCGTCCCTCGTAAAGCGCTCTTCGATCAGCTCGTAACCCTTGTCACGAGCAAGCGTGATAATCGAATCGCGGGTAATGCCGGGAAGAATCGACGTGAGCGGCGTCGTTTTAATCTTGCGGTCACGCACCATAAAAATATTCTCGCCGCTCGCCTCGGAAACGTAGCCCTCGGGGTCGAGCATGATCGCCTCGTCATAACCGGCTTTTTTCACTTCGTGCTTGGCCAAAACCGAGTTAATGTAATTGCCCGCGCCCTTGCTTTTGGTCATCATCACGTTGACGTGGTGGCGCGTGAAAGAAGACACTTTGGCTCGGATGCCGTTGGTCAAACCTTCGGCGCCGAGATAAGCGCCCCAGGGCCAAACCGCGATGCAGACGCTCACCGGATTGTTCGGCGCGTAGAGACCCAATTCACCAAGACCGACGAACGCCAATGGACGGATGTAGCACTCCTTCAATTTGTTGGCGCGAATAACCTCGATCGTCGCCTGGTTCAATTGCTCTTCGGAATAGGGAAGAGGAAAACCGAGAATCTTGCCGGAATCGGCGAGCCGGCGCGTATGCTCCAGCAAACGAAATACCGCCGAGCGGCCGTCGGCCAAATGATAGCAGCGAATGCCTTCAAAGTAGGCCGTGCCATAGTGCAGCGCATGGGACAGCACATGCACCTTGGCGTCTTCCCAACGAATCAACTCTCCGTCAAGCCAAATTTTTTCGGTTTTGATCGACATGTTTCTTCCTAGATTAGTAAGCCGGTTCCGTTTTTCCTGCCATTTTACGCAGCCGCGCCCGGCGCATCAAGCGGGCGAAAAAAAAGGCCACCCGGTTTTTCCGCGGTGGCCGGAGCGGATCGCCGGGAGTTTAGAGCCCCTTTTTGAATACCGGAGCCGGTTTGAATCCTACGGAGCGGCTCGCTTTGATGTTGATCACGGCGCCGGTCTGCGGATTTCTTCCCTTACGGGCTTTGCGTGATCGCACCGTGAAGGTGCCGAAGCCCGGTACCTGAAAGCGTTTGCTCTTGCGAATCGCCTTGGCGATGCTGTCGAACGTCGCATCGACCGCCATACCGGCGGCAACTTTGCTGATCTCCGCACTCTTGGCAACCGCGTCGATTAATTCTCCTTTAGTCATTAGCTGTTACCTCCCTGGCGCATGGATTCCGCTTGGCCGGATTTGAACGGCGAAACAAAAATAAAGGCCGATCATTTCCAATTCGTCTGAAAATGTCAACAGTATTATAAGGCCTTCGCAGCTTCGTGTAACAGGCCGTAGCGCACGCCCTGATCGCTGACGATCACGGCGTCGGCTTGAAAGCGAGTGAGAATCCTTTCGACCAGACATGCGCCGGCGAATATCACGTCGGCCCTCTTCGCCTCCAGGCCGACAAGCCGTTGGCGCTCCGCGATGGATTTTTGCTGGAGCGTACGGATCTGCCGACGTACTTGGTCAAGCGTCAAGCGGCTGCCGTGGACTTCGCCGTGGGAATAGCGGATCAGTTGTTTTTCCATCGCCGATAGAGTCGTAAAAGTGCCGGCGATGCCGACCAGCGTGAGCGGCCCTTGCGCTCGAATGCCGCGCGATTGTAATCCATCCAGCGCGTCATCGATGGCCGCATACATTCGTTCGACTTCAGGCGATTGCACCGGGTCCGAATGCAGATAACGCTCCGTCAGCCGCACCGAACCGACATCGATGCTCACAGCACCCAGCACCCCGGCTGCGTTGCCGCGTATGAACTCGGTGCTGCCGCCGCCGACGTCGACGACCAACAGCTCTCGTCCGGCCAAACCCAGACCGCGCTCGACAGCGAGAAATGAATAGGCGGCTTCTTCATCGCCGGAAATGACGCGTATTTCCAAACCAACTTTGGCGCGATAGCGAGCGCGCACTTCAGCGCTATTCCGCGCGTCGCGCAGGGCGCTGGTGCCGACGGCGCTCACCTCTTCCACGCCGAGATTTTTGCAATGATCCAGATAGCGTTCCAACACCGCGAGGGCGCGCTGCTCGCCCTCGGCGGAGATCAACCCCGTCTGATCGACTCCCTTGCCAAGCCCGGCGATTTCCGCGAGATCGTCTAAAACTCTAAACCGACCGGTGTCGCGGATTTCCGCGATCAGGCAAAGAATCGTGTTAGTGCCGATATCGATAAAGGCGCTTCGTCTGGGACTCATCGCCGCGCGACCAACTCCAGCTCCTTCTCAGCCGGCGCCACGGCGCTTTCGCGCGCCCACGCCGCCAGATCGGCGAGCGCCCGGCGCGACATCATTTCCTTTTTTGCCCTGCCGCGTAAACGCGCCGTGAGCGGCGCGATCAGTCCGAAGTTCACGTTCATCGGCTGAAACCGTTTGCGCTCGGGATCGGTAATATAATGCAAGAGTGCGCCCAGCGCGGTCGTCGCCGGCGGCGTGACCGTCGGTGCGCCGGCGCTCAGCTTCGCGGCGTTGATCCCGGCGAGCAGTCCCGTCGCGGCGGATTCGATGTAGCCCTCGACGCCGGTCATCTGGCCGGCAAAAAATAGTGTCGCGCGCTGACGCCATTGCAGAGTCGGCATAAGATGGAGCGGCGCATTGATGAAAGTATTGCGATGCAAACTGCCCAGACGGACGAATTCGGCCTGGGCCAGTCCCGGGATCAGCGCCAAGACACGGCGCTGCTCGGCGTAAGTCATTTTGGTTTGAAAACCGACCAGATTGTAGAGCGTTTTCTCCTGGTTTTCCTGGCGCAGCTGTGCCACCGCATAGGGTCGCGTGCCGGTGCACGGATCGCGCAGCCCGACCGCGCGCATGGGCCCGAACGCGAGCGTCTCTCTGCCGCGGTCGGCCATTTCTTCGATCGGCATGCAGCCCTCGAAAGGCACGAAGCGTTCGAAACTATGCGTCGGCACGCGCTCGGCGGTCAAAAGCGCATCGATGAAACGATGATATTCTTCCCGCGTCAGCGGCAGATTTAGATAATCATCGCCACCCTTATCGTAACGGGAGGCGCGAAAGGCGACGCTCATGTCAATCGATTCAGCGCTGACAATCGGCGAAATCGCGTCGTAAAAATAAAGATGCTCTTCGCCTAATCGAGCGGCCAATTCTTTTGATAATGCCGGCGAAGTGAGCGGCCCGGTGGCAATGATGACGATGCCATCGTCTGGAATGTGCCGAACTTCTTCGCGAACGATCCGTACTCCCACCAACCCCCCGACCGTTTCGGTCAAAGCGCGGCTAAAATTCGCGCGATCCACCGCCAACGCCGAGCCCGCCGGCACCCGGTGCCGATCGGCGCAGCGAATGATGAGGGAATCGAGACAGCGCATTTCCGCCTTGAGCAAGCCGGCCGGGGCCGACGGTAAATCGGAACGGAGCGAGTTGCTGCACACCAGCTCGCCGAGATCGCTGCCGGCGTGCGCTTCGGTCATGCGCTGCGGCCGCATCTCGAAGAGCTCCACAGCGATACCGCGGCGAGCAAGCTGCCAGGCGGCTTCCGCCCCAGCGAGCCCGCCGCCGATAATGCGCACGACGTTTTCCATGGATTCTTACACAGCAAAAAAAGTCCGTGCGGGCCGGGAGAAATCGGCGCGCGCGGCGCTGACCTGACGATTTGACGAAACGCGCCGCCTAGGCGGAGCTAGCCGATGACTGCGCCGCGGATTTGTCAGCGCTCGGCGGGTCTTCAACCTGGATCGAATAGCCGCACTCTTTCTTATAACAACGCTGCGTCCGCCCCGCCCGCTTGGTCACTTTCTCGACGAGAATCGGACTGCCGCAATCGGGACAAGCGATCGGCAACGGCTTGTCCCACGAGGCGAACTTGCATTCGGGATATTTGTCACAGCCATAGAAGATCTTGCCCCAACGCGATTTGCGTTCTTTGATGTTGCCTTCCTTGCACTCGGGACACTTGATGCCGAGGTCCACAGGTTTTTGCAGCGGTTGAATATTTTTGCACTCGGGATAGCCGCTGCAGCCGAGAAACTTGCCGAACTTGCCCCAGCGCAACAGCATTGGCCTCCCGCATAACTCACAAGTTTCATTGACTTCTTCCTCGGCGGCGATTTGGACCTCACCATTGTCGGCGCGTTTGAAGTTTTTGGTGCTCTTGCACTCGGGATATTGCGGACAAGCGAGAAACTCGCCGTTGCGCCCCCACTTGATCACCATTTTAGCGCCGCACTTATCGCAGTCGATGTCGGTCGGCACCTCTTGGCGTTTGACGTCGCGCATCTCTTTATCGGCTTTTTTGAGGTCGCGCGAAAACGGCGTGTAAAAGCGCTTCATCGCCTTGGTCCATTTTTCTTTGCCGTCTTCGATCTTGTCGAGCTCATCTTCCATGCCGGCAGTGAACTCGACGTTTAGGATATCGGGAAAGCTCTCGACCAGAAGATCGGTAACGAGAAAACCCAAATCCGTCGGCGCCAAGGACCGGCTTTCATTCTGGATGACATACTCGCGGTCAAGAATATTCGAGATAATCGCAGCGTATGTCGACGGCCGGCCGATGCCTTTTTCGTCCAGCTCTTTGATCAAAGACGCCTGCGTGTAGCGCGGCGGCGGCTGGGTGAAATGCTGGCGCGGATCGAGGCCGAGCAGTTTCAACAAGTCGCCCTTTTGCAAATTCGGCAATACACCGTCCGTGTCTTGCGCGTCACTGTCCTCTTCGTCTTCGTCCTTGCTATCCGCGGCGCGCTCATCGCGTCCTTCGATGTACACTTTCATGAAGCCGTCGAACTTGATTTGCTGGCCGGTGGCGCGAAACAGCGCTTCTCTGACGGGAATCTCGAATAACGTCTGGTCGTAAACCGCGGGCACCATTTGACTGGCGACGAAACGGTCCCAGATCAACGAATAAAGCTGGAACAAATCGCGGCGCAAATAACGTCGCACCCGCTCCGGCGCATAATCCAGCGCGGTCGGGCGTATCGCCTCGTGCGCGTCCTGGGCGCCTTTCTTCGAGCGAAACGTGTTCGGTTTGCCGGGCACGTAATTCTTGCCGTATTGGCTTTGAATATGCTGGCGCACGGCGCTCAATGCGTCCGCGGAAATACGCGTCGAATCGGTGCGCATGTAGGTGATCAGACCCACCGAGCCCTCGCTGCCGAGCTCGACGCCTTCATAGAGCTGCTGCGCCAGTTGCATCGTGCGTTTGGGTTGAAAGCCGAGCTTGCGCGCCGCTTCCTGTTGCAATTTACTGGTCACGAACGGCGGCGTCGGGTAGCGGCGCCGTTCTTTCTTTTCGACTTCGCCGATGATCCAGGCGGCGCCGTCCAATGATTTGATGATGTCCTGGACGTGCGATTCGTTCTCCAGGCGGAACTTCTTATTATCGACCTTCTGTCCCTGCCACTGGGCCAAACGCGCCTTGAACGATGGCGGCAAACGTCCTTCCAATTGCGCCGTCAGCGACCAGTATTCGACCGTCTCGAAGGCACGGATTTCTCGCTCGCGCTCGCAGACCAGGCGTACGGCGACCGACTGCACCCGCCCGGCGCTCAAGCCGCGCCGCACTTTTTTCCACAGCAGCGGACTGAGCTGATAGCCCACCAAGCGGTCCAACACCCGGCGCGCAATCTGCGCGTCGAATTTGTTGCGATCGAGCTCCTGCGGATTGGCGATGGCTTCCTGCACCGCTTTTTTAGTGATCTCGTTGATCAGCACGCGATGCACGTGCTTGTGATTTTTCGCGACCTGACCGGCGATATGCCAGGCGATGGCCTCGCCCTCGCGGTCGGGGTCGGAAGCCAGGTAGATATTATCTTTCCCTTTGGCCGCCTTCTTGAGGTCTTCGATGACTTTTTTCTTGGCTTGAATGACGTGAAAATCCGGTGCGAAATCTTTTTTAATATCGACGCCGAGCTTGCTTTTCGGCAGATCGACGACGTGACCGACGGACGCTTTGACTTGGAAGTCGCGTCCCAAGTACTTTTCCAGGGTCTTCGCTTTGGCGGGCGATTCAACGATGACTAGATTCTTAGCTGCCATGAATTAAACTCGATTCTGAATGCTCCCCATTTTGATGTCTAGATTTACCTTTCCGCTCGATAGATCTTTCCTGGCAACTGTCGCAGCAACCCCTGCAACTCTAAATCCAAGAGAGTTTCCAAAACCTGAGCGGCCGACATACCGGTTCTTTCAATCACCTGATCTACTTGCAGGGTGTTCTCCTGCAGTAACGCAAAAATCGTGCGAGTGGCATCGCTGGCATTTTGCGGCAACACGCGCGGCGCGCGTTGTGTCGCGCTGCCGGTGCGATCCAATAGTTGCGGCGCGATCTCTTCGATAATATCGTCGACGCTCTCGACGAGCTTCGCGCCCTGGCGGATCAAGCGGTGCGCGCCCCGGCTCCGGCTCGAGCCCACTTCGCCCGGCACGGCAAACACTTCGCGCCCTTGCTCCACCGCCAAAGTTGCGGTAATCAGCGAGCCGCTCTTCTCTGTCGCTTCGACCACAACGACACCCAGCGACAAACCGCTGATCAGACGGTTGCGCGCGGGAAAATTGAACGCCAGCGGCCGCGTGCCAATGGGCAACTCGGAGAGGACCGCGCCGTTTTCGCCAATGCGCCGGTAGAGCGTTTCATGCTCTGCGGGATAAGCCCGCTCGACGCCTGAACCGAGGACTGCGATCGTACGCCCGCCGGCCTGAAGCGCGCTCTCGTGCGCGCTGCCATCGATACCGCGCGCCATCCCGCTGACTACGGTGAATCCCAAGGACACCAAGCCGCGCGCCAGATCGCGCGCCACTCTGCGTCCATATTCACTAGCGCTCCGTGAGCCGACGATCGCAACCGCTTTGTCGTCGTCGGTAAGAATATTCCCTTTAACATAAAGGAACGGCGGCGGATCGGCGATCGTGCGCAGCCGCGCCGGATAATTCGGATTGGTAAACGGGACAATCGCTATTCCAGCATCGCGCGCGCGTTCGATTTCTTCGTCAATCTCCGCCCAATCCGAAAAGGCGACGATCCCGTCGATCGCATCGCGGTGCAATCCTTCGACTTGTTCGAGCTCGGTCAGTGCGGCGGAGAATGCCGCCGTCGGATCAACGAACCGCGTCGTGAGTTTTTTGAAACTCACGGCGCCGAGTCCTTTGACTCGCGCGAGCGCTAGCCACGGCGCATTCACATGTCGCGACGATACGGACAACTGCAGTCCTTTCTCGAAGGATAAAGATGCCTGAATCATATTTGTTAAAGCTTTGTCAAACTGGAGCGCGAAGCAATCGTCGCAGCGCGGCCAGAGGAACGAGATACAAATGATAAGGCAATTTGGAATTGAACGCTAGCAGGCGGCACTGCGGGCGAGTCAAATCGGCGCTCTCGAACTATGGGAAGTCACTGATTTTGCAACGCGTTTCGCTGAGCGCAAGAAATTTATTCGCCGCCCGGATTTGCCCCTGGCGCGCGCGCATCAGCGCGTGCAGAGTAGAGTAGGTTCGATAACATGCTGTGCGCCGATGAGAAGGCGTGACGTCGCGCTTAACCTGGCCAACCGCGCTGCTCGGTCATGATCGTTTCCGCTGTTTCGGCTCGCGGCGCGCGCGCAAATCGAGCCGGATCGGCGTGTGCTCAAATCCCAGATGCTGCTGCAATTGATGCACTAAATATCTTTTATAACTCTCCATCACGGCGTTTGGCGTATTGACGAATAGCGTCAACCTCGGCGGCCGGGTGCCGCTCTGAGTGCCGTAGAAAAATTTTACCGGCTTGCCGCGCGCGAGCGGCGCACTGTGAGCTCGGACGATTTTTTGCAAGGCTTGGTTGACCGCCGATGTTGAAACTTTGCGCCGGTAAGATTTTAAAACTCGTGCTGCAGTCTCGTTCATCCTGCGCACGCCGTAACCCGTCGCCGCCGAGATGAACGTAACCGGGACGAATTCCAAAAAGGCCAGATGGTAATTGACTTCGGCGCGATATTTTTCGACATCGCCGTCGGCCTTGGATACGAGGTCCCACTTGTTCACCGCGAGGATCAAAGCTTTGTCGCGTTGAAACGCATAGCTGAGAATCTGCGCGTCTTGATCGGTGACGCCCTCGGGGCCGTCGATAATGTGAATAACCAAATCGCCGCGATCGACGGCCTTGAGCGACCGGCTGACGCTGAAGCGTTCGATGCGGTCATCGATCCGCGCCTTGCGCCGGATACCGGCGGTGTCGATTAGAATGCACGGCTCGCCCAGCAACGTAAACGGCGCGTCCAGCGAATCGCGCGTCGTCCCCGGCATGGCGTCGACGACAGAGCGTTCGTAACCGAGCAAGCGATTGATCAACGTCGACTTGCCGACGTTAGGCCGACCGATGATCGCGACGTGCATCGGTTCGGTTTCATCCGCGCGCTCTTCCTCGTCGGTGTCCGCGCGATCCGGCGGGAATCGGCCGATCAGATCGTCCATCAAATCGGGGATACCAAGACCATGCTCGGCGGAAATCGAATAGAGAGGATCGAGACCGAGCGCGTAAAACTCGTAAAGGTTATCGGCGCGCTGCCGAGAATCGAGCTTGTTGACCGCAAAAAACACCGGCTTGCCCGACTTGCGCAGCAGATCGACGGCCACGCGATCCAAGGGATTGAGTCCGCCTTTGCCGTCGAACAGAAATAAAATGACGTCGGCTTCCGCCACCGCGCGCCCACTCTGAGCCTGTACGCTCTCGTCGAGCGCGCGCCCGCTGTCCAAATCCAAGCCGCCGGTATCGATGATCAGATACCGTCGCCCGGCCCACAGAGCCTCGGCATAATTGCGATCGCGGGTCACGCCCGGCATGTCGTCGACAATCGCTTTGCGCGCGCCACTCAGACGGTTGAAAAGCGTTGATTTGCCGACGTTGGGTCGGCCGACGATCGCGACGACGGGAAGCTTGCCTGGCTGCGCCGGCATATTCGCAATATTTGCTGTCGATGACGGCATCATCTCACAAACCCATTTCGGTCAAAGCCTGCGGATTCTGCGTCCAGCCCGGGTCGACGCGAACGAAGAGTTCAAGAAAAATTCGGCAACCCAGCAGACTCTCCAGCTCTTCGCGCGCCTGTTTGCCGATCTCTTTCAGCATGCTGCCGTGCTTGCCGATCAAAATCCCCTTGTGCGAATCGCGCTCGGTATGGATCGTCGCTGCAATCACGATCAGATTCTTCTCCTCCTTCTCGGTAAACTCGTCGATGGTCACCGCGACGCCGTAGGGAATCTCCTCGCGCGTGAGCAGAAAGACTTTCTCGCGGACGATCTCGGACGCGAGAAAGCGCTCCGATTGGTCGGTGTGCTCGCCTTCGGTGAAATACTGCGGCCCGACGGGAAGCCAGCCTTCGACAATGTTCAAAACGATATCTAATCCCTCGCCTTTGAGCGCGCTTACGGGAACAATCTCTTTATCGGGCAATAACTGCGCGCAGCGCTCCATCAGCGGCAGCAGTTTGCCTTTAGAAACAAGATCCATCTTATTGAGCAGAATCAACACGGGGGTTTCCACGCCCCGCAGCGTTTCGGCGATCCGTTCCTCTTCCTGTTTAATTTTGTCGTGGGCGTCGAGCAGCCAGAGCACGCCGTCCACGTCATCCAAGGTATGTAACGCGGTGTCCATCAAGCGTCGGTTCATGAGCGAATGGCCTTGATGAATGCCCGGCGTATCGATGAAAATAATCTGCGACGCCGCGGTCGTGCGGATGCCGCTCACCCGATTGCGCGTCGTTTGCGGCTTGGGCGATACGATCGCAACCTTTTCGCCGAGAATCTGATTCAGCAAGGTCGACTTGCCGACGTTAGGCCGGCCGATAATCGCAATATAACCGGAGCGAAACGACGGCTCCGTTTTTTCCTTGTTCTTGTTTTTCACGTCTGCCATAAACTTAAGATCGTGGGGAGCTGTATTATGACACCGTGGTTCCGCGGTTCAAGGTCGCCTCTAACACGCATATTTTCATCATGACGACGATCCGACTCACGCCGCTGATGAAACAGCGGCTCACCCGGCGCGCTTATGAAATGGTCGTGCGCTCACTAATTTGCTTTCCGGAATTGAAAGAAACGACGATCACCATCGGCTACACGCGCAAGCACCTGGGGAGCGCGACCGTGGTTTACCGCACGGGAGTCATTTCACAATTGATCATTCGGCTCAAGGTACGGAAGGTAACTTATCAAACCATCGGGCACGAGTTGACGCACTTGATCCAAGGCTTGGACCGCGGCAATCTTACTGCGCCGCGCGCGACTGATTCCGACCGAATTCCCTCCGGCGAAACTCAATGCGATATCTGGACGCTAGCCCGTGACCCACTCTTTTGCGACGACCCACCGACCTATATCAAGATGCCGCGCATCATGCGCGAACGATGGGCGGAATATTCCGAATCCGTGCGCGAATTGTGCATCGCCGCGATCGAAAAACGCCACACCCAGCGGCACTATATTCGCTGGCTGGAAGATGAGATTCGTAAGCTGGCGAAAGCGCCGGTCGAGAAAAAAATTGCGCCGGCGCAGCTCGCTTTGCCCTTTATCATTTGATCAGAGTTCGGCGTCACCCGATCTACGGATTCTTGGTTTGTGAATGTCAGATCGGTGTAATTGAATTTTTATCCCTTGAGAATCGCTTCGATCTCTTTGAGATCATTGGCACTCAAGGTCCAATCAGCCGCTTTCACATTGCTGGTTAAATGTTCCAGCCTCTTTGCGCCGGTGATCACCGAACACACCGACGGCTGCGCCAGCAACCAAGCTTGCGCCAGCTCATTGACGCCGCGACCATGATCTTTCGCCCAAGCCGTCAACTTGCCGACCCGGTGATAATTTTTTTCCGTCATCAACTCTTGAACGTTTCGGACCGACTCACCGCGCGAGCCCGCGGGCGGAGGTTTGCCCATTTCGTACTTGCCGGTGAGAAATCCGCCTGCCAGCGGATAATAGGGAACGAAGCCGACATTATGGGTCCGGCAGTACGGTAAGACTTCGCGCTCGACGCCGCGCTTTAACATGTTGTACTCCGACTGCAGCACAGCGAAGCGCGTCCAGCCTTTCAGCTCCGCCAACACATTGGCGTGGGCCAGTTGCCATGACGCGTATAGCGACGCGCCAATGTAGTAAAGCTTTCCCCATACGAATCAAATCATCCAGCCCACGCAGAGTTTCTTCGATCGGCGTCGTGTCGTCCCAGCGATGGCAGTAATAGAGATCGATATGATCGGTCTGCAGCCGCCGCAAGCTCTGCTCCACCGCTTGCATCATCTGGTAACGCGACGCGCCCCAGTTATTGGCGCTGGTTTTTCGCGGGAAATTGAATTTGGTCGCGATGACGACCTTGTCCAAATGCCCTTTGAGCGCATGGCCCAAGGTTTCTTCCGATCGGCCTTCATTATAAACGTTGGCCGTGTCAATAAAATTGACGCCGCTGTCGAGCGCCGCCCCGATGATCTTGTCGACCTCCACCTGTGGCACGTCCGGCGAACCGAAACGGTTGGCGCCCAATCCCACCACCGACACGCGCACCCCGGCATTACCCAGTTGACGATATTCCATGAAACCCTCGTGGAGCAGTAAATTTTTTCTCGGTTTGCGGTTCGAATCGATGACGAAAGGAAAGCCACGCACGGCGCGGCCGCCGAATCAGCGAATGATTATCTTTTATTGGCTGAGATCGAAACCGAGCGAAGCCAGCGCTGCGGCTTTTTACCGGCGCGGTCGCGCCCGCACTTCCAGCACTCGGAAAATTGGCCCTCGATCGTCTCGTCGCAGCCGTCGCAACGCCAGGCCTTTTTTACCGACCCCAGGGGCGCCAGGGTTTTCTTGAGGATCGATTTGGCTCTGGCGACCTTTTCCTCGTCGATGACCCAGAGCTCGGGCCAACATTCGATCGGCGGCAATTCGCCCGCCGCAATGTTGAGATCGAGATTGCGCGTGACGCACCGAATGCCGAATGTCGCCAACACATTCTTCAGGTGGCCGATCATCAAAGGATCTTTTGCGCTATGGATTCGTTTCATGCGTCTTTGATGGCGCGCTCCTCGCTACGCCGCAGCGCTCCTTCGTTCAATTTTAACTTCTCGCCGAGCCACAGAGAGCGCTCCAGATGATCGCCGTAACCGTCGCCGGTCGATGGGTGCACGAGCACCGATAAGCCTTCGCGATGAAGCATCAGCCACGGAACGACGCTGGCGAATTCCTCGGGAGCAAAAACCGCCTGATACATCGCGTCTAAGTGCGGCCCGACCGGCTCATCATGCCAACGGCCAAGCTGGACGTTGAAACTCGTCAGTCCGGCGCGCACCCGCGCCGCCGCATCCCGCGTCTTCGCCGGATCGTAATAAATATGGGCGTGGTAGCCCTTGATCACGCGCTCGCTCATAAAAACACCTCTCTCAATAGAGATGATGTTCTTTATTATCAAATCTGGCTTGCCGAAGCCAAATCAAACGGAGATTATTGGAAAGATAATGAGATCGCGAGTGCACGCGTGATTCAAAGGTTGACGCGAGGAACACCCGCGTAAGGAAGCTTCAGGGGAAAGACCGAATGAGTTAGGAATTGGCAGCTTCTGGCAAGATTTCCTCGGGAAAGAGATATTCATAACCGGCCTGGCCGAAATTGACCAAGATTAACTGGCGTCCCATATTTTCCACCATCCGCACGAAAGTGCCTTCGCGCGGCAACACTACTCCCGTCTTCTGCGATCTGATGGGTTTACTGGTTTTCAATAGGTCTCCAGGACTCATTGTATATCCTCCCAGTGTGTAACGCGTTGCTTGCTAGAATTTCATTTGTCGAATGTCGTCTCCTGTTCCAACAACCTCGTTGCTTCACTTCTTATTAGACGCTCGCCATTGGGAAACTAATGCAAGCGAAAGACCAACTTGATCGTATTCCGCCAATGGCTATTTCAGGACAACCCGGCGCTGCCGCGCCGAATCCTCCCGAGAACGAAAACATTTTGAAAACAAAGGTGTTTTTTAACTTTTGTCGATTCTAAAATCGGTTTGGCGGCGTGCCGGGCCAGCGCCGGCAAAGCTGGCAATTTGTCCGATGTTGCCAAAAAAGCAGGCATTTCGAACAAAGCTGGTATTTCATTCTGCCCGAAAATTGTCGACCTTTCCCTCAAAAATTGAACGGTGAATTCCTCCATGATGTCGGCGGATGGCTGGATGGGGCGGCAAAATGTGCCTATTCTCCAATCGCTCCCGCTCGCAGGAGGCGAATAGTTAAAAATCGAAAATGGAAACAGGTCGGCGCGGGTGAATTTACGAATGAAGTAACTGAATAATCGGACAGGCGATTTCACAATAGGTCAAGTAAAGTTGTGTACGTAGGTGACAGTTTCGAGAGCCGATTTTCCGGAACTCGCGTTTGCAAAGCTACGAACAGATACGATTTCGTTTCTTCGAATCAACCGTTGAAAAATGGCGTCGGTCCACGACCTTGCCACATCGAAAAGAGTTGGCGCGGTGAGGTGCATTTAATTTTCGGCGACCTTAGCATAAAGCGAGGGAGCAATGCACGAAAAAAATCACGCTTGCGGAAAAATTTCTATTGGCGAAAATGATGCGGTGAAAATCTGTCTGGCTTTGGATGGAGCTATTTCAACTGCTACTTGGCTGACCTGTCCGAATCTAGACACCTGGAACAGACAGTGCCACGGGCTTTGAGAAATGCCTTGAGGAAGTGTTTTGAGCACACCCGTCTGCGGCAAACAGAACAGATGCTTCCTGCAAACTCATCGAGCCTAGCTGCACAGATCAAGCACCTAATGGGCGCGATTGAAATACTAATCATTGTTAGTCTTGAAGATGCGAAGAGACTTATCCAGCAGTTGATGCCAAGGTCTTACCGTAAGCATCCCTTCTTCTTCTATTTTCCCCCGTAAACCTTCTCGAAGAACCCTTCGCTGTCGAGTTTTTTTAACCAACTGCTGTCGACGATCTCCTCGACTTTGACCGCCGCGGCTTTGGGGTTTTGTTCGGCGACATACTTGATCACGACCTTGAAACCTTCCAACGACGGATAGGGTTTGCGATCGAGCTCTTCCTGGGCTTCGAGATAAAAATCCTCTGCGGCGTCGAGGTTGGCCAGGCGCAGATTGCGCGCGAGCACTTCTTTGACCGCTTGTTTGTTCTCCTTCTTGAAAATATAGCCGTACGCTTCGATCGTTGCTCGGGTAAAACCGTCGATCACTTTTGGATTGGCCGCGGCATAGTCTTTCTTAACCGTGAGTCCGGTATTCTGATAGGGAATCTTCGCCTGCAGCATGTTGAGCAGCGGATAGTAGCCCTTGCCGACCATGACTTTCGTCGCGACACGCTGGAGCATGCCGGCGTCGATGGCCTTGGTTTCTAGCGCCACCATGCGATCCGGATCGACACCGGTCTGAATGAGCACGATCTTGTCCCGCTTGAGATCGAGTTTAAGATGCTCAAGAGCGATCAAGGCCGAAATATGCGATGAGCCGCCGAAGCGCGCTGTCCCGATTCGCTTTCCCTTGAGGTCATCGGCGCGGCGCAGGTTCGGTTGCGTGACGACCGTAAATGGCGAAGTGTTGCTCAGACCGAGAAAAAAACTTATCTTCTCGCCCGTCGCCGCAAGGTTGACCAGCGACGCCGGCGCGTTGGCAGTCATTTGCAATTCACCAGAGGCAAACATCTGGGCGACTAGCGAGCCGCTGTTGACCAGGATCAACTGCACGTCGAGGCCGTATTTTTCGTAGAATTTCTTATCCTTGCCGACGTATAGGGGCGCCATGTGCGGCGTCGGCGTCGACAGAGCGATGCGCACCTGCTGGAGCTTTTGCGCCTGCGCGGGTGGCGCGATGAGAAGACCTACAAAAAAAGTTAGCGACGCCAGAGCTGCCATTACCGTTTTCACCAAGGAGACCTCCGGTCGAGTTTTAGTTGTCATGCGTGAGCTTGAGAAGTCTACCCGATACCAAGATACCGACGCAATCGAGTCGGGTTTAGGCGACACCCTTGCGCATCGGCCACTGTCTAAGAACCAAATCCGCAAGGAACAAAATTAATCCGACGCTAGCCAGCGGCCACCAGATGTCGCGCCCCTGGGTAGCTTTTCCCGGCGTTGGTTTGTAAAGACGCTCCAGTCCGCCTTGAAATTTCTCCGGGTCGATCATTTCACCGCCGGTTTCCTCCGCCAGACGGCTGAGCAGAGACAGATTAGGTTTGAGTTCACGATACTCTCGCGGATAGGGCGCAATGTAGGGAACCGTCGCCACGGGGATTGGCGCATCGGCGCCGTTGCCCTCGGCGTAAATTGTCACGAAATGAATGCCGCGCGCCACGGCGGTGAACTTTCCTTCATAGCGACCTGGGGCGGTCTGCTGAAAGCTTTGTTCCTGGCTGGCCTGATTGGGCGCGGAGATGTTGGCTTTGAGCTTTAGAAAATTTAAAAACTTGCCATCGCGTGAAACCACATCGGTCATGACTTTGATCGAATCGCCATCGGGAGAAAAGTCCGTGCGCACCTTGGTTTCGAGAACCTTGCGCATCGTGTCACGCGCGACTTGACTGGCCCATTGGGGGAAACCTTGCCAAGCAACCCAATCTCTGCCCCATCGTCCGCTGAGATCGGAAGTAAACGCCGTCACCCGGCCGACGCCGTAGCGCCAAGCGACGAGCAACGGGTCCTGGTCAGCGCGCATCAACAACTCGGTGCGCGGCTTCGGATAGGTGAGTACGTAACCGCGCAGCGCCGGCAGATTATTTTGGGGCAAGCCCTTGAGCGGACCGCTCGGCGTCACGATGCTCGGCGTTACCGGTTTTTCGATTAACAGATCGCGCGAAATGAGCAGCGTTTCGGTGGTAAAGATTTGCGGAATCGTCTCGGGATCGAGGGCAACGTAACCGCGCCCTTTGCCGTCTTTGGCGATGTCCGCCATGAGCTGCACATCGGCGTCATTGCCAACCGAGACGGTCGAGACCGTGATGCCGTCGCGCGCCATCTTGGCGACCAGCGAATGGAAATCCGCCTTGTCGGTTAGCCCGTCCGACAGCACGATGACATGTTTGATCGCCGCCTGCTTGGCGGCGATGCCGCGATGCGCTTCGAGCATCGCTTTGTAAAGATCGGTGCCGCCGTCGGATTGCAACGATGAGAGCCGTTCGGAAATCCACTCGCCCTTGCCGACTTGCCGGAACGGCAAAGCCCAATCCCAAGCGGCGTCGAAAGCAAGGATGCCGACCTGATCCGTCGGGTTCATGATATCGGCGGCAGCGATCGCGGCGGCTTTGGCGAGATCGAGCTTAGTGCTGCCTTCGGCGCCCGCGCCCATGCTGCCGGATTTATCGAGCACGAAAAGCAGCGCCACATGAGGCATCTCGAGCCGCGCCGGCGGGCGCATATCGACGGGAAGAATGCGCTCGAGCGGCGTGCGGAAATAGCCGCCGGCGCCGTAACTCTGGGAGCCGCCGATGACCAGCAGACCGCCGCCCAAGTCGCGCACATATTTTTCGATGGTCTCCATCTTCGCGTGGGACAGTTGAAAGGCCGGCACGTTATCGAGCACCAAAAGATCGTAAGCCGAGAGCTCGGAGAGCGTCAGCGGATGCGCCCCGGGCAGCGATTCGATAACCGTGTAGCCCTGCACCTGCAATACTTTGGCGATCACGCGCTGACTTTCCGGTTGCGCCGAGAGTAAAAGCACGCGCGGCGGTCCCTTTACCGCCACCACGCCTTGGAGCAAATTGTTTTCCGCTAAGGTGTCATCCGGCGACTCGACCAAAAGCTCGTAGGAATGCTGGCCGCGCTCTGTCAAACTATCGCGGAACGCCACCGAGTTACTGCCCGCCTTCAAGCGCAACTCCCGCTCCGCGTGTAGTTGGCCGTCACGCAGCAAACGAATCCGCGCCGGCGCTTCGCGCAGGCTCTCGATCACCCCGTGGATTTCAAATCCTTCGGCGCTGTCGACTTGCCGCGGCAAGGTCAGATCGCTTAAATAAATTTCATTGCGACCGCGCGATAAGCCGACCGGCAGCGTCCATACTTCCACACCCTGGGCGCGCAAGAGCGGCATCACGCGCGCGCTTTCACCGCGATTTTCGTTGCCATCGGAAAGCAGCAGGATCTTCCCTTGACGCCCCTCGCCGACCTGAGCCGCCGCGGCTTGCAGCGCGGCTTGAATGTCGGTCTGGTCGCGATCCAAGCGCGCGCCGAAGTCGCTTGCCGGCATCTGCTCACGCGGCAACGACTCCCACTCCGGCGCGCGGCCAAAGGTCAATAATCCAGTGCGCGTGTTCGGGGTCTTCAAGCGGCCGGCCGCAGCGAGAATCTCGAGCGCCTTCTCGCGCCCCTCCTGGCCCACGCTACGCGACAGATCGACGCCCAGGATCACATCGAGCGCGGTGGTCGCGCTGAAGATACGCGGGTTGAACAGAGCAAGGGCCAAGGCCGCGAAGGCCGTGGCGCGGAGCGCCATCGAATAGATCGTCAAGCCCTGGCGCAACGCCAAGAGAAGCTCGATCGCGAGCACCGCCAGCACCACGCCTAGCAGCACGGGCCAGAGGGAGAATCCGCTTTCAGTTGTCGCGGCTGCTTCGCTGCTGTTCTGCGCCGCCGTGCGCAAGCTTGCCCGCGGCCGGATTTGCGACTCTTCCTCGTCGAATAAATTGACCGCGAAGCGGCCGGCACGACCGGCGCTGCTGAACGTGTAAAAACCGCTCTGAAAAGTATCGGCCGAATGCGAGCGGGCTGGTCGCGCCGCTAAAAATTTCTCGTTTGCCGTCGGGTAAACTAACTTCCAGGTTGGCGTCGCCCGGCGGCAAACGCAACGCGATCGGCGTGCCGGCCTGGGTCGATTGACCGGGAAATTCGAGCCGCTGCGGCTGAAACCATTCGAGCGCATTGTGAAAAAGCACCGGAAAAGCGACGCGCAACGGCAGATCGGAGGCCATCAGGTCAAACCCGATAAAGAGCAGCCGGAGCTTGCCCTTGTCCAAAACGTAGAGGAGCGGGCTTTGCTCGGCGCGGGCCAAAACCGTGCCTTCGCTGGGCACGCCGACACGCAGCGCTTCATCGACTCGAAGATCGCCGAGGTTCAAGCCTTCGGTCAACGGATGCTTCGTCACCGGTGCGGCTACACGTGGGTTGTGAATTTTGCCTTCGAGCTTGAGCGGCAGATTCGGCGCGACGGTGTCGATCAAGATAAAGTTGCCTTCTTTTAGCGCCGGCACCGCGACCCGATCGAAGATCACGAGATCAAAGGGCGGCGCCGCTCGCACGGCCTCGCGATCCCATTGCGCCGCGCGGGTCAACTGAACGTTGGTAAAAAAGCGCAGGAGTTGATTCAAATAATGGTTTCCCGGACCGACGTAAAGAATGCGCACCGGCGGTAAATCAGTGAGCGCCAAGTAAGCTTGATTGTCGGTGCTGAAATCATCGTCGATCTCCAAGCGCGCGATCAGCGTGCCGTTCAGGCTGCCGTCATAGGGATAAATCAGCACGCGCCGATCATCGGCGTCGATTTCAATGTCCTGGCGCAGCAAAATTTTGTCGTTTGCCGTCAAGACGAGCGGCACGCGCACCGCTTTATCGGTGAAGTTTCTGACGTGCACCATAATTTCCGCCGGGCCCGGCTGCTCGGCATGGCGCCGCACCTCGAAACCGACGATGGCGACGTTGTCTTTACCGCCGCCGACGCTGACGAAGCGGTAGTGCGCCGCGGCCTTGGTGAACTCCTCGGCGCCGGTAAAGGCGCCATCGCTGATCGCCACGATGCGATCCGCGCTGGCGCGCTTGAGAAAGGCATGCGCGAAGAGAATTGCGTCTTTGACCCGGCCGGGTGCGTCGGTCGCGTGCAGGTCGCGCGCCAGTTCTCTTAGCTTGCGCTTATCGGCAGTGAAGGGTGCGAGCAATCTCGGCTGCGGGCCGGCGCCGATGACCATCATTTTTCGCGCCGCCGGCAGCTCGTCGACGAGCGCGAGAAACTCCCGCCGCGCCTGATCGAAGCGCGAACCGTTTTTGCCTTTGGCCTTCATGCTCGCGCTCAAGTCGACGACCACGATCCTATCGCCGGCCGTCGAGCCGAAGTTACGCAAGTACGGATCGGCGAGCGCGGCGATCATGGCGAGCGCGGCGAGGATCTGTAAGATCAGCAAAAGATTATTCCGCAAGAGCCAGCCCAGCCGCGTGCCGAGCGGGCGTTCTTTCAGGATGCGCTCCCAGAGGAACAGCGTCGTCGTACCGACCTTAAGTCCTCTGGGCTTCAGGCTATGCAGGAAAAGGATGAGCGGGATCACCCCGGCGAGGAGCAAAAGCGCGGATGGAAGGCGCCACAACATAACTCACGCAACGCTGCTCACCCGGCGCAGCGTCTGCAAGACAAATTCGTCGAACGGCACCTGCGTCGTCGTGCGCAGGTAATCGATGCGGCGGCTCGCGCACACGGCTTCGATCTCTTTGAAATAGCGGTCCAATTCCGCTTGAAAGCGGCGCACCAGATCGACGTCGAGAAAAAATTTGCGCTCGCGACCGCCTTCCACGTCGACCAAGGCGATATCGCCCCAAGGTTTCGGCCGCGTTTCTTGCTCGTCGACAATGTGGATCACCAGCAACTGGTAGCGTTTTGCGGTCAATTCCTCCAAGGCCGCGCGCCAACCGGCGGGATCGAACAGGTCGCTAATCACCACCACGAAACCGGGATGAGGAAAAAGATTTGTGAACGAATGGATCGCCGCGCGCAAGTTGGTCTCGCCGGCGCAGGAAAGTTTGCCGAGGAAGCGAAATAAGCTGAGCACCTGCTTCCTGCCGCGCCCAAGAGTGAGCGGCGCTTGCAGGCGGGTCGAAAACGACGCACCGCCAAGCCGATCGAGATTCTTCAGACCGATGTAGCCCAGAGCCGCGGCGACTTTTTTGGCGTAATCGAGCTTCGCCGGCGCGCCTTCGGCCATCGACCGACTGGTGTCGATCAACAGGTAAATATTCATCTCTTCCTCGGCGGTAAACACTTTCAAGAGCAGCCGCTCGAGGCGCCGGTAGATATTCCAGTCGACGTAACGCAGATCGTCGCCGTGCTGATAGCGGCGGTAATCGGAAAATTCCAGGCTAAAACCTTTGCGCGAGGCGGCATGCTCGCCCTTGGCGCCGGCCCAGCTCAGCCGCTTGGCGACCAGATGAAGCCGTTCGAGCTTGCGCAGGAATTCGGTGTCGAAAAAAGTTTCAGGTTTCGGGTCTCGGGTTTCGGCTTGACGGCCCGCAAATGGTTCAGATAAATTTTTACTGCTGCCGACGTGATACCCATCCGATTGGTCATTCCGAGCAAAGCGAGGGATCTTGCTTCCGGCGGCGCGAAGCCGTGCAACAACTTCAGCGAACCATCCTCGTCTAAATTCGAAATTCGAAACCCGAAACTCTAAACTCATCGTATTCTATTCCACTTCCGGGACTTGCTCCGCCACTTCGCTCAAGATTTTCTCCGCGTTGACGCCTTCGGCGTCGGCTTCGAGGTTGAGAATCAAGCGGTGACGCAGGCTCGGCAGCAACAGGCTGCGAATATCGTCGAAAGAAACATTGGGCCGGCCGGCTAGCAGCGCGCGCCCTTTCGCCGCCAGAATCAAGCTCTGCAAACCGCGCGGGCTCGAGCCGTACATGACGAAGCGCTGTGCTAAGCCACCCGAACCGTTCGCTTGTTTTTGTTGCGGGTGGGTGCTCAACACCAAGCGCACCGCGTAATCTTTCACGACATCCGCGAGCGGAACTTCTCTCACCCACTGGCGCATTTGCAGGATTCCTGCCGCGTCCAAAACCTCGCGCAGCGCCGACGGCGGCGCCGCCGTGGTCAAATCGGCGATCCGCGCCAGCTCTGCGCGGCTCGGGAACTGCAGCAGCAATTTGAAAAAAAATCGATCCACCTGCGCCTCGGGCAAAGGATAGGTGCCTTCCATTTCGATGGGGTTTTGCGTCGCCAGCACCATGAAAGGATTTTCCAAGCGATGCATCTTGCCGCCGACGGTGACGCTCTGTTCCTGCATCGCTTCCAATAACGCCGACTGGGTTTTCGGCGTGGCGCGATTGATTTCATCGGCGAGAACGATGTGGGCAAAGAGCGGCCCGCGCTGGAACTCGAATATCTTGCGCCCCGAGGGATCGTCGGTGAGCATATTCGTGCCGGTGATGTCGGCCGGCATGAGATCGGGCGTGAACTGAATGCGCGAAAAGCTCAAGCTCAACGTTTCGCCCAAGCTCCGCACCATCAAAGTTTTGCCCAAGCCCGGCACGCCTTCGAGCAGGCAGTGGCCGCCGCAAACCAGCGCAATAAACACTTGCTCGACCAATTCTTCATGGCCGACGATCATCCGAGCCATCTCGGCGCGCAGCCCGTCGAAGGTCCGCCGCGCGTTGACGATACGTTGTTCGATTTCCTCTACGGATTGCATGACGCGACTCCTGATCACTTAACAGTTTTCAGTTGCCAGCTAGCAGGAAAAAATCAGATCCTTGCCGACGACTGACAACTGCTCACTTACTTTTCACTTCCCCTAACGAGAGAAAATAATTTCTAATCGTTTCTTTGAGCGCATCCGGCACGCGCTCGGAATTGAGCTCCTGCTCGGCCTGGCGACGATAGGAAGCGGTGATTTCCGCTGGCGGAACTACGCTTTTTCCCGGCGTCGGTTTGCCTTTGAAATCGAGCGCGCTGCTTTCGCCCGCGCCGAGCAAGCCTTTGGCTTGAGTCGACGCACCCGGACGAAACTCCGGCAGCGAGCGCGAGTCTTGATCTTGTTTTCCCGGTTCTTTGCCCGGCAAGCTGCTGGGATTTTTTTCCCGAGCGCCTTCGGCGCTTGGATCTTGCTCGCCCGGAGCGCCGCTGCGCGCGTAATTTTCGTCCTTCGCGCCTTGACCCTGTTTCATCAGCTGTTCGAGATATTGCTGCGCATCGATCAAAGAACGCCGGTCCAACTCGCCGGTAACCTGCTGCTCCAATCTGTCGAGAAAAGATTTTAGCTCTTTCTGACCGAGGCTTTGGCCGCCGCGCTCGGCATTTTCGAATTGGCGCTTGAGTTGAGGCATAGCCGCCAGCCGCTCCATCCAGCGCTGACCCGTCTCCTGATTTGCCTGCGCCGGCTCGGGCAACTGCAGCATGTCGCGCGTTGCCTCGATCTCGGCTTTCAAATCCTTGAGGCTTTGCTCGCTTTCGCCGTTCGAGAAAGAATTTTTCTCCGCGCTGGATTGAGCCGCGGCGGCGAATTTCCCAGCAGCGCCGGCCAATTCTTTTTTTACCGATTCGTCGGCGCTTTTTGCCTCGATATTTTTTTGCGCGGTTTTTTCAAGCTCTCGGCCCAAATTGAGCGTCTCGCGCAGTCCTTCATTTTTTGCTTTTTCTTGCAGCTCGCGGGAATATTCACGGAGCCTGTGCGCCAGCGTCGGCGGCCCGCCATAGCGCGCCTGTTCATCGCCGCGGTCGAAATCGAACCACAAAAGCATGAACCAGAGCGCCAGCAAAGGCAGGGCGGCGTAGGCCGGCCAACTCCAGCGGCGCGGCGAAACCGCGCGCGGCTCAAGGGCACGGAGCTTTTCTTCGGCTTGGTGCAAGACCAGCAGCGCCGCGCCCTGAGTTTCCTTACGCGTCGACAATTCCCAGGCGGTGACGGCGCGTTCCTCGAGGCCGAGCGTTTTGTCCAGTTTGACCAAAGCCCGTGCCGAATCGCCGAGGCGCCAGCGCGCGCGGTGGAGAAACCACGGCGCCAGCGAGAAAAATAACGCCGCGGGGGCGAGCCAGCGCAGCCAAGGATTGGGCAGATAGATGTCGAAGGGCGATAAAATGATCGCCAGCGCCGCCGCGTAGCAACTTACGCTGATCAAAGTCTGCTCACGCCGTTTGCGCCGCTCCCAGCTTAGCAGTCCGGCAAATTTGGCTTCGAGATTGTCCATTGCTCCGCTCAAAATCCCGGCGCCCGCCTAAGCGCCCAGCGATACACCGAGTAGCCGGCGGCGCCGAGCAAGATATGAAAACTCAAATGGCTAAAAGTTCCCGACCACTGAATGCCGAATAGCGCCAGCGGCGCCAGCTCCTGGCGGCTCAGAGTAGCGAGCAGAAACGCGATCGGGTTTAACGGCAAGTAGAACAGCGCCGAGAGAATTACCAAAGCCGTAAATAAGCAACGAATGAAAACCTGGCGGTTTTCCAGACGGCGCTCCCAGAGCGCCAGCGTCGCCAACCCCCAGACGCCGTAAATTAGCGCGTAACCCGGCAGGAGCAAAAAAGTGAGCGTGATGCTCGATAGCGGCGTGCGCGCGATCGCCCCGGCCCAGACCAACAACGGCCCGCAAAGCAGCAGGGACAGACCGATATGAACGCAAAGAAACCCGAGCTGAGCGCGTCTGATCATCGCCGCGGGCAGACCTTCGTCGCGCAGCCAAGTCTTGAGCGATTTGAAACGCCAGGGCGCGAACTCTTGATTGGCCACGCGCAGCGAAAAATAAACCACCAGCACCAAAGTCGTCACCGCCGTCACTTTGAACAGGCTCGCCGAACCGCTCCACATCTGCGCGTCCAAGGACGGTATGTACAAAGACAGAAACTCCACCGGTGCAAGAATAATCAAAAGATAAAAATAAACGGCAAAGCCGTGCCCTTCGGCGAAATAAATTTCCATGCTTTCGCGCCACACGGGATTTTCGCTCATTCGTCCTCCCCGCCCGTCAAAGGAAAAATCGCCCGAAAGAGCGCGTAGTCCTGCGCTTGAATGCGCGGATCGTCGACTCGCACGCGCGGTTCGGGATCCTTCACCCAACCGAAAAAGACCGCCGCGCCGCCCGCCCAGCGGCTATCGCCGTCGCGCGGGAACATCGACGAGTGAAACAGCACGTCGCGGGTCTTGTCGGGAAAAGTGACCTCGCGGAAGCTTACCGCGTCGATCCGGTTAGCGCCGGTGTCGTCGCGTGGTTTGGCGCTCGCCAGCGGAAAGCTCTTGCGCCAGCTTGCGCCGCGCGGAATCGCGCCTAAATCGAAGCGCTGCCCGGGCAGAAGCAGCCAACAATTGGCCAGATCTTTGGCGCTGCGATTTTCCACCTTCATGAGCAATTGATCACCCTGAGTCTCGAACTCGGCACGCAGTGGAAACCGATCGATGCGGCGCATGCGAAAAAGCCGATAGTCCCATTCGCGCAGCGGCAACTGGAATCGGCTCGCGCCGGCGCCATCCTGCACGACCACGGCTTGCTCCGTCGAATCGCGAGGCCGTATCGAGACCGGCGTCAGATCGAGCCAGCCGCGCTCCATTTCTAAATCGTATTGGCGCAGCTGGGTAGAAAACAACGCGAGATTCGCCTGGGCGTCGACAAAACCGTCGCCGCTGCTTTCAAGCACAGTGGAGCTTAAGAGCACGCCATCAGGGACATGCCCCCCCCGGCTGAAATGGAAGTAGCCGCCTAACATGCCGACGACGACGATCGTCGCGAAGACAATCAATAATCGGCGCGCCGGGAAGCGCTGGCGTTGCCAAAACCACGTGATCACGCCAATCGCAATGAGATAGCTCAGCATGGCGAGCAATAACGACCCCGACGGCACATAGGTCGCGATAAACGAGGGGCTGGCGATCAACTGGTTAAAAACCGCGTCGTTCCATTCCGTGCGCGGCGCCGGATCCTCGCCGCCGCGCGGCGCGATCAAGCTTTGTAAAAATCGCGGCAGACCCTCCCACTGGGAAAGCGGCGGCCGGCCCACGTCGAGCGCCAGATAAACGATCCGGCCGCGCCCACGGCTTGCTTCGACCAACAGCGGGAGACCGGCGCTTTCGGTGAGCGCGTTGCCGCTCACGATAGTCGAAGTCTGCGCCCAGGCGCCGGCTATCGACACCGGTCGTTCGCCTTTGACGGCGCTCGGCACAAAGGTGATTTGCTTCGCGCCGGTGACGCGCACGGGTAAAAAGCGGCTAAGCGCCGGCTCCTGATAAAGCGCGTAGTTCAAACTGCCAAAAACGATCATCTTGCCGCCCGCCGTGAGCCAGGCGTCGAGCGCCAGCAACTGAGAACGGGACAACTCGCGCAGCGATTGATCGTAAATAATCAGATGGGAAACACCGAGCAGGGCGCGCGAATCCGCCGCCAATTGGGCGGGTGCGAGCGACACCAACCGGCTTTGTGGCGAAGCCGTCAAGGCGAGCGGCGGCAGCGCGCCGCTTTCGCTCATGAACAGCAGCACCGGTGCGGGTGAAAAATAACGGCGCAGATCGAGTTCTTGCGAAGCATTCACCTCGGCGCTGGAAAAAGCGATCGTGACCGGCCGGCTGATAAAATCCGGATCCACCGTGAGCTGCACGGTTTTGCGCGTCTGCGCGCCGAGAAAAATGTCGCGTTGGTATTTGACCAGATAGGGCGCGCCGCCTTTGGTCGCGCCGCCCTTCCAGACCCGAACTTCGAGAGTACCTTCAGCGGGACGGCCGGTGTTGCTGAGCTCGATTTCCAATGGAAACGGCCGGCCGAGTTGAAACACACCGTGGAAACCGACGCGCGGCTCGATCATGACCGCGGCGCGCGCCGCCGGCACCGCAAGCAAGTAAAGAAGTAAGAAGAAAAACCCAGCCACGCTTGGTCGGCCCAGGCGGTGGTAAGAATTTGGCGGGAGAACTTTCAAGCGCAGCGGGCTTGGTCGCCGCGACGGATAACGCTTGAGAGCAGCCTCTTGGGCTGAAAAGGACATGGTTCCTTTCCAGATAGGCCCGCCCCACCGGTAGCCGTGATCTAATCTGTATATTCCACGCTGAGAATATCAAACGTACGAACGCCCGTGGGGGTGTGGACCTGAACTTCGTCTCCTTCGCTCTTTCCGATCAAGGCACGAGCGATAGGAGAGCTAATGGAAATTTTTCCGTTCTTCGGTTCCGCCTCATGATCGCCGACGATTTGGTATATCACCTTGTCGCCCGTATCACCATCGGCGAGGGAAACCGTGGCGCCGAAGACCACTTTATCACCCGAGAGCTTGGAGATGTCGATCACCTGCGCTCGCGCAACCTTGTCCTCGATCTCGCGGATCTGCAGGTCGAGCAACGATTGACGTTCCTTTGCCGCGTGAAATTCGGCATTCTCCGAAAGATCGCCGTGATCGCGCGCCTCTTCGATATCACGAATGTTTTTTGGCCGCTCAACGTTTTTTAAACGTTTCAGCTCATCCACCAGGAATTGGAAGCCTTTCCCCGTCATGGGGACGCTTGCGTCTGCCATATTCTCGACTCCTCGACAAAATAAAAACCCCTCGGGATCGCTCCCGAGAGGCCTTCAAAAATCTACGGTATTTATCTCGTTGCTAAATGTGAAACTATACTAGCATTGCCACCGTCTATTTCAACAGCAAAAAGCCGGTCAGACCCTCGGTCAACAAATGCTAGGCGCGCTTGATCGGCCCGAAAACATGGCAGGACACGCCATGGCGATCAGCGTCAAAATCCAATGGCGGCTCGGTTTGGCTGCAGAGCGCTTCCCGATAGGAGCAGCGCGGGTGAAAGGTGCAGCCCGGCGGCGGGTTGACCGGACTGGGCACGTCGCCTTCGAGCACGATGCGTTCTTTCTTGCGCGCGGTGTCGGGCATCGGCACAGCGGACAACAGTGCGCGTGTATACGGATGTTTGGCGTCGCGGTAAATCGTCTCGGCATTGGCGATCTCGACGACCTTGCCCAGATACATGATCGCCACCCGATGGCTGATATGCTCGACCACGCGCAGATCGTGCGAGATGAACAAATAGGTCAGGTGCATGCGCTCTTGCAGCTCCTGCAACAAATTGATGATCTGCGCCTGGATCGACACGTCGAGCGACGACACCGGTTCGTCGCACACGATGAACTTGGGACTGACGGCGAGCGCCCGGGCGATGCCAATGCGCTGGCGCTGCCCGCCGCTGAACTCATGCGGATAACGGTGGTAATGGTCCTCGCGCAAACCGACTTGTTGCAGCAGCTCCATCACCCGCTCTCGTTTGGCTTTGCCCTTGGCAAGCTTGTGAATTTCCAATCCTTCGCCGACGATGTCGCCGACGCGCATGCGCGGATTCAGCGAAGCGTAGGGATCTTGAAAAATAATCTGCATTTCGCGGCGCATGTCGCGCAGCTCGCGCCCCGGCAGCGTCAGGAGATTCTTGCCGTGGAAGATCACTTCGCCGCTGGTCGGCTCGATCAGCCTGAGAATCGTTCGACCCAAAGTAGATTTGCCGCAACCTGACTCGCCGACCAAGCCTAAAGTTTCGCCTTCGTTGACGGTCAAGTTAACGCCGTCGACGGCTTTGACGCTGCCCTTGTTGCGCGAGAATAACCCGTCGCCCAACGGGAAAGTGCTTTTTTAAATCGCGGATTTCTAGCAGGCTCATAGCAAAAAGCTTAATGTCGGAATTAGCTTGAAAATCGAAAAATGCGATCTGCTATTCCTCAAGCTTCGATCCTCGGTTTTTCCCGCGTCTCAGTGTGCGGAAAGTGGCACGCGGCGGGATGTCCAGCCTCTTTTTCTTCCAGCGGGGGCTCGATTTGAGCGCACAGATCTGCGGCCCTGGGACAGCGGTCACGGAAGCGGCAGCCGCTCGGAAGATGCAACGGATTCGGCACCACACCCGGTATGGCATCCAGCCGTTTTTTCTTTTGCCCGGTGGCGCCCGGCAGCGAGTTCAACAAACCGACCGTGTAAGGATGAAACGGGTGGTTGAAGATCGCCTTGGTATTGGCTCGCTCGACGATCTTGCCCGCGTACATGATCGCGACTTCGTCGGCCTGCTCGGCAACCACGCCAAGGTCATGGGTAATCAGCAACAGCGCCATGCCGCCGATCTTTTGCTGCAGCTCTTTCATCAGCTCGAGAATCTGCGCTTGGATCGTCACATCCAATGCCGTGGTCGGTTCGTCGGCGATCAGCAGGCTCGGATTGCAAGACAGCGCCATGGCGATCATCACGCGCTGGCGCATGCCGCCGCTCAGCTGGTGCGGATAGGAATCGACACGCGACTCCGGATCGGCGATCTTGACCAGACGCAGCATGTCGATAGTTTTTTGCACGGGTTTCTCGTTTGCCCAATCCTTGGTGCAACTTGATCGCCTCGCCGATCTGGTTGCCGACGGTGAAGACCGGATTGAGCGAGGTCATCGGCTCTTGAAAGATCATCGAGATCTCATTGCCGCGGATTTTGCGCATCTGCTCGTTGTTGAGCTTCAAGAGATCGCGCCCGCGATAGATAATTTCACCGCCGACGATTTTTCCCGGCGGCGACTGAATGAGGCGCATGATCGACAGCGAAGTCACGCTCTTGCCGCAACCCGATTCGCCGACCAGGCCGAGAGTTTTCCCTCGCCGATCTCGAAGCTCACGCCATCGATGGCGCGCACTTCGCCTTCGGGGGTAAAAAACGACGTCTGAAGATTTTTAACCTGGAGTAAATCAGCCATGATTGGAACGGCGTTGTGCAATGCTCTTCGGTGGTTCGGCCTCCACGGGCTCGGCTCAACCGCGCCTCGACAATATCGCGGATAGCATCTCCAATAGCATTAAATCCAAGCACTGCCAACATGGTGCGACAATCGCCAAGACGTGCCGCTCCTCTATCAAGGGAGAAAATATATCGCGCTTGAAGTTAGTGCCAACGTGGAATAAACGACGGTTCGATAGAGCTTCAACAAAACCGATTCGAACGGCTAAAACTTCTTGAACCGCTTGAACGACTCCGAAGGAGGCGCCCATGGGCCGAGATAAAAAATTTAGATGAAATCAAAACGATGATTCGCGAGCGCGTCGGCAAACGTAATACTTTTCGCCACGCCAAAAGGGAAGATGTCGAGTCGGTTCTCGCGAACTTGACGAGCAAAGATCCGGAGCTCTGGGCCAAGGAATGGTCGCGCGTCGCCAAGCCCTACGAAGAAGCGGGCGTGAAGCTGGAGCAAGCCGGCAAGTTCAAAGAAGCCCGGGAAGCTTATGTGCAAGCCTATGCTTACTATGCCACCGGTCGCTACCCGACGCCGCATACGCCGGGAAAGATGGCATGCTATCGAAAGAGCCTCGAAGTGTACGAGAAGGCCGGCAAATACTTCGAGCCGCCGTTGGAGCGGCTCGATATTCCTTTCGGAGATAAGAAAATTCCGATCTACGTGCGCGTGCCGCATGACGGGCAAAAACACGCAATCGTAATCAACTTCGGCGGCATCGATTCATTCAAAGCGGAGAGTTACGAATACGATGAGGGTTTGCAGAAAGCAGGCATGGCCAGTTGCTCCATGGACATGCCGGGCGTCGGCGAGTGTCCCATCAAAGCCTCGCCGACCGCGGAGTCAGTCTTTACCGCCGTGATCGATTATTTGGAGAAGCGCCCCGATATCGATGCTAAACGTATCGCCATCATGGGCCGGAGCTTCGGCGGCTACTGGGCGGCGAAGATGGCCTACGTCGAACCCAAGCGCCTGCGCGCGTCGATCGTCTGGGGCGGCGGCGTGCATTATTTTTTTCAGGAAGACTGGCTGCGCGAGTCGACCAACGCCGATAGTTATCTCATGGATCACGACATCGCGCGCTGCCGGCTCTTCGGCGTCAACAGCATTGACGAGCTGATGAAACCTTGGTCGGCGCTCTCGCTCAAAGATCAGGGCTGGCTGGATAAACCGTCCTGTCCCATGCTGATCGTCAACGGCAAAAACGATCTACAAACTCCGATCGCCGATCTTTATATCTTGCTCGAATACGGCACGCCGAAATCGGCGCGCGTTTTCCCCGGCGGTCACATGGGCCAAACCCCGCAGACCTTTCCGACGATCGTGGATTGGTTAAAAAACGAATTGTCGTAAGCCCTCTGCGACATCGTCGCAAACGACGCTCGGTGACCGACGAGATGCCGAAATCTGTATAGACTTCGCAAATTCAATCTCCTCCGATCATCTCACTGACCATAATCGGTTTAGCATCGGGCATATAACCGAAGCACTTCACGACATAAAAATGACCAATGACCCTTCCACCTTTCATAACCGGGAGCTGTTTTATATTTTCATCCACGCGAACAAAGTATTTCCGTAGCGATTCCAGCTCGGGCGGATTGCCGTCCACCGCGAGCGCGTTGAAACCAACGAGATCGATTTTTGGCGTCCAGTATTCGAAGGCCAACGCGTTTTTGCCGACGAGGTTGCGCGAGAAAACGTCGCGGCTGTCATCGCTATAAAACGAAAGAGCGGCGGCGATGTAGTGACTATCCAAACCCAGAAGGAACACCTTTTTCCCACCGGCGACCTCAAACGCTCGTGCTTCCTGGCCGACCGCCTCTCCCAACTCCTTCCAACCGGTCGTAAAACTGTGCGTGGGAATTCCCGGTATCGTTAGGGTTAAGTGATAAACCACAACCACATACAGAACTGGCAAAGCGTAAAAAAAAGAGCGCAAGAAATACCTGACCACGCGCAGCTTGCGAGCGCCGCTGTTGAAACGAAAATAGCGGTAACAGGGATAAGCGGCGACGAGCAGAGATAGATACCCGGGCAGCGTCCAGTTGGCCTTGACTCCGGAACGAATGCTGAAAAGCAGCATGAAGGCGAGGATCGGGATCGAGAAAAGAAAACAAAACCGCCATCGGAGGCGCCAGTCGCTCAAAGCGTACGACACAGGAAGCGCCGGGATCATGAGTAAACCTGCCAGAAGAATGGGCGAAGTCACGCCGAGCTGCATGAGCAAAAATTCTCCCAAGCTTTTGAGTGGGTGGCTAGGCGCGCGAGTCAATCGATCGCTCACTTGGAAGCCGAAAGGAGGCCCAGTCGTGCTCGACGTTCCAAAGAATCACCGGAGTGAAGAACAGCGCCGCGATAAGTAGAGCTAGGTAGGGCTCTTTTCTCGTGAGCCACCGGCGGTAACAGCGGTCTAAGATAAGCCATAGCAGTGTCGACGGAACTAAAAAAATCGCCGTGTATTTGGACAGCAGGCAAAGCCCGAGCGCAGCCCCGGCCAAGTACCACGCCCATTTTTTTTCCTCGCGCACGGCCAGCGAAACCAGGTAGAGCGTCAGCAGCCAGAAAAAAATCAGCGGCACGTCGGGCGTGATCAGTAAACCATAAACGAAATAGAGCGGTATCAACTGGAAAAGCAGCGCCGCCCAGAGCCCCGCTCTGCGGTTAAACCAAAACCTGCCCAGCGTATAGAGAAGCCAAGTTGAAAGAAGAGTTAATAAAAGTCCGCCGAGCCGGACGCCGAGCGCGTTCTTACCCAGGAAAAATTGACCCGCGCTGATGACCCACGCGATCATCGGCGGATGATCGAAATAGCTCAGCGCCGGATGCTCGGCGTAATTCCAGTAGTAAGTCTCTTGGGGCGCGAGGTCGATTAGAAAAGCGGCAAGAAATCGCAAGCAAAAAAGCAGGGCTGTTGCCCGTATAAGACGCTGATCCGACATGCGAGTGGCGTCCTACGAGCTCGCTCGTAGACGACCGACTCGATCCTCGCGGTTCGCCAAAGCCTGCGCATTGAATCTCGCCTCGTAGACTTCGCAGACCTTGTCGAAGACGGCGTCGACTTCGATGCGCTGCATGCACAAGTTGTTCTGACAGAAAGACTGCTTTTGATTCAACGCGCTGACGCAAGGACTGCAAGCGAGCCCCTCCCAGAACACGTGACTCCTCGGCGTGCGCGCCCGATAAAGCTCGGGTGTTTCCGGCCCAAAGAGCGTAACCACGTCGATCGGCGTCAGCGCAGCAAAATGAGCCGGGCCGCTGTCGTTCGTGACCAGCACGTCGGCCAGGCCGAAGATCACCAAGAGTTGCCTAAGCGTGGTCCGGCCGGCCAAACTAAAACAGCGCTCTGATGCTATCTCTTGCACCAAAGCAGCCGCATTTTCCGCTTCGGACGGCTGTCCTGTCAGCGCCACATGCAAGCGCGGATAACGCGCCGTGAGCCGCCGCGCCAGCTCAACATAGCTTTTAGTCGGCCAGCGCCGGAGCGGCAGCAGATCGCTGCAATTGGGATTCAGCAAGATGAGCGACAGCGGCGTTTCGACCCGCGCCGCTTTGCGGAGCAGGGCTTGAGCTTCAACCACTTCTGCTCGAGTCGGCTCAAAAATTGGCGGCGGATCCTCGGCCAAAGCCGGTTTCATATCCAAAGGTGTCAAATCAGTCGGCGCAAAAGTCAGCGCCTCGACCATCAAGCGAAAAGTCTCAGCGGTATGCAGATAAGGATTGTAACGCAATCGATGGGTCATCAGATTGCCGCGGTACGGTCCCTCGCCTCCCGTAGAGTGAAACCCAACTCGATAATCGCTACCGGTGAGAAAGCTGATCGCGGCCGAAAAGCGCGCAAAAAACTCGCAATCGATGACCGCATTGATGCGCCGTTTATGCAAGGACCGGATAGCTCGGACCGTGTCGCGAGCTGCTGTGAATAGATTGTCGTGGCGGATGGCCAACACGTTTTCTCTCGGCAGGAGCGCCATCACGTCGAGGATGAAGCGATTCTCCTCGAACACCAGAAAATAGACATTGTTCCGCCCAACCAGGTCGACGGCGCGGCGAATCGCGGCACACGCCAACACCGTCGAACCCTGCTCCGCTAATTTGACAAACAGGATAGCGCGCAGCCGCGGCACATGCGGGTGCTTGCCGAGGTCGATCAATCGGCGCACGCCCGTCAGGACAAAACAAACGGGAATCCCGATCCAACGATCAATCCAACGGATGGCGTTTACGCTTGTCATAAGTTCCGACTCCACCAACTTTATCCTTAGGCTGCGCGTAGAGCAATACACCCATCAAAAAGGTCGCGGCGCAATTTGATGTAGGGGCAGACCTGGGTGTCTGCCCTCGGCAATTTTTTCATGCCGATTCGCAATCGACTTCGACATCGGCTAAAATTTTTAGGATCGGCGATGCGATTATTTTTGAAACTGTTTGTTCCGCTGTTCTTCGCGCTCCCGCTCGCCCTAGCCGGAGCGATTTACCTCGTTGTCGATAGCCAACCGAGCCTTAATCGCGCCGCCGAAATTACGCCTTGGAATATCGAAAGGGCCAAGCGCATTCTCGATCAGAATGATCCACGCAAATTGACACCCGGTGCGCGCCGGACCATCACTGTGGACCAAGCCGATATCGACCTGGCGGCCAACTATCTAGCACGCCAGTACTTCGCGGGAGGCGCGCGCGTACAATTGAAGCGGCATTCCGTGCATATCGGCGCGAGCCTGAGGGCGCCGATGATTCCCTTGCCTATTTATTTAAATCTGGACTCGGTGTTGTCGGAAGATGGCGCCTTGCCGAAACTGGAGACACTGCGGTTAGGTCAAATATCCCTACCGCCGTGGCTGGCCTATTGGATCATTCCACGACTTTTTGCTTACGCGTTCAACGACGCAGATATTCGTTCTTTTCAGAATGTCATCAAGAAGGTGGCGATCCAGGATAGACGGATCGCGTTGACCTATGAATGGCAAGCCGACCTGCCGAATAAATTGCGCACGGCCTTGCTGCCGGCGGAAGAGCGGGCGCGCCTGCGGGCTTATCAAGAACGCCTCGCTTCGGTAAGCCATTCACTGAAGGCGAAGGATATTTCACTGACAGAGTTGCTCGCGCCTCTCTTTATGCTCGCCGCGGACCGTTCGACCGATGGCGATGCCGTTGCGGAGAACCGCGCCGCGATATTTCTGCTCACCCTCTACGTCAATGGACAAAGCTTGGAGACGATTTTACCCGACGCGAAAAGCTGGCCGCAGCCCGAGATGCGTCGTGCACTGCTCAACCGCCGCGACGACTTTCCCAAGCATTTCATCATCTCGGCAGCCCTAGCCGCTAGAGCCGGCGGGCCCCTCGCCGACGCCGTCGGTGTTTACAAGGAAATCGAGGACTCCCGTGGCGGCAGCGGCTTTTCGTTCAACGACATTGCCGCCGATCGTGCCGGCACGCGCTTCGGCGAATATGCCGCAGATCCCGCTTCTGCCCGGCGTTTGCAGCAACGCATGCGCGCCAGGATCGAGGAAAAAGACCTGATGCCCGCGACCGAAGATCTGCCGGAATTTATGCCTGAGCGAGAATTCCAGCGGCGCTTCGGCGGAGTTGACGCGCCGCCGTACAAAAAAATGATGACCGATATCGAGCGCCGGGTCGCTGCCTTGTCGCTCTACCGTTGATGCTTTATCGGCGCTCAGAAGATTACTGCCTCGGACCAAGCCGGCAAGGAGAATGGAATCTTTTCCTTGGACAATTCGGCGAGGATGTTGAAGCCTTCTGCTTGAGCCTCGAGCACGGTCCTATCGATCCGCGCTCAACACAGCGGACGAATCCCCATATTGCAGCGATGAACGACATGACCAATTTGTGCATCGCTCGCGTGCGGCCTAAAAGATTGAACGAATTCGTTCAAGCTATTTCTGAAACTGCTCTTTGGGAAAATTCGCCGTCGCCATCACGCCGCCGTCGACCACCAAGGGATGACCGTAAATGAAATCGGAATCGTCGCTGACCAGAAACAACGCGGCTTTCGCTTGGTCATCCGCGGTGCCCAAACGGCCCGCGAGATTTTCAAAGGTGCGACTGCCGGCCACGTCGTCGTCGAAACCCACCGGCGAGCCCGAACGGTTCGGCACGACGCAGTTGACGCGGATCTTGTACGGCGCGAGCTGGACCGCGAGGGCGCGCGTCATGTTGATGACGCCGGCCTTGGCCGCAGCATAGGCGATGCCGTCGAAGCGCCCGATCATGCCCGAGGTCGAACCAAAATTTACGATCTTTCCGCCGCGCCCTTGTTGGCGCATTTGCTCCGCGACATACTTGGTGACGAGGTACGGGCCTTTGAGGCTGACCGCGATGACTTTGTCGAATTCCTCCTCGGTGCTGTCGAAAATATTCGCGTGATCGGTCAGCGCTGCATTGTTGACGAGAATGTCGATGGCGCCGAATTTCGCGACGACCTTTTTGACCATCTCACGCACATCGCTCGATTTGGCAACATCGCCAAGAACCACCATCGCATCCTGGCCCGATTTGTTGATTTCATCGACGACCGCCTGCCCGCGCCCTTCATGCATTTCCGCTACAGCAATCTTTGCGCCTTCCGAAGCAAACAGTTTGGCCATCGCCTTGCCGATGTTTCTTCCCGCGCCGGTGATCATCGCAACTTGTCCTTTGAGTTTCATTGCCACAATTCCTTTCCTTGAATCGTTTTTCGTAGAACCTCTGGAGTAGCTGCTGGCGCAGGTTGGCCCCGCTTGTGCGCTGGGATCATCTCGCTCAAATCTTGAGATCTTCCGGAGGAGTGAACGTGTAGACGTCGAAAGTATTCAGCGTGCAGGCCAACATCGCATAATAACCGATTGTGGCGGCGAGCTCGACCATGCCCTTTTCGCCGAAGCGGCCGTAGATCGCCTGAAACGTCGCCTCGCTAACCCGATGCGTGTGAATCATCTCGCGCACGAAGCTCACGATCGCTGCCTCTTCGGAAGAAAAACTCTCCGTGCCTTTTTTCTGATAAACGGCGCGAATGGTTTCCATCGGAATACCGGCTTTCTCTCCGTGCATAATATGCGCCGCCCATTCGTGTTTGCATTCCAGCTCCCGCGCCGACACCAACGCCGTAAACTCGATGACTTTGTGATCTAAACTGGATTCGAAACGGATATAGCTCCCCAGATGCGCCGTGCGCGCCGCCAGCTCCGGGCTGTGCAACAGCGCCAGCCACGGCCCGCCGACGACGCCGCGGCTCTGCGCAATGGTGTCATAAACTTTCTGATGCTCCGGCGCCAGGTCTTCTTTTTTTGTGATAGTTGCGATGCGTGCCATTCTTCCTCCGTTTAAATCAAGTCAGTTTTTCTTTGAGCCATCGAGTCACAATGTCAATGACTTCATCGTTCGATTGACCTTTCTTGCGACCCATGTGGCCGGCGCCCGCGATAATGCGCAGTTCTTTCGGGCTGCCGTGCTCCGCGAGCAGATAAAGATCGCTGATCGGATGCTGATCGTCTTCCTTGCCGTTGATGCAGAGAAGCGGCGCGCAAGGTTGATCGATCAGGCCTTGCGTCACCAAGGATAAAGTCGGCGCGATCCTAAGCGTTTCTTCCAGCGTCTTGACGCCGAAGATGTAAGAGCGCGCATCGAGCAGACTCGCCGGCCCCATGAGATATTGCGATGCAGTTAGAGTCAAAGCCGGGCGCAGCCACTCTTCTTGAAAGGTCCGATGCACGCCGGCGCCCCAGTTTACGGCGCCACGCAACCGCTTGGGCTCAGTATGCGCCAGCTTTGCCGCCCAATAGCCACCGAAGCTGCCGCCCATGCAGGCGATCCGCTTGCCGTCGATATCGGCGCGGCTTTCGAGATAGTCCATCGCCGCGGAAAAAGTTCGCTCCGCCCTCGGATCGCCGCCAAGACAAGGGTTTTCCCCGGCGCCCGGCATGTCGATGGTAAAACAGGCAAGGCCATTTTTGAGCAAGACGTCATTGTTGGTGCGCCGATCTTCTTTCCAGCCGTCGACGCCGCCCCAGTGCATCACGACCGGCGGGTCGATTGATGCCTTTCGGCACCTGCAAATAGCCGACGACTTTCTTTCCCTCGAAAGGGATTTCGATCCGCTCCAGCGGCGGGTCCATCGTTGGCGCCGCCTTGAGAAAAGTCCGCAGCGCGCCTTTGTAGCAGTTCATTTTTTCCGGGCTGCTCGGCACCGGGTAGCGGCCGATGCGGTAATACTCGTACGCCAAATAATAAGTTTCGCCGGCGTCTTTTTTCTTGTCCTTGTTTTTCTTGCTCCTCGCCAAGCGCTTCATATTTAAGCCCGACTTTGCCCCACTCCCGGCCCCAGAGATCGGCATCGAGGCTGGTGAGGTTTCTCACCACCTGCTCGACGTCTTCTTTTTTTACCCGTTCGAAAGGATTGATCCGCCCGGCGCGATGTAAAATATCGGCTTTGATTTCTTCGAGAGTTTTTTCGGCCATGCCAAGAACTCCCCTTACGATTTCGCGCCCGGCTCATTGGCCAATGCTTTGAGCGCCGTCTTGTAGAAGCGATCGTCGATAAATTGCTCCGGTTTGAAGTTCGGCTTCTCTTTCAATACGGCAAATTCCAATTCGGCGCGCTTGTAGAGGCCCTCTGGACTGAGGCTGGGAATATAGGCATCGCGCATCAAATCGTAAAGCGAAGCCGCGATCTCGCGCTGATCCAATCGGCCGTTCTTCATGATGATATCGATACTGCCCTCGCGGTTGGCGCGAATCCAATAGAGCGCTTTCATCACCGCTTTCACCATCCGCTCCGTCATATCGGGTTCTGCTTGGACATGCTTGGCCATCGCCTGCAAAGCGCTGAATGGAACGTTTTTAAACTCATCGCCTAGATAAACCAGCCGCTTCATGCCGGCCTTGAGTAGCGGCCGGTCCGTCGGCGGCGCCATCAGCGCCGCGGCCGCTCGGCCTTGCATGAGCGCGATCGCCTTGCCTTCGTTATCGGGAATATTCAAATACTCGGCGAATTTTTCGCCGTAGCCATATTTGGCAAACAGCGCCTGAAGCACGCTGTAGGTCGAGCCGCCGAAAGTCACGGCGATTTTTTGTCCCTTGAGATCTTCCAGCCGTTTGATCTCCGGCCGGGTAATCAAGCCGAACGGAATCTGATTGAAGATTTGCAAGAGCACACGAATCTGCTCGCCCTTGAACATCGCCTGCATGGACGGCCCGAAAGCAGATGAATAGTGGACGCTACCCGAAAGCAGCGCCTGCACATTCATCGCGTTGCCGCGCAGCACGACGATGTTGACGTTGGTCAGACCCATTTCGTCGTAGAATTTTTTTTCTTTGGCGACGACGTAGGCCAAGTGCTGGATATTGCCCGGCCCCGGCAAGGAGACGTAGATAGGCTTACTGACTTGCGCACCGAGCGGAGAAGCAAAGCAGGCAACCATCATCGTGAAGGCGAAGAAATTCAAGCGCTTCATAGAAACTTCTCCTGATAATTTGCCGCTGAGCCTGGACCGAGTTAACAGAAAGAGCGCGACTAGCGCAAGCCCCGCAGGCGCGGATCGAGAACCTCGCGCAGCCCTTCGCCGACGAGGTAGTAGGCAAGCACGGTAATGAAGATCGCAAAGCCGGGAAACACCGCGAGCCACCAGGCAAAGGTGGTCGTGCTCCCCTCTTGCAGAATGGAGCCCCAGGTCACCAGTTCCGCGGGCACGCCGATGCCCAGAAAGCTCAGGCTCGATTCGACCAGAATCGCCCCGCCGATGCCGAACACCACCGAGACGATGACGGGCGCCAGCGCGTTGGGAAGAATATGCTTGAACATCACTTTGCGATCGGAAACGCCGAGCGCGACCGCCGCCGTGACGTAATCCAGATTTCGGATCCTGAGAAATTCGTTGCGCGTAAAGCGCGCCATGCCGACCCAACTGGTCACGCCGATGATCAGCATGGTCAAGTAGAGGCTCGGCGGCAACAGCGCCGCGATCGTGATCAGCAAAAAGAAGGTCGGAATCGAAAGCATGATCTCGAAGATCCGCGAAATCACCAGGTCGATCCACGAACCGAAATAGCCGGCGATCGCGCCGAGGACAACACCGATCAACAGCGCGATGCCGACCGCGACAAAACCGATGGAGAGAGAAATGCGCGAGCCGTGGATCATGCCGGCAGCCACGTCGCGGCCCAACTTATCGGTACCGAACAGATGTTTTGCCGACGGCGGTTCCAGCGGTTCGAGCAAATTGATGTTACTCGGCCGATAGGGAATCGGCGGATACAACGCTTTCGCACCTTCGAGCTTTTTGAAATCGACGTTGAGCAGTTCCGCCGGCCACTGCCCCAGCTTGGCGCCGACGAGATAGCTGCGCAGGATGGGGAAATAGCTTTTGCCCTTGTAATTCAGGTAGTACGGTTTGTCGTTGGCGATAAAATCCGCGAACAGCGCCATGAATACGAGCAGGCAGACGACATAGAACCCGGCGAGCGCGATCGGATTGTGTTTGAAGCGCCTCCAGACATCCGACCAGAGTCCCTCGGCGACGTTGGCGTCTGCCGCGCCGGCCGGCTTCTCTGTGGCTTGGAGTTGAACTGTCGATGAGCGGCTCATTGCTGCCGTCGGCCGAAGGCGATGCGCGGATCCACGACGGCGAGCAGCAGATCGGAAAGCAGAATGCCGATCAGAGTCAGCACCGCGGTCACGGTAAACAATGCCAGCACGGTCGGATAATCCCGCGCCAGTACCGACTCGAAACCCAACTGCCCCAGACCCGGTATGGAAAAGATGGTTTCAATGATGACGCTGCCGCCGATCAGTCCGGGAAGAATGTCGGCCAGGAGCGTAACCTGAGGAATCAAGGAGTTGCGCAGCGCATGCTTGAAGATAACGACCTTTTCCTCCAGTCCCTTCGCCCGCGCCACCTGCACGTAATCTTGCCGGAGCACTTCCAGCATGCTCGAGCGCATGTAGCGGGATAAGGCGGCGAATCCGCTGTACGACAACAAAACGACAGGCAGGAACAAATGCCAGGCGTGATCCTGGATTTTTTTCCACAGCGGCCACTGCTCGGAGAAATCCAGCGACTCCACGCCGCCCGGCGGAAACAGGTAATAAAAATCGCCGCCGCAGATAAATACGATCGCCATCGTCGCAGCCCACACCAGGGGCACGGCGAAAAGCCCAAAGGCGACGACCGTCGTGATTTGGTCACCCGACGAATTGGCGTGGGTCGCGGAATAAACGCCCAGTGGAATGGCGACTAGGTAGACGACGAGAATCGACCAGACATTCAATTTGATCGTCACCGAAAGCCGTTCGGCGATCTTATCCCAAACCGGCTGGCTGTCCTTGAAGGAATCGCCGAATTTGAGCGTGAAGAGATTCTGCAACCAGACGAGGTACTGAACGTGCAGCGGTTTGTCGAGGCCATACTGCGCGCGCCACTGGGCCATCGCCTCGTCGACGGCGCCGCGCTTTTCAAGGGAAATACCGGCGCCGCCGGCCGCGCCGAGTCCTCCCGCTGCGCGCAGCTCGGCGGGATCGCCGGGCGCCAGGCGCATGATCAGAAAGCCGATCAAGGTAATGCCGATGAACGTCGGGATCATCAGCAGCAGACGTTGCGCCAAGTAGCTTGTCATGATCGCTCGAATTATTGGGCGCTTGCCACGCTGGTGTATCTCTGCCGCCCCACGGGGACCCACCAGTCGATGGGACGAAGACCGTCCGGAAAAACCTCGACACCTTCGAAGCGGCGCTGCAATGCAGAGGCGCGCTTGCCGACGTAGAGAAACGTGTAGGGCTGCTCGTCGTTCAAGATCTCCTGGAATTCCTTGTAGAGCTGAATGCGTTTCTGCGGGTCGAACTCGCGCCGGTAGGTCTCCAATATTTCATCCACGCGCGCGTTCTTGTAACTGATCGCGTTGGAGCCTTTGTTGGCCGCCTGAGAGGAATGCCAGATCTGATACATGTCGGGCTCCGTGGTCTGCATCTGCCAGCCCAGCACGACGGCGTCGAATTGATGATTCTTTACGTCGTTTAAAAAAATCGTCCAGTCGAGCTCGCGCACGCGCGCGTCGATGCCGCGCTTGCGAAGCTCCTCCACCAGCACCAGAGCGACACTCTTGCGCACGGCGTTGCCCGAGTTGACCTTGATCTCGAAACGCAGCGGCGTCTTTTTCCCGTCGATGACTTTGTCGAGCACGCCGTCGCCGTCGGTGTCCTGCCAACCCGCTTCATGGAGCAAAGCCAGCGCTTTCTGCGGGTCGAAAGGATAGCTTTTTAGATCCTTGTCGTACTCGGGCCGGAAAAAATAAATCGTGCTGTCGACCACTTCGCCGAGACCGAAGAGCACGCTTTGGACGATCAGCTTGCGATCGGTCAGGTAGGTCATCGCCTGGCGAACTCTTTTGTCGCGGAAAATCGGAAGGTCGTTGTTCCAGCCGATGTAGGTGTAGGTCGGCGCGTAGTATTCGTATTTTTTGAACTCGCGCTTGAAGCGCTCGCTGTTGGTGCCGCGCACCACCTGCACCGGAGTTAAGACTTCCATGTAATCGAGGCCGCCGCTTTTGAGCAGGGTCAGCGCCGCGTCCATATTGTTCACGATGCGAAACTTCAGCCGATCGAGGTGCGGCTGATCGATGCCTTCTTTGCCGTTGCCCCAGTAGTTTGGGTCGCGCGCGAGCTCGATCTCGCGGCCGGTTTTCCAGTGGCTGAACTTGTACGGGCCGGAGCCGAGCGGGTTGCGGTTGAAGTTTCGATTGAATTGCTCGCCGAATTTTTTCGCTTCGGCCGGCAGTTTCGCCGGGTCCTGGGCGAGCTGTCGCACGCTGATCCGCTGCAAGAGATTTTCCGGATCGTAGTAATGGCGCGGCAGCAGGGTGATGCCGCCGAGCACGCTCTCGTTGAGAAAATAGGGCTCCTTGGTAACAAAACGAATCGTGTACGGATCGACCAGCTCGGCGTCGATCAAGGAATTGAAATAGACGCGCAGAAACGGCGCATTGACAAACGGACATTTGATCGCCTTGACGCTGAAAAGCACATCCTCCCCAGTGACCGGCCGGCCGTCCTGGAAGCGCGCATCCTGGCGAATCTTGAAAGTGTAAATGAGCTTGTCCTGAGATATTTCGGGCCGCGCCGCCGCAACCGCGGGTTTCAGCTCCAAGGTTTTTGGATTGCGCGTCAGCAGAGTCTCAAAGACGTAGTTCAGCACTTCGCTGGACGAAGCGTCGCTGCTGGTCAGCGGATTGAGCAGCTCCGGGTCGCTGAGGCTGTGGATCACCAGCCAGTCTCCCGTCACCGGCTTGCCCACTTCTTTTTGCTCCGGCGGCGGCGCGTCGGATACTTTGACTTCGGTTTTATCGCCGCATCCGGTGAGCAAGAGCAGCGCAAGCGTGAACCGCCAAACCTTCGGGAGCATCGTCAACTCCCCACCGCTTCGATCGGCACTTCCTGCGCGTTGGCGGGTTTTTGCTGCGAGAAAAGCTCGGCTGGAATCGAGCCGTTGACTTCCGGCTCTTGGTAGCGAATATCGACTTTCTTTTTTTGTAGGGGGGCTTCGAAGACGATGCGCTGGGCAAACAGCCCGGCCGCCGTCGAAACGTAATTGCTGAACTGAGCGCTCAGCTCGACTTTGCCCTCGGCGTTGAAACGCTCCCATTTGCTCGGCACCGGTTGTTGCGAGTCAAACGTCAACGCATCGCGCTTGCGCCCGTTCTGAGCAAAGATCAGCGTGTTGCCGTCGAGGCTCGGTGTCGCGTTGACGTCGACCGGCGGCAAGCCGCTCAGCAACGTGGTGATCTCTTTGAGCTCGAGCGAGATCTGCGTATAGCGGCGCAAATTTTCTTTCGTGGGCGAGCCGCGCACGAACACCCCCTCGCGCGGATGCAAGCCGATAATTTCTTTATCGTTGGCCGTAACGATCAGGATCGCGCCCAAAAAAGTCAGCGTCTCCAAACGCAACCGATCGGGCCGCTGTATGAGAACAGCTTCTTGAAAGCCGTGTTTGCCTTCCGGTCCGGCATAATCGATCTGCGCGAGCGCGCGCAGAGAGCGGAACTGGCGGTCGCGTTGGGTGATCGACTCGATCAGTTTGCCCGCTTCCCAGACCGGCGCGGGCAGCTTACTTTCCGGCGGCGGCGTCACCGTCGCGCAACCGAACAGCGCGAAGGCGACGGCCGTAAGAATCAGAATTTTAAACGAGGTAACCGAGGCAACGCCGGCGCGCCGATGGACCAGGGTCAAATCTTTTTCTCCAGGCGCTGGATTTTATCGCGGAGGCGCTTGATCTGCTCGTTTTCTTTGGTGCGCTTGAGCGCCTCTCGGTAGCGGGCCAAGGCGCGATCGCCCCTGCCGCTTTTTTCATAGGCGTCGGCGAGGTGTTCGATAATGGTCGGATCGTCGACCGTGATCTCGACCGCCCGTTCCAACTGTTCGACGGCCTTCGGATAATCGCCCTTTTGATAATAAACCCAACCCAGGCTGTCGATGTAAAAGCCATCGTCGGGCTGGATCTTAAGAGCGCGCTGGATCATATCTTCCGCGTCATCGAGCTGCACGCCCATCTCGGCCCAGGTATAGCCGAGATAATTGAGCGCAGCGGCATTTTTCGGATTGAGCTCGATGGCTTTTTTCATGCTCGCGACGGATTTTTCCTTATTTTTGTTTTCGTCGTAAAGCGCGCCGAGCTGAAAATGGGCCTCATCGTTCTTGGGATCCAAGGTGACGACCTTTTCCATTGCTTGGATCGCTTTCGGATATTCCTTGGTCTTGCGGTAAAGCGAGCTCAGAAAGGCATAGATTTCCTTGCGATCGTTACGCTTCGCGGCCACCGCTTGGACCAGCTCGATCGCCTTTTGCGTCTCTTCTTTACGATCGTAAAGATAGGCGGCCTGCACGCGCGAATCGACGTAAAGCTCGCTTTTTTCCGAGACGCGCTCGAAAGCTTCCAGAGCCTTATCGTCGGCCTTCATCTCGATATAGGTCGCGCCCAAATAGTAGCGCGCCCGATCGTTATCCGGATCGCCGGCCAAAACCAGATTGAATTCCGTCGCAGCGCGCTCAAAATCGCCTTTTTCAAACGAGATCAGGCCGATTTTAATCCGCGTCTCGCGCGGATCGCTTTCGCTGCCTTGCAGCGTCTCGAATTGACGCAGCGCCTCGTCGAGCTTGTTCTGGCCGACGTAAAGCTCGCCCAAGCGCCGGCGCGCCCAGGCGTTTTGGGCGTTGACCTGTAAAAGCCGCTGATAGGTTTGGATCGCGTCTTCGGTTTTGCTTTCGAGTTCATAGACGAGCGCCAGATCCAGTAGGACCGCCTCTGATTTGGGATTGAGCTCCAGGGCCTTGCGGTAGCTTTGCTCGGCGGCGAGATAAAGTTTGCTCTTGGCGCGCACTCGACCCAGATAGTAGTAACCGAGCGCCGAATTGGGATCAGCCTTGAGCAATTCTTCCAATCTTTGGCCGGCGCGCGCCAAATCATCGACCTGCAAGTAGAGCGCGCCGAGATAAAGGAGCGCTTCCTGATTTGCCGGGTCGAGTTGCAAAACTTCATTGTATTCGGCAATACCTTTTTGGTTTTCGTTAAGCGATGAGTAGAGCCCGGCCAAAAGCAGGTGGTGATCCACGCTCTTGGGCTCCAGCCGAACCGCCGTTTCGGCCTCGACTAGCGCTTTTTTTAAATCTCCTTTGCGCAGATAAAGCGAGGCCAAGCGGAAATGAAGAAAGGCATCGTTGGGCTCGGCCGCAACCGCCGCTTCAAACTCTTTTAGCGCCGGATCGAAGTCGCCTTCGCCGAGCAGAGCATAACCTTTGAGGAAATGACTGAAGGCTTGGGCCTCGGACGAAATCTCGGTTTTACGCTGGTTGCGAAAAGGCGCTTCAGGCGACCAAGCTAAACCTTCGGGGGGCGGTTTCAGCTCGGGTACCGCCGCGGCGCAACCGGACAGAATCAAAAGCGAAATAGCCGTCCGAAGAGAGCGAGTACCCATTGACTGAAGGGTTAACATAACGGTTGGAGACGGTCAACGTAGACTCGCGCTTGGCTTCATTCACTGGTCCAACTATGTTAATTTTTTTTTGCGGCGCGCGCTTCATAAGCGCGTCCTATTAGCACTATTTGGCAGTAACGCACCGAATTATGGCTGATTCAGCGCGCCATTCCGCGGCACAAGAAATCGCCGAGCTCCGGCAAGAAATCGGTCGGCACAATCATCGATATCACGTGCTTGACGATCCGCTGATCAGCGACGCCGAGTACGACCGGCTGTTTCGCCGCCTGCTCGATCTCGAAAAAGCTCACCCCGAGCTCGCCACGCCGGATTCCCCGACACAAAAGGTCGGCGCGGCGCCGTTGGAACGATTCGCCACCGTGCAGCACTCCCTCCCGATGCTCTCGCTCAACAACGCCATGGCTCCCGAAGAGTTGGAGGAATTCGAGGAACGAATCCGCCGGTTTCTTAAGATTAGCGATAACATCGAATACGCCGTCGAGCCGAAGATCGACGGCCTGGCGGTGGAATTGGTCTACGTCGACGGCAAATTCACCCTAGGCTCGACCCGCGGCGACGGCATCAACGGCGAGAACATAACGGTTAATCTCAAGACCATTCGTTCGATCCCGCTATCCCTGCGTGCTGACGGACACGCGCTTCCGCGCCGGCTCGAAATTCGCGGTGAAGTGTTTCTGCCTCTTCATGCGTTTCAAAAAATGAACCGCGAGCGAGAAGAAGAAGGCCAGCCGGTCTTTGCCAATCCGCGAAACGCCGCGGCCGGATCGCTAAAGCAGCTCGACTCCACGATTACAGCCAAACGCCCCCTGGATATATTTTGTCACGGCACCGGCATCATCGAAGGCATCAGCTTTGCTACCCACTGGGAGTTTCGCGAGGGGATTCAACAATGGGGCTTAAAGCCCGTGCCGCTTGGGCGTATATGCCGGAGCTTAAGCGAAATTTTTCAATACCGCGACGAAATAGAAACCCGCCGTGACGAGCTTCCCTACGAGATCGACGGTCTGGTCGTGAAGGTCAACGACATTGCCCTGCAACAACGTCTCGGACAAATCGCCCGCTCGCCGCGCTGGGCGATCGCCTACAAGTTTAAGCCGCGCCAAGCGACCACGCGCATTCTCGACATTCAAGCCAACGTCGGCCGCACCGGCACATTGACCCCGGTGGCGAGCTTGGAGACGGTGCCGATCGGCGGCGTGATGGTCAAAAGCGCCTCGCTGCACAACATGGATGAAATCGCCCGCAAGGACATCCAGATCGGCGACACTGTCGTCGTCGAGCGCGCCGGCGATGTCATTCCCTACGTCGTCCGAGTTCTCGAAGAAAAGCGCACCGGAGGCGAAAGAAAATTCGTCATGCCCGAGCGCTGCCCGGTCTGTGGCTCGGACGTTTTCCGCGAAGAAGGCGAAGCCGCCTACCGTTGCATCGGTATTTCCTGTCCAGCACAGCTTAAAGAGAGCCTCAAATTTTTCGGCTCGCGCGGCGCCATGGATATCGAGGGGCTGGGCGACAAGCTCATCGATCAATTGGTCGAGCGCGGTTTGGTGCGCGACCTCGCCGATCTCTACGGCTTGAGCAAAGAGCAACTGGCGAACCTCGATCGCATGGCGGAGAAATCGGCGCAGAATCTCTTGGCCGCTCTCGAACGCAGTAAAGACTCCACGCTGCCGCGGCTGCTCACCGCGTTGGGAATTCGCCACGTCGGCGAGGCTACCGCTAAGTTGATGGCCGAGCATTTCGGCGATCTCAAAAAGATCGAGCAGGCTGCGGCGGAAGATTTGATGGAAGTGCGGGAGATCGGCCCGGAAGTGGCGAAAAGCATCGCGCGTTTTTTCGCCCAGGAAGCTAACCGGCAAGTGATCGAAAAACTGCTTCGCGCCGGCGTACGGTTTAAATCGGAGCCCAAGAAAAGCGGCAAACTAGCTGGTGCAACTTTCGTCCTTACAGGCGGGTTGGAAAGCATGTCGCGACCGGAAGCGCAGAAGCAAATCGAGGCGCTGGGCGGGCGCCTCGCCTCCAGCGTGAGCCGGAACACAACTTACGTGGTCGCCGGCGCCGAGGCCGGATCAAAGCTTAAAAAGGCCCAACAGCTGGCCGTCCAGATCCTCAGCGAAGAAGAATTTTTGCAACTGCTGGCAGGCTAGGCAATTGCCAAAAGATTTGCGTTCATCTTTTATTTCAACGGCTCGCAACAAGCGGAGATCTCTCGGTAGTTCATCTCCATTCGTCGTGAGTAGTTCGAAGCGCGATTAATAGCGGTCGCGGCGCGGCGGTCGGCCGCCTCCACCGCCACCGCCAAAACCACCGCCGGAGCGCGAGTCGCGCGGCGCTTGCGGGCGAGCCTCGCTGACGACGATATTGCGGCCGTCGAAGTCCGTGCCGTTTAGTGCGCTAATCGCTTTTTCCGCTTCCTGATCCGAGCTCATCTCGACAAAGCCGAAGCCCTTCGACCGACCGCTGAATTTGTCGGTAATGATCCTCGCGCTGACCACCGAGCCATATTGCGCGAAGTGTTGCTGGAGCCTCTCCTCCGTGACGTTGTAGGAAAGGTTGCCAACGTATAACTTTGCTCCCATCTCGGCCCTCCTTGTTGGATCGACGAACGCTCACTTTAAACGGATCGACTTAGCCAAAGGGCAGGGCCTCAAACGGGTTTTCCACCACTCGCTCGGCGTGCTCTTCGGTAACCGGACCCCTGGCGAAATGGCGCCAGCCTACAAAAGTCAAAGCGCGCTTGTCAAATCTTTTCAGCCCGGTGATCGGGCCTTGGCGATGGCTTGCCGGACCACGGTTCCTGGGCTAGAAAAAAGAGAGGAAAACCGATGGAGCCGTTTGCGGAAAAAGCCCGCGCTCATTTCAAAGTTCATGGGCGCGTCCAAGGCGTTTATTTTCGCGCTTCGACCGTGCAGTGCGCCCAGGAGCTCGGCCTGACGGGCTGGGTGAAGAACTGCGACGACGGTTCGGTGGAGGGGGTTGCCGAGGGCCCGCGCCACCGGCTTGAGCAACTGATCTCGTGGTGTTGGCAAGGACCGTCGGGAGCAAAGGTGACAAACGTCGAGGTCTTTTGGGCAAGCGCCGAGAGCACCTTTATAGGTTTCACGATCAAGCGCTAAGCCGCTACTCTTTTTGCTTCGTCTGAATCAGATCCAGCGCCAGCCGATAGACCCCACGCTTGGCAAGATCGTAGCGTTCGCCGAGCAATTCTGAAATTGCTTTCACGCCCATCCCTGCGCCGGCAAGGCGACGAATCTCCGCCTCGATCTCTTCGTCGGAAACCGCGGCCACTGACGGTGCACCCTGCACGACGATCGTGATCTCGCCCTTCACCTCCCGATTCGCAATCTGCTCGCTCACTGCGCTGATCGTGCCGCGCAGAAATTCTTCGTGAATCTTCGTCACCTCGCGGGCAACGACGATTTGACGGTCGCCGAAAACCTGCAGCAAGTCTTGCAGCGACTCTTTGAGCCGGTGCGGCGCCTCGTAGAAGATCAGCGTCCTGACTTCGCTCTGAAGCTTCTGCAGCTTTTTTTTCTTTTCCTGTTTCTTGGCGGGAAGAAACCCTTCGAAGACAAAGCGGTCGGATGGCAGACCGCTGGCGCTTATCACAGCGGCGAGTGCGGCGGCGCCGGGAATCGGCGTTACTTGGATGCCGGCGAGCAACGCGGCCACGACCAAACGGTAACCGGGGTCGGAGATCGCCGGCGTCCCCGCGTCGGATACCAACGCGATGCTGTCGCCGCGCAGCAAGCGCTCGACTAAATTTTGCGCCTTAGCGCGTTCGTTGTGCTCGTGATAACTGGTAAGCGCGGTTTTTATGCCGTAATGATCGAGCAGGTGGCGGGTATGGCGCGTGTCCTCGGCGGCGATCAAATCGACTTCTTTGAGAATGCGCAACGCGCGCAGCGTAATATCTTCGAGGTTGCCGATCGGCGTGGCGACGATATAGAGAACTCCAGCCATGACCAGAACCGCCCTATAAGAATCGAGAATCGGAGATGGAGGAAAAATTGCGCGATCTTCGATCCTCCATCCTCTATCTTCGACTCGCCTCACTTTCCCCAATCCCGCGAATAGCGAAAATCACGGTCAATGGTTCGCTGCGACACTTTGGCGATCACCGGCAGGCGCCGTTTGAATTGTGAAGTCATGATCTGGAGAGCAACTCTGTCGATAAACGTTTCGGCAAATCCTAAAGTCATTAGCTCCGGCTTGGTGCAACGCTGATCGACCATCATGTAGAGAAGCTTGTCCACTTCCCGGTAAGTGAATCCCAACTCTCCCTCGTCGGTTTGACCCACCCAGAGATCGGCTGAGGGCTCCTTCGCGACTATCACTGATGGCACCCCGATCGCTTCCGCCAACGCCCAGACCTGCGTCTTGTAAAGATCGCCGAGCGGATTTATCGCCGAAGCCATATCGCCGTGCAGCGTGCCGTAGCCGAGCAATAATTCGGTTTTGTTGCTCGTGCCGATCACCAAGCCGTTCCAGCGCGCTGAATGATCGTAGAGTATCGTCATGCGCTCGCGCGCCATCTTGTTGCCGCGCCGCCGCGCGTCGGCGTCCGGGAAGCGATCAAAGTACGCGTCGATTTGCGGCGTAATATCGACGACCAACGATTCGAGATTGCTTTTCTGCGCGACCATTTCGGCATGCGCCAGGCTATCGGGATTGGAGCTCTTGTACGGCATCAAAACAGCGAGCACGTTTTTCGCGCCGAGCGCTTCGGCGGCAAGCATGGCGCTGAGCGCGGAGTCGACGCCGCCGGATAATCCCACGATGACTCGATTCATGCCGGTCTTCTGCACTTCATTGCGGATAAAACCGGTGAGGATTTCGCGCAGCAGCGGCGCATTGGTAGGAATTTGCATCATGACCGTTACGGCGGGCAGCCGGAGGCTAGCGCTTTCGCTTTTTTGACGCTTTGAAGCGTTGAACTTTCGAAACCTTTGAGCTTTTGCGCGACATGCGCCGCCGGCCGCTCGCGAATCCGCATCAATTCATTGATCGTCAGATCGATGTCCTCATCGCGCAGCAGCGGCGACATCGTGCGTTTGCGGCGCACCGATTCCAGCGCAATATCGGCGACGAGAAAATCTTCTTCATAGTATTTCGCTTTGGCGATCCGCTGGCCAAAAGGATCGACGATTTCCGAACCGCCCCAAAAACCGACGCCGTCCTCGAAACCACAGCGATTGCCGTACACCATGAACAGACTATAGGTCTCCGCGTAGGTGCGGTTGATCATTTCCCAATAGCGCGCGTTATCGTCCTGAGCTTGCGCGTCGACGATGCCGCGCAGCGGGCTGGCCGACGGACAGAGAACCGCCAGCGCGCCGTCCAAAGCGGCCAGATAAATCGTCGACGGGTGCCACAGATCCTCGCAGATCAACAGCGCTAAGCGACCGAACTTCGAATCGAAGACGCGAATTCGGTCGCCGGCGGCGAAATAGCGCTGCTCGTCAAACATGCCGTAGGTCGGCAGGTAGACTTTGCGGTGCGTGTGGCGAATTTCGCCCTTTTCAAAATAGACCGCGGCATTGAAAAACCGATGGTCGGCGCTTTCCTCGACGAGCCCGGCGACGAACGGCAGTTCACGGCTTAATTTTTTTAGCGCCTTCATTTCAGCGGAATTCATCGTCAGCGCGACACTCGGAACCGTATCGCGAAGGTAGTAACCGGTAAGACTCAGCTCCGGAAAAAGCAGCAGATCGGCCGAGTCTTTGACCGCCTGGCGAATATTTTCCTCGTAGAGCCCCATATTGGCGTCGAGGTCACCAAGCTTTGGATTTATTTGGGCGATTGCGATGCGGATCGACACGGGGAAGTCTCCATTAGCTCTACGATGCAATAAATTCTTATGAAAGTAACATAGGGCTCAGCTCACTTGCAATTTAACCTCTGCGCGCCTATTTTCGATCAAGCAATCGACTGGAAAAAGCCATAGTCAGGTTATCGGGCAACATGGATGAAAAAGTTCTGATATTCGGAAAAGATCTCTGACCGTACACCGCCGGCGCCCGGGAGGCATTCAGCCGCCGTAAGATTCCTCATGAGTACGTCAACGTCCTCGAAGACGAGCAGGGCTTGGAGCGCATGCTCAAGCTTTCGAACGGCCGGCGCCAAGTTCCGGTCATCGTCGAAGCCGGTAAAGTTTCGATCGGCTTCGGCGGTTCGTGAGAAGTTTAGCGCGCCGGCGGAGCCGGCGCTGCACGCCATCCTATCAGCTTAAGCGAACGGTCTAAGGCCGACGTGAGCGAGCCGATCAATCCGCTAATCACTGCTAAAATCCGCGCCGTCTTCGGCGCCGATCAGACATTGACCGCACTCGTGCCGCTCGCCGGCGACGCTTCGAGCCGCCGCTACTATCGAGCCATCCTCAGCGGCACCGGCACGCCGCCATCCATCATCGTCATGGAGCTGCCGGCCGGCAGCTCGCTACCGCTTTCGAGCGAGGAGTTGGCGATATTCAAGGAAGGGCCGAAAGAACTGCCATTTTTGAACGTACACCGTTTTCTCAGCCGGACCGGCGTCAATGTGCCGCAAATTCTCGGCGCTTGGGAAAAAGACGGAATTCTTTTGCTCGAAGACTTGGGCGATACAGCGCTCTGGGACCGGGTCCAGGGCTTGGCCGAGGACGACACCGTCGCCTGGTATCAAAAAGCGATCGACGAATTGTTGAAAATACAGATCCGCGGCACCGAGAATCGCGACGGCTCCTGCATCGCCTTCCAACAGCGCTTCGATCTTAAGCTCTACATGTGGGAGTTCGAGCATTTTATCGAGTGGGGCTTGGAAAAACGCCCGGGCTCGGTCGTCAACGCGAACATGACGGGCCAGCTAAGAAAATCCTTTGCCGCCATCGCCGAGCTTTTGGACCGCCAAACTCCCTGTTTGAATCACCGCGATTATCACAGCTGGAATTTGATGATCCAAAACGAAGCCGTGCGCGTGATCGACTTTCAAGACGCGCTCATGGCGCCACCCCAGTATGACCTCGCGTCCCTGCTGAACGATCGAGTCACCGACAGCGTGATTCGGCCGGCGCTCGAAGAACGGCTCGTGCGCTATTATATCGAGCGCCGCGGCGAGCTCGAAAAGCGCAAAATTTCGGCCGATGAATTCTGGGAAATTTACCGTCTTTCGGCTATTCAGAGGGACTTGAAAGTCGTCGGCCGTTTTTACTATCTCGATCTCGTGAAAGGCAAACCCGGCTATATGAAGTTCGTGCCGCCGACCGCGCGGCGGCTCGAACGCAATCTCGCCAACGTCGCGCAGACGCAACCCGTGCTGGAATTACTACGCGAACACTTCGAGGCGATGCGATGAAAGCGATGGTCTTGGCCGCCGGCCAAGGCACCCGTCTGCACCCGATCACCGATAGCCAACCGAAAGCGCTCGTGCCGCTCGCGGGACGGCCGATGATCGAGTATGCGCTCTTGTTGCTGCGCCACTACGGCATCGGCGAGATCATCATCAACCTGCACCACTTCGGCGAGCAGATCGAAGATCGGCTCGGCGACGGTCAGCAACTCGGTTTAAACATCATGTACTCGAAAGAAACCGAGCTTCTCGATACCGGCGGCGGGCTTCTTAAGGCCAAAGCATTCCTGCAAGACGGCAGTTTTATCGTGATCAATACCGACGCGCTCATCGATTTGAATTTGGCCGAAGTGATCGCGTTTCACAAAAGCAAGAACGCCGCCGCGACGCTGGTGCTTCGTCCCGACGAAAACGCCGAGCAATACGGTTCGATGGATATCGACGAGCACGGCCGCATCTGCCGTTTCCTTCGGACCCAGGCGCCGATCCGACCGGCGGGATCGATCCAGACGTTGATGTTTTCCGGCGTGCAACTTCTCGAGCCTATCGTTTTCGACTATATGGGCGCCGCTCAGGCGGCGCGAAAGTTCAGCACGACCCGGGAAACTTATCCGAAAATGCTGAGCGCCGGCGAAACACTTTCTGGATTTTGCTTCAAAGGTTTTTGGCAGGACCTTGGAACCATCGAGCGAATTAAACAGGCTGAAGAAAGCCTGGCTTCGGGTCGCGCCAGGCTGCATTATCTTTGAACACCCGTCTTTGTTAGTCCGCCACGATCAGACCACAAGCAGCGCGGTCACCGGCGTTGCCGGTTGGATCGGTGACGTAGTCATCGACGCCGACGTGAATGACCAAAGCGCTGCCATCGCTGTCAAATACCGAGGCCGGACCGGCTTGAAGCGTAATCGCGTCGGTCTTGGATTCAAAACGGCCTGAGCCGTCCTTGGTCACGAGCATATTCGGCAGATCGCCGGCGTGTGCGCCATCGGGACTTTTAAGACCGTGCTTTCTTTGCAGCGGGTTGAAATGTCCGCCCGCGCTGGTAAATGCCGGTCCCTCGCATTTGCCGACGGCATGCACGTGCACCGCGTGTAACCCCGGTGTGAGTCCTTTCACTTCCAGGCGCACGAGCACCCCGTCGGCGGTATCACGCAGAACCGCCTTGCCGACGGTTTTGCCGTCTTTGTCTTTCAGATCGGCCGTCGCGTGCGACCCCGGCGCCGCCATCGAACAACCGACAATCAAAATTAATCCGAAAATCATGAACAAATTTTTAATCGCCATGTTGTTTCCTCCCGTTGAGAATTGTTTTTAAGTAGCACGGGCGTAGTGCAGTCACAAACTACGAGCAGCCGATGCCCCGAACTAGGCAGCCATTGCTCGATAATTTTTCGTCAAGTTTGCCACCCCTAGGGCCCTATGTTAGCTTTCAGCGTTGGCAGACGAGATGGCATCATTGGGTTTTTACTTACCGACGGTCATGTTCATTTCACTCATCGGTGGGTTCTTGCCGCTATTGCGCGAGCTTTCGCAAAGAGCGCTGGCGCTGCTGTTGAGCTTTAGCGCCGGAGTGCTGCTCGGCGCGGTTTTTTTTCACATGCTGCCGGAGATCGGTAAAGTGCTCGTGGACGATACCGGCTTGCCCATCTTGGCCGGATTCTTATTGATCTTCGTCATGGAAAGGTTTGTCTTCGTGCACGCCTGCGAGGAACGCGAGTGCGACATCCATCAGATGGGCATCCCAGCTTTTTTGGGCATCTCGCTTCATAGCTTGTTGGACGGCATTGCCCTCGGCGCCGGTCTCATGTTGCCGCAGCTCGGCCCGGTCGTGCTGCTCGCGGTCCTGATTCACAAGATGCCGGACAGCATCTCGATATCTTCGATCCTCCTTTCCGCTGGCTGGGAACGGCGTAAAGTTGCCACGCTTAGCTTGTTGTTTTCTTTGACCACACCGGTGGGCGCACTCCTCGCTTTTCTCTTTCTACGCGAGCTTTCCGAGAATAATATAGCCGTCGCCCTCGGAGTGTCGGCAGGCACCTTCCTGGCGATCGCGACAGCGGATATTTTGCCGCAAGTTCACCGCATCCAAGAGCGCAATCCCCTGACCTTGCTATTTTTAGTCCTCGGCCTCGGCGTGAGTTGGATCGGCAGGGCGTTGGTCCACTAATCGCCGCATTGAGGCGCGTTAGAGTTGGTAGTTGTCGTACGCTGGAACGATCCCGCACACATCAATTTTTTTGGATGAAATCATACGAGGAGGGTCGCGAAGGATTTCGCAGTTCTAAACGGGGTATTGCCGTTACGGCGTGATAAATCACCTTTCGCTTGGAGTGGCGCGAAGAATGCGCAAAGCTTGCTCTAAGTGCTTTGACGCCTCCTCTTTTTTGCCAAGTTCCAATAATGCACGACCGAGGCTTCCGGCCGTGTGACAGCGGAAAGCGCAACGCTTGATGAACCCCGACGCCAATGAACAGGCACCAGGAACAATTGGCTAAATAAGTAAACCGATCCGCCAAGAGTTGTTAAACAGGAAAATCGCCGTGGAGAATGGGCAACCCGAGCAGCAAAGAGCAAACCCATATTGCTGCGAGAGCTTTCCGAATTAAAGGGCAGTGAGATCATCTTGAAATTCCATTGGGTGGACGGGCTGACAACACATCCGTTGACAAAACTGGAACGGGTAAATCTAGCGGATGATCCGATCCCATTTATCAAACTCGTGAATCCGCCTGCCGCTCTGACCTTGAGTGTCGAATCCTCGCTAGGGAGTCTTTTTGCTCGTCGTCCCTGAATCAGGCCCGAGAGATCCTGTTTTACCGCAGATTAGGCGCCGCTTGGCGACTGAGCTGCATAAGCCGGACGGCTTCTTGATAGTGCTGTCTGGCTTCGTCGTTCTTGCCCTGCAATACGAGCAGTTGAGCAAGACTTTGATGGGCGGGGATGAAATCAGGTTGAATGCGCAACGATTGGTAAAAATAATCCGCGGCTTCGGGGAAGCGATTCTGGGCGGCAAAGACGCTGCCTAAATAGTAACTGGCTTCGGCGGAATCGGGCGACAGGCGCACCGCTTGCTGGAGCGGGCCGATTGCCTCGTCGATTCGACCCAGCTTCGCCAGGGCAACACCGAGGTTGAGGTGCGCTCGACTGACCGCTGGGTTGAGCTTGATTGCCTGGCGAAAGTATCTAATGCCCGTCTCGATATCGCCGCTCTCGGCGAGCAATTGGCCATAGTTGGCGTGGACCTCGGCATAGTTCGGCAACAATCGGAGCGCCTCTTCGAAGTGACGATGGGCAAGTTCCAAGTTGCCTATCCGGACATAGAGATTACCGAGGTTATAGTGCGCCACGCCATAGTCCGGCTGGACCGCAATCGCTTGCAGCGCGGTTTTGATCGCTTCATCGACCCTGCCTTGCTTCGCGTAGGCGTTGGCCAAATTGTTGTAGCCCGCCGCACCCGCACCCGAAACTTTTTGCAGTCGGCCAGTTCACGATCACGCCGGCGGCCAACAGGATCAAAAGAGCCGGAACGAGCCCGATCCAAACTCGATCCCGGAAAAGCCGCACCACCTCAACAACCCCGGCACCGGCGAAAAGCACCAGTAGGGGCACCAGCGGATAACGGTAACGGCCAAATACATAGAAGATTGCGACGCTTGCCGCCAGGGCTAGGATCATCGCGTAGAGCGGCCACAAATACCGCCACCGGTCACGGGTTAGCCATAATCCTAGTGCGGCCAATGGAGCCAGAATTCCAAAATGATTGATCCAGCCTAACAATTTGAGCAGCCAGGACCACTCACGATAAATATAGAAATCGTTAGAGTCTTCGATTTCCCGCGCGTTCCAGACCAAAAGCCATTTCACGCCCAAAAGACCCAGCCATTCGCCCGGCCGCGAGCGAATATAATCAAGCGATTGACGAAACCAATAATTGGAAACTTCGCCTGGCGTGAGATCACGCCCCTCTGCCCTTTCAGCCAAGCGTTTGGCGTCCGCCCCTTCGAGTTGCGTTTCACGAATAATGTTTCTAATCGAGCCATAGGTTCCGTCAGCACGCGGGTTATTGCCGATAAAGAAATTCGCGCCGAACTGGGACGTCGTGAGTTTGAATTCCCCGCCGGCGCTCAGGTTCCTGAAACCGACGGGAACGAGCACCAGCAGCGAACCCACAACAAACAGCCCAAGCCAGCGTAATCGATTCGCCAATGGTTGGGGTGGAAAATAAAACCAAATCGACAAAGCGATCACCGGTATTAGAATCAGAGCATTTTCGCGAGACAAACCGAGGAGACCAAGAACCGCCCCCGCACCCAACCATTTCGCCCAACTTTCTCTATGGTTAATGCCAAACACGAGAAACAACAAAGCAGAGAGGAGGAATAAATCGAGGGCGCTTTTCTCTATGAGCCCATCGAAAAATATTGCCGGCGCATTACATGCGAGCAGCAGGCCCGATGCAATTCCGGCATCGCGGGAAAATAGATTTCTTCCTACGACAAAAATCCAAGCACAGGAGATGGCTCCCAGTGTAATTTGAATAAGTCGTATCGACCAAAGATCATGTTTCAGAACGCTTTGGAGGATTCCCAAGAAGTAAGGATAAAGCGGCGCTTGATAGAAAACCTCTTTGCCCAGCCAGTCTCCGGCCGCAATCCGTTGCGCCCACTCGTCATAAGCGTGGCCGTCTCCCGCAAGATTTTCAAATAAAGGGATCGCCGCGATTTGCCACAAGTAGATCAATCGCAAGAACAATGCGCCGCATAAGTATTAGCCAAAACCACTGGGTATCCGTCAGCCCCTTGATTTCGACATTCACCCCGGCGTCCTGTCGACGTCGCTGAGATCTTACTGATTTCCGTGAATCTGTGTGCGCCCTGCGCATTGACCCGTCTTCAATCGCCATGAAGTTGTTTTCCGGAAGCAGCCAGCTATGTACATTGTTTTTATTGTTGGATAATGATGATGACCAAGCTTGCTGCATGAGTAACAAAAAACCCAAGACATTTCGACCGCATAAACTCGACACGCAACCAGGCACGCACCGATTTCAGTGGTGCACTTCATGCGCCGGACCCGGCATTATTGTCGTAGTTTTCTTCGCAATGGCTTTCTGGAGCTGGCGGAAATGGCCCGATATCCAGATCGACTTCGGTCAGCAGTTATACATCCCCTGGCAACTCGCCAAGTGGAAAACTCCTTCACCAGGACATTGTAATTCTTCATGGTCCCCTCTCACAGTATTTCAACGCATTCTGGTTCAAGCTCTTCGGGCCGTCTCTCACCGTCATAATCTTTCTAAACCTGTTTATTCTGGCCGGTATGACCGGCATGATTTACTTGACTATCCGTCGATTCGCCGATTCGTTCACCGCCACGGTGGCTTGTGTTGTATTGCTGACTTTATTTGGATTTTCGCAGTACGTAGGGGTCGGTAACTACAATTATGTCACTCCCTACACCCATGAAGCCACCCATGGTATGGCCTTGACCGTAGTGATGATTTTTGCGTTAATTCGCTATTTCACACGCGGTGGCCGCCTTCCATGCGCAGTTTCCGGTCTCTGCCTTGGACTAGTACTGCTCACCAAAGTAGAGGTTGCCATAGCCGCGACAATTGTTGCGTTGATCGGCTTTGCCAGCGCATACTTCATTGCTCCTCCAAGCGTCTCGCCAAAGAAGCGCGAACTTGCGATTTTCTGCGCTGCCGCGTTAGCGCCCGCTTTGGGCTTTTTCCTATATTTCCTCTCCTACCTAACCGCCGATCAAGCGCTACGTGCCGTTGGTCAGGGATTCTTGGTTCTTTCGAACGAGCTGACAAAAACAACTTTTTATATGCGGATATTGGGTCTCGACGATCCCGGTGAGAATTTCCGTCGGATGCTAAGCATGTTCTTAGGCGTAGTAATCTTTATTCTATTCGCCTCAGCCGTCGACTTAGCGATTAGCCGCGTGACACGCAGCCCCGGGCTAATTGCCATCGGCTTGGGCGCCGTGTCTGCGCTGACCCTTTACCTGAATCGCAACGTCATGCCGTGGATCGATATTCTCCGAGCCCTTCCCCTGACGACAGCTCTCGCCCTAGCGGTTTTTATCACACTGCTTAAAAGACATTCACACCAGGTTGAAATGTGGACCACCATTTTACCGATGGTTTTGTGGACCACTTTCGCCCTCAGCCTGCTCGCCAAGATGGCCCTAAATGTTCACATCTATCACTACGGCTTTTATTTGCCGATGCCCGCCACCCTTGTACTGGTCATCTGTCTATTTTTCTGGATCCCCAAAGTTTTATCAGGGACGTCCGGGTCTGGCGTCGTTTTCCGGTCGCTCGCAATGGCTGTTTTAGTAGTAGCGATCTTCTATCATCTCGACTGGTCACAAAAGTTCTATCGATTGAAGGATTTCGCCGTTGGCCAAGGTGCCGATACAATCATCACTTATGGACCCAAGGTACGAGTAGCGGGGTTAGTCACTGCTCTGACACTGGAGTGGATCGAAGAAAAGACTTCTCGAGGTGCGACATTTGTCGGGCTGCCAGAGGGGATCATGCTCAACTATCTATCGCGGAGAACGACAACAGTGCCTTACGTAAATTTCATGATACCCGAAATGATCGTCTTTGGAGAGCCGCGAATGCTTAACGACTTTAAATCCCGGCCCTCCCGAATACGTCATGTTGGTCGACAATAACTCTTCCGAGTTCGGTGTCGGTCCTTTCGGATCCGATCCACGCAACGGCAAGCAAATTATGGACTGGGTGAATCAAAACTATGAGCCCGTTACTTTGATTGGCAGTGAACCGTTGCAGGGTGGCAATTTTGGCATCAAGATTCTCAAACACAGTCAAACAGCCGTTGTCAAATAGCAGGTTCGCTTTACAAATGAAAAAGTGGCTTCAAGCGAAAGGCTTTACATCGTCCCCAAAAGCTCTTGCATTTAGGCTAACCGTTAGGACTTACATCAGGATCGTGGCAAAAGATTTTCGTTGGAGATAATGCCCAGAAAACAAAAAAAGACCTCAGCGTAACCTTCGCGCAAAGTCGACAGCCGCAGCGGATTACAAGGCTCGAAGAGCATTGAGCACTACTTCAATTAGCTTTTGTTTTTCTCTGCATCGCCTGCGCAGTGTCAATGGTCTTGCATTTCAGTGTCGACAAGTTTCCCGATCCGGATGTGTTTTATCATTTTCGCCATGCGGAACTTTATGGCAGCATTACCGAGATTTTCAGAACAGACTTTCCTTGGGTTCATTATTCGATCATCAGCAAGCTGTCTTCCGACTTGTGGTACGGATTTCATGTCCTGATAATCCCCTTTACACTCGTGGGCGATCGAATCTTGGGAATGCAACTCGCAGGAGCTTTCGTTACGACTGTGTTTTTGGTTTCATTCTATGCAGCCTGCATTCGCCTCAAAATTAATCTCGCACTCTTTTGGCCATTCTTCTTGTTATTCTCTTCCGCCTTCTTGCTGCACCGCCTCGGCATGCTCCGACCACAAGTGCTTTCCCTTGGCTTGAGTAGTTTGTTGTTTGCTCTTCTAGCGACTGGAAGCGTTTGGGGGGTGTTTTTGGTGACCTTGGCCTCAACATTTCTGCATTTGAACTTTTTTTTCGTGTCATTCTTGGTCGTCGGCGTTTTTACACTAATAAAAATCTTTACCGAAAAATTGCTTCCATGGCGTGAGTGCATCGCATTGCTCGGCGGGGTCTTGGCTGGCTGGATCTTGCGTCCCAACCCCATGGGGGCGGCAAGAATTCTCTATACTCAGCTATTTCAATTAACCATAGAAAAGATTGGCGGCAGCCCACTCGATCTTGCCGCAGAAATGTCACCCTTGAAACTCAAGGCCAATAGCAACTATATGTTTTTTATTGTGCTTTTGCTTTTCAGTCTTTTTTGGATGGTGTGGAAATTCTCCAGAAAAGGCCCGGCTCTTTCAGGCCGCGACCGGACTGTCCTTATCGCCCTCGCCGCTTTATCAACCCTATTTTTCTTGTTATCGGTGTTTTTTGCTCGGCGCGCTTTTGATTTTTGTTCCGGCTTCGGCGTTCTTTTCATCGGTCTGGTTTTCTCCCATTATTTTAATCGGAACTGGCCGGCCCGACTGTTTTTGATTTGTGCTTTTCTTGGGCTAGCGTTCTACGGCTTAAACCTTCGCAATCAGGTTTTATCCGTCGGCTGGGAGCCAAATCGTTTTGAAAGTACGGCTAAGTGGATTGCCGACAACTCTAACCCTGGCGAGATCGTCTTTAACGCGCGCTGGGAGTATTTCCCTGAGTTATTCTTTTGGAATACTAAGAACGTTTACTCCAATGGTATGGATCCGATTTTCCAATACGCATATGACCCGGATCTCTTCCGGCAGGGCCATGATTTGGTCACCGGGAAGCTGAGCTCATCAGGTTCCCCTGATTCCTACCAAGTTCTGAAAGAAAAGTTTAATGCACGGTATGTGTTTCTGGCGAAACCGTTCGACGATTCTCTATACTTCCGCCTCTGGGCTGACCCTAGATTCTCGCTCAGAAAAGAAAACCAGTATTCGGTAGTTTTTGAGGTTAACTAAATTCATCACTCGTGCCAATTCGCTATGGCATTGTCGTCGAATCAAGAATTAGAAATTTATGGACAAGGATGCTCCACGTTTAGAAATCGTTCTCTGCCTTCTCAAGATGTCAGGTAAGTTGTGAATCCCGGTAATCCCCAAGAAAACTCGGGGGCGAACCAGCCGGCCGATAGCCGAGTCTTCGTGGTGGTTAGAGCGTATAATGAAGCGCCGGTAATACGCGATGTCGTCGCCTCCCTGTGCAATCACTTTGATCACATAGTCGTCGTCGACGACGGTTCCACCGATTCGACCGCCGCCTGCCTCCATGGATTAAAAGTGACATTAATCAGTCATGCTGTGAATTTGGGCGGAGGCGCCGCCCTGCAAACGGGTATTACCTATGCCCTATCCAAAGGCGCAGATTGGATTCTCACCTTTGACGCTGACGGTCAACACGCGATTGACGATGCGTTGACGCTCCTTAAGTCATTACAGTCGGGTAACTGCGATGTTGTGTTTGGTTCGCGTTTTTTAGGAAGTGCAGTCAACATGCCGAAAACGCGCGCGTTACTTTTAATCGCCGCACGGTGGTTTTCGAATCTTACTTCTGGCATTCGACTGACCGATACGCACAATGGCCTGCGCGGGTTTAATCGCAAAGCGGCATCGTTATTGACGATACAGCAAAACGACATGGCTTACGCGTCGGAAATCTTGCATCAGTTGAAGCAGGGAAATATGACGATCCGAGAAATTCCCGTAACCATCAAATACACCGAATATTCACGGCGCAAGGGGCAAGCATCTTCCAATGCCATCACAATTTTAATCGATCTAATTACGGGGAGGTTGATCCGATGAACTTTAGATACCTGCTGCTAATTTCTCTGGGTACGTTTTTCATTTACGTGTTGCTACTTCCCAAGCATACCATGATAAGAAAGTTTTTTGTTCTATGCTTTGTGTCCGCTATGTTGATATTTGCTTTGAATCCCGATTGGTCGACGGAGATTGCCAACTACTTTGGCATTGTTCGAGGCGTCGATTTCCTTTTTTACCTGTCCAATCTCGCACTATTTTTCATTGCTTTCGTGAATTATCTAAAGTTTAAGAAAATGGAAATCAGGTTCGCTAAGTTGGTCCGGCGGGTTGCCATGGATCATGCGGTAGAAATGGAAACCTGAGGCATCTTCAAATATTAAGATTTTTAACAGCCGGCAACTTAACGGTTCCTTCGAGCGCCGATCATGATGGCGGTGCGGCGCTTTCAACGTTGCCGCCGTTACGTTCCGCTTTTAAGAGCCGCATGGCTTCGCCATAATGTTTTTGCGCCTCAGATGTTTTCCCCTGTGCGGCCAATAATCGAGCCAGCAGTACATGAGCATCGGCGAAATCCGCTTTCAAGTTAATGGCGGCAACAAGGTACTCTGTTGCTGATTTCACATTCCCCTGGCGCGCAAGAACTTCCGCCAGGCTTACTAGAATAACCGCCTCTCTCGGGTCCAAGCGATTAGCCTCGCGATAGTAGTTGGTAGCTTGCGCGAGATCGCCTTCTTGGGCAAAGACCCGACCTAAATTGAAAAATGCTCGAGCGAAGTTTGGATCGATTTTGGCGGCCTTTTGAAACTCGTCCAGCGCCGCTTCGATCTCGCCCTGCACCTCCAGCAGCACGCCCAAATTATTGTGCGTCTCGGCATCATCGGGCTTGATTTGTAAGGCTTTGCGATAATGCGCCAGGGCCTCTACCGGCAGACCTTTGCGAACCAACATATCTGCCAGGCTATGATGCGCATTGGCGTAGCTCGGATTGATTGTCACGGCACGACGATAAAATTCGATCGCTTGATCGACTTTTGCTGCGGTTTCGAACGTTTTGCCTAAGTTATAATAGGCTATGCTCGAATCTGGCGTTACGGCAATCGCATGTTGCCAAAGGGTCCGGGTATCGCGCCACACCAACGACTGTTTCCATGTCAACAAACCGAGACTCAGCATAGTCACGACCACGAAAGAAAGCCTAGCCCCGGAAACCCACGGGAAATTTTTGGTGGAATCCGTTAGCGGCGAGACGTTAAACAGTGTTCCTCCGATCAACACTGCCCAGCTGAGGCATGCCAGGTAACTATATCGGTCGGCGACCAATTGCGGCCCGCTTTGAGCAATACCGGAGACTGGAGAGAGAACAATGATGTAGTAGACCCAGCAAGCAAGCGCGGCGGGCCACCGCCGCCTCGCCCAATACAAACCGAGCGTAATCGCAAGCGCGCCGCAGGCGGCCAGAACAAAAAGCCGCTTCCAGGCATCATCCAGCAGCGGCAATTCGTAAAGTGGCGATAGTTGTACGGGGAAAATACTCTTCCCGATACCAAAAAAAACGCCGTAGAAGGTCTGACCCAGGCGGATAGGCAGCTCGTACTGCGCCAGCGTCTTGAGGGCTCCGACGCTGCGTTGCGCACTCAAGGCGATCAAAGCAAATCCGCAAGCGAGGATAAGAAATGGCACCTTCTCGAACCACACGCCCCTCTGCTCCGGTTTAAACCACTCCGCGACCCTCCCTTTGAACCTTCGCAAGGGATAAATATCGAGCAGGATCAAAATGGCCGGCAGCGTCATCGCTGTTCCCTTTGAAAATAGCGATAGAGCATAGGTCACACAGGCTAGGCTCAGCCATCGCCGCGAATGTGTCCGTTCGACGTTTGCTGCGCGCAGGTAAGTATAGATGGTAAGCAGGTAGAACAACCCCGACAGAACATCGCGCCGCTCCGTAACCCACGCAACCGATTCGACTCGTAAAGGATGAATCCCAAACAATAGAGCGGAAAAAGCCGCGCTGAGGTTTAGCTGCCAGTTTTTTTCGGATACGGACAAAGCAATTGATAACAGCCAACGACTTATGAAGTAGAACAGCACGGTATTGGCTGCATGAATAAGCAGATTGGTCAGATGGTAACCAAATGGGTCCATGCCCCAGAGCACATAGTCGAACCCGAGAGTGAGCCAGCTCAACGGCTGGTAGTGCCCCCCATGAAACGTCGTAACCATCCAGCTGATCTGTTCCCAACCCAGACCTCTGTAGTGAGGATTTTGCAGGAAATTCACCGCGTCGTCCCATTCGACGAAGCCGTTCTGAAGCACGGGGTAGAAAACAAACGATACGATCAGAACCAAGAGAGCCGGTATCGAGCAGCGGACATACCACGGCGGTTGTGAACCTTGTGATGGTATAACTGGCGGGTTGGATTTACCTCGGCCATCAACGATTCGTTTTTTGGTTTTCATGGAGTCTAGGCAATGAACTCGAATTTGTCGCCTCTGTCATGCCTCTATTTTCGAGTGCATCACGGCAATCCAGTCTCCTGATAGTTTGACTTCCGACTGGTTCCCTGGTTACTGATTTGCTAGTCATAGCAATCTTGCCCAACGCAATGGCCTACCACGATTTAAATAGCTTCGTTCGCGCCTTGGAGCAAGCCGGCGAACTTAAGCGCGTAGTCTATCCGGTCAAGGCAGAATTGGAAATCACCGAGATCGCGGATCGCGTGATGAAAAGCGGCGGGCCCGCGCTGCTCTTTGAAAATGTCATTGGAAAACAGATTCCGGTCTTGATCAACGCATTCGGCTCACAAAAACGCATGGCGCTGGCGTTGGGAGTCCAGGATATCGAAGAAATCGCCGCCGAGATCAGCAAGCTAATTCAAACCAAACCGCCAAAATCGTTCAAAGACAAACTGCAATTGGCGTCAGATTTGATAAAGCTTGCCGGCATCCCGCCCAAGATCGTCAAAGACGGCGCCTGCCAGGAAGTGATCCTTCGCGAACCGGATCTGAATATTCTTCCTGTGCTCACCTGCTGGCCAGGTGACGCAGGGCCGTTTATTACGCTGCCGATGGTCTTTTCCAAAGATCCCGTCAAAGGCACGAGAAACGTCGGGCTCTATCGCTTGCAAGTTTTCGATGCGCGCACCACCGGCATGCATTGGCACCTCCACAAAGTCGGTGCTCGCCACTTTCAACAGCAAAAAGAAACACAGGGGAAGATGCCGCTGGCAGTTTGTCTCGGCGGCGATCCGGCGATGATCTACGCCGCCACCGCGCCGCTGCCACCTCAAATCGATGAAGTTCTATTTACCGGTTTTTTGCGCAAGAAAGGCGTCGAACTGGTGAAGGGCATTACCGTCGATATCGAGGTGCCGGCCAACTCCGACATCGTGATCGAAGGCTATGTCGACCCAGCGGAGCCGCTCCGGCGCGAAGGGCCGTTCGGCGATCATACCGGCTTCTATTCTCTGGGGGACGACTATCCAGTTTTTCATGTGACCTGCATCACCCACAGAAGGAATCCCATTTATCCGACAACCATCGTTGGCCGGCCCCCGATGGAAGATGCCTATCTCGGTAAAGCCACGGAAAGACTCTTTCTGCCGCTGCTGCGCGTCACCCTTCCTGAGATCGTCGACATGAACCTGCCGGTGCATGGTGTATTTCATAACCTGGCGATTATCTCGATCAAGAAGGAATATCCGGCCCACGCGAGAAAGGTCATGCATGCGCTCTGGGGTCTTGGGCAGATGATGTTCACCAAGACACTGATCGTCGTCGATCACGATGTCAACGTGCAGGACTTATCCGAAGTCACCTGGGTTGTCGGTAACCATATCGATCCCAAACGGGATACGATTTTCGTCGACGGCCCGGTCGATATCCTCGATCACGCGGCACCGGTAATGGGCTATGGCACCAAGATCGGCATCGACGCGACCCGAAAATGGCATAGCGAAGGCTTCGCGCGCCAATGGCCGGATGCGATCGTCATGGACGAACAAACCAAACAGTATGTGGACTCTGTCTGGGATAAACTTGGACTATGAAGGCTGACTCTCTCCGCCAAACCAAACCGCAATATCTAAAATCCAAGATCGCCGACTACGCGCGCCTGGTGCGCTTCTCCCATACCGTGTTTGCTTTGCCGTTCGCGCTCTCTTCGATTGCCTTGGCGTGGCCGAGGCATCCGGTAACGCTGCGCGGTTTCTTGTGGATCTTAATCGCCATGGTGAGCGCGCGCAGCGCGGCGATGGGATTTAACCGCTTGGTCGACCGCAAGTTCGACGCGCTCAACCCGCGCACGCAAGCCTGGGAGTTGCCCACGGGAAAAGTCAAAGTTTGGGAAGCGTCATTATTGACGACCACAGCGTCGCTGTTGTTCGTCTTTGCCGCCTACCAATTGAGTTGGCTATGTTTGTTGTTAGCGCCGGTGGCGCTCGCCATTGTGTTTTTTTACTCGTTAACCAAACGATTCACTTGGGCATCGCACCTGTTTCTTGGGCTTGCTCTCGCGATCGCCCCGATCGGCGCTTGGCTCGCAGTGGCGGGTCCAGCGATCACACTTGCCGAGTTGGCGGTGCCGCTATTATTGGGCCTCGCAGTGCTCTTCTGGCTCGCCGGCTTCGATATCATCTATTCACTCCAAGATCGCGATTTCGACCGTAAACAAGGCCTCCATTCGATGCCGGTGCGATTCGGCACTGCCGCTGCATTGCGGCTGTCGAGTATTTTTCATGTCGTAACGATCGGTTTTCTTGCGCTGGTCGGCGTCACGGCCGGCCTCGGCATCATCTATTGGATCGGGTTTGGCGCCGTTGCCATTGTGCTTTTCTGGGAGCATCGCATCGTCGCACCGAATGATTTGTCCCGCATTAATCGAGCATTTTTCGATTTTAATGCATACATGAGCATCGTTTATTTCGTCGCCACTTTGGCCGATTTGGTTTTGATCTCCGGCGCTGGGACTGCTTTGCAATGAGCTAACTGCCGGCCGCCGTCTTGTTTCTGACTCGGCGGCATCGGCGGTTTTTCCGCCATGCGGCGTGTTAATGTTACCGCCTGCTGATTTATGTATTTTCGAAGTCTTGCCGAGAGTTGCTATTGACAGCAGTTTGATTGTCGCGATGAGAAATCCATAGCGTGCCGGCGAGCGGCTAAATGATCATAGCCCACCTGCGCTTCGCAACATCCATAGCTAGACCGTAGCTAGACCGTCAGTTTAGTCAGTCTTTGCGTCCAGCTTTCCGCGGTTGGATTGACGCTTGACTCAAGTGGATTTCGGCACAACCCCCCGATCGGGGGATTGCATTTTAACAGGGGGATAAGTATGATTTTGCGATGTCCCGAAAGGTGGAAAAAACTATGAAAACAAAATGCTTCCTGGGTTTCTTGTCCGTAGTTATTTTCCTCTCAGGCTGCGCGAGCATGCAAACGGCCACCGAAGTCAATTCCGGCCGCCAGGCTTATATCACTGGCAATAACGAAGTCGCCAATGCTTATTTTGTTAGCGCCGCGCAAAGAGATCCCAACTATATTTACGGGACTGCCCTACGCCAGGGAATTTGGAGTTACGTTGGCAGAACCGAGTATGCCGCGGGCAGGTTTCCCCAGGCGAGAGAGGCGCTTGACCGGGCGCTATCGGCTAACAACGACGAGAATATCGCTAGACTTTACTTGGGCCTGACTTTGGCTCGAACCGGTGATCGCCAGAAAGGTCTGCAAGAAATCGAAGGCAGCATGAAAGGCATGCAGAGTTGGCTTGAGTATATCACTGAGACCTTTAGATATTCGTTTGGACGTTTCTGGGATCCTGGCTACGAGATACGCTCAGCGATCAAAGGTGATCTTGCAATGATCTCCAGTCGGGACCTTGACTGGCAAAAGCTCATTACCGATAGCGAGTGGCTAGGAAAAAGGATGGAAGAAGAGGGCGATCTTGCGCGGAAGTCAACAAGCTGAGGAAGAGTCCCGGGACAGCGGAGGTCGCGGCAATCAGCCTTGATTGCCAATGCCGCTTATCGATAGAGCGGCGCTACGTTCTGTACGTGGTTATTCTTCTGGAAGTTTTCCTCGTCGTCCACCTGGGCGAGGAGCTGACTCAGGGACTGAAGGATTTTTTCTTTTGCCTGGGGGTCCGAGATAAGCAGAAAAGCCGAGCGGCGGATTGATGCCTGAATGGTACGGCGGATATCCCACTTTTCATAGTTGTGGTAACCCTCGACCATCACCTTGCTAGCCAAGGTAATACCGCTTTTAAGGGTCTCAATACCCTTTTCATTTTGCCCCAGCTGCAGTTGGGTCATCCCGAGACTAATCCAAGCAATCTCGTTATCAGGATTCACCGCCAAGGCTCGTTGCAAGATCGCGAAGGCGTCTTGATACCGTTGCTTGCGGTAATAGGCGCGGCCTAAATAGGTGAGGCTGTCCTTATAGGTGGGATCAGCCGTGACGACTGCCTCGAAGGCGACAATGGCTTTGTCCATATCGCCGCCCCTGCCTCTCAAGAACTGGTCTCGTCCCTCTTCGTAACGCCCGCCTGTGCCAAACCTGGGCATACTATTGGAACAGCCGAAGATAAGAACGGCGACGAGCAAGAGCTTTTTATAATCCACCTATGGTTCTCCAAATCAGAGTTCGACGCTGAGCTGCGCGAAGTAATCTTACGAGCCAATGACAAACTACTCACTGATTACCATCGGAGGATATTGAAGGCAAGAATGACTCCTGAATTGACTTATCGGGAGCGAGAAAAATTGGCGGGCTCTTTCTACTCCCGGTTTGCGGTCTAAGGCGAGAGCTTTTTCAACGACCTGCTTTGGCCGTATGATTATGAGAGCATCGCTGTCGGTCAAGTGCGGTCAAAATAAAAAAGGGGAAGCCATCTCTGACTTCCCCCTTTTTGGTTGAGTTTCTAAGTTTCGCTTAGAACGTGTAGCGCCAGGCAAGAATTACGTTCACCCAATCCCCACCGCCGCCCGGTCTCCCGTTGGCCTTGGTGAAGATCTGGTTCTGCGCAGTAGCGCCACGGCCTGCGGTTAGATTCGAGGCGTCGTACCAGAGAATATTGGTGCCGACGCTCATAGCAGGCGCAATGAAGTACCAAAGATCCCATTCCCGCAACAGCACCCTCTCACGGTGAAACTGACCGTTGTTTATAGTAGCGGGACAATTGTCACACTTAAAGTTGTCGCGCTCGAAGTGCGTGCCAAAAAGTATCGACCCTGGCGTGTTCGATGAACCCGTCATAAAACCCTTCGGGCTCCAGACAAAGATATCGTGCGCGATCAAGAACACGTTAGCCGACGGGTCGCCTTTGAAGGCTTGGCTACAACATGGCGTCTGGTTGCCGCCGTTGTAAGTTCATGTTACCCGCGATGGCTCGTAACCGGTATGGCCCGACGGTGTACTGAAACCCAAAATTGACGTAGTTCTGGCGGCCCGCGCCCACAAGCGTGCCCGTGTCGTAAATGGTCGTTTGCGAGTTGGCGCCATTCTCGTTTTCCCGTACCCGCGAACGTGTTACAGGAGTTCGGATGCTACGGCGCGGGCGTCAACGGCGCAATACCACCAACCCATTTCAAATTTCAAACCGGAGAGCCATTTGTTCTTAACTTCGGACAACGGGTCGATCCCCAAAAACGCCACTAAGTCTTTCCTATCCGTAAACGTAAAAGTGTTATCCGACCCCTTGCCTGGAACGGCATAAGCAAGCTGGAACCGCGAAATTCTTCCGGGAATGCCGATGCCGTTCAGCGAACGATCATCCCAGTTAAAGACAATGCCAAATCCCGAACTGCCGGTATTGAAACCGTTGTTGCGGCTCATAAGATCGTAGTCCGCTTGAGCCCCCGTGGCGCTCGATCCTTGGCGGATCGTACCACCGGCGCTGGTCGAAATGTCGTTACCGAAATCAACCGTCGGCAGGAATGGATTCAAGTTCTCCGCATGGAAATGCACCACGGCCCGCTGAAACAGACTGTTGCCGCCAAAGCCGTCTATATCCCAGGTCGATTCAATTTCCCACAAGCAGTTGTCGATGCAATAAAAGAAACCCGGCCGAAAACGCCGCGCCTCTATTTCACCGTTGGTCCGCTCATACTGGTCCTGTCCCTGGTTAAAGTACATGCGCCACTGTGTTTCGATAGTCGCGCGAAAACCCCACGACTTATCTGCCGCTTCGATGTTCAACCCGTTGCCCGGACGATAACTGAACGTCGGCAGCGCCGCGGCCGCCGCCGTGGCCTCCTTCTTCATCTCGACCTGCTGATCTTTTAACTGCGAGAGCTCCTGCTCGAGCGACTTGATCTTGTCATCGACGCTCTGAGCAAATGCCGGAGCCGCAGCAAAAAGCGCGGCGGATAGCAGTGCTAGCTTTACGAACCTCGTCTTCATTTTGCCTCCTTGTTCTCCTAATTCTTTTTTTGCTTCTTAATGGAAAATCCTGAAAACAATCCCCTCACGCTTCGCGCACATCAGGATTTCCGAAGGTTTTACTTTAATATTGGCCCTTCCAGCAATACGCGGGTAGTATGATTTTTCCGCCTTAGCTAGCCGATAAGGCTACATTCATACGACTTACGGCCTAGCTGGTTAGACATTTTACGCGGTTTATAGCTGGCTGCTGGGAACCTATTATGACCCGCAACAGTCTAACGAGAGTTCACGGGCTGCTCGCCGAGGTTTTTCTCCCCTGGATAATCCTTTGGATATCGACGAATTTTGTGTCAAAGGAAAACCATCTGAGGAGTGAGAAGTGGGCATGCTGCGATTTGTCTGCTCAATGAAAATCCGGCTCGCGTTGGTCACCGCGTTTTGCGTGGCAACGGGAACGGCATGCGCGCCGCGTATCGTTCGACTGAGCCCTAACGAAGGCGCGCCGGCGACGCTGGTGCATGTTTCACTCGAATACTTAGTGGGCTGGCCGCGCGTCGAGATCGGCGGCATAATGCTGGACTGGCCTCAACTCAACCTCGTCGCAGCGAAGCCGGAACGGGGCGGCGTTCCCGGCGAAGAGTTGGTGTGGATCGAAGACAAGATTTTGCAATTCAAGATTCCGGATCTGCCGCCCGGTGAATACGTCGTCACGATTCATGACGACAAAGGACCGCCCGACGATTTGATTTATTCCTTCTTGGAAACTACTGCCTATGTCATTTTCCCACCGGTTTGGCCGTTCGTTTTTCGCTCCAATCAGACGCAGTTCACGCTGCGCGTGCTGCCGCACAATTAAAATAAAAAAGTCTCTCGATCGGCGAGCCGCAATGATGGATCGAGTCTTGCCGCCGGCGGGAAGCGCACTCCGCGCAGTCGTGGTCACTCACGCCGTCGTAGCGCGGCCTCGAGTTATGTCATGCGGGTGTCAATCCGATCGAGCATCGCGGCGAAATTACCCAAGGGTCTTTGGTTGAACGTTTTCGTCGACTGATATTTTTCCCGCCCGTAAAACTTGACTCCACCTCGGGTCGACCTGTATTATTGTGCGAAGATTTCAATAAGAGGTGTAATGCATGCATATAAAATCCATGATTGCGCTTCTTCTATTCGTCGCATGGGTTTCCGGGTGTTCGTCTATCTCCATGCCGTGGAGCGGTGCCAAAGCTGATCCGAGCGCCGAGGCGCTGTTCGACGAAGGCATGCGCAACTTTAATGACAAACGTTACGTGCGCGCGATCGATAATTTCTCCAAGCTCAGGACCGATTTTCCGTTTCACCCGCAGATGATGCAGGTGGAGTTGAAAATCGCCGACGCCTACTATCTAAATCAGCAGTATCCGGAAGCGATCACCGCCTTCAAAGAATATCAGTCGATGCATCCTACCAACGAGCAAATTCCCTTTGTCACTTTGCGCTTGGGGCAGTCCTATTTTGATCAATTTAGCGCCGCCGATCGGGATCAAAAAAATACCGAAATTGCCAAAGGATATTTCGAAAATGTCATTACGGCTTATCCCAAATCGCCCGAAGCGGCTGAAGCCCGTGAGAAACTTGCGAAGTGTCTCGAGTACCTCGCCGAACATGAATTCAACATAGCCGAGTTCTACTTCAAACAAGAGAAATACCCTGCCGCGCGCGACCGTTTCGAAGAAATCGTGCGCAAGTACAAAGACACGCCGACGGCGGTAAAAAGTCTATTTTATCTTGGCGAAAGTTATCGCAACGAGAAAAACGCGATTCGGGCCACTCTGGCTTACGAAGCTTTGATCCAACATTATCCGAAAACCCAATTCGCCGACCGACGCTAAAGTTCAATTGGCTCTGGTGGAGAAAGAAAAACATGACCCTTTGGCCCTCTTGCTCATGCGCGATCGTCGGCCCTCTGCCGCGCCCGCCACCTGAGGTCAAGGAAGATCCGGCGCTGGCGAAGCTGAAAGATTTAAATCTTGTCGCGAAGACGGAGGTGGTTCACGAGGAGCCCGGTGCCGAAAAGGGGTTTTTCAGCCGGGTGGCGACCAAGTTAAATCCTTTTTCCTCGGATAGCAGCCAAAAAACCGAGGAAAAGGAGCCGACTGCCGTTGAGATGCTCGCCAAGCGTAGCCAAGCGCAAAAGAAAGAAGAGTCCAGCGGCGTTCTGGCGTCGCTGTGGCCGTTTGGCTCCAATAGCTCGAACGGAGCTGTGGCGAAAAGCGATCCGAAAACAACGGACGCCTTTGTCAGCCAGATCGATAGTTCGCTCAAACAGAAGGGCATTGACTCAGCGAGTCCGTCTACTGTGAAGCCGCCACCGGTAGCACTGCCCAACACCGATGATATGTCGGCGAAGCCGGCCAAAACGGCTGATGTCGCGACACTGTTGAGTTCCGTCGACGCCAATTTAAAGAGCGGCGGAAAAGATGGAACGGCCTTGCCGCCGGCGCCGGAGATGGCAGAGGGCTTCAAAGATGCCGCGGTTATACAAGCGGCAAAGGCAAAAGCGGAGCCGCAACCACCCCCGCAGGACGTCCAAACCAGCGGGATTTTGAGCAGCATCGACCAGAAGCTCAAGGCTCAAGGGGTTGAGCCTGGAAAATTACAGGCAGCGCCCACGCCGGAAGAAACCAGGAAGGCCGTTGCCCAGAAACCGACTAACATCGAGCTCGAACCCAAGTTGAGTCTCGAAAAAGGCCCTCTGTTCTTGAGTCCGGCGGACATGCAAGCGCAGGAAAAACCCACATCGAAACCGGAAACAATTAAACCTGATGCGTTAAACCTGATGCGGTGGATACACAGGACATTCCGTCAAGAATCCTCGTCAAGGGGCCTGTGCAACCAAAAGCATCTACGGTCTCGACCAAACCGGCCGAAACAAAAGCCATCTCGGCCGCGGATGATGCACCTAAAGGTGTTTTCGATCAAATACGCCAGGACATGGAAAATGTCAGCAAAGCGCTCAGCCCATTTAGTTGGTAGAAGTCTGAATCTAAAGCATGAGGCATGAGGGCTGAGTAAAAAAGGATCCAGATATTCCCGCTCCGACCAAGCCGCGCTTTCTTCGAGCGCAGTCAGAATTTAATCCCGACTGGGCTCGACCGGAGGTTGAGGATTGCCGACGCGGACTCGAATACCAGATTTCAATAAACTCAACTGATCGACGATCAGCCAATCACCGTTTTTGAGACCTCGGACGATTTCTACGCGCCCGCGCTCGCTTTCACCGAGCGTAACTTCCTGACGCACTGCCCGGTTCCCCGACCAGCTTATAAACATAATTCTTGCCGCCGTCAGAGATGATCAACAGGGCGCGGCAACCAAATGGTTTCGACCTCCGTATCAAGTGTAATCGCCGCCTCCGCTGACGTTCCCGGCTGTACCCGCTCGCGCACAGAGGCAATGCCGATCTCGACTGCAGCGATCCGGTCACCGTCTGTCGCAGGGCGTTCGACGCGAATCACTTTTCCATCAAGTATTTTCTCCGGCGCCGTCGACTCGATAACTTTGGCGCTCATGCCGGCGTGAACGGCGCCAGCAAATTCCGCGGGAATAGTGGCCTTCATCCGAAGCGCGGCCAAATTGGCGATCGTCACAATCACGCTCGATGCCGCGATCGTCGCGCCAGGATTCACGTGACGCTTAAGCACAACGCCGCCGACCGGGGTCGTCACCTGGGTGAATCCCTGGAGCGCTCGCGTTTGGGTCAACAGCGCTTCTTGTTGCGCCACCTGCGCCCGCGCTAGCTCGGTTTGCGCGCGCGCCGTTTCCATTGTCGCCGTTTCCTGCTCAACATCGCGCCGGGCGATTAAATCTTGTCGGTATAGTTCTTCGATGCGCGCTAGTTGTTTCTCGGCGCCATCGAGTTGCTCTTGGTTTGCTTTCAATGACTTTCGCGCAGCGCTCAGGGCCGCTTCAAGCTCGGTGAGGCGTTGCGTCAGCGTACTGACTCGACGATGGCAACGACGGCATTGGCCGGCACGGCATCGCCGACATTAAATCGCACTTCGGTGACTTTACCTGCTAGACGGGACGTAACATCAAGCTCATTGACGGGTAAAAGCTCGCCCTTTGCGCGTACGGTCAGCAGGCCCGACATGCTGCCGCACGCGCGTGACTCGAACGATGATTTCCCGTTCGCCGCCAAGCCAGTTGGGCAAGAATCGGAGCTCTGAAGTGAACCAGGCGACACCAACGATCAAGGCGACGATCGCGCTCAAACCGACCCAAACCCAAAGGCTGATGGGAGTGAAATTATGACGCGGTGGAGACACCCTTCGGCACCTAGAAAACCACCGTTAAATCTTTGTTGCTGACGAAGAAAAAATTTCGCCGACCGAAAAAAAAGGGCTACCGGCCGTGTCGACTGGGTAGCCCGAAGTCAATGTGAACCAATTCAAAATCGGTTCACGCCATGAGCTAAGGCGCCTTATGCGGTGCCGGATTGCTGATGCTCAGCTCCGCACCAAGCGCCGATCCTTCCGGCGCCGCAGCGCCGCTTGCGTTCCGCCCACGCATGCGCGCCGGTAATGACACCAAGAATGCTTGGCCCTTCTCCATGTAAAGATACATGACCGGCGTAATGTACAGAGTCAAAACCTGAGAAATGAGCAAACCACCGACGACAGCGACACCCAAGGGTTGACGCGCCTCCGCACCGGCACCCCAGCCGATCGCGATCGGCAAAGCGCCAAAAATCGCCGCCATGGTGGTCATCATGATCGGCCGAAAACGCACCAACGCGCCCTCGTAAATCGCTTGCGCCGGCGGCTTGTTTTCGTTGCGTTGCCCTTCGAGCGCGAAGTCGATCATCATAATCGCGTTCTTTTTGACGATACCGATCAGCATGATCAAACCGACAAACGCATAGATACTCAGATCCATGTTGAACAAATACAAAGCGATCAGAGCGCCGAGACCCGGCGGAGGGTAGACCGGAAAGGATCGTTACCGGATGGATAAAGCTCTCGTAAAGAATTCCCAAGACCAGATAAACGACGAATACCGCGAGAACCAAGAGCACCCACAAGCTTTTGATCGACGATTGAAACTCTTGCGCGGTGCCTTGAAAACTCGTGCTGACGGAAGCAGGGAGAGTCTCGCGCGCCAGTTTATTGATCTGTTCGACGGCATCGCCGAGCGCCACGCCTTCGCGCAGATTGAATGATATCGTCGCCGATGGCAGCTGTCCCGAGTGGTTCACCGAAAGCGGACCCACCGTGTAAGCAAGCGTCGCCAGCGCTCCCAACGGCACCATCGGCTGGGCCGTCCCTGCTTGGCCGGTGGTGGACCTGATGTTTAGCAGCGACAGCGCCGAGGGGTCATTTTGGAACTTCGGATCGAGCTCGAGGATAACCTGATACTGATTGTTCGGCGTATTGATCGTCGAGACCTGCCGGGTCGCATAAGCGCTCCAAAACGCTTCTTCGACTTGGCGTTGCGAGATCCCCTGAGCGGTAATGCCCATGGCGGAGGCCCGGTCTCGGTCCAGCACCACTTTCAGCTGGGGATTTTTGAGCTGTAAATCACTGCCAACATCGCGAAAATCTCCCATCGCCCGCAAGCGTTCTTCGAACTGCGCCGCAGCACGATAGAGCTCGGGTGCGTCAGGGCTCTGCAGGGTAAATTGATACAAGACTTCGGCTGAGCCGGCCGCCGACCCGAATGACCGGCGGATTCTGTAATGAGACGCGGATGCCGGGCACGCGCGCCAGCTTGGGCCGGAGCTCACGGATCAATTCGTCCGCGCTGAGCGATCGGCACGATTTTAACCATGACGATGTCGGGCAGACTACTGGCCGCTGCGACCGCGCTTTGAGTTTAACGAAAATCCGGCCCGTGTTGCCGGACAAACCGACGCCGCCCACGCCGACGCTCGAGAAAAACGACTCGACGTTCGGATCTTTGCCGACGATCGCGGCCAGCTGCTGCTGGTTACGCACCATCTGGTCGAAGGAAACCCCTTGAGCGCCTTCGGTGTTGATCAGCAACTGGCCGGTGTCTTCGCTCGGTATAAAGCCCTTTGGCACTAAGCCGAACATATGGAATGTCGCCCACAGAACGACGAGAGACGCCACCATCGTAGTCACGTGGTGCCGCATCACCCACGCCAGAGTCACTTCATAGCCCCTATTCATGAGATCCAGGCAGCGTCCGAGGAAATGATAGAGCCGTCCGTGCTTCTGGTCGTGCGGCGGGCGCAAGTAACGGCTGCACAACATCGGCGTGAGGCTAAGTGAAATAAACCCGGAAACGAGTATCGCTACGCAAATCGTCACGGCAAACTCGCGCAAGAGCCGGCCGAGCATGCCGCTCATGAACAGCACGGGAATAAACGCCGCCACGAGCGAGATCGTCATGGAGACAATGGTAAAGCCGATTTCCTGGGCGCCCTTGACTGCAGCCTCGTAAGGCTTCTCGCCCTCTTCCATATGGCGCACGATATTTTCGAGCACGACGATGGCGTCGTCGACGACGAAGCCAACGGCCAGAGTCAACGCCATCAGCGACAGATTGTCGAGGCTGTAGTCCAGCAGGTACATGACGGCGAAGGTGCCGACGATGGACATCGGCAGAGCCAAGCTCGGAATAATCGTCGCCGAGACGTTGCGTAGAAACAAGAAGATCACCAAGATGACCAGAACGATCGTGCCGATCAGGGTCAATTGGACGTCATGCACGGACTCGCGGATCGACTCGGTACGATCGAAGAAGAAGTCGAGTTTAACCGATTGCGGGATTTGCGTCCGCAAACCCGGAAGAATTTCTTTAACCGAGTTCACCACGTCGACGACGTTGGCGCCCGGTTGTCTTTGAACGCCAAGAATGACGGCCCTCTTATCTTTAAACCAGCTCGCCACTTTATTATTTTCAACGCTGTCGATGGCTCGGCCGATATCTTGAATCCGCACCGGCGCGCCGTTGCGATAAGTAACGACCATCGATTGAAAGGCTGCGCCATTGATCAATTGGCCGTCGGAAACCAAAGTGTACGCTTGCGTTCGGAGCATCCAGAGTGCCGACTGGCAGATCGACGTTTCCCCGCTGGATGGCCGCGACACGTCATCGATGCCGATCTGGCGAACCGCCAACTGATTAGGATCAACCTGCACGCGGATGGCATATTTTTGTGAACCGAGCACGTCAACCTGGGCGACGCCGCTCACCATCGAGATGCGCTGCGCCAGGATCGTCTGAGCGAATTCATCGACGGTCGACAGCGGCACGGTGTCCGAGGTCAGCGCCAAGAGCATGATGGAATTATTTGCCGGATTGACTTTCCGATACGACGGCGGGCTCGTCATAGTGGGCGGCAGATCGCGCGCGGTTCGCGCGATCATCGCCTGCACGTCTTGCGCGGCGGCATCGACATTCCTGCTCAAGAGTGAATTGTAGCGTGATTTGCGTGCGCCCAAGTGTACTCGTCGAGCTCATCGAATCGAGACCGGCGATCGTCGAGAAGTTTTTCTCCAGCGGCGTGGCCACGGAAGAGGCCATGGTCTCCGCGCTGGCACCCGCCAAATTGGCGTTGACGGTGATAGTCGGGAAATCGACCGTCGGTAGATCGCTGACTGGCAGTGATTTATATCCGAGCGATGCCGAAGATAACGAATGCCGATCATGACCAACGTCGTCGTTACCGGGTCGACGAATAAAGAGATCCCGAGATATTCATGACGCACTTCGTTCTTCGCCCTTAGCTTTGCTTTTGGCGCGCCCTTTGCCGCCCTCGCCATTGGCGCCTTTGGTTTGCTCGGCTTTGGCGGCTTCCTTGATGTCCACCTGCGAATTAGGTCCAAGGAGGAATTGCCCTTCGCGCACAACCACTTCCCCGGCATTGAGACCTTTGGTGATCACCGATTCGCCCTGTTGAGTCTGCCCAACCGTGACCGGCCTTGACTTCAACCTGTTTGTCTCTGGTCACCACAAACACTTGTTGGCCTTCCGGTCCGACCTGAATCGACTCCGATGGAATGACGACGGCGTCCCCTTGGGTCGTCAGAGTCAATGCCGCGTTAACGAATTGCCCGGGCCACAGACGGCGCTCCTCGTTGCTAAAGACACCCTTGAGTCTGACCGTTCCGGTGGAACGATCGACGGCGTTATCGATAAACTCTAGCCGTCCCTGCTCCGGGCGCCCTTCGTCCGATGGAAACGATGCGTCGATAAGGAGTTTACCGCTCGCCATGTGTCGCTTGAGAGCAGTTAGATACTGCTCCGGCACGGCGAAAGAAACAAAAATCGGGCTGATCTGATTGATCACGACCAGCGGCGCGCCGTCGTTGACGCGCACTAAATTCCCTTCGTTGACCAAAAAGCTACCGACCCTGCCGCTCACCGGAGAGTAAATGTAGCAGTAGCTCAACTGGACTTTGGCATTGTCCACCGCAGCTTTATCCGCCTCGACGACGGCTTGCGCCGCGTCCGCGTTGGTACGGATCTGATCGTACTGCTCCTTCGATACATACTCCTTGTCGACCAATTCGGCGTAGCGCTTGACCTGCTCGCGCGAGTTGACCAGTTGGGCGTTATCGCGGGATAAATTAGCTTCGGCCTGTTTAACCGCCGCCTCGAAGGGTCGAGGATCGATGGTAAAAAGCAACTGATCCTTTTTTACGTCGTCCCCTTCTTTAAAATGTATTTTGTAGATAACCCCTGTCACTTGGCTCTTGATCGAACCGTCGAATAGGCTTCGACGTTGCCGACGGCGCGGATCTGCGTCGGCACGCTCTTCTGAACTGCCGTGGCAACCAAAACGGGAACGGTTTCACCCCGAGCCCTGCCTCCAGCCCGACCCTGCGCCTGCGCGCCGGTTGAACGGGCTTGTCCGCTGTCCCCGCTCCCACTCCCTTCAGAGGTGGTTTGAGCACTGCTTTGAGGTTTGTTAAGTGACCAGGATTGGTATTGTTGGAAACCGGCGAAGCCGATGACGACGATGAGGAATGCGACCACCCAGAGCGAACGTTTCATATTTTAAGGACCTTAGAAGAGCCCTTTCCCGGTACAATCCCGTGTGCTTATTTACTTAATAGATCCTGGTTTCAATACGGCGACTCGTGTATCTCCCATCGCCCGTGCCAATTGAGCATCCGCGATCTTGTAGTCATAAACTGTGCGTATATATGTTGTTTGTGCATCGGTGTAAAGAGTCTCCGCGTCGGTTATTTCGATGATCGATCCGACCCCCACCGCGTAGCGTCCCTGCGCCAAATCGAGGTTTTCCTTGGCGGCCTTGGCCGCGGACTCCGTCGCGTTGATGCGCTCCTGGGTTTCCACCACCCTAAGGTAACTCTGCTCGACATCGAGCGCAATCAGTTGCCGGCGTTCTTCCTCCTGGAATTTGACGTTGTAATAGTTGTGCAAAGTTTCTTCGACTCGGTTGGTGGTGCGAAAGCCGTCGAAGATTGGGATGATCAAACTTAATTGCACCGACCAGGTAGGTTGCAACGGAAACGTATTGAGGTTTTGTCCGCCGACGATTTGATCGCTCACATGGCGCCGCCCATAGGCGGCATCAAAGATAATATCCGGCAAATGCATACGCCTGGCGACGGCAATCAGTTGATCGGAAGCGCGCCGTTGGGCGTCAAAACTTTTGAGCTCGGTGCGCGTGTCATACGCCCGGGTTCGCGCTTCCGCGAGATTCATGGAGATTTCCACCTCGGGCGAGTCTACCGCCACGGGTTGCTCCGGCAAGCGCGGCGATCCCATGGCGTTTCGGAGCGTTACCCAGGCAATCTTGACCCCGTTCTCAGCGGCAATCAGATCGGCTTGCGCGCTGTATAGATTCGCTTCCGCTCTGGCGACATCGATTTTCGCCCGGGTGCCGACTTCGTAGAACCCTCTTGCCTGGCGCACCAGCTGGTCTCGACTTTTGACCGTAGCCTGGCGAACTGTTACAAGCGCCTGGGATGCTAAATACACGTAATAAGCCTGCTTGATCGATAGCACGATATCTTGCTTGGTCGAGTCGTAGTCGTATTTCGTCGCATCCAGCGTATCCCGCGCCGCCTGAACATTGCCTTCGCGTTTGCCGAAGTTATAAAGCGTGTAGTTAGCGATCGCCTGGCTGCTGAAAGCATCCGCTGCGTGATCATTGCCCCCGTTGGTACTGCTCTGGGTGGTGCGGTACGAATTGACCATGCTGATGGTCGGATAATAGGCTGACATTTGTTGGCCGAGCACCGCTTGCTGAGACCCGACTCGTTCGTTCGACGCCTTGATGCGCGGATGATTATCGAGTCCGATGCGCACCGCATCTTCTATGGTCAGCAGCTTCCCGGTCGGCGACGGCGAAGTCGGCGTCGCCGGCGTCGCTTGCACCTGCATCTGAATTTCTGCTGCCTGGACCGAGGCACTAAGACCCAACCAGCATGCCAAAATGCCGGCAGTTAATCGTAAGATCTGACTAACATTGGTTTGGGTCATACAGTTCCTCCGTGATTGGCGCCGGCAGAATATATTGGTTTTAGTCACTGAAAGCAAAACCGCGGACAAGTGTGGCCGTCGCCGTCCAAAATGCCTCGGCCACCCATGGGTGACGGAGCCTCTAAGGCAAGAGTGCAAAGATACGCAGCGGCGCACCGCTGCCTCCCTTGATTTTCATCGGCAGCGCAAAAATCGTCGCGCCTTTGGCCGGCAATCGATCCAGTGCAGCGACGTTTTCGAAGATCGGCACATTGGCCGCGCCGAGAACTTGATGGACCATGAAATCGTGCGACGGGCCGTGGTCGATACTCGGCGTGTCGATGCCGACCGCTTTCACGCTTCTCTGTTTGACGAGGAACTCCGCGATCTCCTTCGACAGGCCGGGAAAATGTAGATCGGTAACATTGCCGGGCTCGTCGGTGCCGAAATAACGCTTGCGATCGCCCCAGTATTTGCCCCAGCCCGTGTGTGCCAGCACAATCGAGCCCGGCGCGATCCGCCCATGAATTTTTTCCCAGGCGCGCAGGTCGTCGACACGAAATAAATAATCCGGATTGGTTTCGGTCTTGCGCCGAAGATCGATCACGATGCCCGGACCGATGGTTCGCGCCAGGGGAATCTGTTCGGCGGTCCACTTGCCTTCGGCAAAGTGAAACGGCGCGTCCATGTGCGTGCCGACGTGTTCGGAGCCGCTGTAATCGTAAGAAGAATACCAGTAGCCTGCCGGCGTCCTTCCTTCGCTTACTTTTTCCAGATGAAACGGTTTGGCGGTCGGCCAGTGATGGGTTTCTTCGCTGAAAGGATAAGTCAAATCAACCAGCTTTTTTTCGTCCAATGCATGCGCAGGCGATACCCATAAAATCAGCGAGAACGACAATACGAGCAGCGTTCTCATCATAGCTCCTCCAATTTCTGGCTTGGTAATCTGAAAAGCGTCAACGGTTCGCGCGGATGGCATCGAGTTGGCGGCGGGCATCGCCGAAGTCCGGATTGATCTTGAGAGCGGCTTCAAATTCTTTTTCAGCCTCGGCGCGGCGCCCGGCATCGGCGAGAGCCCGGCCCAATTCATAATGGGCGACGTCGTCGTCCGGACAAATGGCCAGCCCGTCGCGGTAAAGCAAAATCACCTGATCGCGATTGGTCGATGACTGGGCTTTATCAAAATATTCGCGAAAGGCGCGCACGCAGTCTTGCTGCTTTTGATCCTGGACCTGTTGTCCCGCGGCGAGCGCCTCCAATTCTTTGCGTTGGCGGGTGATCTCGGCTTGCTGCTGGCGGATCTGCTCGGCTTGTCGCTCCAGAGCCTCCGAGTTGCAACCCGCCCACACGAGAGCGCAAATGAAAATTAGATAAATCCTGTTTCTGTCTCGCTTCATTATTTATTTGCTGGGTAATTTTACGATTTATTATGCTCCAACCCAAGATAAATTTTTTCCGCTTTGATCGGCAAGTCTTTGATGCGCACGCCGACGGCGTCGTAAATCGCGTTGGCGATCGCCGGCGCGACGGGGATCAGCGCGCTCTCGCCGATGCCTTTCGCACCGAAAGGGCCGTTTCGATCGGGCACCTCGACGCAAATCGGATCGATCACCGGCGGCATATCGCCGAGAGAAGGCAAAACGTAATCGACCAGGTTCGGATTGATCAGCTGTCCGTTGTCGTAGGCGATCTCTTCGAACATCGCCTGGCCGATCCCGGTGATCGCCGCGCCGGCAAGCTGCTGGCGGCAGCCGAGCGGATTGAGCGCCTTGCCGACGTCGACCGCCGTCGCATATTTAAGGAGTTTGAATTTTCCGGTATCAACATCGACTTCGACCTCTGCGGCGCCGGCAGCGAGAAACCAGAACGCAGAAGTGCTCTTTTCGCCGAATTCGTCTTTGACGGAAGTTTTGACCTGTCCCTCGCCGACCAGTGTGCCGCCTTGCATGCCGAAGCGCTTGAACATCACCTCGGCATAATCCAGTTGCGTTTCCGGCAAGCGAATCTTGCCGTCGGCAAAAACTATCTTATCTTCCGGAACTGCGTATTCCTTCGCGACGATCTGCTTGAGCTGGCGCATGATGTCCTGCGCCGCCAACTGCACGGCTTTACCCATGTGAAAAGTCGAGCGGCTCGACGAAGTCGTCAGATCGTAAGGCACGACATCGGTGTCGACGCCGAGCACTTGGATTTTTTGCCAGTGCGAATCCCCAACTCCTTGCCGGCGATCTGCGCCAGCACCGTCTCCGAGCCCTGCCCCATCTCGACCGTGCCGCTATATATGGATAGGCTCGCGTCCTCGTTGAGCTTCACCACCGCGCAAGAGATCGACGGCGTGATCGTCGCCTTGATCATGCAAGCGAGACCTTTGCCGCGCCGGATGTTTCCCGACTTTGAACCTTGAACGCTTGAACTTTTGAACTTGTTCGAATCCCATCCAATCGACTTGGCGACTTCGTCGAGACACTCTTTGAGGCCGATCGCGCGCAGAGTTTCTTCGGTGACGAACGTATCGCCCTCGTTGTAGCCGTTCTTTTTTCTCAGCTCGAGCGGATCCATCTTGAGCGCCGCGGCGATGATATCCATCTGCGACTCGACGGCCCAAGCGGATTGCGAAACGCCGAAGCCGCGAAATGCGCCGGCCGGCGGCTTATTGGTGTAAACGGAATAGGAATCGATTTTCAGGTTGGGAATCCGGTACGGACCGCATGCGGTGTAGCCGGACTTTTTCGCTACCCGTGGCCCGATCTCGGCGTAGGCGCCGGTGTCGAGATGAATCTCGCACTCGCGCGCCACCAGCGTGCCGTCCTTCTTGACGCCGGTCTTCATGCGAATCACCGCGGCGTGCTTGGTGATCGTGTAAAATACTTCTTCGCGCGACAGCACAACGCGCACGGGTCGACCCGCTTTCTGCGCCAGCGCCACGGTGATCGGCTCGACTTTCGGATACACTTTGCCGCCGTAGCCGCCGCCGAGGTAAGGCACGATAACGCGCACTTTGGCGACCGGTACTTTAAAAATATTGGCGAGCTGGGTGCGCACGACGAAGGGATTTTGCGTCGTCGCCCAGACGGTGATGCGCCCGCCGGGCTCGACGGACGCGATACAAGCGTGCGTCTCGAGAAAGCAATGCTGTGTCGCCGGCAGCGTGAACGTGTCCTCGAAAACATGGTCGGCTTCAGCGAAGCCTTTGTGAATATCACCGCGATCGAGCTTGAAGTGGGTGCAAACGTTGGTGCCTTCGACCGGTTTGATCTCAGCCAAATCGGCGAAACCGGAACTCGGCAGTTTGACCGAATCGTGCACCAGGGTCGCGCCCGATTTTAGCGCTTGGTGAACGTCCAAAACCGCCGGCAGTTCCTCATAGTCGACTTCGATCAAGCGCAACGCTTCTTCCGCCGCATCGACGCTCAAGGCCGCAACCGCCGCCACCGGATCGCCGACATGCCTGACTTTCTCCACGGCCACGATCGTTTGATCTTTGAACACCGGACCGTAGTAAGGTTCGATGCCCTCGTCGTGCAGAATATCGTCGCGCGTCAGCACCGCCACGACGCCGGGCACTTTCAACGCCTTGGCAGTATCGATCTTCAGAATACGCGCATGAGCGTACGGACTGCGGAGAATCTTGCCATGGCACATGCCCGGGACGTTCATGTCGGCAAGATACTGAGCTCTGCCGGTTACTTTGGTCTCATAATCCAGCCGGCGAAATGTTTTTCCGATATCCGCTAGTTCCATGGAAGTCTTCCGTATTCTACTTTGGCGTTTCTTTCGCAATTCGCGTGCTCGTGTTCGTGGTTCGTGTTCGTCTGATCACGAGCACGAGCAACGATCACGATTTTCCCGCCACGTTCTTCACCGCCTGCATAATCTCTTGATAGCAACCACAGCGGCAAAAATTACCTGCGAGGTAGTCGCGAATCTGCTGCTCCGAGGGCTGCGGCGCATTCGTCGAGCAGCGCTTTCGCGCTGAGAATAAATCCCGAGGTGCAGTAGCCGCACTGCAGCGCGCCAAACTCCATGAAGGCTTCCTGCACCGGATGGAGCTTGCCGTTAGCGCTCAATCCTTCCACAGTCAAAACTTCGCAGCCGTCGGCATCGACGGCTAAAAACGAGCAGGCGCTCACCGGCTTGCCGTCGAGCAGCAAAGTGCAAGCGCCGCAGACTTGAATATCGCAACCGAGCTTCGCGCCGGTCAAACCGAACTGCTCGCGCACGAGATCCAGCAGCGTCAGCCGCGGCTCGACCTCGGCGCTCCGCTCCAGACCGTTAACTTTAAGTGAAATCGCCTTCTTCATCAGGAACAATTTTCAATTATCAATTTTCAATTTCCATTCCCATCGCCCGCTCATACGCCTTCATTGCCGCCCGTTTCACCAGAGTCCCAACGATCGCGCGCTTGTATTGTTCCGACCCGCGTAGATCGTCGGTCGGCTGGCACTCTTGCGCCGCGATCTTTCCCGCTTCGGCAGCCAATTCGGCCGAGATGTTTTTCCCGGTCAGATTTTCTTCCGCTTTTCGCGCACGCACCGGCGTCGGACCGACACAGCCGAGCACGATGCGCGCGTTCTCAATCGAATCTTAGTACCGCTATCCAACGTCAGCCGGACCGCAACGCCGACCGATGGCTTGTCGACCACCGAGCTGCTGGAAAAGCGAATGTACTCGATACCGGACCGTGGCCGACACGGCGGCAACACCACCTGCGTGATGATTTCATCTTCAGCGAGGCTTGTCGTATAAAAGTCGAGGAATAGTTCTTCGATGGCAATCGTGCGCGCTCCGTTTGGTCCGACGATTCTCGCTTTGCCGTCAAGCGCAATGAAAATCTGCGACAAATCCGTCAGCGGTTCGCCGGACGCGAGATTGCCGCCGACCGTGCCCATGTTGCGCACGCGAATATTGGCGACTTCTCTTTCGGCTTCGCAAAGAACCGGAAACTTCTCTTGGACGAGTGCCGACGTTTCGAGCTCGCGGTGCGTCGTCAGCGCGCCGATGATCAAGCCTTCGGTACTGTCGTAACGAACTCCTTTAAGCTCCTGAATATTTTTGATGTTGACCAAAGCCTTGGGCTCAAAAAGCCCCTGCTTCATGAGAATCGTAACATGGGTGCCGCCGGCAAAAACTTTGGCTTCGCCGGCATGTTGCTGCAACAACGAACACGCTTCAGCCACAGTCGTCGGTTCGAGATAATCGAAATTCTTCATCTAATTTGTCGCGTCTTTGCGGTAGGAGCAGGCCCCTGTGCCTGCCCTTCGGATGGGCAACCACGGGGGGTTGCCCCTACATCGATCCGATCCTTTTCCGAGCTTGGCGTCTTTGCGCCTTTGCGGGAAAAATCATTTCGCCGAGTTCTAAATGTATTTCACCTTATCCACCCCGGGAATTTCCACTTTCTCGAAACGCCAGCGCTCTTTCATCGGCGCCGTTGCGTCGATACCCAAACCAGCCGTGACACGCGCCTCCGGACAAGAAGGATCGAGCGTCGAGCAAGCGATGCGCGGAATGATGATCGCATCTTTATCCGCTTGAAAGCGTGTCGCCATCGCCCAATCGACCTGCATCGGATCGAAGGGATCGATATCGTCATCGACGACGATCACCTGTTTGAGGCCGATGCCCATCGAAAGCAACGCGAGAATCACATTGCGCCCTTCGTTCTCGGCGCGCTTCTTGATCGAAACCACCACGTGATGGCGAAACGTCCCGCCCGGAGTCATATTGACGCCGCGCACTTCGGGCACGACTTTTTTCACTTCGCGATACACCACCGCGGCGTTGCCGTATTCGATCAGCGTGTGATTCTCGGTCACGGGCATTCCCGTGAGCGCGGTTTGCCAGATCGGATTTTGCCGCATCGTGATCGCCGTCACTTTAAGCACCGGCGCTTGCTTGGCTTCGCTGTAGCAGCCTGGATATTCGCCATAGGGCCCGTCGGCGACCCGTTCTCCGGGAATCGTCACGCCCTCGATGACAACTTCGGCGAACGCCGGAACTTCGACGTCGATGGTCTCGCATTTGACGAGCTTCACCGCTGCGCCGCGCAGTCCGCCGGCGACGTGAAATTCGTCGATGCCGAACGGCACTCTGGCTTGCGAGCCGACCACGATCGCCGGATCGACGCCGACGGCGGTGGCGACTTCCAAACCTTTTTTCTTTTCCTCGGCCATCAAAATCATCCGGCCGAGATGATGATCGGCCGGCGCCCAGAGCGACAATTTATCTCTGCCGAGCACGAGCATCCGGTGGATGGACAAATTGCGAATGCGGGTGTCCGGATCTTTGCCGACCTGTACGCCGATGGTGACGTACGGACCGACATCTTTGCCGGCATGAGTGACGATGGGCAGCTTGGACAAATCAATTTGCTCACCGGTCCATTTGATTTCTTTGCACGGTGCGCTGGCAACAATCTCGGGCGGGATGCGCTTGTCTTCCAAAGTCAAATAGCGCTCGAGCATCTGTTCTTGCGGCACGCCGAGGCCGAGCGCGACCAGCTTTCGCGTCGCGAACAATCCGCCCAAGACGCGCCAGCCCGGATAGTCTTTGACGTTCTCGAACAGCAACGCCGGCCCTTCGATATCCGAAGTCTTGCGCATGCCCGCGGCAATCTCATATTTGACGGCGACTTCGTCCTTGACCCGCAGCAATTGCTTCTGACTTTCCAGATGCGCCAAAAAACCTCTTAGATCTTCAAACATGGAACAACCTCTAGAATTCGATTGGAGTGATGGAGTATTGGAGTAATGGTTTCGGAGTTCCGACTCAACACTCCATCACTCCACTACTCCATTATCTCTACAGCGATGGCTTGTACTTCAACCGCAGCAGTGGCAGCACCTCGTCAATAAATCGGCGCACCTGGCCGAGTTGATCCTTCGAGGTGAAACGCAGCACCGGCGTGGTGATACCCATGTCGATCCATTCTTGAATGAGGCGAGCGCAATCTTTCGGCGGCCCGTGCGCCAGCCACACTTTGATCAAGCTCTCGGGCGGATAAGTCGGTCCGTAGTAATGATTGAAATAGTCTTTGGCTTCGCCGTATGCCGTCTGCTTATCGTCGTTGATATTGACCATGCCGTGGATAGCGCACTCAAAGTTGGACAAATCCTTGCCGGCCTCTTTAGCGGCTGATTCGATCACGCGCCAGCGTTTGGCAAATTCCTCGCCAGTCACGCCCATCGTAATGTAGCCGTCAGCCAAAGCGCCGACCCGGCGCATCGCCTGATCGACGATTTTGTCGCCGACCTGCTCGCGCTCAGGGCTCACCGCGATCCAGATCGGCGGCGGCTTTTGCACGGGCTTGGGCACGATGTTGTAATCTTCCAATGTGTAATACTTGCCGCGATGATGGACTTCTTCGTCGCTCCAGATCGCGCGTAATAGCTCGATGCCTTCTTTCATGCGCCCGACCCGCTCCTCGCGCTTGACGTTGAAGGCTCTGAGCTCGCCTTCATGGGCGCCGCCGATGCAGACTCCCAAGAGCGACCGGCCTTTAGAGATTTGGTCGAGGGACGCCCACTGGATGGCGAGCAAAACCGGATGGCGCACGGGAAAAGACGCCATACAGATCGTGCCCAGGCGAACTTTCTTCGTGTGCGTGGCGAGTGCCGCGAGCATGGTGATCGCTTCCAGACGCGGCTTATGAATCAAGCTGTCGCCGACCCAAACCGATTCGAACACGCCCGATTGTTCGGCAACCGCGGCGCATTCGATCAACTCGTCGATCTCGGCGAGGCCGAACAGCGCGCCGCGATTGGGCAGGCTCAAGCCCCATTTTATCGGGAGGCGTCGCATCACTATTTCCAGTCCCACAGTTAGAAGAACGGCCCCAGGCTGTCAAGCAAAGCTATGGGCAAAGCCGGAGCGGCTTTCAGGTTGTTGCCAGATGATTTCAACTATGCGTATTTAGCAAGTAAGAGATTTATCACGCGACCAAACCCTGGCATGCCGGGATAAAGGGAGGGAAGCAAAAATGGCGAAAGACCTGCGCAGCTATTTGGATGAATTGTTGGAAAAACGGCCGAAAGACGTAGTGGTCGTCGATAAGGAAGTCGATCCGTGCTACGAAGCCAGCGCCATTGTTGAAAAGTTCGAGCGGAGAAACGAATACCCTCTAGTATTTTTCAAGAACATCAAAGGCTCGAAGATTCCGCTAGTCATCAATCTCGGCGCCACTTACGAGCGGCTGGCATTATCGTTGGGCTCGCCGTCGGTGCCGCAAATGGTCAAAGACTTGGCGTACCGGGAGCATCATCCAGTACCGGTGAAAGAAATCCCGGCCAAAGACGCGCCGTGCAAAGAAGTGATTTTGAAGGGCGACGCTGCTGATCTCGATCTCTTGCCGGTCCTCACCCTCAATGAAGGCGACGCGGGGTCGTATATCAATGCGGCCGCGCTGATCTGTAAAGAGCGCGGCACCAACGCCGTCAACGTCGGCATTTACCGCCACCAAAAGCAGGGCAAGCGCCAACTCGGGCTGATGATCAATCCCGCCAATCACGGCAACTATGTGCGCGCCGAATACGAAGATCACAACGAACCGATGGAAGTCGCGCTCGCCCTTGGCCATCATCCGGCTTTGAATATGGCGGCGGTCAGCAAGCAAGCCGGCGTCGGCTCGGAAATGGAAATCGCCGGTGCTTTTCTCGGCGAGCCGTTGGAAGTCGTGAAAGCGGAAACCGTGAGCCTCATGGTGCCGGCGCGCTGCGAGATCGTCATCGAAGGCATCGTGCCGCCGCACAAGCGCCACTACGAAGGCCCCTTCGGCGAATGGCCGCATTACTACTATAAAGAGGGCGACCAGCCCTACATCGAAGTCACTGCGATCACCATGCGCAAAAATCCGATCTATCAATGCATCCACAGCGCGCATTTCGAGCATAATATCATCGGCGCGGCGCCGCGCTTGGGCAGCCTGCTCAAGCGCATCCAGGAGGTCGTGCCGAGCACGACCGCCGTCAATATGCCAATTTCCGGCGCCGCCCGTTCCCATTGTTATATCTCGGTCAAGAAAAGAGCCGAAGGCGAACCGAAACAGGCCGCGCTAGGAGCCCTGGTCACCGACCCAAACATCAAACATGTGATCGTCGTCGACGACGACGTCGATGTATTCAATGAAACCCAAGTGCTTTGGGCGCTGGCGATGCGCTTTCAGGCCGATCGCGACTTGGTGATTATCCCCAACATCATCGGCTCGCACTTGAATCCCACTGCCTACGGTTACAACCGCATGGAGAAGGGACCGATGGAAACCAAGCTGATCTTCGACGCCACCAAGCCGCTGCCGCCCTATAATTTTCCCAAAGAAGCGCAGGCGCCGGACGAGGTGTTGAATGAAATCGATCTGGCGCGAGATACGCGGCCTTACGAACCGGGGAAAGACGATAAGGTCATCACCGGTAAGTGAAAGCTTGGTTCAAGCAGGTCAAGCCTCTCCAATTGTTGGAGCAGCGCTTGAATCTTCACACGTCTGGAACGATTTGAACGAATCTGACCGTGAACGATTAGGCCGCCCGAGCATGGTTGAGATCCGTGGGGTTTCGAAAAGTTTTCAGAAAACCGTCAAGGACAACACGACGGAAATGAAGGCATTCACGGACGTGAATCTTTCAGTCCGTGAAAACGAATTTGTCAGCATCATCGGTCCAAGCGGTTGCGGCAAAACCACGCTGTTCAAAATGATCGACGGGCTGATCCCGTGCGATAGCGGTCAATTTTGATCAACGGCAAGCAGATGACCACGCCGGGGCCGGACCGCGCCGTGGTATTTCAAACCTTCGCCCTGCTGCCGTGGCGCACGGTGTTCGCCAACGTCGAGTTCAGCCTCGAACTGCGCCAAACCTCCAAAGAAGAACGGACAAAGACCGCGCGCGATTATCTCAAGCGGGTCGGCCTCGCCGATTTCGAGAATCACTATCCTCATGAACTTTCCGGCGGCATGCAGCAACGCGCCGGATTGGCCCGCGCGCTGGCGGTCAATCCCACGATCCTGCTCATGGACGAGCCGTTCGGCGCGGTCGACGCCCAGACCCGCCAGCTTTTGCAGGAAGAACTCTTGGAGCTATGGCAGCGCGAACGCAAGACCGTGATTTTTATCACCCACAGCATGGATGAAGCGGTTTATCTTTCCGATCGTGTCGTCGTAATGACGCCACGGCCGGGACAAGTGGCGGAAATGCTCGACGTGCCGCTGGCGCGCCCGCGCATCGTCCGAAGAAGTGCGCCGCGATCCAAAATTCGTCGAATTGACCAATTACATATGGGGGAGCCTCAAAAAAGCGATGGAGAACCACCATTGAATAGCCGTATCGGCACCCATATTTTGTCTATTTTCTCGCTCGCGGTGCTGTGGGAAGTCACCGGGCGGACCATGGATTCCACACTGATTCCGCCCTTATCGCAAATCGGCGCCGCTTGGTGGAAGCTATGGATGAGCGGCAAACTGCTGGCGAACCTGAGCCTGAGCCTCACGACGCTCGCCATCGGTTTTAGCCTGGCGGTATCGTTCGGCATCGTCATCGGCCTGTTCATGGGACGATTCCGCGCCGTCGAGCACTTTCTCGATCTCTATGTCAACGCGTTGATGTCGGCGCCGACCACTGCGTTCGTTCCGGTGTTCATCCTGTGGTTCGGTCTTGGCGTCGAGTCGCGCATCGCCGTGGTTTTTCTGTTCGCGGTCTTTGTCATCATCATCAACACCATGACCGGCGTGAAGCAGGTCGACTCGGTCCTCATCGAAATGGCGCGTTCCTTCGGCGCTAAGGAAAAAGAAATTTTTTTCAAAATCATCTTGCCTGCGGCGATGCCGGCGATCATGGCTGGCGTTCGCCTGGGCATGGGGCGCGCCGTCAAGGGCATGGTGACCGCGGAAATGCTGCTCACCCTAACCGGCATCGGCGCGATGATCATGCAGTATGGCTCGTCTTTCGCCACCGACTCGCTGTTTGCGGTGATTTTGACGATTCTGATAATCGCCATGATGACCATGCGAGCGGTGCAATGGCTCGACCGCCGGTTAACCGGATGGAAGGCAGAGATCGCTATCGAATAGTCAACTAACCAAAGGAGGGAATCGTATGGGCAAATTGACGCGCGGATTATGGCGGTGTCATTGGTCCTGACCCTCGGGCTCATCGAGAGCAGGGAAGTGCAGGCGCAGAAGAAAGTCCGCTTCGCCTATCCGTCTTCGGCGGACATGGGCGATATTCCGTCGCTGCTCGCCTGGGAGCAACTCAAGAAACAAGGAATCGAAGTCGTGCCGACGTTCTTTCCGAAAACTGACTTGGCCGTTCAGGCCGTGGTTGCGGGAGAAGCCGACATGGGCTCGGCCGCCGGCATCGCCGTGGTCAAAGCCGTCGAGAGCGGCATGAACGTTCGGATCATCGGCGAGCAAGTGCGCAACGAATGGCAGTTCGTTACGCCGGTGTCGCATCAAAGAGATCCAAACAACTCGACGGCAAACGCGTCGGCTACCACGCGCCGATCACCGTGACCGAAGCGCTGGTCAAATGGATGGCGCAACACTACAAGATCAATCCCAACTGGATGATCATCCCCGGTTCCGACGTCCGTGCCGAGGCGCTCATGCGCGGCCAATTGGATGCGACCCCGGCGGAGATCGGCGACGTGCTCAATATTCTCAGCGCCAAGCCCGGCCAGTTTCACGTCTTGATCTCCTACGCCAAGACTTTTCCGCAGCTGATCGGCTCGATGTATTTCGCCCGCGCCGATTACGTGCAAAAGAACAGCGCGACGGTTGAAACCGTGCTCGAAGCGATTCTCCGAGCCCATCGCAACGCCGAAGAACGCCCGGCGTCGATCAAAGAAAATGCTCTGCGGTTGCTGCCGGAAACCAAGCCCGAACTCGTCGAAGCGACGGCCGCGACTTACAAAGAGCTGAGCATCTGGGACGTCAACGGCGGCGCCGAGCAAGAACGCGGCGAAGCGAGCATCAAATTCTTCGAGGAGTCCGGTCTGCTCAAGAAGGATGCGGTGAGCTTCAAGCAAGCCTTTGACACCGCGCCATTGGACAAGGTCGTCAAAAAGATCGGCCGCAAATAGAGCCATGAAAGCGCGCACGCTTAGGATCATCTCGCTGTTAACGCTCGCCGCGATCTGGGAGGTCGCCGGACGCGCGGGGAATGCTCATCTGCTGCCGCCGCTTTCGAAAGTCGTGATCGTCTGGATGGATCTCCTCGTTTCAGGCCAGCTATTTCAGGCCCTCGCGGTAAGTCTTCAAGCCCTCTCGATGGGTTTTATTGTTTCCGTGCTTTTCGGCGTACCGCTCGGACTCTTGATGGGCCGCTACCGGCGACTCGAATCGTTTCTCGATATTTATATGACCGCGTTGCTCACCGTGCCGATGATTTCGTTCATTCCGTTTTTGGTCATCGCCTTCGGTCTCGGCCTGCACTCGCGCGTCTGGATCGTTTTTCTCTTCGCCTTCGTCATTATCGCCATCAATACCACCGCCGGCGTGCGCAACGTCGACCCGGTGTTAACCGAAATGGCGCGCTCCTTCGGCGCGCGCGAAAGCGAATTGTTTTTGAAAGTGATCTTGCCCGCGGCGACGCCGATGATCATGGCGGGCATTCGCCTCGGCATGGGCCGCGCGGTGCTCGGCATGGTCACCAGCGAAATGATCCTCGCCGTGGTCGGGTTCGGCGCCATGCTGATGACGTTCGGCGCGTCGTTCAATTCACCCGCGCTCTTCGCCACGATCTTGACGATCGTCTTGCTCGCCGTCGCCTTGCTGTCGCTGATTCAATATTTAGACCGCCGCCTCACACCCTGGCGCGCGGCGGCGTAATGACGACCTTTTCAAACGCGCGACTTATCCACCGCCAGATTGTCACACGCGCCCAAGCATGTGATATTGACGCCGCTCTATTAGGAGCTTGCGTGGGCGAGCCGATGGCCGATAGTCGCATCAGCGGGCTGCAAAAATGTCAGGAGAAAGATGATGGGAAGACGGTTCTTGCGAAAAATTTTTGTCCACCTGTGCCTGCTATTTCTATTGACGATGACCCATTCATTCGTCAACGCGCAACCGCTGGAAAAGCTTCGGGTCGCCTACACCGTGATCGCGCCGACTCAAGCCACGATCTGGACCGCCAAAGAAATGGGCTTTTACGCCAAGCAGGGACTCGACGTAGACTTGGTGCTGCTCGTCGGCGCGCCGCTCGCGGTCACCGCCCTGGTCTCCGGAGAAACTCCATTGTCCACGCCGGCGCCTCGGCCGTGGTCACCAGCAACCTCCAAGGATCCGGCGCCGTGCTGGTTGCGGGCGGAGCAAATCGCTTTCCCTAAGTCCTCTTTGTCAAAGAGGGGATCAACGAGTGGAAGACCTAATAGTCAAGAAATTCGGAGTGAGCCGCATGGGCAGCGCGGATAACGCCGCAGCTATCACCGTCTCTGAAAAGATTCGGAATAAAAGAGACCGATGTGACGTACGTGCAAGCCGGCTCGATTCCTGCGCGCCTCGCCGCGATGCAGACCAACGCGCTGCAGGCCACGCTCCTGCAAGCGCCGGAAACTCTGAAAGCCAAGGAGATCGGCATGCGCGCCTTGCTCGATTTCACCAAACTCGATGTCGAATGGCAGCAAAACGGGGTGGCCACCACGCGGGACTACATCAAGAAAAAGCCCGACACGGTGCGCCGCTTTATCAGGGCGTACGTCGAGGGCAGCCATTACAACCTGACGAATCCGAAGGGTGCACAAAAGATTTTACAAAAGTATCTAGCCATCAAAGACGACAAAATCGGTCGAAGAATCCTATAACGAAATCGTCGCCAAACTGACGCTCAAAGTTCCCTACCCCACCGAGCCCGGTATCCAGCTTTACCTTGACCAGTTAAAGATTAAGAATCCCAAAGCCGCGCAGGCCAAACCTTCCGACTTTAGCGAGGACAAGTTTTCTTAAAAGAAGGGGGATCAAGGGGGATTATTGACGAGTTGTATAAATAGAGATCTGTTCAAATGGTTCCAGCGTTCCAATCGTTCCAGTCGATTTCTTCGACCGCTGCTGGAACTATTGAAATTCTTTAGAACGGTTGGACGATTAATTTTTGTAGATCATAATCTTTAGGTCTTTGCCCCGCCCGCCTTCCGGGCACGCGCTGATGCCGACCAGGCAATCCATCTCGCAGCGCAGATCCATCATGTCACCGCCCGGCCGCGGCCGCGTCATAGAATAACGCATGCTGCCGGTCTTGGCGTTGATCACCATGGTTTGAAAAACATTGAGCGGACTCGGCACGTCTTCTTTTTGCACGCCGTAGGGCTTTAGCGCCTGGGCGAGATTTTCCCAGCAGCCGTGTTTCGGCGCGACGACTTTTTTTCTTCCCAATCTTTTCCAAACACCGCCGTAGATCTTGAAAATCTCATCGCCCCATTTTTTGTAGAAAGACGTGCTGCACATGCCCTTTTCCATGTCATGGGTGCCGCGGTACGTGTCTTTGACGATGGTCTGCATGACGTTGTTGTATTTGGAAATCAGCACGTCGCCCGTCGTCACGTAAATTTTCCCCTGATCGACTTTGGTGCGCGCCTGGTCGAAGCGTTCTTTGACGTCGCGTAAATTGAACACGACGTAATCCGCGGTCGACTCGCCGATGACTCGAATGATTTGACCTTTTTTGACCTCGAAAGTTTTGCCCGTGTTGCTTTTGATAATCGACTCGCTGATGATTTTCATGAATCCTCCTCATGGTGCGAAGTCTTTTGAAATTAGCCGATCGAACCGTGTAAAAGCAAGAATTTTACTGCGAATGAATATACGCCGCGCATTGACCCACGACTGCGCGCCGCATATAAGCGAAGATTAAGATGCGTTCATCAATCGGCATTGTCGTTTTGCTCTCTGCGTTATTTTACGCCGCGTCGACCGCGGCGGCGCGGACGGTCCGCATCGCCCTGCCCGGCTACAACATCACGCAAATCGTTTTTTTCACCGCAAAAGAAAAGGGCTTTTACAAAGAAGAAGGACTGGACGTCGATCTGATTCAAATGACCGGCACTTTGGCCAATCTCGCGCTGATGAGCGGCGAGGTTTCGTTTAGTAGCGTGCCCGCCGCGGCGATGAGCGCCAATTTGCGCGGCGCCAACCTGCGGGTGCTGTTTTCCAGCTACGAGCGGCCTCTCTTCTGGTTGATGACCCGCGCGCCGATCCGCGACATCAAAGAGTTGAAAGGCAAAAAGATGGGCGTGCCCGGGTTCAACGCGGTGACCTACTTTCTGCTCCGCGAATTCTTATCGAAGCACGGCCTGGAGCCGGGCAAGGATTACACGCTGCTTCAGGCCGGCGACACGGCGCCGCGGCTTTTGGCGCTGCAGAATAATTTCATTGACGCGACGCTTTTGCCGCTGCCGTGGAACATCATGGCGCAAGAAGCCGGCATGTACGAAGCCGCTTCGATGGCCAAAGGCGATATCATCACGCCCAACGGCGCCATCGTCGTGCGCGAAGAAATGTTGCGTTCCGACCCGGCGTTGATCGAACAGTTCACGCGCGCAACTCTGAAAGGACTGCGCTTTACGCTCGATCGGCGCGCCGAGACGATCGCGATCATCACGCGCAGCATCAAAGTAAAAGAAAATCTCGCCGCCAAAGGTTACGACGCCGCCCGCCCGGCGCTAACGAGCGACGGCACGTTCAGCGACGATTCGCAAAAAAAAGCGGTGGAATCGGCTCTGAGAATCGCCGCAGTCAAAGAATCGGCGCCCGTCGACAGATTTTTCAATTTCGCCATCGCCAAAAAAGTCGCTGCCGATCTGCAAGCCAAAGGTTGGAAACCGTAGAAAGGATAAGGGATAAAGGCAAAAGGATAAAAACTCCGGCTCGGGCGTTCCGTCGGCTATACTTTATCCCTTATCCTTTATCCTTCATCTGGTTGACAGTGCAAGTTTCCCATGGATAATGGCGCTGGCGCAGGGACAGAAATTTCATGGCGGATCTCGCACACGAAGCTCAACAGTCGAGGCAAACCCAACCCGACGTCGTCATCAAGGTCCAAAACGTTTCGAAGATCTTTCATACGCCCAGCCAGGCCAACCTCAGCGCGCTTACCGACATCGAATTGGACATCCGCCCCGGCGAGTTTGTCACGGTGGTCGGCCCCAGCGGCTGCGGCAAATCCACTTTGCTCAAGCTGATCGCCGGATTCTCCCCGGTCTCGGCCGGTCGGATTCTTTTTCAAGGCGACGAGGTACAAGGCATCAATACTCGAGTCGGCTATGTACCTCAGGAAAGCAAGCTCTTTCCCTGGCTCACCGTCGAGGAAAACGTCGGTTTCGGACTGAGCCCCAAGCGCTTTTCCAAAGCGGACCGCGAGCGGCAGGTAGACTATTTTATCAAGCTCGCCGGGCTCTCGGGCTTCGAAAAATATTATCCCGCGCAACTCTCGGGCGGCATGGGCAAACGGGCTTCGATCATCCGCGCGCTCGCTTACGAGCCGCCGGTTATATTGATGGACGAGCCCTTCGGTCCGTTGGATGCGCAGACCCGTATGGTGCTGCAAGACGAGCTGTTAAAAATCTGGGAACAGAAACGCCAGACCATCGTCTTTGTCACCCACGATTTGGTCGAGGCCGTCGCCCTCGCCGACCGGGTCGTCGTGATGACGCATCGCCCCGGAAAAATCAAAGATGTCATCAAAATCAATATGGCCAGGCCGCGCGACATTTTTGAGATTCACCGCCAGGAAGGCTTCGACGATGCCTATGGGCGCTTGTGGGAGATCTTTCGCCACGAGCTCCATATCGGGCGCCCAAGCGAACATTCATGAAAGATCAAGTCGGCGAACAGCGCTCCAAGATAACCCGATCTATGCCAACGACCACGACGTCAAAGATCTTTTCGCGCACTATCACCGTAACGCTAATTCGCAGCGCCATTGTCGTCGGCTTTTTCCTCGCCTGGGAATTCGCGTCCGGCAGATGGATCGAACCGTTTCTAATCAGCAGCCCCAGCCGTATTTTTACGTCTCTGTTCAACGGTTTCTACTCGGGTGATTTGCTTCAGCACACCTGGGTGACTTTTCAAGAAATCGCCATCGGCTTTCCGGTCGGCGCTATCGCGGGCATCGGCCTCGGCTACAGTTTCGGCCGCAGCCGATTACTCGCCGAGATTTTCGAACCGATTA